>CANLAE010000037.1 GCA_947488765.1 Chitinophagaceae bacterium | reverse complement strand
GTTTCTTCACTTCATCTTTACCCTAAGTAAATATTTTTTCAGTTACTGAATAATTGCTGGAACTCACATCATTTTTATCAGAAAAAAATAATCGGATGGGTTTGTTCTTTGAAGTTGGGTTGTTGAAAATTGGCTCGATAAATAGACCATTTCGTATCAAGCCAAGATTTATTGCGTTTACCAACCAAGATGCTGAACTAAATGATGCAGTCTTAATATTACTTACATCTATTGAAGAAATAATATTCATTGATTCTGATCTTGCTATTAAAGTAGTAGCATGGTTCGTAGCTGCATGAAAAATCCCCATAATTTTACCGGTGCCATAGCCTGGTTTGGAGTAGCTTATGTCATATGTTCCTTTTGGAATAGAATCTAAAGTCCACCTTCCATCAGCTCCGGTTTGAGTAGTTACTGTATTATTATCAATTGAAACAGTTATCCCGCTATTATCAGTGGCAGCAATATTTTCACCATCATACAATAAAATTCTGCCCGAAATATTGCCTCTTGTTTTCTCTGCTTGAATTAAATCCGGAACAGCAATTGAATGGTGTGAACTATTTTTACTGCAAGCAGCAATCAGAATAAAGAGAAAAAATAATTTGTTTTTCATGATTTTTTTATTTTATGTGAAGTTATTCTGTTTTTTAATCAAATCCGATTTTGTATATAGATACGCATAGTTTACTATAATTTCCTATTTTTGCACCCCGATTCAAAAAACATCGGGTTTTATTATGAACTTTTTTATCAAACAATTAAACGCAGATGCTCAGGAAGCAACAGGTGCTGAAGAAGTATCAGATGCTGCTGCGACAACAAACAATCCTGTTGAGGTTGCTGAAGTAAAACCGGTAAAAGAAGAAGTGGTTGTAACAGCCCACGACGATTTTGACTGGAGTGTAGACAAACGTAATGTTGCACACTACAGCAAAGAAGAAAAAGAAAAATACGATCACGTGTATGAAAACACATTCGTAAAAATCGAAGATGGTGAAATCTTAAATGGTGACATTGTTGGTCTTACTAAAACTGATGCTGTTATCAACATTGGTTTTAAAAGTGATGGATTGATTTCTTTAAATGAATTCCGTGACTTGCAAGGTGTAAAAGTTGGTGATGTTGTTGAAGTAATGGTTGTAGAAAAAGAAGACAGACAAGGTAACTTACATTTAAGTCGTAAGAGTGCAAGAATCTTCCGTGCTTGGGAGCGTATTATGGAAGTGCACAAAACTGGAGAAGTAGTTACAGGACACGTTACAAGCAAAACCAAAGGCGGTTTAATTGTAGATGTTTTTGGAATGGAAACCTTCTTACCAGGCTCTCAAATTGATGTGAAACCTGTTACAGATTATGATCAGTTTGTAGGAAAAACAATGGAATTTAAAGTAGTGAAAATTAATGAAACTATTAAGAATGCCGTTGTATCTCACAAAGCATTAATTGAAAGCGATATTGAAGCACAACGTGCTGAAATCATGAGCAAGCTAGAAAAAGGACAAGTATTAGAAGGTACTGTTAAGAACATTACAGACTTCGGTGCTTTCATGGATTTGGGTGGCTTAGATGGTTTATTATATATCACCGATATTTCTTGGGGTAGAATTTCTCACCCAAGTGAGGTGTTGAAAATGGATCAAAAAATCAATGTTGTGGTATTGGATTTTGATGATGACAAAAAACGTATCAGCCTTGGCTTGAAGCAACTAACTCCACACCCATGGGATGTTTTACCTGAAGGTTTGGCAGAAGGTACAATTGTAAAAGGTAAAGTTGTAAACATTGAAGATTATGGTGCTTTCTTAGAAATTCAACCTGGCGTTGAAGGTTTGGTACACGTAAGTGAAATTACTTGGGCTAATACACCTGTAAATGCGAAAGAATTCTTTAAGTTAGGTGATGAGCATGAGGCTAAAGTTGTTACACTTGATAAAGACACTCGCAAAATGAGCTTGTCAATTAAGCAAATGACAAATGATCCTTGGAGCTCAATCGAAAATCAATTCCCTGAAAACAGCAAACATAAAGGTTTGGTGAAAAACATTACTCCTTATGGCGTATTTGTTGAATTAGAACCTGGAATTGGTGGAATGATTCACATCAGCGATTTAAGCTGGGTGAAACGTTTCAATCACCCTTCTGATTATGTAAAAGTTGGCGAACATATTGATGTTATCATTTTAAGCATCGATAAAGAGAATCGTAAATTGCAATTAGGTCACAAGCAATTAGAAGAAGATCCTTGGAATGCATTAGAAGAAACTTTTGCAATAGGTTCAATACACGAAGGTTTAGTTACTCGTAAAGATGATAAAGGTGCTTTGGTACAATTACCTTATGGTTTAGAAGGATTCGTTCCTAACCGTCACACTTTTAAAGAAGACGGCAAACAATTGGTAAATGACGAAACTGCACAATTCGTAGTAATTGAATTTGACAGAAACGAAAAACGTATCGTATTAAGCCATACCCGAATTTGGGAACAAGCTAAAGTTGAAGAAGTAGAAGCTGAAAAGAAAGAAGCTAAAGTACAAGCTGATCAAACTAAAAAGGCAGTGAAAGCAGTACAAGCTAAAGTTGAAAAATCTACTTTAGGAGATTTAGGCGCATTGGCTGATATCCGTGCAAAATTAGAAGGCGGAGAAAACGAAGCTAAATAATTTTTGCAATCTTAATTTAAATGTAAAATCCTGCTGAATTTCAGCAGGATTTTTTTTGTTTTTATGAAAACAGATTATCTAAGTTCTTCTGTTGTATCAAACTGAATCAGTCAATATATTGTTGCAATATTTGTTGTAATTGTTTGGCTTGAAAAACACCGCTTTGTCTCCATTTTGATTCTCCATGTTTAAAAATCACTAATGTAGGCACGCCTTGTATTTGATATGCTTTCGCAATACTCGGGTTTTTATCAACATCAATCTTTATAATGGTTACAGCATCTTTTAATTCATCTTTAACTTGTTTTAAAATGGGCGCCATTATTTTGCAAGGACCACACCATTCCGCAAAAAAATCTATTAACACTGGCTTATTGCTTTGTATGATTTCTTTTAAACTTGAATTGGCTGACATACACTTTTTGCATTAAATTTTATTTATCAAACTATTCCAAGCACCCCCATTATAAACCTCCAAACCAGCTGCAGATAATGTTGATTTTGCCATTCCACTTCTTGCACCACTTCTGCAACAGGTAATGATTGGCTTATTCTTTTTCTTTAATTCAGCAATGCTTCCTGAAATTTTATCCAGCGGGATATTAGTGGATGTTTTGATGTGTCCGTCTTTGTATTCTTCGGATGTTCTCACGTCAATAATAACTGCTCCTGATTCAACCAGTTTTTTGTAATCTGTTCCTTTGCCAAAAAATTTTTTAATTGCTTGTATCATTTTTTTATTCTAATTTAACCAATATAATCAGTACAACAAATTAAATCATAAAATCGAGTTTTTTATTTTTTAAATAATTAGGTACAACAATATATTAATCGTTTGTTTTTGCTGAAATTTTATTTCAGATTTACTTTTCGATGATTTAAAATTTGGTTTTACATTTTAATTTTTGAATGAATTCTAATTTGCAATTGTATATTTTAATCCTTCAAATCTTCTATATTTTAAATCTATAAACACTTAGTTTTATAATTTTTCTAATTATTTTGTTTTCAAGTTTTGTTGCTAAGAATAAAACCCTATATTTGCACCCCGCTGTTAAAAAGCGTAAGATCTAAGAGATAAAATTTTTTAAAATAGTTTAAAGATTTATCAATATAAATTTGGTAGATTGGAAAAGGCTTCTACCTTTGCACTCCCTTCAAA
>CANLAE010000036.1 GCA_947488765.1 Chitinophagaceae bacterium | reverse complement strand
CTTTTAATGCAGTTGTTGACCTGGTGTTTAACGCATTAATCCTGTAGCTTAAACTTACCGTATCTCTTCCAATACGATTCGTCAACATGGCTGAAGTATCTGCAATTCTAACTCTTGTGTTAATGTTTGTTGCCAATGCATTGCTGTCTAATAAAATCTTTGCTCTTAAAACTGTAGCAGTATCTTTTAAGGCAGTTGTTGAACCAGTATTTAATGCATTGATTCTGTTACTCAAGCTTACCGTATCTCTTGCAATACGATTTGTCAACATTGCTGAGGTATCAGCAATATTTACTTTACTATTTATTACGGCAGTTACATCTGGGGCAAGTTTTATCAGTGTCACATTCGCATCAGCAATTTTATTGGTTGTAACTGCACTATTGGCTATTGTTGGGGAAGGATAAGTCCCAACTAAATCTCCTGAAGCATTACCAACTGGAGATGCACTCAAAGCATAAGCAACGCTTTGTAAAGACGTAAGACCAGCAAGGACAAAACTATTTCCTGCATTTTGGTCAATTTCAATTTTAATAAACTTTTGACCTGTAGCCCAATTAACTCCTGAGACCGTTCCTAGTACATTCGTTGCCCCATTGCTTCCAATAATAATATTGAACAACCCAACATAATTTGTAACAACGGCTCTGGTTTCTTGGTATGCAATGTTGCCTGAATTTGCACTATCTACGATAGATATTCGGACTGTGATGTTTCTTGATGGAATAGGATCACCCAAAAATGTTCTAGCTACCCCCTGAAAGTTTAACTTTTGTGGTACCTGGGCCTTGACAATTGTACAAATAGCAAGTACAAAAAATAGTAATGTGAATTTCTTCATGTGCCTTATTTATTTAAATTTTTATTATTTTGAATGACCCTGATTTTACGATGTTGCCTTCAGGAGCTTTTAGGATTATCCTAAAGAAATAAACGCCTCCCGGATAGGCAGATAAATCCCACATCTCTGTAGAAATTCCAAGAACTTGCTGGAATTGTTTTTCACCCAAAGTTTTACCATCTCTACCTATCAGTTGAACACTTATTTTACCAAGGTTTCCGGCAGTAATCAACTTAAACTTGATGAAAATTTTGTTTGGCGTAGGGTTGGGATAAATAGTAACTTCATCTTTTGCCCAAGGTAGGACAGGATAGATATAAATAATTTTTCCTCTATCTGATGGCTGAAGAAAACCACTGGTTAAATTCCAGTTTGAACCAAATGTACTGTTGGGAAAAGGGTTATTTATAAAGTATGTTACCGTACTTTCAGATTCTCCAAAATTCCAATCAAAAGTAAAATTATCGGATATTATTTCACTGCCCCCACTCGTATTTAAAATACCTGACATTAATGTAGGTACCTGACCTTTTACAGAATATGATAACAGTAAAAGTATAATTGCAGATAGGGAGAAGTTTCTCATTACAGGGGGTATTTGACTGTCCTTGATATTTTAATTGAAATATTAATAAGAAATTATTTTTAGTGGTTATAGTATTTACTATGTAGATCTGAAGCATGCAAATATTGTTATTTAATATCTGGCTTACGATAGAACGGGTTTTATTTCATGTATATCAATAGAAGTTCCTTCAAAATATTAGATAAATAATTCACGGCATCTTTTTTCAATGAAAAAAATTGAATTATTAAAACTAATTTCTTGATTTTTATTAGTCGTAATTTCTGTAGGGATGTATATTTTAAAAATTGCACTTACTACTTGAAATCGGGCGTCTAATTGGTAGCTTTTTTTTTAATTATTACGGATAAAAAGCTGATTTCGGTCTTTTCAATATACATTTTCTGCATTTCATTATATTATTTTCACTAGTTCAGCAGTTAAAAAATGTAATTTGCACTTGAATTATTTGCTAGTAATAGATTTAAATATTTCATAAGAAATTTAAGACCCTTTATAATCAAACGCTAGAATGTTTAAAACGTTAATTTTATTCCTCTCTATTATATTATGTATTATTTCTTTGATAATTATCTACAAAAGAAAGGCAGTTAATACACCTACACTCATAACCAAATACATTATCGTTTTAATCTCAATTGCCACTTTTCGCAGTATTTTACATTTTATTTACGCCATTAATCCTTCCTTTTTACCTTACGATACTCGATCAACAGGAGATGCTTTTATTTTAGTTTTGGTACCCCCTTTTTTATACTTATACTTTGAAGAGCTAGTTGTTGAAAAAAAGTATTCGAATAAGAAGTTGCTGCATTTTATAATACAACCTTTATTAATAATATTAATGGTGATTTCCTATATTGTAAATAAGGAAAATCATACTTTAATTTTAAAATTGTTTTATGCTGCAGCCCAGTTATCGTTTTTATTCTACTTTATTATAGGTTTTGTTTTGTTATATAAAAATGTTTGGTTCAGAAAAAGTGATATTAAAATAGTACAAGCGCAAAATAAACTAATCAAAAACTGGACATTATTTTTGTACTTCACTGCCTTACTTTTATTCCTTTTCCGCATTATTTTTAGAATGATTTATTTTGGAAGTAGTGGGTACAACCATAATGCAATCTCATTACCCATTCTTCCTATCATTATTTGTTTAAAATTTATTTTAACACCCGAATTACAATATGGATATAATTTTTTGAATCAAAATATTGAAAAAGTTATCAGTCAGTTTGTACTCCCCAAATTATGGAATACAGAAAACCCTCTTCAAGAAATTACTTTAACAAGAGATATACAACTTGCTGAAAAAATAAATGGTTACACAAAAACATATATACACCAGATTGAAAATGCTTCATTTCAATCTGACATATTCAGAAATGCGAATTTGACCATTGATGATATTGCTGCACATATAAAAATCCCTTCTAGTCATATCAACTTTGTGTTTAAATATCATTGCAACGAAACATTTTCTGATTTTAAAAAAATTGTGCGGGTGCATCATGCAATTAAGCTAATAGAAACAAATTATTTAAAAACAAATACTATAGAATCCTTATCTGCTGAAGTTGGTTTTATCACTTATAACACCTTTCATGTTGCTTTTAAAAATATTACTGGATTAACAACGCAAGAGTATATCAAACGTTTTTAGTCACATGCTTCGCATTATTTTCAAGTTTCACCTAAATTATTGGATATCAATACAGACAAGGGTTGTAGCCGAAAAACAAAAAGACAATCTCTTGCAAGATTGTCTTTTTGGTAGTAATGTCGGGATGGGTACCGCTAGTACTAACATTTTAATGCAGGATGTTTTAGGTATATTAAGTCAGTAAATATGTTGTATTATTTCATCTACTGTTAAATAGACGACTTTGGGGGAAACTTACTTAAAAATCCAAGCTTGATCTATTTGTTAACTTAATTAATTGTTGTATCAATAATTATTTTGGTGCTATCATATAATTTCATGATCTATCGAATCTGTTACATTGTACTAATTAGGAAGTACAATAGTACTTGGTCTGTTATTAGGTACAATAGTGCTTGGGCTATAAAAACGCATATAATTAAATTCATTATTCAATTCCTGTTTTGTAAAGCCCACTTTATTATTGCAATTGTTTTGATTTTTAAAATCAAATGGACCCGAATTCTTTATACAAAAGTATTTTTCGTTAGTTGCACCTTCTTTCCAAACACCACCTGGATAATTTGCATACCAATATATATTTTTTAAATTAAATCCGGTTGGAAAAGTTAAAGTATATGGTTTATTAGTATAAGCAGTGTACCATCCCTTTGAATACCATTCTCCATTCCAATAATAACCAAATGCAACATCTACCCTTTCCAAATTACCAGCATCTATTATAATTTTTTTTGAATCTACTTTTTTTTCTGCTTTCTTGGTTTCAGCATTAATTACAACATTACTCTTTTCAATCGTTTCTTTTTTTATACTATCAGTTTTATTAATGTTATTATTAAATGCATTATTTGATGGTGTTGAACTACTCTTATCTTTATCGTCGAATAAAAAATAATTCAAAATTCCAAAAGCAGAAGTATTTATACTTATATCCTTGTATTTAAATTGAATTTCATAGGTGCTAAAAATTATAAAATCTTTTCTTATAACAAATGGCTCAATTAAACCACCAATTCTATTGTAACTAAATTGTCCAATTGCATTTGCAATTGATTTGCCTAATTTGTTTTCTCCACTATTTAATTTTACGGTAATTACCTCTTTTATAAAATCTTGTTTGGTTGGGTTTGTTTTAATTAATGCAAACAACAAAAAAATAAAAATACCAATTTTTATAAATTGATTGGCCCAATCTGATTTATGAATGATTACTTGTGTACTCTCTTGTTTTTGATTTTCCATTTAGTCTTTTAGGTTTATGTAAAAATTAACTTGACAATTTTACAAAGATTTTTGCAATTTAATAATTAGTTAATCTTAAACCTGTCTCATAAGCGTATTTTACTGCACATATTTTGTTACAAAAAATATCTGCACCACTCATCCATTTAGAATTATAGTCATTCCCATAAGTACTCAAATTCATAATAATAACTTCTTTTTTAAATGGGACTTTAGAATCGTAAACAACTTGTCTAAGTGTGCAATAATTTTTGCTACCATTAGGTCCATAATTCTCAATATCATAGAAAGGAGATTTGAATTTAATTGAATTACCACATCTATAACAATCTCGTTGTTGAGGAATAATTAGTTTCTCAATTTTTTCTTGTGAAGTTGAGTGTATATTTTTTATTTTTGAATCATTATCGTTACTTGAATAACTTGTTTTTTGATTTTTTGATTGTATTGTTATATAATACAAATTATTCCAAATTGGACCACCACCGCCAGTCTTTTTGGAATTAATCTTTCCAGTTAAAGGGTCTTTTTCACATGTAACAATTGTTGTATATTCTCCAGATTTGATATTTGCCCATCCTCCAGAAATAGGTATTTGCAATTCAGTCCCTCTAGAATTGTCTTTTAAGTAATAAAATTTATCGTCAACACTATTTTCTTGAAAATAAAAAGTATTACCTTCTTTTGTTTTTTCAACCCACGTATTTCCTTTTTTTTCAAATGATCCTTTAGAATGGGTGAATTTTTGAGAATAAGAATTGATATTAAAACAAAATAAACAGAATACCAAAAGTATAGATTGTACATTTAAAATCTTGCTTATTATCATATAAAAATGTTTAATTGAGATTTAATTTATACAAACAAATATATATTTTTAAATGAGTAAATTAAAAAAAACGAGAATTCTATCACTTCCAGAATCAATACTATCTTCCATGAAATATCAATACAGACAAGGGTTTTAGCCGAAAAACAAAAAGACAATCTCTTGCAAGATTGTCTTTTTGGAAGTAATGTCGGGATGGGTACCAAGAGTACGAACTTTTTAGCTGAAGTCATGACAATTTTGCAATTTTGAATTATTAAATTGCTTGGTATACTATTTGCCA
>CANLAE010000035.1 GCA_947488765.1 Chitinophagaceae bacterium | reverse complement strand
TAAGTATTAAGTAATGGATGCCAGATTGAACTTCTCAAATTAAGGCTACATTACTTAAGTTGATTTACAAAGCCTATTAAGAAAACAAACAATTATACAAAAGCAGTCTAGTTATTAGGCTGCTTTTGTATTTTAATCAATAAAACAGTTTATAAATCATTGTTTAATCTGCAAGTTTAAAAATCAAATTTGAATAGTTCTTCAACTGCAAAATTGTGTTGTGTTCCTGTTTGTAAGTTTTTAAGTTTGACCATATTGGTATTCATTTCTTCTGTACCAATAATTATTGCGTAGGTTATATCTTTCTTTTCTGCGTATTTAAATTGCTTGTCAAATTTTGCTTGGTCAGGATATATCTCACAACGAATATTCTTTGCTCTTAATTGTTGCATGATTCCAAAAGCCATTTTGCTTTCTGATTCACCTAAATTAAAAAATAAAACTTGGGTGCTTTTTGCTACGTTATCCGGAAATAATTTAAGTTCATCCATTACATCATAAATCCTGTCAACACCAAATGAAATACCTACTCCGGCTATGTTTGGTACGCCAAACGTGCCTGTTAAATCATCGTATCTTCCACCACCGCCAATGCTGCCCATTTCTGCATCTTTTGCTTTTACTTCAAAGATAATTCCAGTGTAATAATTCAAACCACGGGCAAGGGTAAAGTCGGTAACTATTTCGCTTGTTACTCCAAAATTTTCTTTGGGGTAATTGATTACAAATTCTATTTCTTCAATTCCTTTTTTGCCTGTTTCATTGTCGCCAATCAAATCTTTTAATGCAATAATTTTTTCTTCATTTGCTCCGTTAATGGCCAAATATTTTTCTATCGCATTAATCTGATGTTCTTCTAAACCTCGTTGTGCCAATTCTTCTTTTACTTTTTCTAAACCAATTTTATCCAATTTATCAATAGCAATAGTAATGTCTATTATTTTATCAGCCCCGCCAATAATTTCAGCTAATGCAGCCAATACTTTACGACTGTTGATTTTAATTTCTACTCCTATTCCAAGTTTTGAAAAAACGGTTGCATAAATATTAGCCAATTCTACTTCATTCATCAAACTATAACTTCCTACAACATCTGCATCACATTGGTAAAATTCTCTGTAACGCCCACGCTGCGGCCTGTCTGCACGCCAAACAGGTTGTATTTGATAGCGTTTAAAAGGCATCGTAAGTTGACCATGATTCATCGCTACATATCTAGCAAATGGAATAGTTAAATCATAACGTAAGGCACGTTCTGTAATGCCTTTCGTGTTCTTCCCTTGTAATATTTTTTCAAATTCTTGCCTTGCTGATTCATGTTTTGCAATATTGTCCAATCCATTATTCAATATTTTAAAAATCAGTTTATCACCTTCATCGCCATACTTACCCATTAGGGTATCTAAGTTTTCCATTGCAGGTGTTTCAATAGGTTGAAACCCATACAACTCAAACACAGAGCGGATTATATTAAAAATATAGTTTCGTTTGCCAATAACATTGGCATTAAAATCTCTTGTTCCTTGTGGTAAACTTGGTTTCATACAAACAAATATCAGATGAATTATTTATAATTTAATTAGAGGTGTATTTAAGAATGATTTTATCACAAGCTTTTTCAATCATTTGATATACATTTTGAAAATCTTTTTCAGTTCCGCCCCAAGGGTCGGGTACCTCTCTATTTTCTTTAGGATATAATTCATTCAACAACAAATCAACTTTTGTTGCATCCCATAATATGCCCGCAATTCGTTCAACTTCTTTATAATTACTTTTATCCATTACATATATTTTGTCAAACTTTAGTATATCCACTTTTGCAAATTGTCTGCAAACTTGTTGAGTGATATCTACTCCATAATGTAATGCAACTTTCTGAGATAATTCATGAGGCGCTTCTCCAGAATGGTAATTTGACGTTCCTGCACTATCTACCTGCCAATCCAATTTATGTTGAATGACTTTGCTTTGCAATATTCCTTCTGCCAATGGGCTTCTGCAAATATTCCCTAAACAAACCATTAATACTTTCATAGCAGCAAATATAACTGAAACAATTTTTTTCTTTTTTGCAAATACAATATGCAATTTTTTAATTGATGCATCTTAGTATTAAACCCTGCAGGTTTTATTTTTTCATCCTTTAAATAATACAATTATGCTACCCGAAAAAATCTTAAACAGCAGCTTTCTTGATTTACTTTTTGAAAATAAAAACAAAGCTTACGGAGCTTATGAACTAAGAAAAAATTACAACAAACGTATGCTACAATCAATTGCCTTTACGATGCTTGTAGTAATTGTGTTTGGTCTTTTTCAAAGTTTTAAAATACCTAAAAAAACAGTCACTTTAATCTCTGAAAATTTAGGTGGTGTTGTATTGGTTGAATACACAATACCAAAAGATGATCCGAAGCCTTTGCAAAAACCTGCCGAAAAGAAAATACAAAATAAAAACTTGGCTACAGCCGCAACTGCCCCTCCTGAAATTGTGCCTGATAAAAAAGCCAACAATAACATGAGTACAATTGATAAAATTTTAAATTCTTTGGCAGACGGTAAAGAATCAAAAGGCGATACAATTACTACTGAAATAGGGTTTACAAAAGACAAACCTTTTAAAGGAGATGAAAACGGTACAAATTTTTCTGATACAATTGAAGCTACAAACAACATAATGGAAAAATCAGAAATTATGCCCGAGTTTCCAGGAGGTATTTCAGCGTTGATTCATTATTTACAAAGAAATCTGCAACAACCTTCCGATTTTGAACCTGGCCAAAAAATAGTTGTAGTAGCTCAATTTGTAATTTCAACAACAGGAGAAATTGAAGGAATTGAAATTATAAAAAGTGGCAGAGAGGATTTAGATCATGAAGTGTTACGAGTAATCAATAAGATGCCACATTGGAAACCAGGGATGCAAAACGGCCGAGCAGTTTCATTATATTTTAAAGTACCTATAACATTTGTATATCAAGATTAATTTATTGCTTAAATTGCCTCCTCAATTTCAAATTATTGTTAAATGAGTACATCATCAAGAGATCGTCAACAAAAAAGTTATACTTTGATGCGCATGATTTATGACCTTACCATGTCGGTACTATTTTTAGGAATGAGTTTGCTTATGTTGTTTCCTAAATGGTTTAAATTATTGCAGTTCGAAGATATTGACCAATCATTCAGATACTTGTTTGGTGGTATCTGTTTATTGTATGGCGGATTTAGATTGTATAGAGGATTAAAGAAAAATTATTAATGAAACATTGCACTGGTAGTATAGTATTCCTTTTGATTTTTTTGGCTTCCTGTAACAACAATAGAAATCAGGCAGTTCAAACCGATACGCCCAAAAGCGGCACTATATATATCAGTGTTGATGAAAGTTTTAAACCGGTAATTGAGCAGCAAATACGTATCTATCATTCATCCTTTCCGGATGCAAATATTATTGCAAGCTATAAGCCGGAAGTAGAATGTTTTAAAGACTTACAGAAGGATAGTACTAGAATGATTATTGTAGCAAGGGGCTTAAATAAGAATGAAGAAGATTATTTTACTGCTCAATTATCTTACAAACCCGAAGATGATATTTTGGCTTATGATGCAGTTGCAATTATTACCAATATTACTAGTAACGATAGTTTGTTTACTATAAAAAGAATAAAAGATATTTTAGTAGGAAAAGAAGATATTACGGCTATCATGGATGGGAAAAATGCAACAAGCACAGTTCGTTATTTGCAAGATTCTGTTTTGCGTGGAAGCACATTTGGTAAAAATGTTGTAGCATCTAACGGTAGTGAAGCTGTAATTAATGCTGTTGCTGCAAATAAAAATGCAATTGGATTTGTTGGGTTAAGTTGGGTAGGAAATAATCAGGAACCAAAGCAACAGGAGCAGTTAAAAAAAATAAAACTTGCATTAGTTGAATGTGTAAAATGTACAGAACCGGGTTATTATGCTAAGCCAAGTCAAAGCACTATTACTTTTTCACAATATCCACTTGCTCGGCCTGTTTTTTTTGTGTTGAAAGAAAATGCGGTGAATTTGGGTACAGCTTTTAAAAATTTTATGAGTTTAGAACGAGGACAGCTTATTTTTAGGCGCTCATTATTGGCACCTGCAAAAATGGATTTTAAAAGAAGAGGTGGTAGAATAAAGGAATAATTAATTTTAATATTTTTTGATTATGCGTACAATTAAAAATAAAACAATGAAGCAAGCAGTTGGACTACTAATGACTGTAGTATTAACCGTAAATTTCCTAAGTGCACAAAGTGTTACCGATGGAATTAAGTATTTGAATTATTATAAAAACAAGAGTGCCTTACAAACTATCCAAAAGGCTTACGATGCCAATGCAAAAGATGTGAATACTATATATTGGTATGGACAAGCATTACTGGCAAATAATAATATTAAAGGAGCTAAAGAAGCCTATCAAAAAGCGTTACAGGAAGGAATCAATGATCCATGGATGTGGGTTGGTATGGGGCATGTAGAATTGATGGAAGGAGGTGATATCAATGCTGCCAAACAAAAATTTGAACAAGCCATTACTGCTACAACTGAAACAAAAGGAAAAAATAAAAACAAACCCAACCCTGCTATTCTTAATGCAATAGGCAGAGCAAATGCTGATGGCGGTAGTAAAATTGGTGATCCAAATTATGCTATCGACAAATTAAAACAAGCAGGGGAATTAGATAAAGTGACTGCAGAAATTTTTGTAAACATGGGTATTTTGTATCAAAAATTAGGTGGTGAAATGGGCGGTGAGGCTGTTAAAGCATACACAGAAGCTACTGCACGTGATCCAAAAAATGCAGATGCTTTTTGGCACATTGGTAAAATTTATGCAAGCCAGGGAAATAAAGATATGCTTGAACAATATTATAATAATGCAATTGCTGCTGACCCTTTGTATCCTAACAGTTATCTGGGTTTGTTTGAGTATTATCAAAATAAAGACATCAGCAGGGCAAAAGAATACCTTGACAAATACATTCAGTATGCCGATAAAGATTGTAAAACTGATTTTTATTATGCCGATTATTTATTCAAAGCAGGCAAAAATCAAGAGTCTTTAGAAAAAGCAAAAGCAATGGAAGCAGGTGAGTGTAAAACCTTTCCTTTATTGTCAATTTTATTTGCTTACAATTACGACAGAATTGCTGATTTAAATGAGCCTAAAATTATAAAGATTGGAATGCAAAAAACTGAAGTGATTAATTTT
Source organism: Chitinophagaceae bacterium (assembly GCA_947488765.1). Taxonomy (GTDB): domain Bacteria; phylum Bacteroidota; class Bacteroidia; order Chitinophagales; family Chitinophagaceae; genus UBA1930. Next base: position 3,162 of record CANLAE010000035.1, on the reverse strand, counting down.
CTTGGAAATCCAAGTAATATATCTAAGACAACGACAGCATCAGGTAGTGAAGAGTTAATGATGTATGATAAATATGGAGTATCAATAAATATTGATATTAGGGGGAAGGTGAATTATATTAATAAAATAACTTCTGGAACAAGAACTTTAGAAGGTAATGAAAGTGAGTATAATTTAAATAATACTTTAGCAAAAGCTGCAATAGAAAATTTCTTTGCAACCGCACCAATCGAAAAAATAGAATCTGCACATTATGAACTTGCAATAAAAGTAATGAGCAAGTTTCCGGGTAATGAAATTAAAACAGCTGCTTATTTGCAAAAGGCAATTGATAACGATACCACTAAAGCAAATAAATTAGTTTATTTAAAACAAGGTGCAGATGTATTTGGCAAGGCAAAAATTTTTACAGAACAATTAAAATGGTTGAAAAATTACAACGACCTTAAAGGTACATTAAGCGAAATAGATTATTACAGCATTACGAATGCAGCTTTCGCTTCTAAAGATTATACAGCTACTATGCAGTATGCAAAAGGTTATATCACAGCATTTCCCGACAAGCCAAATGGTTATGCCTACAATGCACGTGCAGCAAAGGCTTTAGATACTACTACCAATCCGGGTATTGCATTAGAAGCATTGGCATTGCAGAATGATTATTATGCAAAGGATACTGAAAAAAATAAAAAAGGACTTATTGCAAATTATTACTACACCATGATTTATTATGCAGATAAGCAAAAAGATTATGAGAAAGCAATTGAGTTTTGTGATAAAATATTAGTGCTTATTCCTGGAGATGCAGAAATGACCAATATCAGAAATACACTTTCAGCAAGACAATTGAACAAAACAAATCCTCCTGCCAAACAACCAACAGGCAATAAAGGGACCAATTAAAAATTGCAAATTGATGAAAAATAGTCAATTTGCAATCTTATAAGAATAATAATTAAAAAATAACTCTCCCAACTAAGGAGAGTTGTTTTTTTGTATGCTTTACAATCTTATTTTTGCCACTCATATTTTCAATGCTATGAGCTACCTTTTCATTCAGTTTCTCGATACAGTTCATCAAAACAATGCAGATAATTATTTACCAATTGGGTTGCAATTAATTTTTGCAGCGGGCTTCGTTGCTACAATGCTTGCTTTGTCTGCAATAGTTGGTCCTAAAAGAGCTACAAAAGATAAATTGGCAACATTTACAAGCGGTATCGAAAGTCATGGAGATGCCCGTCAGCCAATGGCTATCAAATACTTTTTAGTTGCTATCTTATTTGTGTTATTCGATGTAGAAGTAATTTTCTTTTATCCTTATGCAGTCAATTTCAGAGAATTGGGATGGAGCGGCTTTGGTGCGGTGCTGATGTTTGTTGCTTTCTTTTTAGTTGGGTTTGTGTACATCATCAAAAAAGGGGCATTGAAGTGGGAAGACTAACATTTAATTTTTTACAGTCAACGAAATAAAAAATTATTTGTTCTTACAGTAGTTTGAATTGAAAATAATGAATCATTAAACAATTAACATTCAACATTTAAAAATATGCGTCCGGTACGTTTTAATATCACTCCAAAAGAAGCCAAATTAAGCGATAGCTTGATGCAAGGCGAATTGCCACAAGGTCATATAGGTGAAGGTTTTTTTGCAACAAAGTTGAATGATGTGGTAGGATTGGCTCGTAAAAATTCTATATGGCCATTGCCATTTGCAACAAGTTGTTGCGGTATTGAGTTTATGGCAACTATGGGTTCTCATTACGACTTAGCAAGATTTGGTAGCGAACGAGTTGGTTTTTCTCCACGTCAGTGCGACTTATTAATGGTAATGGGTACGATTGCAAAAAAAATGGGTCCTGTTTTGCGTCAAGTATATTTACAAATGGCAGAACCACGTTGGGTAATTGCAGTAGGTGCTTGTGCAAGCAGTGGTGGAATTTTTGATACTTACAGCGTGTTGCAAGGAATTGATCAGGTAATACCAGTTGATGTTTATGTGCCGGGTTGTCCTCCACGTCCGGAAGCAATTATTGACGGCGTTTTACGCATTCAGGATTTGGTGCAAAATGAAAGTTTGAGAAGAAGAGGAACTGAGCAATACAAAGCATTATTAAATAGCTACGGAATAGAATAGAAAATTGTAGGCAGCACAAAAAAATAAAACAATGGCTTTGACCAACGAAATAATACAACAAAAATTAACCGAAAAATTTGGCGATCAAGTCGGCAATTTTCAAGAACCATTTGGCATGCTCACTTTTGAAGCACCTAAAGAACACAACTTGAAAGTATTGCAATTTTTGTATGACGATGAAACATTGCAGTTTACTTTTTTAACTGATTTGTGTGCGGTGCATTATCCTGATGATAAAGGCAGAGAATTAGCGATGGTTTACACAGTGCATAACCTGAAAGCCAATATTCGTGTGCGTTTCAAGGTGTTTACAGATATTCAGACACCCGATATTTTTACTACATCAAAATTGTTTGAAGCAGCAAATTGGATGGAAAGAGAAACCTATGATTTTTATGGTGTAAACTTTGTTGGGCATCCAAATTTGAAAAGAATCATGAATGTAGATGAGATGGATTATTTTCCATTGAGAAAAGAATTTCCGTTGGAAGACCAAACAAGAATTGATAAAGATGATGAAATGTTTGGAAGAGGTTAAAACAGAATGACAAGTTGAATAGCATACCAAAAGTACAAGTGTGCGACGCAACAACAGCAACATTGAAATATAAAAGTTGGTAACATAAATATAAAAATGTCAGACGTACAACACCACCATATTAAACTGCCGGAAGGCTCTATAGAAAAGCAAACTACAACGCTTAATTTAGGACCTACTCACCCTGCCACACATGGCGTATTTCAAAATATTATTGAGTTAGATGGAGAACGCATTGTAAGTGCCGAACAAACTGTAGGCTATATCCACCGTGCATTTGAGAAGATTGCCGAACGCAGACCTTTGTACCAAATTACTACGCTTACCGATCGTTTGAACTATTGTTCTTCGCCTATCAATAATATGGGTTGGCATATGACTTGCGAAAAATTATTGCAAGTAAAAACGCCAAAACGTGTTGATTATTTACGTGTGATTATTATGGAGTTGGCAAGGATTACCGACAACTTAATTTGTAACAGTATTG
>CANLAE010000034.1 GCA_947488765.1 Chitinophagaceae bacterium | reverse complement strand
TAACTTGTATATATGCGCTATAAATATTCGTCTATCCACCCATTTTTGGGTGTATATGCGCTACATAGTAGCGTATTTTTCAAATATAGTTATATAATTATAAATCATCAAAAGGGCTTTTTATTTGCTGTATGCTTTTTGTACTAACGTGTGTGTAAATTTCAGTGGTTTTGCTGCTATTGTGACCCAGTAACTCCTGTATATATCTTAAGTCTGTTCCACTTTCTAATAAATGTGTTGCATAACTATGCCTCAACCAATGTAAAGTAACCGGCTTTGTAGTACCCGTTTTTTGTAATGCCTGTTTTAAAATTTGTTGCAAACTTCTGCTGTCATATTGATTGCCAGCTTGTTGCCCTTCAAACAACCAGGTTTTGGGTTTATACATTTTATAGTAATCTCTAAGCATCTCTAATATTTTGGGGCTCAAAGGCACAATACGATCTTTCTTTCCTTTTGTATTTTTCAAAAAAACAATGTTTCTTTTCGAATCTATATTGTTAGGTTTCAATGCTAACAACTCACCGCATCGTAATCCACAACTATAAATTAAACTCAGCATCATTTTGTGTTTAATGTTGCTATGTGCATTCAAGATTAATTTAACCTCTTCTTTACTCAATACATTTGGTAATACCTTCGAACGTTTGGGGCGGTGTATTTTCTCAATTTCAATCTTCCGTTCATGCACCGTTTTAAAAAATAGTTTTATTGCATTTACAATCTGGTTTTGGTATGAAGCCGATAAATTATTTTTTAGAATGTAATTGTTATTATACTCAATTACATCGTTGTTGGTAATTTCAACAAAAGGTTTTTTGTTGTAAAAAGTTAAAAAAGATTTCATGGCATCATAATAGGTAACAATAGTATTTTTACTGTATCGCCTCGATTTTAACCAATTTTTAAATTGTTGTAAAGCTGCTAATCCTTCTGTATTTGGTAAAAAATCTGCAGCCAATGGTAATTTAAATCGCAATCGGTTTGATTCTGTATCGGGCAAGTGCCATGCTTTTAATGTATTACTCCATCGTGCACCATTGATTTGTTTAATACGATTGTTAAGTGTCTCGTCTTTTTCAAAATAAACAGCAATTCTGTTTTCTTTATCATGATTTATGATGGCAGCTTTCCAATTCATTTTTATGCTTCGCCATGTCAGTCACATAGTTGTACTAACATGGAACGGTTTTAAAACTTGAATATACAGATATTCTGTAATAACAAAAAAAATATTATTATGATTAAAATCTTAATATATAGTTGTCAAATCTGAAATTATATTCTTTTGTGTTAAGGATTTTAGTGTAGCCTTCTTGATTATTAAAAATTATGCAATTTTATTTTGTATTATACTGATTTCAGTAAGTTACAGCGAAAAATTCAGGTCCCGTCCGGAAGTATCATCATTTATAGATAGCAGTTGTATCGAATAATTGGATATCAATTTTTTAACAACCGCAACCTCTATTAGATCTATTTATAAAATATTCTCCAATTTGATACCCTAAATAAAATGTACCTGCGCCCATTACAAAAATTAATGCTACTTTCAAAGGATCAATATTTGTTGCAGAGGGTATGCTACTTGGTATGTTAGGTTGCACCAATGTTGGTATTTGCACTGAAGGTGCTGCTGTATTTTGTGAATGTAAATTTGGATATACCATCTTGTACATTTCATTTAATTCCATAAGTCCAATTAGATTTTCCATAGTTTAAAATTTTTATCGGTTGTTAATGAATAGCCGTGATTTTTCATGATAAATACTTGTTCGCCTTCGATTGTTCTTTGTGCTGAGTAAAGTTTTGGCTTAAGACCTTTATCTATTAATTGTAAATGAGGAATGATGCACATTCTTCCATTCAAATTAACCTCTTCTCGTATTATTTTTTCATTTAGCCAATAGGGGTTAATTGCCAGCATTGCTTTTGCATAGTTTTCTCTTGAACGCTGCTTATTTCTTTCGTAAGCCTTTTCTGGTGGACGAAGCCGGTTGCCATGATTTAAATTGATTGCCATTTTTTTTTGGTTTTATGTTATTAAATATTAGTTACTATTTTTCTTTTTTGATGATGGTATCATTGCAGCTTCTATATCAGATTGCTTATAATAAACTCGGTTCCCAATTGCATATGATATTAGAATACCTGCTTTGGTCCAGTTGTGTACTGTAGATAAATCACATTTTAATTCTGTTGCAACTTCTTGGCGAGTCAAATATTTATCTGACTTTGGGGTACTCATTTGCAACTTAAGTGAACTGATATATTTCTTAAGTTCATCAAACATTGAACCGATTTGTTCAGGTGTAAGATTATGTAGAATAGTAGATTGCATCATAACTAAAAATTATAGATGCAATTTAGTAATGACAATAATTGCTTTGGATTTCCTATTGGTCTAAAATAGGTGACAAAATGGTCTTTTTTTAGACCAAGCTATTTAGTATTGATTTAGGTGGGGGAAATGCTTTTTCAATAATACTTTTAAATAATCAGTTCTCCTTGACATAATTCTATTTGCTAGGATTGTTACTCCTTCATTTTCTATTAGAAAGTCAATATATGCTTTTTGCCTAATGTCTTTTAAGTGGTTATTGTATTTGAGAGTATGATAAATAAATGAATGACAAGTAATTAATGAATTGTTTTTTATCAATTTTTCTTTGAGTTCTGAATATAATTTGTATGAATCGTTATCTCTAAAAATTTCAGGAAAGGGGTTCCCGTCATTAATTGAAAATTCATCGGTTTCTTTCGAAAGTTTATCTAGCCATTTATAAAATCTATATAATCCTTCACCATCAAATAATGGGTCATTAAGTTGTTTGAGTGCATGATTGGGACTAAATATTAAGTTGTAGTTTATACTCATCCCATTTTCATAAATATTTTTAATATAATTTCTTAATGTCTTGTACTCTGTTTGTGGTATTCTTAATTCTAAATAATCGGTTACAATCATATCTACTTTAGGAACCTTACCAAATAAAATTTCTTTGATTTCGTTTAATGTGTTCTCAATTAAAAAGTAAGGTTCCTTTGATTTGTTTTTTCGGTCAATAAAAATTTTCTTCAAATCAATAAATAATTTTTCTGCTTCTGAATCAAATATTTCTTTTTGTTTTTCTTTGATTTTAATGATATCTGTTGCAACAATATCTTTCCATTTAATAAGACCTTCGGGTGCATTGTCATCTGCTGGACAAATAATTCCTTTCCACCAATCGTTGTAGGTATACTTTTTCATAAATAAAATTATTTAAAATATTCTGCTAATTGAATTGCTTTTTCTGTTACTGTCTTTCCAATATACTCTAAAAACATTGCCTCTGTGGCATGACCTGTAACATTTATTAATAATGAAGTTGGGATAATTCCGTAATTATTTGTGGCAAATGAGCGTCTTCCAATATGGGAAGTTACTAGTTCAAATTTTGGGAAAGTTCCATTCGTTTTTCTTTTAGTTTCTCTACTAAATTTACTGCCCTTAGTAGGTTGATTGATACCTGCAATTTCGCATACTTCTTTTATGTAATCATTGTATCGTTGATCTGTAATTTTTCTTGGAAATTCACCACCCCTTGCCTTTAATATTTTTTTCACCTTACCACTAAGTGGTATGGACATAATTTTTTCTGTTTTGATTTGTGTAAATTCAATTAATTGTACTCCATCTTGCAACCTGATTTTTTCTTTTGTAAGAAGCATGAAATCAGAAATACGTTGACCAGTTTCGCAACTAATCACCAACCAGTCTCTGGCATTATTTAAATAGTCATATTCATAGGTTGTATTTATGATTTTTTCAATCTCCTCTTTTGTTAAAAAAATTTTATCAACTTTCTCAAATTTGAATTTGATACTATTCAGCTGGAAGTGGGTGGCTAAGCCATTATCACGTGCATGGTAACAAATTGTTTTAATGAATTTTATTGCTCTTGCAATGGTGTTAGGAGCGTAGCCCTGTGCTATACAATATTTTTCGAATCGAAGTTTTAAGTCTGCATTTACATTTTTAATTTCAATGGTTTTGTTTTCTGTTTTTTCAAATCGTTCTAGCAAATGTTTAAACACATTTATTTTTTTGTAGGAGTTTAGCCTTAATGAACTTTTTTTATGTAACAAATAATAATCTATGTAAGGAATTAATTTTTCAGGTACTGCAGTTTCTGATTTTTCTTGTTTAGGATTTAAAAAATTTTTCAGCCATTTAATGTCAATACTTTCAGTAGCCACCAATTTGTTGAAGTGGTTAAGTAAGTTTGTTTTTAAATTATTGAGGTCTTCATTCAATCTTTTTAAACTTGCTTCTTTTAAATTTTTCGGCTGACCTTTTGCTTTACTCCAGTTTTCGGGGTTAATTGAATAATTTGTTTTTGCCTTTAAATCAATATTTCTTCCATCCTTGAACCGAATAAAAATTTTAGATGGCTTAGCATCTCCTTGTATAATATAGTTGATTGTAGCCATGCTACAAATGTAGGAAATTCTAGCCCACATTTAGCCCACATAGTTCAATTTCATTCAATCTCATTCAATTTGCTATTTTTTCTGAAAGTATTGATATCATTGAATTGTAGAGGAATTTTTGAGTATTTTTGGTATTTTGAGGGTTGTATTGAAATCGAATAAAAGTGTTCCCTTCGGCTCCACATCGTTAAATCGTGTGCTTATGATTTTTTATTTTAAGTTTAGCCCACATTTTTAGTACTAGATAAATAATAATTGGGCTATATCCACTCAAAAAACGAAGAGTATTTGTGTGATTAACTGCACAAAATAATTATTAACTAAATTCCATATTAGCTATTTATAATAACATCTTAGGTTTTATAATATTTACTACTGTATTGTTTATTTTATTATTTTTACTGTCCTTATTTATTCTAGACTATAGAGTTTATTTGATTTCTATTTTATACCAAATCCCCTGAACTATGAAAAATATTTTTCTTAAAAATATAATGGGTAAAAAAGTTTACTTCTTATTTTTATTCTTATTAATAGGGTTTATAGGATTGGGGCAGAGTATTACTATAGATAACACTAATTTCCAAGTGGGATCATATGGACAAAATTCAACCATTGCGGTACCTTTTAAAGTGAGTGGTTGCTTCGCAGATGGGAATTCTTTTCAGCTATATATTTCCAATGATGGTTTTACAACCAAACAATTGATTGGATCTTTTAATACCTATTTCACAACCTTTATAAATGGTACCATTCCTTCTACATTGCAACCCGGAAATTATCAACTAAGGATAGAATCCACAATCCCTGCAGTTGTTTCCTCAACTACCACCTCAAACATACAAGTAGTAGCTTCATCAAACACATTATTGGCTAAAATTAATACATCACCCTCTAGAATTTTAAGCGATCAATTATATTTTGGTTGGTGCTCTGGGTCTTTAAATAATAATCAAATTATTATTGATAACCAGTCAACATCAGGATCAGTGGTTAATTCATATTTTATTAATGAAAAAACTGGTGTGGTGACAAATCCGATATTTACCGCTAATCAGACAACATTAACGCTTGCAAGAAACTATTTTACTTATATCATCAAAGCAAGTAATGGTGGTGTAATTAGTTCGAAGGCCTATAACATAATAAACTCACCCAATAGGTTAACTTTATCGACTGATGGAGAACAAGTTGGCTGTTTGCCTGATACCTTGTCTTTTAACCTTAACATAGATTCAACAAACGGTATTGGTGATAATTTTCCTTTGCAAAAATATAAACTCGATTGGGGTGATGGAACCGCGACTGAGATTTATAAACATTGCGAACTTTTATCAACTAATGGAGCGATACGACATTTATACAATAGCACTTCTTGTTCACAAACAAGTATTGGATTTAACGTACAAACATCATTAATTAATACGTTTTACTCTACCACTGGTATACTTCAAAATTGTGATCAACCTATTGTAACTACTAGAGCTAAAATTTTTAAAAAACCAGTCCCAGACTTCAATTTCATTAGTCCGGGATGCGTAAATACAAATATAATTTTTACAAATACTACTGATCCAGGTTTATCTCAAAACGGACCAGCTTGTAGTAGTTTAGCATACTATTCGTGGTACGTTGATGGAGTTTTGGTTTCCCAATCAAATTTAGTAGCAACCCCTCCTAATTTAAATTACGTTTTTACAACTTCTGGTTTTTATAGTATAAAACTTTCCGTTGATAACGGGTCATGCCAGATAGTATCAATTACCAAAACTATTTGTATACAACCTTCAATAACTTCTGCTGATTTTTTATTTGATGACCAGGGAGTTTTGAAAGATTCTATTGTGGCTTGTGCACCAAAGAGTTTTGGCATCAGTAATTTAACTCCTGCTGTACTTTGTGGTCCTAATTCATATACCTGGTCTGTTTCCTATGAGTCTACTCCTGGATCAACTATTTCTTCAGGGGTAATTTATACTATTTCAAGTAACACAGCTCCGGAACCCACTTTTAATTTTCTTACCCCAAGTGGCCCCGGCAGATATTTAGTTAACCTGAGAGCAAGTAATGTTTGCGGAAATAAAACCATTAGCAAGAAAGTTATCATCATTGGTGTTCCTACTGTTTCATTTCCTTCAAATAAAACCTATTGCAGCGCACCGAAAACAATCAACTTTTTGACGGATCTCAACCACAAACCCAATTTCAATACCACTGGAGGTTCTCCGGAAACATATGCCTGGACGATCACCGGTGGTAGTTTTAATTTTGTTGGAGGCACCAGTGCAAGTTCACAATACCCGCAAATTCAGTTTAATGACAATGTAACTTATACCATAACCCTGTTATTTACCAGCAGTTGCGGAAGTGCAACGGCCACGCAGCAAATCACATTCAATCAGCCTGTAACTGCCAATGCAGGAATAGACACTACTGTTTGTTTCAACATTAACACCATTAACCTAATAGGGGTATCCTCCGGTCCGGCCGGTTATTCCATAGCATGGACAACCAGTGGAACAGGCAGTTTTTCTCCTTCAAATACTGCTGCAAACCCTACCTACAATATTTCATCTGGTGATAAAGCATCTGGCACTGTAACACTAACATTTACAGCAACCCCACCAGCTGGCAATGTTTGTCCGGTAGTTCCCAATACCAGAAAAATAACAATCAGGCCAGAAAATAAAATAACGAATGCAAGTAATCAAACAATTTGCAGTGGTATAACATTTAACTACAGCCCTGCTGCATCGCCAACAGGGCAAGGTGCTTTTACTTTCAACTATACCTCTTCTGTAACAGCTGGTAGTGCATCAGGCAATACAGCAACCGGATCGGGTAGCATCAGTGATGTTTTGGTAAACAACTCCAGTTCGGTACCAGCAGTTGTAACCTATACAATTACTGCTACAAAAGATGGCTGTAATGGCACTCCTTCAAGCTTTACTGTAACAATAAACCCAAAACCAGCAACACCAACAGCCACAGCCAATACACCAATTTGTAGTGGTAATATATTAAACCTAACAGCCAGCAGTACTACGCCTGGAGTTAGTTACGCTTGGAGTGGTCCAAACAGTTTTACCAGCTCTTCACAAAATCCAAACATTAGCAATATTTCAGTAGCAGGAACAGGAACTTATAATGTGACCGCCACTTTGAATAGTTGTGTCTCATTGCCAGGTAGTGTTGCAGTGGTGGTAAATCAAACACCAGTTCAGCCAACAGCTACTAGCAACAGCCCGGTTTGTAGTGGCAGCACTTTAACCTTAAATACAAGTACCACCACATCTGGTGTAAGTTATGCCTGGACTGGACCAAATAGTTTTATTAGTGCCTTGCAAAGTCCATCAATTAGTAATGTAACGGCAGCAGCTGGTGGTAGTTACAGTGTTACAGCAACCTTGGGAACTTGTACATCAACAGCAGGTAATGTAACTGTTACCATAAAACCAACACCTGATATTACTTCAACCACTTCAACGAATCCTACAAGCTGTAACTCGTCTACAGGAACAATAGTATTAAATGGGTTAAGTGCCAACACTTCTTATACCGTGAATTTTACTAAAAATGGTTTAGCCACAACAGCAACTTTTACCAGCAATTCTAGTGGAGTATTAACAATTACAGGTTTAACAGCAGGAACTTATACCAATATTTTTGTTACTTTAAACGGATGTATCTCTAACATAATTGCAGGACCGATAAACTTATCAGACCCCAATCCACCTGCAACGCCAACAGCTACAACAAATGCACCGATATGCAGTGGTACTACATTGAACTTAAATGCGAGTACAACAAGTATAGGCAGCATTACTTATAATTGGACAACAACAGCGAGCTCAGGATTTACCAGCACTACCCAGAATCCAACTATATTAAATGCTACAACGGCATATAGTGGAACTTACAGTGTAATAGCAACATTGAACAGTTGTAAGTCGTTACCAGGTAATGTAGTAGTAGTTGTAGATTCAACACCTGCAAAACCAGTATTAAGCAGCAACTCTCCGGTATGTTCAGGCAGTACGTTAAACCTTACATCAACCTCAACCTTTACAGGAGCCCCAAGTACTTTGAGTTATTTATGGTCGGGACCGAATTCATTTACAAGTTATTCTAAGGACACATCTTTATTAAATGTCACAACAGCTGCAAGTGGTAATTATAGTTTGGTTATAACATCAAAAGCAAGTGGTTGTAGTTCATTATCAGGAACAATCAGTGTTTGGATAAAACCAACACCTGTATTAACTGGTACAACAAAAACAGATCCAACTAATTGTAATACAAGTACAGGAACGATAACATTAAGCGGCTTGACAAAAGATAGTAGCTATACTGTAAATTATAGTAAGAATGGGGTAGCACAAGCTGCATTAACTTTAACAGCTGATGCAAGTGGTAATATACTTATAGCTAATTTATCTGCGGGAACCTATACCAATTTTAGTGTGGTATTAAGAGGATGTCAGTCAAATACGATTGCCGGTCCTATAACATTATCAGATCCTAATCCACCTGCAACGCCAACAGCTACAACAAATGCACCGATATGCAGTGGTACTACATTGAACTTAAATGCGAGTACAACAAGTATAGGCAGCATTACTTATAATTGGACAACAACAGCGAGCTCAGGATTTACCAGCACTACCCAGAATCCAACTATATTAAATGCTACAAC
>CANLAE010000033.1 GCA_947488765.1 Chitinophagaceae bacterium | reverse complement strand
TTTTGTTGGTTTTGTTACAACCCAAAATTTTTGAACTTTACTCATATTATTATAGTCGTTTTTCTATACCACGACAAAAGATTTTAGTTAGTAATTAAAACCACGTTTATCAAATATGCCAGCCCATTACATTGGGTTTGCAAAAGCGGTGGCTTATCGCTTCGTTTGACATTTTTTTACTATATTTATACATCGGTTCTTCCTTGGTAGTTTGGTGGTAAAATCACCGCCTTCGCAAACCCAAAAACCGTTGTACGTCACCCTAAACGACATCCTGCAAACATTTAAACATCCAAGACTTTGCCGACACGACCCAACGCACCAAGTCAGGCACATTTGCAAGGCACACAAAGCCGACACACAAAAGCCAACCCTGCAAAAGAGCCTGCCTTGTGCCAACGCACAGTCCACCCACCCCAGCGGAAGGAATTCTTATCGGCTTCAACAAAATACATCAGCAAATTACAAGACTGAACACCAAAGCCAACCCACCACTCAATAGAAAAAACAATACTTAATATCGATTTGTTTTTAAACATTTGAACTTACATTTGCAAAAATTTTGAAATTAGACATAACATATAGACAGATTACTGCAATTATTTTGTTTGCAGCTTTACTTGCTCAAACATTCAGCAAGTCTTTTGTTATGGCTGACTATTATACCAACACTTCGAAATACGCCAAGAATTGTGTGAACAAGGCAAAGCCCAAACTGAGCTGTAAAGGCAAATGCCAGATGATGAAAAAGTTACAGCAAGAAGAAAAGAAAGACCAAGAAAACCCTGAAAGAAAAGCAGAAAATAAGAATGAGATACTTCTTTCCTCAAAATCTTTCTATGCAACCGTTGACAAGGCTTATAGAATAATAATTGTTAAACAACGCTTTCCACAGATAGAAAGCAGTTATTCTTACAACTGTACCGATTCTATTTTCCATCCACCGCAGATATAAAATACCATACACAGGTATTATATTTTTTATTCCTAAATAATTTTATGGTACAGCATTTTAAAAATGATGCTGAACGTGCTGCTGCGTTAAAGCGAAGTAAGTGGCTTGTTACAGGCATCCTTATCATTTTATTTTCTCTAATGGCTTATACAGCCTACAAAACATTTATTAATTAACAATCAATGAAAAATTTTATATACACAATACTTGCAACATTTTTATTCGTAAATGTGCAAGCACAAACAATTAATGGTAAAATTTTAGATAATGAAACCAAAGAACCAATAGTTGGTGCATCAGTTCAGTCAGTTTCTGGTTTACAATCTACGACAAGTAATAATGAGGGGGAATTTAATATTACATTAAAAAACACAACAGATTCTCTAAAAATATCATTCATTGGATATCAAACATTAGTAGTTGCTAGTAAACCAAATTTAGTAATTTCTCTTAACAATAATGCACAACAATTGCAATCTGTTGTAATCACAACCAATAGAGAGGCAGGACTTAGAACCCAAAGCCCAATTGCTATTTCTAAGTTATCACCCAAGTTAATTGACGAATCAAAAGCAAGTATGGTTTTTGAATTAATCAATAAAACGCCAGGTGTAATTATGCCAAGCTATAATAATGAGCAACACGGAATGGCGATACGTCAACCAATGGGTACAAGTGCCTATTATTTATACATGGAAGATGGTGTACCAATTAGACCATTAGGTGTTTTTAACCACAACGCTTTATTGGAGATTAATCAATTTGCTATCAGTAGTATTGAAGTGGTAAAAGGACCAGTTTCTTCAATCTATGGACCTGAAGCAGTTGGAGGTGCAGTTAATTTTATAATGCAAAGACCTACATTGGTTCCAACCGCAAAAGTTGGAGTACAGTTTGACAATTGGGGATTTCGCAGGGTACAATTTGGAGCTGGTGGCAAAATTAAAAAGTTTGGGTTTTATATTGGTGGCTTAAGTAGCCAACAAACCAATTCTTGGATGGCAGCATCTGACTATGATAAAACTTCAATAAACGCAAGGCTTGAGTATAACTTCACTGAAAAAACACGACTGATTGGTAGTATAATTTATGGAAAGTATTATTCTCAAATGGCTGGTAGTGTAGATAGCACAATGTTTTATAGCAGAAATTATGTCAGTGCATCAGATTTTACTTACAGAAAATCAGATGCTACCCGTTCTCGTTTAACATTAGAACATGACTGGAATACCAATTCAAAATCTTTTATCACTTTCTTTCAAAGAAACAATAAACACGGTCAAAACCCTAGTTATGGAATAAGATGGACGCCTGGAGCGACAACTGCTAGAGGTGAAATTAACTCAAACAATTTTGAAAGTTATGGGGTAATAGCACAGCACAGCCAAAAGTTTAGTTTTCTAAACTCTAAACTAATCGTTGGAGGTGTGTTAGATCTTTCTAAAAACGATTATTGGAGTTACAGAATTGATTTAAAAGCAAAACTTGACCCTACCAATAGGTTTGTTGAAAAGTACACAATTGATAGGGAGCGACCAGAATTGCCAATAGCTAATTATAACGGAGACATAAAAAACTATGCAGGCTACGTGCAGTATGACTTTGAACCTTTAAGTAAACTCAGATTTTCAATTGGTGGTCGTTATGATGTGATGGATCTTGATTATACCAATAATGTTAACAACACATCTGGCAATATTACCTACGAAAGATTTACACCAAAAGTTGGTGTAACCTATGATTTAGGAAGAGGTAAAGGTATTTATGCTAACTACTCTCAAGGTTTTTCCCCACCTTCTTTAACTGCTATTTTTAGACCAAGACCTAACACAACCCCAGTTCAATTTTATACAAACCTAAACCCGGCTTATTTTAATAATTATGAAATTGGTGGGTGGGCTTCACTTTTGAAAAATAAGATTTATGTTGATGTAACTTTTTACCAAATGGATGGAAGAAATGAGTTGTTGAACATTCGCCAACCCGATAACTCAACAGACTTTCAATCTGCTGGTAAAACACTCCACAGAGGCATAGAGTTTGGAATAACTGCAAAGCCCAACGAACAATTCTGGTTTAGATTTGGTGGAACAACAGCATTACACAGATTTGAAGATTTTGAAATAAGTAAAAACCCTGCCGACAATTTCAAAAATCTTGGCGGTTTCGAAATGCCAAGTTCACCAAGATGGAGTTGGAATACAGAGTTTACCTATTATCCAAAATGGTTTAAAAATTTTCGTACTTCTTTAGAGTGGCAGTATGTTTCGGGTTGGTATCAAAACCAAATTAATACAGTAAAATACGAGGGCTATAACCTTTTTAATTTTAGAGTTGGGTACAAATGGAAAGGAATAGAAGTATATTCTAACATTATGAATATTACAAACGAACTTTTTGCTAACTCCGCTTCAAGGGGTAATAATGCAGTCGACCGTACAACTTTTAATCCAGGTGCTCCAAGAACTTTTGTATTTGGTATCCAGTACAATTTCGTAGGAAAAAAATAAATTTTAATCAAGTGGTAGTTCTTTAATTACCTCACTGGCATTGCACTCTTGTATTGTTTGTTCCTTATTGGGCAGGGTTTTGCAAGAGTGTAATGCTTCTTAAAAAACAAAAAATGTTACGAAAAAATATTTATAAATGGCATAGAACCACAAGTTTAATTATTGCCATACCCGTTTTTTTATGGGCATTAAGTGGTTTTATGCACCCTATAATGACCACGTTTCGCCCAAAAGTAGGTACACAATTTCTACCACCACAAGCAATAGATAGCGGTAAAATAAAACTGCCTTTACAAACGGCATTGGCTCAACAAAAAGTATCAGCAATTGCTAATTTTAGGATAGTGCAAATGGTAGGCAATTATTTTTACCAAATACAATTGCCCAACAATAAAGTATTACAATACATTAGCACACAAACAGGTAAAATCCTAAAAAATGGCGACGATTTATATGCCCGGTATATTGCCAAACAATTTTTGCAAGGAGTAAAAAAAGTTGAGAAGCCATTATTGGCAAGTACAAGTACTATAATGCATCAAGAGCTACAAAAAGAAACAGAGGCAACACACGACTGCTGTGTAAATGCTACAGCTGCTATTATGAATGATACTACTGGAGCAAAAGTATTATCTACAACATTTATTGAAAATTTTGATGAAGATTATAAAAATATAAATAGGTTATTGCCCGCCTATAAAGTGAGTTTTGACAGAGCAGATGGAATAAGGCTATATGTAGAAACTACCCAAGACCGTTTTGCATTTGCAATGGATAACAAACGAAAAGTGTTTGATACCATTTTTGCCTGGTTTCATACATGGAGCTGGTTAAGTTTTTTAGGAAAAGGAAGATTTATAGTTGAAGCATTGTTTTGTTTACTTGCTATTGCTACTACACTTATGGGCTTATATATTTTCTTTACAACCAAATCTAAAAAAGTTGCGGGTAACACAACTGTAAAAGCAAGATTTAATCACCGTTGGACCTCATTAGTTTTTTCGCTATTTACTTTAATGTTTACAGCAAGTGGAGCTTTTCATGCTTTAGAAAAATTGGAAACAGACTATAGGGATAGTTTTTATGTTAGCAATACTTTTGAAACAGCTAATATTTCTATGGATTATGCTAAAATTGTTGCATCGCTTGGCGAAAGACAACTTACTAATCTTAGCGTTGTGAAAATTGATAACGAAACTTATTGGCAGGTATATTCAAAAAAATCATTTAATGCAAATATAAAAAATGACAAAGAGAATCCTAGAGGTGATGTGATGAAAGATAAAACTGTTCCTCCGCCATCTACAATTTATTTACATAGCACAACTTACCAGCCATTAGTAAATGGAGAAAGAAAATATGCTTCCTATTTAGCGAGTAACTTTAGTAAAAATGCTGAGAAAGATACTACATCAATAGAAGTAATCACAAAGTTTGAAGGTGAGTATGGTTTTGTAAACAAGCGTTTGCCTGTGTGGAAAGTAAATTATCCATACAACAGTAAACAACGTTGGTATGTAGAAACCAGTACAGGTAAATTAGCAGCAAAAGTAAACGATAACGATTTAATTGAAGGGTTCAGTTTTGCTTTCTTGCACAAGCATCATTTCATGGACTTTGCAGGCAAAAGTTGGAGAGATTTTAGTACCATGTTTGCTGCTATGTCGCAAATTATTGTTGTAATAATTGGGCTTATGCTTTGGAGAAAAGCTCGTAATAAAGGAAAGGCATAGAAGATAAAAAATTATTTTACTTTACAAAAGTACTCAATTGCGGACACACCAAGTCAGGCACATTTGCAAGGCACACGAAGCCGACACACAAAAGCTAACCTTGCAAAAGAGCCTGACTTGTGCCAACGCACTGGCAACACTCTGCGGCTGGACACAGACCCACATTATATATGACCGAGGAGGAAGGGCGAACGTACAACAGGGGGTTTGCCAAAATGGGGGCAGACGGAAGCCGTGTTTCAACTTTTGGTTTTTCAATTTGGCTTCATATCCAGCTTGACGTTATTAATTTAGCTATGTGCATATCATCAGCTTTTATTTATAAATTTAGCTTCAGTTAGCCGGGCGGACGGAATCCTATTTCCCCCACTTCGGCAAGCCCTGAACGTTGTACGTCACCCTATTGGACATCCTACAACCATTCAAGCATCCAAGAATTTGCCAACACGACCCAACGCACCAAGTCAGGCACATTTGCAAGGCACACAAAGCCAACACACAAAAGCAAGCCTTGCAAAAGAGCCTGC
Source organism: Chitinophagaceae bacterium (assembly GCA_947488765.1). Lineage (GTDB taxonomy): Bacteria > Bacteroidota > Bacteroidia > Chitinophagales > Chitinophagaceae > UBA1930. Next base: position 4,377 of record CANLAE010000033.1, on the reverse strand, counting down.
CTTGTGCCAACGCAAAGCCTACCCACCCCAGCATACGAATATTCATCATCATTTGTTCGACACTTCAGCAAACTATCTTTACTGAACACCAAAGCCCACCCACCACCCAACTATCAAAACGCTATCAACTCCACTTTTGGGCATCCTTAAATCACTTTTTATATTCCATTGGAAAATCAATGAGAAATCATACATTTACAACAATTTTACATAAAATTGAACATAATTAGAAAATATAAAACTTTTATAACTGCCATTTTACTGGCAGTATATGCTTTTATTGCCACACCAGTTCAGTTGTGGCATCACCATAATTATGAAACTAATACTGTATCAGGAAAATCATCTAAGGAAAAAACATCAACATCTTTTTCCGAAATTTCACAACAAGCAGTAGATGCAAATTGTAAGATATGTTCTCACCACTACTCAACTTTTATTGAAGCTGCAATTATAAAAATTGAAGCCCCATATATCGTTTCCCAATCTCTTGAACAGTATTATGTCTTTCCAATCCTTTCATCTCCCTTCCTGCATTTTTCCAACAAAGGTCCGCCTGCCCTATCTTAATTTATCTTCTCTGTAACTGACGCAAACCTTCGGTTCTTCAATTTTTGACAGCAACAAGTATTGCTGAACTTTCTTGTATAAACATATTTATTTTGAAATTAATCTTAATAATAATTATTGCTATACTTATAGCCAATGGAGCTATTGCACAACCTTGTGTGTACAAGCTCTCTGGACATGTAGAAGATGTAGATACCAAAGAAAAATTGGTTGCAGCTACTGCAAGCATTAAAGAAACAGGCAAACAAATTATTACCAACGAAAAAGGTGATTTTGTATTTGCTGCATTATGTGCAGGGGAATATACCTTGATTATAACGCATGTTAGTTGCGACACAGTGGTAAAGAAAATTATACTCACTAAAGATTACCATATAGATATTTTAATGCCACATACCCGTAAAGTGTTGGGTGATGTAATTGTTGATGCACAAAAAGGGATTGCCAATACAGGCTATAAAAAAGAATTAAGCGGCAGGGCATTGGAAGAAACAAAAGGGCTTTCATTGGCAGAAGCTTTGAGTAAAATAAATGGTGTTACCATGCTGCAAACAGGCTCTACCATTGCTAAACCTATAATACATGGTTTGCACAGCAACCGCATCCTTACTATAAATAACGGGGTAAGGCAAGAAGGGCAACAATGGGGTAATGAACATGCACCAGAGATAGACCCTTTTATTGCCGATAAATTAATTGTAATAAAAGGTGTGGATGAATTACGTTATGGGTCTGATGCAATTGGTGGTGTTATTTTGGTAGAACCAAAGGGACTGAGAAATAAACCCGGCTATGCTGCCGAAATAAACAGTGCTTATTTTACCAACAACAGGCAATATGTTTTGTCTGCAATGTTTGAACAGCAATTAAAAAAACAACCAGCTTTTCGTTACAGAGTGCAGGGTACATTTAAAAAAGGTGCTAATGCAGCTACACCCAACTACCGACTTAATAATACTGGCAGTGAAGAAAAAAACTTTTCTATTACTGTTGGTTGGAAAAAAGAACGTTTTAATACTGAAATTTTCTATAGCCATTTTGCTACCAAAGTGGGCATATTTAACGGGTCGCATATTGGTAATTTAACTGACTTATTAAATGCCATTGCTGCACCCAAACCCAATGATGTTTTTTTGGGACAGAATACTTATAAAATACAACGACCTTATCAAGATGTATCGCATGATTTATTAAAATCAAAAACTACATTTTATATGGGAGAACATAAGTTTACTGTTTTGCTGGCTGGTCAGTTTAACCATCGCAAAGAATTTGATATAGTAAGAAGCAGCACCAACAAAAATCCACAATTAGATTTATCCATCTACACCATTACAGAAGACTTTAGTTGGGAACATCCTAAGAAAAATAATTTTAGTGGCATTGGCGGATTATCGCTAATGCAACAAGACAACAGTTACAGCGGACGCTACTTTATACCCAAGTATTTTGCATACACTTTTGGTGGCTATTATATTGAAAAATGGAGCAAACATAAATGGGAATTGCAAGCAGGTTTACGGTATGATAACAAAAGCATCAACACTACAAGGCTAAAATTTAATGCTGACACTATCAACTACGATTTTAATTTTTCAACTTTTGCATCATCCTTTAATGCTGTTTACAAACCAACAGAAAACTGGAAGTTAAATACCAACATCAGCCTTGCAAGCCGTGCACCTTATGTAAATGAATTATTGAGTGATGGCATCCACCATGGTACAGCCACTTACGAAAAAGGAGATATTTCTTTAAAGCCTGAACATTCCATTAATATTTCGGCAGGTATCAATTACCAACATCCATCGAAAGTATTCGGTTTTGATTTATTGCTATACTCAAATAGCATCAACAATTTTATTTATCAGCAACCCATGCCTAATAATCCAGTATTAACAATTGCAGGTGCATTTCCATTAATAACCTACAAACAAACTGATGCAATACTAAGTGGCTTTGATATATCAACATTAATTAAACCAGTGCCTGCATTTGATTGGGGTTCCAAATTTTCTTTTTTACATGCAAGAAATAAAACGTTGAACGACTGGTTGATACTAATGCCAGCCAACAGGTTAAGCAACGAAATAACATACAATTTAAAAGACAGTAAAATAATTACCAATACTTATGTAAGTGTAGAAATGCTAAATGTAATGCAACAAAAAAATATACCGAGTGATGCAAATGGCAAGCAAGATTACAAAGCACCACCAGCAGCATATACATTAATAAATATGAATGCTTCTGCAACAATGGCTGTTTATAAAACACCAGTAACAATAAGTGTGGGAGTAAGAAATTTATTGAATACTGTTTACAGGGATTATCTAAATAGTATGCGGTATTTCTCTGATGAAATGGGCAGGAATATAAGTCTAAGGTTAAAAATTCAACTACAGTAAAAACAAAAAAGCAATCAATTATTAATCTAAAATCAAAAAAAATGAAAAAACAGTTCTTGAAAGTAGCAATGGGAGTATTAATTTCTGGTGCATTGATTACATCCTGCAAAAAGGACACAGTAGAAGAACCGAACGAAGAAGAAGTTATCACAACTATGAAGTTGAACTTTGTTCCCGTAGGTGGTGGAACTACTTTAACTTATCAGTTTAGAGATGCCGATGGTCCAGGTGGTGCAGCACCTACACAAGATGAAATTGTATTAGCACCTTCAAAATCTTACAATGTAACGGTACAACTATTAAACGAAACAGAAACCCCTGCTGAAGACATTACTTTAGAAGTAGCAGCAGAAGCTGATGCACACCGCTTTTATTACGAACCTACAGCAGGTAGCAATATAGTAGTTAGCGGATTAAATAATGATGCTAATGGTGTGCCTGTTGGAATAACAGGAACATGGGCTACTGGTGCTATAGCAACAGGTAAAATTAAAGTTACACTTCGTCATTTTGGTGGCACACCTCCGGGTAAAGCTATTGGCGACTTAGTGAACAGTTCTAAATCAAGTACCGATATTGAAGTGGAGTTTAATACAAAAATTCAGTAACCATTTATAGGGAGGTTAGCATAAACTAATCTCCCTTTTTAAAAACCTGCTGTATGTATGCTTATAACGACCAATCACTAATAAACAAGTTGAGAGAACATCAAGTTCATTTAACACAAAACCGAATTGCCGTTTTTAAGTTGCTTACTGAAAGCAAAACAGCCTTATCTGTTTGTACAATAATGAACCAATCAGAAAGCATATTAGACCGCATTTCTGTTTACAGAGCATTAAAATATTTTTTGCAAAAAGGACTTGTAGAAATAGTGCCAAATAATAAAGGTAATTCAAGGTATATTATTGCATCATCCAATAATGTAAATGCAAAAAGCAGGGATGAAAAATGTGCCTATTTTATTTGCTCTACATGCCAGCACACAGAGATTATTTTAGAGCCTGTAAATATCAAAATTGAGTTGCTTACCAAAAATCATATAAACAAATGCAGCCTTATATTAGAAGGAATTTGTGGAAACTGTAAATGATTGAAAGAGCTTCAGTGGTTGTATAAAATAATAGACATGACAAGAAAATTAATTTACATTTTAATGATTGCACTTTGTAACACTATTGGAAGTTGTGGCAGTCATCATAAACATCACGAAGAAAAATCACCCTTATTACTACACAATACTGATAACAAAGCAATTCCACAAAATGATACAACAACTAGAAAACAATTCTAATTCAAAGAAAACAAAACTACCAGTTACAGTTTTAAGCGGTTTTTTAGGTGCAGGAAAAACTACCTTACTCAATCATATTTTACACAACAAAGAAGGCTTAAAAGT
>CANLAE010000032.1 GCA_947488765.1 Chitinophagaceae bacterium | reverse complement strand
TAACAATTTTATCTGCAACTCCTCAACCGTTTGTTCCAATTTTGCAAATGATTTAGAAAAAGCCGTTGCATTTTTTGAAGTCAATTTTTGTTGATAATAACCCACATTCAAAAATTCACCTATACTGCTAACTTTTCGTATAAAGCCTTTGTTTCCCTTTCAATTTTCAACGAGGTCACCCTGGCGTATCTTTGAGTCTGTGAAATTTTGGAGTGTCCCACCATTTTAGATACGCTCTCAATAGGTACACCATTTTCAAGTGCAAGTGTAGTGGCAAATGTATGTCGGCCCACATGGGTGGTTATTTTTTTATGAATAGATAAAAGAGCAAATAGTTCCTTGAGGTACTGGTTAAATTTTTGGTTAGAAATCTTAGGAGCAAGCAATATTTCAGGAGAAAAATCAAGCCAGATAGGATGCCATTGGCTCAACAATATTTTTGCAGGTGGGAATAAGGGTACAATAAATTCTACACCCGTTTTTTCTCGTTTCTTTCTAATCAAGTATTGACCGCTTACGGGATTGTATTCAACATGCTGTCTTTTCAGATTTTGTAAATCAACATAGGCCATACCAGTGTGGATGCAAAACAAAAAAAGTTCTCTTGTTTTGTTAAGATAATTTTTTTGCAGTACTGCAGTTTTTAGGAGTTGTATTTCTTCGAAATTCAGCACCTCAATATCTACCTCTTTATAGGAAAGTTTTTTTCCGGCAAATGCATTGTGATTTGTCCATCTGTTATCAACCGCTATGCGATATATTTTTTTGAATATCTGCAGCATCTTCATTGCAGCGTTATGTCCGTTGTTGCATTCTGATTTTAAATACAATTCAAAATCATCAATAAAACTTTTATTGATTCGACTAAATGAAAGGTCACTGCAATTGAAAGTAGATTTTACAAAACCACGAAGGTGTTTCATACAGGTATGATGTTTCAATATGTTAGATTGCTGTGAAGGCAGAGCGTTTTGTTTTTCCAACTTCAAAATATAATTATTGAACACTCCAAATAGCGAATATGTTTGCTTTGATTCATCTCCAAAAGCAAGATCATACATTTCACGCAGTGTGGGTGTTGCGGCATTCTGAGTAAGTAAATAAAAGGCTCCCATCAACTTTTGCTTGTATTCTTCAAAAACTGCTTCTATATGTTTTTGGTGATAAGGGCTCTTGAGCAGTTTATGTATTGTACTATCCCAATCGTCAAATTCTATTTTAATCCCCAGGCTTTTGTCAATTTGTGAGAATTGATAACTTATGCGCATGTACATAGTTGACTCACTGATGGTGAGTGATTTCCTTTTGGGATAGAGTAAAAATTTTGGTTTTTCTGTAGCTACGGGACTTGAATTATTTACCATGATTTAGTTGGCATTAAAGAATTTACAAAATTAATTATGGTGTAACGACAACAAAAACGCATAATAAGGCGTAGCAGGGAAAGTTAGGGAAACAAGCGTAGAATGCTTGTCAGTACTGAGTTTTATGGGGTATGCTGCAGCTTAAAAATTTTAAAACCAACTGCTGAAGCATACGCAATAAAAAACTCACCATTTTTTGGTGAGCATTTTAGTGAGTTTGGGTGCATTAGTGAGCATTTATTTTTTGGAGTTCCCACCCCTGCTCATTCTTGCGCAATTCTGGTCTTAAGCCTGCGGACCGGACGGGACTCGAACCCGCGACCTCCGCCGTGACAGGGCGGCATTCTAACCAACTGAACTACCGATCCTAGTAATTCTCGGGTTGCAAATATAAGGGCAAGTTTTTTTTATAAACAAATCTTTTTTTGGAGAATTTTAAATTCATCAAGATTGTGAGGCATTTAAGTTGTTTTTTGGTTATTTAATTTTAAACTCAGAGAAATTAGGAAAAGTTTGGGTAGTTTAAAAGTTTAGGAACCATACAGATAATCATTCTAAAACTCAACCATTCATTAATTCATCAACCATTTATTTTTTGATGTTTTTTATTTATCTAAATCTCCCTCAAAACCAAACATTTCCACATACTTTGAATGTAGTAAGATTGGGTAATGGCAATAGTTATCTTTACAACCGTGAATTAAATTGCTCAATTAATAACTGAACGTTGAAGTGTGCGACGCAACGAAGATGCCATAACATACAAAGGCCGGTATCATAGTAAAAAAATACACTTCAACATCATTTGACAAAATCGTTACTATGCTTAAAGTTGGAGTATTTGGCGTTGGCCATTTGGGAAAATTTCATTTGAATAACTGGAAAGAAATTGAAGGGGTGAAACTAGTTGGTTTTTTTGACCCCAATAATGATAATGCAAAATCTGTAATGGCGGATTATGGATTGAAACGCTTTATGGATGAGGATAAACTGATTGATGCTTGTGATATTATTGATGTGGTGGTGCCTACAGACTGGCATCATGAAGTGTGTATGAAAGCTGTAAGAAAAGGGAAACATGTATTTGTAGAAAAACCTTTGTGCAACACCATTCCGGAGGCAAAAGATTTGGTAGACATGGTGCATGAAGCCAATGTAAAAATGCAGGTGGGGCATGTGGAAAGATTTAATCCTGCATACTTAGCCGTAAAGGATATGGGATTGAATCCGATGTTTATTGAAGTGCATCGTTTGGCACAATTTAATCCTCGTGGCACAGAAGTAAGTGTAATACTGGATTTAATGATTCATGATATTGACATCATTTTAAGTTTAGTAAAAAGCGATGTGAAAAATATTAGTGCAAGTGGTGTGGCTGTAATGACTGACACGCCTGACATTGCGAATGTGCGTATTGAATTTAACAATGGTTGTGTGGCAAACCTTACGAGCAGCAGAATTAGCATGAAAAAAATGCGTAAAATGCGTTTGTTTCAAAAAGACAGTTATGTAGGCATTGATTTTTTAGAGAAGAAAACAGAATTGATTAAAATAAAAAAGCCGGAAGACACAGACGTTTTTTCATTTGATTTAGAAACGCCAAGTGGTAAAAAAACAATTGCTATTGCCAATCCAGTAATTGCTGATGGCAATGCAATTAAACTGGAATTGCAAAGTTTTGTAGACAGTATCGTTAACAATAAACCAACTGTTGTAAGTGAAATAGATGGTTATCTTGCTATGGAAATAGCACACAAAATTTTAGAGAAAATAAACAACACGAGTATTTTGTAAATACCATGAAGAGCAAAGGTTTACATATAATGTGGTATGTGATAAGTGATGGGATTGCTTGTGTAATTGCATGGGTTTTGTTTTCAATTTTAAGAATTCAACTTTTAGAAAACTCAAATGATAATATTGTTGACATTTTAAAATATGCATATTTTTTAAATACTACTTTTTTTATTGTTCCAGTTTGTTGGTTAATTTTTTTTTCGCTAACCGGTGACTATAATGAATCAATTTATGTGAAAAGCAGATTGAATGAATTCACCAATACACTAATCAATTGCTTGATAGGAATGACGGCTGTTTTTTTTGTGTTTATATTTAAGATAAATACTGATAAATATTCTTATTTCTACAAAGTTTTTGTTGGAGGTTTATTGATTCATTTTTTATTAATTTATACCGGGAGGATCTTTCTATTACGCATTGCAAAACAACATTTATTAACTAGTAAAGTTGTTTTCAATAGTCTGATTGTGGGTAATGGAACCCTTGCAGTAAAAGCGTTTAAGGAAATTAATAAAAACTTTGCTTACTTAGGATACAATATGGTAGGATTTATAACTACAGACGGTATTGCAAAAAATGGTCTAAGCAAATGGATGCCTTTATTGGGGAAAACTGACGTAATTGAATCTATTATTGACAAGCATGAGATACAACAAGTAATTATAGCATTAGAAGCATCTGAAAAAAACTTAACAGAAAAAATGGTAAGTAACTTACTGGAAAAAGATGTAACTATCAAAATTGTTCCCAACAATTTAGATATTCTTTCGGGAGCGGTAAAAACAAGTAACGTTTTTGGTGCAACATTAATAGACATTCAAACTTCTTTATTACCATTATGGCAGCTGAATGTTAAACGATTAATTGATATTGTTGTAGCAGTTTGCGGATTGGTATTTCTAAGTCCATTAATAGTTTTTATCTTTATCAGAACCTGGATTTCTTCCTCCGGAAAAATATTTTACAATCAGGAGCGTATTGGATTGAAGGGCAAAAAATTCACGATTTACAAATTCAGAAGTATGAGTTTAGACGCAGAAAAAAACGGCCCTGCGTTGTCGAGTGATTATGATGAAAGAATTACAAACTGGGGCAAAACCATGCGTAAATGGAGATTAGATGAATTACCTCAATTTTGGAATATTATTATCGGGGACATGAGCCTTGTTGGTCCTCGACCTGAAAGAAAATTTTTTATTGATAAAATAAATGAACAAACTCCATACTATCGATACTTGCTAAAAGTAAAGCCTGGATTGACTTCCTGGGGAATGGTACAATTTGGATATGCAAGTACTATTGAAGAAATGATTGAAAGAATGCAATACGATTTAGTGTATATTGAGAACGCATCTTTATTACTTGATTTTAAAATAATGATGCATACCTTACGAATCATTTTATCGGGCAAAGGAAAATAATTTGAATACCAATTGCAATGAAGCTAAAACAACAATTGTTCATAAAATATTTTTTGATACTTGCATTTTTAATATGCGGTAATATTTTTGCAATGAGTCAATCTGCTTACTGGCAGCAACAGGTGAACTATGATATTAAAGTAAGTCTTCAAGATGAAACAAATAGTCTTGATGCATTTGAAACAATTACCTATTACAACAACTCACCGGATACGCTCCGTTTTATTTGGTTTCATCTTTGGAATAATGCTTATAAAAACGATCGAACTGCATTTTCAGAACAAACATTGCGCAACGGCAGTACTGCATTTTATTTTTCTGATGAAGACAAAAAAGGATATATCAACAAATTGGATTTTAAAGTTGATGCAATTTCTGCAACTACAAAAGCACATCCAAAACACATAGACATCATTAAATTGATATTGCCAAAACCCCTACCACCAAAGCAATCTACAACTATTACTACGCCATTTCATGTACAACTTCCTTACAACTATAGCAGAGGTGGACATGTAGGCGAGAATTATCAGGTAACACAATGGTATCCGAAGCCGGCAGTATATGATAGCAAGGGCTGGCACGAAATGCCATACTTAGATCAGGGAGAATTTTATAGTGAGTTTGGTAATTACCATGTGCAAATAACTATTCCTGAAAATTACACTGTTGCAGCAAGTGGCGTTTTGCAAAACAATGAAATACTTGAGCAATTAAAGAAAGAAGGCAAGAAGAAAATATCTGAACAGTTGGCTTATAAGGAATATATGGACAAAGTTAAACTGAAAAAAAAGTTTGAACCTTTTCTAAGTGATACGATAAAAATAAAATCTGCAATCCAGTTTAAAACTTTAGAATATCAATTACAAAATGCACATGACTTTGCATGGTTTGCGAGTAAATTATTTGTGGTTGGATATGACTCAGCATTAATAAATGAAAACAAAATTGATATTTTCACTTATTACTTTCCATGGAATAAAGATTGGAACAATGCAATCAATTATGCAAAAGATGGTTTGAAATTTTACACAGAAAAAATAGGAACATACCCCTATTCAACTGCTAGTATTGTAGCAGGAAGTTTTAACTTAAATAGTGGTGGTATGGAATACCCTTCTATTACTTTGATTACAACAGCGGATAAGGGGCAAATGCTAGATGCTACTATTGTTCATGAGCTGGGGCATAACTGGTTTTATGGTGCATTGGCAAGCAATGAAAGAGATCATCCATGGATGGATGAAGGCATGAATACGTATTACCAAAAAAGGTATGAAGCAACAAAATATCAAAACAATACTTTGGGTGACGATATGCCAAAATTCTTATCAAAGAGAGTTCCTACAGATATTGAAAGTTTAATGGATAGAACATTATCACGTATCCAAAAATCGCAACCAATTGATACCATTTCAGAAGCATATACTTCAACAGGTTATGGCTTAATTGTATATTCAAAAGCAAGTCAATGGATGCAAAAATTAGAAAGTGATTTAGGTATAAGTACGTTTGATAACTGCATGAAATATTATTATCAACAATGGAAATTCAAACACCCTTACCCAAGTGATTTTAAAGAAAGTATAGAACAAAGTTCGTGCAAAAATTTAATAGCAAGATTTCAGCAATTGCATAGCACAGAAACTCTAGACAGTATACAAATAGAAAAAAAGAAAAAAGTAATCTCTTTCTTTTCCCTAAAAGAAACAAATAAGTACAATTACATTTCTATTACTCCTGTAATTGGATACAACATTTATGACAAATTAATGCTTGGAGCAGCTGTTCACAATTACCAGCTTCCTTTAAATAAGCTTCAATTTTTTGTTGCACCGGCTTATGCAGTTGGAAGTAAACAATTAAATTATACGGGCAGGGTAAGTTACAATTCATATCAAAAAAAATCATGGGTTGCAATTGCATTGAGTACAAGTAAATACACGATGAATGATTTTAAGCCTGAGAATGGCGATAAAATATTTCAAAACGTACAAAGAATTGTACCAAGTATTCAATACACTATTTATAACAAAGATGCGACAAGTACGCACCGTTTGATATTAAGAGCAAGGAGTTTCTTTTTAAAGGAAGATGGGTTGGAATTTAATAACATTAATATCAACGGCAACCCTCAAACTTTAGTAAATAAAGCTCCTGTAATTTCAAACATTAATCAAATTTCTATTACAAGCATGGACAACAGAATTTTGTATCCTTATCAAATGAAATTATCGATTGATCAGGGGAAAGACTTTATCCGTGCGGGTTTTACAGGAAATTATTTTTTCAATTATAGTAAAATAAAAGGCGGAATTGATGCAAGATTTTTTGCCGGAAAATTCTTTTACACTACAAATAAAACTTTTGTAAAACAATATGAAACCGATAGATACCAATTGAACATGACCGGTGGAAAGGGTTATGAAGATTATACTTACAGCAACTATTTTATTGGAAGAAATGAATTTGAAGGTTGGCAAAGTCAGCAAATAATGAACAGTGATGGTTTTTTTAAAGTACGAACAGACTTATTAAGTAACAAAATTGGTAAAACAGATAATTGGTTAATGGCATTGAATTTCAGTGGCAATATTCCTGATAAATTAAATATTCTAAATGCATTACCAATTAAAATTCCGTTACATTTTTTTGTTGATATTGGCACTACTGCCGATGCTTGGAAAGAAAATCCTGCTGCCGGAAAATTTTTATACGATGCCGGATTGCAAATTCCTTTATTCAAATCTTTGGTAAATATTTATGTTCCAATTTTGTATAGTAAAGTGTACAGTAATTATTTCAAATCTACTTTAGGAGAAAACAGATTTTGGAAAACAATTTCATTTTCAATTGACATACAAAAATTACAAATCAACAAACTCAGCAGAGAAATTCCTTTGTAAAAATGGTACAAATTATTTCATCCAATCAAATTGACAAAGCCAAGTGGGATGCTTGTGTTGCCAACAATAGTAATGGATTAATTTATGCCACAACTGCTTTCTTAAATACAATAGCAAAAGAGTGGAAAGGGATTGTGATCAATGATTATGAAACAATTTTTCCATTGTGTATTAAACAAAAATTTGGAATAGAATATCTATATACTCCGCCATTTATTCAACAGTTGGGGTTTATCGGAAACAATGAATTAGTTACTAAAAATGTTATTGCAGCAATATTTGAAGTAGTGAAATATGGTTCTGTAAATCTTAATTTCAGCAATACCAATTTCAATGTATTACAACAATGCAAGGTTCATAATAATTATGTAATTGATTTAAACCAGAACTATCAGCAAATAAAAGCAAACTACAAAAAAAGTATTGATTATAGCCTTAACAAAGCATCGAAACAAAACCTCAAATACAGCAAGGAGATCTCATTTGAAACTGCAGTTAAAAATTATAAAAAATATAATAAGGAAGCATTACAACATGTTGGCTTGGTAGACTATAACAACTTAGGAAAATTATTATCCGCATTACAACAAGAAGAAAAAGTAATCGTAAGGAAAGTGATGAATAGTACAAATGAAACCTTAAGTATTGCAGTTTTATTAAAGGACAATAAAAGATTTTACAATCTTATTAATTACACTAACAACGAAGGAAGGCAATCAGAAGCAAATTATTTTTTGTATGATAATATATTGGAAGAGTTTGCTGAAAAACCTATGCTATTTGACTTTGAAGGAAGTGACCTGCCGGGTGTAAAAAATTTCTACGAAAAATTTGGTGCTGTAAATCAACCTTATTTTCATTGGCATTTCAACCAATTGCCCTTCTTTTTAAAATGGATTAAAAAATAATTTTAAGCTAAATTTTACAATTGATTTAAAATATTTTCAGCTAACAATAAGTCAATAGGTCGGGTAATTTTAATATTGTTATAATCACCTTCACACAAAAATATTTTTGTTCCAAAAGCTTCTACTACTGTTGCTTCGTCAGTAAATTTCTCTTCATACTCCTGATTAAATGCAGGCAAAAGAATATCACTTTTAAAAGTTTGTGGCGTTTGAATAATCCTAATATTGTTACGATTGGCAACACTACTCTCCTCTCCATTTACTAGCCTGATACTATCGGTTGCAGTAACCGCAGGTATAGCACTTCCTTTTTCTACAGTTTGTTCAAAGCATTGCTGTATAAGTGTTTGCGACACCAAACTCCGCACACCATCATGCACAAATATGATTGATGTTTCGTTAATTAATTTCAATCCGTTTTGTACAGAATGAAATCTTGTAGCGCCGCCGGTTGTAATTTGTATTCTGTTTTTATCAATCATTTCATCAATCATTGTATTACCAAATTCCAAATAATCTTTCGGCAATACCACAATAACTTGCATATCATTATAAGCATCTAAAAATGCATCAATCGTATGTCTTAGTAAAGGCTTCCCTTTCAATAATAAAAATTGTTTTGGTGATGTTGCACCCATTCTCAATCCACTGCCACCGGCTACAATTACTGCAAATTTTTTCATGCAAAATGCTATTAAACTGAGTACGAATATAATCAAAGAATGAAACAGATTACAAGACTATACTTTCATTGTATAATATTTAGTAAAGTTGATAAAATTATTGAATCATCTATTTTTTGAGAGTTATGGCTAAATTGCAATCAATGAAAGTAATTTTTATTTTACTGAAAAATAATGACATCAAAAATATACTTGCTGTTGTTTTATTTACAATATGCTCAATTAATATTCAAGCTCAAGAGTCTTTGGCTATAACAGGAAAAGTTGTTGATGCAACAAATCAACAACCAATTTCAAAAGTTACAATTATAGGTGCTGATAAAAAAGTAGTATTGACAGATTCATTTGGTAATTTTTCAATTTCTTCAAAAAACAGCATACTAACAATAGCTTGTGTAGGATACGATGCTCAAACAATCAAATTAAAAAACAAAGAAAATATTTTCATTGATTTATCTCCATCTACTCAGTTTTTACAAGATGTAATCATCAGTGCCAACAAAACGATACAAAAAAGAATTGAAGCTCCCATTGCTATTGCAACTATTAATGCCCAAACAATCAGTGATACAAAAGCACAGCGACTCGATAATTTACTCAACAAAATCAGTGGTGTAACAATGGTGAGTATTGGCAATGAACAACACACTATGAGCATTCGCCAGCCAATTACTTTGAAGAGTTTGTATTTGTATATGGAAGATGGAATACCAATCAGAACGAGTGGTGTATTCAGTAACAATGCTTTATTAGAAATGAATTTAACTGCTGTAAAAAGTATTGAAGTAATTAAAGGGCCAGCATCTGCAATGTATGGTGCAGAGGCAATTGGTGGAGCTGTAAACATTATTACACAAGCCGCGCCTGCTTATAATTTAGGATTTGTAAGTACTCAAATAAATAATACAGGATATAAAAAAGTAGAATCACAATTAGGCACTTCATTTAAAAAATGGGGAGTAATTGCAAATTTTTCTTACGCAGATAAAAAAAAAGGAGTAATTCAATTTAGTGACTTTCATAAAGCTGCATTCAATCTCAGAACTGATTTTAAAATAAATGAAAAAACCAACTGGACAAATACTTTAGCCTATGTTGATTATTATACGGATATGACAGGTTCATTGGACAGTATCAAATTCGCACAAAAAAACTACAGTTCTCCGCATACATTTACATTTAGAAGTGTTGTTGCACTCCGCTTAAAATCTATGCTCCATCATCAATGGAATAAAAACAGTGAAAGTGATTTTACATTTTTATACCGCAAAAATTCTATGAAGCAAAACCCTTCATACCTTGTAGCAAGCACAAGTAATGCAAGTATTTTCAAGGGACAAATTAATGAGAATGCATTTTCAACCTATGCTTTATTTGTTCAACATGTTCAAAAATTTAAATGGCTGAATAGTAAATTAATAGGTGGTGCAACAATTGACATTAGTCCGCAAAAATTCAATGCCCAATTTATATGGATTCAAAAAGATGTAACAAGCGGTAATTATACCAGTTATACTTTACCTGCAAAAGATTCTTTACTTAGTAATTACACCACAGGAATCAGCAATATCGCAGGTTTTATGAATTATGAAGCAACACCATTTAAAAATATAAAATTTGTAATGGCTTCTCATTTTGACAGATTTACTTATAATTTTAAAAATAATCTCTCAGCAACTTCTTCTTCAGGAGCACCTTCAACAACAAACAATTTCAATAGGTTTACTCCAAAAGTTGGCTTCACTTACAACATTAATAATGTAGGCTTTTATGCAAACTACAGCGAAGGATATGTACCACCTCAGATTACCGAATTATACAATAGTACAACAGTACCTTATTTGTTACCACAAACATTTGCCAATTATGAAATTGGAGGTTGGTTGTCGTTTTTTAAAAACAAATTGTATGCTGAATGGAGTTTGTATTTACTCAACGGAACAAATGAAATTATTTCTGTAAAACAAGCAGACAATACCAATGCCAATCAAAACGCAGGCAGCACAAGGCATTACGGACTTGAGTATTCCATTAAATACAAACCAAGCAATCAATTACAAGTAAATATTGGTGCTACCAATGCCAAACATTATTTTATTCAGAACGTTGTAAAAGGCATTGATTATAGTGGCAAAACAATGAATGCAGCTCCTTCCTTTACAAGCAATGCAGAGGTAATTTATAAACCAGATTTTATAAAAGGTTTTCGCATCAGTGCAGAATGGAATCATCAATCGCCCTATTTTATGGATGACCTGAATAATTTCAAATACAAAGGATTTGATGTTATTAATCTTAGAACCGGTTATCAAATAAAAAAAGTAGCATTATGGTTGAATGTATTAAATATTCTTAATGAATACTATTCTCCTTGGGCTACTAAAGTTGCTACAACAAATGGCAATGCATCTTACTCCTATTACTTAGGCGATCCCCGAGAATTTACTTTTGGAGTGTCTTATAAATTTGGTAAATAATTTTAAAGATAAAATTTAAAAAAGTGTTACTTAAAAAGTGCCAATATTAAAATAATTAGTCAAATGCGTTTAATAAATTTTAAATTGAATTAATAAAATAAAAGACACAGCAAAGAATTAATTTAACTATAATCATTTTTGACAAAAAAATTAAAATTTCGTAAATCGATTACGAGAAGTAAGTACATAAAAAAAGCTTCGCAAAAATGCGAAGCTTTTAAAAGAATACGGCAGCTACCTACTCTCCCAGCAAAATGCAAGTACCATCGGC
>CANLAE010000031.1 GCA_947488765.1 Chitinophagaceae bacterium | reverse complement strand
TTACTTGTTTGTTTTGGATAAGCAACCCATAATTTACTATCCTCATGTAAAGCCGGAAATACATCCTTCAATACATTATTTAATTGATATTGATTAATAGCAAATACCAATGCAAAATCAATTTTTCTTGTTTTTAAGAGAGGGGTAACATTTTTGGAATAAGATAATTTCACAAACTGTTTTTCTATACCAGAAGGAAGACCTTGTATTAAAAGATTTTTCTCCGCAAGCAACTCTAATTTCTCGAACATTGTGGGATTGGACATGATTCAGAGCGATTTTAAATAAAAAATAAGAATGCAAAGTTACCAAAAAAAAAGATGCTTTTGCAAAAAAATAATTTTCAATAAATTAACTCAAAACGATTGTCTGTCAGTATATATCAATTTAATTTATGTTAGGTCTGAAATAAACCCTTATTGTTTCGTCCATAATTTTACTCAATTCACTTATCCTTCTGTCCTCTGCAGGATGTGTATTTAAAAATTCTGTCGAACCATTATTACCACTTGTCGCTTTCATCCTATTCCACAAAGGAATTGCTTCTCTGATATTATAACCGGCGAGTGCTGCAAATCTCAAACCAAATTTATCTGCCTCTAATTCTTGTTTTCTGCTATGTGGCAAAATAAAACCAAGAGAACTTCCTACACCATAAGCATTTAAAAAAGCATCTTGTGTTTCTTTTGGTTTATTGTTTACTGCTATAGCCAATGCCAGATTCCCAAATTGTTGCAGCATTGATTGGCTCATACGTTCATTACCATGTTTCGCCAATGCATGTGCAATTTCATGACCCATCACTACAGCCAATGCATCTTCATTTTTTGTAATTGGCAACAACCCTGTATAAACAACAATTTTACCGCCGGGCATACACCAAGCATTTACTTGTTTACTATCTACCAAATTATATTCCCAATTATAACCCACAAGTTCAGAAGATAAATTTTGCAATTTGTAATATTTTGTTATGGCATTGGATATTCTTTTACCAACATTCTTCACCATTATTGCATTTTTATAAATGTTGTTATTCAACACATTTTCTTTGGATAAAAACTGACGATATTCAATAATTGCCATATTTTGTAATTCCGAATCAGATATCAACTTCAATTGTTTTCTGCCGGTAATTGCATTTGTTTTACAAGAAAAATGAATAACCAACAAAAATGACATCAAAATAAGGCTGCTAAGTTTCATATAGTTTAGTTGTATGATATAAAAAAAGTGATTAATCATCTTAATTAATACTTCAAAAGATTTATTTAAAATTAAAATATTTATTTTAACAAACCAATACTTTATAATTGATTTAATTTGAGTTTCATTTGATATTTGTATTCATGAATTTTTTATCAAAAGCCTGTAAATGAATTTGAAATTTATAAAAAAAATCGTCACCTTTTGCTTACTGTTAATTTTATTTGCTGCCTGCAAAAAACCACAGGGCTTTGATTTCAGAGAAAGCAAGAATTTTAAAATAAATCAGGTTGGCTTTGACAAAACTTCTGTCAGCCTTGAAATGGTTTATTATAATCCTAACGATTTTGGAGTTGACTTAAGAAAAGTAGATTGTGATGTTTTTGTGGAAAATAATTATTTAGGGAAATATAAACTCGATACGCTGATGCATATTCCACGTAAAAGTGAATTTACATTACCAGGCAAAATGGATGTTGAGATGAAAGGTATTTTTAAAAATGCGTTAACTGCTGTTTTTAATAAAGAAGTCAAATTAGATATAAAAGGAAATTGCAGAGTTGGCAAAGGCGGTATTTTTGTAACTGTACCCGTAAATTATTCTACTAAATATTCTTTCAACTTATTCAATTAAAATCAAATTAGTTTTCATGAATAGCCATAAAAAAATAATCACTTTCATTACTATTCTTTTTTCTGCAACTATATCATTTGCACAAACTTCAGTTCCCAATGGATGGCATTTGCTGAGTCCTACAACAGATTCAATTTACGGAATTGATTTGACAAGAGCCTATCAATTTCTTGAATCAAAAAATAAAACTTCTAAAAAGATTCTTGTTGCGGTAATAGACTCAGGGGTAGATACAACACATGAAGACCTGAAACCAATACTTTGGCACAATCCCAAAGAAATACCAAACAACGGAATTGATGACGATAAAAATGGCTACATCGATGATGTATATGGATGGAATTATTTGGGCGGATCTGATGGTAGAAATATTAAAAAAGCAAGTGATGAAAAAAGCAGAATTTATCATCGATTTAAACAAACATTTTCAGGTAAAGAATTAGATTCAACCCAATGGAATAAAGATCAAAAATTCATTTATAAAAGTTGGTTAAGAAGTGCTTCAGAAATTGAAGTCAGTGCCGAAGAACAATCTTCTATTGCATACATGGAAGTTGCGGTAAAAAACATTAAATCCTGCGATAAAACACTCAGAGCTGAAATGGGAAAAGAAGTATATACTACTTCAGAATTGGAAAGCTTTACTCCCACCTCAGACATTGGTAAACGTGGAAAAATGAGTTACATCAATATGATGAAATTATTTGGCGTTGATACCGATACTAAAAATTCAGATATTATACATGAGTTGGATGACTATATCGAAAATAAAAAAAATGCTATTGACGCAAAGGACAAAGCTCCTTACGATTACAGATCAGATTTTATAAAAGATGATTACAATAATATTAAAATGAAGGGTTATGGCAACAATGATGTTATGGCAGTAACACCAATGCATGGCACACATGTTACAGGAATTATTGCAGCTGCAAGAAACAATGGTATTGGCATCAATGGAGTGGTAGAAAATGCAGAAGTAATGATGCTTAGAGTTGTTCCTGATGGAGATGAATATGATAAAGATATAGCACTTGCTATTTTCTATGCTGTAGATAATGGAGCTAGAGTAATTAATATGAGTTTTGGAAAATCCTATTCCCCTGATAAAAGATGGATTGATAGTGCTATTCAATATGCTGCTTTAAAAGATGTTTTATTGGTTCATGCGGCGGGCAATGAATCAAGTGATGTTGATGTAAAAGAAAATTATCCGATGCCCTTTTATATCGATGGATTACGAGCACCCAATTTCATCACAATCGGTGCAAGTAGTGACCCAAAAATATCCGGAACCTTAGCAGCAGAATTTAGTAATTACGGAAAAAATATGGTTGATTTTTTTGCACCTGGAGTAAAAATTTATTCTACACTTCCAACCGGAAAAGAATATGGCAATCAAAAAGGTACAAGTATGGCTTCGCCTGTCGTGGCTGGAGTTGCAGCGTTCATCAGGTCTTATTATCCTTCACTTACAGCTATTCAAGTAAAGGATATTATTGAACAAACAGTGTACATTGCTCCTGATAATGTTGTGGTACTGAAACCAGGCACAAAAGAAAAAGTATCTATGAAAGATTTATGCAGAACAGGTGGAATTGTGAATGCATATAATGCCATTATGCTTGCTGATAAAATTGCCGGAACTAGCAATAAAAAAATTAAAAGAAAATAGTAATAATGTCAAGACCAACTTCTGAAGAATACGCTTTATTTTATCAAACTTATATTGATCAAACTACTGAAAATTCAATTGAGGATTTAGTATCAAACCATTCTAAATATATTTTAGATTGTATAGCCAATATCCGAAATGAAAAAGCAGATTATGCTTATGCTACAAATAAATGGACAATAAAAGAAGTATTGCAGCACATGATAGATACAGAAAGAATTTTTGTTTATCGTGCATTATCTTTTTCCAGAAAATCACAAAATTGTATTCATGGTTTTGATGAAAATGAATATGTAATTAATTCATTCGCACAAGAAAGAAGTTTGGAAAGTTTGCAAACAGAATTTGCAGTATTACGCAATGCAACAGATATTTTTTTTAACACATTAAATGAAACTCAGCTTCATCAAAAGGGTTTTGCCAACAATCAAAATATTACTGTAAAAGCTTTGGCGTACATTGCAATTGGACATGCATTACATCATTGTAAAATTCTAAAAGAAAGATATCATTTATAAAATAATTATCCTTGTATTAATCTTGCAATACCAAATGCTACCGATGCTGCTGTAGCCCCAATCAGCATTACTTTTACGCCGCCAATCCATGGATTTACACCAGTCATTTTACTTTTGAAATAGCCAAAAATAAATAAACAAACCAAAGTAATCATTGCAGAATATTTTAACCCAATTAATGCGGTATCAACAAAAAAATAAGGAATTAATGGAATGAATCCTCCAACTATATAACTTAACCCAATATTGAATGCGCTTTTATGTGCACGTTTAGGATCGGGTTTTTCTAAACCCAATTCATGTTTCATCATGAATTCTACCCAACGGTCATTATCCTTAATAATTTCCTGTGTTGCTTCTTCTGCAGTATGTTTACTCAACCCCCATTCAATAAAAACCTTTCTTACTTCTTCAATTTCAACTTCACGTTTGTGCTCTAGTTCCCAGTACTCATTTTTCAATTCACTGTTATAATGATCTTGATCTGTTTTACCAGCAAGGTATCCACCCAAACCCATTGCAATTGATCCTGCTGCAATTTCTGCAATGCCTGCAATCCATACCAAGCTTACGTTTCCGTTAACTGCACCACTCAATCCTGCTGCTAATGCAAACGGAACGGTAAGTCCATCACTCATACCAATAACAATATCCTTTAACAAATCAGAGCTTTGCAAATGTTCTTCGTAGTGGTGTAAATGAGTATCCTGCATTGTAATTAATTTGATTGTCTGAAAATAGCAATTTGGAAAGATAATTTTAACCCATAAACCTAAATTACTTGTAAAGATTGTGCAATTATCGCTACGGATTCTAATATTTGTTCCCTATTAATATTTAAAGGTGGTGCAAATCTTATTTTGTCTCCATGTGTTGGTTTTGCAAGCAACCCATTATCTTTTAATGCTATACAAAAATCCCATGCTGCATCTTTGTTTGAATGGTTGATAACAATAGCCTTCAATAATCCTTTGCCTCGTATTGTTTTGATCAAAGGCGAATTAATTTTTTCCAATTCATTTCTTAGTAAAATGCCCATATTCATTGCATTCTCAGCCATTCCTTCGTCTTGTAAAACTTGTAAAGATTTCATTGCAACTGCACAAGCCAAAGGATTTCCTCCATATGTACTACCATGTTCTCCGGGTTGAATGTTCAGCATAATTTCATCATCACATAAAACAGCACTAATTGGTAATGTTCCTCCACTCAAAGCTTTGCCTAAAACTAAAATATCCGGACGTACATTTTCATAATCACAAGCCAATAATTTACCTGTTCTGCACAATCCTGTTTGAATTTCATCTGCAATCATCAATACATTGTAACGGGTACACAAGTCTCTAACACCTGCTAAATAACCTTCATCCGGAATTACAACTCCTGCTTCACCTTGTATTGGTTCTAGCATAAATGCAGCAACATTTTTATCTTGTATTGCTTGTTCCAAAGCATTCAAATCATTATAAGGTATTATATCAAATCCTGGCATGTATGGCCCAAAACCCTTGTAACTGCTGGGATCTGTAGAACTTGAAATTGCAGCCAATGTTCTGCCCCAAAAATTTCCTTCCGCAAATAATACTACTGCTTTATTTTCTTCAATTCCCTTTTTATCATACGCCCAACGCCTTGCTAATTTGATTGCAGTTTCACCGGCTTCAACGCCTGTATTCATTGGTAACACTTTATTGTAGCCAAAGTAAGTAGTGATAAATTTGGCATATTCACCAAGCCAATTATTATAAAATGCTCTTGATGTTAGTGTGAGTTTTTGAGCTTGTTCTACCAACACATTGATAATTGCCGGATGGCAATGCCCCTGATTTACAGCAGAATATCCACTTAAAAAATCATAGTATCGTTTTCCATCTACATCATATAAAAAAACACCTTCTCCCCTTTCTAAAACTACCGGTATGGGATGATAATTGTGTGCACTGTATGCTGCTTCTAACGATAAATAATATGCAGTACGATCACTGATAGTTGGTGATAACATAAATAAAATTTTAGTAAATTAAAAAAGAAAAAAACTATGGCTATTACAGCCAAAATCAGCAACAGTGATGGTCTAAAAAATCTAAATTCTGAGATAAAAATTGCATTTGCATTTATTGTATTAATTGCAATTTAATGAATAAATCTTCAAAAGCTTGAAACGTTAAAAATAAAATCAATCAAGTAAATAAATTATGCATATTTATTGTGTCGTTTATTTGAAATTTCAAATGAAAAATAAAATAACAGAGTTAGTAACAGAAACAACATTGCAAGTTCTTTGGTTACAATTTTGAACCAGTCATTTCGATTGACATCGCTATAAAAATCAAAATCTCTTTTGAAAGTATAAAATTCTAAAAATGTTCTGAATTTAGAATTGGAAACATCTGCGTTAGCTTGATAATAACAAAGATTTGCATTGGATTGATGGTAATAATAATGTGGTTTATTAATACTGTCATAAACAGTTATTATAGTAGAATCCATTTTAAAAACGAATGATTCAATGGAACTTGTATGATTTAGTTGGATCAGTTTTTTTAAATTGGCAGCATTTAAAAATTCACTAGTCTTGGTTAAGTGAGGCATTGTAATATTGTTAGCTGCATCTACCAAAACCCATTTTTGTTTGTCCCTTAAAAAAATTTCATTGTAATAATGAACACCATATTGCCAATTAACCGAACTGCTTTGAAAAAAGACAACACGATTTGGAATTTTTGCAACAGAAAAAAGATACCCCATCATGGCTGCATAATTTCCACAAGCCATACTAGCATTGCATTTCATGGCTTCATTCAATTGACCAATAGGTCTTAATCGGGACAGGGTATTGAAATCTATTCCTTTGGGATTGTTACAAAGTGTTGCTACAAATTTTGAAATAGCCAATGTGTTATACGTATCTGAACTATCACTATTAAATTTAATTTTTTCTTTCAGTAAATTATTTGCTTGGACTTTTTCATCTGCTGTAAATCCAATATCTGATTGCCATTGTTTTTGATGACTGACATTAATATTTGGTCCGGGCAAATTGATATACATAAACTCATTTGTATATTTTTTTGATGCGCTGTCATCTAAATTATGGTCAATAGTAAATTGTATATTTTGATTTGAAGCAATAAAATTTAATCGATAGTAATGAATACCATTTAATAATGGAACATAGATTGTATTTAAAGCAACTCTAGCAAAACCAATATTATGTGAATCAACAAATACTTGCCACGATTTCAATTCGTATTCTAGTTCCATATTTTTTGAGAAAACCAAAGCAACGCTATCATTTGAAAATTGAAGGTCTTTTAAATACAACATTGAATCGGTAACATATATTTCACTGTATGTTTTAAAAGGAAAATATTTGTACCCTTCATTTCTATGAATTAAAATGAATCCATTGACAACAACCAAAACGGCTAAAACAAACCAATATATAAATCGCTTTTTTTTCACTTGGCAATAAAGATAAAGAGTATATCTACACAATTGCTTTTGAAACTATTTTTACTTAATTGAAAATTTAATTTGATTTCTATAAACACTATCACTTGATATTTGTTATAGTTGCATTACTACATTAATTTTATCACATGTCAAACAAAATTGTTGTTGCAATTACAGGAGCTAGCGGAAGTATATACGCAAAAGTATTATTAGATAAACTCATGCAAATGAAAAATCAATATACCGAACTTGGAATTGTAATGAGCGACAATGCAAAGTCTGTTTGGAAAGTAGAACTGGGTGATGAATCTTATGCAAACTATCATGCAAATTATTTTGAGAAATACGACTTTTCAGCACCTTTTGCATCTGGTTCTGCAAAATATAATATGATGATTGTTGCACCTTGTAGTATGGGTACCTTAGGTCGAATTGCAAGTGGAATTAGTGATGACTTAATCACAAGAGCTGCTGATGTAATTTTAAAAGAAAGAAGAAAATTATTATTAATGGTAAGGGAAACGCCCTACAATTTGATTCATATAAAAAATATGGAAACAGTTACTTTAGCCGGTGGAATTATTTGTCCAGCAACGCCTTCATTTTATTCTGTACCAACAACAATTGAAGCAGTTGCAGCAACTGTTGTAGATAGAATTTTAGATCTTTCAGGTCTTGATATCAGCAGTTATCGATGGGGAATTAATTCATAAAAATTAATCCAACAATAAAGGTTCTTCATCATCCGATATACTTAAGTTCACAGCATCTGCTCCTGCAATACCTTCTACGGAACCCTTGATGTGAGCTGCATTCAACAAAACTTTTTCCAGTTGCTTTTCTCTTGCTTTCCATAATTTTTCCATGGTATCTCTTTCCCGTTGAATAGAAAGTTTCATATTCATAAAGCCTTCTCTAATTGCATTCCATTGTTCGCCAAACTCATTACTTGTTAGGTAATCATATAACATTACCATTTTATCACCCTTATTATCCTGGCTTTTTTTAGCATCATAAATTTTCAACAATCCATTTCTAAGTAATAGTGCCACACTCCTTACTTCGCTAAATGTACAAATGTAAACCCCATCTTTTTCACCAAACCTATCCATGTCTTTTGGAAATGTTTGGGTTACAATAATTGCAACATCAGCACCTAAAATTCTCATGTCGGATTTTAATTTCTCAATCCATTCATTGGAAAAATCTTTGGTACGTTTACTTTCATAAATTATTTTACCTGCTTCAACGCCAAAATTATTTCGAACCGTCTGAATACAATCTGCTCCTCTCACGCCCTTCCCTACTTCTGAAACTGTATCATAAGGAAAAGTTGATTTCAAAATTTCTTCCAATAACAATTCTTGTACCTCACCTTGTAATTGCATGCTACCCTGATCAGCCTTGCGTTTCATCTCTTCGGCTAATTTTTTTTGATCATCGAGTTGCTTCAATAATTCTTTTTCTCTCAGCTGGAACTCTTGCTCACGAATACTTGTTTTTTCTATTTCCTCTTTTTGTAATTGTTCTTTTAATTTTTCACGTTCCGCCATTAATTGGCGTTGCAGTGTCAATTGCAATTCTTCTTCTTTTATTTGTAAGGCTTGCTCCTTTTGTAAATAATCAAGTTCTTTTCTTTGGGCTTCTTTTAGTTTCTCATCTTTTTCAGCATCGGCTTGTTTTAACAATGACAACTGATTTTCAAAATCATTGGTCACACTTTTACGAATGCTCGCTTGTAATTCTTGTTGTAACTTATTTTTTTCTATCAATAGTTTTTCATCAATCTCTTTGTCTTTTGATAATAATTGCAATTGCAAAGCAGCTTCCTGTTTCTTAAATTCATTTTCTTTTGCCTGAATATGGAATGCCATTTTTTGGCGCAAATCAGCTTTTTCTTTTTCAATCGTATCCTTCAACTCATCATTCAAAGCTTCTTCTAAAGGAAATTCAAAACTACAGCTCGGACATTTTATCATGGTTGCCATACTACAAGTATTACGATTTTTGAAATTAATTTTTTAAACTAAAAAATCTGAAACATTACTACAAAAAAAATCTCTACCAAAATGGCAGAGATTTATAAAAAGATAAAATCAATTACATGTGAGATTGTATTTTTTTGTCCAAAACACTTTTCGGAACAGCACCGATTTGTTTATCAACAACTTCACCACCTTTAATAAACAAAATTGCCGGAATAGAAGTGATACCGTAGTTCACGCTCACATTAGGGTTCACATCTACATTCACTTTGCCAATTTTAACTTTGCCTGCATACTCTTTTGCCAACTCTTCAATAACAGGTCCGATTGCACGACAAGGTCCGCACCATTCTGCCCAAAAATCAATTACTGTTAATTGATTGCTATTGATAACTTCTGCCTGAAAGTTTGCATCTGTAAATTCTAAAGCCATAATTATAATTTTTTATTGTATTGAAAATAGATTTGTTACTATTAAGCAAAAATATATCCAAACTATCCTATCTGTTAAATTGACTTTTCCACCTTTGTTATTAAATAGATTAAAATGCCAGTATTTACTTGAATTTACAGTTAAAGAATTAGAATAAATTTGGTTTTAAAAAAGATTTAAACCAATTCCCATTTGAATTTGCTGGGTTTTCCATTCTTCTTGATTTTGTAATTGGTTAATATTTGTTAAGCCAACATTGTATCTACCATAAATTTTTAATGATCCAAGGTTCAACTGAATTCCGCCAATCATACCAAAATTTCCATTGTTGAAAGCATTTGTTCCATTTTGTACCAAGTCATTACTATGATTGATTAAAATACTATATTCAGGTCCTACGTGCAAGCTCAACAACTTACTTATGTTTATTTTTAGTAATATAGGAACTGATAAATAATTAAACTGTGCATCTTTATTGGGAGCCAAAGATGTGTTGAAAGTTGTGGTCGTTGTTTGTATTTGACTAAATAAAAGTTCTGGTTGAATACCAAATGTTTTTCCAAATCCAATTTCTACATAAGCTCCTCCCTGATAACCTAAATTGAATCCATCTTTAAAACTTTGACCTTCTATTTTATTTAAATTAGCTACAAGTTTTACGCCTAAATGAATTCCTTGTGCTTTGATATTTAATATAAAAGCAGCAAATAAAATAGTTGATAAAATAAGTTTTTTCATGATTAAAATTTTAAGTGATTAATTAATTTTTTTACAATCAAGTTACAACTTTTTTAATTTGAATTTGTTGATTTAATTATGATTTTAGAAAAAGATTTAGACAGAATAATTGAAATAGCTTGGGAAGACAGAACCCCATTTGAGGCTATACAATTTCAATTTGGCAAAAGTGAACAAGAGGTAATTGAAATAATGAGAGCCAATAGCAAACGTAGTAGTTTTAAAATGTGGCGCAAACGTGTACAAGGCAGAGCCACCAAGCATCTTAAACTAAGATCTGCGGGTGTTACAAGATTCAAATGCACGTTACAAAAACAGGCAAGTATGAATAAAATAAGCAAACGATAACAGAAAGAAGCTTGAATCATTGATTTGTTTTGTATAAATCAATATATTGCACTTAAATAAAAATGTATGGGACTACCGGTAAACGATAAAAAGAATGCCAAACTTTCGGGTAAAACTGCTGGCAATAGCACGCAAGGCTCAAAGTTTATTGCAAAAGCAAGCAAAGCAGTTGGTGTAACTAAAAAACCTATTAAAACAGGTGGCTCAAGAGGAAGCTAATGATTACACATTAAGACATAAAAAAACTCGCAACATTATAATTGCGAGTTTTTTTATAACCAATTTGTTTCTAAATTCTGATTTTGCTAGTAAATGTAATAGTTTATTCAGCAGTTAATGTTGCTGATAAATATTCTTGATTCAATCTTGCAATATTGCTAATAGAAATTTCTTTAGGGCAAGTTGCTTCACAAGCACCGGTGTTGGTACAAGATCCAAAACCTTCTTTATCCATTTGAGCAACCATATTTATTACCCTGCTGTTCCGCTCAGGTTCTCCCTGTGGCAGCAATGCGAGATGAGAAACTTTAGCTGATAAAAATAACATCGCGCTACTGTTTTTACAAGCTGCAACACAAGCCCCACAACCAATACACATTGCGGCTGCAAAAGAAGCATCTGCTTTGTCTTTATTAATTGGTAAGGTATTACCATCAACAGCATTACCTGTGTTTACACTAATGTATCCTCCGGCTTGTATAATTCTGTCAAATGCACTTCTGTTTACAACTAAATCTTTAATTACCGGAAAAGCATTTGCACGCCAAGGTTCAACAACGATTGTATCTCCATCTTTAAATGCCCTCATATGCAATTGACAAGTTGTGTTGGCTTGCCATGGTCCATGAGGTTTTCCGTTGATATACATAGAACACATACCACAAATCCCTTCTCTACAATCATGATCAAATGCTACAGGCTCATCTCCTGTGGTAATTAATTGTTCATTCAACACATCAAACATTTCAAGAAAACTCATTTCAGATGAAATGTTTTCTACACGATACATTTTGAATTCGCCTTTGGATGAAGTGTTTTTTTGTCTCCAAACTTTTAAATTCAAATTCATACTATAGTGTTCCATAATTCGATAATTTTTAAATTAGTCAATTAGAAAATGAATTTCTAGTATTATTTATAATTACGTTGAGATGGTTTTATAACATCATACACCAATGATTCTTTGTGTAAGTTCCATTGACTTTCGCCGGCATATTCCCATGCTGCTACATACATATATTTGTCATCATGACGTAAGGCTTCGCCTTCTTCTGTTTGACTTTCTTCTCTGAAATGTCCGCCACAACTTTCATTTCTGTCTAATGCATCTTTACACATCAATTCACCCAACTCAATGAAATCAGCTACTCTGCCT
>CANLAE010000030.1 GCA_947488765.1 Chitinophagaceae bacterium | reverse complement strand
TAATATTGTGAGCAATTGTACTATTAATATTGGTAATTTAACCTCTACTTCAACTAACTATATTGGCATTGTATTAAACGGCGTTGCAACAACAACAGCAACTTCAGGTAATAATGGAAATGGTAACCAGTTTTTAAACAATACTATAAATGGTGGTTACTATAATTATTATTTGTATGGCAACTCTAGTTCTACTGCACAAAATATAAACAATGTTATTAAAGGTGGAACACTTCAAGATGCATACAATTATGGTGTTTATGCAGCTTATCAATCCACAGGTTTAGTTGTAGATAGTTTAGATATTACAAGACCAGGGAGAACAGTAAGTACAACTGCAGGAGGTGTATTTATAACAACAGGTACAGTAGGAGCATTGATACAAAGAAATAAAATTCATAATTTATTTGATGTAGTTACAACTCCAACTTCTACGAGTTATGGTATTTATATAGGTACTGATGCAACAACAGCTAATCCAACAAAAGTAATTAACAACCTTATTTATAATATTGGAGGTAATGGAATTTCTTATGGCATCTATAACACAAGTGGCGATACTATGCAAGTGTACCACAATACCATTGCATTAAATGATGCAGTTGCTACAACAGGCACAGCCTATGGTATTTACCAAACAACATTGGCAACAGGGATAGATGTAAAAAATAATATTTTTTATGTAACTAGAAGTGGTACTGGTATTAAACGTTGTTTGTATTTTTTAACGTCAACAACAACATTTAGTTCTAACAATAATGTGTTTTACATGAATGCAGGAGGTGGAACAGATAATAAAGTAGCACAGTTTGGTACAACAAGTTATACAACATTGTCCGATTGGCAGACTTCTAATACAAATGCTTATGATCAATTGAGTGTAAGTGTAGATCCATTATTTGTAAATGCTGCTAGTGGCGATTATAAACCAACTGAAGCAAATATGAATAATATTGGTGCAACAGGTTTAGGTGTTACCAATGATATTATAAATATTGTTCGTGGTGCAAATCCCGATCCTGGGGCATATGAGTTTTCTATTGGAGGATGTACCAATCCACCCATTCCAGGAACTGTTGCCACAACTGCCACAAATATTTGTGCCAATTTTAATTTTACCTTAAGCTTAACTGGAAACAGTATAGGAACAGGTTTGACTTTTCAGTGGCAATCATCACCAACAAATGCGGCACCTTGGACAAATGTTGGAACAGCACAAACAACCTCAAATTTATCAACCTCTCAAACTGTTTCAAATTACTACCGTTGTGCTTTAACTTGTAATGCTGGAACTACTGTTTTTTCTAGCTCTATTCAAGTTACAAGCCCTATTTTGGTTTCTGGAACATTTACCATTAATGGTGGTCAACCAACTGCTGGTACAAACTTTCAAACATTTGCCGATGCAATTAATTATTTGCAATGTGGTATAAATGGTCCAGTAACATTAAATGTTGTATCAGGAAGTGGTCCTTACAGTGAGCAACTTAAAATAGATGCAGTTAGTGGTGCAAGTTCAACGAATACAATTACTATAAATGGTAATGGAGCAACATTAAGTTTTGGTTCACTCACTACTACAACTACTAGGCATGGTATTCATTTAAATGGAGCTGATTATGTTAGAATCAACAATTTAATAATTGATGGTACAGCTTCTTCAACAGCAGCATGGGGTATTGTATTAACTGCTCAGGCTGACAGTAATATTGTGAGCAATTGTACTATTAATATTGGTAATTTAACCTCTACTTCAACTAACTATATTGGCATTGTATTAAACGGCGTTGCAACAACAACAGCAACTTCAGGTAATAATGGAAATGGTAACCAGTTTTTAAACAATACTATAAATGGTGGTTACTATAATTATTATTTGTATGGCAACTCTAGTTCTACTGCACAAAATATAAACAATGTTATTAAAGGTGGAACACTTCAAGATGCATACAATTATGGTGTTTATGCAGCTTATCAATCCACAGGTTTAGTTGTAGATAGTTTAGATATTACAAGACCAGGGAGAACAGTAAGTACAACTGCAGGAGGTGTATTTATAACAACAGGTACAGTAGGAGCATTGATACAAAGAAATAAAATTCATAATTTATTTGATGTAGTTACAACTCCAACTTCTACGAGTTATGGTATTTATATAGGTACTGATGCAACAACAGCTAATCCAACAAAAGTAATTAACAACCTTATTTATAATATTGGAGGTAATGGAATTTCTTATGGCATCTATAACACAAGTGGCGATACTATGCAAGTGTACCACAATACCATTGCATTAAATGATGCAGTTGCTACAACAGGCACAGCCTATGGTATTTACCAAACAACATTGGCAACAGGGATAGATGTAAAAAATAATATTTTTTATGTAACTAGAAGTGGTACTGGTATTAAACGTTGTTTGTATTTTTTAACATCAACAACAACATTTAGTTCTAACAACAATGTGTTTTACATGAATGCAGGAGGTGGAACAGATAATAAAGTAGCACAGTTTGGTACAACAAGTTATACAACATTGTCCGATTGGCAGACTTCTAATACAAATGCTTATGATCAATTGAGTTATGAACTCGACCCAATATTTACCAATGCAGGTAGTGGAGATTTTAAACCAACCAATAGTGTAATGGATTCAAAAGGTACACCAGTTGGCGTATTAAAAGATATTGTCGATTCTACAAGAAGTACAACAACACCTGATATTGGAGCGTATGAGTTTAATACCATCACTGCAGGTTTAAATTTTGGAGCTGTTTCTATGGTAAGCCCAGCAACAGTTACATCTGGTTGTTATTCTAGTTCAGAAACAGTTACCATTCAAATAAAAAACTCAAGTGCCAATGCACACAATTTTGTAACCAACCCTGTAACAGTAACAGTAAATGTAACAGGTGCTATAACACAAACATTAACAACTATTGTAAATACTGGCACTTTGGCTAGCGATGCAATTTTAAATGTTGTATTACCTGGCTCACTTAATATGAGTACAGCTGGTATTTATACATTTAATGCTAATACAACCTTAACAGGAGATGTAAATACTGCCAACGATGCCATCATTGCAACCACTAGAACAAAAATTATTTTGGCTGCTGGTACTGCTGCTGCAAGCCCAACTACGTTCTGTGGTGTTGGTGGTACTTTACCAACTTTAAGTACAGTTGGTTTAACAGGTGCTAGTAGTTTACAATGGCAAGAAAGTAGTACAGCAAGCACAGGTTTTGCAGACATAAGTGGTGCAACAACATCAAGTTTTACTGTTACAAACCCAATAACACAAAATAGGTTTTATCGTTTGGTAGCAACATGTGCAGGTAGTAGTGTAATATCGACAGATGCAACCTTAAGTTTTTCTAACCCAGCGATCTTAAATACAGCACCTGCAACTCGTTGTGGAATAGGCACAGTTAACTTAGGGGCAACAGCAAGTGCTGATGCAAGTGTAAATTGGTATTCAGCTGCATCTGGTGGAATACCCTTATCAACTGGTAACACATTTACTACACCGAGTATCAATGCAACAACTACATATTACGCTTCAGCTGGCACTAGTCAAGGATCTTCAACATTAACTGCTGGAGCAACGTGGAATCAATACACAACTCTTGGTGCATTCCAAACTTCTACAATTACTAATGCTTCAATGGTATTTGATGCTTTAATTCCAATCACAATCAATAGTTTAGATATTTATCCTAGTGCAAGTATTGGAACAACATTCACTATTGAAGTTAGGGCTACAAGTGGTACTGGAACTTTAATTGCTAGTTATACAGGTGTTACTACAGTAAGTAATAGCACTACTCCTTCTATTGCTCAAACCGTACCAGTTAATTTTGTAATTCCTCAGGGTACGAACTATGTCATTGGATTCTCAACCAATCCTAGCACCTGGCGGGGTAATGTAACTAATTTTCCTTATCCGTACGTATTACCCGGCACGTTAAATGTTCAAGGAAGTTCATTTGGAACATCTCCAGGAACAACATTAATTTACCAATATTTTTTTTATAATTGGACAGTTTCAAGTGGTTGCGAAAGTACAAGAACCGCAGTTACAGCCACCATCGACAACAACCCAGCTTGTGGTACTTTGCCAGTTACCATCACCAATTTTAAAGGCGATAAATTAAGTAATACCAATAAACTAAGTTGGACAACCTTAACTGAAGTAAACAATGCTGGTTTTGAAATAGAAAGAAGCATTGATGGAACTAATTTTAGTAGTATTGGTTTTATAGCCTCTGCTGCTTTAACTGGTAATAGTAGCAATGCTCTTACCTATACTTTTAACGATACAAAAGGATTTGTAAGCAACAGTTATTACAGACTTAAACAATTAGATAAAGATGGCAAGTTTGCTTACTCAACAATTGTACTTTTAAAGGCGAACAAGGTTAAAGAGTTAAACATAACGCAGATATATCCAAACCCAACAAGAGCTATGCTACATGTTGCAATAGAATCGCCTAACAACGATAAGTTGAGTTTAATGGTAACTGATGTTGCTGGTAAAACTGTACTGCAAAAATTGCAAAGTATAACTATGGGTAACAACATAATACAGCTTGCAACCAATGGATTGGCTGCAGGGTCTTATTTTATTAAAATAGTCTGTGCAAATGGTTGTGAAACTTTGCCAATTAAATTTGTAAAAGAGTAAATTTTTGTACAAATACAGCAATTTTTTTAGTAGCTGCATTTGTTGTTTTTGAAAAAAATTAAACAAAATAAGTATTAAAAAGGAATTATTTATTGGGGCCACTAAAAAGTAGAAATAAGTTTTTAAAATAACCTTACTGTTTATGAAACAATTTTTGTGCGTATTTAATGTAACTAAAACTAGATTTTTCGTTTTGGCTTTATTGCTTGTTTTTGTAACAAACACCAAAGCACAAATTGATGTTCCAATTGGTACAGGTACTGTTGGAAATACAACTACTACCTATCCGAACCCCATGCAAGATTACTTTGAGGGTAGTAGATCTCAGTTTTTATACCTTGCTAGTGAATTGGTTGCAGGTGGAATGACTTCCCCAGGTTTTATTAATTCAATTAAATACAATGTAATTACTTTAAATACAGGTACTTTTCCTGCAGTTGAACAATATACCATTAGAATTGGAGGTTCAAGTATAACCACTTTAGGTACTACAACTTGGGAAAATGTTCCAACCACTGTTTTTGGACCAATTGATTATACTGCTGTAATTGGAATAAACACCCTAACATTTTCTAGTCCGTTTTTTTGGAATGGTACTGATAATATAATTATAGAAATTTGTAATGGCGACCCTAATAATTCAACGTACATTTCCTATACCCAAAACCCAATAATACCATGGACTACAGGTTTAAGTTTTAATGGGTCGCATTCTTATAGAGCTGATAATTTGGGTAATTTATGCGGTTCAGCCACAACCACAAATACTGGTACACAAACTACTAGGCCAAATATTATTTTCAATTGGACACCAGGTACACCCTGTGCAGGAACACCTATTGCAGGAACTGCAACATCAACCTCTACCAATATTTTATGTGCTGGTTTGCCATTTACATTAGCCTTAACTGGTAATACCTTAGCGTCTGGGCTTACTTATCAATGGCAATCTGCTAGCTTGGCAGCAGGTCCTTGGGCAAATATTACAGGTGGTAATAGTTTATCATTTACAACAACTCAAATTGCTACAACATTATATTATCGTTGTATTGTTACATGTACCAATGGTGGTGCGACAAGTAACTCAACCTCAATTCAGGTTAACTCTGTTTCTGGGCCCACTTTTGCAACCATACCCTTTATAGAAAATTTTGAAACTACGTGGATCAATAGTTGTGGAATTAGTGATGTGCCTAGTCTTTTTTGGAAAAACAGCCCATTTTCTGGTAATACTTCTTGGAGAAGACAAGATGATGCAACCGGAACAAATACTGCAGGTTGGACTTCCCCAACTTTGGGTGCTTATACGCCAACTGCTAGTAGTGGTACTAATTCTGCTCGTTTTCATTCCTACGCAAGCCCTAGTGGAAGTTCAGGTTCTCTTGACTTATATTTAAATTGTAATACGACTGATCCTACAAAGAAGGTGGATTTCGATATCATTAATGCTGCTGGTTCTGATAGTTTAACCATATTATTTTCCACAGATGGTGGAACAACTTTTACTAGAATTGATAGTGCAGGACTTTCAGCAACTTGGAGAACAAAAACTGTTTACTTTACTAGTACTTCTGCTACAACTATTTTAAGATTTCGTGTAGCAGTTGGTGGTACTACTTTTGGTTCTGATTATGGTTTGGACAATATTAGAATAAATAATTTTGCAAGCTGTGTTGGTACACCTGTTGCAGGTACTGCTACTTCAACGCTTACAAACATTGTTTGTCCTGGTACAAGCTTTACTTTAGGTTTAACTGGTGGTAGTTCTGCTGCAGGATTAACGTATCAATGGCAATCTTCTACAACATCTACTGGTCCATGGAATAATATTGTAAGTGGCACAAATTTGTCATTTACTACTACACAAAGTGTTGCTTCATTATACTATCAATGTATTGTAACCTGCACAGCTGGAGGTGCTACTGCAGGTTCTTCATCGATACTTATAACTGCTTCTCCAACATCTTATGCAACATTACCATTTACTGAAAGTTTTGAAAATACTTGGATTAATGGTTGTGGGATTAGCGACATACCCAATCTTTTCTGGAAAAATACACCATTTACAGGAAATACTTCTTGGAGAAGAAATGATGATGCAGTAAGTGGAGGCAATACTGCCGCATGGGTAAACCCAACATTGGGTGCTTATACTCCACCAGCAAGTGTGGGAAGTTTTTCTGCTCGTTTCCATTCGTATCAAGCATCATCTGGTACAAGCGGTACCTTCGATTTATACTTAAATTGCAACACGCCAGATGTTACTAAGTTATTAGAGTTTGATTACATTAATACAAGCGGAACAGATACATTAACCGTATTGATATCTACAGACGGAGGGCTTAATTTTATAAGATTAGATAGTACCAGATTATCGACCATTTGGAGAACTAAATCATTGTACTTTAATAGTACTTCTGCTACAACCGTTATTAGATTTAGAGTTACAAGCGATTTTGGTGTAACGGATTATGGTATAGATAATATTAAAGTTAATAATTTCCCTAATTGTAGTAGTGCTCCAAATGCTGGAACAGCTACAACCACTCAAGCTGCAATTATTTGCCCAGGAGCACAATTTACGCTTGGCTTAACTGGAAGCTCGGTTGCTGGTGGTTTAACCTATCAATGGCAATCTGCTGTTTCGGCTGCAGGTCCTTGGGCAAACATTTTAGGTGCAACAAATATTTCTTTTACTACAACTCAAGTTCCAGCCTCTTTATTTTATAGATGTGTTGTTACTTGCACCATTGGTTCTATAAGTAGCAATTCAATTCCAGTTCAAGTTACATCAGTAACTGGGCCTAGTTATACCACATTGCCTTTTACGGAAAGTTTTGAAAACACTTGGATCAATGGTTGTGCTACCAGAGATGTTCCTAACACATTTTGGAAGAATACACCAGCCACTGGTAATGCATCTTGGAGAAGGGTAGATGATGGCCTTAGTGCTTCTTGGACCACTGTTCTTGGAGCTTACACACCAATAGCTTCTGATGGTATCTTTTCTGCACGTTTTCACTCGTATAATGCACCCATAAACAGTACTGGAGATTTTGATTTACATATCAATTGTAATACCAGTTCACCCAATAAACGCTTAACATTCGATTTTATTAATACAAGTGGTACAGATAGTTTATCCATTTTACTATCCACCAATGGAGGTACCTCATTTGTTAGATTAGATAGTGCTGGTTTAAGTAGTGTTTGGAATGATAAAGAAATTTTCTTCACTAGTGCTTCTGCAACTACGGTTCTTAGATTTAGAGCTTTTTCTGATGATGGTTTAACAGATATTGGTTTGGATAATATTGTTGTAAGCAATTGGGCCAACTGTAGTGGTAATCCTATTACGGGCACAGTTAATGCTAATCCTTTAAATGCATGTGCAGGGCAAACTATTACATTGTCTAGCACTGGTGTAGATGTTGGCCCTGGTTTAACCTACCAATGGCAGGTATCTACCAATGGAGGAACAACATGGGTAAATATTGCAGGTGCAACCAATTTTACAGCAACAACTACGCAAATTTTAACCAGTCAATATAGGTTACTAGTAACCTGTACATTATTAGGTGGAGGGACAAGCACTTCAACATCTATAACAGTAACTAGCCCAACTTTACCAGCAGGTACTTATACGATTAATAAAAATAATCCAACTACTTGGCCTGGGGCAGGTGCAGCTTCTAACTTTAATAGTTTTAATGCTGCTTACGCAGCCGTAGCTTGTGGTATTGGTAATGCAGTAGTTTTTAATGTAGTTGCAGGAACAGGGCCTTATACAGAACAATTAATAATCAATGGCCCAGTGGGTGGTACAAGTGCTACCAGAACCATTACTTTTAATGGCAACGGAAATACCATTGCCTTTGCATCGGCAAATAGCAATGAACGTGCAGTTATAAAACTAAAAAATACAAAATATTTTATATTTGATAGTTTAACTGTAGATGCAACTGCAGGCACTTTTGGTTTTGGTTTTCATTTAACCAATAATGCAGATAGTAATGTTATAAGAAAGTGTACCATTAATAGCTCCACAACTGTTAGTACAGCCAATTTTACTGGTATTGCAATTAGTGGTACGGATGTAAGTGCAATTGGAGTAGGTACAACATTGAGTGATTTTAATACCATTGATAGAAATATCATTAATGGTGGTTTATACGGTGTAACATTAACTGCAACTTTTGCTGGTGGTGCCAATGGTTTTAATAGAATTACCAATAATACCATCACCAATTTTTATCAATATGGAATATATGTAGCTGCAAGCTATAATACGTTGATAGAAGGTAATACGATTAGCCGACCAACCAGAACAGATGTTGGTGAGTTTAATGGAATATTTTTTACTACTCAAAGTAATACGGCTACTATTTCAAAAAATAGAATCGTAAATCCTTTTGGAGGCAATGCAGCTAGCATACTACCTTTTTATGGAATAAATTTTGTCAACAGTAGTCCATCGGCTGGTAACGATATTGTTGTGAGCAATAATTTAATTGGTGGTACAAATGGCAATGGATTACAATATGGTATTTTTAATACTTCTACAAGTAGTGTACAATATTTTCATAATACTATTGCATTAGATAGTTTAACTGCCACATCTTCAGCGGCGACTAGAGGTTTTTTTCAAACTGGTACTGCTTCCGGTATTTTATTTTATAACAATATCGTTACCATTTATAGAGGCGGGGCTGGCCAAAAGCACTGTATATATTTAGCGAATGCAAATATTTTTAGCGATAATAATGATTTTTACACAATCAATTCGTCTAATAATTTTGTTGGTTTTTTTACCGCAAACAGAACACTTTTAACAGATTGGAGAACTGCAACTGGGCAAGATTTGATTTCGCATAGTGCAGAGCCAATTTATAGTAATCCATCTTTAAATAATTATGCACCATCAAATGCTGCAATCGATAATAAAGGTTTAGTAGTAGGTATTGCAGATGATATTAATAATGCCTTAAGAAGTGCA
Source organism: Chitinophagaceae bacterium (assembly GCA_947488765.1). Classification (GTDB taxonomy): domain Bacteria; phylum Bacteroidota; class Bacteroidia; order Chitinophagales; family Chitinophagaceae; genus UBA1930. The sequence goes on along the minus strand of CANLAE010000030.1, from coordinate 6,698 downwards.
GCTACACCAGATTTGGGTGCTTTTGAGTTTACTGCCCCAGGGTGTATTGCACCTCCTTCTACTGGTACACCAGCAATTACTCCAACTACTATTTGTCAAAATAGTAACGTATTGCTTAATTTAGTTATTGGCCCTTATGGTGCAAGCCAAACTTTCCAATGGCAGAGTTCAGCAACTTTAGCTGGAACTTATACCAATGTAGGCAATCCTAAATTAACACCAGATACCACCATTTTATCTTCAACTACTCTTTTCTATCGTTGCGAAATTAAGTGTGGTGGTTCAACTGTTTATTCTAACCCTGTATTACTTACGGTTAATCCAGCCTTACCAGCAGGTGCATTTACCATTAATAAAAATTTACCTACCAATTGGCCGGCAACGTTAACTGGTGCAAATTTTAACAACTTTAACGATGCAAAAACAGCAATGGGTTGTGGTGTTTTAGGTGCAGTTGTATTTAATGTGGTTGCCAACACTGGGCCATATGCCGAACAATTAATTTTAGACAGCGTTAAAAATGTAACAGCTATTAATACAGTAACTTTTAATGGTAATGGAAATACAATCGCATTTAGTTCAACCAACACCAATGAAAGGGCTGTTATTAAGTTTAAATCGGCCGACCATTTTAGATTAGATAGTTTAACCATTGATGCTACAGGACCAAATGGTTTTGGGTACGGTGTTCAATTAATAAACAATGCGGATAGTAATATTGTAAGAAAATGTACTATACTAGCCAATACAGTTTCTACCACCTCTAATTATGTTGGTGTGGTAATTAACTCACTTGACGGTGGTCCGATTACATTAGGTAATACCTGGTGCGATTTTAATAGATTTGATAGAAATATTATTAATGGTGGGTTTTATGGAGCAACTTTAGTAGGAAGTGCAACCCAATTAATTAACAACAACCAATTTACCAACAATACCATAAGAGAGTTTTATAATGCTGGTTTGTATGTAGGTGGTACAAGGGGTACTTTAATTGAAAGTAACTTATTTACCCGACCAACCAGAACTGGCCTTGCTTCTGGTTATGGAATATTTTTATCTGGAGCAGTCAATCAAGCTGCATTAATATCTAAAAATAGAATTACCAATTTCTTTGGTGCCGAACCTACCAATACCAATACAGCATGGGGTATTTATCACAATAGTGTTGGTGCAACAGCTGGTAGCGAAAACATAGTTAGCAACAACTTAATTTATAGATTAGATGCTAATGGCCCATCTTATGGAATATACAATGTTGGTTCTGCAAACATTAGTTATTTTCACAATACCATTGCAATGGATAATACAAGCAGCACTTCAAATGGTGAAACTGCAGGTTTTTATCAAACTACCCTTGCTACTGGTATTATTTTTAGAAATAATATTATTTCCATTACTCGAGGTGGCACTGGCTCTAAATATGCAATGAATTTTGTTACTACAACAAGTGCTATTGAATCTAATAATAATGATTTCTTTATACAAGCACCAGGTTTAAATAATTTTATTGGAAGAAATGGAAACACCAATTATATAACGCTGGGTAATTGGATTATTGGCACCACCAAAGATGCTAACTCTTTGAATTTCGATCCAATTTATAATAATCCAACAACAGGCGATTATAAACCATTGGCTTTGTCTATTGATAATAAGGGAACCAATCTTGGTATTACTTCAGATATTTTAAACATAACCCGAAGTACCACTACACCCGATATTGGAGCTTATGAATTTGCACCAGCACCTTGCCCTTCGCCATTACTTGGTGGTACAGCAAGTGTTACACCAAATTCTGGTCTTTGTTTAGAGCAACCAATAAGATTAAGTTTATCTGGTAATAGTCCAGCTGGTGCTTTAACTTTTCAGTGGCAACATTCTTTGAATGGAACTACTGGTTGGACAAATATTGGCCCAATTTTGTTTACCCCAACTTTTGATACGCTAACAACTGTAAATCGTTTTTATCGTTGCTTAGCTACTTGCGGCACATCAACCACATTCTCTAGCGTAACTCAAGTTAATTTAAATGCTTTATTGGTCGGTGGCACTTATACTATCGACGGAACACAACCTACCACGTGGCCAGCACCAGGAGGTACTAATTTCCAAACTTTTCAAGCTGCTGTAAACGCTATGTTGTGTGGTATTCAAAGTTCAGTTGTTTTCGATGTTAGACCAGGCACATACACAGAACAAATCCGCATTCCAAATATACCTGGAACGTCTGCTAATACAACAGTAACATTTAAAGCAGAAAATGGTAATCCAGCATCAGCTCAATTAACTTTTGCTTCTACAAATGCTGCTATCAATTACACATTAAAATTAGATAGTGCCCGTTATATTTATTTCAGAAATTTAACTATTGCTGCAACCAATAGTACGAACGGTAGAGCAGTAGAATTTGCAAATACTGCCTCTTTTGATAGTTTAACAAATTGTATCATCAATGCACCAATAGTTACCACTACGAATAACACAGTTGCTGCAATTTTTGCGAACTCATTAAGAGGTACAAACATTGTAATTAAAGGCAATACGATAACCAATGGTTCTATGGGTATGTTTGTTTCTGGTACATCAGTGATTCTTGGAGCAGATGACCTTGTAATTGATAGCAACTTTGTTTCTGGGGCATATTTTTACGGTATTTATTCAAACTTTACCAAGCGTTTAAAATTGAATAAAAACACTATTAATGTGGGTAATCCTATTTTCTCTAGCTATTACGGTATTTATTCATCCGATAACGATTCAAGTTATCAAGTGATGAATAACAAAATAAATATTTCTAATACAGCTGGTTCTGTTTATGGTATTTATATAAGAAACAGTGATGGGTCTGCAAATAATAGAGGTTTAGTTAATAATAACGATGTAATAGCCACAACTGGTAATACCAGTAATTTATGGGGTATTTACGTTATTTCGTCACCTTTTATTACAGTGGCAAATAATGCCATAAGTATTAATACATCAGGTAATGCATCGTATGGTTTGTATAACGATAATTCAAGTAATGGCAACTATTACAACAATAGCGTAAATAGTGTAGCTACTTCTACTGCTAATAATCATGCAGCTTATTTCTTAAACACAAGTGCTATTAATATTAATGTAAATAATAATATTTTTTCTCACAAAGGGGGCGGTAGAGCATTGTTTACAGCCAATGCCAGTAATTTAAGTAGTAATTACAACATGTTATTTACCAGTGGTGCAAACCTTGTCCAAACACTAGCACCAGTTGCAGCTAATTATTCAAGTTTATTGGCTTGGACAACTGCAACTTTTCAAGATAAAAGTTCAATTGTATACAGTCCTGCTTTTGTAAGTGATATAGATTTGAAACCAAACTTAAACAACGTAGATGTATGGGCAATACATGGTAGAGGTGTACAAATTGATGGTAATAACAGAGATCATGATAATGTAGTAAGACCAACTACACTCATTGCAGGTGTGCCAGATTTAGGAGCCTATGAATTTTTCCCTAATGTGTTGCCTACTGTCTTAGCAGCAACCCCAGCAAATCCTGCACCTAATACAGAACAAATATTTTACTATGGTTCAGATACTGTAATGAAAATAAAATGGTCGGCAACAGCACCACCTAGTGTACAAATCAGACGTTATTCTGGTGTGGTACCAACTGGTTTAGCAAGTGGCAATTTAGACTCGATGTATTTTTATACTAAGGTAGATATACCAGGTGGTGGGGCTTATGATTATGATGCAAAATTATATTATGTTGATTCTTGGTTAGGCTCTATACCACAAGTTGGGCAATTAGGCTTAGGTAAAACAACACCTGGCAATGCTTGGGTAGTAGGCTTTAGTAGCAGGGTAGATTTATCAAGACGTATGATTTATCAAACAAATGTAAATTTCTTAGATAGATTCTCAGGTTTAATAAACCCATATGCACCGCCAGTATTACCTGATAAAGACAGTAGTAATACAGGAAAGCGTTTTTGGTTTGCTTATGCCGCTAACCAATTAGCTGGTGGTGCAACACAAGAAATGGTGGCTTATTTGAGTGCAACAACCGAAGCCGCCAATGTTCAAGTGAAAATAAATGGAACCAATTGGGTACGCAATTATTTTGTACCAGCCAACACTGTTGTTGTAACAGAAAATTTACCAAAAGCGGGTGCCGATAATGCTTTCTTAAATACCGCAGGTTTATTTGATAGAGGTATTTCTATTACCAGTGATGTGCCAATTGTAGCCTATGCTCATGGTATTGGTAGCACATCTTCTGGAGCTTGTATGTTAATGCCAGTGGGCGTTTGGGGTTATGAATACAAAACATTGGGTATAACACAGCTTTGGGGTACAGGCGGTAATTCGTTCTTTTATGTAATGGCCGATACGGATAATACTAGAGTAGAAATTACCCCTTCTGTTGCTGTGTCAAACGCTGGTATGGCTGCAAATACAACCACAATTGTAACGTTAAATAAAGGTCAAGTTTTACAGGTTATTGCTAGTTCTACCTCAACAGAGTTAACTGGTAGCATTGTAAAATCTGTACCCAATAGTGCTGGCAAATGTTTTCCAATAGCCACCTTTAGTGGAAGTAGCCGTACACAAATTAATCAACCAGCAGGTTGTAGCAGTGGTGGTGATTTTATGATGCAACAAAATTTTCCTTCTTCGGCTTGGGGAAGAAAATATTTATTAGCTCCTACCTCTTTAAGCGGTGCAGCAAATACATTGGCTATTAATATTTGGCGTATTGCAGTTAAAGATCCTACAACTGTAGTTAGAAGAAATGGCGTACAAATTCCTTTAGCATCCTTAGTAAACAATCAGTTCTATCAAATTAATGGTGCTACTGCCGAGTTTATAGAGGCCGACAAACCAATTACCATTGCTCAGTTTTTAACTGGAGGTACTTGTGGTGGAGCAGGTGTTGGCGACCCAGAAATGATTTACATTAGCCCAATTGAACAAGGTATTAAAAAAGTTGGATTTTATAGAAACAATAGAGAATCTATTACAGTTAACTACTTAACTATGATAGTTCCAACTAATGGTGTAGCATCGCTTAAAATTAGAGATGGCAATGCCTTAGTTCTTCCAGATTTTACTTACCCACACCCACAAAATGCTTCCCTTGGTTTAAGTGGAGTAAATTATACGGTGGTAGTTAAAAGGTGGCCTTCAGCAGCACAGCAAGTAAAAGTTGAATGTGATAGTAACTTTACTGGTATTACCTATGGCTTAGGAAGTGTGGAGAGTTATGGCTATAACATGGGTACATTGGTTAAAAATTTGCAAGCTTTGGGTAATATTAATAATACCCTTAGCCCTACAGGTAATACTACAGAATATACTTGTGCAGGTGCACCATTTAAGTTTACCATGTTATTACCAGTAATACCTACCAGTATTATTTGGAAGTTTAGTCAGGTGCCATTTTTAACACCTAATGCCGATGTTACCATTGCTACGCCTGTACCAACTAGTACGGTATTAATAAATGGAACATTGTATTATAAGTTTACTTTAGCCCAAGATTATGTTTTCTCTAATCCTGGTTTATATCCTGTTCAAATAACCTATACACATCCTACAATTGAAAGTTGTGATAATTCGCAAACCGATGTTATTTATGTGCAAGTTATTCCTTCACCTGGTATTGGGTTTAATATCACTTTTGCTGGTTGTGCTGGTGGTACAGCCTCTTTTGCTGCACAAGGCGTAACTGTTAGTGGTGTTAATGCATCGAGTTGGACTTGGACATTCCATACTCCTCCAACACAAACAGGTCAAAATACTACTTATACATATCCAAACCCTGGTACGTTTAATGTTAAATTAAGTACGGTTACTGCAGATGGTTGCTTAAGTGATAGTACAAGACCAGTGGTGGTTAACCCTAGTCCAGTGGTAAATGTTGTAACCGATTCGTTTGCAATTTGTAGCGGTAGTAATGTAACTTTTACCATACAAAGTCCTACTACAGGTACTGTATATAATTGGTATACTGCTGCAAGTGGTGGTTCACCAGTATTTGTTGGTACCATCTACAATGTAACCAATGTTATTGCAACACAGGCTTGGTTTGTAGAAGGTGTAACTGGTGGTGGTTGTATCAGCTCATCTAGAAAAAGAGTGGTAGCACAAGTGTTTAGTGTTTTAGCAAAACCTGTTGTAACCGTTAATCCAGCATTAATTTCTCCAAATTCAATAACATTTCAGTGGGCTGCTGTTCCTGGGGTTGTTCGATACGAAGTATCCATCAACAATGGTACAACATGGGCTGCACCAAGCAGTGGTAATACTGGTTTAAGCCATGTTGTTAGTGGTTTAACACCAAATATTACCGTTACTATATTAGTAAGAGCTGTTGGCACAAATACTTGCCAAACAAGTACCAGTGATGCAGTAACTGCAAAAACATTAATTGATCAGATTTATGTACCTAATGCTTTCAATCCAAATTCACCGAATCCTGTAAATAGGATATTAAGGGTATATGGATACATTATTCAAAGCATGCAGTTTATGGTATTTAACCAGTGGGGAGAAAAAGTTTTTGAAACCACCAACCAAACCAATGGTTGGGATGGAACATTCAAAGGCAAACCACAACCATCTGGTGTGTATATCTATGTGCTTAAAATGACCTTACAAAATGGAACACAAAGTGAAATGAAGGGATCTATTAATTTGATAAGGTA
>CANLAE010000029.1 GCA_947488765.1 Chitinophagaceae bacterium | reverse complement strand
TAACCTAACTTTTTCAAATCAGCCAACTTGATTTCATAATAATACTTCCCACTAATAATTATTTTACTACCTACACTAGGAGTAGTAGTGAAATACTGCTTTTCAATTTTTACAATAGATAACTTTTTTAGTTTAATAAACTTTACTTTATTCATAGATTATGATTTACGGTTTAAAAAAATAAGTTTTAATAAAAAATATTCTCACCTAATTACTACTAAAAGCGAAAGAAAAATTAACAAGTATTATTTATTGAATGTAATATCGATTCTAAGATTGTAATCTATTTACAACGTGAATTTTTTTTGAAGCTGATATTTAAAAAAGATAATTAATAGTAGTTATAAAAAAAGTAGAAGTATAATGTTTCATTGTAGTACAAACTTAAATTTGATGTTTGTAAACCATTAACAATGATTATTTTGAATTTGAAATTTATTTGTAATTAGATTACAAAAATCCCGCCTAAGTTTGTATTCCATCCGATACAAAATTGGAAATCATTTAAAGAAGAACAAACAGTAGTAGTGTTCGAATTATATTTATTTAAGAGCAAAATGGTAATTCCTTTTACAATAGGTAAAAATAGTAGTGGCGAAAATCAATTCATTGATTTAGCAGCAACGCCATTGCTTATGATATCATACAATGAAGAGGTTGAATTAATTAAATTTTTTCATCAGATTTTTCATTTGAACTATTTGTTTGGAAATAAAAGCTTTCTGATTTCTAATTCTCGCAGATTTGAGCATTGGCAAATTAAAACTGATGACTACCAACTTTTTATCAGAGATGAACCGGAGTTGAGTAATATTCCAACAAGATTTCAAATGTTGAAATTAATAAACGATGAAATCAGCAGACGAAAGCAAATAATGAAATCGAAAAAGATAAAAGACTTTAAAAGATATCATTCTTTAAATACTTGGAACGAGTATAAATTATCCTACCAGTTTTTTTTACTAGATGATGTTTGGGATATAGTGATTGCAAAGCCAAAAAGTTTATCTCTATCATTAATTCGCATAATATTAGAAGGCAGCACTGTAGGTATTCATACCATTTTTGCAAGTGGCATTTCTTATAGAAATTTATTGCAACAACTGGTAACAATACAACCGAAAATTACAAAGGAGCTACAAAAGAAATTTGGCATACCAGAACCTAAGCAGATTGGTGTTTTAGGTCATGAATTGATATTGAATACAGATGGATTGGTTTTTTATAAAATACCTGGATCAATGGATATGCAACGTTTATATTCTTTATAAATATTGAAATTATACTCCTCAATATAACATACAACTTTCATTCAATACTTTATAATCTTTCATTGTAAATAGATTACAATGACACTTATTACTATTGTATAAATCTTTAAATCTTATGCACGTTATTGAGTTATTACTAAATATAGATGATGCTAAATTACTTGCTTTTACAAGTAAAAATCAACTTTTCAATGAATGGAAAAAATCAGGAACGAGATATGTTCATATAGTACATCACAAAGAAAACATGGATGATATTTTGCATTTTTCGAGTGTAATAAATATTGAAGAACATGAAATGTATTTTCAGGATTTTGTCAACAGATTTATACATGATTCCCGAAGTCTGAATATACTTGCGGCCGCCTATCAATTTTATTCAAAAGATGCGATTAAAAAAATATTAACAACTACACTTAATGATACCAATGAATTTGTGAACAACCTTCTTAAAGAAAGTAATGGATATCTTATTTACAAATATCAGTTTGAAGAGTTGATGAAATTCAAATTTGAATTAGAACAAGATGAGGCTATTGTTTACAGAAGAGATTGGAACAAAAAAGTACAAAATTTATTCAGAAAACTTATTATTACTCAGTTTGATGACAACAGAACATTGTATGATTTAATAGTTGAGAAGTCTGTAAGTAATCAATTTTATCCCATGCTTTCGAAAACGGATTTCAAATTTCATCAATAAAAATCAGCCTCCATGTCAAATAATCATTTCAGTAAATTTGAATCAGCGGTTTGGGGTTTTATAATTGGTGATGCAATGGGAGTGCCTTTTGAATTTAGTATGAGAGAGGAACTTAGCAAATATCCTGTAACAGATATGGTAGGTTTTGGTACACACTTTCAACCAGTAGGGACATGGAGTGATGATACATCTATGATGTTATGCGCATTGGAATATTTATGTGAAGAAGGAGAGCAGACGAAAGATTATTGGGTATTTAAAAGTCTACTCCAACAAAAAAAATTAGCGACAAAATTTTTGAATTGGTATAAAAATGGGGCTTATACAGCATCGGGAGAAGTTTTTGATATAGGTATTACAACACAAACAGCATTAGAAGCTTTTTCAAAAGGGGTAAAGGTTTCTGAATGTGGAGAAAGAAATGTATCAGTTGGGTGCGGCAATGGTGCTCTTATGCGAACATTACCCATTGCCTATTTTTTTAGAGAAGATAAAGTTTCACTACGAAATTTAATAGGAACTAGAGTTGGAAAGATTACGCACCGCACTATTTTAACTAGTGTATGTATTTCTTTTTATAATGAATTTTTCTTTAGTTTATTGAATGGAGATACAAAATTAGATGCATTAAAACATGCTCAATCTGCTATAGCATATATCATCAGACATACAGATGGTTTAATAGATGATGAATCAATAAAGTTGCTCACAAGAATGATGCAAATGAATTTTGGTTTATTAAAATCTGATGAAATAAAAAGTGGTGGCTATGTGATAGAAACACTGGAAGCAGCAATCTGGTCATTTTTAAATACTAATAGTTTCTCAGAGGCTGTTTTATTAGCAATCAACTTAGGAGGTGATACAGATACCATTGGTGCACTTACGGGCGGCTTGGCAGGTTGTTATTATCAAAATGATATTCCGGATAAATGGAAAAATAAAATTCAAAACAAAGTACTAATTGAATCAATTCTAGCAAAAGTGCCCAGATGATTTTTCTGAATTTTTTTCTTTAATGAATTAAATAAAAATTTATGATAACACCATTAATTGTAAGTACGTTCACGTATGTATGTTTTATATTTTTTTATGGAATGTTAGGTTTTGTTTGTTTAATTAGTTTTTTCTTAAAAGAAGTGTTTCCTTTCAACTATATAAACGCATTTGTTCGACTACTAATTATCACACTTTAAGTGCAACTTGGATTAAATTGGGGTAAGAAACAAGTTAAAGACTGGTGGAATAAAGATTAGTTTTTTTTAGATAAAATTAAAATTATGTACACATCAAACGAACTAAACGATATACTAATACTCATCATACTTGGTATATTTTATTTGTTTCGTAACACAAACTCGACTACTAAAATGATTTGGAAAGTGATTGCAACATTCTTTGTCATTCTATTTGCTACGTTGATGGCAAATTTTATTAAAAAGGAATTAAAAGAATGGTGGAATAAAGATTAACACTGAAGTGTGCTTGTGATTATACAATTAGATATTTTATATTCAAGAAACTGATTATGTAGGTATTAAAATCAGGCAGATGACCTAACCAAATCAGGCGTAGCCAATAGTGGAATAATAACCAAATAAAATGGATTTATCCCGTCGGAGATTTACAAAATGGGTTGTCAAATTTCAGGTTAAAATACCTCTTAAAAAATATCATTTTACACCTCTTTTCTCTTCATTTTTTACAAAAAAAAGAGGCAAGAAATAGCAAAATTTTGCTGCTTCAAATAAGCCTCTTACCTTTACAAGAGGTGTAATTTCGGAGACATGGCTAAAAAATGAGGTCAATCATATGGGTTACTATTGAAAATTAGTAAGCGCTGAAACCTTTATCAGTAAAGGGTTTCAGCGAAATATCATAAGAGTTTTTTTTCAAAAATGGGGCGAAATGTTCAGTTTCGGCCCACACCACAGGTAAACGATGAAACCCACGCTGGACGTGGGTTTCATCGTTTTATGGAATACAATAATTTATAGATCTGGGATTTAGTTGCATTTTTTGTTCAGTTCTTTTTTCATAATCAAAACTTTTTTCAACATGGATTGCTAGGTTGTCAATCGTTGTCTTGTTTTTATAGACATGGAACAACGCAATGCGTACGTTATTAAAAATTTGTAATATTAATTTAGGACACAGTACAACAAAATTATTATACACAAGTGAACCATCACTATGGAACACTTGAGCTAGACAGTCTTTTATTTTTTTGAGGCAATTGGCTGCAATGCTTTACCCAAATGCATATGGAGCCTTACAGATATAGTCCTTGCAAAGCTGCGGGATACTTTGCTACAATCCCCTGCTTTTGAACTTTTGAAACAATGTTTTTTTCTCTCAAAGATAATTTTTTACTTCGTACAAATAGTATAAAGGCTACAACCCTCTGCTGCATTTGTTTTGCTACAAATTTAAAATTTTGCTTATGCTATAAAATAATATTTGAGAATCCCAAAATGGGCTATTGTAGCAAAATAACGAACAAACATGGATATTATGTTTCTAAATTAATTGAAACATTAGTCTCTACTTGGGAAAATTCCTTCGACACAAATAATATAATTAATACCTAAATAGGGTTGCATATTTGAATGTGGTCCAGAGCCGCCTGTAATACCAATTGTTGGTGCGCCTGCAGTTATATTGCTTAAAGTTATAGAGCCTGCATTCATTGCTGCAGTAGTACCTGATGCGATATAAGATGCAACAGATGCTGTGCGGCTTGCAGCTATATAATTGCCTGAAGGGCTTTGCGTATTACCATTAGCAGTTACTGCATTTAAGGTTGCAGTTCCAGTACCACCAGTACCAGCAGTAGCTGTGTGGTTATGAGCAGGTATTTGGGTTATAAATAAAGCTACTGTTTCAGTTCCACTCATTTGACCCAATTGAACATTCGACAATCCATTTCCAGTACCTGTACCAACAGCTACTCTACCTCTAAAATCGGGTACTGCAAAAGTTGTTTGGCCATCACCACCATAAGTAGTACCTACCAAAGCAAATACAGCTGTCCATTGAGAAATTGCAAGCAATTGTCCGTTGCAAAATTGCCATCCTCTAGGGCTAAAATTTCCTGCAAACATTCTTATTTCTGCCAATGTTCCGTCCATAAAATTCAATATTTTGTATATCTCTAAATTAGCTTTATAATTAGTCACGGCTTGGGAAAATTCCCATCATGCAAATAACATAATTCATACCTAAATAAGGTTGCATATTTGAATGTGGTTGAGAGCCGCCTGTAATACCAATTGTTGGTGCGCCTGCAGTTATATTGCTTAAAGTTATAGAGCCTGCATTCATTGCTGCAGTAGTACCTGATGCGATATAAGATGCAACAGATGCTGTGCGGCTTGCAGCTATATAATTGCCTGAAGGGCTTTGCGTATTACCATTTGCAGTTACTGCATTTAGGGTTGCGGTACCTGAACCACCAGTACCTGCAATAGCAGTGTGGGTATGAGCAGGTATTTGGGTTGTAAGTAAAGTTACTGATTCAGTTCCACTCATTTGACCCAATTGAACATTCGACAATCCATTTCCAGTACCTGTACCAACAGCTACTCTACCTCTAAGATCGGGTACTGCAAAAGTGGTTGAGCCATTACCACCATAGGTAGTACCTAAAATTGAGAAAAATGCTGTGTTACTAGAAATACTTATAAGTCGGCCGTCACAATAAGCCCAATATTTTGGGGCAAAGGTGCCAGCGAACATGCGTATTTCTCCAATAGTTCCTTCCATTGTTAAATTATTTTGATAAATGTAAAGTAATTTATTCTAAAACAAACTTTTTTAAACAAACTTTTTAGGAATTACCTAAAAATTGGGATTGCACAATTTCATTTTATTAAAACCAAAGTTATTGAATTACTGTTGTAGTTACTCATTGCCTAATCAAAGCTTATACACTAAAATTCACCACTAAGTAATTTATTGTATGATTTACATATTTGGCTCAATACGCAATCGACAAGCAAATTAATTTTTTAATTTAGTTATAAATCAATATTTTTATTATTCAATAAATTATCATTTCTTTAGTTTCTTTAAAAATTGATTACCAATTATGCAAAATAGAAGAAAATTTTTAGTAGAAACAGCTTTTGCTGCCAGTGCAATCGCATTATTAAAACCACTTAATGTTGTTGCAAATTCACTGGAATCTGTTACAAAAAAAGGATTAAAAAGGCTCACAATAGTTTTCAGCAGCGATTTGGCTTCTGATGGAAAGACTATTAATTCGAACGATACATTTAGTACAAACATTAAAGCAATAAAATATTCAGTACAAGATATTATTTCAAAAAATTATAATGTTTTATTGCTTCAAAACGGAAATATCTGTAACCCCAAAAAGGTAGAAGAAGAAATTGTAACCCAACGATTATTACAATTAAAATCACTTGGCTACGATGCGGTGGTAGCTGGAAAAAATGATATAAAATCTGCTAAATCATTTAATTCACTGGCTGCAAAAACTGGTTTAACAGTGCTAGGTAAAAACACCCAAATTATTGAGAAAGGAAAAATTAAAATAGGCTTAGTTGCGAATGATTTTAGTGAAACTAGCACCATTTCTGGAATAAAAAGAAAAGCTGCCTTGTTGAGTAATAAAGCTAAAGAACTAAAGGAACAGCATAACTGTAATTTGGTAATTTGCCTTTCTACCAACAACATCGCAAACAATAAAAAAGCGATAAAAAATGATATGGATTTAACTACCAATACCCATAGTATCGACCTAATTATAAGTGGCAATAATTTTAGCAACAAACCTATTCAGCTTACAACTTCCAACTTGCATAAAGAAGCTGTTTTGTTAACTAGCAATAAATTTATTGGAACATCTATAGGTAGAATTGATATAGATTTCGACAATAATTTGCAAAAAAATAAAATTTCATTGCCGCTTCCAATCTATAGTTAATCTTAGTTGTGCCAGTCCAAACAAATGTTTCCAAAACAGTTAAATGTAGAAATAGAATCAATAAAATATTGTTGTCTGCTAATGAGGCATACAATTTATTTAACTTTATTTTTTCACTAACTGCTATAGTTTACTCAAATCAGACAACCGTTTTTCAACTTTTATAGTATCATGTCTGCAAAAAAGCCCATATATGTACTCGGTACAGGACTATCGCATGATGGCTCTTCCTGTATCTTAAAAGATGGTGAAATAATTGTAGCAATAGAAAAAGAGAGATTGAGTCGTATAAAACACGATGGTGGCAATGATTATTTAACAGTCGAATATTGTTTAAACACAGCAGGCATTTCGGTAAATGATTTAGCCTTAGTGGTGCAGGTTGCCAATTTTGAGAAAGATACTATTTACCCGGCATCTTTTAAAGGCAAACGTTTATTTGGCAATAATTGTACAGTGCCTTTTATCACAATTTCACATCATTTGGCACACGCTTATAGTGCTGTGGGTACATCACCTTTTGAAACATCTAATGTAATGGTAATTGATGGTTGTGGCAGCCCCTATGCTCATTGTGAAGATTTAGATCATGCAATTATTCCACAAGATGTAAATGCCATACCAGGATTATTTGGAGAGAAAGATAGTTATTATTATTTCGATGGTAAACAGCTTATTGCTTTATACAAAGATTTTTCAATAATATCATTATATGATAATAAATACCCAGTTCATCTTCCAACATCCAAACATTCGATAGGTGGTTTTTACAGCATGGTTAGTGGATATTGTTTTGGCAATATGGATGATGCTGGTAAACTAATGGGCTTGGCTCCTTATGGAAGAGATGGAGTATATACAGAAGATATTTTTTTATTAAAAGATGGAAGAGTGTTTGTTAGAGAGGAAGTATTGGCCATGTTTACACAACCAATGGATTTTTTAATTAGACCACTAAAAGAAAATTTTCAATATTATGCTGATATTGCAAAATGGGTTCAGCAGGAGCTAGAAAAAGCTGTATTATATATTTTTAAACATCGATTAGCCCTGCAAAAAAACACCAACATTTGTTATGCAGGAGGGGTAGCATTAAATGCTGTTTGTAATACAAAAATTGTACACGAACTAGGCTTAGATAATTTTTATATAGAGCCCGCAGCAGGTGATAATGGACTAGCTTTAGGCTGTGCATTTTATGGCTGGATTGAAACACTAAAACAACCCAAAAAAACACACAATAAATCTACAGCTTTTGGTAAAATATACGACACCAATGAAATAATAGTAGCTCTTGAACAATTCCAGCAAAACAATAAAACTGTACAATTCAATTTTGAATTTTACGATGATTACATCAATAAAACAGCAGCTTATTTGGCTGATGGTAAAGTGATTGGCTGGTTTCAAGAAGGAGCTGAATTTGGCCCAAGGGCATTGGGTTTTAGAAGTATTTTGGCTGATCCAAGAAAACTACAAATTCAACATTTTATAAACAGCGATATTAAGTTTAGAGAAGATTTCAGGCCATTTGCTCCTGCTGTTTTACAGGAAAAAGTACATGAGTATTTTGAGTATGGGCATGAAAGCCCTTACATGATTATGATTGATAAAATTAAAACTAAATGGAAATATAAATTAGGTGGAATTGTACATGTAGATGGTACATGCAGGGTACAAACTGTAACTGCAGATTGGAATAAACAATTCTATGAATTAATTTCAGCATTTCAATCAATAACCAATGTAGCTGTATTACTAAATACATCTTTTAACCGAAAAGGAATGCCAATTGTAGAAACACCTTACGATGCTATCGATTTTTTCTTTCAGTGTAAATTAGATGTGTTGGTGATCAATAATTGTATCATAACAAAGCAACCCAATGATTAAATATTTGCAACTCCCTTTTTTGTTTGATATTGCCGCAATGCAAAACGATTTAGCGTCACTAGAAACACAATCGTGGAAGCTTCACTACAATACCCAGCATTTCGAAGGAGTATGGAGTGCTTTACCACTGCGTTCAGTTAATGGAAGTCTACATAACATTATTGCTCACGATGCTGCAACAGCAGTTTTTGCTGATACAGAATTAATGAAAAACTGCCCTGCTTTACAAGCAATCATTAAAGAAATTAAATGTGAAAAATTGGGCATTAGGCTATTAAAGTTAGAAGCTGGCGCCGTTATTCATGCTCACAGAGATATGGATTTATATTTTGAAGAAGGAGAAATACGATTGCATATTCCTATTAAAACAAACGAACTGGTAGAGTTTTTTTTAGAAGAAGAACAAATTAAAATGCAAGAAGGAGAATGTTGGTATATGAACTTAGCATTACTTCATAACATTAATAACAAAAGTCAGTTCGATAGAGTGCATTTGGTAATTGATTGTGTGGTGAATGATTGGATTAAAAGCATATTTCAAAGTCCTTCAATTTCTGTTAAAAAAGAAGTTGCAGCAATTGTAAAAAAAGGTCAGGATATTGAAAGTAAACGCATGGTGGTAGCGTCTTTACGTTTATTAAATACACCTGTAGCTAACGAATTGGCAGATAATCTACAAGCCGAAATAAACGCTATGTAATAGATTGCTACATAAAACAATCACCTACTTTTAAGCCCATGTTAAACAGTTTAATGCCCGAAAAATAGCCTTCATTGGTATGAACAATATTGATTTTTAAGAACTGTTTATTTATGCATGCTACAATTAAACCATAAGTGGCATCTGCATAAACAATGTTACCAGCTGCAAAAATATCTGTTGTGTTTACGTCTGCTGGAGCTACTTCTATTATTCTTATTTCTTGTTGTTTAATGGAGGTAATTGCACCATCATATTTTGGATTGGTAGCATTTACCAAGCATTCAATTTCATCAGCTGTTTGCGTTTGCCAGTTAATATTCAATTGCAGTATGGATGGTGCTAAAAAATATTCTGATGAATGATGTGGCTCTTGTGGAATTGCTTCTTTTTGAAAAATTTCTTTTAACTGTTTTACCAATTCAGCAGCAAGCATTGCCAGTCTCGAACAATGAATTCCATAAGTTTCACCTGGAATAATTTGTACATCGGCAACATGTAAAATATTGCCCTCATCAATTTTATCAGTCATTTTGTGAATGGTAATTCCACCCAATACTTCTCTGTTTTTCAGTTGCCAAAATATAGGATCGGCACCTTTGTATTTTGGTAATAATCCAAAATGAAAATTGATACAACCAAATATTGGTTTGGCTAAAATATCAGTTGGAATTTTCCATGGAAATGTTAGTGCAATTAAACAATCGGCTGCTGTACTGGCTAATAAATGATTCAGTTGAACAGATAAATTTTCTTTTTGAAGCACATGTATATTGGCACTAATTAATCCTGTTTTTAGCAAAGCCTCACTTAAACGTACTACTTGTTTTTGGGGTATTGCAACACCAACCAACTGATTGCTTTGTAATAATTGATATATAGTAGGCAAAGCAAGTGTTTCTGAGTTACAAAGCATCAATATTTTCATAATAGTAAATTGGAGGGAATAAAATTTAAATAGCCAGGTACGAATTTATCCAGCCAAATTGAGTGGTAGGATCTAATTGTTTAAAGAATGGATCTTTTAATGAAAGTGTTACGATTGCTTCTAAAATTTCAGTTGCAAGTTCCTCCGAATTTGCAGTAATACTATTTTTTGTAAGCACAGGTAAATGAGTTTCATGTTTAATGATTTTTTCTTGCTGTAATTGATTGATATTAAAGAAAGTTCCATCTGTCTCTAATTGTTGTTGTAACTGTTTCCAGCTTTCTGCCTTAACAGCAGCTTTTGCGATGCCAATACCTGCCCGGTAACCTAAATGATAAAAAGATTGTTTAGCAGTAATATTGGGGTTGTGAGCAGTAGGCAAAGTGCTGTAGCAAACAAGATCATCGTTTAAAGCTGTAAAAGGTTCCAATAAAAAAGGCAATCCCATAAGCTTTGTGCGTTTATGCCAGCCTTCTTCAATAAACCTGTTTAAAAATAAAGTGGTTTCTGCACCGCAAAAAGCAGCAAAAATAAAATCGGGCTGATACTTTTCTATAAATGGAAAAATAATATTCATATCCGAAAGTTCACCTTTGTTTGGCATTGGTGGGATAGAGAAAAACCATTCACTATTTAGGTCGGCAGCTTTCATGCCTTCGTGAAACATATAAGAAAAACTATAGCCACCATCGAACACAGCACCAACAAACATTCCTTTTTTGCCAAAACGTTTAACACCCTGATAGCCTAATGCCCATGCATGTTGCCATAAAAAATAGGAGTTGAAAAAAACATATTCATTCAAATGTTCATAAATAGGTAATTGTTCTCCAAGATTAGAAACCACAAAAAGCTTTTTTGCTAATTTGAATTTTTCTCTCATGCTTTCAGCACTCATTCCTGATACTACACCTGTTACTATATCTACATCATCGTATGTAATTAATTTGTTAATGGCTTCTTCTGTTTTTACCTGTCCACCTTGCCCAATAAATTCTTTAGTAATTTCGAATTCAAGTTCAGGAAAATTCGATAAGCCTTCTTTCAGTCCCTTTTCATAATCTTTTCCAATTGGTAAAATGGTTGAACTTGGTATCAGTAAGCCAATATGAATTTGTTTCATAAATAATAGTTGCAAATAAATATTATAAATCAGTAAACATGCGTAAAAGATTGCTATATACTTGTTGAGATAACAAGTGCAAAGAGGAACCTTGTTGTTGCTGATTGAGTAATTCTTGTAACGATTTCAGTTGAAACAATAAATCTCTTTGTTCAGTACTTTTAATCATACTCTGAATCCAGCTAACTGCTACCATTCTTACACCATCAGTTACAGGCTTTACTCTATGTAATTGTGTTGTAGGATATATCACAGCGTCTCCAACATTAAGCTTAAAAGTTTTTAGTCCACTTGGGGTTTCAATTTCTAATTCACCACCTTCATATTCAGATGCAGCGTTTAAAAAAATAGTAATGCTTAAATCAACTCTTATCATGTATTGATCTACAGCCATTAAAGGACTATCTACATGCCAGCCATATTCCATATTGGGGTAATACCTGCTGATTAAAAAAGGAAGTATGCTTTTAGGTTGTGTTGATTCTTTAAATATTGGACTTGTCATTAAGGCTTTTTCCAAAACTTGATTGATAGCTTTGGTATGGTATGCTTCACGGTCAAGCTGTTCATTGTTTTTCACTTTCAACGCTGCACCAGTTGCTGTAATTTTACCACTTGTAAAAGTAGCAGTATTCAATAATTCTTTTATTTGCAACTGTTCTGCATCATTTAATAAAGTAGGGATAACTAAATACATAATTGATAAATTTTAAAACTACAAAACAGGGTATTGATTAAATAATTGTATATTAAATACAATCAAGTAGCTAACCACTTTAACATGTGTGGGTATGCTGGAACTCCTTCTGCAGCAGCATTTTTCTCATCTTTTGTAAACCCTAACCACTGTAGCATGGGCACACCAAAATAATTTTTATTTATAAAATTATCTGCTATGTAACCACCACCACCTTTATACCCAAACTCATGAAAAACAATCTTAGGATCAATATTTAAATATATAGCTGCAGCAAAACTCCAGGCAATGGCCATCATTTCTTCAGCAGGTGCTTCATTATGATCATTAGTTAATATTCCATCCATTTTTTTTCTATTCTCAGCACTTGCTACTGCGAGATGTCCAGCTTCATGCAAAATATCTCCAGGATACTTAAGAGAATTAATATCAATAAGCAAACCTCCATGATGAATACAAATACCAGGAACAAATTCTTTTTCTGGTGGAATAATACCAAAATCAACAATTATACCAATCGATTGAACAAAATCTATCATTTTTTTAGTTTCAACGGTCATACTTTACTAAAATTAGTTGACTAGAGAAATTAGTTAGTTTATGGTAAATTTAAGCAGATAAACTTAAATCTTAGTGATAGGCTTATTGAATGTAAATTAATAGTGAATAAAATATTTAAAAGTACACTAATAGTAGTAGCAACCCCAAGCTCTTTAAAATACTATGAAAAGCCTTAGTAAAAAAGTTGAACAAAGATATGATTGATGAAAGCCTCAGTTTGTAATATTTCTTCATTATTAAAAAGGCTGAATGATATTATATTGCATAGCTTTCAATAAAAAAATTATAAAGTAAGTATGTTTTAAAAATATCTTTACTTAACACAGACCAAGTGCATAGTCATATTGGAATTAGAACTTGCATTGTGATTAATTAAAAACTTAAATTATGTTGGAATCTGTTCAGTTAGCTACATCTAAAGAAGTGGGGTTTCTTAATGTTAAACACCTAAAGCGTTACTGGCATAAAAATAGGTTATTGAGAAGTGGAAAAATTAAACAGGATCACCTGCTTAATGAGTGGAATATTGATATAACATTATTAGGTATTTTAAATATAGGACTTGAGCAAACAGTTAAGTATTTATACGAAGAAAACCCTGATTTTGAAACGCTAGAAAAATGGATTTTGCATTTAAACAACGGTAAACTAAATAATTATAAAATTGAACAGTTTAATAATTATATAGATACCTTGAAGGTTGCTTATATGGCAAATGAACCAGAAGATCGAGTTTTATCGGAATCGGATATGAACTTTTGGAATGAAAATGGATACATTATTATACGCAATGCAGTATCGAAAGAAGATTGTGAATGTACTATTGAGGCTATTTGTAATTATATAGATATAGACCGTTACAACAGCAATACATGGTACGCTCCTCATACGGCAAAACAGGGTATCATGGTTCAGTTATTTCAGCACCCTGCATTAGAGAAAAACAGAAATTCACCAATTATTAGAAAAGCATATGAACAGTTATGGCAGCGCAAAGATTTATGGATAAATGCTGATAGAGTTGGTTTTAACCCACCAGAAACTGAAAGTTGGAAATTTCCTGGCCCACGGATGCATTGGGATGTAAGTTTAAAAATGCCAATTCCATTTGGTACACAAGGTATATTGTATTTGGCAGACACAGCATACAATCAAGGAGCCTTTTCTTTGGTACCTGGATTTCATAATAGAATAGGAACATGGTTACATAATCTGCCATCTAATGTACAACCAAGAAATGAAGATATTTACAGTTTGGGTGTTCAGCCAATTGTAGCAAATGCAGGCGATTTTATCATTTGGCATCATGCACTTCCGCATGGCAGCAGTGTAAACAGCTCTAATCAACCAAGGTTTGTACAGTATATGAACTACGAACCCTTAGATGCTTTTAAACAAGATGAGTGGATTTAGTAATTTGTTTTCAAAAGTAATTCTTTTGCAATTCTTTGCTTTTATTTGTATTCTTTTTGCATATTATGGCAACCCAACTACTCATTATTATACCCTGTTTTAATGAAGAAGATTCAATTGTATCATTATTAAATGAATTGAATCAAATGGTTGTGCCAAATACATTTATAATAACTGTTGCAGTAATTAATGATTGCTCAAATGACAATACTAGTGTGATTGCTGAAAAATTTTCGGTTGTAGTGATTAATTTACCTGTAAACCTTGGCATTGGAGGAGCCATGCAAACTGGCTACAAATACGCTTGGGAAAATAATTTTGATGTAGCAGTTCAAATGGATGGGGATGGACAACATCCACCAGCCGAACTCAACAAACTTTT
The DNA here is from genome assembly GCA_947488765.1 of Chitinophagaceae bacterium. Classification (GTDB taxonomy): domain Bacteria; phylum Bacteroidota; class Bacteroidia; order Chitinophagales; family Chitinophagaceae; genus UBA1930. The sequence continues at coordinate 6,350 of CANLAE010000029.1, read as the reverse complement.
ACAATGTTGGCATAATACTCAGGCAAATGTTGTAATTGGTTCCAGATTTTTAGTTAACCAAGGGTTTCAATCTTCTCTACTAAGGCGATGGGGTATTAGTTATTTTCATTGGTTAAATAAATTTTTTACCGGCATACATATTTACGACAGCACTTCTGGTTTTCGTTTATTTGATAGAAAAGCAATTGAACTGGCTGTTCAATATTATCCTGATGAATATCCTGAGCCCGAGTCAATTGTTTTTTTTGCAAAATCTGGGTTAAGTATCCACGAAACGCCTGTAATAATGAAAGAAAGGCAAGGCGGAAAATCTTCTATTCGACACTTTTATCAATTATATTACATTATTAAAGTGAGTATCGCAATGTTTTTTTCATTTATTAGAAAATAAATTATGGCCAAAATTCAAATCATTGTAATTTGTACAAACTTGATCTTTCTTGCATTTATAGCAAGATTGATTATAAAAGCAAAACTGCGAGAAGAATATGCTATTGTATGGCTGCTGATTACCGTTTTATTGGCATTATTTTCTTTTTGGCGAAAAGGACTCGATGTGGTTTCAAAGTTATTTGGGGTATATGAGCCTGCAAATTTTGTATTTACAGGCTTTATTTTTTTCATACTTATTTATTTGTTACACTTGTCTATTGTAAATTCAAAACTGCAAAAAAGTATTACTAAGCTTACGCAAGAGTTGGCATTGTTAAAAGAACAACTTAAAGAAACTAATAAAAGTAAAATAAACTAGTAAATTTTTTATATGAAAGCTAATAATCGAAATACCCTTTTTTTAGGACTTCTTTTTTTAGTGATATTAATGTTGGCTTATTCCAACCATTTTAATAATGATTTTCATTTCGATGATTCACATACCATTGTAAATAATGTACATATTCGGAAGTTAAGCAATATTCCAAAATTTTTTACCAACCCTCAAATGTTTAGTGCATCTCCAGCACATTGGGGGCTAAGGCCAGTTGTTACCACAACACTAGCAATAGATTATTGGCTAGCAGGAGGACTTAAACCTTTTTACTTTCATTTATCCACTTTTTTATGGCATATTTTATTATGTGTGCTTTTGTTTTTTGTATATAAAAAATTATTATCAAACACACTTCAATCAAAATGGATAAACTATGCTGGAATACTTGCTGCAGGATGGTTTGCAATACATACGGCTAATGCAGAAACCCTCAATTATATTATTTCCCGTTCCGATGTGATTTCAACTTTTTGTATAGTAGCATCATTTGCTATTTATCTATTATTTCCAGCCAAAAGAAAATATTTTTTTTACCTTATTCCAGCAATGTTGGGTGTTTTTGCAAAAGAAACCATACTAGTATTGGTTATGATTTTGTTCTTCTACAAATGGTTATTTGAAAAAGAATTTTCTATTGTTGGTTTATTTAAAAAGAAAAACTTTAAGCACATAATACAAATTGTTGTAACGTTATTGCCATTATTTTTTGTATTGGTTGTATTGCAGGTATATACTTTATCGAAAGTAAAAGCTATAGATGGCATTACTGGCCCTTGGGGTTACTATGTATTAACCCAATCGTATGTTTGGTTACGCTATTTCTTGGCTTTTTTTATACCGGGAAATTTAAGTGCTGATTCGGACTGGGTTGTAATTAAAAATGTTTTTGACGAACGAATTTTGTGTGGTTTAATATTTGTTGCTGCATTAATAACAACAATTATCAGAACATCTGTAAAAAACGAAACACGACCAATTGCATTTGGATTAATTTGGTTTGCTGTTTCATTGTTACCTACTTCATTGGTTCCATTTGCAGAAGTCACCAATGACCATAGAATGTATTTTCCTTTTGTTGGATTAACGCTTACTGTGGTTAGTTTTTTTGGATTAAAATTATCCCAGGTTACACAAAAAATTGCTTCTTTGAGAAAAGCCATTATGGTGCTATCTATTTTGTCTGTTATGCTGATAGGTTCTCATGCATTTGGTGTTTACCAACGCAATAAAGTTTGGAAAACAGAAGAATCTTTATGGTTAGATGTTACAGTTAAAAGTCCTGCAAATGGTCGTGGATTAATGAATTATGGCTTAGCACAAATGGCTAAGGGTAATTACAATATAGCAAATGAATATTTTCAACGATCGTTGATATATAACCCATACTACCACACCTTGTTTATTAATATTGGTATTTTAAAAGCTGGTACAGGTAAAGAAGCAGAAGCAAATGAATATTTTCAAAAAGCTATTTTATATGGCCCTAAATATGTAGAACCATATACGTATTATGCCAAATTTTTACTACAAACAAATCGGTTAAATGAATCTATGGTTATGGCCGAAAAAGCATTGACTATTGATCCTTATTCTGTAATGGCACTAAATACTAGTATGACTGTATATAGCCAACTTGGTCTTTGGGATAAATTGGTAGATGCTGCTAATAAAACATTATTTATTCAGCCAGGAAATCGCACAGCAATAGCACTTTTACAAAAAGAAAAAACCAAGTCTGCTATTACAACGCCTGCTGCAAAAAAGCCATCAACTTCGGATGATTATATTAATTTAAGTTTAGTTTATTACAACCAAAAAGAGTATCAAAAATGTATTGATGCATGTTTAAAAGCTCTTCAGCTAAGACCCAATAATTCCGATGCCTATAATAATATTGGAGCAGCTTATAATCAGCTGGGTCAGTGGAAAGAAGGTATCGATGCCTGTACAAAAGCCTTGCAATTTAATCCAAATCATAAATTGGCATTGGGTAATTTAAACTGGGCTAAAAGCCAGCTAAAAAAATAAATGTAATTGTAAAGATGAAATTAAGCTACACCCCTGGAGAAAAATTATCAATACCCCGTCCTGTAGATAGGGTAAATTATATTGTAGAAGTTTGTATTGGAAAAAATGTATTGGATCTGGGTTGTTATGATGAAACTGCATTGATAAAAGAAAACACCGGAAAATATTTATTTACCGAAATTTCAAAAGTTGCCAAATTGCATTTTGGTGTCGATAATTCAGCACAATTACCCAAGGAAGGAATTACATATTCACCCACTGAAAAGATTATAAAAGGTGATATTTATAACTTGCATCAAATGGATTTTAACCAAACTCAATTTGATGTAATTATTGCAGGGGAATTAATAGAACATTTACCTAATACGCTGGATTTTTTTAAACATATTAAACAACAACACCCAGGTAAAAAATTAATTTGTTCAACACCCAACACCACATCATTCTCTAACATTGCACTGGCTTTTTTTAAAAGAGAGTCTTGCCATATCGATCATTTTCAAGTATATTCTTATAAAACATTAAATACCCTTTGCAGGGTGGCAGGGTTCAATAACTGGAAAATTATTCCCTACCATGTAAAGTTCACAGAGATGATAGAACGTTCGGTCGGAGTAAAAAAACTATTCGTTGGCACATCTGAAAAAATTGTAAACTGTGTAGAGACTTTATTTCCTTTGGTTGCCGGAGGCAATATCTTAGAAATAGATATTTAATAAATGGCTACACTTTATTTTGTTTATGTCCTATTGTATAGGCCGTACTAAAAAGTTTTGCCAAATGTTTGCCCCAAATTAAACTATACATAGCTTTTTCTTCAGTCTTTCTTTTTCCATTTTCAATTGAGTTGGTTGTTTCAGATCCTGTATGAATTCTATGCAACAACAGGGATTGATTAATGTATAAAAAACTACCTTTTTGTGCAGCTAATTCATACCATGCGAACCAATCGAGTATGCAATCGTAGTTATTCGAAAATGAAAATGATTTTAGTTTTGTTAAGTTAAATGTTACAGTAGGGCAACCAATGGGGTCACCAAAAGCCAAAACGATTTTTTTCAAAAAAACAGATTCAATATTGTTTTTCAACATAAAAGGAAATAATAGAATTTTTTTTACAACATGATTTAATGAAAAACCTCGTAGCTCTGATAAAATTAAGTCTTGATAATTCGTAAAGGCAATTAAAACATCCTTTCCTTTGGAAGTGATTGAATTAAGAACGGTTTCGGTAAAATTTGGTAAATAAATATCGTCCTGATGTGCAATAGTAATTAGTGGAGTGATAGATTTTGAAAGAGCAAAATTCCAATCGGCAGCAATACCTTTTGCACTTCCTTCATTAATAAAATATGGTAGGTTATATTTACTTGCCAAATCCAAAATATATTTATTGGGGGTAGATGTTGTTATTATTATATTACTTTTAACTGTTTGTGCAAGTAAGTTTTGAATACACAGCTCCAGATAAGGGGATTCTTTATAAGCGGGGATAACAAAAGTGTGTTGATTCATTCGAATAATTTGAAATCTCAAAAACAAAATTTTAAGTAGGTAAAATTAGATGAATATTACCCTGTACAAACGATTGTCTTTATTAATTTTTAAGTTTAAAACCAAAAAAGACTAAAATAATTTTTTATTATGAAATAAAAAATATACTTTTAATTTTCTGCATTTTCAATGACAGTTAAGACCCTTATGACAAAGAAACTTATATCCCCTTTTCTTTTGATTTTTATAATTAATATTGGCATAAATGCTCAGGGTATTATTATAGGAAGTGGAGCTACATTAAACGTAAACGGGGCTGGTAATTTGGTTATAAACAATGGAGGGCTTTCAAATGCAGGAACTTTTACAGCTGGTACTGGAACAGTGGCATTAACAGGCACAGCTCAACCTACTTCAACTTCGCTTAGCGGCACATCGCCTCTTAATTTTTACAATTTAAGCATAAATAAAACTGGAGGTAGTGCAAGATTGTTAAGAAATACAAGTATCACCAATAATTTATTGCTCAACAATGGAAATATTGATTTAAATGGGTTTGATATTGACCTTGGTTCAACTGGTTCTTTGGTTGGCGAAAGTGTATTCTCAAAAGTTGTAGGATCATCTGGAGGTTCAATTAACCGTACCGTTTTATTAAATGCACCAATTAATGTTAATCCTGGTAATATTGGCATCGAAATAACTTCTGCAGCTAACCTTGGATTAACCACCATTAAAAGAGGTCAAACGCAACAGGTAAACAATTCAGGCTTTAGTATTAATCGATATTTTGATATAATTCCAACCAACAATACCGCTTTGAATGCAAGTATTAAAATGTACTATCAAGATACTGAATTAGCAGGGATAAATGAGAATGAGCTAACATTGTGGTCTAAGCCAGTAGCATCAAATGTACTTTGGACCTTGCTAGGGGCAAATGCACAAGATACATCTGCAAATTGGGTGTCAAAATCTACTTTAGACTCTTTAAATAGATTTACACTAGCAAGTCGTACTAACAATCCGTTATCCTTTCAGTTAATATCATTTAGTGGGTTATTACAGAATAATGGTGTACAGCTTAACTGGTCAACCCTAACAGAAGTAAACAGTAAAAGCTTTGAGATAGAGAAGGCATTAGATGGCCGGAACTTTAAAAATATAGCTACAGTATTAGCTGCCGGAAACAGTAACATTATTAAAAGTTACGGTTTCTTTGATGCAGCTCTATTAGAACCATCTGCTTATTATCGTTTGAAATTTATTAAAAATGACGGTAGTTACATTTATTCAAGCGTAGTATTTATCAACAAAGGAAGTTTCAATAGCAGTTTTATAGGTATGTATCCTAATCCTGCACGTGAAAAAGTAATGTTGAGATTTATCAGTAGCACTACAAATTCTGTTTTGTTACAAATCAGCAATACAGATGGTAAATTAGTAATGAGCAAATCATTAGAAGCAATAAAGGGAATCAATACTACAGAATACGATATGAATAACTTACCACAAGGATTTTATTATTTTAGACTGATAGGAATTGACAATAAAACAATTAAAGTATTGAAATATTAATTTTCAGTAAATCATACACAACAAATAGAAATTTATGAAACTAAAACAGCTGTTTATTGCATTATTGCTGTTGGCAAGTGTACAAGTATTTGCACAAAATGTAGGTGTAAATGCCGATGGAAGTGTGCCTGACAATAGTGCCATGCTGGACGTAAAAAGTGTATCACGTGGTATATTAATACCTAGGATGTTACAATCGGAAAGATTAGCGATTGTGAATCCTGCAAAAGGATTGTTGGTTTATCAAACTGATGGAGTGGATGGTTTTTACTTTAATAAAGGTACGTCTGGTACTCCAAATTGGATTTTACTTGGAGCAGCTGGAGCTACTGGTGCAACAGGAGCTACTGGTTCAACAGGTTCTACTGGTGCAACAGGTTCTGTTGGAGCCACTGGTGTTACAGGTTCAACAGGTTCTGTTGGTGCGACTGGTTTACAAGGCTTGCAAGGTATTCAAGGTGTAACTGGTGCTATAGGAGCA
>CANLAE010000028.1 GCA_947488765.1 Chitinophagaceae bacterium | reverse complement strand
TGACTCAGACAAGGAACGAATCATAACACCAACAGCACCATATTTAGCTGCTCTGCTAGCTCCATTTCTTCTATAAACTCCTGATTCGCTATAACTTTTAAAAGGTTGGATATTGGTAACATTAAACCCTGAATTGTAATACACAATTTTACCTATTACCTCCGCTTTTCTTTTTTCCAATTCGTCAAAATCAGCAACTGCCAACACATCTGCAATAACTGTATTTTGACTTCCCATAGAATTGCTTAATGCGGCAGCAGCAAGGGTTTTAGAAGATGTTTTATTGTTTAATTTATTTATTGCAACAGCATCACCTTTTCCTCTTACCCAATGCGGAACCATACATTCTTGTAAATACGATGCATCTGCCCCTAATGATTGCATGGTTTGCAAACCCCATTTTTCTGCTTGTACCATTTGTGGCGAACCTGCCAATCTTCCACCAATTGTTTTGGTAAGTTGTCTTAATAAATCATACGCTTTTCCATTTTTCAAAATATCATCAGATATTTTTTTAATTATAACAGAATCTTCATTCTGAGCAATTCCAATAGTTGGAAGAAAAAACAAGAACAGCCATATTTTTTTCATAAGCCTAAAGATAATCAACTTCAATAAATGAAGGTAATTGTAAATCAATACTTGTGAATTAAGGAGTAATTTGATGATATAATAAATTGTTATTGATGAGTGGAGTGGTTTAGTGCATAAATAGTTGTTATTTGCACTCCAAATAAAACTATTTAATTTTAATAATATTAGTTACGAAATAAATAGTAAATTTTACATAAATAAAAAAACATGCGAATAGGAATTGTTTGTTACCCAACCTTTGGCGGAAGTGGTGTTTTGGCTACCGAATTGGGTAAAGCATTGGCTGATAAAGGTCATGAAGTACATTTTATTACTTACCAACAACCGGTAAGATTAAATGTATTTAATGCCAATATTTTTTATCATGAAGTACGTGTTCCAACGTACCCACTTTTTGATTATCCTCCTTATGAAGTTGCATTAGCAAGCACAATGGTAGATGTAATTATTAACCATGATCTAGATTTATTACATGTGCATTACGCTATTCCACATGCAAGTGCAGCCTATATGGCAAAGCAAATTGTAAAAAAGAAAAACGGCAGAGATGTGCCTGTAATTACTACACTTCACGGCACAGATATTACATTGGTGGGCAGAGATAAAACCTATGAACCCGTTGTTACATTTTCTATTAATGAAAGTGATGCAATCACAGCCGTAAGCGATAATTTAAAAGAGGAAACATACAAACATTTTGCAATTACAAAAGAGATTGATGTCATTCACAACTTTGTTGATGTTACCAGATTTTCAAAAAAACCAATTGATGCTTTTAGAAGAGTAATTGCACCCAATGGTGAAAAAATATTATTACATGCCAGTAATTTCAGAGAGGTAAAGCGTGTAGATGATGTAATTAAAGTTTTTGCACAGGTACGAAAAAAAATTACGGCAAAATTGATGATGGTTGGTGACGGACCTGAAAGGCATATGGCAGAAGAGCTTGCAAGGAAATTAGGAGTGGATGAAGATGTACGTTTTGTTGGCAAGCAAGAACAAATGGAAGAAATATTAGCAGTGAGTGATTTATTTTTATTACCAAGTGAGTACGAGAGTTTTGGACTTGCAGCATTGGAAGCAATGGCTGCCGGTGAAGTTGTTATCAGCACCAATGTAGGCGGATTGCCAGAAATTGTTCAACATAATATTACAGGTTTCATGGCAAATGTTGGTGATGTAGATACAATGAGTAATTATGCAATTGGGATTTTACAAGACGAACAAAAATTACAAGCTATGAAAGAGGCTGCATTTCTTCATGCAAGCAACTTTGATATTACAAATATTATTCCGCTTTATGAAAAACTATATAGCAGATTTTGCAGATTAACAATTGCATGATAAAATAAATCGTTTTATCATTTTTACATTACAACTATCTTAATTAATGAAAATACTTTTTCAATATCTCAAGCCTTATAAATTTCTTGTTGCTTGTACTTTAATTCTTGCCGGCATCAATATTGGGTTTTCACTAGTAGATCCAATTCTTTTTGGGAAATTGGTAAACCTTGCCAATAAATACAAACAAGCATTCGAAAGCGGGAAATCAATTAGCAGCAACGAATATTTTAATGCATGGTCATGGCAACACCCTGGGGTTTGGTTTATTGTATTGTGTTCTATCAGTGTGGCAATGGTAAGCCGTATTGCAAAGAATTTTCAAGATTATTTTTTAAATGTAATTGTACAAAAGTTTGGAGCAAGGGTTTTTACAGATGGCTTACAACATGCAATGAAATTGCCTTATCAGGAGTTTGAAGATCAGCGCAGCGGTGAAACTTTATCGGTATTAACCAAAGTAAGAGTTGATGTAGAAAAATTCTTGAACTACTTTATCAATATTTTATTTGGTGTAATTGTAGGGGTCATTTTTGTGTTTGTGTATGCAGCTATTTTCATTCACTGGAGTATTCCAATTGCTTATATGTTGGGAATATTATGCTTAACATTTATTACCAATAAACTTAGTAAAAAAATCAAAATAATTCAAAAAGATATTGTTGGTAAAACAACTGCATTAGCGGGTTCTACAACAGAATCATTACGAAATATTGAATTGGTAAAAAGCTTAGGGCTTACTACAGAAGAAGTGGAAAGACTGAATAAAAATACTTTCAAAATTTTAGGATTAGAACTTACCAAAGTAAAACGCATTCGCAGTATCAGCTTTATACAAGGCACCATGGTGAACACTTTGCGTCAGGTAATTTTATTTATTTTAATGTCATTAATTTTTGGTCACCAAATGGATGCCGGACAATTAGTAACAATGCAAATTTTCTCCTTCTATGTGTTTGGTCCACTGCAAGAAATTGGCAATATTATTTTGTCTTACAGAGAAGCTGAAGCATCGTTAAACAACTTTAAAAACTTAATGCAAAAGGCACCTGAAGTACAGCCCGAAAATCCGAAACATTTAGGTAAAATTGAAAGCCTTTCATTTCAGGATGTAGGATTTAAGCACAAAACGGCCAAACAAAATGCAATCAATAAAATCAGCTTTGATGCACATTATGGAGAAACAATTGCCTTTGTTGGTCCATCTGGTTCGGGAAAAACAACCTTAATGAAATTGTTGGTTGGATTGTACAGACCACAACAAGGAAAAATTTTATACAACCAATTAGATGAAACTGAAATCAACTTTGAAGACTTGAGAAATCAAATTGGTTTTGTAACACAAGACACCCAACTTTTTTCAGGAACGATTAAAGAAAATTTAGTATTTGTAAACCCCATTGCTACTGATGAAGATTTAGCAGATGCATTACACAAAGCATCCTGCGATAATTTATTGAAACGTGCTGATAATGGTTTGGATAGCATGATTGGTGAAGGTGGCTTAAAATTATCAGGAGGGGAAAAACAAAGATTGTCTATTGCCAGAGCATTATTGAGAAAGCCAAAACTTTTAATTTTTGATGAAGCAACATCTGCATTAGATTCATTAACCGAAGAAGAAATATCAACTACTATCCGTGAAATATCTGCACAAAATAATCAGATCACTATCTTAATCGCACACCGATTAAGTACCATCATGCATGCCGACAGAATTTATGTTTTAGAAAAAGGGGACGTTGTAGAAACAGGTACACACCAACAATTATTGGAAGAGAAGGGATTGTATTATGCCATGTGGAGACAACAAATTGGGGAAAGAAAAATTAGTACAACAGATGCTGCATAAGTAACTTTTATTCTCTGTCGAATTTCTTTTTTAAGTATTCAATCACACTTGGGTCTTCAAGCCCTTCCATATCACTTAGCTCTAACTCCAAGGCTTTGGTGCTTAGGTTTATTTCTAAAAGTGACAACAATAGTGATGCAGCAAATGTGATTAAGCTGAATGCAAAAGTAAAATGCGCAAGGAACATGCTTTCGATGTAAATTAAGTACATGCAAAAAATACAACTTAAAAAAGTTACCACACCCAATGATTGCATATTTTTTATCAACTTCAACCGATAACGAATATTTTTTATTTGCCCATAAATGATGTGCTTGTTTTCATGATTAGCATACTTATCATGCAAACTCCTAACTCTGTTACTCAATGCCAAAAAACGATTGGTATAAGCAAGCATTATTAAACTGATTGCAGGAAATAAAAGTGCGGGTGTATTAATACTAATATCCATAAAAATGCGTATTATAATTTATCAAATTCTTGTTGTTCCTTAATGGGCTGCAAACTTAATGTAGCAGCGATTACAGCATAAGCCGGTGCAAATATCCAACCAATCACAGGTACTAGATGCATCAGGTAAAATATCATTCCATTTCCTATTGCCAAACCTTTGTGATTTCCAATAAAGTAAATACTTTCAGCAGCCGATTTTTTGTGGCGTTCCATACTGTAATCCAACATGGAAAATCCATAATAATAACATTCAATTAATAGCGTTAGAAGAAATAAAAACCATCCAATTACGGGTAATGAGCTTACCATAAAAAGAAAAATATAATATACCGTTTGCCACAAACTATTTCGTAAAGACAATTTTATTCCACGTAAAATATCTTTTAGTAATTGCGGTAAACTAAACGTAAATGATTTGCCTTCAATAATTGATTCTGTTTTTTCACTTAAATAGGCAAACACTGGAGAACCAACAATTAAAAAGAAATATTTGAACAATGAAAAATAGAAAAGCATCATCATTATCCAAATCATAAAGCTTCCTATTGTAATCAAAAAACTTAAAAAACTGCTGTTGATTTTAGTTAAACTATCCTGTATTAAACTTTTTAACCACTCCATAAAATGATTGGCAGTTTGTCCAAAAAAATACATCCCAATAACAAACACACAGGCATAAATAATTCCCGGGATAATAATCCAACGCCAAATTTTATGCTTACTAATAAAAGCATGAGCTTGGAAATAAGCTTGAATAGAAATGATGAGATCTTTTAGCAATGTAGCTTCAATTTATTGGTCTAAATATAGTACAAATGAGCATTTGCAAGTATTTAGAGAAAATAATTTCATTTTTAATCATGTAAAATCCAACATAATCAAAACATCTGTTTTGATATACTATTAATTACTGTTAGAAAGAAAAAACCCAATATTGCAAAGGAATATTTAGTTTTGAACCAATAATCAATACAACAAAATGTTAGTCAACTTAAGTTTAAAACACAGTCTTATAACTAATTGGGTAAGTGAATTAAGAGATGTCAATGTTCAGAATGATCGAATGCGCTTTCGCAGAAATTTAGAACGTATTGGCGAGGTAATGGCTTATGAAATAAGTAAGGAACTAGAATGGAATAAAGTAGAAACACAAACTCCATTGGGTATACACAATAGTAAAAAGTTAGCCGTGCAGCCTGTACTAGCTACAATTCTCAGAGCCGGGTTGCCTTTACATAACGGTATGATGAATTATTTTGACAAAGCAGATCATGCCTTTATTTCAGCTTATCGCAAGCATCATGCTGATGGAACTTTTGAAATTAGTTTGGAATATATGAGCTGCCCGTCATTAGAAAATAGAACAGTCATCATCAGTGATCCAATGCTGGCAACAGGTGCATCTATTATCAAAACAATTTCAGTAATGCAGGCCGAGTACAAACCTGCAACCATAATTGTTGTATGTGCTATTGCAAGTAAGGTTGGCATTGAATTCATTCAAAGAGAATGTGGCAGCAATATTAAAATTTGGTGTGCTGATATTGATGATGAAATAACCGCAAAAGGGTACATTGTCCCAGGCTTGGGAGATGCCGGTGACTTAGCATACGGTACAAAAATGCAATCGTAGTTTTCTTTTGTAAACAAATGCGAAAGCCAAATGTTAAAATATTGAAATCATATTTGGCTAAGCAAGATTTCGCTTAATTTTAATGTATTCTATTTGTACATGAGAAAACTAGTTACCATATTTTTTTTAACAACAATTGTGCTGGTAACCCATGCACAAGATCCACATTTTTCTCAGTTTTTTGCCTCGCCACTTACATTAAATCCAGCCTTAACCGGAAAGTTTAACGGTGCAATAAGAGTTGCAGGAAACTACCGAAATCAGTGGCCCGAAATCAACAAAGCGTACACCACTTCAACAGCTTCAGCTGATTTTCATATTCTCCAAAACAGTATTGGATATACAGATGATTGGGGTGTTGGATTAATGGCATACAATGACAATAGTGCCAATGGTGCTGTTAATTTTAATTACGCATCTTTTTCAACTGCATTCCACAAAGGATTGGATGAAGATGGATACAATCAAATCGGCGTTGGCTTTCAAGCAACTTATGCCAATATGCTTATCAATACAACCAATCTCAAATTTGAAGACCAGCTAACTTCTTCAGGTTTTACAGGTGTTACCAACGAAATTTTCAGCAACCCTGCATCTCTCAAATCTAACTATGTAGATTTTAATGCAGGAATATTATACTCCGGCAGCAGTACCGACAGAAACAATTATTACCTGGGTGTCAGCATGTATCATATCACAAGTCCAAAGCAAACTTTTACAGGAGCCAATTATATTTTAAACCCGAGAACAACCATTCATGGTGGGGGATATTTTGGTGTTGGATTGAAAAACACATTTCATGTAAGTGCTTTGTATAGTATGCAAGCAGGCGCTAATGAAACCGTTCTTGGTGGTGCAATGCAGATCAATTTAAATGAAGAAGGAACAGAAAAACCAACCAGTCTTTTTGTTGGTTCATGGCTACGTTTAAATGATGCCATCATGCCCTACATCGGATTGGAATTTGGCGATTTTCGTTTAGGCACAACGTATGATATCAATACATCATCGCTCAAAACTGCAAGCAATAGCCGAGGCGGTATAGAAATCTCATTAATCTATGCACATCGCCCCAATACCGACAGAAATATTCATTGTCCAAAGTTTTAGCTTTTGTTGGTGTACTACTGAATAAAAATGTTGCTGCTGTTGCGTCGCAGACTTGTACGTTCTAATAATGATTCAATAATAATGTTTCATAACAATTGATTTATTTTTAAAAAATTAAATCAATACCAATCAATCATTTACTTTTACTACATAACAAATAATATTATTACATGGCTATAGGAACCGTTTATTTAATACCTACATTCTTGCACGAAGACGGATTAAATACAATACCCAATTATATTTTAGATGCAGTAAAAAACTGTACTGTATTTTTTGTAGAAACAGAAAAAACAACAAGAAGATATTTAAAAAAACTATGGCCACAAATGGTCATTGATGATTACCAATGGTATGTAATACACAAAGCCGAAAAAGACGTAGTATCAAATTTTAAAAACTTATTACAACAAGGAAAAAACATAGCAATCATAAGTGATGCAGGATGCCCCGCAATTGCAGATCCTGGAGAAATTTTAGTAGCTGCTGCCCAACAATTGAATGCAACTGTGAAACCTTTAGTAGGACCCAATTCTATTATTCTTGCACTTATGGCAAGTGGCATGAATGGCAATTGCTTTCAGTTTCATGGCTATTTGCCAATTGATAGTTTGGAAAGAAAAAATAAAATCAAGGCACTTGAATTAGATAGTCAAAAAAGAAAATGTACACAAATTTTTATTGAAACCCCATATCGAAATAATCAACTGATAAAATATATAACAGATTACTGTTTGCCTGAAACAAAATTTTGTATTGCAGTAGATATTACCGGCACTTCAGAAAGTATTCAGACAAAAACAATTGCTGAATGGAAAAAAAAGGAAATTGATTTTCACAAACGTTTGGGAATTTTTTTAATTCTTGCATCTTAATAAAACAAACACTTAATTTTTACAATTAGTGCCTCAAGAAAAATACCTACATATCACCGATGCCGAACTGCTTCAATTGTATTACAATGATAAAGACAATAAGTGGGTTGGTATTTTGTTGCAACGATATACTTTATTGTTGTTGGGTACTTGTATGAAATATTTAAAAAATGAAGAAGAAGCAAAAGACACTGTACAACAAATATTTTTAAAAGTTATTGGTGAACTGGAAAAGTATAAAGTAGATTATTTTAAAAGTTGGATATACATGATTGCCCGTAATCATTGTTTAATGAAATTGAGAAATAAAAACATCATTATTTCCGCCGATGAATTGTTACAACTGAAATCAGAAGAGGATACCAGAGCTTTGCAAATTGAAAAAGAAAAAATGCTTACACTCATTGAGGCTAGTATGGATGAATTAAGTATGGAGCAAAAAACTTGTATAACTTTATTCTATCTTGAGAAAAAATCGTACCAGGAAATTGTAGCAAAAACAGGCTACAACTTAATGCAAGTAAAAAGCAACATTCAAAACGGTAAACGTAATATGAAAATATCTATAGAGAAAAAAATGAAAAATAATTAATGGCCAACGAAGGAAAAATATTGCCCAATCAACAATCACCAAGTGAGGATGAATTAATTCAGTACTTACAAGAGAATTTGTCACCTGAAGAAATGCATGAAATTGAAATGCAAATGGCAGACTCAGCCTTTGTAAATGATGCTATAGAAGGGTTACAAGCATTTCAAGACAAAGAAAATATTGCAAAAATTACACAAGAAATCAACACAGAATTAATAAAAAAAACAAGCAAAAAGAAAAAAAGAAAGGGCCTAAAATCTTATCAGCAACAAGATTGGATTCAGCTGATTGCAATCATCATTATACTAATTTGTCTGTTAAGTTATTTTATGGTTCAACTCTTTCAAAAGAACTTTCATCATACCATCAAATAAAGACTTTGAAAAGGGGCCGGGATAAAAATCCAGCCCCGTTTTTTTAAAATCCAATATCCAATAAAACCAATAACAAGCTACCATTCGTTACAAACAGCAACAATGATATTTTAATAGAAATGATTGTTATTGGTTGTTGAATAAGATGAGTTAAAACAAGCTTACAAAGCCCAAATGTATTTTAGATTGACGTAAGTTAAAAGCCAAGTCGTTTCGCTTACCCGCTGCAAAACTAATATTTAAAATACCTTGCTTGGTTTCCACACTAAATCCTAAACCTCCGCCAATAAAATTGTTAGATATTTTCGTAATGCTGTTGTCACTGTAACCAAAATCAGTGAACGCTGCGAAATAAGAATTCGTACCCAATAAATACCGATATTCTAGTGTAGAAACAGCGTAGCTACTAGAAAAAATACTTTCCTCATCAAATCCACGCAACAACCGATAGCCGCCAATTTGAAACATTTCATTTCTGAAAATTGTTGGGCTTTGTAATAAGCCTGCTTGCATTCCAATTTTGAAAACAGATTGTTTTTTAATCTTAAAATATTGGGCTGCGTTTAGTTTAATACTGAATTGATAGGTATTTTCAGAGATGCTATCATAGAGTTTTTTATAATTAAATGTTGGGTCTTTAATTTGAACAATACTATTATTCCGACGAATTTTTTTTGTTCCAGCAGTCAATAAAAATTTTAATTCATTTCCTTTTTGTGGATTGAATTTATAGTTTGTATTTGCAAGTTCATACTCAATTCCGATATTGTTAATACTTAAGTCAATAATGTCAGGCAATCGTTTGGTAATTTTTACAGAAAGCGTATCAACATCTAATAAATTGGTTCTGTTAGATTGTAGCAGCACTTTTATTTTTTGTTTTCCAGCCAAATTATACTGTACTCCAATAGCAGTATTGATATTGATAAATGAAGAATCACGTTTATACAAATCAAACGTAAAATCCAATCCCAATGAAGATTTGAAGATATATGGCTGTTGGTAATTCAAATGCAATCGTGGTGACTGCGGCTGTATTTGTTGCCAGTTCAAACCAATAGTTTCACCTGATGCAAATGCATTTTGTAAATTAATTTTTGCATCAACGGTAAATAAAAGTTTACCACCCAATTGTTGATTGGCGGGTAAAAACCCAACAATTGCATCTACCTGATTGCTCTTCTTATTATCTAAAAAGAGATCAATTAAATAACTATTACCCAACATAGAAATTGTTGCCGGTTGTAGTTGTTGCAGGTAGGATAACTCAGAAATTTTTTGATCAATTATCTGGTGTTTTGCAGTATTAAAAGCACTTCCGGGAGGTAGGGTTAAATATTGGTATAAAAAGCGTTTATTAATTTTAGGATTGCCACCCAAACGGATGCTATCAAGTTTGTATAATATACCTCGTTTAATATTTAATTTTGCTGTAACATCCGTGTTATCAAATTGCACACTGTCAAATTGTATGGTAGCAAATGGAAATCCGGTGTTCTCAAAATAATCCAGCAACTTTTCCTGCATTTGAAATACTAGTTGTGCATTGAAAGGTTGTTGTTGAAAATCATTGCTGTCAATTGCCAATTGATGCAATAATTGACGGTCTTTAGCTGCAAAAAATAAATTTTTCCAGTTGTATTTTTTACCAAGAAAAAAAGAAATACTTACAACTGCATTCGTTTGTATTACCGTATCAATAGAAGCACTCAAATATCCTTTAGATTGGAGCATTCCGGGCAATTGAGCAACATAAGCCAAACAAGAAGTAGGTGACGAAAAATTCTTTTTTAAAGACTGAGTCTGTAAAATACAATCGGCAGTAGAATCTACACAATTGATTTTTAAAACAACCGATTGAGCAATGGTATTTTCAGCAATAAAAAATATTGCAAGGGTTAGAAAAATATATCGGATTACTTTTACCATCATTCAATAAACAAGATTACAACATCTTATCAAAATAAACACGGAAACATTCGTAGTTTTATTCAATTATGGCAGGTATTTATATTCATATTCCTTTTTGCAAACAAGCTTGTAACTATTGTAATTTTCATTTCAGTACTCAGCAAAAAAATATTCCTTCCATTGTAGCATCAATCATCAGCGAAGCGGCAATAAGAAAAGATTATATCAGTGAAAAAGTGGATACCATTTATTTTGGCGGAGGGACTCCAAGTTTATTAACTGAACTGCAAATTGAAAATATCCTTTTTGGATTACACAAAAATTTTGAAACAATCGAGCAATTAGAAATAACCCTTGAAGCAAACCCCGACGACATTACAGAAGCAAAATTGCAACAATGGAAAAAAATGGGCATCAACCGTTTGAGCATTGGTGTACAAAGCTTTGCTGCAGCGGATTTGCATTGGATGAATAGGGCTCATAACGATACAATGGCAATTGACAGTTTGCATCTTGCAACAAAATATTTCGACAATATCAGCATTGATTTAATATATGGTACACTCACTTTAACAGATGCTCAATGGATCGAAAATATGGAACAAGCAATTGCATTAAATATTTCGCATCTTTCCTGTTATGCACTTACAGTAGAACCGAAAACAGCTTTGCAAATAATGATTGAAAAAGAACAAGTAAGTGACGTTGATGCAGACCAACAAGCAAGGCATTTTGAATTATTATTAGCAACATTAGAAAGTAATGGCTATGAACAATATGAGATTAGTAATTTTGCAAAACCTAATTTCAGAAGCAAACACAACAGCAGTTACTGGCAAGGAAAATCATATATCGGATTAGGTCCATCTGCACATTCATTTAATGGCATTAGCAGACAATGGAATATTTCAAATAACGCTTTATATCTGCAAAGTATTTCAAAAGGTATTGTCCCATATGAAGTAGAAATACTAACAAGAACGCAACAACAAAATGAATATGTAATGACTAGTTTACGTACCAAAGAAGGGATTGATTTATTAAAAATGAAACATCAATTTGGCGAAGTACAAACAAATAAATTATTACAACAAGCTTCAAAATTTATCAATGAAAATCTATTGGTGCAAACAAATCATTTTTTACAACTGACCAATAAAGGAAAATTTATGGCAGATGGCATTGCCGCAGATTTATTTGTAGAAGGTTCTTAAAAAAGTTATTTAGTTATATTGTTATTTAGTCATTTAGTTTGTAGTTCATTAGCGGATATGGCGCAATACCCACAAGATTCCTAACCTCACTGACTTTTGGACTTCACTGACTTTCCCGGCTTCCCTCACACCAACAATCCTTCAATAATTTTAAAACCTTCATCAGCCGGTAATTGCTCCCATAATATCTGATAAATTGTAGTAACAATAGGTATTTCCGCTTGTACAGATAAATTGGTTTTGTGCACACATTTGCTGGCATTATAACCTTCGGCAACCATATTAATTTCTAATTGAGCAGACTTAACACTATATCCTTTACCAATCATATTTCCGAAAGTTCGGTTCCGACTATACAAAGAATAACAGGTTACCAACAAATCGCCCAAATACACACTAGCATTGTAGTTGATGGTTCGTTGCTCTTCTTCCGTTTCTTTACTCCACACCAAACGCTTTAAAAATGTTGCCATTTCACTTGCAGCATTGGCGATATAAACACTCTGAAAATTATCACCGTAATCCAACCCATGTGCAATTCCTGCCCCTAGTGCATAAATATTTTTTAACACAGCTGCATATTGTACCCCAATAACATCATGGTTTACAATAGTATTGATGTATTCAGTTGAAAAATAAACAGATAAAGATTTTGCGGTGTTTTCATCTATACCTGAAAAAGTCAGATAGGATAATTTTTCAGCAGCAACTTCCTCTGCATGACAAGGGCCTAACACAGTGAAATATTCGGTTAATGCAACATCAAAATTTTTGATGAGATAATCGTTCAGCAGTAAATTATCAGTTGGTAAAATGCCTTTAATAGCTGAGATTATTTTTTTTCCTTTAAGTGCATCTTTATTTAATTGCGATAGTGCATCTTCAATATATGCAGAAGGCACAGCAATTACCAACACATCACTATTTTGAACAACCTCAGAAAGATTGTTATTTAGATTCAATTGTTGTTGATTAAAATAAGCACCGCTTAAATAGGGAGCATTATGCCTGCGTTTTTGCATGTAGGTAATATTGTCTGCATTACGCATCCACCAGTGAATGGTATTACCATTATCAGTTAAAATTTTGGCCAAAGCTGTTGCCCAGCTTCCGCTGCCTATCATTCCAAATTGCATAGCACAAAAATTAATTAGTTGGCAAACATACAAAAAAGGAAAGAAGTAGTATTTGTTTGTGAAGTTTAAGAGATAGGGGTTGTTTAAACCTTTCACAATTATCTGCCAATATCTTGTATTTAAAAGTTAAACTAGCATATGAATACACTTGTTTTTTCATTAATAATTCCAGTGAAATATTCAAGCTTTTATTCCATGATTGTTCGCCCTTGAAAAATTCTGTATCGCAATGCTCATCAATAAAACTTTTTAATTGAATTAATTCCTCTTCTTTTTTTAATAAGAATATGCATTGTATCTAATGTTTGATTTACTAAAGTTTTACATTAAACATTATACAAAAACTTTCATTACTTTTATTCAAATTATCATTATGCAAAAATTTCTTTCTCTCCTAATCATTTCATCTTTATTGTTTGCTTGTAAAAACAAATCTTCCAACAAACCCGATGTAGTTGCTGTAAACATTGATACTTCCGTGAATCCGGCAGCAGATTTTTTTGATTTCGCCAACGGCGGATGGATTAAGAAAAATCCAATTCCTGAAGAACAATCAGCCTGGGGAATTGGCAATTTAGTAATAGAAGAAAATTTGAAAAGGTTAAGAGATATCAGCGAACAAGCTGCTACTGTGAAAGATAAAAAAGGCAGCAGCAACCAAATGATTGGCGACTTTTGGAAGACAGCAATGGATTCTGCAAAAATTGAGAAAGATGGATTGGCTCCTATTCAACCCATATTGGAAAAAGTAAACAGCATTCAAAACTTAAATGCATTAATAGAGACAGTTGCGTTCTTAAAAAAATCTGGAAGCAATTCTATGTTCTCAGATTATGTTGGTCAAGATGCCAAAAACAGTGCAGTAATGTCTTATCAATTAAACCAGGGCGGATTGGGTTTACCTGAAAGAGAATATTATTTTAAAAATGATTCTACAACAACTAACATCAGGAATAAATATGTACAGTATATAAGTAAGATGCTTGCTCTCTGCGGCATTGAAGCCAATAAAGCAACTACGGCTGCACAAAATATTTTGCAATTAGAAACAAAACTTGCAACTGCATCTCGTAAAATTGAAGACCTGAGAGACCCATATAAAAATTACAATAAAATGGCTGTGAGTGAATTAAGTACGCTCACAAATAATATCAATTGGACCAATTATTTACCTGCCATTGGTGTTACTTCAAAAGATTCTGTAATTGTTGGTCAACCCGAATTTTATAAAGCATTAAATGGTTTATTAACTTCTACTCCATTAACAGATTGGAAATATTATTTAACCTTTAATGTGATGAATGATTTTTCAGGTGTGTTGCCCGATGCAATTGGCAAAGAAGCATTTGAATTCAACAAACTTTTCAGTGGTGCAAAAGTGCGTAAGCCACGCTGGAAGCGGGTTATACAAATGGAAGAAAATTTAATGGGTGAAATGTTGGGGCAATTATATGTAAAAGAATTCTTCAATGAAACTGCAAAAAAGCGATACACTTTAATGGTTGATGCCATTAAAGAATCATTGAAAGATAGAATCTCAAAGCTTTCCTGGATGTCTGACAGCACCAAAACAAAAGCCTATCGCA
The DNA here is from genome assembly GCA_947488765.1 of Chitinophagaceae bacterium. Classification (GTDB taxonomy): domain Bacteria; phylum Bacteroidota; class Bacteroidia; order Chitinophagales; family Chitinophagaceae; genus UBA1930. Next base: position 6,834 of record CANLAE010000028.1, on the reverse strand, counting down.
AGTTGGCAACTATGAAAAGCAAAGTAGGTTATCCAGACAAATGGAAAGATTTTTCTGCAATGGAAATTGGCAATGAAAGTTTCCTAAAAAATTACATTAATGCTAATTTATGGTGGCATCAATACCGATACAATAAATTGGGCAAACCCGTTGATAGGGATGAATGGGATATGACTCCACAAACTTACAATGCTTACTACAATCCGAGCAATAATGAAATTGTGTTGCCTGCCGGAATTTTTACTATACCTGGTTATAGAGATGAAGAAGTTGACGATGCTGTCGTATATGGCTATGGCGGTGCAAGCACTATTGGACATGAGATTACGCATGGCTTTGATGATGAAGGCAGACAGTTTGACGAAAAAGGAAATTTGGTAAGTTGGTGGACAAAAAGTGACGAAACTTCGTTTAATACAAAAGCTGATGTAATGGTTCAACAATTCAATGCATTTGAACCTGTAAAAGGCTATCACATCAATGGCAAAGCAACATTGGGCGAAAACATTGCAGACCTTGGCGGAATTTTATTGGGCATTGAAGCGTTCAAGAAAACAATACAATACAAAGAGAATAAATCCATTGCCGGATATACTCCTATGCAACGTTATTTCTTAGGTTACGCATTGGGTTGGTTGGGTCATACGAGAGAAGAACAATTAAAAAACAGATTGTTGACAGATGTACATTCTCCTGCAAAATACAGAGTGAATGGACCTTTCATGGATGTGGATGAGTTTTATACTACCTTCCATATTAAAGCAGGAACTAAAATGTTTGTAGCAGATAGCGCAAGGGTGCGTATTTGGTAAGTGGTGTGATAGTCCATGGTTTTTACGGACCATGGACTATCAACTATTTTTATTCTTTTTTCTTCTCTTCGTACAACATATCTTTTGAAACCACTTTCACTTTATCACCTTCTTTCAAAGTCTTACTAAGTAAATTATAAGGTCCGGTAATTACTTCTTCATTGCCTTTTAATCCTTCAATAATTTGAATATAATTCAAATCCTGAATAGCAGTTTTTACTCTCAACTTTTTAACCTTACTGCTGTCAAGCACAAACACTACTTCTTGTAAATCATCGTTTGCAGAAGTTGATTTTGCATCACTTGTTGTTACAGTAGTATTAGATTTTTTAGCAGCTGCATCTTTATTCCCTTCTCTTGTAGTTACTGCCGCCAAAGGAACTGACAATACATTTACTTCGGTGCGTGTTTGAATATCTGCTGTGGCACTCATATTGGGCCTAAATGGAAATGGTTTGCCACTTCCCATTAAATCGCTGTACGAGTTTTGTAACAAACGAATATGCACTTTGTAATTGGTTACTTCGGTAGATGAAGGCACACCCGATAAAGAAGAACCACTTGGATTGGCAATTTTAAAAACAACTCCTCTAAATTTCCTACTGCCATATGCATCTACAGTTACAATTGCAGTATCTCCATATTTTACTTTCGGAATATCATTTTCACCAACATCAACTTGTGCTACAATGCTACCCAAATCTGCAATACGCATCATTTCAGTTCCTACATTAAAACTATTACCCGCAACACGTTCTCCTTTTTTTACGTTCAAAATATTTACCACACCACTCATTGGGGCTGTAATCGTTGCACGGCTTACATCTTTATCTGCTCTCGATAAATTTGCTTTGGCACTTTGAATTGCTGCCAAATTCCCTTTGATACCTTCTTTTGCTGCACTGTAATTCGCCTGTGACGATTTGTAAGTTTGTTCTGCTTGTTCAAACTCAGCTTTTGAAATTACTTTTTCATCATATAATTTCTTTTGTCTGTCATAGGTTGCAACCGCTTGTTGCAAGTTCGCTTCTAATGCAACGATTTGTGCTTTTGCATTAGCTTCTGCAGCTTGACTTTGTGCTACGCCTGCAGCAGCTTGGTCACGTTGACTTGCATAAATATCAGCATAAATTTTTGCCACTATTTGTCCACGTTTTACGCTGTCTCCTTCAGCTACATAAAGCTCCACAACTTCACCACTAATGTCCGGACTCACTTTCACTTCAATCTCCGGAGAAATTTTTCCACTTGCAGTAACGGTTTCAGTAATAGTTCGTTTTTCCGCTTTTTCAGCAGTTACTTTTACGCCATCTTCTTTTCCAATAACACCTGTTTTTTTCAAAACAATCATCGTTACCACTACCACTACTAAAACTCCAATAATCCAAAACAATTTCTTATTCATAATTCAATTTTAATTTTTTGTTGCCAACTTTTGTATATTGTTGAAACAGTTGTTGCGTCGCACTATTGTACGCCTTTATCACTATTTGGCATTTATGAAACCAACTTACATTTTCAATCCCTGACCCTTATAAAATTCCAGTAATTTCATTCTAAATACATATTCAAACTGGCTGTTTAAATAGGTAAGTTTTGCCTGCAATAAATTATTTTGATTGGTGATTAAATCAAGGGTATTTATCAAACCAACATCGTATCTTTTTTGTGCATAGTTAAAAGATTTTTCAGCAGTCTGTACACTTTTCTCACTGGCATTCATGCGTTGTAATGCAGTAACTGCATTGTTGTAAGCCAAATAAATATCTTGCTGTAACCTTTGGTCTGCTTGGGTTTTAATAACTTCCGCTTGTTTTAATTGCAATTTGCTGTTCTCGTAATTCAACCTTGCATTACCATTATTAAAAATGGGAACATTAATTTGAAAGCCAATATTTTGTCGGAAATTATTATCCAGTTGTACGCCATATCCATCCCATAATTCACTCATATTTTTTTTACCTTGCTGAAATTGCACACTAGGCTCAAACACAGTGTAATTAGTAGTTCCAACAGTTACAAATTGTCCGGTAGCCTGTGGTGTACCCAAAGAATAACCGGTAATTTTTTTAGTAGAAGAAGCAAAATTGCTACCCAATCCGCCACCTAGTGAAATAGTAGGATACATGCCTGCTTTTGCTGCTTTGATAGCATATTCTGCACTCTTGTATCTGAAATCATTTACCTTTTGTAAAGGCTGATTGGTAAGTGCTAATTTGTATAATGCAGCAGGTTCTAAATCAGCAATTTTTTCCAAAGGAATTTTATCGAGAGCTGGAGTTTCAACTTCAAAAGGTTCAGCCATATCTAGATTCAGCAAAGCTTTCAGGTTCAAAACATTTTGTTGAAAGCTGCTCATAGCACTGAAATAATTGCTACTGTCTGTTGCCAATCTTGCTTCCAATTCAGCAGCATTCAATTCGGGCAAAGCACCTGCATCTACCCGCTTTCTAGTATTGGATAATTGTGCAGCGGTGGATGAAATTTGTGTTTGTGTAATTTCCAGTTGTTGTTTGGAACTTAGTACCGCTAAATAAAATGTTGCTACATTCAAACCAATATCATTTGCAGCACGCTCAATATCAGTAGCAGCAGCCTTTGCAGACAATTCAGATGATGCAATGTTATTTTTTAATCTGCCCCAATTGTATACAGTAATGCCAGAACTTACATTAAAATTGTTTGATAATAATTGTGTTGTAGTAAATTGATTGGTGGTAGGATCTACCGATCGTCCAAATTGCATGCCGAGACTAGTACCCAAATTAGCAGTAGGATAAACAGCCAATTTACTGGCTTGATATTGCAATGCAGTTATTCTTGCTTGCACTTCAGCTTGTTTTACGCTGATGTTATTCTTCATGGCATAGTCTGCACATCTGCGCAAATCCCATTTAGAACTCGTAGTTTGGGCCTGAGCAATGATGGAACAGAAACATAACAAAAAAATATAAAAATTTCTCATACGGATACAAAAATAAAGGAAAGCATACGGTTCTCGATTACCGTTAATCATAGTTTTTGACAGTAGTGGTTAATAAAATTCTTATTGAATGCCAGAAATGAAAAGATGATAGTTGAGATATGTCAGATTATAACCAACCTTTTCAACCTCTTAAACCTTTTGAACCTATTGAACTTTTTAAACTATAAACTAAATAACTACAACCTACTTTGCTCAGCTTTCTTATGATAAAACACAAAATAAACTGCAATAAAAAAAAGTAATAATATAACTCCTGTTAATGCTGATTTAGGTTTATCCATAACAACAGCTGCTGCTACAAACCCATAAGCTGCCACAAACAATGCACACAACAATGGTGTAATTTTTTGAATGGCTCCTTTTACATTTTCATTGCCTTGTTTTCTTTTTCTAAGAATAAATAAAGTTGCTGCAGAAGTACTCATGCCTATGCAATCTAAAAAAATACTGAAGCTTAATACATCGTCCACTTCTTTTCCAAAAAAAACAATAGCCATCGTAATGATTGCAAATAATGTTAGGCTTGGAACAAGCACTTCTGTTTTGGGATGTTTGTAAGAAAATATTCTGGGTAAAACTTTGTCTTCACTCATGGCAAACATTACCCTTGGATTGCTCATGAGAATTACGTTTACATAAGCCATAACACTCAAAAACATACAGGCATCAAATACTTTGCCACCGCCTTTTCCAAACCATGCTTCGCAAAGCAATGCACCTATTGCTGTTGCATTTTTCATTTTATCAAAACCAATTACATGTACATACGTATAGCTAATTGCGAGGTATAAAAAAATAACAATCGCAATACCAAAAACAATGCCTTGTTGCATGGTTTTGCTGTTCTTAATTTCTCCGCCAAAGTTGATGGTTTGTTGATAGCCTCCATAAGTAAAAGATACTGCCACCAAGCTGAACATCAATAACAATGCCGCATTGCTGCCGTTGTAAACATAAATAGGGTCTTTGACATTGTAGCCATGCGGCTCTACAACAACTCCTTTAAACAATGCAGTAATTAATAAAACAACCAAAGATATTTTGATAACGGTGAGCACATTTTGTATTCGGCTGCTTGTTTTTAAACCCAATAAATTCACCAGATAAAACATTGCAATAGGCACAATAGCAACTAAAATATTGAACAACATTCCTGAAGGTTTGCCAAACAATAAATCGCTTGCATAATCGGCTCCAATCAATGCTACAACAGCCAATGATGCAGCATTGCTGATAAGTATTAAAACATTTACTGTAAAACCAACTGATGGATGATAACAGTGTGCAAATATTTTATAATAGCCACCAACTGCGGGTAATCGTACACCAATTTCGGCGTAGGTTAATGCACCGCATAATGCAATGAAACCTCCAATTAACCATGCTCCATAAAAGATGGTAGTTGTACCTGCTTTGGCTGCAATGCCGGCTGGTGTTTTAAATATTCCCATACCAATTACAAGACTTACCACGATCATAGTAAGTGAAAAAATACCAAGCTTTTGTTTAGATGCCATATTGCTAATTGTGTGGTTGAAAATAACAAAACAAACAACAAGGTGGACAATTAGGGGAAAATTTATTTTGACAGTTAAAAATACTAGCTGCAAGTTTGCAACGGATTTGGTTTCTACATGTTGAATAAAGTACAAATTGTACAAGGGTGCGACGCAACGAAAGTTACCTAGTACCACCAGCGATTGTAACAAAAAAACTTCATGAGAATTAAAAGGGAATCCTGTTAAAATCAGGGGCTATCCCCGTAGCTGTAAGTTGATTTTGTGTTTTATTGAAACACAACGATTCGGAAAAAAACCACTGTTGCAAAATGGGAAGGAATCCGGAAGTACAACAAGCCAGAAGACCTGCCAGTTCCAAGTATTCATTCACGGCTTTCGGGCGAAAGGCATGGAATGTAGAAAGCTTTCTGCAAGGAAAGTAATTTATATGTCCCCGTTTTTTTATTTCCTGAAAGCTCATTGTTCACATTTAAATTTTACAACAATGGGCAAAAAAATTTTTACGCTTATTGCACTTGGTGCAGCATTACACAGTTTTGCACAAAAAGACACATTATCCGGCAAGGCACTGGAAGATGTAATGGTTACTACTGCCACTAAAGTAGCGCAAAAACAAAGTTCAACCGGAAAAGTAATTACCGTGATTGGTAAAGAAGTAATTGAAAAAAGTTCGGGCAAATCTGTTGCGCAGGTTTTGAACGAACAAGCAGGCATTACCATTAATGGGGCTTACAATGCAATGGGAGCAGTGCAAACAGTTTTTATGAGAGGCTCTAATGCAGGCAGGACATTGATTTTGCTAGATGGGATTCCAATGAATGATCCAAGTACAATCACAACTGATTTTGATTTAAACATGTTTTCTATTAATGAAGTAGAACGCATAGAAGTTTGCAGGGGCGCACAAAGTACATTGTATGGCAGTGATGCAATTGCGGGTGTAATTAACATTATTACACTAAAAAAAGACATCACAAATCCAGTGAATGTAAAAGCTACAATCACCGGTGGAAATTTAGGCACTTTTAAAACGAATATGCAAGTATTTGGCAAGGTGGATAAATTGACTTACACCACAAGGTTTTCGAAGCTGATGACCAAAGGTTTTTCAAGTGCATACGATAGTACCGGTAAAAAAGATTTTGATAATGACGGATACAATGGTGATGTAGTGCAAGCTTCGGTACAATATCAGTTAAACAATGAACTAATGGTGAAAACATTTGTACTGAACAGTCAATACAAAGCGGATATTGATGGAGGTATTTTTGCAGATGAGAAAGATTATACCATTAATAATAAACAATTCAGTACCGGATTTGGAATGGTTTATAAATCAGCTGCAGCAACAGTTACAGCGAATTACCAATACACACAACTGGGAAGAAGATATATCAATGACAGTGGCTTTGTTGGTGGTCTTAATAAATACGAACGTAATGAATACAGTGGTCGTACACAGTTTGCAGAAATTTTTGCGAGTATTAAAATGGGCCACAATTTTACGTTATTACAA
>CANLAE010000027.1 GCA_947488765.1 Chitinophagaceae bacterium | reverse complement strand
GCCGATGGTACTTGCATTTTGCTGGGAGAGTAGGTAGCTGCCGTATTCTTTTAAAAGCTTCGCATTTTTGCGAAGCTTTTTTTATGTACTTACTTCTCGTAATCGATTTACGAAATTTTAATTTTTTAACTCGTTAAATTTCCTTTTACTATTATTGTAAAATCAATACCCCTTTTTATGAGTAATCAATTCCAGAAATTATCAATTATAATTCCTGTTTTTAATGAAGCTAAAACAATTCATCTTATTCTGAATAAAATAAATCAGGTTAATTTACTTGGGAATATAATCAAAGAAATAATTATAGTTAATGACTGTAGTAATGATGATTCTAAACTTGTAATTGAAAATTATTCTAAGCAAACTGAAACACCAATTTTACTTATTAATCATACTATTAATAAAGGTAAAGGTGCAGCTTTACACACTGGTATTAAAAATGCAACAGGTGATTTAATCATCATCCAAGATGCAGATTTGGAATATGATCCTAACGAATACAATATATTATTGAAACCAATTCTTGATGGTTTTGCTGATGTTGTCTATGGTAGTAGATTTATGGGTGGTAATCCGCATAGGATTCTATTTTTTTGGCACAGTATAGGGAATAAAATTTTAACTACTCTTTCAAATATGTTTACAAACCTGAATTTAACAGATATGGAAACTTGTTACAAATTATTTAAGAGAGAAATAATACAGGGAATTTCATTAAACGAAAACCGTTTTGGCTTTGAGCCTGAAGTAACAGCCAAGATAGCAAGAATTCCTGATATAAAAATTTATGAAGTTGGAGTCTCTTATTATGGAAGAACTTATAAAGAGGGTAAAAAAATAAATTGGTGGGATGGTTTCAGAGCAATTTATTGTATTTTACGTTATAACTTATTTAGGTAGAACTTCATTTATTTATTCATTCTAGAATTTTTATCAAATAGTATTTTACATCATTTTGATTTCTTGTTTCTTTATTAAGAAATTCTGAAGTTAGAATCGCTACATGAAAGTCAGTACCATATTGAACTATCTTAAATCTTCTCTTACTTAATTGTAAATCTTGTAATCCTTCATCCATAGTTAATATATATTGATTGCTTTTTACTTTTGATATTGTATCAACAGAATGAACAATTCTATTTGCATAGAAATGAATATTTCTTGCAGACCCAGAATACTTATACATTACAAAATTATCCTTTTCAATTTTGTTCTCTTTGATATACCTACCAATTACATTACCTGATTGATAAGTTAATAATTTTGGATAAAATGCAAGGCTTAAAAAAATATTTATTATCATTACTAATGCAAGAGAAATATTGAAAACTTTTTGATTTATCATTTTGTTTATTACAATAATTAAAATTACTGAGATAGAAAAAATTGTTGTTATCAAACACCACTTAAACAATGAAGGGAAAACAAAAATTGATATTATAATTGGTAAACTTACTAGTACAGTAAGAATTGGTATTTGTAAAAATACAATTACTGTTTTTAATCTTTTTATCTCATTTTTCCAAAAGATAACATATAAAATTTTTGCAGTGCTAATTGCAACTAAAGGAAGTACAACATATATGTAATGAGGTAATTGGTATTTTGATACACCTAATGAACAATAAGTAAGTACGATTCCACCTGTTGTTATAAACTCCTCAGACTTTCCAACTAAAAATTTATTTTTTATTATTTTAATCCAATCTGAAATTGTTGCTACAATAAAAAACAATGACCAAGGTAACATTCCCCAAAGTAAATTTTCGAATAGAAAACTGAAATGTGCATTATTATCCCAAACACTTTCTCCGGTAATTCTTCCAAAACTTTGCGTCCAATAAAAAAACCTTAATCCTGATACATTTTTTTTACCTTCTATAATTTTCTCTGGATGAAGATCAAACTGCTCGTATAATCCTATACTCATAGGAATAAGAATGATTCCAATTATTAGTATCCCAATTAAATAAATTGGATTAAATAAAAATTTAAAATTTCTTTGAAGTATCCAATGGCTTCCAAATGCAAAAATTGGGACAAATAGTGCAATTGGACCTTTCGTAATCATACCACCTCCAATAGCAATGCTTGCCAATATGAAATATTTCTTTTTTTCAGATAAACTCCATTCGGCGAGAAGCCACAAAGCTGTAATTACCCATCCCATTAAAATTGTGTCTGTTCGTATGTCATTTGTTATCAAAAATGTAGCTTGACATGTAGCTAAAACAATAGCAGAAAGCCATGCTACCTTTTCATCATAAAATACTCTTGCTAATCTGTATGTTGAAAATATTGCAAGTATTGCAAATAGAATAGATGGAAATTTGAAAGCGAAATTATTGATCCCAAAAATGTGCATGGATAAACTATTAGTCCAAAATAAAAATGGAGGTTTGTCTAAATAATCCTTGCCTAACTCATAAACTTTTAAATAGTTCCCTGTTTGCTTCATCTCCATACTCATTATTGCATATTGAGAAGCATCTTCGTCCATTGTATCTACACCAGTTGCACAAAAATAAATTGCTATGATGATTAGAAAAATCCAAATATTTTTCAGTTTATTGAATATCATTAATTTAATAAATTATCGGGTAAAAGTAGGTAAATAAATTATCGATAATCATTTACAAAAGAAATTAAAACTAATCAAAATAACATTAGATTATATAGAGCAATTTTTTTTTAATAACTTCATAAAATCTCAAATTTCATATAATGATTTTTTATGAAAAGAATATTACTTCTAATTTTTATTTTGAATTGTTTTAAAATTTATTCACAAAATATTTTTGCTCCCGAAGATTTTGTCAATCCATTAATGGGAACTGATTCTAAATACCAACTTTCAAATGGTAATACCTATCCTGCAATTGCATTGCCCTGGGGAATGAATTTTTGGACACCACAAACAAATGTTAACGGAGATGGTTGGCAATATCAATATCAAGCTGATAAAATTGTTGGCTTTAAACAAACACATCAACCAAGTCCTTGGATTAATGATTACGGTTGTTTTAGTATTATGCCAATTACCAACTATTTAAAAATTTCTGAAAAAGAACGAGCAAGTTCTTTCAGTCATAAAACAGAAATTGTAAAACCCTATTATTATTCAGTTTATTTATCAGATGCAGATGTAACTACAGAATTTTCTCCAACAGAAAGAGCCGCTATTTTTCAATTTACTTTTCCAAAATCAGATAGTAGTTTTATTTTAATAGATGCATTTGATGGTAATTCGTTTGTAAAAATTATTCCCGAGAAAAATCAAATTATTGGTTATACTACAAAGAATAGCGGTGGAGTTCCTACAAATTTTAAGAACTATTTTATTATTTCAACCAATAAATCAATTGAACAATTTTTTGTTGTTGATAATCAACAAATCAAAAAAGAAAGAGAAACTTATTCCAAACATGCTAAAGGGATAATAGGGTTTAAAACAAGCAAAGGCGAAAAAGTAGAATTTAGAATTGCTTCTTCTTTTATTTCTTTTGAGCAGGCAAATTTGAACTTACAAAATGAAATTGGTAACAAAAACTTTCTTCAAATTAAAACAAATGCAAAACAAATTTGGAATAAGGAGTTGAGTAAAATTAAAGTTGAAGGTGATGACATTGATCAAATAAAATTATTTTACAGTTGTCTTTATAGGTTATTACTTTTTCCCAGAAAATTTTATGAAATAAATGCTATAAATGAAATTGTCCATTATAGCCCATATAATGGCAAGATTGAAAAAGGATTCATGTTTACAGATAATGGTTTTTGGGATACATTCCGAGCAGTATTTCCTTTTTTTACATTGATGTATCCAAAACTTAATTCTGAAATAATGAATGGGCTGGTTAATACTTATAAAGAAAGTGGCTGGCTTCCTGAGTGGGCAAGTCCAGGACATAGAGATTGTATGATAGGAAGTAATTCTGCTTCTATTATAGCAGATAGTTATTTAAAAGGAATTCGTGGTTATGATATTGATATTTTGTTTGAAGCAATTTTAAAAAATGCAAATAATGAAGGACCATTAAGTTCTGTTGGTCGTAAAGGAGTTAAATACTATAATTCTCTTGGGTACATTCCTTACAACGTAGGTATTCAAGAAAATGTAGCACGGTCATTAGAATATGGTTATGCTGATTTTTGTATTCAGCAATTAGCTAAGAAACTAAATAAATCTGATTCTATTGCATCTCTCTATAAGAATAGAAGCAATAATTTTAAAAATTTATTTGATAAAGAAAGTATGTTGATGAGAGGTAAAAATGTAGATGGAAGTTTTCAAAAGCCTTTTAATCCTTTTAAATGGGGGGATGCATTCACAGAAGGGAATAGCTGGCATTATACATGGAGTATTTTTCATGATATCAATGGGCTAAAAAATTTGATGGGTGGAAATTTGATGATGGAAAAAATGTTAGACTCAGTTTTTGTGTTACCACCAATTTATGATGCAAGTTATTATGGCGGGGTTATTCATGAAATTACTGAAATGCAAATAGCAAACATGGGTCAGTATGCACACGGAAATCAACCTATTCAACACATGAATTATTTATACAATTATTGTGCTAAACCCTGGAAGGCTCAGTTTCATGTAAGAGAAGTTTTAGATAAATTGTATAAATCTACACCCGATGGATATTGTGGTGATGAAGATAATGGCCAAACAAGTGCTTGGTTTGTATTCAGTGCTTTAGGATTTTATCCCGTTTGTCCCGGAACTCCTCAATATGTTTTTGGTAGTCCAATTTTTAAAAAGGTAACAATGCAGTTTGAAAATAAAAATAAATTTATAATTCTGGCAACTGATAATAGTGAATCAAATAGGTACATCAATAACGCAACATTAAACGGTCACAATTGGAATTATAATTTTATCAATCACCAGTCAATAATCAAAGGTGGAATATTACAATTTAAGATGAGCAATCAACCAAATTATAAAAGAGGAATAAATAATAATGCTGCTCCTTTTTCACAATCTAAAAATTAAAACAGTTTGTAAAAAAGTGGCGAAGTATTTCTACTAAATTAAAAACCCTGCAATTTGCAGGGTTTTTGTTGTATGATAAAACAAGATATTAATATCTATTGTAGCCGCCACCGCCGCCACCATTACCACCACGGTCACGGTTGTATCCACCACCGCTACCGCCGCTGCGATTTCCACCGCCGCCGTATCCACCGCCACCGCGATTTCCACCGCCGCCGCCAAAGCTTTTCTTGAAGCCGCCTTCACGACGTTCTCCTTCTGGACGAGGTGTAGATTCGTTAACAACGATTTTACGATCTTGCACATCATTGTCATGTAATGCACTGATAGCTGCACGAGCCGCATCATCATCGCTCATTTCTACAAATCCAAAACCCTTACTACGGTTGTTGTTGAATTTGTCTGTTACAATTTTTGCAGAAGTTACTTCGCCAAATGGAGCAAATAATTCTTGTAAGTCTTCACTGGTCATGTTCCAGTTTAAGTTCCCAACGTAAATGTTCATTTCTTTTGAAATTAAAATTAAAAAAAACCAATGCAAAATCATTAACCAAAAACCCTGAAGCATTTACGTTAAAACCTTCTGGAGATATGGAAGAACTGCTATTGGACTATGCGAAAGTAGTGAATTTAGTTATTTCAACAATTTTTTTCTTAAAATTACAATTGTTTTCACTTTGTAAGTCAAAACAGAAGGATAAATAGGTGAAATTAAAAATCCCCTCTAAAAGATAGAAGGGATTTTATAAAAATTACTATCAAAATATTTGAATTATTCTCCAATTACTTCAAAGTCAATTTCAGTAATATTGTTGTTGCCAAAATCTATAAATGCTTTATAAGTACCTAGTTCTTTAACTTCATCAACAATGGAAATTCTTTTACGATCTATTTCGTAACCTTTTTGATCTCTGATTGCACGTGCAATTTGCAATGAAGTCACACTTCCAAAGATCTTTCCGGTAGTTCCTGTTTTTGCAGTAACCTTAATAGCAGAGGATTTTAATACTTCTGTTACCTTGTTAATTTCTGCAAGTAAAGCTGCTTCTTTTTTAGCCGCAACTTTTAATGCTTCTTGTAGTTTTTTTAAATTAGTTGGATTTGCTTCGATTGCAAATTTTTGAGGGATAAGAAAATTACGAGCATAGCCGTTTTTTACTTTTACCAACTCATTTTTACCACCTAAATTATCTACGTCTTGAATTAAAATGATTTCCATTTGTTTTGTGTTTTAGTTCCCAAAGCCCAATCTTAGATTGTGACTGTCTTCACTTAGCGTGAATTAGGGATGGTTAACTAATTTGTTTATTTCAATAAATCTGTAACGTACGGTAATAATGCCATTTGACGGGCTTTCTTTACTGCGTCACTTACCTTTCTTTGGTACTTTAGTGAGTTACCACTTAAACGACGTGGCAACATTTTACCTTGTTCATTTACAAATTTTTTCAAGAAATCAACGTCTTTGTAATCAACGTATTTAATGCCATATTTTTTAAAACGGCAAAATTTCTTTTTAGGTTTCTCCTGCTTAATCGCAGTAAGGTATTTTATCTCGTTCTTTGCCATTTTATGCCTCCGCTTTTAAAGTTTTGAAAGATCCGCCACTATTTTTTACAGTATTGTACTCAACGGCGTATTTGTCGAGTTTTGTAATCATGTGCCTCATTGGTTGCTCATCTCTAAGCAACTGAATTTTTAATTTTTCATTAAAATCAGACGCAGCCATGTACTGCAAAACCCAATAAATTCCAGTTGTTTTTTTCTGGATTGGGTAAGCTAAAGATTTCAAACCCCAGGGGTTAGTGTGTACAATTGTACCACCGTTTTCGGTAATAAGGTCAGTGTACTTTTTCTGAGCAGTTTTGAAATCTTCCTCAGAAAGTACAGGTGTGAAAATCACCATTAATTCGTAATTGTTCATTACTCTGTTTTTTGTTTTTAAATTTGGTTTATCCCAGCGGTCATCAACACTTTGTGTTAAAGATTCTGCCAAAACAGAATTGGGGCTGCAAAAGTAGGGGTTTTTATTTATAAAAGTTACCTGTAAAAATATATTTTGAAGGTTGGGCTAACATATTTTAAATGAGTTTATGCTTAATGGTTGTTGGGATGTTAATCATTTTTCAATGCACATTTATTCCCCAACTTAATTTAATTGTATTTTAAGCAATTTAGTTATCATTAATTTGCAATTATGCAACAGTATCATCAATTACTACAATACATTTTAGAAAATGGCGTAGAAAAAACCGATAGAACAGGTACGGGAACAATCAGTTGTTTTGGATATCAATTGCGGTTTCCATTAAAAGAGGGCTTTCCTTTGGTAACAACCAAAAAATTACACCTAAAAAGTATTGTTTACGAACTACTATGGTTTTTGAAAGGCGAAACCAACGTTCAATATCTAAAAGATAATGGTGTTAGTATTTGGAATGAATGGGCTGACGAAAACGGTGAACTTGGACCTGTATATGGCAAACAGTGGAGAAGCTGGCAGGGTGCAGATGGACAAGTAGTAGATCAGATTTCAGATTTAATTCAACAAATAAAATCAAATCCTGATAGTAGAAGATTGATTGTGAGTGCTTGGAATGTGGGTGATTTGCCTAAAATGGCTTTAATGCCTTGTCATACAATGTTTCAATTTTATGTAGCACCTCCCAATTTGAGTTTGGGTGAAACAAAAAGTAAGCTAAGTTGCCAGTTATACCAAAGGAGTGCAGATGTTTTTTTAGGTGTTCCTTTTAATATTGCTTCTTATGCATTATTGACAATGATGGTGGCACAAGTTTGTGGGTTAGATGTTGGTGATTTTGTACACAGTTTTGGAGATGTTCATTTGTACAAGAACCATGTTCAACAAGCCGAATTGCAATTAACACGTTTGCCCTATGATTTGCCAACGCTAAAAATTAATCAGGAAATAAACGACATTTTTGGTTTTAACTTTGAAGATTTTACACTTGAAAATTATCAGAGTCATCCGCATATTAAAGCTCCTGTAGCTGTTTAAAATATTGTGAGTTTTCTTTAAAATCTTTAATTCATAAACATGGTAACAACCTTAGTTGTAGCGGCTTCTACCAATCATGCAATTGGAAAAAACAATCAGTTACTCTGGCATTTGCCAAATGATCTGAAGTTTTTTAAAAATGCTACTTGGGCTATGCCTGTTGCCATGGGAAGAAAAACATTTGAAAGTTTGGGAGGCAAACCACTCAATGGCAGATTGAATATTGTAATTACCAAACAAAAAGATTATTTCAGAGATGGTATTATTGTTGTTGAAAGTATTGATGCTGCTATTTCATTTGCCAAGAAGAACGATTATAAAGAAATCATGATTGCCGGGGGAGGGGAAATTTATAAACAGGCATTTTCCATTACTACGAAAGTTTTAATGACAAGAGTTCATACAATTATTGAAGGAGATACTTTCTTTCCGGTAATTGATACCAATGTTTTTCAATTGGTTAAACAACAAGATTATCCTGCAGACGCTAAACATCAATATGCATATACATTTGAAACATGGGAAAGAAAATAGCCTATGATATTTGAGTTTATTGATATTGCCTATTCTTTTACAATTTTAATACTAATTATTATTTCATTTTTTGTTGAAAAAAACAGGAAAGGTTTTGTAAAAAATTTTATTGCTGTTAGTAATACCTTGCTCATTTGTTACAGTTGGTATTTACTTTTTCAATTTTATAAATTGATTCAGTTTTCATCATCATTACATGTCAAAGTTGAAGAAGGGAGTGCTTCTAAAATTATACTTGGTTGGTTTGAAATCAGGTTTTTACTTTTAGTTTTTCTGCCTTATTTGTTTCTGTTCAAAAAACTAATAACCAATAAATTGTTTAGTATTTTAATGTTTGTAATTATTCAGTGGAGTTTTATTCAATCTTGTTATAATTCTTTACATGATAGCCATACTTTTCCATTAATCATTTATTACTTACCCTATAATATCAGCTTTAAAATACTCAATTACCTAACATTATTTATAGGAGTTTATGCATTACTTTGGATGCTTAAAAAATTACCAAGCCAGCAAGCACAATCATGATGTATTCACCACTGCAATTAGCAATCAAATATTTTAAATATTATTTCAATTCAAGCAATGGAAAAGGGCATGGAGTTCATTCTCCTTTTGTATTTTCTTTTATAACTGATGTACTGAACGATAAAAGAAATTTCTATGATTATGATAAAATTGAAGCAGTTAGAAAACAACTATTGAATAGTGAAAAAGAATTGATTATTGAAGATTTTGGGGCAGGTTCAAGAAAGGGATTAACTAAAAAAAGAAAGGTCAGCGAAATAGCAAATTCATCTTTAAAACCCAAAAAGTTTGCACAGCTTTTATTTAGAATGATTAATTACTATCAGCCTGAAACAATCCTGGAATTAGGAACATCGCTAGGTGTTACGTCTGCTTATCTTGCTTCTGCAAAGCCAGATGCAACATTGGTTACAATGGAAGGTTCTGCATCAATCGCTTCGATTGCTAAAAGTAATCTCAAACAGTTGAATTTGAACAATGTAAGAGTGGTAGAAGGAAATTTTGATGAAACATTGTCTAACACACTTTCTAACATACAACAAATTGATTTTGCTTTTTTAGATGGAAATCATCGTTATCAACCTACAATAGATTATTTTAACCAAGTGTTAGAAAAATCCACTGAAAATACAATTATTGTTATAGATGATGTGCATTGGAGCAAGGAAATGGAACAGGCATGGGTTTATATCAAACAACATCCTCAGGTAACTTTAAGTATTGATTTGTTTTTTATTGGCATTGTCTTTCTAAGCAAAGAATTTAAAATAAAACAAGATTTTGTTATTTGCTTTTAGGTTTATTTTTTAAAACGATTTCATTTACAGCTAATACATATCTATTGGGAAGCTATAACTAATTCAAAAATCTAAAAGCAGCAATCACTCACCGTTCCCTACCTTTGCCCCCACAAATTATAAATTATGAAGACGGATAAGAATACCATTATTGGCTTTGTTTTATTGGCTATTTTGTTTTTTGCCTTTTTTTGGTACAATAGTAAAATGCAACAAGCTTCAATTGACTATGAAAAACATATCAAAGATTCAATTGCAAAACTAGAAGCTGCAAAAATCACTCCTGCTATCAAAGAGCAGCGATTGTTAGATTCTGCTAGAAGAGATACAACCGATAGAATAGCATTTGCTGCAAATTTTGGCAAAAATGCTGCTCTTGCAAAAGAAGAACTTTCCACTATTGAAAATGAATTAATGAAAGTTACGCTTACCAATAAAGGTGGTCGTGTAAAATTTGTAGCACTAAAAAAATACAAATCATACGATAGTAGTTTGGTAACATTAGGAAATGAAAAAGATAAATTAGGTTACACCATAAATTCTGGAAATAATAACGCAGCTCAAACTACCGATTTGTTTTTTACTGTTTCATCAATCACAAAAAACGCTGATGGCTCTCAATCTATAACATATAGTTTACAGGATTCCTCTGGTAAAATGGTATCACATCAATTTATACTAAAGCCTGATGCATATATGATTGATTGGAATGTGAATTTTGTAGGTGCTGATCAGTTATTAACGAATGGGTCAATGAATATTGGTTGGCAAACACAAACCATGCAACATGAAAAAAGTGCAACTTATGAAAGACAAAATATGAGTAATATTTGTTTCGTAGAAAACAAAGAATTTGATTACATCATGTCTAAAACGGAACATAAGTTTGAAAAACCTACACAATGGATGAGTGTGGTACAACAATTCTTTAATACAACTTTGGTAGCAAAAAACAATTTTAATACTGGTAATGTAAATTGGCAAAGAAGTCTTGTAGATACTTCAAAAATATTAGCAAACATTGAAGCTAATTTTCAAATTAATGTAATGCCAGGTAAAACGGCAACTATTCCTTTGCAATTGTATTATGGGCCAAATGATTACGGAATTTTGAAAAAACAAACACCATTGGATATGGATAGAATGGTGAATTTGGGCAGAGATATGTATTCATTTGTTCGGCCAATTAATGCGTATGTAATTATGCCGGTATTTAACTTTTTTGCCGGATTTATAAAAAATTATGGTTGGGTAATTTTATTGCTAACGTTATTTATAAGATTGGTAACAGCTCCACTTACTTACAGTAGTTATTTAAGTGGTGCAAAGATGAAAGTATTGCGACCTGAACTTGATGTGTTGAAACAAAAGTTTGGCACTGATCAACAAGGTTTTGCAATGGAACAAATGAAACTTTTTAGAGAAGCTGGTGTAAATCCTTTGGGTGGCTGTATTCCTGCATTGCTTCAAATTCCTATTTTCTTTGCATTGTATAGTTTCTTTAACTCTAACATTGCACTACGCGGACAAGAATTTTTATGGAGTAAAGATTTGTCCTCTTTCGACGCAGTAATACATTGGCAAACTGAAGTTTGGGCAATTGGAAATCACATCAGTTTGTTTACAATCACAGCTGTTTTGACAAGCTTTCTAATTTCAATTTACAATATGAGCATGACGCCAACACAGGATAATCCTGCATTGAAGTACATGCCTTATATATTCCCGTTTGTATTATTCTTTGTATTCAATAAATTACCATCTGCACTTACCTGGTACTATACTGTAAGTAATTTGGTTACTTTAGGATTGCAATTTGTAATTCAGAATTACATTATTGATCATACTAAAATTTTGGCAAAGATTGACGAAAAAAGAAAGGCTCCTAAAAAAACAAGTAAGTGGCAAGAACGCTATGCACAAGTAGTTGAAAGCCAGAAAAAAATTCAGGATCTAAAAAATAAAACAAAGAAGTAATTATTAATTTACTTTTTAATGAAAAAGATTATGAAAACCTTGCATCTAACGCAAGGTTTTTTGTTTACTTAATGCATAATATTGTACATAATAAATTTATTCTTTTAGTAAATTTTATTCAATCAGGTATTTAGGTTATTTACCAAAAAATTATTTATATATGAAAAATATAATTTGCTTTTTGCTTTTTGTATTATTAATTAATACTTTAAAAACTAATGCACAACGCCAACGAATTATCGCTGAATGTACAATTGGATATACAATTAAAATTGATAGTAATAGTATTGACAAATCAGCTTCATCAAATATTTTGGGGCAGTCTAAAACTGTTTATATTAAAGCAAATCGTAGCAGGGTAGATGTTGTAAGCCCAGCATTCAATCAATCTGTTTTTTTTGATCAAAGTACTGGTAGCGCTACTATATTAAGAGAAATTGGTAATAATAAATTCATAACAAAATTAGACAAATCAAAGTGGAAATCTGAAAATAGTAAATATGAAAATCCTATCATATCATATTCGGGAGAATTGAAAAATATTTTGGGTTATGCATGTAAGAAAGCAATATTATCATACAAATCTGGCGAAGTAATTTACTTGTATGTTACTACTGAAATTATGCCTTCCGTTAGAGAGTTTGAATATCAGTTCAAGGATATATCTGGATTAATATTAGAATATGAATCTATAGAATCTGGTGGATTAAAAATTAATTGCACCGCAGTCAAAATTGATTTGAGTCCTGTTCAAGCCTCAATTTTTAATATTCCTACAAGTGGTTATAGAGTTCTTAATTAGTTTGTTGGAGCAGTTGGTATCTTAAATTTAGCAACTTTTACTTTTAGTTTATAAGGATAAATGAAAGTTGTATTTCCTTTCGTTAATTCAAGATGACTACTGTTTTGTAGCATACTTGGAACAGTATTGAGCTCGGAAAGTTTCATCCTTAATAGGAATCTGGTACTAGAGATAGAAACACCCTTTTTAGAAAGACTGGTGTAATATTTTAGAGAGTATTTGTTAGAGGTTTCTCTATTATTTTTATTGCCTGTAAACGTAAAAGCAGCAAAAACCACTTGCATTGCAAAAACAAATGTTGTTGCAAGAACTAATTTTTTTATGTGTCGGTTTATCTGCATCTTTAACAAAAGTAAGGCTTTTTATAACATTTAACAATTTCAATGTTATTAACAATAAGTTAATTTAGTCCTAAAAGGTGCTTTTTTTGATTTTTTTCATCAACTTAGAATTATTAAACTACAATCCATGAGAGAACCAAACCCTTTTCATGAAAATAAAGAAGAATTAAATGATCTGCTGCAAAATTATTATAATCTAAAAAGAGGTTTGAAACATACTTTCTTGGAGGAAGAATCATTTGAAAAAATCATTGATTATTTTGATGAAAAAGATTCATTGTTTGAGGCATTAGAAGCTGCAGCAATAGCAATGGAACAATTTCCTTACTCAGCACTTTTGATGGTTAAAAAAGCTGATTTACTTATTTCATCTCGTAAATATTCAGAAGCAATAGAACTGCTTGAACAAGCAAGTCTTTATGACAACTCTGATATTAATCTTTATATCTTAAAAACAGATGCCTATTTAGCATTGGATCAACAACAAGATGCAATTGAAATTTTACAACAAGCATTACAAATATTTGAAGGAGAAGAACGTATTGAATTGCTATTTGAGCTTGCAGATGTTTACGATGATTATGAAGAATTTGATAAAGTGTTTGACTGTTTGAAATTAATTTTAGCCGATGAGCCAAACAATGAAGAAGCTTTATATAAAATCTGTTTTTGGACAGATTTTACAGGAAGAAATGAAGAGAGTATTGTCATGCACAAAGCGATTATTGAGGAATATCCTTTTAATGAAATTGCCTGGTTTAATCTTGCTGCAGCATATCAGGGAATAAAGCTTTATGAAAAATCCATCGACGCTTATCAATATGCAGTTGCAATAGATGAAAAATTTGATTATGCTTTTCGTAATATGGGTGATGCCTATTTGCGCTTAAGAAAATTTAAAGAAGCTATTGAGGCACTTGAAAAAGTATTGGAGTTAACCAGACCGGAAGATGTTATTTACGAAGCAATAGGTCATTGTTATCACAGATTAGGAAATATTGCGCAAGCAAGATTTAATTATAAAAAGGCAGTTCATCTAAATCCAGATGATAGTAAACTTCATTTTAAAATTGCCAATACATATATGCTAGAACAGCAATGGCAAAGTGCCATAAAGCAGTTAGATCAAGCGATGCGAATGCATAGAAATATACCGGAATATAATATTGCTATGGGTGAATGCAAAATGAATCTTGGGTTATACAAAGAGGCTGTCCATTTTTTTGGAAATGTTGTTAAAAACAAGCCTAAAAATATTGCTGGTTGGGAAGCATTAATAAGATGTTTGTTTGTTGCTGAATATTATCAAGAAGCTATGGAACAGTGCATTGCAGCGATAAAGATCACAGAGTCTAAGCCAATTTTTATATACTACTATAGTGCATCTTTGTTTTTTTTGGGCAAGCCAAAAGAAGCGATCATTCAACTTGAAAAAGGAATTCAATTGAGTCCTAAATTATTAAAAAAATTCATTGCTTTAAATCCTTCCGTTTTACAAAATAATTCAGTTGTTGATATTATTGTAAGAAATAAAAAGAATACAAAAAAATAGTCAACCGTTTAATCAAATAAATACCGGAGGTAGTTAATAGATTTCATTACCTTATTTTTGCAGCAATAAATTTAAAACATGAATTTTAATCTTTCGCAAATGCCTGACCGTTGCCAAAAACCTCGTACCAACGGGATTACTATGGTTATGGACAAGGGACTTAGTATTAATGAAGTGAATAATTTTTTAGAAGTATCGGGTACCCATGTTGATATTGTAAAATTAGGATTTGGTACTTCTTTCGTAACACCCAATTTAAGAGCCAAAATTGAAGTGTATAAAAATGCAGGCATGCCATTGTATTTTGGTGGAACTTTATTTGAAGCATTTTTGATACGCAATCAGTTCGAAGATTATCTTTCCATATGCAAAGATTATGGCATTGATTATATGGAAGTGAGTGACGGATCCATTACAATTCCTCATGCAGAGAAGTGCGGTTACATTGAAAAAATGACCAAACACGGAACAATATTGAGTGAAGTAGGTAGTAAAGATGCCGCACATATTATGCCTCCGTATAAATGGATTGAGTTGATGAAAGCTGAATTGGAAGCAGGTAGCACTTATGTAATCGCGGAAGCAAGAGAGGCTGGAAACGTTGGTATTTACAGAGGTTCCGGCGAAGTGAGAGAAGGATTGGTTCAAGAAATTTTAACACAAATTCCAGAAGGAAAAATTATTTGGGAAGCACCACAAAAAGCACAGCAGTTATATTTTCTGGAATTAATTGGTTGTAATGTAAATCTTGGAAATATTGCACCAAATGAAGTAATTCCTTTGGAAGCTATGCGTATTGGATTAAGGGGTGATACATTCAGATTATATCTTGATAAGGATAATACCATTTATTAAAAATGAAAATTTTAGGCATCATTGGTTTTCCTTTAACCCATTCTTTTTCAAAACAATATTTTACTGAAAAATTTCAACGTGAAAGTATTGATGGGTATAGGTTTGATGCATTTGAATTAAAAACAATTACAGAAATAACTACTTTAATTACTGAAACCCCTTTATTGAAGGGGTTTGCAATTACAAAACCATATAAACAACAAATTTTATCGTATTTAGATTTTGCTACGCCTGATGTTCAAGAAATGGGCGCATGTAATTGTGTGCAAATAGTTGAAGGAAAACTATATGGATATAATACAGATGTTTTGGGTTTTGAAGAATCTTTGAAACCAATATTGCAACCTCATCATAATAAAGCATTAATTTTAGGAACGGGAGGGGCAGCGCAAGCTGTTGCATATGTTTTGTACAAATTAGAGATTGATTTTTTATTCGTATCCCGCAATGAATTAAATAAACCAAATAGCATCAACTACACTAGTTTAAATCAACAAATAATTGAAGAAAATACATTGATTATAAATGCATCTCCTGTGGGAACATTTCCAAATATTGATGAAGCTCCGTCAATTCCATATCAATTTATTTCTGATCAACATTATTGTTTTGATTTGGTGTACAATCCCCCTCAAACAAAGTTTCTGGCTTTATCAGAAAAACAAAAAGCCATTACTAAAAATGGCTTTGATATGCTTGCAATACAAGCAGAAGCAAATTGGAAAATTTGGAGTATTTAAATGATTAACCTATAATCTTCACTTTAATTACTAATTTTCTGATTGGTTCATTATCAACATTAATCATAGGGCTATGCACATCTTCTGGAAAAAATATTACAAACTGTTGATTCGTTAATTGAAAATACATGTCTGGTGCATCTGCATAAAATAGTACATCTTTTTCAGGGTTGTATTCTCCTTTTTGTTCAGTGCAAGTATTTCTTGGTTTCCAGCCAATTGTTTCTTTTCCTCTAATGCAAACTTGAATATCAATATGTTCATTGTGGCACTCAAATTTTGCATCACTTTCTGCAGCAGAAACTCCATTCTTATCAGAATAAATTGCTTTCAATCCTTCTGCAATATCATATTTACCTACTTCAACGGCATTCAAATCTGTATTATTAATGTATTCAAATGCTTTGGCAAATAGAGGATGAATGCATGCATACTTTGATGCGTTTGATAAATGTTCAATAATCATTTTTTTTGTTATTTAGTATGCACAAATGTACAAGTCAATGAATAAGTATAAAATTGTTTTCTGCGCAAACGTTGGAGAATAATTTTTTATTATTCTGATTGGTTGCGTAATACATTTGTACTATGTCTCAACTTACACCTCAATATAATTTTGATTACGTAATTGTTGGTCAGGGAATTTGTGGCACCTTGCTTTCCTATTTTTTGAATCGAGAAGGAAAAAAAATTTTGGTAATTGATGAGCCAAAGCCATACACAGCAAGCAAAGTAGCGAGTGGAGTAATCAATCCAATTACCGGAAGAAGATTGGTTAGAACTTGGATGATTGAAGATGTTATGCCTTTTGCGGTTGATGTTTATAAGCAATTGGAAGTTGAATTAGAAATATCCTTTATTACACAAAATAATATTTTAGATTTTCATCCAACTGCACAAATGCAATTAGCTTTTGATGAAAAATTGCAACAAGAATCAGCATATTTAAAAGAGGTACAAGACAATTTGCAGTGGCAAGAATATTTTAATTATCCATTTGGTATTGGTGAAATCAATCCATGCTGGTTAATCAACATCAATCAATTACTTGAAAAATGGCGTACATTACTTCAACAAGAAAATGTATTGATTGAAACTAAAATGGATTTTAATCAGTTAATAGGGTTATATCCTAATTCAACGATTATTTTTTGCGATGGAGTAAATGGTGTTGATAATCCTTATTTCAACAAATTACCTTACGCAAAAAATAAAGGAGAGGCTTTAATAGTAAATATTCCTGGACTTCCAAGAAATAATATTTATAAATCTGGTATGAGCATTGTGCCCTGGAAAGATGATTTATGGTGGGTTGGTTCATCTTATGAATGGAATTTTGAAGATGAACTTCCAACAGAAAATTTCAGAATAAAAATGGAAAATCAATTAAAACAATTTTTAAAAATACCTTTTCAAATTGTTGATCATATTGCAAGTGTACGTCCCGCAAATATAGAGCGGAGGCCATTTGTAGGCTTACATCCATTGCATTCAAATATTGGAATACTAAATGGTATGGGCACAAAAGGCTGCTCGTTGGCTCCTTATTTTGCAAATCAACTTGCACAACATTTGGTGTATCAATCACCTATTGATCCTTTGGCTGATGTATTCCGTTTTCGAAAAATATTAAGCAGTTAATTTTTATAAATTAATTCATTGTCAAAAATTATTTTTCAAGAATTTAAATAGTATTTGTTCAATGCTTATTTTTATTCCCATAATCAATATGTATGAAGCTAACTAGTTCAAACCAACCCGTATACAAAATACCATTGAAATATCGCAAGATGGAAAACTTGCATATTGTGTTTTGGTTATTTAAAGATGTTGCTTGGTGCATGTTTTGGAAGCCCTTGGGGATTGCAATGATTATTCCAACTTTGTTGATATCTGTTATTATTTCATGGCGAACTAAACAATACATGAGTGAGCTTTGCCATAATCTAGCAATCACAGTTTGGATTAGCGCAAATAGTTATTGGATGATCAGTGAATTTTTAGGATTTGATACACAACCTCTTTTTGCAGGATTTACATTTAAACATCTTGCATTAATACCATTCACAATCGGTATTCTTATTCTTACATTCTATTACCTGATTTGGAAACCAAAACATAAAGATGAAATGGAAACTATGTAACTCATATACATACAAACAATTTTCTTCTCTTCAATAACTATATTTGCCATTCGTTGAAAAGGTTATGAAACAGGCAGTTGTAACGTTGTGCAACTTCTGTTGCGTCGCACCCTTCAACGCATTGTTCTTTATTGAACAATTTTTAAATTATCAATTAGAAATAAGTAATCAAAAATGTTTAGAACTAAAACTTGTGGCGAATTAAATATTAATAACGTTGGAGAAACCGTAACACTTGCCGGTTGGGTGCAAACTGTACGAAAATTTGGTGCAATTACATTTGTTGATTTACGTGACAGATATGGTATTACGCAATTGTTGTTTGGTGAAGATTTGAACAAAGATTTAGAAGCAAATCCTTTGGGTCGTGAGTTTGTATTACAAGCTACAGGTACTGTTACAGAAAGAAGTAACAAAAATAAAAATATTCCTACCGGTGAAATTGAAATCATTTTGTCGTCATTTAAAATTTTAAATAAGAGCGAAGTACCCCCTTTTAAAATTGAAGATGATACCGATGGCGGTGATGATTTGAGAATGAAATATCGTTTTTTGGATTTGCGCAGAAATGCAGTAAAAAGAAATTTAGAATTGCGTTATGCTGTTGGTCGTTCTAGCAGAAATTATTTGCATGAAAATAATTTTATGGATATTGAAACGCCATTTTTAATTAAATCTACACCCGAAGGCGCAAGAGATTTTGTAGTACCATCTAGAATGAACCCCGGACAATTTTATGCATTACCACAATCACCTCAAACTTTCAAACAATTGTTGATGGTGAGTGGTTATGATAGATACTATCAAATTGTGAAATGCTTTAGAGACGAGGATTTGAGAGCTGATCGTCAACCTGAGTTTACACAAATAGATTGTGAAATGTGCTTTGTAGAACAAGAAGATATTTTGTCTATGTTCGAAGGTTTGGTAAAAAGAATTTTTAAAGACGTAAAAGGAATTGATTACAACGAATCCGTAGAAAGAATGTCTTGGGAAGAAGCGATGTGGCAATTTGGAAATGATAAACCTGATATTCGATTTGGAATGCAATTGTGCAACTTGAAATTTCCTGCACATACATTTTCAACTAAGGCAAATATTTCAGCATTAATTGCTGCAAACTTTGCTGTATTCAATGAGGCTGAAACGGTTATTGCTATTGCCGTTCCGGGTTGCAGTGAATACACAAGAAAACAAACCGATGAATTAACAGAGTGGGTGAAGCGTCCGCAAATAGGAATGAAAGGAATGGTTTTTATTAAATGCAATGCTGATGGTACTTACAAAAGCAGCGTTGATAAATTTTATAATGAGCAACAATTAAAAGCAATTGCTGATGCAGCCGGAGCAAAAGCAGGAGACTTGGTTTTGATATTAGCAGGTGCTGAAGAACGCACCAGAAAAGCTACAAGTGAATTGCGTTTGGAAATGGGCAAACGAATGGGCATGAGAAAAGAAAATGAGTTCAAACTATTGTGGGTATTGGATTTCCCATTGTTCGAATATGCCGAAGAAGACAATCGTTGGGTAGCACGTCACCATCCTTTTACTTCTCCTAAGCCTAGTGATATTGATACCATGATTAGTAATAATCCTGCAATTGAAAATGCAGCAGAATATTTAAAACATCCTTATGCCAATATCAAAGCAAATGCGTACGATATGGTTTTAAATGGCAACGAAATTGGTGGAGGTTCTATTCGTATTTTTCAGCGTGAATTGCAAGAAAAAATGTTTGAAGCATTGGGTATGGATGCTGAGGAGCAACAACATAAATTTGGATTCTTATTGGGTGCATTTGAATATGGTGCTCCGCCACATGGAGGGATTGCTTTTGGCTTCGATCGTTTGTGTTCAATTTTAGGCGGTAGTGAAAGTATTAGAGACTTTATCGCATTCCCCAAAAACAACAGCGGCAGAGATGTTATGATTGATGCACCAAGTACTATTGATGCGAAACAATTTGATGAGTTGCAAATAAAGTTGGATTTGAAATAATTTATTGATAAGAATTTCAACTTTTTTCTTCCCATACTTGTACCAATTGCACAATCATTTCTACAGCTTTTTCCATATCACTGATACCAACCCATTCTTTGGTGCTATGAATCGCTTGCATCCCCGTAAATAAGTTGGGGCAAGGTAGTCCCATGAAACTAAGTCTGCTCCCGTCTGTGCCGCCACGAATTGGTTCTTTCACAACATTCAAACCAACCCTTTGGTAGGCTTCCATTGTATTCGAAATAATCGATGGATGTTGGTCAATTATTTCTTTCATATTTCGATATTGCTCATGCACTTCAAATTCCATTTTTGCACCAATATGTTTTGCAACAATTGTTGATGCAATATCTTTTAATCTTGCTTCATGTTTCGCTAAATTAGTTGTTTCAAAATCACGTACAATAAAGTGAATACTTGCTTTTTCCGCAATGCCTTCAATGCTTACCGGATGCACAAAACCTTGTCTTCCTTCGGTTGTTTCCGGACTGAATTCATTGGTTGGTAAAGCAGCTAAAATTTCTCCAACAATTTTTAATGCATTCACCAACTTCCCTTTTGCATAACCTGGATGTGCAATTACACCATGCACAGTTATGCTTGCTCCATCTGCGCTAAAAGTTTCATCCTCTAATGTACCCAATTCACCACCATCTAAAGTATATCCAAAGTCAGCACCAAGTTTTGTCAAATCTACTTTCGCAGTGCCTTTACCCACTTCTTCATCGGGTGTAAATAAAAGTTTTATTGTGCCATGTTTTATTTCCGGATGTTGCATTAAATAATTTGCCATATCCATAATAATTGCAACACCGGCTTTATCATCGGCACCCAATAATGTTTTACCACTTGCTGTGATAATAGATTTACCAATATGTTCTTTTAAATAAGGGTAATCATTTACCGATAAAACTTGAGTGGTATCGTCGGGAAAAATAAAATCAGCACCTGTATAATTATTATGTACAATCGGCTTTACATCTGTGCCACTGCAATCGGGTGCAGTATCAACATGACTGCAAAAACAAATTGTTGGAATAATTTTTTCTGTGTTCGAATCTATCGTTGCATACACATAACCATGCTCATCCAAATGTGCATTGGTAATGCCCATTGCCAGTAATTCATTTACCAAAACAGCCGATAAATTTTTTTGTTTTTCTGTTGTTGGTTGTAAGTTGCTGTTAGGATCGCTTTGTGTATCAATTTGCACATAAGTTAAAAATCTATTCGCAGCAGTGTAGTTATATTCGTGTAGCATATCAGTAAGGTCTTAATTTATTAATTGAGTGGCTAAAGGTAAATTGTTGAAACAAATTCTTGGATGTTTTATTTATCATTCAACCGATTTTTATTTTGAATATATCTGTCATACAAGAAACTTTTTTTGATTAACTTAATATTTAAACTAAAACTCTACTTTTGCCCGGCTTGTTTATTTATAAAAATTAAAATTTAATTACAATGGTTAAAGTTGCTATTAATGGTTTTGGAAGAATTGGAAGATTGGTGTTTCGTCAGATTTATAACATGGAAGGTATTGATGTTGTTGCAATTAATGATTTAACGTCTCCGGCAGTATTGGCTCATTTATTAAAATATGATAGTGCTCAAGGAAAATTTAATGTGCCTGTAACATCTACAGACAACGCAATTATTGTAAATGGTCATGAAGTAAAAATTTATGCTCAAAAAGACCCAGCACAAATTCCTTGGGGACAGCATGATGTTGATGTTGTAATTGAAAGCACCGGCTTTTTTACCGACAAAGAAAAAGCAGAAGCACATTTAAAAGCAGGTGCAAAACGTGTGGTAATTTCTGCACCAGCAACCGGCGATTTAAAAACGGTTGTGTTTAATGTAAACCATGCAATTTTAGATGGTTCAGAAACCATCATATCTTGTGCATCTTGTACAACCAATTGTTTGGCACCAATGGCTAAAGTATTAAGCGATAATTACCAAATTTTAGCCGGTAGCATGACTACCATACATGCATACACCAACGATCAAAACACCTTAGATGCGCCACACCCAAAAGGTGATTTGCGCAGGGCAAGAGCTGCTGCTCAAAATATTGTTCCTAATAGTACAGGTGCTGCAAAAGCAATAGGATTGGTATTGCCTGAATTAAAAGGTAAATTAGATGGTGGTGCGCAACGTGTACCAACTATCACAGGATCTTTAACAGAATTGGTTTCTGTGTTAGGAAAAAAAGTGACACTTGAAGAAGTAAATGCTGCCATGAAAGCCGCTGCCAATGAGAGTTTTGGCTATAATGAAGATGAAATTGTAAGTACCGATATTATTGGCACACACTTTGGCTCATTGTTCGATGCTACACAAACAAAAGTGATTACAGTGGGTGATACACAAATTGTAAAAACAGTAAGTTGGTACGATAATGAAATGAGTTATGTAAGCCAATTGGTGCGCACCGTAAAACATTTTGCAGGATTGATTAGTAAATAAAAAACAAGGATGTTGCCGGCGATTGAACCACAGATTTGGCTACTGTTGCGTCGCACACTTGTACACTATCACTATCATCAAGTTTA
>CANLAE010000026.1 GCA_947488765.1 Chitinophagaceae bacterium | reverse complement strand
ATTGAAAATGAATGGCGCTTGCAAAGTATTCAGTTGAAAATTGTAAAAGACCAACAACTGCAATTATTGGACACGCTTAATATTGAGCAGTTGTATGTTCCCATAAAAAATACATGGGTTGTTAAACAACAAGTAATTTATCCTGCAGGGAAATTTTTAGGGTTTGATTTTTTTGGAAACTTTGTACAAGTGTATGATAATGTAAATATTGAACCTTCTTTTAAGAAAAAGTTTTGGAAACTTTGTACAAGTGTATGATAATGTAAATATTGAACCTTCTTTTAAGAAAAAGTTTTTTGATAATACCATTATTAAGTTTTATGATAGTTCCAATAAAAAATCGTTGGCATATTGGGATAGTGTAAGACCTATTCCTTTACTTGAAAATGAAGTAAAAGATTACAAGAAAAAAGATAGTCTTGAACAAGCAAGAAAAGATCCTAAATATTTGGATTCATTAGATAAAGTAAGAAATAAAGTTACATTTTCAAAGTTGTTGTTGACCGGACAAAACTTTAACAATGGAAAGAAAAAATCTAGTTTCAGTATTGACCCATTGATAAGAGCAATTGGCATTTTATACAATCCTGCGGAAGGAAGGGTAACGAAACTTGGCGTTAGATATGATAAAAATTTTGAAGGAAGACAAAGGCTTGATATCGGTACTTCTTTCAGGTATGGTTATGAAAGAAAAAACTTCAATCCTTCTGTTGATGTTAGGTATCGCTTTGGAAAAAAATATATCAGCAATATCAATCTTGCCTTCGGTTCGGATGTTTTTCAATTCAACAACAACAATCCTATTTCTGATTTAAACAATTCATTAAGTAGTTTCTATTGGCAAAAAAATTACATGAAAACTTACATGGCTGATTTTATGAAAGTCAGTTTCAATAAAGGTTTGGGTGATGGTTTGTCTTTTGGTATTGGCATCAATTATCAGAATAGAAAACCAATGGACAATGTAATTGATAGTTTGAAAAACAAAAAGTTTGCACCGAATTTTCCTATAGAATTAATGGCAACAAATATTACCAATCACAAAGCTTTTTCTGCAACTGTTTCTGTTGCATGGAGACCAGGTTCAAGGTATATTGAATTCCCGGATAGAAAAATAAATATTGGTTCAAAATATCCAACTTTCACTGCAAGCATCACCAAAGGGTTTGATGGTATTTTGGGAAGTACAGTTGATTATACCAAATGGAATTTTGGCATAAATGATAACTTGAATTTTAAAATTGGCGGCACACTAAAATATGCATTTGAAATGGGAGGTTTTTTAAAAAATAATGTTTCTTATGCACCCGATTACCAACATTACTTTGGCAACCAAACTGCAGTTGCAAATGATTACATGAAAAGTTTTCAGTTATTGCCCTACTATCAATTTAGCAATACCGAAAAGTTTTATACAACAGGTCATATCGAATACCATTTGAATGGATTGATTTCCAATAAAATTCCGGGTTACAGAAAATTAAACTGGTTTTTTGTTTTGGGTGCAAATGCATTATACATTGATGATAAAAAGAATTATTACGAGGCTTTTGTATCTATAGAAAATATTTTCAAAGTAATACGGGTGGATTTTATTCAAGGATACCAAAACAATAACGAGAAGCCCAACGGAATCAGATTTACAATGCCAATATTTAGGTAGCAAAATCTCAATTACTTATTTTTGTAAAACAATTTTGTCCGTCCTGCAAACGGATTCATCTCGAAACATTAACACATTAAAAGTTGATGTCTAAAATTATTTTACATGTCGGTATTACACAATCGTATTAGCAGCCAGGAGCTGAAACAAAAATTAATGGAGGATACAACTCCAAGAACTACGCTTAGTTTTTACCAATATTTTCCCATACAAAATCCGCAGGAATTCAGAGATTACCTCTATAAAAATTTGGTTGGTCTCGATGTACTAGGTAGGATTTATGTTGCCAAGGAAGGTATCAATGCACAGATAAGTGTTGCTACTGCTCATTTTGAAGAGATGAAAAACTTTCTTCATCAAATTCCTTATTTAGAAAATTTAAGGTTAAATGTTGCCGTTGATGATGACGGAAAAAGTTTTTGGGTATTAAAAATAAAAGTAAGAGATAAGGTTGTTGCAGATGGAATTGATGATCCTAATTTCAGTATGGAAAATAAAGGTCGTTATGTAAATGCACAACAAATGAATACTTTGTTGAATGATGAACAGACTGTTGTAATTGACATGCGCAATCATTATGAATATGAAGTTGGACATTTTGAAAATGCTTTAGAAATTCCAAGTGATACTTTCAGAGAACAATTGCCCATGGCTGTTGAAATGATGAAAGGCAAAGAGGACAAGAATATTATCATGTATTGTACAGGTGGTATTCGTTGCGAAAAAGCAAGTGCTTTTATGTTGCACAATGGGTTTAAAAATGTGTTTCATTTAGAGGGTGGAATTATCAATTATGCCCAACAAATAACAAAAGAAAATTTACCAAGTAAGTTCATTGGTAAAAACTTTGTATTTGATAACAGGCTTGGAGAAAGAATTACGAAAGATGTAATTGCCAATTGTCATCAATGTGGCAACCCATGTGATACACATGTTAATTGCAAAAACGATGGCTGTCATTTGTTATTTATTCAGTGCAAAGAATGTGCTGAAGTTTTTAATCATTGTTGTAGTATTGAATGTAAAGACACGATTCATTTGCCTGTTGAAAGACAAAAAGAGATTCGTAAAGGGGTAGACAATGGTAATATGGTTTTTAATAAAAGTAAATCCAGATTAAGACCAAAATTGGATGAAATCAATAAGGAACAGAATTTGTAATTATATTGCCACTTCAACTGATAATTGAAAAACAAAATTTCCATATTATTACTGCTTACTTTTCTTGTTTACACAGGTGGAAATTTTATTGTATTTAAGTATTTTCAATTCAAGCAAAAGCAGGAGGTGAAACTTTTTATAAATAATAATCCTCAATCTTCTTTGGCAATACAATTTAAATTTAGTTTACATGATTTAAAGGAAAATGAATTTGGTTTTGAATGGGAAGAGGAATGGAAAGAGTTTAATTATAAAGGAGTAATGTATGATATTATCCATTCAACAATTAATAAAGATTCAATTTATATATTGGCACTAAATGATAATACAGAAACCCACTTGATAGATTGTTATTCAAAGATGGAGAAACAGCAAAATAATAAAAAAAATAATGCTACTTCGGAGTTGAAATTTTTTGAGAGCATTTTTGAGAATGCCTCTGATGACATTACAAAGTTTACTTCAGACATTCGCATCAATCATAATAGCATGTATAATATTTTTTTTTCCATGATAGTCATAGGAATTGTTGAATTACCTCCTCAGTATTGATTGTTTTTCGTTGATTAAATTTTTTTAGAAATTATTAAAACAACCAAACTATTTTTATGAAAAGAAAAATAATGGCTGTGGCATTTGCTATAGCCAACCCTTTTATGTCATTTGCACAAAATGAAGATGTTACTGATACCCTACAGAGAAATTCAGCTATTCTGAATGAAGTGGTTGTTTATGCAAATAAATTTCCTGAATTATTTAAGCATGTAGCACAATTTGTAAAAGTTATCAAAGATCAAAGTGCGTTAAACTTTCAGGCTAATTCTGGCGATATTTTAATTAATACAGGAAGCCTTTTTGTACAAAAAAGTCAGCAAGGAGGTAGCAGTCCTGTTATACGTGGGTTCGAAGCCAGTCGTGTACTGCTGATGGTAGATGGTGTTCGTATGAACAATGCCATTTATCGATCTGGTCATTTACAAAACGTTATCACCGTAGATAATATGATTTTAGATAGGCTCGAAGTATTGTATGGACCATCATCTACTTTGTATGGTAGCGATGCATTGGGGGGTGTTGTAAATATGTACACAAAAAATCCAGTTTTAAGTACAATCAATAAAATGAATGTTAGTGGTAATGCAGTGGTGCGTTATGCCACTGCTACAGAAGAAGCTAGAGCTCACGTAGATTTTAATATTGGCGGTGAAAAATGGGCTTCATTAACATCTGTTACTTATGGTTCCTTTGGTGATATTACTCAGGGTGCTAGGCGCCAATCATCCTATCAAACATTTGGATTGAAAAACTTTATTGTGCAACGTTACGGAAGTACGGATAGTGCTTTTGCAAATCCTAATCCCAATAAACAATCACCAAGTGATTATAAGCAGGTTGACGTAACCCAGAAGTTTCTTTTTCAACCAAAAGAAAATATTCAGCACATATTAAACATTCAGTACAGCAATTCCAGTGATGTACAACGTTATGATAGACTTACTGAAGTTGCTGCTAATGCTCCTGTTTTTGCAGAGTGGTATTATGGTCCTCAGTTAAGAAACATGATAGCCTATAATTTTTCGGCGAATAAATTAGCAGGTTTTTTTAGAGAAATTAAACTAACCGCTAATTATCAAGATATAGAAGAAAGCAGAATTACACGCAGGTTTAAAAATAACAACAAAGATTATCGGTGGGAGCGTGTCAATATATTTGGCTTTAATGCAGATGCAAAACATTACAACGGTAAAAATGAATTGCATGTAGGTGTTGAAACCAGCACAAATTATGTACGTTCAACTGCTGAAAGAGTAAATATTGTAACAGGTACGTTAAGTCGTATTGCAACAAGATATAGTGATGGACCAACTAAAATGAGTTACAATGCTGCTTATGCTCAACACACTCTAAAAATAAATGACAGATGGATTTTGAATGATGGCTTGCGTTTTAGCTTTGTAAAATTAGATGCTCGGTTTGCTGATACTACTTTAATGCATTTTCCTTTTAATAAAGCTATTCAAAATAATGTAGCAGTAACAGGTAATTTAGGCTTGGTATATGCAACACCTAAAAACTTTAGATTGGCATTTGTATTAAGTAGTGGTTTCAGGTCTCCAAATGTAGATGATCTAACCAAAGTATTTGACACAAGAACAGGTTACGTAGTAGTTCCAAATACTGATTTAAAACCAGAATATACATACAATGCAGAAATTAATTTTAACCAGTATGGAGAAAAATTCAGTTTTGGAGGTTCAGTATTTTATACCTGGTTAAAAAATGCAATTGTGGTAGATAAATTTCAACTAAATGGTCAGGATAGTATCATTTATCAAAATATAAAAAGTGGTGTATTTGCTCCACAAAATAAAGCCAAAGCTTATATAGCTGGCTTTAGCCTAAATGCTGCATTTGCCATTGCAAAAAATACAAGTTTAGATGCCGTATTTACTTACACAAAAGGCAAGTACACCAATGCAGGTGTAACAGTTCCTTTAGACCATGTGCCACCAACTTATGGAAGAGTTGCTTTAAAGCATGATAACAAAATTTGGTTGGCTGAATTCTATACTTTATTTAATGGTTGGAAGCTTATTGCTGATTACAATCCTAATGGAGAAGATAATGGGCAATATGCAACTATAGATGGTATGCCAAGCTGGTTTACTTTTAATATTCGTGGTGCTGTAAAAGTGGGCAAAAATTTATCGGCACAGGTATTGGTAGAAAATTTATTGGATAGAAATTATCGCTATTTTGCAAGTGGAATTTCTGCACCTGGAAGAAATTTTGTAATAAGTTTAAAAACATCTTTTTAGTAAGCTTAAACTATTTTAACAATACTGAGCCACAATATTTGTGGCTCAGTATTGTTTTTTGAAACAAGCTGTAGAACATCCATGAAACTTCAGTTGCGTCGCACACTTGTACTATTCAATAAAACTGAACAGTTATAAATTGGTTAGTGCTGCTAAAATTCTTTTAAAAGTTTCATCGTCACTCAATATTTCCGGAATAAATTTTTTGCCAATCACTTTCTCAAACAATTCAATATATCGGCTGCTAATTGTTTCTACCCACTCTTCATTCATGTGCGGAACTGTTTGTCCTTCTTTACCCATGAAATTATTTTCAATCAACCATTCTCGTACAAATTCCTTACTCAGTTGTTTTTGTCTTTCACCGGTTGCTTGTCTTTCTTCAAAACCATCTGCATAAAAGTATCTTGAGGAGTCTGGAGTATGAATTTCATCCATTAAATAAATCTCATTACCAATTTTTCCAAATTCATATTTTGTGTCTACTAAAATTAATCCTTGTTGTGCAGCAATTGCTTTACCTCTTTCAAATAATTGTAATGCATATTTTTCCAATATCTTCCAATCCTCTGCAGATGCTAATCCCTGAGCAATAATTTCTTCTTTGCTGATATCTTCATCATGCCCCTCAGATGCTTTCGTACTTGGAGTGATAATTGGTGTTGGGAAATAATCATTTTCTTTTAAACCATCGGGCATTGTAATGCCACATAAATTTCTTTTTCCGCCGGAATAAGTTCTCCAGGCATGTCCTGTTAAATTTCCTCTTACGACCATTTCAATTTTAAAAGGTTCACATCTTTTACCAATGCTTACATTGGGAGCAGGAGAGGAGATCAACCAATTGGGACAAATATCTTTTGTAGCATTTAGCATGAAAGCGGCAATTTGGTTCAAAACTTGACCTTTAAATGGGATTGGCGAAGGCAGAATTACATCAAAAGCAGAAATTCTGTTACTTGCAACCATCACTAAAATATCAGTTCTGATGCTGTAAACGTCTCTAACTTTCCCTTTGTAGAAATTGGTCTGGTTATCAAAAGTATATTGGCTCATGCCCCAAAAATAACATGCAGTTTCTACTCTTTTTCACTATTTTTTTTATTCTAAATAAATTCTTCTAACACATTGGGGAAAATAAAAATTTTTCTATCAACGATACATTCACTATTTTGCCAATAATTTAACAAAACTAAAAGCCTTATGAGAAAACTAAAATCAGTTTTATTGCTTTGTTTTGCTACTGCTTTTTCAATTGCAGTTAACGCACAACAAGCTGTAACAGTATCAGGTAGTGTAACAAACAGTAAAAGCAAAGAAGCTGTTTCGTCCGTATCTGTAACTATTAAATCTACAACCTTAGGAACCTTTACAGATGATAAGGGAAAATTTAAAATTACAACCACACAAAAACTACCTTTTACTTTAGTTTTTGCTTCTGTTGGTTATGCTGATAAAGAAGTAGTTGTTAGTACTAATAACCAAAATGTAGAAGTAGCAATTGATACCAAATTTACTTTTGGTCAGGATGTTGTAGTTGCAGCTTCTCGAGTTTCAGAAAAAATTCTTGAATCTCCTGCAACTATTGAAAGAATGAGTGCGGCAACAATCCGTAACTCACCAGCTACAAGTTATTACGACGTTCTTACCAACCAAAAAGGCGTTGATGTTAACGTATCAAGTTTGACTTTCAGAACGGTAACTACCCGTGGTTTTGTTTCTAGTGGTAACTTAAGATTCAATCAAATTATGGATGGTATGGACAACCAAGCCCCAGGATTAAATTTTGCAGTGGGTGGTTTTGTAGGAGTTACCGATTTAGATGTTGAAAGTATGGAATTATTAGGTGGTGCATCTTCTGCATTATATGGTCCGGGGGGTATGAATGGAACTTTATTGGTAAACAGTAAAAGTCCTTTTAAATACCAAGGATTAAGTTTTCAAATTAAGCAAGGTATAAACCATACCAAGGATTAAGTTTTCAAATTAAGCAAGGTATAAACCATGTAGACAATGCTCAAAGAGCTGCTTCTCCTTTTTACAATTGGAATTTACGTTGGGCTAAAAAAGTTTCAGAAAAGTTAGCATTCAAAATTGGTGCAGAAATGATACAAGCCAATGACTGGATAGCTGTAGATAGAAGAAATTTTTCTCGTACTCCAACTTCTGCAAGCCAAAATGGTAATACTATTTTTGGTGATAGGTTGAATGATCCAAATTATGATGGTGTAAACGTATATGGTGATGAGACTTCTCAAAATATGACTACAATTGCCAATGGTGTTTTAGCTGGTATTCCTGCCGCAGTAATTACTGCTTCCAATGCATGGTTAGCAGCAAATCCAACTGCAAATCTTACTGCTTATAATGCGTTCTTAACTGGTATTGGTGGAGGCACAATCGTTTCAGCAGGTGGTTCTCCATTTGTTTATGGTTCTGCTCCTAGTCGTAATTATTTTAATAATCAATCTGTAAGCCGTACAGGTTATGCAGAAAAAGATGTAATCGACCCTCAAACAATAAATGTAAAAATTCAAGGTGCAATACATTATAAAGTAACAAATAATATTGAAGCAATCGTTTCAGGTTATTATGGAATGGGTAATACTGTATATACCGGAAGTGACAGATATTCTTTGAAGCAATTAAATATGGGTCAATACAAAGTTGAATTGAAACACCGCAATTGGTTTTTAAGAGCATACACTACAAGAGAAGATGCTGGTCAATCTTACAATGCAACAATTGCAACTCGTTTATTCAACGAAGCATGGAAAGGAAGTGCAACTTGGTACCCTCAATATATGGGTGCTTATGTTACAGCACGTTCATCTGGTGTAGATGCTTTTACTGCCCATAATGGGGGCTTTTAATGTCCATAATGGGGTTCGTAATTTTGCAGATGTTGGTAGACCAACTGGCAATATCATGAATAATCCATTTTTCCAGAGTATTGTTAGTAAACCAATCGGTGGCTCCACAAATGGAGGTCAATTCGTTGACAAGAGCAGTTTAAACATGTTCGAAGGTCAATACAATTTATCTGAAGATTTGAAATTAAAGGATAAAGGATTTGATGTTCTAGTTGGGGGTAATTACAAACAATATGTATTGAATTCTCAAGGAACTTTATTTGCAGATACAGCAGGCAAAATTAAAATTGCTGAATATGGTGGTTATATCCAAATACAGAAAAAATTATTTGGTGATGTCTTAAAATTAACTGCTTCTGGAAGATATGATAAGAATGATAATTTTGCTGGCAGATTCACTCCAAGAGGTTCTGCAGTTCTTAAATTAGCAAAAGATCATAATGTTAGACTTTCTTATCAAAGTGCCTATCGTTTCCCTTCAACACAAAATCAGTGGATTAATTTGATGGTATCTGCAGGTACAAAATTGATGGGTGGTTTGCCACAACTAAGAGACTATTATGGATTTAGCTCAAGACCAGGT
The DNA here is from genome assembly GCA_947488765.1 of Chitinophagaceae bacterium. Taxonomy (GTDB): domain Bacteria; phylum Bacteroidota; class Bacteroidia; order Chitinophagales; family Chitinophagaceae; genus UBA1930. The sequence goes on along the minus strand of CANLAE010000026.1, from coordinate 14,042 downwards.
TATAGCGTTGCTAATGTTACACAATTTGGTACAGCTTTTGTAACAAGCATTATAACACAAGGTGGTAATCCCGCAGCTCCAACACCAACACAAGCAGCAACTGCTTTAGCTGCTTCTCAAGGGTTATTGAAACCAGTAGAATTTGGTGAATTCAAGCCTGAAACTGTAAATTCTTATGAATTAGGTTACAAAGGGTTGATAGGTAAAAAATTATTAGTTGATGTTTATGCTTATCAATCTAAGTATAATGACTTTATTGGTGGTACAGTTGTATTACAATCTAATGTTTCTGGTGCTACAAGTGCACTTGGATTATTGTCAGCCAATACAAGACAAGCTTACAGTATTTCTGTAAACCAAACCCAAGAAATTAAAGTACAAGGTTGGGGAGCTTCAATAGAATATTTATTACCTAAGAATTTCACATTAACTGCTAATGCATATTCTGATGAAATTAAAGATGTTCCTGCTGGATTTGCAACATATTTTAATGCTCCTAAATACAGAGTAAATGTTGGTTTGTCTAATTCAGGTTTATTCTTCAAGAACAGATTAGGTGGTTCCGTTATGTATCGTTGGCAAGAAAGTTTCTTCTACGAAGGCACTTTCGGAGCAGGAACTATTCCTTCTTATGCAACAATGGATGCGGTTGCTAGTTATAAAATTCCTAAACATAAAGCAGTCGTTAAGTTAGGTGCAACTAACCTATGGAACAAATATTATACATCAGGTTGGGGAGCTCCTAGCATTGGTGGTTTGTACTATGTTAGTTACAGCTTTAATGTATTGTAATAATATAAAATGCTATTTTAAAAAGTCCTGCCAAGTGCAGGACTTTTTTTTATCAATACTTTTTATTCATTTATAAAATATCATTTCAAATTAATTTTTTAGCATTTACTTTTATGTCATGAAATATGAAGTTGGAGATGATATTATTGTACTGCTTAGTAATGAAGAAGGGAAGGTAGTCGAAATTATGAATGATAAAATGGTGATGATAGAAATACGTGGTGTAAAGTTTCCGGCTTACATGGACCAGATTGATTTTCCTTATTTCTACAGATTTTCAAAGGAGAAAGTTGAAAAGTCCCAAAAATCAAAAAAGGTATATGTAGATAATATTCCAAAAGAAAAACCAAAACCAAATGAAGTGAAAGTGGCAGACGGAGTTTGGTTAAGATTTATTCCCCAATTTGAACTGGATGATTTTAATGATGAAGTGGTTGAATTATTAAAAATTCATTTGGTAAATAATACTACAAAGGCTTATTCATTTGATTATAGTCAAAGTTTCTTTAATGAAGAATGTTTCCAATTAAAAAATGAAATTCTTCCGTTTCATGATTTTTATTTACACGATATTTCTTTTGCCTCGGTAAATGATAGCCCAACATTTAATGTTGATTTTTCATTAATGAGTAAAGAAAAAAATAAAGCATCACACTTTGAGACGCATTTAAAACTAAAACCAAAGCAAATTTTTAATAGGATAGAAGAATTAAAAGCAAATAACGAATCAATGATTTCATATAAATTGTTTGATGAATATCCAGATGAAGTGATTACCGAAAAATTTGAACTTTCATCTTTGGCAGCGAAAGGATTTAAAATTTATGAAGCCCATAAAATTCGTCAAAACCTTGAATCTGCAAGATCTGTGGTTGATTTACACATTGAAAAAATTATGAGTGATTATAAGCATCTCAGCAATTTTGAAATACTAACCATACAACTAAAAGAATTTGAAAAGTGGTATGATTTGGCAATTGTTCACCATCAGCCAACTTTGGTTGTAATACATGGAGTAGGGAAAGGCAAATTAAGAGAAGAAATTCATGAGATTTTAAAGTTAAAAAAAGAAGTAAAATATTTCGTTAATCAATACGATGCAAGATTTGGGTACGGAGCTACTGAGATATTTTTTAGTTATTAATTAATATTTTTCTCCTGACAACTATCTGCACCTTCTGAGAATTAACTTCCGTTTTTAAATAGAATACTGCCAATATTTCTTTTTTCTTTGTACGGCAATAAATTTGATTAGCATTATAAAATTTGTAACACGATGATGGACAACAAAGAAACACAACAAACTGAACCTATTGATGAAAATGTAGTGAATACAACTGACGAAAATGCAGCGGAAACTTCACCATTAACTGAACAAGAGCAAGAAAATATAAAATTGAAAGCTGAGATTGAAGAGCAAAAAGATAAATATTTACGATTGATGGCAGAGTTTGACAACTATAGAAGAAGAACGAGTAAGGAAAGGTTAGAACTCATTCAAACTGCCGGTAAAGATGTAATTGTATCTATGTTAGAAGTTTTAGATGATATAGACAGAGCTGAAAAACAAATGGTAAATTCAAATGATTTTGAAATTCAAAAAGAGGGTATTCAATTGGTTTTTAATAAAGTACGTTCAACAATGCAAGGTAAAGGTGTAAAACCTTTGGAGAGCATTAACACTGATTTTGATGTAGAAAAGCATGAGGCAATTACAGAAATTCCTGCACCTAATAATTCATTAAAAGGAAAAGTTTTGGATGAAGTGCAAAAAGGATATTTTTTAAACGACAAATTAATTCGTTTTGCAAAAGTTGTAGTTGGTAACTAATAATCAAATTCTTGTTTTTCTATTTTAAATATTTATGAAAAGAGATTACTACGAAATTTTAGGTGTATCAAAATCTGCCTCTGCTGATGAAATAAAAAAGGCTTACAGAAAAGTGGCCATGCAATACCATCCCGATAGAAATCCGGGGGATAAGGCATCTGAAGATAAATTTAAGGAGGCTGCAGAAGCCTATGAGGTATTGAGCGACAACGATAAAAAAGCAAAGTACGATAGATTTGGGCATCAGGCATTTGCACCGGGCAGTGGCGGTTTTGGAAGTGGACATGCAAGCAACATGGAGGATATTTTCAGCCAGTTTGGAGATGTGTTTGGAGAAGACATGTTTGGTGGTTTTTTTGGAGGTGGCAGACGAGGCGGTGGGGGCGGTAACAGACCAAGAGGTACCCGTGGAAGTAATTTAAGAATTAAATTGAAACTAAATTTTGCCGAGATTGCCAATGGCGTTAACAAACAGGTAAAAGTAAAAAAGCATGTTGTTTGTAATACTTGTGATGGAAGTGGCGCAAAAGATAAAAGCAGTGTTCAAAATTGTAACACCTGCGGTGGAAGTGGACAAGTAAAACGTGTTCAAAATACTTTCTTAGGTCAAATGCAAACGGTAACAACTTGCCCTACTTGTAACGGAGAAGGGGTTACCATTACAGCAAAATGTGGACCTTGTAAAGGAGAAGGACGAGTTTTTGGTGAGGAAACAATTAATATAGATATACCGGCTGGTGTACAAGAAGGCATGCAATTAAGTATGGCAGGAAAAGGGAATGCAGGTGAACGTGGTGGTAGCGCCGGAGATTTAATTATTCAAATTGAAGAAGAGGCACATGCAGAGTTACAACGTGATGGATTGAATGTTGCATACGACTTGTACATTTCATTTCCGGATGCTGCTTTTGGAACTAATATAGAAGTACCTACCATTGATGGCCGTGCAAAGATTAAAATCCCGGCAGGTACACAAAGCGGAAAAATCTTCAGATTAAAGGGAAAAGGGTTTCCCGAGGTCCAAGGCTACAGTCGTGGAGATCAATTAATTTATGTGAATGTGTGGACTCCGCAAACAATTAGCTCTGAAGAAAAAGCGATGCTGGAAAAATTAAATGTCAGTCCTAATTTTAAACCTCAACCGTCCAAATCTGATAAGGGCTTTTTTGACAGAGTAAAAGAAGCATTTAATTAATTTTATATTTATTAAATCATAATGCCTGAAGGTTAACATCTTCAGGCATTTTTTTATTATAGATTATTTGTTATATATTTGTAGACAATTTTCTAATTATACATAATAAAATCTATTATTTAGAAATGATATTATTGATTTCAAAATTATTAAGTTATAAAAAATGAAACAAAAATTTTTAAGTATTCTTCCATCGTTCTTAGCAATAATTATTTTATTGGTATTACCTACAATATTACATGCACAACCGGTTGATCCTGGTGTAGATCCTGCACCAATTGATGGAGGTGCAACTATTGTGGCTGCTGCATGTGCAGGATACTTGACAAAGCTAAAGCAAAGAAAAATAAAATAAATTTAGCACATTTAGATTTGAAATTCCCCTAAAAAAAGAAGTTGCCTCAAAAGGGTAGTTTTTTTTTATGTGCACAAAACTAACCTGTAGTTTAATAATTGAAATATTCTTTAGATTCCGAGAGTTATAATCAATATAAAAAATGGGTACTTGAAATAAAAAATTTTGTAAATTGATACACAGATAATTTTTAATTAATGCTGTTGAAATTTGATTCTTTAAATTCCTGTTTTTTCAATACTTCATGCTGGTAACTACAATATTATTAGGTATTTAAAATTTAAATTAAACTTTTGTAATGTTTAGCGTCTTTATATTGGTTTGATTAGAAAAAACATTATCTTCAAATTTCATAATTATTTATCCCATAATAAGATTGCAATGAATAATACACCCCGTTTAATGATGAAAATTACTTCAGTAATATTTATTGCGTTTGCAATGAGTTCTTATTTAATTGATCCCCCAATAAAGAATGGAAAATATAAATTTCCATACAAGGATGCTAAGCTAACAAACAGGCAAGCTGCAGCACATTTATTAAGCAGATTTACCTATGGTGCAAAACCCGGACAAGTAGATGAAGTTGTGAAAATGGGTTTGGAAAATTGGGTTATACAACAATTAAACGCAAGTCTTTCGGATGATTCATTAACTGAAAGATTGAAAAAGTATGATGCAATAAATTTTACCAATAAACAAGTTAATCAATATTTTCCTCAAAGACCAAAGTTAATACGAATGGCAATTGATGAAGGATTTATTGATAAAGATTCAGTTGGTATCAGCGGTAAAAAAGAATACAAGGATAAGCTTGAAGAATACATGAAACAAAAAGGTTTTAGACCAGAGTCTGAATTATTCCGTCAATTTATCAATCAAAAAATTATAAGATCAATATATACAAATAATCAATTACAAGAGGTAATGACTGATTTTTGGTTTAATCATTTTAATGTATCTATTACTAAAAATCAATGTGCGCTTTATATTCCGGCTTATGAGAGAGATGTTATAAGACCTAATGTGTTTGGTTCTTTTCAAAATATTTTATTGGCAACTGCAAAGTCTCCTGCAATGTTATTGTATTTAGATAATTTCTCTAGTTCCGGATCCAATCAAGCATTTGATGGTATTATAAACAAAAGATTGGTACAACAGCAAACTAAAAAGGGTAAACAATCACAAGGTCTTAATGAGAACTATGCAAGAGAAATAATGGAATTGCATACGATGGGCGTTGATGGTGGATATACACAATCAGATGTAACACAGGCAGCACGTGTATTAACAGGCTGGACAATATATCCCTTTACAGATTATGGCGCTGCAGCAGGTATGAAAAAATTATTGGAAAAATTTCCTGAAGAAAAATTGGCTGAAAGAGGGTTTGTTCATGAAGGAGATTTCCTCTTTACCATTAACAGACATGATGATGATGAAAAAATTGTTTTAGGAAAAAAATTTACTGAAGGTGGGGGTTATAATGAAGGCGTTGAATTGTTGAGTATGTTGGCGCATCATCAATCAACTGCAAAATTCATTTCAAAAAAATTAGCAGTAAGATTTGTTAATGATAATCCTCCGCAGAGTCTGATTGATAAAATGGCAAAAACATTTTTAGAGAAAGATGGTGATATCAAAGAAGTATTACTTACAATGGTTGCTGCGCCTGAGTTTTGGTCAATCGATGCATTGCGGGAAAAAACAAAAGCACCTTTTGAACTTGCTATCAGCAGTATAAGAAGTTTGGATGCAACTGTTGAACTTCCTTTTCAATTGAATAACTGGATTACAAAGATGGGACAGAAATTATATTTTTATCAGGCACCAACAGGATATCCTGATAAAGCTCAATATTGGATTAATACCGGATCATTGTTAAACAGAATGAATTTTGGATTGGCATTGGCAAGTCAAAGAATTCCCGGAATTAAATTTGATTTGGCTGCTTTAAATAACCATCATGAACCTGAAAGTGCCAATGATGCATTGCGTACCTACAGCAAATTATTAATGCCTGAAAGAAATGTAGAATCAACCATACAAAGATTAACGCCATTATTAACAGCACCTGATATTGGTAAAAAAGTAAATGCAGCAGCTGATCAATCATCTAATAATAATACCAATGATAATTTCATACAAATGAATAATGAAGAAGGTATGATGGAGGCTACAAATAATAATGCTTTGAAAGAAAAGATCAACCGAAAAAATAAGCCACAATCAAAGGATATCGTTTACACTGCTTCATTTGGAAATAACTCTATGCTATCACAAGTAGTGGGTATTATTATTGGTTCACCAGAATACCAAAGGAGATAATTGAGTACTTAAAAATAATATTATGAATACACGAAGAGGTTTTTTAAAAGGTGCCGGACTTGCATTATTTGGTTTAGGTATTGGTGGGGTGCCAACATTTATTGCAAATGCAGCTGCAAGTTTTAAAAACACAAGTTTGTATAAAAAGAACAAAATTCTTATTTGTATTTTTCAGCGAGGGGCGATGGATGGATTAATGGCAGTTACTCCATTTACGGATCAATTTTTAAAAGCAGCACGTCCTACAATTTTTATGGAAGCCGGTAATGGCAAGCCTTTGATAGATTTGGACGGAAGATTTGGTTTACATCCAGCTATGAAAAGTTTTGAGCATTTATTTAAATCAAAACAAATGGCAATTGTGCATGGCATTGGAAGCCCCAATAATTCACGCAGCCATTTTGATGCACAAGATTATATGGAAAGTGGTACGCCATTTAATAAAGGAACAAACAGTGGTTGGCTTAACCGTGCTGTAGGGTTGCTGGGTCATGATGCTACACCTTTTTGTGCTGTTAGCTTAACCAATAGTTTACCCAGAAGTTTTTATGGCGATAATCCTGCTGTTGCAATTAATAACTTACAAGATTTTAAAATTCAGACAAAAGGAAATGCTACTAATTCAAATACAGTTAGTAAAAGTTTTGAAGACTTGTACGACCAAACATCCAATAACTTATTGAAGGATACCGGCAAAGAAAGTTTTGATGCAATGAAAATGTTGCAATCTGCAGATACCAAAAATTACAAACCAAGTAATGGTGCAGTTTATCCCGCATCAGGATTGGGAAATAGCTTAAAACAATTGGCACAATTGATTAAAATGGATGTTGGATTAGAAGTTGGTTTTGCAGAACATGGTGGTTGGGATACACATTTTAATCAGGGTACAGAAATGGGAACCTTTGCACGTAATGCAAAAGATTTAAGTGACAGTATTACTGCTTTCTGGACAGATCTGGGGCAGCTTCAAGATGATGTTGTAATTATGAGTATGACTGAATTTGGACGCACTGTAAAACAAAATGGTACAAACGGAACGGATCATGGAAGAGGCTCTTGCAATTTTATTATTGGCAATAATGTGAATGGAGGTATTGTGCATGGAATTGTAAAACCTTTAAGCATCGAAAATCTAGAAGATAAAAGAGACCTCGCTGTAACAACTGATTTCAGAGCCGTATTCAGCGAAGTTGCTCAACAGCATTTGTTGATAAAAGATAATTCAATTTTATTTCCTGATTGGACAGGAGCAAAGATTGGCGTAATGAAATCTTAATTGAAAAATAATTTTTTACAGATAACTAGCATACTAAAAACGTAGTTGATTATATAAAAAATAATAATTAAAGTGTTTATAGAACATCAGAATTATTGAAAAAAAAATTAAATTTTTAAAACAGATTGTATATAAATTCTATTTTTTAATCAGCAACCGAATATCCATGTAATAGTAGTTGCGTCGCACACTTCAGCTGTTCAATAAATCCGATTAATCATACAGTAAACATGTTACTTTTGTTGTAATACAATTTAATTTAATCAGCAAAGTTTATTCTATTAAAAATCATGAGCATCAATATTTCATCGTATCAGTCTATTCTTCAGCAATTAAAAGATAAAGCAACGCTTGTTGCAGTTAGTAAAACAAAACCTATTGAAGATATTGAAGTATTATACAACCTTGGTCAGCATGACTTTGGAGAAAATTATGTACAAGAACTGGTAGATAAAGAAGCCAATTTGCCAAAAGATATTCGTTGGCATTTTATCGGTCATTTACAAAGCAATAAAGTAAAATACATTGCACCGTTTGTACATTTAATTCATGGTGTTGATAGTTTGAATTTATTGAAAGAGATTAATAAACAAGCACTAAAGAATAATCGTATAATTCATTGTTTGTTGCAGGTTCATATAGCAGATGAAGCAACAAAATTTGGCTTTGATGCCAATGAGTTAAATCAATTAACAGGCATTGAGGAATTGAAAAATATCCAAATTGTTGGATTGATGGGAATGGCATCTTTCAGCGATGATTTACAAAAAGTAAGAAATGAATTCAAGCATTTAAAAAACATCTTCCATCACTTGCAAATTCCCAATCATAACCTCACTATTTTATCCATGGGCATGAGTGGCGATTATCAAATTGCATTGGAAGAAGGCAGTAATTTACTACGTATTGGCAGTCTGCTTTTTGGTGCGAGAAATTAACTATCGTTAGTTTATTTTATAAGAATACTATCGTTTCAAAATACGATTGCCATTACATTTGCAGCGATTCAAGTATTTCAATTTTAAAATATTTTTGGGAGGACATTTCATGAAAGTAATGAAGTTTGGTGGTACAAGTGTTGGTAAGCCTGAACGGATGTATCAGGTAGCGGATTTAATAACCAAAGACAGCGATTCAAAAATTGTGGTATTAAGTGCTTTGAGCGGTACTACAAATGCGTTGGTAGCAATTGGTAATTGTTTGGCACAGGGTGATAAAGAACAAGCAAAAGAACACATTGAAAAACTCGAAATTCATTATAAAAATTTTATAATGGATTTGCTTGCAAAAGAAGAATTTCAGGCAAAAGCTTATACAATCATTGAAGAGCATTTTGATTTTTTGAATATTATTCTTAAAATATCTTTCAGTGATGCTTTGAGTAAGGATATTCTTGCACAAGGGGAATTGATGAGTACCAAATTATTTTGTGTTTATTTAGAAGAAAAAGAGATTCCACATTTTCTTTTGCCCGCTTTAGAATTTATGATGATTGATGCAAATGAAGAACCACAGGTAGGTATTATCAGACAAAAATTAATGCAGATTCTAGATAAACATACCGATAAAAAATTATTTATTACCCAAGGTTATATCTGTAAAAATGCAAGAGGCGAAGTAGATAATTTAAAGCGCGGAGGAAGTGATTATACAGCATCACTTATTGCTGCAGCAATAGAAGCAACGGTATGTGAAATATGGACAGACATTGATGGTATGCACAACAACGACCCAAGGGTGGTTGATAAAACGCAGCCAATTGAACAGTTAAGTTTTGATGAAGCTGCAGAGCTTGCTTATTTCGGAGCAAAAATTTTACACCCTGCTTGTATCTGGCCTGCACAACAGTTTAATGTGCCAGTGAAATTATTGAATACCATGCAACCCGATGCAATCGGCACAACCATTGAAGCAATAACACATACAAAAGGTGTGAAGGCAGTTGCTGCAAAGGATGGTATTGTAGCAATTAAAATTAAAAGCAGCAGAATGTTATTGGCTCATGGTTTTTTACGTAAAATATTTGAGGTGTTTGAAAAATACAAAACCTCCATTGATATGATTACTACAAGTGAAGTTGCAGTAAGTGTTACAATAGATACAGATACTTACCTGAATGAAATTATACATGAATTAGAAGTTTACGGCAAAGTAGAAGTTGAGAAAAATCAAACAATCATTTCTATTGTTGGTAATGAAATAAGTGCAAATGATGATGTGCTTTCTACATTATTCAGTTCAATAAAAACTATTCCTGTTACAATGGTAAGTTATGGAGGAAGTTTGCATAATATTTCTTTATTAATACCCGATAACCAAAAAGTAAAAAGTTTACAATTAATAAATAAAGGGTTGTTTGGACTGTAATAATTGAATACGGACTAGTTAAAATAAATATTGATTCTCGCAGCAAGTTGTTTAATTAGATATTAAGTTTGCTACAAGTAGAATTAAATCTTTTAAAATAAATGCCTATTGAAGGCACATAATTCCCTGACTATGAAAAATTTCTTATTAACTATTCTTTGTTTTTTTACTGTTATTAAAATTTCATTTGCTCAGAAAAAAGCAGCTATTGATATAAAAAAACAATTTGAAATTGCTGCCAAGCAATATGAAGGGATGTTGGCTACACATGCTGATACCACTCAGTTTCCGCAATCTACCAAGCCTGATGGTTCAATGAATAACAGAAAATCAAATTGGTGGTGTAGTGGTTTTTTTGGTGGCAGTTTATGGTATCTTTTTGAATTTACCGGAGATAAAAAATGGAAAGATGCCGCACACAAATGGACAATGGCAGTACAAAATGAAAAGAACAATACCAAAACACATGACCTTGGTTTTATGATGTATTGTCCGTTTGGTAATGGATATCGCCTTACAAAAAATCCTGAATATTTAGAACCAATGCTTACTGGTGCAAATTCTTTGTCAACAAGATTTAATCCTGCTTATGGTTTAATTAAATCATGGGATCACAATATTTGTGGTTATCCTGTAATCATTGATAATATGATGAATTTGGAGTATTTATTTTGGGCTAGCAGACAATCCAAAGACAAAAAATTTTATGATATAGCTATCACTCATGCAGATAATACTTTGAAAAATCATTTCAGAAATGATTTTAGTAGTTTCCATGTAGTTTGTTATGAGCCTGGTCCAACAGTATTTCGCAAACAAACACATCAGGGTGCTGCTGATTCATCGGCATGGGCAAGAGGTCAGGCATGGGCACTGTATGGCTACACGATGATGTACAGAGAAACAAAAGATAAAAAATATTTAGCACAGGCAGAAGGAATTGCAAAGTTTATAATGAATCATCCCAACTTGCCAAAAGATAAAGTTCCATATTGGGATTTTAATGCACCCAATATTCCTAATGAAGAAAGAGATGCTTCAGCAGGAGCTTTATTTGCTTCATCATTATTTGAGTTGAGTACTTATTCTCCGAAAAATAAAAAAGCATATTTTGATTTTGCAGAACAAGTGTTGGTAAGCCTTTCATCAGATGCGTATATGGCTAAGGTTGGTGAAAACAACAATTTTATTTTAATGCATTCTGTAGGAAACAAACCAAGTAAATCTGAAATTAATACACCAATTGTGTATGCAGATTATTATTATTTAGAAGCTTTGTTAAGATATCAACAATTAATAAGATATCAACAATTAAAAAATGAAAAAGCCAAAAAATAATTAGATTTTCATTTCTACTTATCAATTTTATCAAAATAACATGAAAAATTATTTTCTGTTTAGTTCTTCGTTGTTGATGTGTGTGTTAACCTTTTTTTCTACAAATTCTTTTGCACAACCTAGAATTTTTTCATCAATAATTACGTTGAAAAACAATAGTTCATTGCCCTTCAATGAAAAAGTGGTTGAAGTTGATTGGAATTTAATAGAAACAGGTACGGAAAAAATTGACACTTCGAAAATGGTTGTTATCGATCCAATTTCTAAAAAGCAAGTCATTTTTCAATTAGAAACTTTTGGTGAAACGAGTATTCGTAATTTATTATTACAGATTGATTTGCAGCCGAAACAAAGTAAACAATTTGTAGTAACGTATGGACTCCGTCAATTTTTTGCTACTAAAGCTTATGGAAGATTTGTACCTGAACGAAAAGAAGATTTTGCTTGGGAAAATGATAAGATTGCTTTTAGAATGTACGGAAAAGAATTAGAAAAAACTCCAAAAGAAATGGCTTATGGAATGGATGTGTGGGTGAAAAAAACTGACAGAATGATATTAAATGAGCGTTATAAACGCGGTGAATATCACATTGATCATGGTGATGGCATGGATTATTACCATGTTGGGTTTACATTAGGAGCAGGAAATATGGCTCCATATATCGATGACTCTATTTATTATTCTAAAAATTATAATGGGTATAAATTATTGGATAACGGACCTTTAAGAACATCCTTTCAATTGATGTATGATGAGTGGACTGTTGGTACAAAAAATGTAAAGTCAACGAAAACAATTACCCTTGATGCAGGTAGTCAATTGAATAAAATTATTGCACAATATTCTAATTATTCAGATTCAGGGATTAATGTACTTGCTGGTATTATTATAAGAAAAGGGAATGGCGTAAAATATTTAGATGCAGTAAATGGAATAGCGAGTTATTGGGAACCGGAACATGGTAAAGATGGCATCACCGGTGTGGCATGTATTATCAATAACCCATTAACTATTTTGGAAGAAAAGAAAGGACAAATTTTATTAAAAACAACTACAGATAAAAATCATACAATTACTTATTACTCCGGTGCTGTATGGAATAAAGCCGGAAGCATTACCAATGCTACAATGTGGAATGATTATGTAATTAATTTTAAGCAACAACTTTCAACATCGCTTGAAATAAAAGTTGCTAAAAAGTAAAAACTATTTCTTCTTAATTGAAGATTCTCTTACCGTTAATGTTGATTTGATTATGATATTTTCGTTAGGGATATTGTATCTTTTTTTATCTAAGTATTTGAATAATTCAGATGCTGCTTTTACACCCATTTCATGAGCTGGTTGCGTGATGGTGGTTAATGCCGGGCTTAAAAAATCTGCTGTTGCAATATTTGAAAATGAAATTATTTTTACGTCATTAGGTATATTTATTCCTACATCCTTACAAACACTGTAAGTAGATAAAGCAAATTTTTCTATTGAAGAAAAAACTCCATCTACCTCTATATTCTTGAATAATTGTTTTATTTTTTTATAATTGAATTTATCATCATTATTGCATCTAACAATTCTTGACTTATCAAATTCGATATCGTGTTTACTAAGTGCTTCAGAATATCCTTGCATTCTTTTATTGTCTATTGATAAGTTTTCTGCGATTGACAAATAGGCGATTTTTTTACAGCCGTTTTTAATCAAATGTTCGGTAGCTATAAAAGCACTTGTAAAATCGTCGGTAGTAATTTTAATGGTTTCTATTTCATGACAAATTCTATCAAAAAAAATAATGGGAATATTGTTTTCAATGCATTCATGTAAATGGGAATACTCATCTACAGTTGAGGATAATGACATTATAATACCATCAACTCTTCCGTTTTGTAAGTGGTTGATAATTCTTTTTTCTTTTTGGGCATCTTCATGGGTAATGTAAATAAGTAAGTGGTAATCATTTTCTGTGGCTACAGATTCAGCTCCATCAATTACATTTAGGAAAAAGCTATTGGTCATTTCCGGAATGATTAATGCAATCGTATTGCTTTTTTGCTGCCGCATATAACTGGCATAAGGATTAGGTTTGTAGCCAAGTTCTTTAGCTTTTGCCAAAACTTGTTGCTTGGTTTCATCTCCAATTTCATGACTATCTCTCAATGCTTTAGAAACAGTTGATATAGAAACTGCTAATTCTTTTGCAAGTGTTTTTAGGTTTACTTTCGACATGGCGCATTGTTTTTTGTAGAATAATCTTTGCGAAAATAAGCGAAAATTATTCGTTAATTGGACTATATAGTTTTAGTAAATAATTTTTGTTTTTTTTAAATCTATTACATTTAGTACGAAATTCACCTTTTAATTACCTATCTAATTGCTTAAAATGCTTGCTATGCCGAAAAAGAAAATTTTCTTATTTATCCTCTATGTGGGTATGATCTCCTTCGTAAATGCCCAAATTCAAAAAGTTTCTGGTAAAATAATGAATGATGATGGTACACCTTTATCCGGTGTTACTATTTCTGTGAAGGGAACAAAGACGAGTACACAAAGTATGAATGA
>CANLAE010000025.1 GCA_947488765.1 Chitinophagaceae bacterium | reverse complement strand
AGCTTATGGTACTTATCCTGTAAAGCTTACAACAACTACTGTTAATGGATGTAGCCATACAAAAATTAAAAACTATTCTGTATCAGGATTTTTGCCAACAGTTAATTTTACTGTTGCCAATGAAAATGCGTTGTGTTCGAAAGGGTTGGTAAAACTAACCAATCAAACGCCTATCATTATTGATTCAATTTATAAGGTAGAAATATATTGGGATTTCATTGGGCAACCTACTACTTTCCAAACAGATCTTGCACCGGCATTAGGGAAAGTGTATACCAATCAATATCCTTCATTTACAACTCCTGCAAATAAGAGTTACACTATCAAATGGAAAATGTTTTCTAAAGGCGGTTGTGTTGCAGAAACGACCAAAGTTGTTACTATCAATGCTTTTGCAGATTTGAGTTTTGGAACTTTAGTTGGCAAATGTGTTAATGCAGGTTTATCTACTATTTCAATTGCAACAATCAATAATGGCTTGACAGGAACCGGAACTTACAGTGGCGCCGGAACAGATTCGGCAGGTAATTTTAATCCTGTACTTGCAGGTGTGGGTTACTTCCCAATAAAATATACATATGTGTCAAGTGGTGGTTGTATAGACAGCATTCAACAATTTATTCGAGTATTTCCAAAACCTACTTCAGGGTTTATTGCTAGCAATAATATTTGTTTGAAAGACTCTGTATTATTTACCGATACTTCAAAAATAATTTCCGGTGCAATAAAAGAAAGGTACTGGGATTTTGGAGATGCTACAAATACAATCAAATTAAATGCAACTCCGTTTTATAAAACATATGCTGCATTTGATACTTACAATGTAAAAATGTATGTTGTAAGTGACAGTACATGTATCAGTGATACTGTGAACAAAGATATTACCATATACCCTTTACCAACTGTTGCATTCACCTTACCAAATGGTGTTTGTATGCCTGCCGGCGAAGCGAAGTTTACCAACCAAAGTACTATAGCAAATGGTAGCGTTACAGACTTAAGTTATGTATGGAATTTTGGAGACAATACAACTAACCCTGTAATCAATCCAACGCATTATTATACAAACAATGGACCATTTATTGTGAAGCTGCAAGCCACATCAATGAAGGGTTGTATAGATTCACTGAGTCAAACCCTTAGTGCATTTTATGATCAGCCAATTGCTAATTTTCAGATTATTGGAGATACACTTTGTCCAAATGTTCCATTATTATTTAAGGATTTAAGTACAGCACCCAATAGTACTGTAAGCCAATGGGTCTGGAACTTTGGTGACGGAGATACAAGCAATCTTCAAAATCCGATAAAAAAATATAACAGTAATAATAACTATAACATCAGTTTAATTGTAAAAAATCCAGATGGCTGTGTTTCTAATACATTTAGTTTACCACTTACTATTTACAAACAACCTATGGTAGATGCAGGTCCGAACATTGTTACACCAGAAGGAGTATCTGTTAATTTACAAACAACAATTAATGATCCTGTTGCATTTAAATATTTATGGACACCTTCGATTTATTTAAATAATGATGCTATTTTAAATCCAATCTCTACACCAATATTTACAACTACTTATAAAATATATGTGTATGGCGGGGGTGGAAATTGTTATGCTACAGATTCTGTAAAAGTGACCGCATTAAAGCAATTGACAATACCGAATGTTTTTTCACCAAACGGAGATAATATTCATGACACATGGGATATTTCTTTTTTAAATGATTATCCAAACTGTAAGATTGAAGTATTCAATCGTAATGGACAGATTGTATTGAGTAGTTTGGGTTATGGTAAACCATGGGATGGTCGTGTAAACGGTATTCCATTACCAATTGGTACGTACTATTATATTATTGAATTAAATAAAAATGGTTACACCCGACTAAGTGGAAGTGTTACAATATTGAGATAGATATCTTTTTGAAAAAGAAATTTAGCTTTAGTATTTAATCAGTTCATAGAAAATAAAAATTTCAAAAAAATTAATTTACTTTAGGAATAGCCGTTGTTAAAAACTTCGGCTTTTTTCTTTGTAGTGTGGCTTGCTCAAAAGCATAGGCTAAATTAATAATTTCTGCTTCCTGATATGCATCTGCCATAAATGAAAAGCCGATTGGCAATTCGTGTATAAAGCCCATTGGCACTGTAATATGCGGATAACCTGAAATAGCAGCTGGTGTTGAAAATGAAAAGCCGGTATCATAATCTCCGTTAATAGTATCTATACAAGCAGCTAATCCATTTGTTACGCCACAGATTGCTGCTAATTTATTTTCTTTGAGCATGTTGCTGATAATTGCTCTTGATTTTAATGATTGTACAAGCGCATTTTTATATTCTGTACTTTCCAGTGAATCTTTCTTGTTGCTGCTAATGAGTGTTTCTTGCTTAAAGTAAGGCATTGCAGTTGCTAGGTTTTTATTGTTAAAAGCAATTACCTCTTCTAATGTTTTAACTTTAGCGTTAGCACTAGTTAAATATTTGTTTAACCCATCTTTAAATTCAAATTTTAAAATATCAAATTCAGTATTACCAACAGCTTCATTGATTTCTTTTATTAATTCTACTTCAATAATAATAGCACCTTGTTTTTTTAATATTTCAATTGTTGAACGATATAATGCAATTACATCTTCATTATTGCCTTTGAAGAAAGATGCTTCTATGCCAATTCTTTTTCCTGCTAAATAATTTTTATTGAAGCCTGATGTATAATCTTTTAGTGCTTTTCCTTTGCTTTCAATTGTTACAGTATCTTTTGTATCTACTCCTGCTAAAATACCTAAAAATATTGCTGCATCTTTTACTGTTCTTGTCATTGGTCCTGCAGTATCTTGTGTTGCCGAAATTGGAATAATTCCTGATCTGCTCAACAACCCAACTGTTGGTTTAATTCCTACCAAACAATTAATAGAAGCCGGTGAAACAATAGATCCATCTGTTTCTGTACCAATGCCAATTGCACATAAGTTTGCTGCAACAGCAGTACCCGTTCCTGAACTTGAACCTGATGGATTTCTGTCTAATATATAAGGCATTGTTGTTTGTCCGCCTCGGCTACTCCAGCCGCTTGTTGATCTTGTAGAACGAAAATTAGCCCATTCACTTAGGTTGGTTTTACCCAATAAAACTGCACCTGCAGCCCTTAATTGTTTTACAATAAATGCATCTTCTTTAGCAATATTTCCAATCATTGCAGCGGCTCCGGCTGTGGTCATCATTTTATCTGCTGTATCAATATTGTCTTTTATTAAAACAGGAATTCCATGTAATGGACCTCTCAACATTCCTTGTTTTCTTTCAATATCCAATGCTTCTGCAATTTTTATGGCATCGGGATTAACTTCTATTACAGCATTTAAGGACGGCCCTTTTTTATTTAAATCAACTATTCTTTTTAAATATAATTGTGTAATAGATTTGGAAGTTTGTTTACCGGTTTGCATCAGATTTTGCAATTCTTCAATGGTAATTTCATTGAGTTGAAATTCGTCTTGTATCAATCCATTTGCGGGTGCAATATTTTTTTCATCCTCCAATGAAGTAAATGAACTTGTAACGATGGCACTTGCTGATAATCCTGCTAATGAGGTGTTGCGTAAAAAATTTCTTCTGTTCATTGGATGTTGTATTTATTAATCAAACAATAAAAATCCAATGTAAGATTTATTTTGTAAAATAGTTAAAAGATAAATGGCAATACTAATTTTTGAATATTGAACACCAAAAAATCAGCTGAAAATTTTGTAGTTGATTCATATCAATCTCCCATATTAATTTGTTCAATTTTTTTATCCATTACATAAAACCATAATGGTGGTATAAGGCTTAATATCATCATGCCCGGATAACCGGTAGGCATTTGTGGTGCTTCATCACTGTGTCTTAAAACCTGGTATTTTCTAGAAGCTAAATAATGGTGATCGCTGTGTCGGCTTAATTCAAACAACATCAATCTTCCAATAACATGATTGCTATTCCAACTGTGTTGTGGCAATGTTCGTTCATATTTGCCGATAGTAATTTCTTTCCGGCTTAAGCCATAATGTTCAATGTAGTTTACAGTTTCAAGTAATGCAATTCCAATTGCTGCAGCTGCTAAAAAATAAATCGTAATTGTTGAACCGAAAATAAAATAAATTGAACAGATAAAACCCACTTGTATCAATTGAGCCACTAACATTTCATTGTACAAACTAAAAACGGAATGACCCTTTTTTTTCACATCTTCATTTGCAATTTTCCAAGCACCGATATAACTTAAAATTATTGTTCTGAAATAAAACAAATAAATCATTTCTCCTTTTCTGGCACTGCTTGGGTCATCTTTTGTAGCCACATTTTTATGATGTCCTTTATTATGCTCTATAAAAAAGTGCATATACAAAGAAGACAATAACGAAGCTTTTGCTAAAATTTGTTCAAACTTATTTTTTCTGTGACCTAATTCGTGACCGACATTAATTCCAAATGTGCCGCAAAGCAATCCCATTGTAAATATGCGTGCCGCAATATCAATATTACTAAGTTCCACTTCTTTCATACTTTGTAAGTAAAAAAACATTGTAGGAAATTGAAGCAGAACAATCAGGTACAAAATGTAATCATATAGCTTATTATTCTTTGCAATTGCTTCTTCTTCTGCAGCCATATTTTTTTCATTGGGTTGCATAAACAATTCAACCAATGGAATAAAAATCCATGCGTACAACAATGCCGACCAACTTAATATTCCAGTATGCGTAAATGCGATATAGGAAAATACATATACAATTAATGGAGATAAATATTTGAATGGCTTTGTCATAATTTAAACAAGCTAATAATAAAAAAGAAAATTTGCTAATACGGCAATAATTTATTTGTCGAAGCTCCTTAATATTTTAAATTTCATCGATCCTCTTTCTCCGGGCACAACTCTGTATTGTATCGTTCTGTATTGTCCTGTACGTTGGTTATTCGTGCTATCTGATCCATTGTATATAGGAAAGCGACGAAGCAATGTTCCTTGAAATAATGAAAATTCATCGTAACCGTTATAGCCTGTTTTTAATTTAAAGTCATCAGTAATGTCAGGAAATAAAATCGGATTTAACCCTTCATTTTTTTCTGAACTTAGTCCTATTACAGAAACTTTTTGATTCGCATCAATGATATACAAAACAGCATCAGGAAACCCATCATTATTGAAATCTTCCAATTCGCATTTATTGATTCGCCCTTTAATTTCAAATTCAACATCTCTTGCAGTATTTTCAAAACCAATAGGACCAATCATCAAATTATTTTTATCAGCATTTTTATTGCTGCACCTAATTCTGTAGCCTGCTTTATTCAACTTCATTGTTGTATCAAACTTCACAGCCTTCTGTGCAATGGCATTACCAAGACTTACAATAAAAATGAAGATTAGAAAATTTATTTTCATGACCGAAAATTACATATTTCTTCTGTATTGACCACCAACTTCATATAATGCGTTGGTGATTTGTCCCAAACTGCAATATTTAACTGTCTCCATCAACTCAGCGAATAAATTATCATGATTGATTGCAGCTTGCTTCAAACGATGCAATCTATCTGCAGCAACTTCTTTATTCCTTTCCTGAAATGCTTTTAAATTCTGGATTTGTTGTTCTTTTTCTTCATTGGTACTGCGAATCACTTCGGTAGGCGTAATGGTAGGACTGCCATTTTTGTTTAAAAAAGTATTCACCCCAATCAATGGTAATTCGCCCGTATGTTTTTGCATTTCATATACCATACTTTCTTCCTGAATTTTATTGCGTTGATACATTCTTTCCATTGCACCAAGAACGCCACCACGGTCAGTAATTTTATCAAATTCATTTAATACAGCTTCTTCAACCAATGCTGTTAGCTCTTCAATTGCAAAACTTCCTTGAATAAAATTTTCAGTTGTTGCAGTTCCTAATTCTCTATTAATAATAAGTTGAATTGCCATAGCACGCCTTACACTTTCTTCTGTTGGCGTGGTAATAGCTTCGTCATAAGCATTGGTGTGTAAGCTATTGCAATTGTCGTATATGGCATACAAAGCTTGTAATGTAGTTCTGATATCATTGAAGTCAATCTCTTGTGCATGTAGGCTTCTCCCCGAAGTTTGAATATGGTATTTTAATTTTTGAGAGCGGTCATTTCCTTTGTATTTGTACTTCATTGCCTTTGCCCAAATTCTTCTTGCAACTCTTCCTATCACACTGTATTCAGGGTCCATTCCATTGCTGAAAAAGAAAGAAAGATTGGGAGCAAAATCATCAATGTTCATTCCACGGCTCAAATAATATTCTACGTAAGTAAATCCATTTGCCAATGTAAATGCAAGCTGTGTAATAGGATTTGCGCCTGCTTCTGCAATATGGTATCCGCTGATACTGACGCTGTAAAAATTTCTTACTTTATTATCAATAAAATATTCCTGTACATCACCCATTAATTTCAGTGCAAATTCAGTTGAAAAAATACAAGTGTTTTGTGCCTGATCTTCTTTTAAAATATCTGCTTGAACTGTTCCTCGTACATTTTGAAGCGCAGTTTCTTTACAAGTTTCATAAATTTCTTTTGGTAAAACTTCTTCTCCGCTCAATCCCAATAATTGCAATCCCAATCCATTATTACCTTCGGGAAGTTGGTTGGGCGAAGAGGTATTGTTGTAAGCAGGTTGATTTGTTGATGCATATTTTTTTGCACTTATTTTTTTTACTTCTTCCCACAAACCAAGTTCTTCAATTTTCTTTTCGCATTGTTGATCGATGGCTGCATTCATAAAAAATGCTAACAACATTGCAGCAGGACCATTGATTGTCATGCTTACACTTGTATTCGAAGCACACAAATCAAATCCACTGTATAATTTTTTTGCATCATCAACAGTAGCAATACTTACACCGCTGTTACCAACTTTGCCATAAATATCAGGGCGATAATCGGGGTCTTCGCCATACAAGGTTACGCTGTCAAATGCAGTAGACAAGCGCTTTGCAGGCTGACCTAATGAAACATAATGAAACCTTTTGTTGGTTCGTTCGGGTCCTCCTTCACCGGCAAACATTCTTGTTGGATCTTCCCCTGTTCTTTTTAATTCGAATACGCCGGAGGTATAAGGAAATTCACCGGGTACATTTTCTTGTAATTGCCAATTTAAAATATCGCCCCAATCTTTATATTTTGGTAAAACAACTTTCGGTATTCTCGAACCACTTAAAGATTTGGTTACTAGTGATTGTTGAATTGTTTTGTTTCTAACCTGATATTCAAAAAAATCTTTACTGTATTTTTCTTGAATGTTTTTCCAGCTATTCATCAATTTTTTACAGTCAGGATGCAATGAATTTTCATAACGCTCTTGCAGCAATTGCATTGCAGGCAATGAACTCATTTCTTTTTCTTTCATTACGCCATTAATCTGGTACAACTTAGATGCAATAGCAGATTGTTCATGTGCCCATGCATCATAATTTCTGTTTACTTCAGAAATTTCAGATAAGTATCTTACTCTTTTTGAAGGAATGATTTGTGCTTTGGTAACAACTTCATTTTTATTTTTTTCAACAACAGAATTTGCAGTAAAAACAATATTAGTTTTTTGCTCAACTGCAATCATAACTTTTCTAAAAAGTTCGTTGATACCTGCATCGTTAAACTGAGCAGCAATCGTTCCTACAATTGGCAATATTTCATCTTTTGCATCCCAAAGTTGGTGATTACGTTTGTATTGTTTTCTTACATCATGCAAGGCATCTAATGCACCGGCTTTATCAAATTTGTTGATGCAAACAACATCAGCATAATCGAGCATATTGATTTTTTCTAACTGAGAAGCTGCGCCATATTCAGGCGTCATCACATACATACTGATGTTACAAAAATCTAAAATGCTAGCATCACTTTGTCCTACACCTGCACTTTCTAAAATAATAAAATCAAAATTTTCTGATTTGCAAATGTCAATCGCATCTTGTACATATGCACTCAATGCAGTATTGTCTTCTCTTGTTGCAAGGCTTCTCATATAAGCTCTCGGATGAGAAATTGCATTCATTCTAATACGATCACCCAATAATGCACCACCTGTTTTTTTCTTGCTTGGATCAACTGAAATAACTGCAATCGTTTTGTCAGAAAATGTATGCAAAAATCTTCTTACGATTTCATCGGTAACAGAACTCTTTCCTGCACCGCCTGTTCCGGTAATTCCAAGAACAGGAATTATTGATTCTATTTTTTTTGTTGGTTCGTTAATGCCATTTTCAGCATTGGTAATTTTTCTAGCAATTGATCTAACGTCTTTTACTTCACCTAATGTCATGGGTGCAGTATAATTGTCTTTTTCATTTAATGGAAAGTCACATTGTTGAATTACTTCCTCAATCATTTTCTCCAAACCCAAATGTCTGCCATCATCAGGAGAATAAATTTTGGTTATTCCGTAATTATGTAGTTCATCAATTTCTTCTGGTAAAATTGTGCCACCGCCACCGCCAAAAATTTTAATATGGGCACATCCGTTTTGAACAAGCAAATCTTTCATGTATTTAAAAAATTCTACGTGCCCACCTTGATATGATGTAATTGCAATGCCTTGTACATCTTCTTCAATAGCACATTCTACAATTTCATGAACACTGCGATTGTGACCAAGATGAATAATTTCAGCTCCTTTGCTTTGCATGATTCTGCGCATAATATTAATAGCGGCATCATGCCCGTCAAATAAACTTGCAGCTGTTACAATTCTAACTTTATGTTGGGGCGTATAACTCATGATTATTGTAAATAATGAGCAACAAAATTAAGTGTTTGAATCTAGAAGTTAACAGATGTTAGTTTTTTCTATATCCTCCGATAAGCAATTGAAAAAAGTATCTTTACTTTACAGTAAAAATTAGATACATGTCATTCGAGGTAAAAGTGCTTTCAAATTATCAATATCCAATTATTTATTTAAAGGATCATTCCAATAATTGCGAAGCTGAGATATATTCATTTGGGGGATTATTAAATTCTTATACTGTTTCGGTGAATAATAATCCATTCAATATTATTGATGGTTTTGAATCTATTGAAGATGCTGTAAACAATATCACTACAGCTTTTAAAGGTGCTAAACTTAGTCCATTTGTTTGTAGGATGAATCATGGAAAATATCAGTTGAATGAACAAACTTATCAGGTAGAAAAATTTTATTTGCAGCCTCACGCCATTCATGGAATTATTTATGATGCAGTATTTTCAATTGTTTCAACAAATGCTGATGAAATCAATGCAGAAGTGGTATTGCAATATCAATATAATGGTAGCGATAAAGGTTATCCATTTGCATATACTATGGAAATAACATGGAGGCTTGAAAAAAATCAACAATTAAGAGTATCTACCAAAGTAAATCATAGCAATAATAATGCAATTCCATTTGCTGATGGTTGGCATCCTTATTTTAATTTGGGAAAAGATGGCATAGATCATTGTACCATACAATTCGGCAGCCAACAAATGTTTCAGTTTGATGACACTTTAATTCCAACAGGTTTTATCATTGAAGATCTTCGATTTGAAAATGAAACATCATTACAAAACGTACAATTAGACAATTGCTTTTTATTAAACAATGAGGAAACAGCAAATTGTATTTTGAAAAACAAACAGCTTCAACTAACAATTACACCCGATAATTCTTATCCTTATTTACAAATTTATACACCACCGCACAGGCAAAGTATTGCAATAGAAAATTTGAGTGCAGCACCCGATGCATTTAATAATAAAATAGGTTTGTTAATGATAGAACCGAATAAGGATTATCTTTTTTCAACTTCTTATCAAGTAAAAAATTTGTAGCATTTAAATAAATGCAATTACACTGATTTCTACATTCACACCTTTTGGCAAACCTTTTACTGCAACTGTTTCTCTTGCAGGATAATCACCTGTGAAATAACTTCCGTAAATCTCATTTACTGCAGCAAACAAACTCATGTCGCTTAAAAAAATAGTAGTCTTCACAATATTTTCAAACCCAACATTTGCAGCACTTAAAACCGCTTTTAAATTTTCCATTACTTGTTTGGTTTCATCCTGTATGTTGTCCATCACAAGTTCATTCGTAGCAGGGTTGATAGGAATTTGTCCGCTGACAAAAAGTAAATTTCCGGTTTGTATGGCTTGACTGTATGGTCCAATTGCTCCTGGGGCTGCTGTGGTATGAATTATTTTTTTGCTCATTATTGATATTTTAGTTTGGCAAATAACTACTTTTTCATCAATCAACCAACTTACATTTGCAATACATAGTTATTAAATGAAAATTGCAATACGCTGTACCGAATTACAACAACAGGAATGGTTATCCAAGCCACACAATGATTTGGTAGAATATCATTTTTTTACTAAAGATGCACTTGCTTTTTTTGCAGTAGAAGCAGATG
This sequence comes from Chitinophagaceae bacterium, assembly GCA_947488765.1. Lineage (GTDB taxonomy): Bacteria > Bacteroidota > Bacteroidia > Chitinophagales > Chitinophagaceae > UBA1930. The sequence goes on along the minus strand of CANLAE010000025.1, from coordinate 13,190 downwards.
TGTATTTTGATTTAATTTTTGATGATACCAATGCTTTGAGTGGATTAATAAATAAACCCGTTTTTGTAAATGAAGTAATTACTCCATGTTCATCTTTTCTCAATTCATTTATCAGAATCAATGCTTGGAATGGGTTTTTACATAGAGAATTAATAGAATTGGCTGCAAATGAAAACCAGTATTCAATTGTTGAAGAAATAATGAATGCATTGGGTTGGAAATATCAAATTGTAGCCGATGAACCCGGTATGATTGCTCCAAGAATAATTGCAATGATTATTAATGAAGCTTATTTTGGATTGGAAGACAAAATCAGTACAAAAGAAGAAATTGATGTAGCCATGAAATTGGGAACCAATTATCCATACGGCCCTTTTGAATGGAGCGAGAAAGTTGGATTAAAAAAAATATATCATTTATTATATGTTTTGAGCAGTCAAGATGCTCGATATACACCAAGTATGTTGCTTAAAGAAACCGCATTAACCCAATAAAAATTATTTTTTGCCACTACTATTAAATATTGATACTGCAACCGAAAATGCCAGCGTTAGCTTAACCAACAACGGTATTGTTTTGGCTTTTGCAGAAAGTACGAAACAAAAAAATCATGCATCATTTGTGCAGATTGCTATCGAAAAAATTATTGCAGATACACAAATTACATTTAATCAAATTAATGCAATTGCAGTAACAAATGGTCCGGGTAGTTATACAGGATTAAGGGTGGGCTTATCATCTGCAAAGGGTTTGTGTTATGCCTTACAAAAGCCTTTGATACTCTTAAATACATTAGAAGTAATAGCTACTAAAATAATTACAACAGTCAATACCAGTTTTAATTTTAAGCAATCTGATTTTTTAGTATGCCCAATGATTGATGCAAGAAGGATGGAAGTATTTATGGCATTATATGATACAAATTTGAATCCAATTATAGCACCTGCGGCATTAATATTGACTGATGAAAGTTTTAAAGATGAATTATCTATCAATCCTATTTTTTTTGGAGGTAGTGGGAGTAATAAATTAAAAGAAATTTTAAACCAACCAAACGCAAAATTTATAGATATAAGTTATTCTGCCTCAGATATGATCGGCTTGTCTGAAGAAGCTTTTGCAAATAGCCATTTTGCAAACCTTGCATACTCTGAACCATATTATTTAAAAGAATTTTATGTTCCACCATCAAAAAATATTTACAAATAATTTTTTTTTTACTAGTATTTAATTTTTTTCTTAATTTCACATTGTTAACCCCAACGTTTTATAACCCTAAATGAAAAAAATGAGCCAAACTTCAATTGTATTAGGTAGCGGAAAGCAGCAAATAAAAGTTGATTATCTGCGTTCAAAAAAAGCAGCTCTAATTTTAAGAGCTGTAAACCACAAGCTACGTCAACAGATGATAAAACTGATTGATGAAAAGCAAAAAATTGTTGTAACAGAGATTTATGTAAAACTTAAGTTAGAACAATCTGTTGCATCACAACATCTAGCTATTTTACGTAGAGCCGGAATTGTAAGCACACAACGTGATGGTAAATTTATTTACTACAGCGTAAACTATCCTCGTGTACAAGAGGTAGTTGATTTTGTAGAACAACTATTAGGTAAATAATTTTTCATTAGAAGTTTATGCTATTTATTTTTCAGCATAAACTTCTAATGCTTCTTGGGTGAGTACAAAGAATTGTTTTTTGTACTGAATTGTTTTAATAGAATATTTTAAATTGATATTTAATTTATTATTTATAAGTGCCAGCCTTTTTGGTTCTGAATAATAAATTGTTTCTTCTTCTCTTCCCATTAATATCTTATTGATTACTTGTACATCTTTCCAATTGGGAAGTCCATATTTATTTTTTAGTGCGCCATAGTAATCAAATACATACCAGCCATTTTTTGAGGCATAGAGATATAGCATTCCATCTGAATCAATAATTTTTTCGGGGTTAGAAAAGTCATCAAACAACAACCTAAAATCTGCAGTTTGTAATATTATTTTACCATTGTCATCTATCTTTTTTAGCGTAGCATCGATTTCATCAAACACCCAAATATTATTGTCGTAACTTGTTGCAACAGCTTTTGCCTGTAAAATATGTTGCTTCCTTAAATCAATACTGTTGCGAATATTCAAAAACCTGTCTAATGTAATAATAGTATTGAAATCTTTATAGTACACTAATAATTTTAGCGGATTGGATACATCAACAGAAAATATTTTCCCGAACCTTTTAGTATCGTTAAATACACCAATACTATCGTATTGCGGATTCAGTTTTTTTATCTGATTATTGGTATTAATTAAAAAAATGTTACCAAGATTATCTATCGCAAAGTCTGAGAATGAACCTTGAACTTTATGAATCAATTTGTATTGAAGTGTTGTGTCTGATGCAATCACTTGAATAATTTGCAGCGACAAAAAAAATAGTAATATGAATTTTATTTTTCCCATTGATGAAGTTCAACTGTATTTCCATTAAATGAAGCGTAGGTAAAATTTTTAATCCAATCCCCTAAATTAATGTAACTACTTTTTTCATTCAATTTTAAAACGAGGGGATAATGTCGGTGACCAAAAATGAAATAGTCGAAATAATTTTGTTGTAATGTGGCTCTGCAAAATTGTATCAGCCATTCTTTATCTTCTCCTAAAAAATGCTCATCGCTTGTTCCTGTTTTTTCCCTGCTTTTGCTGCTAAAATAATTTGCCAATCCTATACCTATGTTGGGATGCAGTAACCCAAACAACCATTGGCAAGTTTTATTTCTGAATATTTTTTTTATGAATTTATACCCTACATCACCCGGACCTAATCCATCGCCATGCCCAATAAAAAAGGATTTTCCGCTTCGTTCAAAAACCTCTGGAGCCTGATACACTTTAATATTAAGTTCCTTTTCAAAATAACCACTCATCCACATATCATGATTGCCAATAAAAAAATGAATTGGTATGCCTGCGTCGGTAAGTTCTGCCAGTTTACCCAGCAATCGAGTATAACCTTTAGGAACTGCTTTGTTATATTCAAACCAAAAATCGAATATATCACCCACAATAAAAATTTCAGATGCCTTGTCTTTAATGCTTTCCAAAAAGGAAACTACTTTTTTCTCCCGTATTAAACTAGCATCATAATTGGGAGCACCCAAATGAAAATCGGATAGAAAGTAAATTTGTTTTTCTATAACTGGTTCCATTTGTATTATTTATTTTGCTGTTGTTGCATAAATTCAAGCACATCGCCGCTTTCAATCAACTCTTTTCCATTAATATCTCCTGCAAACCAATAGATCCAAGCTTCTTGCGTTTGCTCATTTTCAAAAGTTACCATTGTCTTTTCTCTCTTAAATATTGAGTTGCCCTCTACATTATCTATCCCTTCATAATCATCTAATTGTGCAATTGCAAAACTAAATTCATCTATATTTTTAATTTGATACAATTCTCCTTTTATAAAATGATTACTTACACAAGTTTTTGCAACAGGATACTTTCCCATATCATACAACAACCCTTTTACTTTCCCTTCGGCAACAAATGAAAAATATTTACTGATATAATCATAAGCAGGACTTTTAAAGCCGCTGCGTAAAGATCCGTAAACAAATAGGTAATAAACTTGTTGCATGTTGCTAAGGTAAGACTGAAAAGTACAATGAATAACTGATTATTTAATTTTAGGAATTTCCCATATAACCTCACCAAAAGTAAATGTAGATTGCAATCCGTTCGTCACCATTAAATCGCCATTTGATGCAACACCATCTATGATGCATTCAAAAGTTACATTGTCTTGCTTCAATTTTACCTGCATATTTTTTTTGTACAAATTATCATTATAGTCCTTCAAAATTTTTTCGAATCTTAACGATTGTAGCTCCTGGTATCTTTTCTCAACATAATTGCACAGTTCTTTTGCAAGTTGCAAAACATCATATTGTTGCTGTGTAATTTGAGCCAAAGAAATTGCATTGGGTACATCATTACCAAAATCTAGTTGATTGATGTTTATTCCAATGCCAACAACAGCCCATTGCCATTGATTTCCATAAATACTATTTTCTATTAAAATTCCTGCTGCCTTACTGTCATTAAAGTAAATATCATTTGGCCATTTTATGCTGATTCCCTTTCCGGCATATTTTAAAAAAAAGTCAAAAAGCGCCAAAGCAATAGCGGCACTAAAATAAAATTGTTGGGGAATTGCTAATAATTTTACGTCAATTACCATAGAAATCGTAATATTTTCTCCAGATTTTGACTCCCAACCCTTACCACGAGTGCCTTTGCCGCTGGTTTGGTGATATGCAAAATAAACAGTTCCATGTTCAGCCATTTTTTCCTGAACCTTTTGCATGGCATAACTGTTGGTACTATCTATTGTATCAAGTTCATGAAATGAGTGCCCAATAATTTTTTTAGGAAAACTTTCATGATGTATGGTAGGTGTGGATAGCAAAAAGATAGTTACTTTTGAGCGAATTTATAGCGAACACGGCAATTAATATTGAATTCTTGCAGCAATGCAAAACAATTTATTGTCAATTGTATAAAAAAATTATTTCACAACAAACATTTATTTATTGGAACAACTTTCCGTTTTAGACAGCAGAAAAAAAAGTACAGTTACTAAGTTGACACGTAGCTCAAAAATTTTCAAAACTATTATCCAAGCTATAGAAGACAAAAAAGGTGAGCAAATCATAAGCTTAGACCTTAGAAAAATTCCTGAGGCAGTTTCTGATTTTTTTATTATTTGCCAGGCTAATAATACAACACAAGTAAGGGCTATCAGCGATTATATTGAACATCAAGTAAAAGAAATCTGTGGAGAAAATCCATACAAACACGAAGGAAAGCAAGGTTTGCAATGGGTTTTGATAGATTACATCAATATTGTAGTGCATGTCATGCACACAGAAGCTCGTAATTTTTATAAACTTGAAGATATGTGGAGTGATGCCGCATCTCAAGGTCATGATGAATAATGTTACATCATCAAAACGATTTAATCAAATCAGTTCAAGCTACATTACTTGAACCCGTAGAAATGACTATATGAACGAACAACAACCGACAGAAAAGCAATCAAAAAAAATGAAGCCGAATATAAGTCCTGATGGAAAGCCCTCTAAAAAAGGCCCTAAGTTTTCTATCTATTGGATTTATGGCGGAATACTTATTTTATTGCTGAGTTATTATGCATTATTCAATCCTGGAGTACCTGAGTGTATCTCAATAAACTCATTAACTTTTAAAACAGAGATGCTTGCAAAAGGCGATGTGCAAAAAATGGATTGGGTAGATAATTCAACCAGAAAATTGGTAAGGGTTTACATCAAACCAGATAGCCTGTATCGTCCTTTTTATCAGGAAAAGTTTAAAAAAGCAATTTTAAATCCAAAAGAACAAGCTACAAAAGGAAACCCATTATTTGAATTTACTGTAAAAGACTGGAAGGGATTTGAAGATGAATTGAACAAGTTTTACACAGAAAATAAAAATATTTCTGAAGTTAGTAAAGACCCGAAAACCGAAGGCGAATGGTATGGTCCTGCATCTTCATTTATTTTCACCATTTTATTAGTAGTTGGTTTCTGGGTATTAATGATGCGTAAAATGGGCGGCGGTGGACCTGGTGGTGGAGGCGGTCCGGGTGGAATTTTTAACATCGGAAAAAGTAAAGCACAATTGTTTGAAAAAGGAACAAGGGTAAATATCAATTTTGGTGATGTTGCAGGTTTAGATGAAGCCAAAGTAGAGGTAATGGAAATTGTTGACTTCTTAAAAAATCCAAAAAAATATACAGCGTTGGGAGGCAAAATTCCTAAAGGTGCATTGTTAGTAGGACCTCCGGGAACAGGTAAAACATTACTGGCAAAAGCAATGGCCGGTGAAGCACAAGTTCCATTCTTTAGCATGAGTGGCAGTGATTTTGTGGAAATGTTTGTAGGTGTGGGTGCAAGCCGTGTTAGAGATTTGTTTAAGCAAGCAAGAGAAAAAGCACCATGTATTATTTTCATTGATGAAATTGATGCAATTGGTAGAGCAAGAGGCAAGAATGTAATGATGAGCAATGATGAACGTGAAAATACTTTGAATCAATTATTGGTTGAAATGGATGGATTTGCGGGTGATGTAGGTATTATCATTCTTGCAGCAACCAACAGACCGGATGTATTGGATAACGCATTATTAAGACCGGGACGTTTTGATAGACAAATTACCATTGACAAGCCCGATGTAAAAGGTAGAGAAGCCATTTTTAAAGTGCATCTTGTACCTATTAAAGTTTCTGAAACATTGGATGTACATAAGTTGGCAGAACAAACTCCTGGTTTTGCAGGGGCGGATATTGCCAACATTTGTAATGAAGCTGCTTTAATTGCTGCAAGAAAAGATAAGGCTGCTGTAGATATGAGCGATTTTCAAGATGCAATTGACAGAGTGATCGGTGGCTTGGAAAAGAAAAATAAAATCATAGCACCTTATGAAAAAGAAATCATTGCCTATCATGAAGCAGGACATGCAGTATGCGGTTGGTTTTTAGAACATGCCTATCCATTATTAAAAGTTTCCATTGTGCCAAGAGGTACGGCTGCATTGGGCTACGCTCAATACACACCTAAAGAACAATACTTGTACAATACTGACCAGTTGATGGATCAAATTTGTATGACATTGGGCGGAAGAGCTGCAGAAGAAATTTTCTTTGGTAAAATCTCTACAGGAGCAAGCAATGATTTACAACAAATCAGTAAGATTGCTTACAGTATGGTAACTGTATATGGCATGAATGAGAAAGTTGGTAATGTTAGTTTTTATGACCCAACTCAGGAAAATACATTTACAAAACCATTCAGTGAAGAAACTGGAAAAATTATTGATGAAGAGGTTAGAAAAATTATTGAGCAAGCTTATATCAGAACAAAAAAATTATTAACCGAAAAACGAACTGAGGTTGAAAATTTAGCAAAAGCTTTATTGGATAAGGAAGTATTGCATCAAAGTGATGTTGAAAAATTAATCGGTAAACGTCCGTTTGAAGAAAAGAAAATATTAGATTCTGAAGAAGCTGAAGTAAATGATGGTCAGAGTGCAAATGATAAACACCATGCAGAGAGTGAATTGAAAAATACACCAACAGTTACCCCATCAGAAACAGAAGAAGCGCCAACAACAGAAGCGTAAGTAATGTCCAACACAGCAAAGGAAAATATATTATTAAAAATAAAACGGGCATTGGTAAAACCAATGCCTGTGCCTTTTCCTGCAATTCAAGCAAATACAGCCTCGGTTTTTAACCCAACTGTTCAGGAACTTGAAATTGAGTTTGCAGAGAATTTTACCAAACTCTTAGGCAAGTTTGCTTTTTGTGCAGATGAAAAAGATTTAGCGGTGCAATTGAATTCACTCGCTTTATACAAAAAATGGAATAAAATAGTTTGTCAAGAGAAAGCGTTGAAAAATAAATTAATTCATCAAGGCTATATTAATTTACATTATGCAAGTTTAAGTAGCTGTGATGCAAGTATTACAACATGCGAGACATTAGTTGCCCGAACTGGTTCTATTGTTTTAAGTAGCGCAACCGAAAGCGGAAGAAGTACGAGTGTGTATGCCCCTGTTCATATTTGTATTGCATATACTAGTCAGTTAGTGTATGACATACAAGATGCATTAATAAACGTTCAAATAAAACACGCAAATAATTTACCATCACTCATCACATTGGCAACAGGTCCAAGCCGTACCGCTGATATTGAGAAGACTTTAGTAGTTGGTGTTCACGGACCAAAAGAAGTATTTTTATTTTTAGTGGATGATAGCTATCAGGCACTATAAAAACCTTTCTTGCATAGTTTGTGGATGACATTTTCTCTGATGACTTTATTTGATAAACAATTTTTTATAATTATGTGAAAAGCAATATGCTGCATATCACGAATGAATATCTAGTTGCCGCTTACTATTACAATTTTTGAAACAATTTTTTCGATGCCTTCATCGTTTGTAACGAGCACCAAATACACACCGCTTGCTACTTTTTGATTGTTGTAATTTTTCCCATTCCATACAGCTTGTCCGCCCAAGGCTCTTGTTTGGAAAACCAATCTGCCATTGAGTTCGGCAATTTTTACACTGGCATTATTTACCAATCCGTTGATGGCAATTGTACCCGAATAATTTGGCGGAACGGGATTTGGAAAAACCAATACATTACTGTTATTAGTGCTTGCTTCTGTGGCTGTACTTCTAAAACTACAAAGGCCTTTGAAAGTGGCGATAAATACTTCTCCTGTAACGGGATGAATAACGATTTGCCTTACATCATTATTGAATAAAGGAGAATTGTCTTGGGTAAATCTGTAGATAATTTTATCGCCATCAGGAGAGATTAACCACAATCCATTTTTTGTGCCAACCCATTTTCTATTGGCGCCATCTACAGCAATTGCCTGCACTGTTTCATCCTGAAATAAATAGCCTGCAAAGCGGTCTTGTTGCACAATAGGACGAATAGCATCGCAATGTCTGACAAAAGTTTCTGTAGGACATTGAATAACGCCAATGCCTTTGTCTGTGCCAATCCATATCAAACCGTTCTTATCTTTTGCTGCGCAAAAAACATTGTTGCTTGGTAAGTTTCCATTACCCGCGCCGGATCTGTAATATTTCCACTGATCATCATTAATAGCATCTACACTTTTGCCGTAGTTGTAACAAAAAATACCATTCCCTCGTGGGCTTACAATCCAGATTTGATTGGCATCATCGGTAACAATTTGACTCACTGCATTTTCAAAATGTGCAAAAGGAATGGTGATTGCTTTGAAAGTTCCATCTGCTTTTCGTACCTGCAAATTTTGTGGTGCGGCATAATTGCTAATCCATAAATTATTATTGCCGTCAAATGCCAAACCGCTGACACGATAACTATTTGCATCGCCAACGGCTGCTTGTAATGTAGAATTATTTTGCTTGTAAATTTTGATGTAATTATCATTATAATTTACTAGCCCACCACCATAGCTTCCTGCCCAAATGCTTTTGTTTACAGGGTCTGTAGCCAATGTAATGAAATCAAAAACAGAATCAAAAATCGGTTGGTTATAGTAGCCTTTGTAGCTCCATTCACCAGATTGGTATTTAAAAATCCCATCTCGGTTGTACTGGTAATTCCATGCATCATTTACCGAACCTGCTGCTGCATATACAATATCATCTTGTACAATCATTGCACCATTTACATTTGCGAATGGACCGTTAGGAATGTATTGCTGAAAGGCGTTGGTGAATTTTGAAAGTCCGCCGTAATAATCAGCAATCCAAACCGCACCATTTTGGAGGGTTGCATATTTTGGAAATGAAATAACATTGGGCTGCGTAAATGTTTTTTCTACAACACCTGCTGTGTTAATTTGCAGCACCCTGCTATTACCTGCTGTGGTTCTCTGACAAATTAAAATTTTATTTTCGGATGTATTGATATTGACAATAGGCCAGTTGTTATCAGCATACAAATAAATCCAGTTGTTGCCATTTAAAACAAAAACAGAATCATTTTTTTGTAAAACAATTTGTCCGTTACAATTAAAAACATTTTTGATAGCTCCATTGCTCAAACCATTGCTACCACTGGCATTGAGCCATGAATTGTAATTGGATAAAAGTGTTGAATTTTTTGTGGCTCGTTTCAATCCTTCGGATGTAGCAGCATAAAAATAAGTAGCGTCGGCAGTTACCGCATTTACATTTGTTTGATTGCCAGTATTGCCAATGATCCAAGTGTCTTTAATTTCATACCTATTCAAGTCCGCAACAATTATTCCCAAACCGCTGCTTAAATAGGCAAAGCCATTGTTACAAAAAATGCTGTTGATATTTTTATTTCCGGAGATGGTGCTTCGTTTAATATCACTCATGTTTTTTACAATAGCATCTTTTAAAATATCAAGATTGCTATTGGCATAAGCAATTACGAGTTGTTGGGTGGCATCATCCCAACCAATTGCATTGACGCCAATATCATTTAATCCATTGACTTTGCTGTATCTGTCTAATTCTTCATCGTTATCAATACTGAATAAATTGTTGTCTGTTGCAGCAAAAATTTTATTTCCTTTTACTACCTGAATGGTGTGTTGGTAATTTAAATGTTCCCGCCAATTACCAATAGGTACTTGTGAAAAAATGTTGGTATAATAAAAAAAGAAAAGCACCAAACAGTAATGCTTGTAATAGAAATTATTATGTTTGGTTTGTTGATGCAAGTGCATACAACGAAGTTAGAATATTTTAACTGCTAGCGTATATTCAATGCAAGCAGAAAATTTTAGGCAAATTGTGGGTGAGGCTGTAAAGAAAAAATATCTTCCTTCTTCAAGGTATTTGTAGCAATTGAACCTATAGATTTTTTCTGTAGCTCTAATCCTTTTGCAATTACATATTCTATTGTTTGTGCAGTTGATTGATTGAGTTGTAATTTTTTTGGTGCTTCCATTTGCAGCCAATTGTAAATCTGTACAGTAAAATGCGAGTCAATATTTTCTATTTTCGGAACATTGAATTGCTCTAAAGCTGCGGCATTGCACAATTGCTCGTACTGCCCATGAATTGGTAAACACAATAATTTTTTTCCCAAATACAAAGCCTCAGCAGGTGTTTCAAAGCCAGCACCGGTTATAACACCTTCGCTGTGTAACATACTGTTGTTGAACATTTCATTGTTTACCGGAATGAAAGTAATGTTGTTTTTAACTTCAATTTTCTTTGCGGTTTTACTAAACACTTGAAAACGAATTTCTTTGATTTTTCCTAGTGCAGCAGCAACCACTTCATCACTGTAATGCGAAAGATAAACAGTGATATGTTTTTTATTTGAAGGCTGTGCCTGAAGTATATTTTGTTTTAGAATTGGAGAAAAAATAAAATCATCATACGCATCGAAATGCAAGCCTACGTTAACTGTGCCACTTGCATAATTTTTTAAAATCAGTTCGCCCATCATATCTTTTTTATTAGGACGTGGTGTATGTGCTGATTGAAAACTTGCCTGATGTCCGAAGTGAACACAAGGAACTCCTTTTAGTTTACAAGCCAAGGTTGTAATACTTTCAAAATCATTGATTACAATATCATATTTTTCGACAGGCAAATTTTTTGCTTCTTTAAAAATTCTATAAGGACTAAATGCTTTTGCAATTTTAAAATAATCTAACCCGCCGGTATTACCATAAAACAAACTCAATCCATTGCTTTTATATTTTACAGGAAAAGGCATTGGCAAACTGCTATTGCTGCCGCTTAAAAAAACATCTACGTTGCCGTATTGTTGTAAGAAAGGCATTAATTCTATTGCCCTGCTGATGTGTCCATTTCCGGTAGCTTGTATGGTGTATAATATTTGCATAACTAAACTATGTTCATTAAAGGTTTTACAAAAGCGGCATGACCATTTAAATCCAAAGAATTGATGTACATGTCAATATCATTGGTAATAACTTCAAGCCTTGGAAGTTTTTTATCGAATTTGTTATCAATATTTTTAAAGTCATCTGCGTTGTAGTGATAGATATCCCACTCATTATTATTGTATTCTAAAGCGGTTAAATTTTCTACCCAATCGCCACTATTTAAATAAGTAACTTTTCCATCTTTGGTTTCAACAACTCTTTTTTGAGGCTGGTGAATATGTCCACAAATGACATAGTCGTATTTCTTTTGAATAGCAAGCTCTGCGGCTGTTTGCTCAAAATTGGCAATCCAGGAAACCGCTTCTTTTACAGCACCTTTTACTTTCTTGCTGAAGCTCATTTTTTCTTTCCCTATTAGCTTCAATCCCCAATTGATAAAGCTGTTAATCAGTATCAATAAATCATATCCATGACCACCCAATTTTGCAAGAAATTTGGCACTCCCTTTTGTAGTGGCATCAAATACATCGCCATGAAAAATCCAGGTCATTTTACCATTAATTTCCATTACCACTTTATCTGTAATTTGGAAATTACCCATAGAAGTGCCGCTATATCTGCGCAAAACTTCATCGTGATTGCCTGTTATATAAATAACCCTTGTACCTTTTGCAACATGACTAAAAATTTCTTTTATCACTTGCATATGGCTTGTAGGAAAATATCTTTTGCTGAACTGCCAACCATCGATAATATCGCCATTTAGGATTAAAATTTGTGGGCTGATACTTTTTAAATAATGTACAATTTCATTGGCATGACAACCAAAAGTTCCAAGATGTAAATCACTGATAACTGCAACTTCAACGTTTCTTTTTTGCATTGATTTAGGGTTTCCTAAAATTGATACAGTTATATTAACTTAATATGAAGTAATGATGATGGTTGTGTTAAGATTCTCTAAATTTTAGTTTTGAAAATGCAAAAAAAATGGCTGTTCAAATAAATGAACAGCCATTAAAAATGAATTAAAATAATTACTGTTTAACAAATTTCTGAATTACTGAAGAACCATTTTCAGAAATAAAATTGATTACATAACTTCCTCTAGAAAGTTGATTAACATCTAAAGCTACATAGTTATTTCCCAACGATAATTTTTGAACTTTTTGTGAAACCTGACGACCAAAAATATCAGTTACAACTAATACTACTGTTTGTGGTATCACTGAACCAATTACCAGATTTAGTTGATCCTTTACTGGGTTAGGATAAAGTGATACAGTTAATAAAACATTCTTTGAAGCTTTATTGATTTCTATAATTGAAGAGATAGCTGTTTTTCCATCTTTATCAACTTGTTTTATTCTGTAGAAAGACTTCCCAGCAAATGCTTTAATATCTGTAAAGTCATAAGAAATTGCAGAACTACTATTTCCACCATTAGCTTTTGATGCTACAAATTTGATATCTAAAAAGCTTATTCCATCAAAACTACGTTGAACGTAAAAACCATTATTATTGTTTTCTGCTGATGTGTTCCAATATAGTTGATTGTCTTCTTTCACATTAAATCCGTAGAAAGAGCTGATTGTAACTGGAAGCAAAGTAGCGTCGGTAAAACTAGCTCCTTTAGAAGCCAATGTACCTGGTCTAAAATCAGAATTATTATCATCTAATGCATAAGGATTTATCAATATGCCTGCTGTTAATGGAACAGTATCATTATTGTTGTTTTTAATGAATGTTTTAATATCAAA
>CANLAE010000024.1 GCA_947488765.1 Chitinophagaceae bacterium | reverse complement strand
GAGTTGAAGAAGTTTATTAAGTTCAACGTCTTTGCTAGGAACGAAGCAATCTTTATTTCACGCAAAGCAACAACGATAGCAAAGTACGCAGCGAAAACCTTTGGGCCTTATCGCTTTGTGGCAAAAAGTTGAAATGGTTGAAGAAGTTCAAATAGTTCAACGTCTTTGCGAGGAACGAAGCAATCTTTATTTCACGCAAAGCAACAACGATAGCAAAGTACGCAACGAAAACCTTTGTGGCAAAAAGTTGAAATGCTTGAAGAAGTTCAAAAAGTTGAGCGTCCTTGCGAGGAACGAAGCAATCTTTTTCACTAACTTCTTATCATAATCGGCAGGAAAATACCCAACCGCCGTGGTGTGTGTACTCACGCAACACTAGAGCCAATAATTTTTTCTTTGTAAAATATTACAACTGCTACAACCCTTTACTGCACTGGCTTTGCTGCAAATTTAAAATTTACTTATACTATGACGTAGTCATTGAGACTACGCCAAGCGGAGGATAATTATCAAACTAATTTTAATTTACAACAATCGTTTTTGTGGATGTTTTTATATTTAAACCTTCAATAACTAGTTGGTAAATACCCTTTGAAATTTTACCGGTATTCAAAGATTCTGATGCAGAACCACCTGCATGATTAATTGTATTTTTAAATATTTGTTGTCCAACTTGATTGTATAAAACAACATTATAAATGCCTTTATCAACACCTTCTAATTGTAATTGTATTGTGTTATTTTGAATTGGGTTAGGAAATACATTAAAACTATTTTTTGCCTTTCCTAATTTCACATTTACAATTTGGCTGTACTGAATTTTACCATCATTTTCTATTGATTTTATTCTGTAATAGTTGTTACCAACATTTGGATTTGTATGTAAACAATTATAGGTAAGGTTATTATTCGCAGCAATTGAATTTATCTTGTTAAAAATGATTCCATCTATTGAAGCTTCAACTTCAAATTTGTTTATATTAACTTCATTTGTAACACCCCACTCAATTTTTATAGCTGTACTAAATTCAAACGCTTTTACGTATTTAATTTGAATTGGTACACTATTATTCATGTATATTTTCCTAATTCGAAAATTGTCTTGATCAGCTATATAAAGATTAGAATTGTCAACTGCTACACCATATGGCCAATTTAATTGAGCATTTGTAGCAAAACTACTATCCCCACTAAAACCACCAATTCCATTTCCAGCAACAGTCGATATTATACCATTGGTTGCTAATTTTCTAATTCTATGGTTTTTAGCATCTGCAATAAAAACAACACCACTAATATCGACTGCTAAGGCGTCCGGTTGATTCAATTGAGCATTAGTAGCTAAACCACCATCACCACTAAAACCACCAATTCCATTTCCAGCAACAGTCGATATTATACCATTGGTTGCTACTTTTCTAATTCTATGGTTTCCCCATTCAGAAATATAAATATTACCATTTAGATCAATTGCTACATCTCCTGGTTGATTCAATTGAGCATTAGTAGCTAGTCCACCATCACCACTAAAACCGCTAATTCCATTGCCAGCAATTGTTGTAATTACCCCATTAGTTGCTACTTTTCTAATTCTATTGTTTTGACAATCTGCAATAAAAACAACCCCATTTCTATCAACTGCAACACCGTAAGGAGAGTTCAATTGAGCATTAGTAGCTAAACCACCATCACCACTAAAACCGCTAATTCCATTGCCAGCAATTGTTGTAATTATGCCATTATTCGATACTTTTCTGATTCTGTTGTTAAGACGATCTGCAATGAAAATAACACCGCTAGTATCAACTGCAATGCCGTAAGGAGATCTCAATTGAGCATTAGTAGCTAGTCCACCATCACCACTAAAACCGCTAATTCCATTGCCAGCAATTGTTGTAATTATGCCATTATTCGATACTTTTCTGATTCTGTAGTTAAGACGATCAGAAATATAAAAATTATTAGAATTATCTGCTGCGATTCGGGTTGCATATATTTGGGCATTAATAGCTAGTCCACCATCACCATTAAAACCCCTAATCCCATTTCCAGCAACAGTAATTATAATCTGTGCTTTAGTGAGGCAAAACATCCACAAAAAAACCAATAAGAATATTAGTTTTTTCATATCAATTAAATTCATTTATTTCATCTATAACTTGTTTGCTTTTCCCTAAATTGTTATAGTATTCTTTTACATCACCTATTATACTCATACGCAATGAACCACCGTCGTCGAAACTAACTTTACCATTTTTTAAAGAATATTGCGTGATGAATAATCCCTGTAAATCACTGGGTAATTCATCAGTTGGTTTTTTACCTTCTTGTTTTTCTTTTATTAAATAAAATGAAAAAGCAGCATTTTGTTTTGAATAATAAATTGCAATTCCCAATTCTAAAAAAACATTTGGGTTTGGGTGGGTTATATCTATAATTACAACATTGGCTTTTTCTATTCGTTTGATAATACTATCCAGCATGGTTTTACCTGCAGATGCTCTTAATCTACGATAATCAATTTTATAGTCAACTCCTTTTGCTGTTGGTTTAAATCGATTATTAACATGTGCAATAATCTGCTGTATTGCCATTTCAGAATTATTGGTCGTGTTTTTTCTCCCTTCTTTTTGCCATTGATAAGCGGCAGCGATTACAAAATTCATTAAATTTAATTTATTATTATTTACAAAAAAACTTCATCCATTTCATATTCCCCTTTTTTCAATTACATAATTTATGTATCTTTCCAACATAAAAAAACCGCTTATGTACACCAATGGTAACAAGATAAAAAAAG
Source organism: Chitinophagaceae bacterium (assembly GCA_947488765.1). GTDB lineage: Bacteria > Bacteroidota > Bacteroidia > Chitinophagales > Chitinophagaceae > UBA1930. The sequence goes on along the minus strand of CANLAE010000024.1, from coordinate 24,992 downwards.
TAAGAGAACTCAGAAGTTTTACCCAAGAATATATGGCGGATAAATTGGGACTCAGCCAAAGTAATTATGCAAGAATTGAGAATAATGAAGTTAAACTTTCGGAAGAGAGATTAGAAAAGATTGCAGCAATTTTAGAAACTACCGTTGATGCAATCAAAGGATTTGATGAAAATATCATTATTAATATTACGAATGGTCAACATTCATTAAATGGTCAAAACTCTGTAGTGAATAATTACCAAATTGACTCAATAATACAAAAGTTATACGAAGACAAAATTATTTTATTAGAAGATAAAATTAAATATTTAGAGCAGCAGTTGAAGGGGTAGGTTTTTTTAGTTATTTGGTTATATAGTTATTTGGTTTGTAGTTTAGGGAGTTTAAAAGTTTATGAGGTTCAAGAAGTTGAATGAGTTGAAGAAGTTCAAATAGTTCAACGACATTGCGAGGAACGAAGCAATCTTTATTTCACGCAAAGCAACAACGATAGCAAAGTACGCAGCGAAAACCTTTGGGCCTTATCGCTTTGTGGCAAAAAAATCAAATGTTTGAATAAACTGAAGCAGTTCAAACATACTTTATCCATTTTCTGTCATCTGTCATCTAAAATCTGTCATCTAACTCCCGTCTTTCCTGACTTTACCGACTTCTAACAACTTCTTCATCTTCAATAACTCATCAAACGCTCAATACACTCATCCAATCTACTTTTTGCTAAATAGTTTTTTTCCAAATCCATGTTAAAAGGAATGGGTGTATCTAAACTTGTACAACGTAAAATAGGCGCATCTAAATTTTCAAAACAATGCTCACTAATCCATGCACTAATTTCACCACCCAATCCGCCAAACATTGAATCTTCATGCAGTATTAAAACTTTTCCTGTAACCGATACGGCATATTGTATTGCGCTGTAATCCAATGGTAGCAATGTTCTCAGGTCAAGAATGTGTAACGAAATATTCTTGTTTTGTTGTTGGTATTCCAAAGCCCAGTGCACTCCTGCTCCGTAAGTAATGATGGTAATATCTGTTCCTTCATTTACCAATTTTGCTTTACCAATTTCAATTTCGTAAAATGCTTCGGGCACTGAACCGCTAACGCTTCTGTACAATGCTTTGTGTTCAAAATAAATTACAGGGTTAGGGTCATTGATTGCTGCAATCAACAAGCCTTTTGCATCTTGTGGCGTACTAGGATAAACCACTTTAAGTCCGGGTACTTTTGTAAACCACGCTTCATTTGTTTGGCTATGAAAAGGTCCTGCACCCACGCCTGCACCGCATGGCATACGAATTACCACATCGGCATTTTGTTGCCAGCGATAATATATTTTGGCGAGGTTATTTACAATCTGATTAAATCCAACAGTTGCAAAATCGGAGAACTGCATTTCCATCATGCTTTTATATCCTTCCAAACTCAAGCCCAATGCGGTTCCTACAATTGCGCTTTCACATAATGGGGTATTACGAACCCTATGTTTTCCGAATTGAGTTACAAAGCCTTCTGTTATTTTAAAAGCACCGCCATATTCGGCAATATCTTGTCCCATTAAAATGAGTTGTGGATGTTGTTCCATACTTTGCCACAATGCTTGTTGTATGGCATCTACAAAACGTATTTCTTTTGTTGTTCCAACTGCTGAAACCCATTGTCCATCTGCATTTAATTGTTGATTTGATTCTATCAACAAAACATTGTTGTTGGTTTTTGGCGCATATACATCTGAAATTTCTTCTGTAGTATCTGGTATCAATATTTCAGCATCGTATGCTTTATTTAATTCTGATTCAATGTATTGTTTGATTTCTTTTTTAATATTTTCAATTGCACTTTTTGTTAGGACTTTTTCTGCTAACAAATAATTTTCATAGTTGCTGATTGGGTCTTTGATTGCCCATTCTTCCAATAAATCTTTGGGAACATATTTTATGCCACTTGCTTCTTCATGACCACGCATTCTAAAGGTCATACATTCAATTAAATAGGGCTTTTGTTCACGAATGCAATAATCTCTAACACCTTTGATGGTATCATAAATAGCCAGCACATTGTTACCATCAATTTGTACACCTTCCATTCCATATCCTTTCGCCTTATCAATTAAATGCTCGCAACGATATTGTTCATTGGTTGGTGTACTTAATCCGTATCCATTATTTTCAATAATAAAAATTACTGGCAAACCCCATACAGTAGCCACATTCAACGCTTCATGAAAATCACCTTCACTTGTACCGCCATCACCTGTAAATGCAACTGCTACTTTATTTTCTTGTCTTAATTGATAAGCCAATGCAACGCCATCGGCAATTGCCAGTTGTGGTCCAAGGTGCGAAATCATTCCAAATATATGATGTGCTTTACTGCCAAAATGAAAACTTCTTTCTCTGCCTTTACTGTAACCGTCTTTATTGCCTTGCCATTGCTTAAATAATTTTTCTAAAGGCATTTTTCTTGTAGTAAAAACACCGAGGTTTCTGTGCAATGGCATTATCCATTCGTCTTCCTCTAAAGCCAGTGTTGTACCCACTGAAATTGCTTCCTGACCAATGCCACTAAACCATTTGCTGATTTTGCCCTGACGAAGCAATACCAACATTTTTTCTTCAATTAATCTTGGTAAAACAAGGGCTTTATATATAGATAATAATTCCTGATTCGATAATTGTTTTCGTTGAAATTGCATAGGCACAATTTATTAATGGCTAAGTTAGTTATAATTATTTCTAAAATATATAACTATAAACAGATGATGAACTTTTGATAAACAAATGTTGATTTATTTTCCAAACATTTTATCCAAATAATCTTCTTTAAATTCTAAATAAGTTGGATTGCCGCTTGGCGTAGTATTGGGTGTGGTGCAAGCAAATAATTCTTCTAATAAAGTTTGCATTTCTTTTTGTTGCAATGATTGACCTGCTTTGATGGCATGTTGTCGGCTAATGCAGCGAATTAGTTTTTCTCGTTTGCCAAATTTGATATCGCTGCTAAAATGTTTGAACTGCTCAAGTAATAATTCAATGCTGTGTTTTTCATTGCCCGGGGCAACATCTGCTGGAGTGCCTTGTATTACGAAAGTATTGGTACCAAAAGGTTCTATGGCATAACCTAAGGCAACTATTTCGGGTAATAAGTCTTCCAGCAAAACAGCATCGGGAACTGCTAATTCTAAAGTAATAGGGAACAAACTATTTTGTGTGGTATGTACCTGACTATGAAATGCAAGATTGTATTTTTCGTACAAAATACGTTCATGTGCATGTTGCTGATGTACTAAAATAAATCCATTATTACTTGCCGATAAAATATAGGTATTGTGCAATTGTATATACGTTTGGTGCTGAAAATCGTACACCGGAATTGGTGTTTTTTGTGCACCTGAAACCGAGTTCAGCGGTTGCTGTTCGTAACTTACATCTGTTTCTTTTTTTACAAAAAAATCTCTCCAATGTCTCAGTTCACTATTTTCATTTGGCTCAATGATATGAGCTTGATGTTTGTTGGTAAATGTTTTATACAAACTACTACCAGTTGCAGCTTCCTGGTTTTGATGTGTAAAGGGTTTCGATATAGCATCTAAACTTTGAATATCTGCATTGAGGGTAAAATCTAAACTGGGCGCAATGCTAAACTGGGCTAGTGCATGTTTTACAGCTGCCTGAACAAATGCGTAGACAATTTTTTCATCTTCGAACTTTATTTCTTGTTTGGTTGGGTGCACATTAATATCTAGCACAGCTGGGTCTAAGTCTATATAAAGTACATAAGTTGGATAACTATCTTTTGGAATCATGTTTTCAAAAGCACTATTTACCGCATGATTCAGGTAGGCACTTTTGATAAATCTGTTGTTTACAAAAAAATATTGGTCGCCTCTTGTTTTTTTAGCAGTCTCAGGTTTGCCTACAAAACCTTGTACATTCATGTAATCGGTTTGTTCCTTAACAGTTACTAATTTAGCATTGTACGGAGCTCCCAATACTTGTACCACACGTTGTTTAAGGGTTCCTGCTTCAAAGTGAAAAACTTGTTGTCCATTGCTTGTTAATGAAAAAAATATTTCAGGAAAAGCCATTGCCACTCTGATAAATTCATCAATAATATGGCGCATTTCGGCAGCATTGCTTTTCAAAAAATTCCTTCTTGCCGGAACATTGAAAAATAAATTTTTCATGCTGATGCTTGTTCCATTGGGAGCGGCACAAGCTTCTTGTTTTAGTACACGGCTATTTTCAATTTCAATAAAAGTACCTAAGGTTTCTGTACTTTGTTTTGTTTTTAATTCTACTTGTGCAACAGCCGCTATGCTTGCCAAAGCTTCCCCTCTGAAACCCATTGTTTTAATTCTAAAAAGATCTTCAATATTGCTGATTTTACTGGTAGCATGTCGTTCAAAAGCCATTCTGGCATCGGTTTCGCTCATGCCTTTGCCATTGTCAATGACGGTAACGGAAGCTTTACCAGAGTCAGTAATGATTAATTTTATTTCTGTAGCTCCAGCATCAACAGCATTTTCTAAAAGTTCTTTTACAGCGCTGGAAGGGCGCTGTATTACTTCGCCTGCGGCAATTTGATTAGCGATATTATCGGGTAATAATTGTATTATGTCAGTCACTTCACTTCTGTTTAGAAAAGGTTGTAAAAGTAATGCTATCTTGAGAAAGTTAAGAATTACAAATTATCATTGCCTTAGTTTACCAAATATTAAAAATAAAAAACTTGATTTTGATGAGATAAATTGAAATAAAATTATAAATTTACGTTTAAATTTTTTGGGAATTGTCCTTCAAAAAAATGTATCAGAAATCCAATTAATTTTTTTATTAATAGGAAACGATTACTGACTAATAAAATCACAAAATGAAATATTTGATACCCTTATTATTAATCTGTAGCTCTTTATTTTTCACTGCATGTAAAAGCAATACTTCTAAAGAAAACGGAAAGAACAATAATACAACAAATGAAACTGAAGAAGCTGATGAAGAAGCTCCGGGGGGCTGGCTAAAGCAAAATTTTGAAATGACGAAAGACCCTGCTTTGGGTTATGTTCCTTACGAAAGATTGGCTGTTGCACAAGCTTATACTCAAAGTTTAATTAATTCCCGTACAGTTAATACCAATTCACTTGCATGGACAGAACGTGGTCCTAGTAATGTAGGCGGCAGAACAAGAGCGATATTAATCGATAAAAGAGATGCAACAGGTAATACTGTTTTTGCAGGAAGTGTGGGTGGCGGAATTTGGAAATGCACCAACTTTAAATCAACTTCTTATTCTTGGTCAGCTGTAAATAATCAACTGCCTAATTTGTCCATCACTGCTTTAGCGCAAGATCCGACAATACCAACTACTATGTATGCCGGAACAGGTGAGGGTTGGTTTAATACTGATGCAATCAGAGGCAATGGAATATACAAATCTGTTGATGGTGGAATAACTTGGACTTTATTATCTAGCACAGATGCTATCACCGATTTTCAATTGGTACAGGACATTGTGGTTACTAGCACAGGGATTGTATTTGCTGCTTGCAGGAGTGCATCTTTTTGTAACAGAGGAGGCGTATTAAAAAGTTTGGATGGTGGTGTAAACTGGACAAGAGTGATAGGCACATATGACAATTCGGGTTCATGTAACGGAGCAGTGAATTTTAGAGCTGCAGATTTAGAGATTGCCGCTAACGGTGATATTTATGCAGCTACAGGAATGATGAGTGATGCGACTACTAACAAAGGAAAAGTTTTTAAATCGGAAGTTAGCAATGGAGATAGTATTGGAAATACTTCAAGATGGGTGGATGTAACTCCTCCAGCAATATCAACAAGTGCAAACTGGAGAAGAATAGAATTGGCACCTGCACCAAATAATGCAAATATATTGTATGCACTTTGTGAGAAAACCGGAGGAACTGGAGCAATTGGTGCATTATTTCGTAGTGACGATAAAGGAACTACGTGGATTCAACTAGCCAATCCATCAAGATGTAGTCAGGGTGCAACTTCTTCTGATTTCACCAATGGTCAATGCTGGTATGACTTGAGTGCTTCCGTAGATCCTAATAATAGCAGTACTTGTGTTGTTGGTGGTGTAGATGCATTTAAAACCATCAATTCAGGAACTTCCTGGAGTCAGATTTCACAATGGGCATCCGGTTGCGGCACTCCAGCTTTACCATACATACATTCAGATATTCATAATATAATTTATCCTTCTTCTTCAAGTAGTGAGATTATTGCTACAAGTGATGGTGGTGTTTTTTACTCAACTGATGGTGGTGTAACTTGGAGTGATAAAAATAATAACTACAATGTAACACAGTTTTATGCCTGTGCAATTCATCCTACCAATACCAACTATTTTTTAGCAGGTGCTCAGGATAATGGTTCTCACAAATTCTCTGCAACAGGCTTGAATGCTACTACTAAGGCTTCCGGAGGTGATGGAGCTTATTGTCACATAGATCAAACTGATGGTCAAATTCAGGTTACATCTTACGTTTATAATAATTATTACTACACAAGAGATGGAGGAGCTACTTCATTTAAAACAGTGCCAGGAGGTACATCTACAACAGGACAATTTATTAATCCTACAGAATATGATGATGCATTGGATGTTTTATATACTTCTGCTGCAGGAGGTACTTATGGATTGGTATCGGGATTAGCTGGAACGGGTAATCCATCCTATCAGGCAGTTTCAGTAAGTGATTTGTTGGGTAAAACGGTAACTGCATTTAAAGTAGATCCAAATGTGCCGTCAGGCGGAACTGTTTGGATGGTAGGAAGCAATAGCGGCTCTCCCGTATTTGTAAAATTATCAAATACCAATACAAATGCACCTGTTACAGTTACAGCAATAACAGCATCCGGATTTACCTCCGGTAGTTGGGTATCTAGTATTGATGTTGAGAATGGGAACCCTAACCATCTATTAGCAACAGTAAGTAATTATGGTGCTAATAGCGTTATGGAGAGTACTGACGGGGGAACTACTTGGACAAATATAGAAGGTGCTAATTTTCCTGATATGCCGGTACGTTGGGGAATCTTTGCACCCGCAAATGCACTATTGACAAGTGCTGCAACAGGTGGTGGTATTATATTGGCAACTGAAACAGGCGTTTGGTGTACAAGTACCTTAAATGGAACTGCTACAACTTGGGCTCCTCAAAATACAGGAATGGCAAATGTTAGTTCTTACATGTTGAAGTATAGATCAAGCGACAGAACGCTTGCCGTTGCTACACACGGAAGAGGTTTGTTTACTACAGTGTTGCCTAGTGTTGTTACTGCAATTAACCCAACAGTAAATACAAAAGGATTTATTACTTCTATTGCTGCAAATGCTGCTAACTTGTATATCAAAGCAGGGAATTTAACAGGTATCAAAAACATGCAAATAAATGTTTATGATATGCAGGGAAGACAATTACTCGGCAATAATTTTTCATATAATAACCAAACAATTCCTTTGCGTCAAATACCTTCAGGTGCATATATAGTAAAGGTTTTGGGCGATAAAAAAGAACAATACACACAACAGTTTGTAAAGTAGAAAAGTAAAAAACATTAAAATAATGATGCATTCAAATCATGTGGTTACTCATAAATTTCCAATAAGCCATCCGGTAATGTTACATGCACTTCTTTTTTTGTATGATTAATACTTTTCAAAGTTGCTTCGTGTAATGGAATGTAAGCTTCATTGCCCTTATACTGAATAGTTAATAAAACTTGATGCGGTTGTTCAATTACTTCTTCAACAACGCCAATAACAACGCCATTATCAACAATGCTGTAACCCAATAAAGCGATAGCTGATTGCTTTCCTGCCAATTTTCTAAAATCATCTTCGCCCAACCAGGCTTGCTTGCCAATTAAGCGGTGTGCTGCTTCTTTGCTATTTATACCCTCCAATGCTACAAAAACTTCTTCAGTGCTTTTTGCTTTACTTCCTGTTACAAAATAGGGAATTGGGTTGCCCTTTGTTATCTCTATAAATAACGCTGTTACTGACTTTAATTCAATTTTCTTGCCTAAAGCATGGGTTAGTATTACTTCTCCTTGTGTGCCAAAAGTTGCTACAATTTTTCCAATATTTATTTGTTTATCCATATCTGTTCATCAAAGCTAAAGACATTAACCTTGCATTGCAAAATCTGTTGGAATTAAGTGCTAGAAGGTTGTCCCCACTTGCTCCATTTTTTTGTGAGAAAACAGTTCATTTTACTTATTGAAAAACCCCTGATTTTCCGTATTTTCGCTAATACTAATAAATTCATTCAAAATCAAGCGTAGCAAGTATTATGAGCGATGAACAACAAATAAGTAACGACGCACAAAATAAGAATTATGGTGCCGACAGTATTCAGGTTCTAGAAGGCTTGGAAGCTGTAAGAAAAAGACCGGCCATGTATATTGGCGATATCGGTGTAAAAGGTCTTCATCACTTAGTATATGAAGTGGTAGATAACTCTATTGACGAAGCATTGGCGGGTTATTGCAAAAACATTACTGTAAACATTCACGAGGACAATAGCATCAGCGTTCAGGATGATGGTCGTGGTATTCCTACTGCCATGCATACCAAAGAAAAAAGAAGTGCATTGGAAGTTGTAATGACGGTATTACACGCCGGTGGTAAATTCGACAAAGGTTCTTATAAAGTTTCAGGAGGTTTACACGGAGTGGGCGTGAGTTGCGTAAATGCCTTAAGCACCAAGCTTTTGGTAACAGTACAACGTGAAGGAAAAATATTTGAACAGGAGTATAAAATTGGTGTCCCTCAATATGCTGTAAGAGAAACTGGTACAAGTGAAATTACCGGTACAAGAGTTCATTTTTGGCCCGATACAACTATCTTCCAAGTATCTGTATTTAACAGAGAAATATTAGAAGGAAGATTGCGTGAACTGGCTTTTTTAAATCGTAAAATAAATATTATTATTAACGATTTAAGAGAAACAAATGAAGATGGAACAATCTACACCAAAAACTTTTACAGCGAAGGTGGTATTGTAGAGTTTGTTGAAATGCTAGATAAAGCAAGTAACAGAACACCACTAATTGGTAAGACATTGTACTTTGAAGGATTGGATGAAGTAAGCAATGTGGCTGTTGAAGTTGCAATGACTTATAATGATGATTTTAAAGAGCATATTTTTAGTTATGTAAATAACATCAACACAATTGAAGGTGGAACGCATGTTACGGGTTTCAGACAAGCCTTAACAAGGGTATTTAAAAGCTATGGCGATAAAGAAGGTTTATTTGAAAGAGCTAAAGTTGAAGTAGAAGGCGATGATTTCAGGGAAGGACTCAGTGCAATTATTTCCGTTAAAGTTCCCGAGCCACAGTTTGAAGGACAAACGAAAACCAAATTAGGTAACAGTGATGTTGCCGGAACGGTACAAACCACGGTGGGCAAGGCTTTGCAGGCTTACTTAGAAGAAAATCCGAAAGAAAGTAAAAATGTAATCAATAAAATTATATTGGCTGCACAAGCAAGGGTAGCAGCTAAAAAAGCAAGAGAATTGGTACAGCGTAAAACTGTATTAAGTGGTGGAGGATTGCCGGGTAAATTAGCAGATTGCAGCGAAAGAGATCCTGAAAAATGTGAATTGTATTTGGTAGAAGGAGATAGTGCAGGCGGTACTGCAAAGCAAGGAAGAGACAGAAGCTACCAAGCTATTTTGCCATTGCGTGGTAAAATTTTGAACGTTGAAAAAGCAATGGAGCATAAGATTTATGAGAATGAGGAAATCAGAAATATGTACACTGCATTGGGCGTAACTGTGGGAACAGCAGATGATCCTAAAGCATTGAATTTAATAAAACTTCGTTACCACAAACTCATCATCATGACAGATGCCGATGTGGATGGAAGCCACATTGCTACTTTGATTCTTACATTCATATTCAGGTACATGAAAGAAATGGTGCAGCAAGGATATGTGTATTTGGCGCAACCACCTTTGTATTTAATTAAGAAAGGCAAGGAAGCTGAGTATGCATACAATGAAGATCAAAGAAAAGCACTTATTACAAAACTTGGTCAGGGTAAAGAAGACAGCGTTACTACACAACGATACAAAGGTTTGGGTGAAATGAATGCTGACCAACTTTGGGAAACAACAATGGATCCTTCGAGAAGGGTATTGAAACGTGTAACAATTGAAAGTGCTGCAGAAGCCGACCGTGTATTTAGTATGTTAATGGGCGATGATGTTGCACCAAGAAGAGAGTTTATTGAAACACATGCAAAGTATGCTAAGATTGATGTGTAAAGCAGTTTGATTAACCAAAAATTCAAAATAAAAAGTGTAAAAAGGTATCAAAAACAAAAATCTTTTGTAACGGTGAAAACTTCATTTTAAAAGTTTTTCCTATTTCACTAAATTTTCGTAGCTTGTGCCTTACTTATTAACCAAAAACTTATTTTCTAACCTAAAAACAATTTTAAAAGTTATGGACACAAGTAAAATGATCAAAGCATATTGCCTTAAAACAAAAGAAAAAAATGTACCAATGCATGATGCTGTAGTTACTAAAACTGCTAAAGGTGGTTATATGGCTGCAGGTAATGATGGCAAGGGCAACAAGATGGCTGCTATTATGAGTGAAGCTAAAGCGTTACAAGCAATTGCTGATGGCGTTGCTAAAAAAGGCTTCTAATAAAAACATTCAACAAAAAAATCCTGCTGATATTTTTCAGCAGGATTTTTTTTGTCCAATACTTATTTTATGAATTTGTTTTTGTAGCAGGTTCAATATTTTTTGGGCGAACTGCCTTGTGCATTAAATCCAAAAAGCGTTCCATCTCTTTCATGGTTTTAATATCATCTACTACCAATAAAAAGTTTTTGGCAACTTGTTTCAATTTTGCTTTGTTTGTTCCTGTTTGCAAGTACTCCAGTATATTTTTAAATGTATCACTTTCAAAATACGGACTGTCATTTTTATTTACAAAATAGCAACGCATGTTTTGTTCTTTCAAACTCATTTTTTCAAAACCTAATTCCACGCCAAGCCAACGGCACCTGACTGTTGTAAACAAATCTTCTACTTCATTTGGTATTGGTCCAAATCTGTCTATCATTTCTACATGAAAAGTTTGCAGGTCTTCTTCAGTTGCACAATTATCCAATCGGGTATAAAGTGATAATCTTTCTGTAATGCTTTCTACATAACTATCCGGAATCAAAATTTCCAGATCGGTATCAATCGTACAGTCACTCACAAAATCATCTTGTTTGCTTATTTCATCTTTGAACAATTCTTTAAACGATGTACGTTTTAATTCTCTTACTGCTTCTTCTAAAATTTTCTGATACATTTCAAATCCAATCTCAGCCATGAAGCCACTTTGTTCACCTCCCAACAAATTTCCGGCGCCCCTTATATCCAAATCCCGCATCGCAATCTGAAAGCCGCTGCCCAAGTCACTGAACTGTTCTAAAGTTTGTAATCTTTTTCTGCTATCCGTTGGTAATGTAGCCATTGGCGGCGCTAATAAATAACAAAATGCTTTTTTATTACTTCGCCCAACACGACCTCTTAACTGATGCAAATCACTCAATCCAAAATGATGTGCGTTGTTGATGATAATCGTATTTACATTAGAAATATCTACACCGCTTTCAACAATATTGGTACAAACCAACACGTCATATTTTTTATCGATAAAATCTAAAATTCTTTCTTCCAACTGATCACCATCCATTTGTCCATGTGCATACGAAATGCTTAAATCAGGGCATTGCGCTTGAATTAAACCGGCCATTTCACTTAACCCATTTACTCGGTTGTGAATAAAGAAAACTTGTCCGCCACGTTCTGTTTCAAAGTAAATCGCATCTCTTATAAAATCGGTATTAAACACATGCACTTCTGTTTGTATCGGCTGTCTGTTAGGTGGTGGTGTATTGATGATACTTAAATCCCTTGCACCCATTAAACTAAAATGCAGTGTACGTGGAATTGGTGTTGCTGTAAGCGTTAAGCTGTCAACATTTGTTTTTAATAATTTCAGTTTTTCTTTGTGGGCTACGCCAAATTTTTGTTCTTCATCAATAATCATCAACCCCAAATCTTTAAACTTGGCATCTTTACCCAAAAGCCCATGTGTACCAACAATTATATCAATTTTACCTTCTGCTAGTTTTTGTAAAGTTTCTTTTTTTTCTTTGGATGATTTGAAACGATTGATGTAATCTACCGTAACAGGAAAATCTTTGAATCGTTCTTTCAACGTTTGAAAATGTTGATACGCAAGAATGGTAGTAGGGACTAAAATTGCTGCTTGTTTTCCATCAACAACTGTTTTAAAAGCAGCTCTTATGGCAACTTCTGTTTTGCCAAAACCAACATCACCGCAAACGAGTCTGTCCATTGGCGAAGGTGCTTCCATATCTCTCTTTACATCCTCTACTGCTTTTGCCTGATCGGGTGTGTCTTCGTATATAAAACTTGCTTCTAATTCGGTTTGTAAATAATTATCGGGGCTATGCGCAAAGCCTTCCTGTGCCTTGCGTTGCGCATATAATTTGATAAGGTCAAAAGCAATTTCTTTAACCTTGATTTTAGTTTTTTCTTTCAACTTATTCCATACATCACTACCCAGTTTATTTATTTTAGGAATGGTGCCTTCTTTGCCTGTGTATTTAGAAATTTTGTGCAGTGAATTGATATTGACATATAAAATATCACTGTCTTTATAAATGATTCTTACGGCTTCCTGTAATTTGCCATTGACTTCCAATTTTTGCAATCCGCTGTAACGGCCAACACCATGATCGATGTGTGTTACAAAATCGCCGGGTTGCAAGTCCCGCAATGTTTTCAGCGTAAGGGCTTTGTTTTTATTAAAGGCTTGTTTAACACGGTATTTGTGGTAACGCTGAAAAATTTGATGGTCTGTATAACAAACAACTTTGATGTCTTCATCAATAAATCCTGAATGAATGGATGTGCCAATAGGAACAAAATTTATTTCGGTATTTAAGTCTTTAAAAATAGAATGAAGCCTTTCTAATTGTTTTACTTGTTCTGCAAAAATGAATACCTGGTATCCTGCTTCTTCATGCTCTTTTAAGTCTTTAATTAGCAAATCAAATTTCCTGTTAAATGATGGCTGACTTTTAGTTGCAAATTCAAAACTTGTAATGTTGGCTGTGGCTGTAATATTTTTATTCAATGCATTTTCAGCATCAGCGAAGAAAGGTCTGTAGCCAAATTCAACAATGTGTTTTTGTTGTATTTGTCTTTCAATAGTAGCTGCCGGAACAAAGTCTTCCAGTTTTACATCTTTTAAAATTTTAGATGCATCTTCGTCTTCATTATCTGTACCTTTCTCCTTTCCTTCTTCCATTCTTCTGAGAAACAATCCTAAGTCTTCTTCCTGAACTTCCATTTTTTCTTTAATCACATCCCAATCTTTAAGCCAAACAATTGTGTTGTCTGTAAGAAATTCCATCAGCGTTACTTTCTCGCCACTGTCAAATTGTGTTTCTACATTCGGAATAATATTTACCTGTAATAATTTTCTTTCACTTAGTTGTGTTTCCGGATCAAAAATTCTAATGGAATCTACTTCGTTTCCAAACAATTCAACACGATATGGCTTTTCATTTCCAAACGAATAAATATCTAAAATGCCACCACGTAATGCAAATTGTCCGGGCTCGTACACAAAATCTGTTCGTTCAAAACCATACATTACAAACAGTTCCATCAATCCGTCCAAACTAATGCTGTCATTGGCTTTGATGCTGATGATGTTGCTGCTTAATGCCGATGGCAACACCACTTTTTCAAATAATGCTTCGGGATAAGTGATGATGATTTTTTTATTTCCACCATTGGAAAGTCTTGTCAACATTTCGGTTCTCAACATTACATGAGAAGTATTGAGCAGGCGAAAATTTTTCCTGTTTTTAAAAGATGATGGGAAATAAAAAAGGTCTAATGCATTGGTTAAATTTTCAATCGTATTATGAAAGTAAGCAGCTTCTTCGGCATCATTCAATACAATTAAATGATTGAGGCTTTCTGTTTTTTCATGAGAAAAAATACTGCTTACAATAAATTCTGCAGTGCTGCCTTGTAAATTTTTTAGAAATATTTTTTGAGTATCGGCAAAAAGAAGCCTGTCCGCTAGTTGAAAAATGCGGGGGTTATTTTTGTACTTATCTATCAGCTCACTCAGGTTCATAAACTACTGCAAATATAGTTTTACATTACTACAGTAATTCAATATAAGTACGAAATGTAGGTTGAATTTTGATAAAATTTATAAAAAATTTGGAGGGATTTGAATTTACCAATTTTTTTTCAATTGTTGCAACGTAGCCCTCAAATCCTTTGGTGGCAAAGCTTCCAGCTCAATAGTTTCTCCGTTAAATTCAAACTTTAATTTCCATGAGTGTAGTGCAAGCCTTCCTAAAATTGGTCTTTCTTCCTCTTCTTTTTTTGAAAGGTTAAATTTCTTTTTGATAGACGAAAGTAAAATTGGTTTTCCATCACCATATACATCATCACAAACAATAGGATGACCAATATGCTTCATGTGTATGCGAATTTGGTGTGTACGTCCGGTATGAATTCTGAATTTTACCCAGGAAAAATATTTAAAGTCTTCAATCAGTTCGTAGTCTGTTAATGAAGCTTTACCTTTTGGGCTAATTACCATACTGCCATTATCTGCAGGGTGCATCATAATTGGCGCATCTATGCTACCACTGGGATTCATCAAAATTCCATTCACCATTCCCATGTAATATTTTTCAATTTCTCTTCCTTCAAATAACAAGGAAAGTTGTTTGTGTGTTACATCATCTTTTGCAAAAATGATCACACCGCTTGTGCCTTTATCCAATCGGTGAACTGTATAAATATTTCCATAACGCTGCAATAAAATATCTTTCAGAGATTCTTCACTTTGCATTCTGTCGGGCACACTTAATAAGCCACTTGGTTTATTAATGGCAATAAAAAAATCATTTTCAAAAATTATTTCTAGCTTCATGGGAGTAAGAAAAATTGCGGCTGCAATACTTATTTATCTTTATGAAATTGTTTGGCAGTACTTTTTGGTTTAGATGATACTTCTACTTTTTTAGCAGCACTTTCTTTGGGTTTTTTTACAAAACTTTGGTTCATGTATTTTAAAAGACGTACTTCCTTTTCCTGCAACATTCTCCATCTGCTGCGTTCTACATTTTTTTTAGTAAGGTTGGCAAACATTACCCTGTCTAATCCAACTACATCATAACCTAAATGCTCAAATATTCTTCTTACAATTCTGTTTCTGCCGCTGTGTATCTCAATGCCCACAACAGATTTGTCTTTGGCATCTGAGTAAGCAACGTTATCAGCTTTTATAAAACCATCTTCCAATTCCAAGCCTGTAACAATGCTTTCTAAATCTTTTTTGGTTACCGGTTTATCTAATTTAACCTCGTATATTTTTTTAATTTCGTAAGAAGGGTGGGTTAATTTTTGAGCCAGTTCACCATCATTTGTGAGTAACAAAACACCTGTTGTATTTCTATCTAATCTTCCAACGGGATATACTCTTTCGGGTGTAGCACCTTTGATTAAATCCAACACTGTTTTTCTTCCTTCCGGATCTTTAGAAGTAGTGATAAAATCTTTGGGTTTATTCAACAATATATACACCAGATTTTTTTGAAGAAATATTTTTTTGTCTTTTACTTTAATGTCTTCATTGCCTGTAACCCTGAAACTAGGTTCAAATATTTTATCGCCATTTACAAGTACCACGCCTTTTTTCACTAGTTCAGCAGCTTCTCTTCTGCCACAAACTCCGCAATGTGCAATAAATTTATTTAAAGGCATTTGCTCTGTAAGTTGCTTTGTTAAAGGAGTTGCAGAAGTATTCGGAGTAATTTCCGTATTTTTTGTTACACTAATTTTTGAAGAAGCAGTACCTTCATTTGCACTTGAAAATTCTGATTTATTCCGGCTTGTAGGTGTAATAGTTTTACGATCGTCTTTCTTAAACTTTGATGGTCTTCCAAAAGTTTTTTCTTTTGGATCTTCTGTAACGATGCCTCTTTTTTTATCTAATTTTTTTCTTCTTGCTTCTTCGCCTGCGGCTCTTGCATCGGCTTTGGCTCTTCTTTTTTCCTGACGAAATCCTTCTCTTTTGGCAGATGCCTTAGGTTCTTTGTTGATGAACTTCTCAAATCCTTTTTTACTCATGGTATTGATTTTGCTGTTTTTCCAACAGTATTTATACAAATGTAACAAACAATATTCAGTTAATCTTTTTAATTGACTGATTTGCCCCAATCAGTAGTTACAGCTACTTGCGCCTTGTATCTTTATTTCATTACGCGCAATCCGTTACTTTTGCAGTTGTGATAAAATTGTATTTATGTTAGATAAGTTAGAAGCTATTAAGGCGAGGTTTGATCAAGTGGGTGTGGCATTAACCAATCCGGAAATTATCAATAACCAAAAAGAATTTGGATTATACAGTAAAGAATATCGGTCATTAGAAAAAATTGTACAGCCCTATTTACAATACATGCGCATATTGGGAGACTATGATTTTGCCAAAGAAAGTTTGAATGGAAATGACGACGATATGAAAGAACTGGCAAAAATGGAATTGCCCGATTTAGAAGCTAAAAAAGAGATACTGGAAAAAGAACTGACTCAGTTATTAATTCCCAAAGATCCACAAGATGATAAAAATGCCATCTTAGAAATTAGGGCAGGAACAGGCGGAGATGAAGCAAGTTTATTTGCCGGAGACTTATTGGGTATGTATTTACGTTATTGCGGTAAAAAAGGCTGGAAAACAGCAGTAGTAAGTGAAAGCGAGGGAACAGTAGGTGGATACAAAGAAGTCATTTTAGAAGTTACCGGAGAAGATGTATATGGCACTTTAAAATTTGAAAGTGGTGTGCATCGTGTACAAAGGGTTCCCAATACCGAAACACAGGGTCGTGTTCATACATCGGCTGCAACAGTTGCTGTAATGCCCGAGGCAGAAGAAATAGATTTTGAGTTGAAAGAAAGTGATGTAAAAATGGAAACTGCAAGAAGTGGTGGTGCAGGCGGACAAAACGTAAATAAGGTTGAAACAAAAGTTTTTTTAACCCATATTCCCACTGGTGTTGTAGTTGTTTGTCAAACAGAAAGAAGTCAGTTGGGTAATAGGGAAAAAGCGATGACAATGTTGCGTACCAAATTGTATGAAGAACAAGTACGCAAACACGAAGACGAAATTTCTAGACAAAGAAAAACATTGGTAAGTACAGGCGACAGAAGTGCGAAAATAAGAACTTACAACTGGCCACAGGGAAGGGTTACAGACCACAGAATAGGTCTTACATCTTACAATTTAGATGCTGTAATTGGCGGCGATATTGAAGAGTTTATTGAGGCATTACAAATGGCGGAGAATACAGAAAAAATGGCTAATCAGGGATCTTAACAAATGATAGAATCCATTACCAATTATATTTAAAATTGGAATACAGATTTGAGTATACCATAAATTCTAAAAATTAATCTGCGCATAATAAAATTGGCAATGATTGGCCCAACAGTAGAATATCTATTAGGCTGTTTCGGCGTCGCACATTTCAGGGTTTGGAATGTAATGCAGCAAAAAAGTTGCTAACGTAACTGAAGTTGTTAAAATGATGAAGACATTCATGACAAATTCAGAAAAGATCCAAAGCATCAAATAATCTTTTATAAACAAATGCTATAAGTCTAAACTTACATCAAACGACCCAAAATTGTTTAAAGTGATTTTAACTTGGTGACAATAAATATAATTTTGAAACAGGTAATTAAAATTTTCAACAATTTTTTTATTGTAAATCAATTAGTTACAGAGCATCGATAAAAAAATATGGCAAAATCTTTGGTAATACGGAACATAAGCTGCTAACTTCGCCACCCATTTAAAAATTCAACGGGATAGCGTTGAATAACAATTAAATATTAATCTATGAGTAAATTACATTTCACCACCAAACATGCGAACGAGGCTACTGTAAAACATAATTGGTATGTTATTGACGGTACTAATCAAACCGTTGGTCGTATGTGTTCTAAAATCGCTGCTATTCTTCGTGGTAAGAATAAGCCTTATTACACACCACACGTTGATTGTGGAGACTACATTATTGTTACAAACTGCGAAAAAGTAAAATTAACAGGTAACAAAATGGATGATAAAATTTATGACACTTTCTCTGGTTACCCAGGCGGTAGAAAAGAAGAAGTAGCAAAAGATTTAATGAAGCGTCGTCCTGAAGTAATTATTGAGCGTGCTGTAAAAGGCATGTTACCTAAAAATCGTTTAGGAAGAAAAATGTACAAAAAACTATTTGTATATGTAGGTGCCGCTCATCCGCACACTGCGCAACAACCTAAAGAACTTAAGTTTTAATCACCAATCAATTTAAAGTCCAAATTAATATAATATGGAGAAGCAAAAAAATGCCGTTGGTCGTCGTAAAGAAGCTGTAACACGTGTGTTCATCAGCAAAGGCGAAGGCAAAATAACAGTGAATAATAAAGATTACAAACAATATTTTCCATTGGTTTACTTACAAAACCAAGTAGAGGCTCCGCTTAAAACAGCAGACGTTGTAGGAAAATTTGATATTGTAATAAATGCACAAGGTGGTGGTATTAAAGGTCAGGCAGAAGCCATTAAATTGGGTATTGCAAGAGCTTTATTGGAAGTGAATCCTGATTTCCGTCCAACATTGAAAGCTGCAGGTCAGTTGAAACGTGATCCACGTAGTGTAGAGCGTAAGAAATTTGGTCATAAAAAAGCAAGAAGAAGCTACCAGTTCAGCAAACGTTAATTGCATGGGTCTTTGGACCTTTGTATATCAACTTTGGCTTAGTGACAAAACAATATCAATAACAATTTTCAAATTATAAAAATGGAAAATAACACTTCATTACAACAACAACTTTTAGAAGCAGGTGTGCATTTTGGTCACCTTAAAAAGAAGTGGAACCCTAAAATGTTGCCTTATATCTTTGCAGAAAAGAAAGGTATTCATATCATCGATTTAAACAAAACTGTAGATCATTTACAAGAAGCTTCTGCAGCATTGAAACAAATTGCAAAAAGTGGTAAAAAAATCATGTTTGTTGCTACTAAAAAACAAGCAAAAGAAATTGTTACCGAATGCGCAAAGCGTGTAAACATGCCTTATGCTACTGAACGTTGGTTGGGTGGAATGTTAACCAATTTCAATACCGTTCGTAAGAGCGTTAAAAAAATGCAGAGCATAGAAAAAATGTTGAACGACGGTAGTGCTGAAAGTCTTACCAAAAAAGAGCGTTTAACATTAACTCGTGATAAAGAAAAAATGGAAAAAGTTTTAGGCGGAATTGCTCAGTTGGGCAGATTACCGGCTGCTTTGTTCATGGTAGATATCAGTGTAGAACATATTGCATTGGCTGAAGCAAAACGTTTAGGCATTGCGACTTTTGGAATGGTTGACACCAACTCTGATCCTAATAAAGTTGACTTTGCAATTCCTGCAAATGATGATGCTACAAAATCTATTGCAATTATCACTAACTATATTGTTGCTGCTATTGCAGAAGGTTTAGCTGAACGTCAGGCAAACAAAGACGAAGAAGATTCTAGCGAAGAGGGAAACAACGAAAACGAAGCACAAGCTCGCCGTTTAGAGCAAGAAGCACAAGCTGAAGGCGGACGTGGTCGTGGTCGTGGACGTAGTACTGATGCAAACGCTGCTCCAGGTGGTGCCCCAAGTGGTGCTCCTAAACGCAGAGTTGGTGGTGGTGCTGGCGGTGCTCGTCGCCCAGGAGGTGCTAAATAATTTAAATACAACGATATTTAATTATAACTTAAACCACATAGGCACATCAGACACATAGCTTTGTGCCCGATGCACTATGTGGTTTTATTTTTTTCAGCATTTTAAAACCTTTATTCTTTAATTAAAAAATCTTAAAAATAATTTTTATGAGTACAGTAACAATAACAGCACAAGATATTAATAAGTTACGTCAGGCTACTGGCGCTGGTATGATGGATTGCCGTAAAGCATTAACAGAAACTGCCGGTGATTTTGAAGCAGCAATTGATTGGTTGCGTAAACAAGGACAAAAAGTAGCTGCGAAACGTAGCGACAGAGAAGCAAAAGAAGGTGTTGTAATTGCAAAAACAACTGCAGATAATAAAACAGGTTTTATTGTTTGTATCAGTTGCGAAACAGACTTCGTTTCTAAAAATACAGACTTCGTTGCTTTTGCACAAAGCATTGCTGATGCTGCAGTAACAAATAATGTACACAATGTTGAGGCTTTACTTGAAGCTGATGTAAACGGTGCTAAAGTTTCTGATTTAATTAATGATAAATTAGCAAGCATTGGTGAAAAAATTGGGATCGTAAAATTTGAGCGTGTTGAAGCCCCTTATGTAGCAAGCTATATTCATGGTGCTTACAGATTGGGAGTTTTAGTTGCCTTATCAAGCGAAGCTGCTGAAGCAGGAAAAGATGTTGCTATGCAAATAGCAGCTTTAAATCCGGTTGCAGTAGATGCTGACAGCGTACCTGCTGAAACAGTTGAAAGAGAAAGAAACATCATTATTGATACCATGAAGGAAGATCCTAAAATGGCTGGTAAACCTGATGAAATGGTTGCTAAAATTGCTGAAGGGAAATTAAATGCTTTCTTCAAAGAGCAAACACTATTGGCTCAACCATTTGTAAAAGATGCAAGCAAAACTGTAGGAGATTACTTAAAATCTGTACAATCAGATTTAAAAGTATTAAACTTCAAACGTGTAGCTTTAGGCTAATATTTTAATTTTATTAATATGATAAAAAAGGTAGCAATTAACCATTGCTGCCTTTTTTATTTGATAACGGATGTCTGAAATTGCAAATAACCTTATCTTTAAAGCCCGCTATTAAATGGAAAGTATGAAGCAATTATTTTGGTTAATTATTTTTATTGCATTTGGTTTTTTTACAGTTAATGCTCAAAATAAATCCAATAAAGGAAAAGAATTTTGGGTAGGATATGGTCATAATCAATTATTTGGTTCCAATGGAGAAACACTTGTTTTGTATTTAAGTGCCGAGCAAGCTGCAAGTGTTTTGATTACTGTGCCTAGCCTAGGTTACAGCCAATCACTTAATATTGCTGCCAATACTGCTGTACAAACAGCTGCAATACCAAGAACAGCCAGGATAACAACAGAAGGAATAAATACAGCCGGAATACACATTGAAAGTGATGTACCTATTGTTGCTTATGCCCATCAATATGGAGGAAGTTCATCGGGTGCAACCATGCTAATGCCAGTTGAAACTTATGGATATACTTACTACTCTGTAAACTATAAACAGGTTACCAATTCAACACCTGCTTATTCCTGGTTTTTTGTAGTGGCTAGTGAAGACAATACAAAACTACAAATTACTCCATCTGCAACCACACAAGGCGGAAAGCCAGCAAATGTTGCTTTTACATCCCCTACATTAAACAAGGGTGAAATTTATAGTGTTTGGGGTTTATCAAATGGTACAACCGGAAATGACATGACGGGCAGTAAAATTGTTTCAATTGCTGGTCCAGATGGTAATTGTCACCCAATTGGGGTATTTTCTGGTGCAAGCAGAATGACTATTTGTAATACCAGTAGTGGTGAGTTTATGCAACAGCAAATTTTCCCTGCAAGTGCATGGGGAACAAAATATTTAACTTATCCCACTGTTTCTACAAATAGTGTTTTTACCAAGAACATTAATTTTTATAGAATTGCTGTTCGAGATCCGTTAACGGTTGTAAAAAGAAATGGAGTTGTTTTAGCAGGATTAACCAACAATTTTTTTTATGATATTTATAGCAATGAACCAGAGTATATAGAAGCCGACAAACCAATTTTGGTAGAACAATTAATTCCTTCTGCATCAACTCCGTGTTCTATTGGTGGTTACGCTGCATATAATGGATTGGGAGATCCTGAAATGTTTTATTTGAGTCCTATACAACAAGCCGTAAAAAGTGCAGTTTTTTATTCAACTTATAACTCAGGTATTTCTGCTGCATTTCTTTGCGCAATATTGCCATCGTCTGGCTTAACTTCTTTACTCATAGATGGTTCAAGTACATTTGATTATGTAGGTTTTCATCCTCAAAATTTAAATTATCGTATAGTTATTAAAAAATGGACTCAATCTTCTTCCATTGGGGGACAGCAACATTCTATTACCTGCGATTCAGCATTTACTGCGATTACATACGGATTGGGAAGTGTGGAAAGTTATGGATTCAATGCGGGTACGCTCATCAACAACCTCGATATTGTTGGCGGAGTTCAAAATACTTTTGGATCAGGTGTTAGTGCATCAACTTGTCCCAATTCACCTTTCAAATTTTCAGTACAATTGGCTTATAAACCATCGCAGATGATATGGAAACTGAGTCAGGTAGGTACTAATTTAGGTCCTGTAAATGCAGATACTACTTTGCTAAATCCTATTGCTTCGGATAGCGGCAATGTGAATGGCAGAAAATATTATACGTATAAATTACCAAGAGAATATAGTTTTAGTGCAGTTGGTACTTATATTATTCCTATTACCTGCACAGCTGTTGAAATTGATAATTGTAATAATACTGAAGATGTCAATTATACATTGCAAGTAGTTCCAGGACCAAAGGCAGATTTTACCTGGGCTTATACAGGCTGTATTTCAGATACGGTGAAATTTACCGGAATCAATCTTTCTCCAAATTATACAATTAGTAAGTTTCGTTGGTACTTTGATGATAATACACAAGATAGCATTCAAAATGCCAAGAAGAAGTTTAATACGCAAGGGAATCATCCTACCAAATTCAGGTTAATTAGCTCTACAGGTTGTGTTGGAGATACCACCAAAACAGTTTTAACTGCACCTTCGCCAG
This sequence comes from Chitinophagaceae bacterium, assembly GCA_947488765.1. Taxonomy (GTDB): domain Bacteria; phylum Bacteroidota; class Bacteroidia; order Chitinophagales; family Chitinophagaceae; genus UBA1930. The sequence goes on along the minus strand of CANLAE010000024.1, from coordinate 2,016 downwards.
TTGCTACTTTTGGTATGAGTACACAAGTTGCTTGTGGAAGTGCTTCTGTAACATTTACCGATACGTCTTCTTTTGCAGGTTCCACCCTAAATTCATTTTACTGGAATTTTGGAAATGGGGTAATTATCAATGCAACCAATAACAATCCTCAAACACAATATTATCCTGCACCAGGTATTTACACCATCAAGCATTATGCTGGTGTTGCAGGTGGCTGCAAAAGTGATACTGCAATAAAACAATTACGAATCTGGGCTTTACCTAGTGTAAATTTCGGTTTTATTCCTGGATGCCTTCAGGATAGTACCGTTCAGTTTAATGACAGCACAACTACTTTTGATGCACAAACATTTACTTGGTCATGGAATTTTGGAGATGCTTTATCAGGAATAAATAATGTTTCCAACTTACAAAACCCAACACACAAATACAGTAATTATGGAACTTATCCGGTAACACTTCAAGCCACAACATCTAATGGATGTGTTTATCAAATTACCAAACCTTATTCTGTAACTGGTTTTGCATCACCCATTGTATTTAATGTTATAAATGAAAATAATCTTTGTTCACAATCTCTGGTAACATTAGCAGACCAAGCAATTATTGCACAAGATTCGATTTATAAAATTGATATTTATTGGGATGCAATCAACCAACCTACTGTTTTTAATACATATACAAACCCTTCACAAAACGGACAATACACACATCAGTATCCTGTATTTATAACACCATCTGTAAAATCATACACCATCAAATGGAAAGTATATTCAAAGGGCGGTTGTACAAGTGAAAAAACAAAAATTATTATTTTAAATGCAAAGCCTGACTTAACATTTGGATTTTTGCAAGGCAAGTGTGTGAATACAAGTATTGTAAGTATTGCAAATGCAAGTATTACCAATAGTCTTACAGGAAATGGAGTATACTCGGGTGCGGGTACAGATGCTGCAGGTAATTTCAATCCAATGATTGCAGGGGTTGGCAATCATTTTATTAAGTACAAATACACTTCTTTAATCGGATGCTCGGACAGTATTATTTCAAGTATCAATGTATTTCCAAAACCCAATAGCAAGTTTGGATACAAGAAAGATATTTGTTTGGGTGATAGTATCAGATTTAAAGACTCTGCCACAATTTCCAGCGGAAAAATTAAAGACTGGAATTGGAATTTTGGCGATTTAACTACATTACTCAGAACTGACAGTAATGCATTTTTCAAAACGTATGCTACTGCTAATACATTTACTGTGAAGTTGGTTGCAATTAGTGATAGTGCATGTATTAGTGATACTTTTTCATTGCCTGTTTTAGTAAGTCAAAGACCACTTTCTACATTTACAGTTTCTCAAAGATTGTGTTCAGATACAATAGTAACTTTTACACCAACTTCAAGTTTTGGAAATGGTACTATTTTAAACTGGTATTGGAATTTTGCAAATACGCAAACACTTACTGCCACTAATTCAAATGCTGTTTCCACTACATATCTCACGCCGGGAAATTATACCGTAAAACATGCAGTTGATGCCGGCATCGGTTGTGTAAGTGATACCGCATTTCAAACATTTACCATTTATGCAAATCCAATAACTGATTTTACTTTTACCAATGGTTGCTTGCAGGATAGTACAGTAAATTTTACAGATGCTACCAATATTAGTGATGCACAAAGTTTTTCTTGGAGTTGGAATTTTGCCGATGCGAATGCTACCATCACTAATCCTAACACTTCTGTATTACAAAATCCTTCGCACCGATATACAGCTTATGGTACTTATCCTGTAAAGCTTACAACAACTACTGTTAATGGATGTAGCCATACAAAAATTAAAAACTATTCTGTATCAGGATTTTTGCCAACAGTTAATTTTACTGTTGCCAATGAAAATAATCTTTGTTCACAATCTCTGGTAACATTAGCAGACCAAGCAATTATTGCACAAGATTCGATTTATAAAATTGATATTTATTGGGATGCAATCAACCAACCTACTGTTTTTAATACAT
>CANLAE010000023.1 GCA_947488765.1 Chitinophagaceae bacterium | reverse complement strand
AGAGCAAGACTTTATGGATAATCTTGAGTTTATGCAACAGCTTGGAATTATTCCGAGATAATATAACAAATCCCCCTTTATAGCAATTTTAAGCATTAAAGAGAGTAAATAAAAAAGTAAAAGGGTCATACTGTTGAAGTATGACCCTTTTTTATTAATCTAGGTTCTTTTTGTTTTCTGATATTTTTAGTGAGAATGACAATCTGAGGATTTTGCATTACAATCCATTTACAATTTCTCCCAAATCTTTATCAGGCATTCCGGATTTACCGTATTCTACCACACGCCCAATTTCTTTTCCAGCATTGTTTAAAATAATGAAGGTGGGTACATTGGTAATTTTATATTTTGTGTGTAATTGTTGAATAGTTGTTTTTGCTCTGTCAACTCCAATTAAATAAATTTTATTTGGAGGATAATTGCTTTTGTCTGCCAATTTATAAAATGCAGGTAAGATGTTTTGAGTATCATGACACCAAGTTCCGCCAAAAACTAAAACTGAAAATTTTTCTTTGTTTTTTTTAAATGCCTCTATTGCGTTGGCATCAGCTTGTCCGTATTTATAATTATCGGCAAACCATTTGAAAGCAGTATCACTTTCCAGTATTTGTCTATTAAAAACACCCTTGATAATTTTTGAATTTCCTTCATGTCCTTCATCTCTGCTTTCGGTATAGTTTACCTTGCTAAAAGGCTTATAAAAAATGGGTTTGCAAGAAAGAAGGGAAAATGTTGCAGCAAATATGATTAAAGTGTATTTCATTTTATTGAATGTTTTATTATTCAGCTAAGGTAGCCTTCAATTCCAATAAAAAGCCTTTAAATTTATTCAATGTATGTGTAAGTTGTTGTTGTGTATCTGCCTTCTTTTTGTTGTTTTTTAAATAAGCTTTGGCACCCTCAACACTTAATTTTTTATTCCTCAACAAATAATAAATAACCTGTAAATTTTTGATATCCTCTACACGAAAAAGTCTATCGCCTTTTCTATTTTTTCTTGGTTGTAAAATCTCAAATTCCACTTCCCATGCACGAATTAAGGACGTGTTACATTTAAAAAAAGCAGCTACTTCTCTTATAGGATAATATAATTTTTTATTAAGCGTTTCATCATCCGGAATTTCAATCGCATCTACTTCTGCATCAATGTCTTTAAAGCTTTTACGCCCACGCTTACTTTTTGTTTTTTCTTGTTTGTAAACTGCCTTTGATTCTGTTACAATTGCTTTTTCCTGATTGGGCTTTAATTTAATTTTAACCCCAATCTTTTCATCTAAAAAAACAAAATCATTTTTTACTGTTTCAGTTGCCTCAATAAAAATTTCTTCTTTTTTTTCTTGCTGAGTAGAAAAAGAATTTCCAAACAAATCAAGTTGCTGACCAATGATTTTTTTTGACATGTTGTAAAAATACTAAAGAGTTATTCAGTTATGCATATTATGATTTAGAGCGTGGAAAAGTTGTTAACCAAAAAAATTATTCTGTTCACTAACATCAACTTTGTATCTTGCCAATATGTACAATGTAATTACCATCTGTGTTTGCGGAGCCAGTACAATGGGTAGCGGCATTGCACAAGTAGCTGCACAAGCAGGTTTCAACACGATTCAATTTGATGTGAATACAGCTATGATTGAAAAGAGTAAAGCTGGCATTGAAAAAAGTTTGCAGTTTTTAGTAGAGAAACAAAAGATAAGCAGCGAAGAGAAGTCGGACATTTTTTCAAGAATTTTATTTACATCAGATATAAAAAATTGTGTTGCAGATCTTTGTATTGAGGCAATCATTGAAAACAAATCAGCTAAAATTACATTGTTCAATGATTTGGCGTTGATTAATTCACAACAAACCATTTTTGCTACCAATACATCTTCTATTTCAGTTGGTACAATTGCCGAAGGTGTTGCCAATCCTGCAATGGTGGTTGGCTTGCATTTTTTTAATCCGGCAACCATTATGAAATTGGTGGAAGTGGTGCAAGCAGAAAAAACAGATGCAATTGTAGTAGAAACAATGGTTGCCATTTGTAAGCAAATGAATAAAGTACCCGTTGTTTGTAAAGATGCGCCGGGTTTTATTGTGAATAGGGTAGCGCGTCATTATTATTTAGAATCCATGAAGTTGGTAGAATTAAACCTAGCAAACATTGAAAATGTAGATGCTATTATGGAAGCATCGGGCTTTAAAATGGGTCCTTTTAAATTGATGGATTTAATTGGAATGGATATCAATTTTGGTGTGAGTCATATTGTTTGGGAAGCATTGGGAAAGCCCGAAAGGCTTACGCCATCTATTGTTCAACAGCAAAAAGTAGAGGCAGGTGAACTTGGAAGAAAAACAGGAAAAGGCTTTTATAAATATTAAACATCAGCATTTTAATTTCTTTATTTAAATATTCAATCACATTTTATGAAACAATTTTTTTGGAGTCTTATTATTATTTGCACCATCGTAAGTTGTAAACTCAGTAACTCCAATCCTACCGGTGAAGCCAATAAAGAATTGGTAACATTATTTAGCAATTATTACAAAGAAAGACTGGAATTATTTCCATTGGAATCCACACAAAATGGAGACAGTATTTTAAACGATAAAATGTACATTGATTTTACAGAAAGCTATCGCAACAAGCTGAAAGCTTTTTACAGCAAGCATCTTGCTTATGTTAAATCATTTGACAGAGAATATCTGAACGCCAACGATAAAATTAGTTTTGATATTTTCAAACGTGAAATGGAAATGAGTATAGAAGGACTTTCATTTCATGATAATTATATTCCATTTCAACAGTTTTGGGGATTGCCTTTAACAATGGGGCAATTGGGCAGCGGCGATGGCAATCAACCTTTTAAAACAATTAAGGATTATAATGATTGGCTTTCAAGAGCAACTGTTTTTGGTGCTTGGGCAGATAGTGCTATTGTGTATTTTAGAAAGGGGATTGTTGCAAACCATGTGTTACCGGCAGCGTTGGTGCAAAAAATGATTCCACAAATGGAAGCAATGGTTGTTGCAGATGCTACCAAAAGTTTATTTTATGCACCTATCAATAAAGTGCCTTTTGATTCAGATAAAAACAAACTCGCAGTTCAATACCAAAAACTCATTTCCCAAACACTTGTTCCTGCTTACAAAAAATTAGCTGATTTTTTAAAGGATGAATACTTGCCAAAAGCCAGAACTACAACAGGAATCAATGCATTGCCTGATGGCGACAAATACTACAAATTTTTAGTTCGTTTTTGGACAACCACTAACACATCAAGCAATGAAATTTACAACACCGGTTTATCAGAAGTAAAAAGAATTCGTGATGAAATGGAACGTGTAAAAGCTGAAGTAAAATTTAATGGTGATTTAAAAATGTTTTTTGAATTTATGAAAACGGATAAGCAGTTCATGCCTTACAAAACACCAGCTGAAGTGTTGGCTGCATTTGCTGCTATTCAAAAAAAGATAGATCCAAAGCTGAAAGAGATGTTTGGCAGAAAACCCAAAACACCTTTTGAAATACGACAAACAGAAGCATTCAGGGCTGCAAGCGCAAGTGCAGAATACAATCAGGGAAGTGCAGATGGTAAGCGTCCTGGAATATTTTATGTTCCTATTTTAGATGCAACAAAATTTAATACTACAAGCGGTATGGAAAGTTTGTTTTTGCATGAAGCAATTCCGGGGCACCATTACCAAATTTCATTGCAACAAGAAAATGATCAACTTCCAGGGTTTAGAAGATTCAGTTGGTATGGTGCTTATGGCGAAGGTTGGGCATTGTATTGTGAAAGTTTAGGTAAAGAATTGGGTTGTTATACTGACCCGTTCCAATACATGGGCGCATTAGGCGATGAAATGCACAGAGCAGTAAGATTGGTAGTAGATGTTGCAATGCATACGGGCAAAATGAACAGAGAAGAAGCCATTAAATACATGATGGAAAATGAAGCCATCAGCGAAGAAGGTGCTACTGCCGAAATTGAAAGATATATGGCAATACCCGCACAGGCATTGAGTTACAAGACAGGCGCATTAAAAATAAAAGCCTTAAGAGAAAAATACAAACAACAACTAGGCACCAAATTTAGCATCGCAAAATTTCATGATGCATTCTTAAAAGATGGTTGTATGCCTTTGGAGGTTATTGAACGCAAAATGGATGACTGGGCAAAGAAGCAATAATTTTTAATTATCAAAAAGACAGCAGCAAATCTTGACAATAATAAAAACCAACATAATTTTAATTTAAACTAGTAAAAATTACCATGAAATATTTAAAGACAATAATCGCATTTGCAATAACAATATTTTTTTTTAGTTGCAAGCCAAATCCAGAATCCATATCTGTAAAAGAATATCATGCTTCAACAGATACAGGCATTCAAGCTGGTGGTATTAAAATGATTCCAATACAAACACCAAAGGGAACTTTTAAAGTTTGGACAAAACGAATTGGCAACAATCCTACCATCAAAATTTTATTATTGCATGGTGGTCCGGGTGGTACGCATGAAGCATTTGAGTGCTTTGAAAGTTTTTTTCCCAAAGAAGGAATTGAAATTATTGAATATGATCAACTGGAATCATATTACAGCGACAAACCCAATGACAGCAGCCTTTGGACTACCGAACATTATGTAGAAGAAGTAGAACAAGTAAGAAAAGCCTTAGGTTTAAACAAAGACAATTTTTATTTATTGGGACATAGTTGGGGTGGAATTCTTGCAATGGAATATGCATTGAAATATCAAAGCAATCTGAAAGGGCTTATCATTTCTAATATGATGGCGAGCATCCCGGAATATGAAAAATACAATGGCATTTTAAGAACACAAATGAGAAAATCATTAGTAGATTCTTTAATGGGTTATGAAGCAAAGGGACAATTCAAAGATCCTACGTATCAACAACTAGTATTCTCTGAATATTATGCCAAACATTTATGCAGATTAGCCGATTGGCCAGAACCGTTAAACAGAATGTTTAAACATTTAAGTGAAGGTATATATGTGAGCATGCAGGGTCCGAGTGAATTTAAAACAGCGGGCAGATTAATCAAATGGGACAGAACAAAAGATTTGCATTTAATCACCGTTCCTACACTTACGATTGGTGGAGCTTTTGATACAATGGATCCCGAACATATGAAATGGATAGCAACACAAGTACAAAAAGGAGATTATCTATTTTGTCCAACAGGTAGTCATTGCAGCATGTGGGATGATCAACCACATTATTTTCCTGGACTTATTAATTTTGTTAAATCAGTTAATAAAAATAATTTCAAAGGAATGAATGCAACACAAAAGCCAAATTAGTTTTTGCTTTTGTTTGTAAAGTATATATCAGTATAGTGAATTAAATTTTCTCAAAAAACAGTTAATAATATATTAATTGACACAAATGTGCTTATCGTTAATTAATATTACAGCCACATAACCAACTGAATTGATTAAATATTTTACCACTTTATGCTGTTTGATTTTTTTGGCAACTGCAGCATTTGCACAGTTTACAACTGTGAGTGGTACCATTTATGATATTACTGCAAGACGCCCATTAGAAGCAGTTGCTGTGTTAAGCACATCGGGCAGAGGAACAATCACCGACACTGCAGGAAGGTATAGTTTAACCGTTAAAAAAACAGATTCAATCTGGTTTTCTTTAATTGGTAAAACAACGATGAAATATGCAGTAGACACCATATCCAACCTGTCAGGTTTTGATGTAATGCTACACATAAAAGCAACCCAATTACCCGAGGTTACGGTAAGAAATCGGTATTATCGTTTTGATTCAATTCAAAACAGAAATGATTACGCCAAAGTATTTAATTTCAGAAAACCAAGCTTACAAATCATCAACAATCCAACTTATAATACTACGCCAGGAGTTACAGCAGGATTAGATATTAATGAGATTATCAACATGTTTCGGTTTAAAAGAAACAGACAAATTCTTGCATTACAAAGAAGATTGTTACAGCAAGAACAAGATGCTTATATAGATCATCGGTTTAAGAAATTATTTGTAATTAAACTAACAGGATTGTCGGGTGCCACCTTGGACAGCTTTATGGTTGCATACAGACCTGATTATGAATTTTTGCTTACACTGAATGATTTAGAATTTGGCTATTACATTGAACGCTGTTTTGATTTATACAAACAACACAAACCCTCGCCTTTTAAAGGGTTGTACAAAAAAGAAGAAGATATTGAATAGCAAATTAATTAGTATGTATTAATTTTTACAGGGGCTTTTGCTGCTACGTTCTATCGATTCAACTTAATCCTATTTCTCGTTGTATTTCTTTTCTGCTGCTTGCGCTTTTTCAAAATCCAATACTACGCCATTGATGCAATACCTTAATCCTGTTGGTTTTGGACCATCTTCAAATACATGACCTAAATGGCTTTTGCATCTGCCACATTGCACTTCTGTACGTTGCATTCCGTGTGTATTATCTGGGGTATAAATAATTGCAGATTTGCTGATTGATTCATAAAAACTGGGCCATCCACAACCACTTTCAAATTTTGTATCGCTTTTAAATAATGCATTGCCGCAAGCTGCACAATAGTAAGTACCAACTTCTTTGAAACTTTCAAACTTACTGCTCCATGGTCTTTCTGTCCCCTTTTGGCGAGCAACTTCGTACACTTCAGGACTTAATATTTTTTTCCATTCATCTTCAGCAAGCATTACTTTAGAGGCATCGGTTGTAGAGTAAACTAGGTTATTCTTTTTGTTTAACGTGTCCATTGTTTTTTTTTTATTAGGTTTATTTTGGGCATTACATCCTACAACTATAATTGTGAAAAGCAAAAGTGCAGTAGTATATTTTTTAATATCATTATAGTGTTTCATTATAAAAAATTATTTGGTTGAGGAATCAGTTTTTTCAAAGAAAACCTATTTTCAACTTACAATATAAAAACAAATAGGTTTTCATTGGAGTGTTAAAGGAATATTAATTTTCCTGACTTATATTTGTGTTTCATACAAGGTTAGCAAGCAACATGTTTAATATTATTTTATTTGGCCCTCCGGGAAGCGGTAAAGGAACGCAAAGTGAGGAATTAATTACAAAATATCATTTAAAGCACCTTAGTACCGGTGATTTATTGAGAAGTGAAATTAATTCTAAAACGCCATTGGGTTTAGAAGCAAAAAATTTTATGGATAAAGGTCAATTAGTCCCTGATGAGGTAGTAATTGGCATGATTAGTAGTGCATTGGATGAAAATCCAGATGTAGCAGGTTTTCTTTTCGATGGTTTTCCAAGAACAGCAGCCCAAAGTAAGGCTTTAGATAAATTATTAGAACTTAAAAACACTGCAATCCATGTTGTACTTGCTTTAGAAGTTGGAGAAGAAGAACTCGTAAAAAGATTACTAAATAGGGGCTTGAAAAGTGGCAGAAGTGACGATGCCAACGAAATGGTCATCAGAGAAAGAATTAAAGAATACGAAAACAAAACAAAACTAGTTGCAGATTACTACCAACAGTTTAATAAAGTAGTTACAGTAAAAGGAGAAGGTACAATAGAAGAAATTTTATCCAACCTTTGCAGCGAAATCGAAAAAAGAATGTCTTAAATCTTAACATAAAAGTTTCCGTAATCAATACCAACTGCCAATCCCACTATATTATGGTGGGATTTTTTTTGAAACTACTACACAAAACGTACACTAAGTGTTTGTATTTTCAACCTAACAATCATTAGCTTTGTTCCTTTCTTTATTCATTTGCAGCATTCATTAAAGTGTTACTATGCAACAATTACAGAATTATATTTTAGGCTCATGGATTACAGGTGATGGTGATGGTCAATTATTATTCAATGCAGTAACCGGAAATGCAATTGCTACTGCAAGTACCAAAGGCATCAACTTTGCAGATGTATTGAATTATGCAAGAAACAATGGCAATACGTTGCGACAACTGACTTTCACAGAAAGAGGATTGTTGTTAAAAGCGCTGGCATTGCATTTGAGAAATCATCTTCCCGAATTTTATGCGATCAGTTATCAAACCGGTGCAACCAAAGCGGATAGCTGGGTAGATATTGAAGGTGGTATTGGTAACCTTTTTTCTTATGCATCTCTTCGCAGAAAATTTGCAGATACCCCTTATTGTTTAGATGGCGAACATCATTCATTAGGCAAATTAAATAGCTTTATGGGTCATCATTTATTGGTACCCAAAGAAGGTGTAGCCATACACATCAATGCTTTTAATTTTCCTGTTTGGGGTATGTTGGAAAAAATTGCAGTCAATATTTTAGCCGGAGTTCCGGCTGTTGTAAAACCTGCAACAGTTACTTCCTATTTAACAGAGGCTGTTGTAAAAAAAATAATTGACAGCAACATTTTACCCAAAGGTTCGTTACAATTATTATGTGGCAGTGCAGGCGATTTATTAAATCATGTAACAAGTCAGGATGTAGTAACATTTACCGGCTCCGCATCAACCGGTTTGCAACTTAAAAGTGGCAAAAAAATTCTCGAAGAAAATGTACCGTTTACCATGGAAGCAGATTCTTTAAATTGTATTATTTTGGGTGAAGATGTAACACCAGAAATGACGGAATGGGATATTTTTATAAAAGAAGTAAGAAAAGAAATGACGACCAAGTGTGGTCAAAAATGTACAGCAATCCGAAGAATATTTGTACCAGAAAATAAAATAGAAGACGTACAAATAGCACTGGGAAAGGCTTTGGGGCAAACTACAATCGGCAATCCGTTAAACGAAAAAGTACGAATGGGTAGTTTGGCGGGTGAAACACAAAGACAAGAAGTAAAAGCACAAGTACAAAAACTATTGGCATCCTCACAAATTATTTATGGCAGTTTGGATAGTGTAGAATTGATAGATGCAGATGCCAACAAAGGCGCTTTTATCTCTCCAATATTATTATTTAATCAAGATCCCTTTGCTGCAAAAGAAGTACATGAAGTAGAAGCTTTTGGTCCGGTAAGTACATTAATGCCATATCAGTCTATTGATGAAGCTATTGCACTTTCTAAAATGGGCAAGGGTTCATTGGTAAGCAGCATTGTTACAACATCTCCAAAATATGCACAACAATATGTATTGGGTACAGGAGCCTATCACGGAAGAATTTTGGTGTTGAATAATGAATGCGCTAAAGAAAGTACTGGGCATGGAAGTCCTTTGCCATTACTGGTTCATGGGGGACCCGGAAGAGCCGGTGGCGGGGAAGAAATGGGCGGAATGAGGGGCGTAAAACATTACATGCAACGAGTTGCTATTCAAGGTAGTCCTAGTATGATAACAGCAATCAGCAATGTGTATCAGCCGGGGGCAAAAGGCAATGACGAAGGCATTCATCCGTTTACAAAATATTTTGAAGAGTTGAATATTGGGGATCAGTTGCTAACGCCTAAACGTTTGATAACAGCCGATGACATAGAAAAATTTGCAGATTTAAGTGGCGATCATTTTTATGCACATTTAAAAGAAACAGATTTTGCAGATACGATGTTTACCGGACAAGTAGCACACGGATATTTTATCATGAGTGCTGCTGCGGGTTTGTTTGTAGACAGTTACGAAAAAAATCCGGTGTTGTTAAATTATGGAATTGATGAATTGCGTTTTACAAAACCTGTTTATCCAGGTACTGAAATGTACATCCGATTTACCTGTAAAGAAAAAATGCGTCAGGAGAAAAAAGAGGAAACAGATATTGCAAAAGGCATTGTAAAATGGTTGGTTGAAATGTTTGATGATACCGATGAGTTAATTGGCATTGCAACTATTTTAACCATGGTCAGAAACAAAGAAAATTAATGGTATAAATTATTTTTTATGATAGAGCAAATTAAAGAAGGCTACGTAAAAACAGAGCGTGAACACGGAATTGTAACGATAGAGTTTTATCATCCGCAGAGTAATTCATTACCTGGAAAAATATTGCATACATTGGCAAAAGATATTCATGCCGAAGGGTTGAATACAGCAACCAAAGTGATTATTTTAAAAAGTGCCGGAGAAAAAGTTTTTTGTAGCGGTGCAAGTTTTGATGAACTAGCAGCTATTACAAATGAAGCCGATGGCATACAGTTTTTTAATGGGTTTGCACAAGTAATTAATGCCATGCGTAAAGTGCCGCAATTAATCATTGCACGTGTGCACGGAAAATGTATTGGCGGTGGCGTAGGGCTTGCAGCAGCAGCAGATTACGCTATTGCATGTGAGGGTGCAGAAATAAAACTAAGCGAACTGGCGGTTGGCATTGGACCTTTTGTGGTAGGACCTGCTGTAGAAAGAAAATTGGGATTGAGTGCATTTTCGCAATTGGCAATTGATGCAGGAAATTTTAGACCGGCAGACTGGGCAAGACGAAAAGGTTTGTTTGCAGAATTGCATGAAACCGTTGAAGGCATGGATGAAAGCATTGTACGCTTATCCAATACCCTTACAAAAAGCAGCCCCGAAGCAATAAAAGAATTGAAAAAAATATTTTGGCAAGGCACAGAACATTGGGACGAATTGTTGTTGCAACGTGCAGCTATTAGCGGCAAATTAATATTAAGCGATTACAGCAAAAATTTCATTGCCAACTTTAAGGCAAAACAAAAAACGAGTTAAGTGAGAATCAGTAAGAACACTTCGTTTTTTCATTCAATATTTTTTGTAACCCTGGTATCACGACGCTTTCAAGAGCGTCAGATACCTTTAACCAATACACTAAGCTTTGGCGTTACCCCGTGGTGCGGGGTAGGGCTTTTCATTCCAAGTCCGTTGGCCAATGCGGCCATACGGGCTTTCCATTGCAATCCCTAACGCAAACGAATACTACCGGGGAAATAAATTACAGATGCTTAAAGTATTGTTGTTCTGCAAAACACAAATTTGTGAACGCTGTGATGTTTTTGTGGAGACTACTCCAAGCTGGTTTATTTGATTCTCTTGCTTAGGTCAAAATTAAAAATAGAATTAACAATAATCCCATTGTTGTTTTGAAATATATTTTGGGCATTTATTTGTCTTCCTAATTGTATAGTTTGGTTAAGAAACCCTGCTTCAATTCTGAAATTATTGTTGTAACGATAACCCAACAAAACGCCAATTCTATTTTGGTCAAAAACATTGGCATTTACATTTTTCCCAAATCCAATAAAAATCTCATCGTATAATACCAAATAAGGACTTTTGTTTTTTGTTTCTTTACCCTTTAGTGGCAATGATAATCTTGCCATATAACGCATACGATGTAACAAAGGAAACGCATCTTGCTTAATTGTATTAGCTGAACTATACTTACCAACAAATCTTTGTTCCAACATAAATCTGTGAGAGATATCTACAATTCCTTCTTTTTGTGAAAGTTGGGCCATTTCAAAAATACGGTGTTCAGTAAAACTTTTTCCAAAAGCGTTAATTGAAACTTCTCCGTAAGGATAGGTTTCAATCCAACCATAGCCTGCTCTCAAAAGTATATTTGGCTTTAGCTGATAATTGACACCAACCCTTAGCAAACTTTGTTGCCCATCAGTTATAAAATTATTTCTTCGCCATTGATATTCTGAATGTATTCCAAATTTAGAAGACAACTTTACTGTACCAAAGTAATTATACCACCCAATATTGTTACTTGTATTTAAACGATTGTTTTGTGCATATGATTGTTGAAAAATTCCAAGTATAAAAAATATAAGAAGTATTTTTATTTTGTATTGCATTATTCTATTTAATAAATATTGAAATTTATGAGTCGTTATTACATTAGGCTCTATAAAGGTAATAGCATTTTGAAATTTATAATTTGAACCATCTAAAAATAAAATGTAATTATGTAAGGTAGTATCTTTTTATTTAAAATAATTTTATTTCAAACTCCCCGAAGCCCAGTCAATTGCATATTTCGCTTTGAAATATTTAATCGTAAGTTCTATTTGTTTTTGTAGTATTTCAATCAATTTATTTTCTCTGCTATTTACTAAAAACAAACTGCTTTCGCCATTTGCAAAACGCAGGCTTTCTGCTTTTAATAAAACATTGTAATTGCTGTAAGCTTTTTTAGCAGTAGTAATTTGTTGCTGTAATAAATTGGTTTCGGTATAATAATTTTTAATTTTATTTTCTAACTCCCATCTTTTGGCACTAAGTTCCAGATTGGTTTCTGCAATTTTTAATTTTGATTTTTTATATTCTCCTCTTCCCTCTCTTATAAAAATTGGCATCTTAAAGTCTATTCCCCATTTGTAATTATTTTCTAGCAAACTATTGTTCAATCCTTTAAACACATAGTAATCTTTGTTCAATAAATTGTATTTCAAATTAAGTACCGGAAGCAGGTTTTGAAACTTCAATTTACGTTCTACTTCTAATGCCTGTAACTTAAAATTATAACTACGCAATGAAGGGTTATTGTTGTTTGATTGTGTAATCAATTGCTCTAGTGCAGCAACAGGCTGCGTCATCTGAAACTGAATGGTATCAGGCACAAACTGTTGTGGCAATAAATATGCACTGTCATTTTTCAACCATAAAAAATTACTGATATCAAACTTTGCAGTGTTGAGTTTTATTAAAGCATCTGTTTGTAACAACTCGAAGTTTTGAACTTGGGTATACGCTTCAATTGTATCTACAAGTGCTCTATCGCCGTTAGTGTAAGCAATTCTTGTAAGCCTTAACCTGTCATTTGCAATCTGAAAATATTTTGTATAAATATTGTACAACTGATATGCACCGGCCCATTGCCAATAACTTACATACGCATCAAACAAAATATCGTTCACAATTTTTAATCGTTCCTGCTCGCTTTGTTTGCCAAATATTTTTGATTGTTGCAATGCTGCCCTTCTTTTATCTATCCACATTCCTTTGCCAAGGGCAACATCAATGCCGGCATAACTGCTGCGGCCTGCACTGCTTTCTGAAGATAAAAATTGACCACCATTTTCTTCCAACCCCGCTTTTACATCTAACCCAATTGGGGTAGGAATTTTTATTTCTGGATTGGTATGAAAGTAATAATTTTTACCGTCAAAAGTTTTGTTCTCTGCATTCACTTCTATCGTGGGGTCAAAGCCACCTTTGCTTGATAAAATATCTGCTTCGGCTTTTTGAACTTGAATATTGGCTTGCTTTACTACAGGATGATATTGCTTAACCAAATCAATAAATGATTCTGGTGTAAACAATACTTTTTTATCTGTTTGTGCAAAACAGCAATTGACAGCAAAACAAGCAATAAACAAAACTTTTTTCATGCGTATCTCTTTACAAAAAAACCACTATTTTTTTATTTCGCTAAATTATTTACTTCATAATATTCGGCAGGGAAGCCATTGATATTACGCCACAATTCGTAATAAATATGAACATCTTTTAAAAGCGCAAACCCTTTGGCAGCGCCACCAATGCGCAGACCTTTGGGCCATTTCTTCTGTGTATCATCTTCTGCAACCAAGATTCTGAATTTGCCATTGCTGCTTACATTTCGTTCAACTGCAGTTACCTTGCCGCTGAAAGTTCCGTAGCTTCCATTAGGCCATCCACTAAACACAATTGCCGGAAACCCATCGAAGAAAAACATTACTTTTTGTCCTTTGGCAACCAAAGGCAAATCCATCGGTTCTATAAATAATTCGACTGCAAGTTGTGCATTATCGGGAATAATTTCAACAATCATTTCCCCTTCCTTCATAAACTCTCCAATCCCCGCTTTTTTTGCTTTCGTTATTTGTCCGCTTTGCGGGGCGGTGATGTAATACAATTGATTTCGAATGTCATAGCTTGCATACATGTTTTCTAATTTGGCAACATCTGCTTGTCCGCTTGCAACACTTGAAATAGAACTAAACTGATCGCCTTCAGCTTTGGAAATTTTATCAATGTATTCTTGTATCGTACTGTTTTTTTCAATACGATAATTGATGAGTTCTTGTTTACTTTGATAATATTTATTTTCTGTACTTATTTTTTTTGCTTGTGCATTTTGAAAAATTACTTTTCTGCGTTCATAATCTATCAGGCTAATAGCGCCGCTATCCAACATATTTTTTGCAGCTTCAATTTGTCTTTTAGCAACTGCTAATTCATTGTTTACAGCAATTAAATCTGTACTGTCACTTGTAATTTTTAATTGTTGCTGACCAATTTTATTATCAAGCGATTGAAGTTTCAATTTTTGTCCGGAAGTTAATGCACTTACTTGTTTTGCTGCAGTAGCGGCTTTATTTTCGTAACCCTTTACAGCAGCAGCTTTGCCATCAATTTGTTGTTTTGTTCTGTTGAGTAATTGAGGATCAAAGTAATCAACTTTTACCTCGCCCAATTGTAAAATGGTGTCACCTTTTTTTACAAAATCGCCTTCTTTTACATACCACTTCAACACCTTTCCTGCCAATATGGTATTCACTTCTTGTGGCCGCTCTTCTTGTTTTAAAGTAGTTACAACACCCTTTGCTTTTATGTTTTGTGTCCAGGGTAAAAAAAGGATAATCAAAGAAAAAACGAGAATGCCTAAGCCCCATTTTTTTACACTGTTTTTTTTATTAATCCAATATACTTTTTGAAATGACTGCAAGTGATATTCTTGCAAATCATCTTCGATATTGTTTGATAAATAAGATTTTTTATCCATTGTGTTCGCAATTAGTTGTTCTTAAAATCCCTTTATTAAATGATGTTTCCTTCATTTAAAGTAAATACAACATCGCAAAAATTTGCCGTATCTTCTTTTTGTGAAGTGATAATAATGGTGTGTTTTTTGTTTGCTTTCAGCAATTCAATAATGCTTGCTTTTTGTTGTTCATTTAAATGATCAAAAGGCTCTTCGAGCAATAATAATCTTGCACTACCAACCAATGCCCGAAGCAATAAAATATTTTGTCGTTCTTTTTTGGAAAGCCTTTTCCCTAAGGGATCTAATAATGTATCGAAACCTTCTTTGTTATTTTTTATAAAATCGGAAAGCCCCACTTTTTCTGAAAGCTCATTAATATTTTCAATGGTAATTGCTTCGTTCCCGAGTGTAATGTTTTCGAGTAAAGTGGCTTGAAAAATATCTTGTTGGCTTAAAAGTATTCCTGTGTTGCCTCTCAGGCTTTTCAAGTCGTAATTTCCAATAGGAATACCATCAACTAATACATTGCCATCAAAGTTTTTATAAGCACCGGATAGTAATCTTAAAATTGTTGTCTTACCCGATCCGGAAGCGCCATTGAGACAAACCATTTGTCCGGGTGAAATATTGAATGAAATTTTATTCAATACTTTTTCTTCATCGTTGTAACCAAAACTAACTTTATCAAATTCAACCGCCATTCCTTTATTATTGTCGGCAATTTGAATACTACCTCCGGTTTCAATTTCACTATCCAAAATCTTACTTAATTTTTCGATTGAGGTAAGTGTATCATATACTTTATCTAATGAGCTGATTAGTTTTTCTACAGAACCAATAATTGTAATAATTACTATATCTGCTGCAATAAACTGACCCACAGAAATTTTAGATTCAATCAACAATACAGCACCCATCATTAACATGGCAGCTGTAATAATTATTTTAAAAAAAATGAAACTCCAGTATTGTGTAAGTAGCACCCTGAAATGAGCAGTTCTTGCTTCCAAATAATTGCTTACAATAGCATCACTTTTTTTCATATGCAATGAAGTGCCTTTGCTAAATTTGAATGACTTTATTACCCTTGCCATTTCCTCTAGCCAAGCAGCCATATCATATTTGTAATCACTTGCTTTAAGGCTTGTTGCCAATCCTTTTGGAGAAGAAAAACGGATAATGAGCACAACTATGAAAATCAGAAAAGCTCCAAATGCAATAAATACAGGATGATAAAAAGAAAGTAATAATAAACCGAAAAATATTTGAATAATAGCAGCAGGGATATCAAGTAATAGCTTCTCAATCCCTTTTGTTAAAGAGATGGTGTCGAAATAACGATTAACTAACTCGGGTAAATAATAGTTATTTAATTTTTCAAGATTTAATTTAGGTAACTTATCTGCAAATGCCAATGAATAACGAGTAAATATTTTTTGTTCAATTTTTTCAACTACCTGCATTTGTCTTACTTGTACCAATCCGTTTAAGAAAACCCCTAATACTACAATTGTAATTAAAACTACTACAGATGCACTGATTTGGTTCGTTTGTACAAATGAAATTATTGTTTGAATACCCAAAGGCAAACTCAAAGAAATGAATCCCCCGAGTATAGCAAAAACATAGATAGAAGATATATCTTTTTTATCTAGTTTTATTAATGCAAATAATTTTGCAGCTGATGTTAAGAGTGTGCCTGAACTTTCTTTTGCCATAAATTTCTTTTATAAATTATCAAACTCATACAGTGGGTCAATATGCGTGCCTGCAGGCATTTCGAAAACAGATTTTACAATTCCGTCGTGCAAGTCATACACCCAACCATGTATATGTGGCTGATTTTTGTGTTTCCATGATTTTTGAATGATAGATGTTTTGGCAAGATTCATCACTTGTTCCTGCACGTTCAGTTCTACCATTCTGTTGATTCTTGCGCCTTCATCTGCTATTGCATCCACTTCTTGTCTGTGAAAGCGGTGAACATCTTTAATATTTCGCAACCATTTATTAATAATTCCCAAATTATGATTACTCATTGCAGCCTTTACTCCACCACAATCATAATGTCCACAAACGATAATGTGTTGTACTTCTAAAACTTCTACTGCATATTGTAAAACACTCAATAAGTTTAAATCTGTGTGCACTACCATGTTTGCAATATTCCGATGCACAAATATTTCACCGGGCTGTGTACCTGTAATTTCATTTGCCGGAACCCTACTGTCACTGCAACCAATCCATAAAAATTCAGGCTTCTAAATATTTAATAACCGACTAAAAAATTCCGGATCTTCTGCAACTTTTTGGTTTGCCCAGCTCTTATTATCTAAAAATAATTTTTCGTATGATGTCATATTGGTTAGTCTTGATATTATTAAAGTCTAAGTTACAGTCATTGAAAGCTGCCAAATACAATCTTTCATCAAAAATAACACCTAATCATACAGAAAAGTTTTTCTTGGTTTTTACAAAATAACATGAAGGATTAAAAAATATGGCAGGAGTAAGTATCTCAAAAGGTAATTTTACAATAATGTTAACGAAAATAAAAGAACGAAATAGTGCATTTTCAAATACCAAAAGAAATTACAATGGTAATCTTAAATAATTTTTAATCTTTGACCAACAAAAGAGCGGCACATGCAAAATTTTCTACATCATCAATTACTGAACAACACAATCCAAAGTTATTTAATTGTTGTTGGTATTATATTGATTGCTGTTATTTTAAAAAAACATATCAGCAAATACTTTGCAGGTCTCATTTTTGGTATGCTGGCAAGGTTCAGGAAGAATACACACAGAAAAGAATTTTTTGATTTAGTTGTTCAGCCATTAAGTGTTTTTTTGGTATTAATTATTTCTTTTATTGCATTGGACAGATTGTATTTTCCGGAAGTATTGGACTTCAAAGTTTTCAAAATATCTTTTAAAACTATTATTGATTCAATATCAAATGGCATTTTAATTACCATATTTATCTGGCTTTGTTTAAGATTAATTGACTTTATCGCTATTGTAATAAAAGAAAAAGCAGATTTATCAAAAGAGGTTACCGAAAATCAATTACTTGTATTTTTCAAAGATTTCTTTAAGGCTATTTTGGTGTTAATGGGTATTCTGTTGGTACTTCAATTTTCTTTTCATAAAAATATTGGCAATTTACTTACAAGCTTAAGTTTGGTTGGAGCCGCTGTTGCATTGGCTACTAAAGAAAGTTTAGAAAATTTAATAGCCTCTTTAATCATATTTTTTGATAAGCCTTTCAGTACAGGAGAAACGGTGAAAGTGCACAATTTTACAGGCACGATTGAAAAAATTGGATTGCGCAGCACAAGAATCAGAACAGAAAGTAAAACATATATTACGGTTCCCAATAAGCAAATGGTGGATAGTATTTTGGATAATATATCACAACGCACTCAACGAAGGGTAGATGTAAAACTTAATCTTGATATACATG
Organism: Chitinophagaceae bacterium; assembly: GCA_947488765.1. Lineage (GTDB taxonomy): Bacteria > Bacteroidota > Bacteroidia > Chitinophagales > Chitinophagaceae > UBA1930. The sequence goes on along the minus strand of CANLAE010000023.1, from coordinate 11,389 downwards.
CTTCAACTCAAGAATTAAAGTCTTTGATAAAGGCTATTCAAGTTGGTTTATCCAATGAACCTATAATTGAAAACAGTTTGGTGTATTTAAATGATATCGGGAACAATGCCCATATTATTACCGTAGAATATTATACTCCAAGCGAACAAAGCACAGAAGCATTTATTGTATTGAAAGAAAAAATAAATTTCTTAATAATAGATACAATAAGTGAGTTGAAAATAAGTTTGGCGGAAAACAAAGTAGAATTGGTCTCAAATAATACATAACTCAAGCCATCAGTATATTGGTTGTTTTAAATAGTGATTCAAAAAATACTACAATTTAGTTATCAATTCTAACAGCCAGATTGTTATTGCTGAGTTTAAGAATAATTGCAGTAGAATGTTGTAGAATAACAAGGGCGTTTTAAAAAGAACGGCTAATATAAAAGAGGTAATTGGATAAATTGAGGATATCATTATGTATTCTGCATAGCCAATACTTGACGGCTTTGATAGTAAAACTTTATTCAACAATAGCATTAAATTTATTTTATAAAAAAAATTACTCAAAGCTGTTTAGAATGAAGCTGATCGTGGCTGTTTGCAGTGCTAGTTTTTGCTGCTGCTGTAATCTTAATTTTCCTCCAAGAAATTTTATCACCCATTAATGAATTAAAGTAAACAGTTTAGAAAAAGCAGCAATTTATTGCGGCTATTTACAGAAAAAAAAAGAAGTGAACTACAAGCTATATTTGTAATTCACTTCTTACATACAATTGCATATTTGGTTTTACTGCACTATTAACTTTTCTGTTTTAACATCTACTCCGTTACTAAACTGTACATAGTAATTTCCTTTTTGTAACGTACTAATATCAATTGTTTTTTTACCAGATTGTACTTTGCCTAAAACTAGAGTTTGTAAAAGTTTGCCTGCAACATCTGTAATAGTTACAGTTGCTTCCAATACTTCTGGTTGGCTGTAGGTTAGTTGTACGCTACCATTGGCTGGATTAGGATTTAGGCTAATACTTAAGTTAGTAACAACTATTGGCATTTTAGGCTTTCCTAATACCACCATAAATCTGTTAGCAGCCTTACTAGCAGCATCTGTGGTTAAAACAACAGGCACGATAGTTTTTCCATCAAGATCTAATATGTATGACTTTTTCAAGAAATTATCTATTACAAATCCTGCTTTGCTAGCATAATTAAAATTGGTAGCAGCAACCTCTAGTTTATATTGGTTTTGCGTATATTGACTTAGTTGAAGAGGTAATGTATCGTTTTCAAAAACTGGTAAAGGTCTTGCTTCAATAGATAAAAATGTTCCATTACGGTTAATGCTCAACATTTCATCTAAATTACCAAGTTTATATGCTTCTTCATTGGCATCAATAGCTGTTTTATAATTTCCAAAAATAGCTGTAGCTCCATCTGCTGTTATTTCGTTTCCATCTGTATTGGTATATTTTAGAGTGATTGCTAGTTTTGCAAAATCTTCTTGTGCCGTTCTAAATGTTCCCGTAAGGTTTGCAGCTACAGCAGCTTTGTCACTTTGTTGAATTGTTAAACTCGGGCTGGCATTCGTACTGGTAATAAAAAATGCTTGACCTGGTTGTAAGTATTGATTGATGGAACCTGCACTTCCTACTAATCCATTCCAACTTGTATATGCGCCTCTGGTACTCATATTTGGATCCCATATATAATAAGTGCCCCCAACATTAGCTTTAGTAATTGTTGCCCAGTTAATAGGAGACCAATAAGGGTTTGGTATCATACTGAAATTTTGGTTTACAGTACTGGTTGTATTTAATGCAGTTGGTGTACTTGTACTATTAAATACCACACTGGTATTGTTATTCAACGTACCAGTAGCTCTTAAAACAGTATTATCTGCTGTAGCAGTATTGCTGTTTAGGTCAACAGCTCTGCTACCGCGTACAAATAAACGATAGGGAGTTAGTGCATTTAACGTTGTTGTATTTGTATTTGCAACAGCAGCCCAAGTATTAGCAGATGTGTTGCCAAATGTAAATAAAGAAGCGTTATTATTTACAGTAGCATCAAAGCCATTTGAAGTAGGGCTGGTACCTGTTATGTGTGTACCATAACCAGCAATAGTATTACTGTTGCTGGCTGTAGTAGTATTGCTTTGATTTTCTTGCCAGTTGGTATTAATTGTGCTTGTAGTAGTAACACCAGGGGCTATTAATCTAAATGACCTTTTTGCTGGAATAAACCTTTCTACAGTTACATTGCCAGTAATTGAACCTGCGCTATTGCCCACCATTGCAGTATTGGCTATTGAAGTAGATTTTAAGTTAAGCAAATTATTGGTTGTTAACGTTGCGCCACTAGCTACTGTCAATACACCTGTTACATCCAAATTATTACCACTAATACTACTATTGGCTGCTATATTTAATGTGCCTGTACCACTAATACCATTACCATTGTTTACAATATTACCAAATACGTTGGTTGTAATGTTGGTGGTGTTTAAACTTGCACCACTGTTAATGGTTAAATCTCTACAACTAAATGTTGCTGACGGTGCTATACTGCTGGCAATAACAGCATCTGTAGTTCCGTTTGGTGTGCCACCACTCCATATGGTACCATTCCAAGTTGGTATAGCAGCATTTGATGGGCCTGTAATTTCAAAATCATCAATCATAAAGCCATCAACTGCATAACCAGCAGCAGAATAACCAGATGCAACAGACAATACAAACCTAAATGTAACACTAGGTTGACCAATCAGGGCTGGAACTCCGGTTGTTAAATTATAGGTGGTTAATCTGTTGATAACATTACTTGCCCAACCGTATTCGTCTTCAAATATTCCTGTAGCGATTGGACAGCTGGAGGTAGGGCCTCTTTCATACCAGTTACTCCCATTAGCATCTGCATTTACACCCAATCTTGTCCAAGTAACTCCTTTATCGGTTGAGTATTGACATTGTACGGCATAGGGTGCATTACAATAAAGTGTTTGCTGACTTCGTCTAAATTGCAATGTATAGGCACTTGCAGCACTAGAAAAATTATAAGAAGGAGTTTGTAAAACGCAAACATAATTACCCGATGTTAAATTTGCAGCCAAATCTGTTTTCCACACATTGGTTCCAGAATTTACCGTGGTAAGTGTATTTGTTGGCACTCCTCTTTGCCACTTATCAATGCCTCCAAGAATGGCTTGTGACCCAAAATCGTTAGGATTTATTTCAAAAGTGCCCCCATCTGATGCAACAACGTATGGTGTACCTCTATTAGGAAGAATATGTATGTATGCATTTTTTGTAATGGTTGAACCACCGCTATTTATGGTAAGCGTTACATTAAACTTTCCCGCAGTAGTATACGTTTTAGAAGGATTTTGTGCTGAGGATACCGTGCCATCACCAAAATTCCAACTCCAAGAAGTTGCTTTATATGAGGCTTTGCTATCAAAATTAATATTTACCCCCTGATAGGTTAGTTGTTTGTCAACCGTGAAATTAGCTGTTGCTGCAGTAAAAACATCAGAATAAAACAATCCTCTTCCATGCGTAGCAGCAATCACCAATTTATCGCTACTTCTAACTTGCAACATGTCAACTCGAACATTGGCTAAGCCTGTATTGCTTGCACCCCAATTGGTGGTTGCTCCATTTAAATTATCAGTACTCCAAACACCCAGCTCAGTTGCAATTATTGCTTGATCGTTGTTATTGGGGTTAAACAATGCCCAGCGTATTGGCATATCCGGTAAATTGCCTTCTACTTGTGTCCACGATGTGCCACCATTGGTGGTTTCCCAAATGTTGGTTTCACCATAATTACTATACGTTACCAAAAGATGATTGTCATTACCAGTTTCAACCTCAACACATGATACATAAGCACTGGGTAAACCCGTTGAGATATTGGTAGCAGTTGGTGATGCACTATTTGCATTGTCAACACGAACTATGCGGCCGCCATTGGTTCCAAAGAAAACTCTATTGGAGGTATTAGGCGATACTTTAACTGCAGAAACTTTACCACTAAATGCAGTAACTGAAATAGGCGAAAATGTGTTACCTGTTTGTGGGTTATCCCAACGTAAGTATTCATTGTTATTTCTAGCACAGTACATTATGTTGGCAATGTCATCGTAATCTGTTGGGTTAATAAAATGGCCATTATCACCGTGATTAACCCCTGTAAATGATGAACCACCATCTATACTTCTATAATAATTATTAAAAACATAACTACTAAACCAATATTGTGGTTCGTTTTGGTCGATATGACAAAAAGCACCATCCCCACCAGATACTTCTGTGGTATTGTGAATAACAGATTGGTTAAATTTATGCGACCCATTGTCTTGTGCACCAGCTAAAAAATCGAAACTTAATGCAGTTGGGCTCATGGCTGCTGCATAAAATTGAGTGGTATTATAGTTAATTTCTTTTACGTTTATGGTAGGTATTGCTGCAGTTGCGTTATCTGTTTGGTAAATACCTCCATCATTTACAAAATAAACAATGGTGCTACTGCCAGGACTAAAAATAATACTGTGCTGATCGGCATGTACTTCTTGAAAACCAAATCCACCATACCAATGACTTACTTGTTGCCAACTAGTGCCACCATTGGTGGATTTAAACAAATCAATTCCACCTACAAAAATTACATCTTTATTATTGGGATCTACAACAATGGTTAAATCATACCATGCTTGGCCTCTGGAAAAATCTGTTGCCGGAATGTCCGTGTCGGCATCGGCAGGCTCGGTTTTGGTTGTAAAACTAGTTCCACCATTTGTACTCAATGCAATGCCAGAAACTACGGCTGAGGATTCGCATAAAACATATACATAATTGGCATCGTTGGGGGCAAGTCCAATTTCAATCCGGCTTGCTGTAATACCAATAGGTAAGTTTGCGCCGAAAGTAACACCACTGTTGGTAGATTTATGTAGAGTGCCTGCTAAACTTGCATACACATGCCCATTGGCAGCAATTTCAACATCGTAACAAAAATTACTTGCAGCACCTGTAATACCTAACCCAGATCCCAACACTCTTGTAAAACTTGCACCGCCATCTGCACTTCTTTGAAGCCCGTTATTGGTGGCAACATACAACACTCCTGTGCTACTTACCTGAATTTTTTGGCAATAATAAAAGTTGGCATTATTGGTGGCTGATAATTGGGACCAAGTGCTGCCACCATTGGTGCTTTTCCAAACACCTAAACCTCTAATTGCATCAATATTACCATAGCCCTCCCCAGTAGAAAAATACATTATTTGTGGATTGCTTGGGTCTTGTGCAATAGATGTAATGGCAATATTGCCAAAAAAATCATTTACAACCTGCCAATTAGGTTCTGCTTGTGTGATATCTGTTGTTTTCCATAAACCTCCACCAACACTTCCTACAAAAACTGTTTGTCGGGTTGCGTCATTTAAATCTACTAAAACCGCACGGCTTCGGCCACCACAATTTTTGGGTCCTACTTCTACCCAATTAACGTTGTTAATTGCCGCAGTAGTTCTTGCACTTGCCATTACATTTTTTGTATAGTCCCATGCTGGTATAATCCTTTCTTTGGGTACATAACCCAAAACCGGGTCTTGTGTCATTTGTCTTTCTTGTGCCCAAGCCAAATCTATTCTATCTTTAAGAGGTATTTTACCCTCATCCCCATCTTCAAGATTTTTTTTACTGTTTTTTGTAATAGAGCAACCCATTAATATAGTTGCGATAACTAGGGTAATAAACAAAAAATTATGTTGGTTTTTTCTCATATTCTGCAGTTTCAATATATAAAAGTAATGAAAATATATTTAATTAGTAAAATTAACAGCTAAAAAATCTTATGCGGGACAAATAACAGAACTCTGAAATGTGCGACGCCAATAATGCCCAATTAAAATATAAATGGTGGGTTTCAAAATATTTTACTACATCTGCCAACAATGTTTTAGATCTGCACCGGAAATTAAAAACACAATTTATGTCTTTAGTAATTGTTGATTTTATTGCTTTTGCATTTGAAAAAGAAAAACCTTGAAAACTATTTTAGTCAATTCCACAAAGATTCTTGTATTGTTCGTTAATGATGGCGGTATTGTTTCAAACTTTAAGAAAAGCAATTTTAGGAGAATTACAATACTGGGGCGTATTAAAAACAACAGGGAATGTAAAAAAAGTGGTAGGGTGATTTAATGATTAATCTAGATTATTACTTCGTTTTACATATTTCTCCACTGGCTCAAGTATTCTGCAATGGCTGGTAGATGTATTTACAAGAAATCGTTATTGATATATTGTAAAAGATGCGATGAATTATTGTAATGAATACAAATTACTAAGTAGTGCTAAAGATAATAACTGTAAAAAGGGTTTATTTAAATTAATTTTTGTAATTGAATTGTAGCATCGCAGCAACAATTAAAAAATGATAGGGCATATGCTAAGCTGTAAGCTCCCCCTTTTTAGTAAAGTTCAAAGGCATGGAGATTGCAGAAAAATAGCCCGCAGCTTTGGGAGGACTATTTGCGTAAAGCACCAAATGCAGCCGGGAAAAGAATTAAAGCCAATTGCTACAAAAAAATAAAAGACTTTTCACTTGCTCAATTGTCCCCAGTTTTTGTACCAACTTTTTAAAGAAAGTTGATAGTCTAAAAAAAGAGCTGCATTTTGAAGTGCAACTCTTTCTTATAAATGATTTTTTTGTGTTCAATTAATCTCTGATTACTTTTTCAGTAAACACTTTCCCATTTAAATCGGTTACCTGAATAATATAAATTCCTTTGGGCAATAAGCTCATATCAAAGCTATAAACATTATTTTTTGGGCTTGCATAGCATTGTTGTTTCCCATTAATTGACAATAGTTTTACGTTATCAATTAACTGAGAACTATTTACAAAAATATAGCCCTTGGTTGGATTTGGATAAACCGAAATAATAGTTGATTTTTGATTTTTATTTAATTTTATAATGCTAGAAAATACACTAGCACCATTGGTTTTTGTACACTTTAGTCTATATAACTCCACATCTTTACTCAGCGTTACATTATAATTATTACTTACTTTTTTATTATCTGCAAAATTTGCAATATCTATGAATTGTGTATTGCTTTCACTTTTTTGCAATGTGGTTGATGATAAATCACTAATGCCTACATTCCAATGCAAATTATAGCTTCCATTATTGTTTGCATTTGTAGAACCAAACTGTATATTATTTAAAGCCAAAGATGTTGATGATTTTAAATCAGCAACCCAAACACCACGTCCAAAAGTTGAAATAAATAATTGATTTTTAGTGTAGCTAATTTCTAAATCTTCCACCCTTACATTTGGTAAAGTATTACCACCATATTTGCTCCAAGCACCAGTAACTGCTCCATTGACTAAATCAGTAACTTTTGCAAAAAACACCCCTAATTCAGTGCCAACAAAAACAGTATCTGTACCTTGATAAAGCACAACTTTCTTCATTGCGATGTTAGGCATATTTTTGGTAACATTGTTCCAAGTAGATCCGTTGTTGGTAGAAAAAAACACCTTATTTAATGCTGTATATCCTGTTGTTGTTGCAAAAACGGTATCCCAATTTGTTTTTGAAGCATAAACACTGTTTACAATTGTTCCAACAGGGCTTAATATGGTGCTCCATGTTGTTTCATTTTCTGATTTTCGGATGTTGTTGGCACCGTCTATTATAATAATCTTTTGTTTAGTTGCATCGTTGTTAGCTAATGTTATCATTTTAATGCCACTAACTGCACCTGAGCCTAAATCTGTCCACGTTCCAGTAGGCCCTCCTGTCATTTTACTTATGTCACCAAAACCACCATACAAAATACCCCCGTTAGTGCTATGCATTTGCATGTCCCAAATAAATGGTGCACCAGTGGGTGTTGTAATTGAATTACCACTGAACCCAGTTTCAAACGCATCTGTTCGGTAGCTTAAACTTCCATTTGTTCCTCCTAAGTATCTAATTTTATGGTCAGTAATACTTATAGCTGTTGATGTACCATCGCCAGCTTGAGCACCATACCATTTACTATTACCTGAAGTAAAAACCCTACTGCTACCATCATTATCTTGGTTGCCAGTTATTAAATTATTTGGCTCGCTATCAAAAATAGCCATAGAATAACTTTGTGTTGTAACCAATCCATTAAATCGTTGTTTAAAATCGTTGGTAGAAATTTTGCCTATGTATACACCTCCATCATTTCCTATTAGCAAAGAGTCGCTACCAATAAATTGAAAGTCGTGATGATCTGAATGAACATAAAAACCTCCCCAATTTGTAGAAGTGTTTGCTGGATCATAATAACCATTAAATTTATTTTGCCAGGTTGTACCACCATTAATAGAAAGTTTACCTCCAGAAAACTCTCCAACCCAAATACTATCTGCATTTGTGGGGCTAACCGCAATTACTTGGTTGTAACCCTGTTGAGTGTTAAAGTTAGCATTGCCATCGGCTGGGTTAGCATTGGTAATATTAGAATAAGCAGAAGTTGTATTGGTAGTTATGTTATATTTAGCAAGGGCAGGATTTGACTGAGCCAATAAAAAAAGTGTGTTTGGTGCAGCTGGTGAATATGCAAAATCTAATCTTTGATTTGTTCCATTATTGTGTACTGATGCAAAAGTCTCTCCATCATCAGTAGATCTGTACAATTCACCTCCTTTATCTGTAACAAAAACATACTTGGTACCAGTAATAACTATTTTAACAATGTCGTTAAAATTATAGTTAACACCTGGGTTAAATTTTGAGATAAAATTTGCGGCTCCATTTATTGATTTGTAAACATGATGGTTTGTAGTTGCATAAATAGTATTTGCATTTTCTGGATCTAGATAAACATGACCGATTCTTATATTATCAGATAAATTAAAAGTTAAACCTGTTACATTCCATGTTACTCCCGCATCAGTACTTTTATATAACCCAATCGAAGACATATGAGATGCGTCATAATCGCCAGTGGCTAAGTAAAGTATGTTGGTGTTTGTTGGGTCTATTAGTATATCTGAAACGCCTAAACCAGCAAAATTATCAGTGATGGGTGTCCAGTTTAAACCATGATCAGTAGACTTAAAAATGCCACCAGCCGCAGAACCGGCATATAAAATGTTTTTCCTAACAGGGTCTTGTTTAACAGAGTTAATTCTTCCGATACCAGCACCATAAGTCCAACCATTTGATATCGAAGAGTCAACCGGCCCAATACTCGTCCAAGATATAGAATTGGTTCTTTGAGTGGACAATAACTCGGGATTTGTATTTCGGGCATTTACCCATCCACTTGAAGCATTAGGAAATTTACCATCGACACTAATTTTATCTTGCCAATTATAAACCCAACGTTCAAATAATGCATTTTCTTCTCTAAAATTTTCATTTTTTTTAGGATCAATGCCTTGTGAAATAAGCAGGTTTCTTTTTTGACTTAATTGTAAACGAACTTGATTTACGATTTCGTAAAAATTGGCAGATGGGCTTTCAGCAAGCTTTTTATAATTACTTACAATAATTGTTGAGTTTTGAGCTTTCAATTGTGTAACTTGAATGGCTAGCACAAGAACAATAATAATTTTTAACTTTCTCATGTCTCTTATGATTGTTAATTTATTTAACAAATACGAATATAGCAGTTATTGTAATGGATTTCATTTTATTGTTAAATTTTTTACAATAAAATTAAATAAAATCGTCCTCCGATTGGCTTAAACTCAGCGACTGAGTATTTTCGCTAATCTAATTTTTAGCAAAGCTATTACAACAAAGTGTTAAAGTAGTTGTACAATTTGCACAAAAAAATATCTATGTTATCTGGATTATATATTGGAAAAATGCAAAAATACAAATACAAAAAACTCAGTGTAGTACGTATTGCATTGGTTAATGTCTGCATGAAACAATACATTAATGGATATCTCACAATCAATGCTTGAAAAAGTTTTGATTTCAGAAAATGAATGTAGCAATAAATGCAGCTAAATATTGGAACTATAAAAATTATAGTACTCCTCAGCATAAAAACCCACGACTAGCGTGGGTTTCATCGTTTTAATGTGGTGTGGGCCGAAACTAAAATGAATAAAGGGTTTTAGCGCATTTTGTTTGCAAAAAAATTCCTAAATTCTGCTACATAAAAAACTACAAATTTAAAAAGTGCTCGGCTAGTGCTCTTTTTCAGCTTTCATGCTGAAAATTGCTACTATTTAAAAGAACAAAAAAAAAGTATGGGACCTGCTTTTAAAATAATGTTACATATTTCAGCAAATTCATCACTTCTTTATAAGGAAACGTATAATATATATTTTTATCGGAAGGTAATAATTATACTTACAACAAAGCCTGATTGTTATATGCAATCAGGCTTTGTTTATAAATTATTTGATGTAACTATAAACAACTATTTTGGTTGTTTATTGTAAGTTTAGGATATACCAGTTTGTGCCGTCGGTAGTAATTGTACAATATGAAAACCCAGTAGATGCTGCCGAAGTATCGTTAGCACCTGAACTAGATAAACCAAATCCAAAAATCACAGCCGTACTACTTCTGTAAATTATTCCACCGCCAGTCATGCTAGTACAAGAAAGATAGAAGATTTTACCAGAAAGACCAGTTGGAGAAGGAAGATTCCAGGTTGTAGCACCTGCATTAGTTGCTGATATAGCATTGTCTGTACTTAATATATTAATGGTTGTTCCTGTTACAACTCTAAATGTAGTTACTGACGACCCTCCAGTTGCACCAGTGGCCCCAACAGAACCAGTTACACCAGTTGCACCAGTTGCGCCAATTGCTCCTGTAGCACCAGTTACACCTTGAATACCTTGTAAACCAGTCGCACCAGTGGCACCAATAGAACCAGTTGCACCTATTGCTCCTGTAACACCTTGAATACCTTGTAAGCCTGTTGCACCTGTGGCACCAGTTGCGCCAGTTGCTCCTGTAACACCTATTGCGCCAGTTGCGCCTGTAACACCTTGGATACCTTGTAAGCCTGTTGCACCAGTTGCGCCAGTTGCTCCTGTAACACCTATTGCGCCAGTTGCGCCTGTAACACCTTGGATACCTTGTAAACCAGTTGCACCAGTGGCTCCAACAGAACCTGTTGCACCAATTGCTCCCGTAGCACCAGTTACACCTTGAATACCTTGCAAGCCTTGTAAACCAGTTGCACCTGTGGCCCCAACCGAACCAGTTGCACCAATTGCTCCTATAGCACCAGTTACACCTTGAATACCTTGCAAGCCTTGTAAACCTGTTGCACCTGTGGCCCCAACCGAACCAGTTGCACCAATTGCTCCTATAGCACCCGTTACACCTTGAATACCTTGCATGCCTTGTAAACCTGTAGCACCACCCGAACCCG
>CANLAE010000022.1 GCA_947488765.1 Chitinophagaceae bacterium | reverse complement strand
AATGCCAATGGAGAAGCGGAAGTAGTGAAAATTGTTTTGAGTCCAAATTGTACGGCAAGAAATAAAGAATTGGATTTTTATTTTGAAGAATTGGAAATCAAAGGAAGAAGCAGTCAGGGAAATATTGCGACAAAATACCCAATTAAAACAGTGAAGTTGAAAGAAGCTGGTAAAAGTACATTGAGTGGCGTGAAACTTTGGTTTGATGCGGTTTACGGAAGATTGAACCGGGAAGAAAAAGGAGAATATTTGGGCATGTTTGAAGATGATAAATTATTGGTGATATACAATGATGGACATTATGAATTAACCGATTTAGAATTAAACCAAAGATTTGATGGAGAGAAAGTTTTATTAATAGAAAAATACAAACCCGAAAAAATAATTACGGCTATTTATTTGGATAATGACAAACAGCAATACAATGTAAAACGATTCAAGATTGAAACTTCTACATTGAAATCTAAATTCTTGTTTATTAAAGAAGGAGAGGGCAACATGCTTGAAGCAGTAACAACAATAGAAGAACCAATTTTATCAGTACAAACCGGAAGGGGAACGAGTGTTAGAAAAGCGAAGTTTAAAATTGCTAAAATGGTTGAAGTGATGGGCTGGAAAGCAATAGGAGCAAAGCTGATGGACTTTAGTAAAACCGTAGAGATGACTTGGGAAGAACCACCAAAAGAAGAACCAACCAATCAGGCTTCTTTGTTTGAATAAAAATATTATTTGTCTTCTAAATGAATTAGCTGATGCTTTACACCAATTGTTTGTAAAGTGTCGGCTAATCTTTTTTGGTGGGTATCGGTAATAAAAACTTGGGCATCATCTTCTTTGCAAACCCAGTGCAACAAATTGAACATTCTTTTTTCATCTAGTTTTTCAAATACATCATCTAACAATAAAATGGGAGCAAAGCCTTTATTTTTTTTCAATGTTCGCCATTCTGCCATTTTTAATGCAAAAAGCAAGCTTTTTCTTTGTCCTTGCGAAGCTTCATTTTTAAATACGGCATTATTCAATTGAAACAACAAATCATCTTTATGAATACCAACATTTGTGCGTTGTACCTGAAGGTCTTTATGTTTTGACTGTGCCAATAATTGCTTCATTTCACTTTGTTGCAATTGGCTTTCATAATGGACAGTAATATGATCTTGATTACCCGAAATAGTTTGGTAGTATTGAATGGTAAGTGGAATAAAATGTTGTATAAATTTCTTTCGTTCGTTAAAAATGAAATCACCTTTTTCGGATAATTGTTCAGATAAAATATTCAAAAGTGTATCATCACAAAAGCCTTGTTCTGTAGCTTGTTTTAAAAAACTGTTTCGCTGTTGCAACAATTTAGTGTAATCAATCAATGTCCTTAAATATTTAGTGTCAATTTGTGATAGAATCGTATCAATAAATTTTCTGCGTTCTTCACTATTGCCGGAGATTAATGCAACATCGTCGGGTGCAATCATTACACAAGGATAATTGCCAATATGCTCTGAGAATTTTTTATAGGCTTCACCATTAATGTTAAATTCTTTTTTATTGTTTTCTCTCAGAATGCATATCAAATCAGCTTCTTCATTCATTATTTCATAATGCCCTTCAATTCTTAATCCTGATAAACCATGATGTACATTTTGTGCATCTGTTCGGGCAAAATAACTTTTTGTAAAAGACAGGTAATAAATTGCATCGAGCAAATTTGTTTTGCCGGTTCCATTAGATCCATAAATACCTACAATTTTTTCTGTAAAAGAAAATTGCTTGGTTACATAGTTTCTAAACTGTGTGAGTATTATGGATTGAAGTGTTAGCATGAATTTGTTGCGTGCAAGGTAATAAAACTGACCATGCAAAAATGAATGAATTGAAGTAGCTTTTAAAATTTTAATTCATCAATTAAATCACTTTCATTGGATGTGTAAGTATAGGCATAAGAGTTACGATTGACGGTATTTGATTGCCGTTTAACGATTATATATCTTTAGAAACAAGAATTACTTTATTTTTACCACTAAAATTTAAATTCAATGTATCCAGCAGAAATAGTATTGCCAATGAAGGCAGAATTAACTGAAAGTGGTTTTAATGATATGAAAAGTGCAACAGAAGTTAGTGCAGCTTTGCAACAATCAGGAACAACTTTAGTAGTTGTAAATAGTGTATGTGGTTGCGCAGCAGGAACTTGCAGACCAGGCGTATTAATGGCTGTTCACAACGCTACAAAAAAGCCTGACCACTTGGCTACAAGCTTTGCCGGATTTGATGTTGAAGCAGTACAGAAAGTTCGTGAATATTTATTGCCTTATCCTCCATCTTCACCTGCAATTGCATTGTTCAAAGATGGCGTTTTGGTGAGTATGATTGAGCGTCATCAAATTGAAGGTCGCCCTGCACAAGTCATAGCCCAACATTTAATCAGTGAATTTGATAAATATTGTAATTAATTTTTTCAATTAGATTTTTATGTAAAACCTACTGAAAAGTGGGTTTTTTTTGTGACATAATAAAAGGTATTTATAATTAATTTCAACAAATAGAACATAAAAAGTCTTTTTTTAAAAGCAAGTATGTCATTTTGTACTAATTAGTTGCAGATATTTTGAATGGCATTAATATTGACTTATTTTGCAACTCCCCAAACAGTTTTCTCGAATGATTGGGATTAATTAAATAAATATGAATAATAATAAGCGAAATTTTTTCTTACAGGATGAAGAGTCTGATTTTATGCCAATGGTGCCTATAACTGAGAATGATAGTGAGCAGGATAAGAATATGGTAATACCAACTGAAATTCCAATTTTACCTTTAAGAAATACAGTATTATTTCCCGGTGTTGTTTTGCCAATTACAGTAGGCAGAGATAAAAGTATTAAAGCAGTAAATGATGCATATAAATCGGATAAATTAATTGGTGTTGTTGCACAAAAAGACAGCAATATTGAAGATCCTGAAGTGAAAGATTTATGTGATATTGGTACAGTTGCTAAAATTGTGAAATTGATTAAAATGCCCGATGGCGGAACTACCATTATCATTCAGGGAAAGAAACGGTTTGAGTTATTGGATGTTACTGTAGTAGATCCTTATTTTAAAGCAAGTATTAAAGTATTAGAGGATGATGAAAAGCCTACTACCGATAATTTTGAAGCATTGATTGCATCAATTAAAGATTTGGCAACTCAAATTATTCAGTTGTCTCCTAATTTGCCATCTGAAGCTGCAATCATTTTAAAAAATATAGAAAATCCGAGCTTCCTAATCAACTTTGTAAGCAGCAATCAAAATACGGATCTTACTGAAAAGCAATCCCTGCTTGCAACACATGACGTTACTACAAGAGCAGAAAAATTAATTCAATTATTACAAAGAGAATTACAGTTTGCCGAATTGAAAGATAAAGTAACCAATAAAACAAGAACTGAAATTGATAAACAACAGCGAGAATACTTTTTACAACAACAATTAAAAAGTATTAAAGATGAATTAGGCGGAGATAATAATGAGAGAGAAATTGCTGAAATGAAGAAAAAAGCAGAGGCTAAGAAATGGCCTGAGGCTGCTAAAACATTATTCAATAATAGCATTGCGAAGTTAGAAAGAATGCATCCTACAACGCCTGATTACAGTGTGGTTTATAACCACTGTGATTTGATGTTGGATTTACCCTGGAATGAATATACTCCTGATAATTTTGATTTGAAAAATGCGAAGAAAGTTTTAGATGCAGATCATTATGGTATGTCGAAAATTAAAAATCGTATTCTAGAATACATTGCTGTACTAAAATTGAAAGGCGATATGAAAAGCCCAATTCTTTGTTTTATTGGACCTCCGGGAATTGGTAAAACAAGTTTAGGCAAAAGCATTGCACATGCGGTTGGCAGAAAATATGTTCGTGTTAGTTTGGGTGGATTGCATGATGAAAGTGAAATTCGTGGTCATCGTAAAACCTATATTGGTGCTATGCCAGGAAGAATTTTACAAAATATTAGAAAAGTAAAATCTAGTAATCCCGTAATGATTTTAGATGAAATAGATAAGGTTGGAAGTGATCATCGTGGAGATCCATCATCTGCATTGCTTGAAGTTTTAGACCCTGAACAAAACAATAGTTTTTACGATAATTATTTGGAGTCGGAATATGATTTGAGTAAAGTATTGTTTATTGCCACTGCCAATAACATACAGAATATTCAACCGGCATTAAGAGACAGATTGGAAATTATTGATTTAAGCGGTTATGCTGTTGAAGAAAAAATTGAAATTGCAAAAAGGCATTTATTGCCTAAGCAACAAGAAGCACACGGTTTGAAAAAAGTGAATTTAAAAATTGCAGATAAAGTATTAGAAAAAGTAATCGAAAGCCATACAAGAGAAAGTGGTGTAAGAGAATTAGATAGACAATTGGCAAGTATCATGCGCTATGAAGCAAAGGAATATGCTACTAAAGGAAAAATAAAACCAACTATTACAGGTGCAGATATTGATAAAATTTTAGGTCAACCAAGATACAGTAATGATATTTATAAGGCAATCAATATGCCTGGTGTTGCTGTGGGGCTTGCCTGGACTTATGTTGGTGGTGATATTTTATTTATTGAAACTGCATTGAGTGATGGTAAAGGAGAATTAAAACTAACGGGTAACTTAGGAAATGTAATGAAGGAAAGTGCTACTACAGCATTAACTTATTTACAAGCAAATGCAAAGAAATATAATATTGATCCTGAAGTATTTCATAAAAAAAATATCCATGTGCATGTTCCTGAAGGTGCCACACCAAAGGACGGACCAAGTGCAGGTATTACAATGCTTACATCTTTAACCTCCGCATTTCTAGGAAAAAAAGTAAAACCATTTTTAGCCATGACAGGAGAAATTACTTTGCGTGGACAAGTGTTGCCTGTTGGTGGTATCAAAGAAAAAGTACTTGCAGCAAAGAGAGCCGGACTAAAAGAAATAATTATGTGTTGGCAAAATGAAAAAGATGTCAAAGAGATTGATAGTAATTTTATAAAAGGAATTCAATTTCATTATGTAAAAAATATGCAGCAAGTTTTGGACATAGCAATTGTAGTATAATTTTATATTCATTTAATATTAAAATCTCCATTTACTGGGGATTTTTTTTTAATCAAAAAAAAACTTAATTTTATAACTTTAAATAAATAATAAATATAAATTGAATGATTGAAATACTAAAGAAATTTTTATTGATTATTTCAGTGTTTTTATTTATTCAAAATGTAAATGGACAAAATTATTATTTAAATAGTGGCTTTGTAAACAATGGAACGGTGAGTACTTGCAGTGGATTTTTTTATGATTCAAACATCTCAGGTAATTATGCAGCATCGGAAAAATATACAGTTACTTTTTGTTCGGGCAATATTGGTAAAGTAATTCAAATGAACTTTACACAGTTGTCTGTTGGACTGGGAGATACATTGTTTGTGTTTGATGGAATCAGCATCAATAATACAGTTTTAGATACTTTTACAAATGTTACTTACAATTCCCCGATAGTACTAACTGTTTCAGATACTAACAGTACAGGTTGTTTAACATTCAAATTCAAATCGGATGCAACAACACAAGCATCTGGTTGGAAAGCAACCATAAAATGCGCTTATAAATGCAGTCAGAAAATTCAAGGTACCATTGGAACAATCCCAGTAAGAGATGCAGCCGGTTATACCAATATATGTTTAAATCCTTCGGGGCTCGTCGATTTCAGTATTCTTCCCCAGTATCCAGATAATAATTTAATTTACAATCAATCTAATTCAACATCTACACTTCATTGGTACTTTGGAGATGGAAATGATACATCAGGGGTTAATTTATTATCGGTAGATCATATCTATTCAAATCCGGGCGGTTATAAAGCAAAGGTTATCATTACAGATTCAAATGGCTGTAATAATACATATCCAATTGATGTTAAAATTCGAACAAGCATCTTGCCCATTTTTAAAATTAATGCACCTAATAGTTTGTGTCTGGGCGATACCATAAAAGTAACTCCGTCATTAAATAGTAGCTCAACGAATGGTGGCTCTGTATCAACACAACAAGGATTGTTTTTGCAATTACCTGTTTCAAGTGATTCACTTTTTCTACCCGATGGAACAGGAGTTACCTATACATCTAATTTATTTATTGATCAATTTGCACCAGGTCAAACACTCACCAATATTAATTTATTGAAGGGGATTGTAATAAATATGGAGCATTCTTATCTGGGCGATATTGAAATTGCAGTTACTGCACCAAATGGGGTTAAAGTATATTTAAAAAGCGGATATGGAAGTCCTGATTGTTATTTAGGTGAGCCGGTTGATGGTGATTTGGCAACACAAGGAACTGATGATCCTTTGTTAAGTAATATTAAGGGAAAAGGATATGATTATCGGTTTAATACAAACCCAATCTTTGGCACGATGTTGCAAGAATCTGCTAATTATACTTACTCTTATATTGATAATGCTGGACAAAATATTTCGGGACAAAATTATTTGCCGGCAGGATCATACACTTCAGCACAAAGTTTGAATGCGCTGTTAGGAACATCTTTGAATGGAAATTGGAAATTAGAAATTAAAGATTGGCAGGCAATTGATAATGGTTTTTTGTTTGATTGGAGAATTGAAATGGACCCATTATTATATCCCAATGTAGAGTCTTACACAGTGCCAATTGTTTCTCAAAATTGGTTACTTCCAAATCAAAATATTGTTGCAGTGAATGGAACAATCGCAACTATAACTTCCAATTCTGCTGGCTCATCATCGTATAAATATAAAGTTGTTGATGCTTATGGTTGTACAATGGATACAACAATTAATATTCAAATTATTCCTTCACCGTTAAAACCAAAGTTAGGGAATGATACTGCATTTTGTAATGGACAAATCTCTTTGGATTTATCGGTTAAAAATTTTGATAACACTGTTCAGTATTTATGGAACACAGGTGCAACGGGAACTACAATATCTGTTACCACTCCAAATACTTACATGGTAAAAGCTACCAATAGTTTGGGCTGTATTGCGAAGGATACAATTGTGGTAAATCCTCCGGAATCAATTAGTGTTCAATTGGGAATTGATACGTTTTTTTGTGCTAGTAACAGAAATTTGTTGAAGCCAATTTCATCAACTAATGTTATTCGTTACTTATGGAACACAGGGACAACAACTGACACGTTAAGAGTTGTAACCGCAGGGAAATATTATGTTAATGGATTCACTGTATTTGGTTGTTCAGCTACCGATAGTATTACTTTAGCAGATAATCCCATTAATAATTATATTTTCCCAGCAGATACTATTATTTGTGAAAAAAGTAGTTTTCTAGTCAATCTAAATTTACCTGCAAATTCAACTGTTGTTTGGAACGACGGAAATACAAATCCTATTCGTTTAGTCAATGGAATCAACAGTTACAACATCATTGCCAATAATATTGGTTGTTTAAAACAAGGTGTTTTAAAAGTAGATAATAAACCATTGCCGGTCATTAATTTAGGTATGGATGATTCACTTTGTTTGAACAAAACAAAGTTGTTATCTGTAAATTATCTTGGTGCAACATATTTATGGAATGATAATTCAACTGATAGTACTTTTTTGGTTGATAAACCAGGTTTTTATTGGGTAGAAGCAGCTTTTAATAATTGTAAATTTAGAGACAGTATTAAAATTGTATACATTAATTGTGGTTGTGAAACAGTTATTCCAAATACATTTTCTCCGAATGGTGATGGTATACATGATTTTTTTAAACCAGAGATGAAATGTGTTCCCCTAAATTATCATTTAAGCATTTTCAACAGAAATGGTCAACAAATATTTTCTACGAATAATTATTTACAAAGTTGGGATGGTAAATTAAATGGAAATGCTTTGCCTGTTGGAACTTATTACTACATCATTACTTATACGAATGATGGATTGAAAATACCAGAACAATTCTCAGGCAGTATAACCATACTTCGATAATACTTAGTTTTACAACACATGCGTGTTTTAATTTTGATATTGATCATTTGTAATTACTTGAATGCAAATTCACAATCACTTGGTGGGAATGCAGTCTTTAGTTTCTTACAACAATCCAATACACCTCAGCTTTCTGCATTAGGTGGTTACAATATTTCTACTATTACCAATGATGTTGGAATGACATTCAATAACCCGGCTTTATTACGCAAAGAGATGCATCATCAACTAAGTGCTTCTTTCAATAATTTTTTGGCAGGGATTAAAAATTATAGTTTAATTACTGCATTCTATATACCCAATCAATCAGCTACAGCAGCACTTGGAATTAATTATTTTAACTATGGTTCCATAACTCAAACAGATGCTTCCGGAAATATTATTGGTAGCTTTACACCAAGTGATTATGTAATTCAATTTTCTCTTAGCAAACAACATAAAGAGAACTGGTGGTATGGTTCTACATTGAAGTTTGTTAATAGTGCGTATGGAAATTACAAAAGCAATGCAATTGCATTAGATCTTGCTTTGAATTATGTAGATAGTAGTAAATTTTTTCAAGCTGCAATTGTAGTAAAAAATTTAGGCTCGCAATTAAAAAAATATTCATTACAAAGCAATAAAGAAGAACTTCCTTTTGACGTGCAAATAGGCATTACCAAAAGATTACCAAAGGCACCACTACAGTTTTCTTTAACAGCGCATCACTTGCATATTGCAAATATTTTATACAATGACACATTGTACAACCAACAGGAAGGAGATGACAGTTATAAAAGAAAAAATTATACAGCCGAAAAAATTTTATCCCACTTAGTATTGTCTGCTGAAGTTTTATTGTCCAAACAATTTCAATTTTCGCTAGGTTATAATTTTCTAAGAAGACATGACTTGAATACATATAATTCCGCCAATGGATTAAATGGAATAAATGTTGGACTAAGTATTAAAATGAAACAGTTTCAATTCAATTATGCAACAGGCTTTTATCAACGAAATATGTATAACCAAATTGCATTAAACTTCAACTTAAGTAGTCAAAAAAAGTAATGATTAAAAAACTTTGATGATTATTCAACGTCAAATTCAACATCACTATCATCTAATAACTCTCTTTCAATTTCTTCCATTTGCACCACATCCCATGCTTCACTTTCTGTAGGTGTAACATTTAAAAATTCAAGTAATTCCAATTCATCAAAAGTGTCTTCAACATTCGGTTGAATTTCACAAATAACGAAACTGGCATTAGCTTCATAAAATGTTTGTTGAAGTTTTGCAATGGCATTGGCAGCATCTTCATCCACAGTTTCAACATCCTTAATTTGTAAAATTATATTTTTAACATTTTGTGTTAAATAAGGCAAACATATTTCTGATAAGTTGTCAGTCAGTTTGGCATAAATATTGGCTTCATTTACAGTAATAGTCGTAAATTTCTCTTTGGTACTAACTTTGAATTTCATAGTTTATATTCATTAACATTGTGTGTATAAAAGGTAGCTTAGTTCACTCAAAAATATTCATTATCATTGTATAAATCCTATCAATTATGGATAATAATTTTTCAGCACAAGTAAAAGAGATCATTTCATTTAGTAGAGAAGAAGCTTTGAGACTCGGAAATGACTTTATAGGCACCGAACATTTATTGTTGGGCTTAATCAGAGACGGAGAAAATATAGCAATCAAAGTACTTAAACAATTGAATGTTGATTTGTATGAACTCCGAAAAGAAATAGAGCTTGCCGTAAAAGACAAGACAGGGAAAAATATTGCAAATATTAATAGCCTGCCACTTACAAAACAAGCAGAAAAGGTAATAAGAGTAACTGTTCTAGAAGCAAAGGCTTTGAAAAGTCCTTTGGTTGAAACGGAACATTTATTATTAAGTATCTTAAAAAACAAAGAAAATATAGCAACACAAATTTTAAATCAATTTGATGTTGACTATGATAATTTCAGAACAGAATTAGGCATGGTAGGTATTGCTCCCATCAATCCGAAGTCTGAATTTCCTGAAAACGAAGATGATGATTTCGATGAAGAAAAGCGTGGTGGCGGTTTTCAGCAAAGAGGCGGACCTGCAAAACCGGGAACTCCTACAAAAAGTAAAACACCTGTATTAGATAATTTTGGCAGAGACGTTACCAAGCTTGCTGAAACAAATTCTTTAGATCCAATAGTTGGCAGAGAAGTTGAAATTGAAAGAGTCTCTCAAATTTTATCCCGTAGAAAGAAGAATAATCCAATTTTAATTGGTGAGCCTGGTGTTGGTAAAACTGCAATTGTTGAAGGGCTTGCATTGAGAATTGTACAGAGAAAAGTAAGCAGGGTTTTATTTGATAAACGAGTAATCAGTCTTGATTTAGCTGCATTGGTTGCCGGTACAAAATACCGTGGTCAATTTGAAGAAAGAATGAAAGCCATCATGAATGAACTTGAAAAAAATCGTGATGTGATTTTATTCATCGATGAAATTCATACAATTGTTGGTGCAGGTGGAGCAAGTGGCAGTTTGGATGCAAGTAATATTTTTAAACCTGCATTAGCAAGAGGTGAGCTGCAATGTATTGGTGCAAGTACTTTAGATGAGTACAGAATGCACATTGAAAAAGATGGGGCATTGGATAGACGTTTTCAAAAAGTATTGGTTGAACCACCAAGTGTTGAAGAAACAATTCTAATTCTCAATAATATAAAAAGTAAATACGAAGATTTTCATAATGTAACTTATGATCAGGATGCAATTGTAGCTTGTGTAAAATTGAGCGACCGTTACATGACAGACAGATTATTGCCAGATAAAGCAATTGATGTATTAGATGAAGTAGGTGCAAGGGTGCATCTTAAAAATATCAATGTTCCCGAAGAAATAATAGAGCTGGAAAAGCAAATTGATGAAATTAAAAACGAAAAAAATAAAGTTGTAAAAAGTCAACGCTTTGAAGAAGCAGCCAATTTGCGTGACAAAGAAAAAAGATTAGGAGAAGAACTTGAAAAAGCAAAAGCTGTTTGGGAAGAAGACAGTAAACACAAACGTTATCCTATTACAGAAGATAATATTGCCGAAGTAATCAGTATGATGACAGGTATTCCTGTTAAACGAATGGTTCAGGCTGAAACTGAGAAGCTTCGCAAGATGAATGATGATATGAAGGATATGGTGATTGGACAAGATGAAGCTATTGGAAAAGTTGTAAAGGCAATCCAAAGAAATAGAGTTGGATTAAAAGATCCGAAGAAGCCAATTGGAAGTTTTATTTTCTTAGGACCTACAGGTGTAGGCAAAACGGAATTGGCTAGAAGCCTTGCTAGATATATGTTTGACAGTGAAGATGCTTTGATACGTGTGGACATGAGTGAATACATGGAGAAGTTTTCAGTAAGCCGATTAATTGGTGCTCCTCCGGGATATGTTGGTTATGAAGAAGGTGGTCAATTGACGGAAAAAGTCAGAAGAAAACCATATAGTGTTATTCTGTTAGATGAAATTGAAAAAGCACATCCAGATATTTATAATATTTTATTACAAGTTTTGGATGATGGACAATTAACCGATGGTGCAGGTAGGAAAATTGATTTTAAAAATACTATGATCATTATGACTTCAAATATTGGAGTTCGCCAATTAAAAGATTTTGGTGATGGTGTTGGATTTACTACTGCATCTAGAATGTCTAATCAAGAAGAGAGTAACAAAGCAGTAATTGAAAAAGCGTTGAAAAAAACATTTTCTCCTGAGTTTTTAAACAGGATTGATGATGTGATTATTTTCAATGCTCTTACCAAAGAAAATATTTTTCAAATCATTGATATTTTGATGCGTGGGGTTATGAAACGTTTAGTTAATCTTGGTTTCTCTTTAGAACTCACTACTGAAGCAAAAGATTTTATTGCAGAAAAAGGTTATGATGTTCAATATGGGGCAAGACCATTACATCGTGCTATTCAAAAATATCTTGAAGATCCTTTAGCGGAAGAAATTTTAAATATGTCTGTAAAAGAAGGAGATACTTTAATTGCAGCCTTGGATAAAGAAAATGAAAAACTAACTTTTGAATTAAAGAAAAAAGAAGAAGCCGGAAATCCTGAATTTGTTTAATTATAATGGAATTGACTTTATATGAAAAAGAGGCTGTCTAAAAAAGACAGCTTTTTTTCTTTCATTATTTTAAATGTGAATCCATAAAGAAGCTATTCCATTCTTTTCCACAAAATTCGAATTGCAAGTTGTTTTGATTATTTTTAATTTTATAATTTATATACATGTATGCAATTGTAGATATTGAAACAACAGGTGGACTTGCCGCTGACAATGGCATTACTGAAATTGCAATCATACTACACAATGGAAAAGAAATTGAAGGTAAATTTCATACATTAATTAATCCCGTTGTTGAAATTCCACCCTTTGTTCAAAACCTTACAGGGATCACAAATGCAATGGTATCAGGTGCTCCAAAGTTTAAGTATGTTGCCGATAATATTTATAACTTGTTACACAACAGAATTTTTGTTGCACATAATGTGAGTTTCGATTATAATTTCATTAAATTTCATTTGGGGTTGGCGGGTTATCAATTAAATACGCCAACTATTTGTACAATAAAATCTGCAAAAAAAATTTTTCCCGGTCATCAAAAATATAGTTTAGGAAATATTTGCAGAGCATTGCAAATTCAATTAGAAGACAGACACCGGGCTACTGGAGATGCAATTGCAACCACCAAATTATTTGAGCTACTCCTTGCGCATGATTATAATGATGAAATTTAAAAAGGATTAGCATTAAAAAACTAATTTTAAATCATTTTCCATCTTATTTGGTGTTGATAAATATACATTTCAATACTTTTATTTGATATACGTTACCATCTTATTTTCTCAACCCTTTTGAGTTGTAAGTTATAGGTAGTAAGTTTTAATTAATAAGTAATAATAAAAATAATAAAATGATTGAGTTTGCATCAGGTGTTTCAGCGAGATTGAATATTCGTTTGCAACAGGTAGAAGCCGTTTTAAGTTTATTGGCTGAAAGTGCTACTATACCTTTCATTGCACGATACAGGAAAGATAAAACGGGTGGTTTGGATGAAGTTCAAATTCAACAAATACAGGACGAAGCAAAAGCGATTAAAGAATTTTCAGAACGTAAGATATTTATAGAAAAAACTATTACAGAGCAAGGTAAAATGACAGAAGCTTTGCAAATCAAAATTGATAATGCAAAATCAATTCTTGAATTGGAAGATATTTACTTGCCTTACAAAACAAAACGTAAAACCAAAGCACAAACTGCAAAGGAAAATGGGCTAGAACCATTGTCATTATTGTTGTTGGCACAAAATGAAATTGATTTAAAAGCGGAAGCTGAAAAGTTTATCAACGAGTATATAAAAGATACCGATGCTGCATTACAAGGTGCTAGAGATATTATTGCAGAGATGGTTAATGAAGATGCTGATGTGAGAGCAAAGTTGAGAAAGCTGTTTGAGGATACAGCAACTATTCAAAGTAAAGTACTGGAAGATAAAAAAGAAGAAGCTGCAAAATATAAAGACTACTTTGATTTCAGCGAACCTATTTATAAAATTCCATCTCATAGAATTTTGGCGGTATTGCGTGGATTTTTAGAAGGATTTTTAAGAATCAGTATTTCACCTGTTGAAGAAGAGGCATTGTATTTTATTGAAGAAAAATATATTACTGCAAGTTTAAACAGTAGTGTAGAGCAAGTAAAAAAAGCACTTAAAGATGCTTATAGAAGGTTGTTGCAACCAAGTCTTGAATCTGAATTTCGCACGGCTTTAAAAGCAAAAGGTGATGAAGAAGCAATCAATGTTTTTGCAGAGAATTTACGTCAATTATTATTGAGTGCTACTTTGGGCAGTAAAAGAGTTTTAGCAATTGATCCGGGTTACCGAACTGGTTGTAAAGTTGTTTGTCTGGATGAAAAAGGAGATTTGTTGCACAATGATTTAATCTATATTCATGAAGGAAATAAAACTTATGAGGCGGGTTATAAATTAAAAGATTTGGTTGCGAAATATGCCATTGAAGTTTTTGCAATTGGAGATGGTACAGCCGGAAGAGAAACAGAACAATTGGTGAAAGGCTTGCAGCTTAATTTGCCTGTGTTTTTAGTGAATGAAGATGGAGCTTCAATTTATTCTGCAAGTGAAATTGCAAGAGAAGAATTTGGTAATTATGATGTTACTGTTCGGGGGGCTGTAAGCATTGGCAGACGATTGATGGATCCGTTGGCTGAGTTGGTAAAAATTGATCCTAAAAGTATTGGGGTAGGGCAATATCAGCATGATGTTAATCAATTTCGATTAAAAGAAAAACTGGATGCAACCGTTATCAGTTGTGTAAATACAGTTGGTGTAAATTTAAATACTGCTAGTAAACATTTATTGAGTTATGTAAGTGGTATAGGAAGTACATTGGCTGAAAATATTGTCAAGCACAGAAATCAAATTGGAAAGTTTAATGATAGAAGCCAATTGTTAAAAGTACCTCGTTTGGGCGGCAAAGCTTACGAACAATGTGCTGGATTTTTAAGGGTTAAAGGAGGCAATAATCCATTAGATGAAAGTGCTGTGCATCCTGAAGCATATCAATTAATTGAGCAAATTGCTGCTGATTTAAAAGTTGATGTAAAATCATTGATAGGTAATGAAACACTACTTAAAACAGTAGATGCGAAGAAATATGTTAAAGAAGAAATAGGTTTGTTAACGATACAGGATATTGTTAAAGAATTGAACAAGCCCGGACTTGATCCACGAAGTGAGTTGGAGCAATTTGAATATGCAGCAATTTATAAAATTGAAGATGTACATATTGGAATGGTTGTTCCGGGTGTGGTTACCAACATAACACGTTTTGGTGCTTTTGTTGATATTGGTGTGAAGCAAGATGGGTTGGTGCATGTGAGTGAAATTGCTCATCAGTATATCACTGATCCCAATGAAGTTTTAAAGTTGAATGATAAAGTAATGGTTAAAGTATTAGAAGTTGATATTGCCCGCAAACGCATTGCTTTATCTATCAAACAAACACAGGAAGCTCCTCAAAAAAAGTCTTCTTATACACCTAATAAACTACAAGAAAATTTCAAGAAAAAAACAGATGATTATAACAATTTAAATGTAAATGATGCATTGGCTGCATTAAAAAAGAAATTTGGAAAATAATTTGTATTTATTTTCCAAATTTCTTCATCAATTCAATTGTAGTGGTATGTGTTTATTCGTAGAAACTTACAATTCCTGTTTCAACATCATACATGCCACCAATAATTTTTATATTACCTAATTTTTCCTGTTCAGCAATAATTTTACTTTCTTTTCTAATTCTTTCAATTGTTAAGTGAACATTCAACGCTGTAACTTTTTTTACAAATTCTGTATTGCTTCCATCTCTATTTGTTGTTATTGTTTGTTCACTTTCAATAGCAGGTTCAACTTTGTTAAGTAAGGTGGTTAAATTATCTAGCTTAACATGATTGCAAGCTCCAATAATAGCACCACATTTTGTATGACCTAAAACAACTACAAGTTTTACACCAACTACATGCACACCAAATTCCATGCTACCTAGAATGTCTTCATTCAAAATATTGCCAGCAATTCTTACACTAAAAATGTCGCCTAAACCAAGATCAAAAATGTGTTCGGTAGTTGTTCTTGAGTCAATACAACTCAGTACAATTGCAAAAGGGTTTTGTCCAAATGAAGTTGCATTTACTTGATGCTTCAGATATTTCTCAGTAGAATTTCCGGTTACAAATCTATTATTGCCTTGTTTTAAGATTTCTAAAATATCATTTGGTGCTAATTTTTCTTGTGTGGCTTTATCTAGCACGTTTACAAATTGAACATAGTTTATTAACTTATAATTTTCTTTCAATCCAATAATATTCAACTTGATATTTTTTTCTTTAGAAATTATTTCTTTAAAATCAGTTATTAATTCTAAAATATCATTGTCAATAAAATCAGAATTGGTAGCATCTATTACCACTTTTGAATCTTTTGGAATACTCCATAATGTATCTTTTATCGAAGCTTTGTTTAAAAATGAAACCTGATTAGGTAATTCTAAACGAACTATTTCATCAAGATGCAAAGTTTCTTTTTGAATGATAAATGGATTTTTGAAATTACTTTTAAGAATATAAAAAATACTGATTGCCAAACCAATTAAAACCCCAATTAATAAGTCTGTAAAAACGATCGCTACAATAGTAGATACGAAAGGAATAAATTGATTTAAACCTTTTTTGTACAAATCTTTAAACAATGAAATTTTGGTAAGTTTATATCCAGTTATTAATAAAATTGCTGCTAATGAAGCCAGCGGAATTAAGTTTAAAATAGAACTTAATAGTATGATGCTGATGAGTAAAAAAAGTCCATGTAGTATTGTTGATAATTTTGTTTCAGCACCTGAATTAATGTTTACTGAACTTCTTACAATAACTGATGTAATTGGAATACCGCCAACAAGTCCTGAAAATATATTTCCAACTCCCTGTGCAATTAATTCTCTGTTTGGTGACGCTTGTCGTTTATGAGGATCAATATTTTCAACAGCTTCAAGATTAAGTAATGTTTCTAATGATGCAACAATAGCTAAAGTTAATCCAACAACCCAAACATGGTAATTTCCTATACTAGAAAAAGAGGGCAATGTGATAATTGAAGAGATGCCATCAAATTTGGGGATATTCACAAGATGCTTTTCTGCCACTGCCAATGTTGGAAAATATTTACCAAATAAAAAATTCAAGAAAATACCAAATAGCACCACAAATAATGAAGCAGGAAAAAATTTTACCTTTTTCAAAGGTGATTTATCCCAATAAATCATTATTAAAATAGAAACGGATGAAATAATTAATGCCCCCCAAGAGAAGTATTTAAAAATACTAAACAACTCAGTAAAAGTATTTTCTCCATCTTTTTGTAAAAAAGTAAAGTCATCTTCTGTATCTCTGTCAAAGCCAACTGCATGTGGTATTTGCTTCAAAATAAGAATAATACCAATTGCAGCCAATAAACCTTTTATTACATTAGATGGGATATAATTTGCAATAAAGCCCCCTTTTGAAAGACCTGCAATTAATTGAATTGTACCTGCAATAACAACAGCTAAGAGAAAAACATCAAAATTTACCAGTTGTGTAATACCTGCTAAAACTACGGCAGAAAGACCTGCGGCCGGCCCGCTTACACTTGTATGGGATTGGCTTAAAAAACCAACTACAATTCCGCCAATTATTCCGGAGATTATACCTGAAAGTAATGGAGCCCCACTAGCTAAGGCTACTCCTAAACACAATGGTAGTGCAACTAAAAAAACTACAATGCTAGCAGGTATATCGGATTTCAATTTTGAAAACATAAATTATTGGTGGTGTTTTAATTATTTATTATAATGCGAATTTAACTGAACTATTTTAATTGTGTGAGTTAAATTAAAAATTAAACTAGATAGCTTTTAATTTCTTTACTTATATCTCTAGCTTTAATGGTTTCTCGTTTGTCGTAATTTTTCTTTCCTTTTGCAAGCCCAATTTCAATTTTTACAAAGTTTTTTTCATTCAAAAAAACTTTGAGGGGAACGACTGTCAGACCTTTATCTTTTAATTTGCTCTGAAGCTTTTTCAATTCTCTTTTTTGTAATAATAACTTTCTGTCGTGTACAGCGATATGGTTGTTTACAGTGCCATGTGAGTATTCGGCAATGTACAACCCTCTTACCCATAATTCATTATCATCAAACAGACAAAAGGCATCATTGAAACTTACTTTGCCTTCTCTGATACTTTTTACTTCCGTACCCAACAATACAACGCCAGCAACATATTTATCCTCTATGAAGTAATTATAATAAGCTTGCCGATTGTTCATTTCTTTCGCCATAACTAAATAAAGGAGGGTACGATAAAAAATACCGATAAAGTATGAGAAGAAATTAATTTTTAAACAAAGTAATTATTTGGTGCAATTTATGTTTCAAATCTTTTCTTTCAACTATAAAATCTAAGAAACCATGTTCTAGTAAAAATTCACTGCGTTGAAAACCTTCGGGTAAATCTCTTTTTATCGTTTCTTTAATTACACGCGGACCCGCAAAGCCAATTAGGGCGCCGGGTTCGGCAATATTCAAATCTCCCAACATGCCAAAGCTTGCTGAAATTCCTCCGAATGTTGGATCGGTAAGTAATGATATATAAGGAAGTTTGGCATCGCTTAACTGAGAAAGTTTGCCACTTGTTTTTGCCAGTTGCAATAAACTAAATGCGCTTTCCATCATTCTTGCGCCGCCACTTTTACTGATTACTAAATAGGGTAGATGGTGCTCAATGCAATATCCTACTGCTCTGCTGAATTTTTCTCCCATTACACTACCTAAACTCCCTCCAATAAATTCAAAATCCATACATGCAATTACCAATCCTTCGCCATTTACTTTACCAACTGCAACCCTCATACTATCTTTCAAATCTGTTTTTGCATGAATGTCATCCAGTCTTTTTTGGTAAGGTTTTAAATCTGTGAATCCAAGAAAATCTTTGCTTACTACATTGTCAAATAAATAATCTGTAGTTCCTTCATCAAATATGTAATGGAAATATTCATCGCTTCCTATACGGTGATGGTAATTACATTTTGGACAAACATATTTATTCTCTTCAAGTTCAGATGTAGTTTGAATGAAATTACATTCAGGACATTTATTCCACAATCCTTCAGGAGTTTCTTTCTTGTCGGATGTTTGGGTTGTAATACCACTCCTGCGACGTTGATACCATTTCGGTTTTACCTCGCCATCAGCATTGGTAATTATAGTTTCTTCACCAGATAAACTAGTTTCAATGTCTTCTATGTTTTCTTTTTTCATAGTACTTTTTTGTTCTCATCGGAAGTTCAAATTACTTAAAAAGTAAGTTACATTTAAATGTTTGCAACTTACTTTTTGTAATTTATTTCTTCATTGTCAAATTAGTCTAATCTGTCTAATTTTAAAAAAGACTTTTAGAATTAAGCAATGGTAATTTTATTATCTAAATAAACGTCCTGAATTGCATTTAAAATGCCAACTCCTTCGTTCATTGGTCGTTGGAATGCTTTACGTCCGCTGATTAAGCCCATACCACCTGCACGTTTGTTAATGACTGCTGTTGTTACAGCTTCTGCCATATCGCTTTCGCCT
Organism: Chitinophagaceae bacterium; assembly: GCA_947488765.1. Lineage (GTDB taxonomy): Bacteria > Bacteroidota > Bacteroidia > Chitinophagales > Chitinophagaceae > UBA1930. The sequence goes on along the minus strand of CANLAE010000022.1, from coordinate 11,868 downwards.
GAAGATGCACCACCCGAATTGATTAACCCTGCACGGCCCATGTAGCAATTAGCAACCTGATATCTGCAAAGGTCAATTGGGTGTTCGGAAGTTAATTGTGAATAAATACGTTCATCATTTTTACCATAAGCACTTTCTTTTGTGTTTAATGCTTTGTAACCACCATTGTTTTCAGGTAATTTTTGTTTGATGATATCTGCTTCAATAGTAACTCCTAAATGATTTGCCTGACCTGATAAATCTGCTGAAACATGGTAATCAACCCCCTCTTTTTTGAATGCTGGATTACGTAAGTAACACCACAAAATTGTTGGCAAACCTAATTCATGTGCCATTTCAAAAGCTTTAGCAACCTCCTGTATTTGACGTGTACTTTCATCACTACCAAAATATATAGTTGCGCCAATTGCAGTTGCACCTAAATTATGACAAGCTTTCAACGAAGCAAACATGATTTGGTCAAACTTATTAGGATATGTTAAAAATTCGTTGTGGTTAATTTTTACAATCAAAGGAATTTTATGTGCATATTTTCTACTCAAAAAACCCAAACCTCCAAACGTTGTTGCCACTGCATTACAACCACCTTCGATTGCTAATTTTACAATATTTTCAGGGTCAAAATAAATAGGATTTTTTGCAAATGATGCCCCTGCACTATGTTCAATTCCTTGGTCAACCGGAAGAATAGATAAATAACCAGTATTTGCCAAACGACCTGTACCATACATCGACTGAAGATTGCGTAATACATTTACATTACGGTCACTTTGCATAAAAATACGATCAACGAAATCTCCACTTGGTAGATGTAATTGACTTTTATCAATTGTTTTACTGGTGTGATTGAGCAAATACTCAGCTTTACTCCCTAAAAGTTGTTCAATGTTTGTCGACATTAGATTAATTTTTAATTTAGCATGATTGATAAGCAAATATAAGGAACTGCTTTTTTATGGAAGAGAATTAGCAGGTTTCCAATGAAATTTCTTTGAGTAAACTATTGAAATAATTGACAGATTTGAGAAGTCTTGAACCATACCAGCTAAACATTTCACCATCAACCAATTTTATATTGGTATTGGGAAATTGTAATTGTAAGGCATCAATATGTTTTGCTTTAAATGGATAAGGTTCAGAAGATAATAAAATGATTTCAGGATTTGCGTCCTTCATTTCTTGTATTGTAATTATGGGATAACGGTTGGTATCTGAAAAAACATTTTTCAAACCACATCTTTGTAAAATATCATTAATAAAAGTATCGCCACCAATTGTCATGTACGGATTTTGCCAAATTAAATAACACACATTTTTTGGCATCTCTAGTTTTGAAAGATGCTGAAAAGATTGCTGAATTTCAGTATTCAAATTTGTGGCTGATTCAACCTTGTTGGTAATTGCACCAATTTTTTCAATCATATCAAAAGCACCTGATAAACAACTCACATCGCTTATCCAAACGGGAGCAATGGCAAATAATTGTTCAATTTGTTCTTTGGTATTTTCTTCTTTATTGGCAATTATTAAGTTAGGTTTTAATTCTCTAACTAACTCAATATCAATTTTTTTAGTGCCGCCAATTCTTTTTTTAAATTTAAACCATTTTGTAGGATGAATACAAAATTTAGTGATACCAATAACTTCATCTTCCAACCCTAAATCATATAATAATTCTGTTTGGGAAGGCACTAGAGAAATGATTCTTTTGGGGAAATCAGTTAGTTCAATTTCTCGGTTAAGTTGGTCTTGAAAAACCATAATTGATATTTCAATTGTTATTTTGCCAAACTTTGAATAACATCATATTTTGTAACAATGTGGTAATCTCCTTGATCATCTTTTGCCAATACGGCTCCATTAGCTTTTGAAATGAGTGAACCTAATTTTTCAACATTCGTTGACATTTCAACCACAGTGTAAGGTGCTTCCATTACGTTTTCAATTGTTTGATGTTTGATATCAGGATTACTGAATAATTTTAAGAATAAACCTGCTTCACTAATTGCCCCAATATTTTGATTTTCATGTAAAACGGGGATATGTTCAATATCATATTTCTTCATTAATTCAACAGCTTCGGCAACAGTTTGTGAAGGGGCCACTGTAATTAATTTTTTTCCAATTCTGCCACTTACGATGTCTTTAAATGTTTTTATGTCTAAAAATCCACGTTCCATCATCCATTGATCGTTATAAATCTTCCCTACATATCTGCTTCCATGGTCATGAAAAACACAAACCACCATATCATCTTTTTTCAGAGTATCTTTTAGTTGTATTAAACCTTGCAAACAACTACCAGCACTGTATCCGCAAAACATTCCTTCTTCTTTTGCAATGCGCCTTGCCATTACAGCACCATCTTTATCAGTAACTTGTTCAAATGCATCAATCACACCCATATCATAATTCTGCGGAACAAAGTCTTCTCCAAAACCTTCACTGATATAAGGATGAACAAAATTCATATCAATTTCTCCCGTTTTGTAATAGTTGGTAAGCAATGAGCCATATACATCAATTGCCCATACTTTGATGTTCGGATTTTTTTCTTTCAGGTACTTTGCAGTTCCGGTAATCGTTCCTCCTGTGCCTGCAGTACAAACAAAGTGTGTAATTTTCCCGTCTGTTTGTTCCCAAAGTTCAGGTCCGGTAGATTCGTAATGAGCTTGTCTGTTTGACAAATTATCGTATTGATTCATGTGGCAACTATTTGGAACTTCAGTCGCCAATCTTTTTGCTACACTATAATAACTTCTTGGATCTTCGGGTGCAACATTAGTAGGGCACACAATTACTTCTGCACCAACCGCTTTTAAAATATCTGCTTTCTCTTTACTTTGTTTATCGGTTGTAACAAATATGCATTTGTATCCTTTCACGCAAGCTGCCAAAGCCAATCCCATGCCTGTATTGCCACTTGTTCCTTCTATAATTGTTCCGCCTGGTTTTAGCTTTCCTGATTTTTCAGCATCTTCCACCATTTTCAATGCCATTCGATCTTTGATAGAATTACCCGGATTAAAGTAATCAACTTTAGCCAATACTTCACAAGGAAAATCTTTTGTAATCTTATTTAAACGGATTAATGGTGTATTGCCAATAGTTTCCAGAATATTATTCTTAATGTTCATGCCAAAAAATTTAGGTACAAAAGTAAGGTTTTAGAGTGATGCTAACAGATGATAGTTTTATAAAGTATAATCAGTTTATATAGTTGTAAATACACTAACAAAATAAAAAAAATGCTGATAAAAATTTAATATAAAATAATTGGAATTTCTTGATGTTATAAATTCACAATTAAAACAGGTATTGAAAGTTGATGCCTCACGGATTCAATGGTTTCGCCAAATAAATAATCTTTAATACCTGTATGTCTGTGTGCACCCATTACCAACATGTCTGCTTCAACCTCATTTACCAAACGAACAATTTCTTTAATTCTGCTTCTGTATCCAAGTGCTGATGTTGCTAAATAGCCCCAATCCATTAATTGTTGTACATACATTTCTAATCGAAGTTTGTCTTTTCTTGTTTCTTCATCATCTACTTCTTTACCCAAATATTTGGCTGTTGCACTTTCAACCACGTGTAATAAAATAAAGTTTGTTTGGCTATTTCCCTGTGCAATAGCATGGGCAATTAACTTTTCATCCTGTTCACTAAAGTCTAATGCAATAGCAATTCTATTCAATGGATTGATTTGTAAATTATTCAATTTTTTTGGTTCACCATGAATTTTTGTTGCGGCTTTATTGATTCGTTTTGTAATGAATGGCATAAAAGTCATCATGCAAAAAAGCCAGACAAAAATGATAGAAAGTATAATGATGATTGCTTTCCAATAAAATAAATCCGGACTTTCAAATATGGGTTTAGTTTGTTCAATTAAATTTTGAACATTTAAATAAATCAATATTATAGCAACAAGCCAACTGATGATTTTTGTAAAAGGTTTGATGGCAAATACACCCATTGTTTCTTTATCACTTACAAAATGTATTAATGGAATGACTGCAAATCCTAATTGTACACTTAGAATTACCTGGCTTAAAATTAACAACGTATCTAGTTTATCAACTCCATAAATTGTAATCACCAATATTGCAGGAACAATAGCAATTAATCGTGTAATTAATCTTCTTAACCATGGATTGATTCTAATTTTTAAATATCCTTCCATTACAATTTGTCCTGCAAGTGTTCCGGTAATTGTACTACTTTGTCCAGCAGCCATTAAAGCAATTGCAAATAAAACAGGAGCAACCTTTGTGCCCAATAAAGGAGATAACAAACGATGTGCATCTTCGATTTTTGCAACTTCTGTATGTCCCGAATAAAAGAAAGAGGAAGCTGCTAAAACCAAAATGGCTGCATTCACAAAAAATGCGGCATTCAATGCAATCGTACTATCAATAAAATTCCATCGAATTGCTTTTCTGATACTCGATTCATCACTTCCAATTTTTCTTGTTTGCACCAGTGCACTGTGTAAATACAAATTATGTGGCATAACGGTTGCGCCAATAATTCCTACTGCGATGTACAACGCTTCTTTGTTTAAATGTGTTGGTATAATTCCTGCAACAACATTGCCTAAATGAGGCTTTGCTAAAATGATTTCGATAACAAAAGAAATACCAATCAATGCAACCAAAGAAATAATAAATGCCTCTAATTTTCTGATGCCATATTGTTGTAACCAAAGTAATAAAAATGTATCTAAAACGGTAATTGCAATACCCCAAACCAATGGCAATCCGGTCAACAAATGAAAGCCTAAAGCCATTCCCAATACTTCGGCCAAGTCGCATGCTGCGATTGCAATTTCAGCTAGTACATACAAACAAAAATTTACAATTGGCGGATATGCTTCTCTATTTGCTTGTGCCAGATCTCTTCTACGAACAATGCCTAATCTCGCACTTAAACTTTGCAGTAAAAGTGCCATTAAGTTACTTAATAATAATACCCAAATAAGTTGGTAGCCAAATTTTGCACCACCTTGTAAATCTGTTGCCCAATTTCCCGGATCCATATATCCAACGCTTACCAAATATGCAGGACCCATGTAAGCCAATATTCTTCTGAAACCCTTACGCTGCTTGGTTGTATCAACAGATTCGTGTACTTCGCTTAATGAATTGTCTGAAATATTATTGTTAGAAATCATTGTTTGATCGTTAAATTTTTGAAGTAGAAATTGGAATTATTTTTTAATGCTTACAAATAAAGATTGTGCTAGTTCATTGCTAATATGAACAATACTTTTATTATTAATTTTTACTTCAATTGATTGGTCAAATGGAAATTTCTTTTTTACCTCAATGACTGTTCCAATACCCATTTTTTTATGCGTTAGTAATTCCAATAATTCTGTTGATTGATTGCCAACTGACGTAATAGTTGCGACTATTTTTTGAGGCAATGATTGTAAATTAATTTGTGCTTGTGTCGGCATTTTCCCATGAATGTCTGGGATTGGATCGCCATGCGGATCAAACTTTGGATAATCTAAAAATATCTCTAAATTGTCAATCAATTTTTTGCTGCTGACGTGTTCTAATTCTTCTGCAACCGTATGTACTTCATCCCAACCGAAATGTAGTTTTTCTACTAAAAAATATTCCCATAAACGATGTTTTCGAATGATGTTTAAAGCAATTTTTCTGCCTTCAGAGCTCAATCGGAATCCTTTGTATTTTTCATAATTTAAAATATTTTTTTCCTTCAATTTTTTAAGCATGTCTGTTACCGAAGCTGCAGTTGTATTTATAACTGCTGCAACTTCATTGGTAGAAACGTTGTCATCATCATTTTGCAAATGATAAATGACCTTAATGTAGTTTTCTTCCGCTATACTTAAATTTGGTATCACAAAAAATAATTTTAGACAAATCTAAAAAATATTTTTGTATTTACCAAATGTTGATAACCTCATTTTATCTTATAGATTTCCTACATTATCAATCATGTGCATTTTTTTTACTAATTTTATTTTTAAATAAGCAGACATGCGTTATGTATCAATCGCTTTTATTGGCATTTTAATATTGCTTGGATGTAAGGAGAAAAAGATTGACTTATCTGGTGAAGCAAAAGTTAAAACCAAAGATTTTTTGGCTGCATTTCCTATAATACAAACACCCTATACGGTTGCAGATACCAACTTAAATAAAATATCGGATATTCTAAGTATTGGCGTAAAAGCAATGATTCAGTTTATTCCGGATTCAGTTATTTTAAATATTGTTGATGATAAAAAAGTATCTATTTATTCGATTGGTAAAATTGTAAAGGATAATGAATCGTATTTGCTTGCAAAATTTGCATTCAAAAAAAATAGTGCTTTGTATTGTTTTGTATTTGATAAAAAAAATAAATTTCTGTCTTATAAACACTTTTTAAATACGAACAATGCTGATGATTATGTGCATCTTGTTTCTATCAATAGAGAACCAACTTTTACAATTGGTAAAGAAAAAATGAATGAGGAAATACAGCTCTTACAATATAGCAGAGTAGGGTGGGCATTTAATTCGGAATCAAATAGTTTTTATACTGTAGTAACAGAAACCAATGAAGACGAAAAGAAAAATAATACTGTTCTAAATCCAATTGATACATTACCCAAAAAAAATAAGTTGAGTGGTAATTATGTAAAGGATAATAAAAATTTCATTTCATTGCGTGATGGGAAAAATACTTCCAACTATTTATTTTTTATTCACTTTGAAAAAAACAATGGGAATTGTGTTGGGGAATTAAAAGGTGAATTGCAAATGAAAACCCCCACGAAAGCGGTTTACAGCGAAAATGGAGATGTTTGTGTAATTGATTTTACTTTTTCGGGCAGTGAGCTTGTAGTAAAAGAACAGGGAAGCTGTGGCAATCACCGAGGAATTAAATGTTTCTTTAATGATACATTTATTCGTAAAAAAGAGCTGCCGGTTAAGAAAAAAAGCAAATAATTTTTAGTTGAAATTTATTCTAATTCTCTCAATTTCTTGAGAAGTTATATACAATACATCAAAGCAAATAAGCTTAAAGTACCCATTATTAAACCAGTAAAACTTTTGTAAATAATTGCTTCAATAATTGCAATCCCAATAAAAATAATCATGATTACTGCAATTGCAGTGGCTAGTTTTGGATTGATTCTCATAAATTGGATTTTATAACTTATGAGATGCCTCTTTCATAAAATTCCACACAACCCTAAAAAATGATTGATTTATTTTAATCGTTTGATACTGCACCCAACTGATTTACTTTCTTTAACTGCAATTTTTTTGTTGTTTACCATTTCATCAATAGCAATTTTTAAATGCTGGCGGGTTACATTTTCAGCATCAGATGGGTTGTCGTCTATGGCACCTTTGTACATGATATTACCAGTAGCATTCAATAAAAATACTTCAGGAGTTCTTGTTGCACCATAAGCATCGGCAATTACTGAATTGTCATCTACCGTGTAATGCCAATTATATTTTTGTTGTTTTGCATAGATCTGCATTGATTTGTAGGAGTCCTCACTTTGTCTTAATGCTTCATTTGAGTTAATGATTATTACACCAAGATCATTTTTTAAAGCATGTTCTGCAATTGCATTATTACGTTGTTGATTTTTGATAACATAAGGACAAGTATTACAACTGAATATTATTAAAACACCATTTTTTTTCATAGCGTCTTTTACAGAAATACTATCTCTTGAAACAGAAAGCATTTTACTTTCTAATAATGGTGCTTTTGAACCAATAGGAACTGAAACTAATTTTTGTGCTTGAATATTTAATACTAAAAAACTCAATACAATCAATACGCTAATTTTTTTCATGTTTTTTAAGATTGAAGGTTATTCTTTTGTTGATTCCTTTTTTGAATGAAGTTTCATAATGCTTACATTTAATTCAAATCCAATTAATAAAATTAAGGAATTGAAATAAATCAATATCATGATGACTAAAACTGATCCGATTGAGCCATAGACTTTATTATAACTTCCAAAATTATTTAACCAATAAGAGAAAACAATACTTGTGAGTAATGTAAGAAAAGTTGCTAATAATGAACCGGGTGAAATTAAGTTCCATTTCTTTTTTAAAGAAGGAGCATACCTGTAAATAAAAGCGATACCAAAAAAAAGTAATCCCAATATTATCAACCATCTTATTACATTCCACCAAGGAATTATTGCTTTTCTTTTAAGGTGAAATAATTTCTTAAGTAACATAGCCAATTGTTCTTGACCAATTAAAACCAATATTGTTGCAATAATTAATAAAATTAAAATAGCAGTAAGTTTTATTGCCCTCCAGCGTTGGTGCAGAAAAAATCTTCTTTGTGCAACAACACTTTTATCAAATGTTCTGATAATACCAATCATAGCATTTGATGCATAAAATAATACCAACAAGAAACCAAAGGATAACAATCCGTTGCGAGGCTTATTAAAAAAATCGTCTAAAAAATTTTTTACAAATGCATAAGTATTTTGATTTGGTGCAATATCGTTTGTAAGCTTCAGTAGTTCGGCATTAAATTGTTTGCTGATGGATAAATAAGGCACTAAAGTAAAAATAAAAATACATGCGGCTGGTATTGCAGAAATTAAATTAAATGAAATTGCAGCAGCTCTTTCTGTTAAGCCAACTCTGTTTACCTGAATTAAAAAAAAACGAATTACATCATATAACGGCAAGCCATGAAAGCCGGGCAGAATAATGATTTTACTCTTCCTAATTGCAAATGCAACTGGAGGTAAGGTATACAAGATTTTCTCAATTTTAGTCACAGATTATTCTTATTTATTAGCTTTATTTGCCATGTAAATATCCAATGCTTTTTGGTATTCTTTTGCATATTTATTATGCTCTGCAAAATTACTGCTGAAGTGATGGTAACCATCAAAATTTGCATGTGCAACAAAAAATAAATAATCTGTTTTCGGGGCATCTAAAACCAGATCAATACATTTTGGTGATGGTGTACAAATGGGTCCTGGTGGTAAACCCTTGTTACGATAAGTATTGTAGGGTGATGGATAGAACAAATATTTTTCGTAGATACGTGTCAATATAAAATTTTTCATTGCAAACTTTATGGTAGGACAAGCTTGCAAAGGCATACCAATTTTTATTCTATTGATGTATACACTTGCTATTTTATTTCTGTCGCTGTCATGATTGGTTTCTTCTTCAATAATGGATGCAAGTGTATAAATTTCTTCTGGTGAAAATCCTAATGCTTTTGCTTTGTTGATTCTATCATTTTTATTCCAGAATTTTTCTTTTGCTTCATTTAATTTAGTTAGCATTTTACTTAGCGATGTGTTCCAGTAAAATGAGTAGGTATCAGGAAAGATCATAGTAAAAACTGAATTCGTATCTACCTTAAATTGTTTCAAAGAGTCTGGATTTGTTAAATAGTTCATCACTGAAATAGAATCAACAGCAAAATTCTTACTCACTAATTTGGAAAAATCTTGTTTGGTTCTGAGTTTATTGATTACCAGTTTAATAGAGATTTGACTTCCATTTTTTAGCATTCTTACAATAGATAATAAATTATCACCTTGTTTAGCTTCGTATTTGCCGGGTTTTATTTTACTCCAAATTCCCAATACATCACCGATATAACCAATAGCGATTGAATGTTTGATAATGTTATTTTGTTGCAGCGTATATATTACTTCCTGTTTGCTTGTTTTGCTTTCTTCAATAACAAATTGTTTATTTCTTTCAGAGAAATTGGTTACGCCAGAAAATAATATCCAAGCAAAAATTGCTGCTCCAAATATGATAAATATAAAAAGGTAAGAAATTAGTTTTTTCATTGAAAATTGAAAGTATGTTCACAAAAATATAGTATTGCTTATTAGTTAGACTAAAAAGGACTCATAACTTTAAGATATAATTTTAATAATGGTCAAAAAAAAGCCTCTTACAATTTTGTAAAAGGCTTTTATGAATGTGATCATAAAATTATTTGTTCTCGTATTTAAAATTGGTAATTGTCTTTCCATCTTTCACCAAAAGCTTACCATATTTTTCAGAAACAGATTTTGGTTGTTCTGCATCATTAATAAATAGGCTGTTGTTTTTCCATTCAACTTTTGTTTTAGGTTTAATAAGTCCATCTGCAGTTAAAGCCTGAATAAACTCTCCACCTACATTTTTCTCATCAGCAATAAGTGATGCATTAGTAGTGTCCTTACTATCTGCTTGTATTTTAATTTCAATTCTTTGTTCATTTGTAACTTTCTTAATTTCCTTTCCACTGATTTGAGCAAGTGTAGGAGCAATTACTAAACTGACAATACTCATCAATTTAATTAAGATATTCATGCTTGGCCCAGAAGTATCTTTAAATGGATCACCCACAGTATCACCTGTTACAGACGCTTTATGAGGTTCTGATTTTTTGTAAAACATTTCACCATTTATCTCAACACCTTTTTCAAAAGATTTTTTGGCGTTATCCCATGCACCACCTGCATTGTTTTGGAAGATACCCATTAATACACCACTCACTGTAGCTCCTGCTAAAAATCCGCCTAAGGCTTCTGGTCCTAATGTAAAACCTATCAAGATAGGAGAGATGATTGTGATGGCTCCGGGTAGCATCATTTTTTTCAATGAAGCTTCTGTACTGATAGCAACACATTTTTCATATTCTGGTCTGCCTGTTCCTTCCATAATTCCAGGGATAGTTCGGAACTGACGGCGAACTTCTTCTACCATTGCCATTGCAGCTTCACCAACTGCACGAATTGCCAATGAAGAAAATATAAAAGGAATCATGCCACCCACAAATAAGGCAGCTAATACATCGGCTTTATAAATATCAATATGCTGGTTATTCGGCATTGCAACACCAACAAAAGCGGCAAATAATGCCAATGATGTCAATGCAGCAGATGCTATTGCAAAACCTTTTCCACTTGCAGCAGTTGTGTTTCCAACGGCATCTAGAATATCTGTTTTTTCACGTACTTCAGCCGGTAACTCACTCATTTCTGCAATACCGCCGGCATTATCAGCAATAGGTCCAAAAGCATCTATAGCCAATTGCATCGCTGTTGTGGCCATCATACCTGCAGCAGCAATTGCTACACCATATAAACCTGCGCAATATGCAGAACCAAAAATACCTGCAGCTAAAACAATAATTGGCATAAATGTAGATTCCATACCAATTGCTAAACCACCAATAATATTTGTTGCGTGTCCGGTGCTAGATTGTTTGATAATACTCAAAACAGGACGTTTGCCCATAGCTGTATAATATTCAGTAATGATACTCATTAAAGTACCAACAACTAAACCAACTGCTATTGCCCCAATTACACCATTTCTTGAAAATTCAATATCACGCAAAGACATTGTTTCTGGTAAAATATAGATTACAAGGAAATAACAAGCGATTGCTGTCAAAATCATAGAACCATAGTTTCCCATGTTCAATGCTTTTTGAACAGTAGCTGTATTCAATCCTGCAGTTTCACTGATTCTTACAAATAAAGTTCCGATGATAGATAATAAAATACCTACACCCGCAATCATCATTGGTAATAAAATTGGAGATAAGCCACCAAAAGCATCTACTAATTTTCCACCACCTACTGCAGTTACTTCTTGTCCTAAAACCATAGTTGCCAATACGGTTGCAACATAAGAACCAAATAAATCAGCACCCATACCTGCAACGTCTCCAACATTATCACCTACGTTATCTGCAATAGTTGCCGGATTACGAGGATCATCTTCCGGAATGCCTGCTTCTACTTTGCCCACTAAATCAGCACCAACATCTGCTGCTTTTGTATAAATTCCACCACCTACACGTGCAAATAATGCA
>CANLAE010000021.1 GCA_947488765.1 Chitinophagaceae bacterium | reverse complement strand
TCATAATTTAATCCTCGGCTAAAACTTAATACAAATGCTTTGCTTGCTGCATAAATGTTTAATCCCGGTACTGCCTGATAAGATGCTCCGCTTGCTACATTTAAAATATAAGCTGCTTGTTGTAGTTTAAGTTGAGGTAACAATAAATAGCTTAATGTAACTGGCACATTCATATTTAATTGCATCATATCTGTATGCTGCGATAAATCATATTTATCAATAGCGCCACTTAGACCGTATCCAGCATTGTTTACCAAAATATTAATGTTCAAATTTTTCTCAACACAAAATTGTACTATTTTTTCCGGTGCACCTTTTTGCGTTAAGTCAATTGCAAAATATTCTGCCTGAACCGAGAATTGATTGCGTAGAGTAGTTGCTAGTTCTTGTAATAAATCTTCATTTCTTGCTACGAGAATTACAGCATAATTTCTTCTTGCCAATTCAAAGGCAATCGCTTTGCCAATTCCTTTACTTGCTCCTGTAATTAATGCATAATTCATGGTGGTGGTAAAGTTGCAAGATGCCTGAAAGTGTTATTACAGGCATCTTTTATTAGTGTTAAAGTAAATCCTTGTAAAAATTAATGGTGTACTTTTCCGGTAAATTTATGGTAGAAAGGAGTTTTGCTTTTTTCGTGTTTAGGCTGATATTTACCTGTAATTATAGGTATGTACATAACCCTTCTTCTGCTTGATTCTCCAACCAATGGTGATTGTTTTACTCTGTGCCATGTTCTTCCATCATGAACCGTAAGATCACCTGCATGAATGTCGAAACCAACTTCTTTACTGTCGTCTGAATTGTCAATAAAATATTTTTTCCCAAACAATAATTTCAACACATTTTGTTTGTGTGTACCGGGCAACACCCTCAATCCTCCATTTTCAAATAAACAAGTATCCAGATGAATACCCACATTCAGCATTGGCATAATTTTTTGACCCAAAAATAAATCTCTTGGGCTATCGGTATGCCATCCCATTTGCGTAAAAGTGCTGTTAGGGGAGTTCACATAATTATTGATGACTAAACCGTCTTTTTCGTTTTCCCCAATTCTTCCGTCATACGGTTGAAGAAACTCAATCAAAGCCTTTAGCCTGTTATCATCAAGTAATTCATGCAGTACATTGCTATGTAAAGAGGCAAAACAAAATCGTTGAATAGTAAGCTCGCCAGTTTCTGTTTTACCAAATTTTAATGGTATTCCATTTACCTTTTCTCTGCTTTCTGCCAACCATTCTGTTTCAAGTCTTTTGACTTCTTCTTTATAAAGTTCTAGTTTTTCCGGACTTAAAAAATTACGAAATATGATTACTCCATGTTCATCAAAGAAGTCTATTTGCTCAGGCGTTAGCACATCCAATAGTTCATAGCTACAGTTCCATTTATTCATTCGATACAAATTGTGTGATCAGATTATTTGTAATGTTAAGTAATTATTACAAAATTGTAAAGTTAATGTTATAAAAATACTCTAAATCGATTGTTTTGGTAAAAAAATAGTCAACAATTTATTAACGGCTATTATTAAATTGCGGCATGATTTTATGCAAAAATATTTTATCAATAACTATTTCGCTACTTTTTTCTTGTTTTGTTTTTTCCCAAACAGATTCTGTAAAGAATAAATCAACCTTAATATTACCACTTATCACTAAATCTATTGAAACTGATTGGTCCTTAGGATTGGCTACTGTAGTTACTTTTAAGATGTCATTGAAAGATAGTATTGCCCGCACATCAAATATAGAAGTGATAGGTTTGTATTCATTAAAGGACCAGTTTGTGGCTGTTATTAATGGAAATCAATATTTTAAAAATGAGCAGTTCATTTTAAATGAGCAAATTTCTTACAGTTCCTTTCCCGATAAGTTTTGGGGCCTTGGAAATAATACCAAAGCAACCGCTGAGGAGCCATACACTTTTCAGCAATATTTTCTGTTTGCACATCTCATGAAAAATTTGGGGAATCATTTTTTTGTTGGTGGTATTATTGAACATCAGAATGTGCTAGCAGTAAATTACATAGCTGGTGGTTTATTTGATCAGCAAAATATTACCGGAAGAAATGGATACCATACACTAGGGTTAGGAATTAGTTTTACAAATGATACTCGTAATCATGCATTCACACCAAGTAGGGGAAGATTCGCTCAACTATTTTTAACTGGTAATAATAATTCATGGGGTTCTAGTTTTAATTTTTTCTCTTTGGTCGCAGATTACAGACAATATATTCCTATTGCCAATAAAAGTGTGTTGGCATTGCAGGCGTATAGTTTAAATGGTTTTGGCGATGAAATTCCTTTAAGAAACTTGGGTTCATTAGGAGGTTCAAATAGTATGCGTGGATATTACAGTGGAAGATACCGTGATAAGAATCTATTTGTTGTTCAATCAGAATATAGACTTCCAATTTATAAAAGAATTGGTGCTGTTGCCTTTGGCAGTATTGGTAACGTAGGAAATAATTTTGCTGAAATTACTAATAGTGAAATAAAATATAGTTATGGTGGAGGCATTCGTTTTGCTTTAAACAAAAAAGAAAAATTGAATCTAAGAATTGATTATGGTTTAGGAAAAGGGAACAACCATGGTTTATACTTTCAAATAGGAGAGGCTTTCTAATGCAGGTGTAGTTATTTTTTTTACAAGAATAAAAACAAGATAGGTCAGTAATGGTGCGGCTAGAACATCTATTGTGTAATGTATGTGTTGCACTAATACCAGAGCCCCAATTAAAAAAGTGGATATCAAAGTGGCAAGTTTATCCAATTTGTTTTTTAAACACAAAAACATTAAAAATTGGGTAGCAGTGTGGCCAGAATAAAACAAATCTTTTGTCACAAACTTGCTTCCATAAAATGTATTGCTGATCGGGTCTATTAATTCCAATAAATTATTTGGAGGGTTCAGCGGAACTGCAATAATGGATATCATTCTGGATAAACTCAATAAAATAAATCCCCATAAGAATATTAAAAAAATGTTAGGTTGTTGAATACATCTGATTAATGTTAAAATTGCCATTGACCATATTATACTGAACACCCAGTTAGATACATTTCTTGGGGTTATTTGATTTAATAAAAAATCGTTTATCTGACTTCCTTCTCTTTGCTGTATATAATTAAAAAAAAATGGAAGTGCTATTAATGTGATGATGAAAAATACAATTCCAGTTAAAGTAAGTTGTTTAAATTTTTGCTCCTTCCAAGCCAATCTCCATCTTAATACAAAGCCTTCTTCCATTTTGCAATAATATTTATTTTTTAGTTGCCATAATTATAAAATAATACCTCTGCAGAAAAATACAGAGGCATTACATATTTCAACATGCTCAAAAAAAATAATATCTTAAGATATTAGGTGGTTTTTGAATTGGTATAATCTGAATTTTTTGTTCAAATATTTGTGATGATGAATTAAAAGTGCCATCTCACAAAAGCCTCCATTGCGGCATATTTTGTAAGTCCTAAGTTAGCAAATTGATTGGCTGTATTTGAATTTCTTTCTTCAGCTCTTTGCCAAAATTCTCTAGCATCACTTCCCTGAAAAGGCACCATATCTTTCTGTGACTGATGAATAAAGATTCCGTATCTCTTTTTCATTACCTGATCCGGACTCATTGGTATTGCCATATCAATCTCGGCAATATCCCATTCTTGCCAGGCACCTTTATACATCCAAACATAGCAATCATTTATCCAGCCTTTACCGGCAGCTTTTATTCTTTTAATACTTTCAAATACAATGTCAAGGCATACCTTATGTGTGCCGTGAGGGTCGGCCAAATCACCGGCACAAAATATTTGGTGTGGTTTTATTTCATTTAATAATTGTATGGTAATTTGTATATCTTCTTCACTCAAAGGTTTCTTTTCAACTGTTCCTGTTTCATAAAATGGAAGATTTTGAAAATGCATACTTTCATCTTTCAGGCCTACATATCTGCAAGTGGCTTTAGCCTCACATCTTCTGATCAAACCCTTGATAGACCTGATTTCTGAGGTATCTCTTTCGTTTAATTTTTTGGTTGCAAGAAATTTTTTCGATTCATTTAATATTTCTTTACTCGTATTGTTATCTATTCCAAACATTTCTTCAAAGCCCACTGCGAAATCTAAAAAACGCGTTACAAATTCATCTGTAACAGCAATGTTCCCACTTGTCTGATAAGCAACATGTACTTCATGTCCCTGATCTTGCAAACGCATGAATGTGCCTCCCATACTGATGATGTCATCATCGGGATGTGGTGAAAATATTAAACACCTTTTAGGATGTGGACTGCTTCTTTCAGGATGTGCAGGAATGATTGCATTTGGCTTGCCACCGGGCCAGCCTGTGATTGTATCACGCAACATATAATACACCTGCAGGTTGATTTCGTATGCATCTCCTTTTTCTACCAGCAAATCGCTTAAGCCACTTTCATTATAATCATGTGTAGTTAAGCTTAGTACGGGTTTTTGCAGTTTTAAAGCCATATTTACAACAGCTCTTTTTATCATTAGCGGGGTCCATTCACATTCACCTGTAAGCCATGGACTTTTAATTCTGGTAAGTTCGTTTGCAGCAGTTTCGTCTAATATAAAAGTACAGTCATTGTGTTGCTGTAAGATGCTTGCAGGTATTTGTTCGGTTACATGTCCTTCAACACTTTTTAATACTATCGGTGCTTTCATACCCCATGCCATCAAGAGTACTTTTTTGGCTTTCATAATTGTGCTGATGCCCATTGTGATAGCCATCCGGGGTACTTGAGAAATGTTTTGAAATTCAAAACTATTTGCAACCCTTGTGCTATTATCTAATGAAGTAATTCTTGTTTTAGAAAAAATACTGCTACCCGGTTCGTTAAAACCAATATGTCCGTTGTTGCCTATTCCAAGTACTTGTAAGTCAATGCCACCCATGCTTTCAATCAATTGATCGTAATGCTGGCAATATTTTTTCACTTCCTCTTTTCCTAGTTCACCGTTGGGAATATGAATATTGTTTTTATCAATATCAATATGATTAAATAAATGCCGGTGCATGAAACTCCAGTAACTCTGAAATGCAGCCCGTTCTATTGGATAATATTCATCTAAATTAAAAGTGATTACATTTTTAAAACTTAAACCTTCTTCTTTGTGCATTCTAACCAGCTCTGCATACATACTTATTGGTGTGCTGCCTGTGGCTAATCCCAATACACAATTCTTGCCCTGACCTTGTGTTTCTAGTATTAATTTTTTTATTTCAGAAGCAACAAATTTTGAACCTTCTTTTGGAGTAGAAAAAATCTGAACTGGTATTTTTTCAAAGCTGTCTGTTAAATCAATAGCTAATTTGAGTGCCATAATTTGCTGTTTTTTGCACTACAAAGATAAAATTTTGCAGCTATCTGCCTAATAAGTTTTTAAAAAGTTTTATTATGTTGAAAATCGTTCAATATTTTTTTTAAAATCTAATCTGTTTTTGAATTTTCAGCAGAAATAATAAAAGGTAATAAAAGTGCAGAAATTTCATAATATGGAATGCGCATGATAAAATGGTTGGAACATAGAAAAAATAACCATCCTAACACAATAAATATATCATATTTTTTTGTGAAGAATCCAATAATGCAACTCAGCTCAAAAACTGTTCCGGCTAAGTATAAAGCATAACTCAACTTTGGAGTATTAATTAAAAATTGGATGAATTGCGCATACCAATGTTGGGGGGTAATTACAAGTATCTCTTTATGTTGCACCAATAATATATTACTCATTTGATGCGTATTAAAAATTCCTCCTTGTGCAATTTTCCAAATACCGGCACTCATTAAAAAGAATAATAAAAAGTATCGAATGCCATCCGTCAGTAATTTAAAAACATTGATGTCTTTTGCAACAAATACAATTGGAAATAACATCCAGGCTATATGGGCTTCAATTGAATTGGTTGGGTACATAGTATAACATTGAATGTATACCACATTTATAGATAGCATTACAACTGCTACCAAACTTATAATATTGAAATGATTTAAATTTGATTTTTGATTTTTTATTAATTGTCTGTATACTAAATAAAAAATAATTGGTGCTGCGTAAAATAAAATATCCATTATGATGCATCCCAATTGATTATTCAATAACCATTTGTGAAAGCCGGTAAGCATGAATATCCAGGTAAATAAATCTTCTCGGGTATAAAAAAAAGAAGGGTGCATTTGAAATAAAAACATACCATTAAAATACTTATATACCATCAATACATAAAATATAATGGTATAGCCAACAATCATATTACTTCGATATGTTTCTTTTATTTGCATGCTTCGTTAAAACTTTTTGTAGCAACTGTTGTGAATTTTATTACGCCGTTCTCTTCTGTGAGGTGAGAAGTTATTTTATTAATTTCAAGATTAGTAATTGGAGCAGAAATAATAGTTGAAACGTAATTTTTATACCAATTCAAAAAAGTTTCAGGTTGTTTTTGTACAATGAAATTACTTGTATCAGCGGTGAGATATAATCTGTTTAAAATTCTTTTAATATCCTTTGAAAATAAATCGTTGTTGTGTTTTTCTATTTTACAATATTGATGTACAGGCAACATCAATTTGTCCCATTCCTGAGCAGAAAACTGAAATGGTTGTAGTACTTTTCCATTAATTTTTACAGCATATAATTCAATGCTGTCAATACTTTCAACTTTTTTTGAGTACATACCGTAATGATACAATGGAGTGATTACAATACCTTGCTTATAATTGATAAATATTTGACATAATGCAAAGATTAGCACAAACAAAAACCAAAATTTATTGGTACGATATAGTTGTTGGAAATACATCATAAGCCTTTCAAATAAATAGGCACAAAGAATAAAAATCTATGTGCCTATCAAGTTTTGAAGTAAAAATTAAAGGTAACTCAAGTTGGTTTTTGGACTAAGTGTTAACAATGTTTCATACATCAATTGTATGGTCATTTCGATATCTTTTTTATGCAACATTTCTACAGTGGTATGCATGTAACGTAACGGAATTGAAATCAAAACACTTGGACAGCCATCATTTGCATAAGCAAAACTATCAGTATCAGTTCCTGTACTTCTGCTTACTGTTCTCATTTGTAATGGAATTTTTTTCTTCTCAGCAACATCCTCTACTATCTTCAATAATTTATTGTGAACAGCAGGTCCATAAGCAGGAGAAGGACCTTTGCCACACATTACATCACCTTCAATAATCTTATTAATCATTGGTGTGTTTGTATCGTGTGTAACATCTGTAATAATAGCAATATCAGGTTTAATTCTTCTGGCAATCATTTCAGCACCACGTAAACCAATTTCTTCCTGTACTGCATTTACAACGTACAATGCATAGGGTAGTTTTTTATTGTTTTCTTTCAAAAGCCTTGCTACTTCTGCAATCATGTAGCCACCAATTCTATTGTCAAATGCACGTCCTATGTAATAATCATGTGCCAATTCATCAAAACCTTCTTCGTAAGTAACGACTGAACCAACATGAATTCCAAGTGCTTCTACTTCTTTTTTTGTTCTTGCTCCACAGTCTAAAAATAAATTTTCAACTTTAGGATTTTGTTCCTTTTGATCGCCATTGCTCATTCTTGTATGTATTGCGGGCCAACCGAACACAGCTTTTACGACACCTTTTTTCCCATGAATTAAAACACGTTTAGCAGGAGCAATCTGATGGTCTACGCCACCATTTCTTTTTAAATAAATTATACCTTCATTGGTGATGTAGTTTACAAACCAACTAATTTCATCGGCATGAGCTTCTATAACAACTTTAAACTTTTCTGTTGGATTGATTACCCCAACAGCTGTACCATAAGGATCTGTAAAAGTAGTATCAACATGGGGCTTTAAATAATCTAACCACAATTTCTGACCACCACTCTCAAATCCAACAGGAGACGGGTTATTGATGTAATTTTTCAGAAACTGAAAGGAAGTTTCCGTAATAATTGATTTCTCTTTTGCTTTTGTTTTTTTTGCTTTTGCCATGTTTTTTATTTTATAAGTAACATACCTGAAATTCCACAAATTGCTTTTAGGATCATCAATCCGTCAATTAAAAATAAGTAATAAATAATACTTCTTTGTTTACGGAGTGAAAATGCTGTAATTAATAAAAATAAATAGGGTATTGTATTTACTAAGATACGAATAATTGGAAACTGATGTTGTAATGTAAATTTTAATAACGACAAAATACCAAATATTGCTAAAGGAATAATAATCCATTTGATTGTTTGGCCAACTCCAAATTTCACCGCAAATGTTTGAAGCTGTTGTTCCTTATCCTGTTCATAATCTTTTAAATCGAACATGATGCAAATGGTAGAAACGAACATTAAATTTTTCAACCACAATAAATCAAATGGTGATTGAACAGCAACAAGATTGTTTGGGTCTTCTATTTGCACAAAAATTACCGGAAATATCGATACTAAACCACTCCATACAAACCCTATTGCGAAAGGTTTTAGCCAACCCAATGTTCTTATATTAGGAATTCCTATAAATAAAAATATCCTGAAATTATAAGCAAAGCCAACTAATGGAAAAATCATTATTACCCAATAATATTTAATTGGCAATCTCGTAATATTTGAATAGTATTTCCACAAAAAATCAGCAAGATTAAATAGTATAAAAATCAACAAAACCCATTGAACATAGCTAATTTTTTTGAAGTTGGTTTTGTACCAATTCATTTTGCTATTGACAATTTTATTGGGTAAGTTGCTGCTGAATAAATAGGTATAATAAAAAACAGTTGCACAGAAAACAATTGAATAAAATTGAAAATGATTCAATGCCAAACCATGTTGAAAATTTGTTTCAATACAAAGTGCAACGGCACAAAATCCAATAAATACATTACCGAAAAAAATAGTATTGATTGCTTTTTGTAGTAATCGGAGATTCATTATCTGATTACGATAACTGGAGAAACAATAATTGTATCACTATTGTTTTTGGCCTTGTCTTTCAGTATAAATTTAAACTGTAAAGTATCGGGATCTTTTCTGAGTGGTGTTCCACTTTGTGTAGGCGTAATTGCAGAGATTAATTCGTTTTGATATTTTAATATAATTGAAATTTCCCCGGTAGTGCTTTTGTCAAATGCAGGAATACCATATTTCAAACTGTCTCTGTTGGTTGCAGTCGTTTTAATATTCAATCTTTTTTTATAAATAAAAATGCTATCCAAATCTGCCTCTTTATCTCCAAATGAAAAAGCAACATTTGCATTTCCATTGATACCAATAATTGCAGGATCAAAAGACTTTAAAGTAATAGAAGGTTTTGTATTAACACTATCTTTGCTGCAAGCATAAAATAGTAAGGTTGATATTAGTATTACTGCAACTGCACTTTTCATAATCTAAATATTGATGAACAAATTTAATGATTAAATGCTGAAAAATAATCTATGATTAGTGAAAGTAACTTTAATTTTTCTACTGTTCAAGAAGGGAGTTCTATTCTTTCGGCTACTTTGCAAACATTTAATTTCCAGTACAACAACAATCAGGTTTACCGACAGTGGTGCGATTGTTTGAATTTTTCATCTGAATCAATCCCAAAATCTGCTTTAACAAAAATTCCATTTTTGCCCATTTCTTTTTTTAAAAGTCATGAAGTTGTTACAACACAATTTAACCCATCATTTGTTTTTGAAAGCAGCGGAACAACTACTTCTATCAACAGCAAACATTTTGTAAAAGATTTAGAGGATTACAAACAAAGTTTCAATCAGGCTTTTCAACAATTTTATGGCAACGCCAATGATTGGTGCATTATTGGATTGCTGCCGTCTTATTTAGAAAGAAATAATTCTTCTTTGGTGATGATGGTTGATGATTTAATCAAACAAAGTAATCATCCAAAAAGTGGCTTTTATTTAAATGATTTTCATTCTTTAAAAAATACGTTAGAACAACTTGAAGCTGCTCAGCAAAAAACATTACTCATCGGTGTAACCTTTGCGCTGCTTGACTTTGCAGAGCAATTACCAATGCAATTAAAACATACCACTATCATGGAAACAGGTGGTATGAAAGGAAGAAAAAAAGAAACTACAAGAACAGAAGTACATCAAATATTGCAACAGGCTTTTGATTTGCCCATGATACACAGTGAATATGGCATGACAGAACTCTTGTCACAAGCCTATGCAAAACAAGATGGAAAATTTGTTTGCCCGCCCTGGATGAAAGTTTTGGTGCGTGATGAAGATGATCCTTTGTTGGTGAAAGAATCGGGTAGGGGTTGTTTGAATATTATAGATTTAGCCAATCAGTTTAGTTGCAGTTTTATTGCTACAGATGATGTAGGAATAGTTTATGAAGACGGAACTTTTGAAGTGCATGGTCGCCTGGATAACAGTGATATCAGGGGTTGCAGCTTGTTGGTCAGTAATGGGTTTTAATAAAATGCACTAACTATAAATTGAAAATGCCGTTCTGAAAGTATTGCAATGTGCCTCAACAATTGTTCTGATATCGGGAGAATATCCTCCGCCCAAAGCCACTGTTACAGGAATATTTTTTTGCTTCAAGCTATTTAAAACAAAAGCATCTCTTTCTTTACAACCTTCCAAACTCACTTTTAATTTTCCAAATTTATCGGTGCTCAAAATATCTACTCCCGATAAATAAAAAGCAAAATCTGGTTGTACATCATTGATAATTCTTTTTAAATTTTCTGCAAGCAATTTTAAATAAGTTGCATCATCTGTTCCGTCTTTTAAACCAATATCCAAATTGCTTTTTTCCTTGTGAAAAGGATAGTTTGCAGCTCCGTGCATGCTAAATGTAAATACATTTTTATTGTTCTCAAATATCTTCGCAGTTCCATTGCCTTGATGTACGTCTAAGTCAATAATGACAATTCTTTCAGCAAGTTGATTGGCTATTAAATAATTAGATGCTATTGCCATATCATTTAACAAACAAAAGCCTTCTCCTCTGTCGGAAAATGCATGGTGTGTACCTCCTGCAACATTCAATGCAACGCCCGATTTCATTGCATTATGACAACAATCGATTGTTCCCTGTGTAATAATTAATTCACGTTTTGTAAGCTCTGGAGATTGCGGAAATCCAATTTTTCTTTGTTCAGATGCGGTGAGTGTTTGATTCAAAAGTTTGTTTACATATTCCGTTTCATGTGTTTGTAAAACAGTTGTTAATGCACAAATTTCCGGCACAAATAAATGTTCATTTTCAATGGTTCCTTCGTGCAATAATTGTTCTGGTATTAATTCATATTTTAACATTGGAAAGCGATGCCCTTCGGGTAACGGATGTGCATATATTGTATCGTAAGCAATTTTTATCAAAGCACTTTTTGATTGTAAATTATTTATTCCAAATCATTTTTTTATTAATCTAATATTGCATGAAACATCTGCTATGACTATTGTTTCGGACAGCGGGACAAATATGTTGCTGCTATTGCGTCGCACACTTGTACTGTTGAATCTTTTATCCACTTTTTATTTCCCTGTAGCAGCAGTTGGTGATTTGTAATCAAATACTAATTGACAAAATGCTTTCACGCCAACATCTAATTTACTGTCATCAATATAAAAATCAGGCGTATGATGTGGTGGAGCAGTTGCAGGATCTTTGCCAATTGGCATTCCTCCAAAATAAAAAAAGAAGCTTGGTACTTTTTCACCAAAGAAAGAAAAATCTTCAGCACCTGTTACCCAGTTCATAGCACGTACATGTGATGTCCCTGCTGCTTTTTCCAGTGAAGGAATCATTTGTTTAACGAGTTCGGGTGTATTGTATGTAACCAAAGTTTTATTATCTAATGTTACTTCTGCAGTTGCATGAAAAGTATTGGCTATTTGCACACTTACACTTTTTACTTCTTCTAATACCTTTTTTCTAACTGTCTGATCTAAGTTTCTGATAGTTCCCAATAATTCTGCTTCTTCTGGAATAATATTGAAACGAACACCGCTGTGTATTGCACCAACCGTAATTACTACAGGTGCTGTTGTCAAATCACTTTCACGGCTTACAATAGCTTGTAATGCATTGATAATTTGTGCTGAAACATAAATAGGATCTACGCCAAGCCAAGGTTGAGAGCCATGACTGCTTTTACCTTTTACTTTTATTTTAAACAAATCAGCACTTGCCATAAAGGCTCCGCTTTTGTACTGAATATCGCCTGCAGGTATATTGCTTTCAATGTGCATACCAAATGCAACTTCAACTTTTGGATTATCTAGTGCACCTTCTTTTACCATTAAAGATGCTCCACCTTCTTCACCTTCCGGTGCACCTTCTTCTGATGGTTGAAATAAGAATACAACTGTTCCTGCAATATCATTTTTTAATTTACTCAATACCTCTGCAGCACCCATCAGCATTGCTGTGTGTGCATCATGTCCGCAAGCGTGCATTACACCAACTTTCAATCCGTTGTATTCTGTTTGTACGTTAGATTTAAAAGACAAATTGTTTCTTTCAATTACCGGCAAAGCATCCATATCTGCTCTTAATGCAATTACTGGTCCGGGTTTACTACCTCTTAAAACGCCTACCACGCCTGTCTTTGCAATGATTCTTGTTTCAATACCCAAGCTGTTTAAATGTGCTTGTACTTTTTTACTTGTATTAAATTCACGATTGCTTAATTCAGGATGTTCATGAAAATCCCTGCGCCAGTTCACTACTTTTTCTTTTACTTCTGCAACTTTGTTATCTAAATTTTTTGGTGTGTTTTGTGCGTTTGTAATGTTTGTAATCACCAACAACGGAATAAAAAAATATTTCATTTTTTTTAGTTTTAAATTTTTGGAATACAACAGCTTATTTTTTTATGAAAGTATAAGGATCATATTCTATAAAATCGTTTGCTTTAATATCCACACTTGCAACTTTCATATTTTTAATTTTAAATTTCAATGGGAAAATTCCGTACAAAATATTGTTGTATTGCAATAGCCATTCGTTATTGTCTAAATAATCAATTGTAGCAGTAAGATTATTGTGGCTTTTAAATGAAACGTTTAACTGATTTCCATTATTGGTAATCATAATTTTTCCATACAACTGATTGGTGTATTCGCCTGTATATTCAGTAATAGCAAGGGGTATAGCATTATTCTTCATTCTTTCTTTTAATGCTTCTATTTCTTTTAATGCTATTGCTTCACCTTTCTCAAAATTTGAAATTTGTTGAGTACTTCTGTTCACAAATGGAACACCTAAATAAGCATCTAAAATTTGATAACGTAAGGCTTCAAAAAAGTTTTGATTGTCGTTATTCGTAAGAATGGCAATACCTAAATTTTCTTCGGGAACAAAACATACATTGCTCACCATTCCACTTGCGCCACCGGTATGCCAGTATAGTTGCCTGCCATTATAATCACCAACAAATACACCCAATCCATATCCCTGAAAATGTATTGGATAAACCGATGATTTTCTACTATTGTAAGTGATATTGATATCTCTTGTTTTTTGTATCACACTCCAAGGCATAATTCTTTGTTGGTTGTATTTGCCGCTATCTAGTTGCATTATCAACCAATGGCTTAAATCGGTTACATTACTGATGATACTTGCTGCAGGTCCAAGATTATCCCAGGTGTCGAAAGGAACTTTGTTTAATTTCCCTGTAAAGCTTGTCGTGTATGCTTTTGAAATATTTTGCATACGCTCAATTCCATTTCCCAAAACATGTGTGTTTTTCATTTTCAGCGGGGTGATAATACTATCATGCACATATACTTCCCAGGGTTTTCCTGTTACTACCGGAATGACTTCACCTGCGGTTAAAAAGCAACTGTTGCAATAACCAAAATCTTGTCTGAAATTGCCAACAGGTTTTAAATAGCGCATACCAAACATGATTTCTCTGCGGCTTAAATTGCCATCAAAAAATGTGAAATCTCCCTGAAATGTTTTTGTGCCAATACGATGACTCAACATGTCTTTTATGGTTACCAATTTTGTGCTCGTGCTATCACTCAATTCATAACCTGTGATATACTTTGTAATTTTATCATTGAGGGATAATTTTTTGTGGTATTCCAATTGTGCCAAAGCCGTACCTGTAAAGAGTTTGGTGTTGCTTGCAATCATGAATAAAGTATTTTCATCAACTGGTTCGTTGTTGGTAATATCTTTTACACCAAAGCCTTTCAACAACACTATTTTTCCGTCTTTTACAATTACAATTGACAGACCGGGAATTTGCCAGTCTTTGATACCTTGGTTGATATAATTAATCAGACTGTCTTTAATAAATGCAGGTTGCGCTTTAATTTGAAACGAAGTATTTAACAAACAAAACAAAAGAACAGAGCCGATAATTTTTTTCATCATCATTATTTAAGCTTGGAAATTAGGCATTGTTTGTGAAGGTGATTGTTTTTTCTTGATGAATTATGACTTTTACAGTAGAATCATATTCTATACTTCGAAGGCTGCAGGATGGAAGTGGAAAGCCCATAGCGACTTAGGAGCGAGGACTTGTAACGGACAGCCTGAGTTGTTGCTGAATATTGATTTGCTGCTGACAGCCCCTCATTTTATATTTGCATTTGGAATGATTGAAATAATGATTGATTAACCTTTAAATTTTATTACCATGCCTTCATTTGATATTGCCAGCAAAGTGGATTTGCAAACTTTAGACAATGCCATTAATGTGGTGAAAAAAGAAATTACCAATCGCTTTGATTTTAAGAACAGCCATGTGGTGATTGAGTTGAATAAAAAAGATTATAAAGTAATGCTAGAAGCAGACAGTGATATGAAGCTGGAGCAAATTCAGGATGTAATATTGAGCCGTGGCGTAAAGCAGGGAATTGATGCAAATGCTTTCGACTTTAGCAAGGAGTCGTACCCAAGCGGAAAGGTGGTAAAGAAAGAAGTGTCTGTGAAAAATGGCTTACAACAGGAAGATTCTAAAAAAATTGTGAAGGCAATAAAGGACAGCGGATTGAAGGTTCAGGCGGCTATTATGGATAACATTATTAGAGTTACTGCCAAAAAAATTGATGATTTGCAGGATGTGATTGCGCTTTGTCGTAATGGTAATTTTGGATTGCCTTTGCAATATGAGAATATGAAAAGCTAGTATTTTTGATGAAAATCACTAGCTATAAATTGATTTGGCAGCAAATAGGATGAAACTTATCTTTGCCGCCCAATATTTAATAATTGTACGGCAAAAACCGTACAGCCTTAAAACAAAAAATTATGAAACAAGGTATCCATCCTGAGAACTACAGACTCGTTATTTTTAAAGACATGAGTAACGGTCATACTTTTTTAAGCAAATCTACTACTGCATCTAAAGAAAC
Source organism: Chitinophagaceae bacterium (assembly GCA_947488765.1). Taxonomy (GTDB): domain Bacteria; phylum Bacteroidota; class Bacteroidia; order Chitinophagales; family Chitinophagaceae; genus UBA1930. The sequence continues at coordinate 16,381 of CANLAE010000021.1, read as the reverse complement.
ATTACAATGGGAAGATGGTAATGAATATCCATTAGTTAAATTGGATATCAGTAACACTTCACATCCTTTTTACACAGGTAAAAACATGTTGGTTGATACTGCAGGTCGTATTGATAAGTTTAACAAGCGTTACGAAAAGAAAAAATAATTTTTTCTATAACACATTTAAATCCCACTCTTTTAAAAGCAGTGGGATTTTTTTATACGATACATTTATCTTTACTGCAATTAACTACTGCTTATGAAATTAGATATATTAGCTTTTGGCGTTCATCCCGACGATGTAGAACTAAGTTGTGCCGGAACATTACTGGCTGCTATTGCAGAAGGTAAAAAAGCCGGCATTGTAGATTTGACGCAAGGAGAATTGGGTACAAGGGGTACGGCAGAAACAAGAAAAGTGGAGGCAACAAACTCGGCTGCAATTTTGGGCGTTAGTGTAAGAGAAAATTTGATGATGGCGGATGGCTTTTTTCAAAATGATGAATACCACCAACGCAAGGTGATTGAAGTGATAAGAAAATACCAACCGGATATTATTTTGTGTAATGCATTAGAGGACAGACATCCTGATCATGGAAGAAGTGCAAAGCTTGTAAGCGATGCAGCTTTTTTAAGCGGACTTAGAAAAATTGTAACAAATGATGAGGGCAAAATGCAAGATGCATGGAAACCAAAATATGTTTTTCATTATATACAGGACAGGTATTTACAACCAAGTTTTGTGGTAGATATTTCAGCATATCATGATAAGAAATTGGAAAGTATTTTATGTTATGCCACTCAGTTTCACAATCCAAATTTAAATGAACCGAATACCTATATTTCATCGCCGCAATTTTTAGAAACGGTAAAGGCAAGATCGATGATGTTTGGAAAAAGGATTGGTGTACAATATGCCGAAGGATTTATTTCTGAAAAAATATTGGGGATTGCTAGTTTTGATGCATTGATACAAAATCCGACATAATATGATGAAGCAAATTTTTGGGTTGATTGTAGTAATTATTTTGTTGAATGCATGTGCCCCAAAGCCTTATGCAGAAACAAATAAAAGTTATAAAACCCAGGCAAAGCTGTATGCAGCTACTATTAAAGAAACACCTGTTGTTACAGCAAATGATTCATTGCTTTTGCCTCCTTATTTTGTAGGGACTACTAATTTTAATTTACGCAAACCAAGCTTTGTAATCATACACCATACTGCACAAAATACTTGTGATCAAACTTTAAAAACATTTACCCTTGTACGTACCAAAGTAAGTGCACATTATGTGATTTGCAGAGATGGAATTGTACACCATATGCTCAATGATTATTTGCGTGCATGGCATGCTGGCAATAGTAAATGGGGGAATATGACCGACATCAATTCGAGTTCAATTGGTATTGAATTGGACAACAATGGATTTGAACCTTTTAGCGATGCACAGATTAATAGCCTAATGAGCTTGTTGTCTAAATTGAAAAATGATTATACCATTCCGACAGCTAATTTTATTGGTCATGGTGATATTGCCCCAACAAGAAAAAATGATCCGAGCATTTTATTTCCGTGGAAAAAATTAGCTGATGCAGGTTTTGGAAATTGGTATGATAGCAAGACTGATTCTATACCAGCTAATTTCAATGCATTACAAAGTCTGAGGATTATTGGATATGATGTAAAAGATACCACAGCTGCTATAAGGAGTTTTAAACGTCATTTTATGCAAGACAGTACCCGCAGACTGAATGATTCTGATAAAGCCGTTATATATAATTTGATGAAAAAGTATTAGAATTTAAAGTTCCAGGTTACAGCAGGAATAATTGGAAATAATGAAACTTGTTTTGCAGTAACTTTTAAATCATTTGTTGCGGCGCTTCCTTCTTGATCAAAGTAAACAAAATAAGGATTTAATCGGCTGTACACATTGTAAATACTGAAAACCCAATAGCTTTTGTATTTTCTTTCTTTCTTTGGTTGCGGCGAATAAATTGCAGAAAAATCCAATCGGTGATATGGTGCCAAACGATATTTATTAATGCTGCTGTACTCTTGTGTAAGCACGCCATTGATAAAATAAAATCTTTCGGGTAATGATGTTGCTTGTCCTGTGCCATATACAAACACAGAAGATAATTTCCATTTTTTATTCAATTCATAACTTGCTACAACACTTGCATCATGCCTTCTGTCGTAGCGGCTTGGGTATTTGTTATTGTTGTTGATATTCTCAAATCTTCTCCATGTCCAGCTGAGTGTATAGCCAACCCAACCAGTTAATCTTCCTTTTACTTTATTTACAAAAAATTCTGCACCGTAACTCCAGCCTTTTCCAAAAACAAAACTTTCTTCAGGGTCTTGTAAAGTATTTGGTGTGTAACCTTCTTTGTATTCAATCTGGTTTTGCATGTCTTTGTAATACAACTCTACAGAGGTTTCAAACATGTTGTTTTTGAAGTTTTTGAAATAGCCTAAAGAATATTGCCAACTGATTTGTGGCTTTACCCTTAACGTGCTTGGCACCCATAAATCTGTTGGTAAAGTAGTGCCTGCATTTGTAACCAAATGAATGTACTGCAAGTTTCTGGTAACTGCTGCTTTGATGCTGCTGTTGTCGTCAAATGCATAACGGATAGTAGCTCTTGGTTCAAGACCACCATAAGCTTTTACAGTTTGTCCTTTAGAATATTGCATGCTGTCAATTCTGTTTCCATTTACATCATTAATATATGTTTTGTAAGTTCCCACTTGTTGAAAAATACTGTATCTAAGTCCGTAACCTAGTTTTATTTTTTTAGAAAGTTCCCAGTCATCTTGCAGATAAACTGCATATTCATTCGCATATTTTCTTACGGCATTCTGAGGCTCAAACACTGTAGAATCTTGGCTTCCACTTAATACGCTTGGGAAAAAAGTATGGTAAGTATATAAGAAACCAAATTTCAATTTATGTTCGGGAGAAGCATACCAATCGAAATCAACTTTTGCATTTACATCTCTGATGCCAGATGAAAATTTGATTTTAAAATTTTCTTGTTTTCCTTCCAATGCAAATTGATAATCGTTGTACACCAATGTTGTATTAGAGAATAATTTTTGATTGAATACATGATTCCAACGGAACGTTGCAGTAGAATTTCCCCATGGGATTGAAGTACTGAAGTTTCTCTTGGAGTTATTAAAATCAAATTTATCTCTTCCAAAATAACCACTCAAATAAAGGCGGTCTTTATCAGAAATTTTGTAATTCATTTTTGCATTCAGGTCATAGAAATAATAACCACTACCATAGAATGAATTGGTTGGTTTGATCAATGGTTTTACCAATGCATCAATATAAGTTCTTCTTGCAGAAATGATGAAAGAAGCTTTGTCTTTTTTTATAGGTCCCTGAATACTTAATCTTGATGCAATTAATCCAATGCCGCCATCTACTTCGGTTTTATTAATGTTACCATCTTTCATGCTAATATCAACTACACTGCTTATTCTGCCGCCATATTGCGCAGGCATTCCGCCCTTGATTAAGCTTACACTTTTGATGGCATCGGCATTAAATACAGAGAAGAAACCAAACAAATGTCCGGTATTATACACCACTGCATCATCTAGTAAAATTAAGTTTTGGTCAGGGCCGCCGCCACGTACATAAAAGCCTGCATTACCTTCGCCGGCATTTCTTACGCCAGGTAATAATTGTAGCGTTTTTAAAATATCTACTTCTCCTAAAAATGCAGGTAATGCTTTTGCAGTGGCAATGCTGATATCAATTTTACCCATCTGCGCAGCCTTCACATTGTTGTCTCTTTTTTTGCCAACTACAGTTACTTCTTTGAGGTTGGTATTATTAGGAATCAACAAAATATTTTTCTGCTGATTTGCATTCAATGAAATTGAAATTTCTTTTGTTTGATAACCTACAAAAGATGCCACTAATTGGTAAGTTCCATTTTTTAATGTAATAGAATAAAACCCGTATTGATTGGTGGTTGCACCTTTGCCTTCGGACTTTGCAGTAATATTTGCACCTATTAAAGTTTCGCCCGAAAGTGAATCTTTAATATAGCCGTTCAATGTAAATTTTTGCTGACTATGAGCATTAGTACTTAATAAAATTGCAATTAAAAATATAATTGAAAAAAAGTATAAAGCTTTTGCTTTAGGCAATAAAAAATTGGATAATAATTTGATCATTATTGGTTCTTAAAATCTAATATCACAACAAAAAACAAGCAATAAAGTTGTAATGCAAATTGTTTATGGAATATACTTTAGAGAATCAACTACTTCTCCGCATGTAAGCATTGTTTTAGGATGATATGGATTTCTGATATCAGATGATTTACTCAGCCAAAATGCATTCGGATCTCCTTCTTCAAACGCCATAGGACATCTTTGGTAGTATACTACTTCTCTGTCGTATTGAACTGTTCTAATTAAATTATACACAAGATCAGTAACAACATTAAAACTTTTTCTTTTTTGAAGGAGCACTTTCTCACCAATCAATCCTTTTAGTTCGGCACTTAAACTTTGAGAAAAAGATTTAGCTGTTTCAACAATACTAGAGTCTGCCTTCAATTCTTTCAATTGCAAACTATCAGCTGCAAGGATTAATTTTTTTGCAGTGGCGATGATTGCAGTATCGTTTCCTGTAATAAAATTTTCCTTTAAAAGGAAATATGCATCCGTTAATTGGCTAAATGATTGGTTAAATTGAGGCGAGTTCTTGCTCTTGGTTAATGGCTCATTAGGTTTAGTTGCTACTTTTGCTTGTTCATCGCCACCTGAACAAGCGGCTAAAAGAAGGATAAAGCTTGCTACGATTAATTTTTTCATTTATTAATTTTTACTTGCTGTAAAAGTAAAGTAAATTATTTTCTGTGTGCCATTACCTTTGCTGCTCTTAAATAAAAAATATGTTAATTGGTTTACAAAATGTTACGTTCGAATTTGGTGCAAGGGCAATTATAGAAGAAGCTACATGGCATATTCATCCGGGAGAAAGAATTGGTTTGATTGGATACAATGGAACAGGGAAGTCTACCATCCTGAAATTGTTGGTTGGTCAATATACACCAAGTAAAGGAACGGTTGAAAAAAGCAAAGAAACGAGTATAGGATATCTGCACCAGGATTTATTGAGCTTTGATACCAATGAAAGTATTTTAGAAGTTGCTATGGGCGCTTTTGAGCGTGTGAAAGAACTAGAAAAAGAAATTGAAGCATTGGGTCAAAAGTTAGAAAGCAATAGCGAAGACCATGATTTATTAATGTTGTACAGCGACCGATTGCATGATTTAGAAGTTGCAGGCGGCTATACTGTACATCATAGAACTGAAGAGGTTTTACAAGGATTGGGTTTTGAAAATCAACATTTACACAGACCTTATAAAGAATTTAGTGGAGGTTGGAGAATGCGGGTTTTATTGGCTAAAATGATTTTACAACAGCCCGATGTTTTGTTGCTCGATGAACCTACCAATCACTTGGATTTACCGAGTATTGAGTGGCTAGAAAAGTATTTATTACATTATCAAGGCAGTGTGGTAATTGTAAGCCATGATAAATTTTTCCTAAACAGAATGGTGAATAAAATTGTAGAAGTGTATCAGCAAGAGTTACATATTTACAGTGGCAACTATGAATACTTTGAAACTGAAAAAGCCATTCGGATTGATATGCAACAAAAGGCATATGAAAACCAACAAGATTACATTCGTCAGCAAGAAAGATTCGTAGAACGCTTCAAAGCCAAAGCCAGCAAGGCTGCCGCTGCACAAAGTATTGTAAAGCGTTTAGATAAAATTGAACGAATTGAAAATGTAACTTTAGAAAGACCGAATATCAGAATTAATTTTCAGGTAGATAAGCAACCCGGAAAAGTGCTCGCATCTTTAAAAAATGTAAGTAAAAGTTATGGGGATATTAATATCGTTAGAAACGGAAATGCTGAAATTGACAGGGGCGATAAAATTGCATTAATTGGTGCAAATGGAAAAGGTAAATCTACTTTACTCCGCATTATTGCAGGAGCTGAAACACATGATGGTGCAAGGGAATGGGGGCATAATGTAGATGAAAGTTTTTATGCACAACATCAGTTAGAGGCACTGGATTTGAATAATACGATTTTAGATGAAATGAGAGAATGTGGCAGTAAAAAAACGGATTTGGAATTACGTGCATTACTTGGTTGTTTTTTATTCAGTGGTGATGATGCCGATAAAAAAATTAAGGTATTAAGCGGAGGAGAAAAAGCAAGGGTTGCATTGGCTAAAGTAATTGTAAGCAAGAGTAATTTTTTGATGCTGGATGAGCCTACAAATCACTTGGACATGCATAGTGTTGAATTGCTTGCAGACGCATTAACTAAATATGAAGGAAGTTTGATTTTAGTAAGCCATGACAGGTATTTTATTTCTAAAACTGCCAATAAAATTTGGGAAATTGTCGACCATGAAATCAAAGAATTTAAAGGTAGTTATGATGAATGGGTAGCGTGGAATGAACGTATGGCAAAGCAACAGGCAACCAACGGAAAGAAGGATGTTGTTGAGAAAAAAGAGGAACCCAAAAAGAAAGAGGAAACGCCTAAAACACAGACGCAGCAAAGCAATCATGCCATAACAACATTGAAGAATGATTTGAAGTTATTGCAAAAAAAGTTTGCAAAAATTGAAGAAGAAGTGACTACAATCAGTCAGCAGAAACTACAAATTGAAACAGATTTAGCATTGCCTGAAAATTATATGGATGCTCAGAAATTTGCGAAATTAGAAGCGGATTACAAAGTGGTACAAGAGAAGAAAAATATTGCCGATAAAAACTATGAGCGAATGTTTGAAGAGATTATGGTACTAGAGAATAAAATTGGTTAGTAAATATTAGTAAACAAAATCAAGTTCAATTATATATTCATCAGCGCCTTTTTCTATTAGGGATAAATGCAGTGTTTTGGCATGTTTTTTATCAATATCATCAAATTTGATAAATGCCATTTCTCTGATTTTATTCCCAGAATTAGGTACAATGTAATAAACATAATTATCGCTCATACAAACCCGCATATTAGCAAACCAGTTTTCAAACTCTTTTCTTCCGTTTTGAAATTCTTTAATGTCAGATTTGGTATAAATGACTGTTACTTCTTCTTTCCCTTTTTTTGTTCCTATGCACTTAAATGGTTCAATATTGCCTAAACAATCATGCCATGGATTTTTTTGAAAAGTACTTAATATGGGCTTAAAAGAGCTAACAAACATAAAGCTGCTCACCGGTTCGTTCTTTATAATTTTAAAAAAAAAGGGTGGCTTTCCGGAATTAATTTTTAACCGAAGTTCGTAATTGTTATCGATGTTGCTTTTGAATATTTCTAAAAATACATTATGCAAAAAAAATCCGTTCTTAAGGCGGTAAGCAATTTTTACCTGTTTTTTTAAAATTGTATTATTGTTAACTTCATTTTTTGCCAATAAAACCCTTTGATTCATTGCTTCAATGATTTGGTTGCTCACGTTTACTAGTAATGATTCAGCCTCTTCAATAGTGTTTATTTTCGGAAATGAAAATGCAGCAAATGGAATTGTATCCATTACTAATTTGCCACCACTTGCACCGGGAATTTTTGCATTAATACCAAATATTTTTTTATTGGGATAAGTTGAATCATTTTTTTTTAGAGAATTTTCTTTGAACTCATTGAAATTATTTGGGGCATCATTCAAAAGCTTAATGAAATTCTTTGCAAATTCATTTTTTTTATGTTTTGGCTTAGGAATAATAAAATCTTGTGCATTACATGTTGTTGCGTTACAGAATATAACCATAAAGGTTACTGCTTTCAACACACTGCAAATCTTAATTTTCAAAATAATGAGATAAAATAAATATTAAATGTTATTACAACTGAATTTTATATAGTAGTTACTATGCCATTGCCTTAATAAAATCAGTAACTAAATAACTGATCAGTTTGCCGGTCTTCCTATCGGTTTGTCCATCATTTAAGTGTGTTGAGCCTTCACAAATATGCAAATAGGCAGGCTTCGAATCTGCTGCTGTAAAATGCAAAAATTGTCTTGCATGGTTGGTACTGAATCCAATAGGTGACATTGCACTACTTAATGTATTTTTAATACAATCTAAGTCTAATTCAATGCCTACTAAATTATGATTGGTAAAGTTTACAGCATGTCCAATTGATTGTAAAAAACTTCTTTTTTCGTAAAGAAAAATTTCTTCAAAAGTAATGTAGTCAATTGAGGGGTTCTTCAACATATCCATCCAAACATTTTGTTGAATATAATTTTCATGCAAACCAATTACACAATATTTTTCTAAATATCCATCTGCTTCTGCATATCTGAATCCGTTACCGCTATGTCTTCCTTCCATTGGACGATAATCTGCATGAGCATCGAGGTTGATGCAATTTATTTTTGGTTGAGGAATAATATTTCCTTTGTGCCAACCCTTTGCTGCTCCTTTGATACAGCCGTATGCGTTGTTATGCCCGCCACCAATTACAATAGGCATTTTGTTGTTTTGGGTAATTAATTGCACCAATTTTTCAACTTCAGTATCTATTGAATTTACAGCATGTCTTAATGCTTCTATTTTTTCATCATAGTTGTTGGCATTCTGTTCAATTAATTGTTCTAAATCACCAAATTCAAAATGACCTAATAACAAAATATTATTGCCATCAATAAAGTCATTACTCTGAATATTCAGAAATGATTTTAAAAAATACTGCCATGCAGTATCTGCACCTCCAATGCCTAAGTTTGCTTTAACGCCAATGTCTTCGGGAATACCAAATACAACAAAAGAGATGTCTTTATTTTGTAAAGTTTCTTCAATACTTTTTATGGGATTTTTACAACTGACTCTTTCCCCAAGTTTTGTTTCGAATCTTCTGATTTTGGTTAAGTTCAGGACATCTTGTTTTTCGTAGTAATTGAAATGTTTCATAGCAATACAATTAAAAAAATGTAGCTTGAAGATAAGTATATTATGAATAAAAAAATAGGGTCCTATTTTTTGTTTTTTAAATATATGAGTAAATCGGAAAAAAAATGATGCATCATTTTATGCAGTACAAGTGTGCGACGCAACAACAGTTGGGTTGTATTCTGCTGCCGGTTATAAATAAGTTATGGAATATAAAAATATCCGTTAATCATCACTTTATCAATTAAATTACTGCCAAAGGCATAAGGCATATAAGCCAATGAAGGCAAGGGTTTGGTGAAAATTAAATTGGCTTTTTTACCCACTGTGATGCTTCCAAGTTCATGTCCTAATTCCATAGCATATGCTCCATTAATTGTGGCAGCGTTGATGGCTTCTTCGGGTAACATTTTCATTTGTATGCAACTCATGGCAACCACCAAATTCATGTTGCCACTTGGCGAAGAACCGGGGTTGTAATCACTTGCCAATGCAATTGCGCAACCAGCATTTATTAATTCACGTGCAGGTTGGTAATGCATTCTTAAAAAGAAAGCAGCTGTTGGTAAAAGTGTGCCGATTGTGTTTGATTTTGCCAGCGTTGCAATAGAAGTTTCATCCATTGTTTCTAAATGATCTACACTGATTGCATTGAGTTGTACGCCAATTTCTGTACCACCACTAAGGTGTAATTGATTGGCATGAATTTTTGGTTTTAATCCGTATTCTATTCCGGCTTTGCAAATCGTCTCTGTTTCTTCTTTGCTAAAAAAACCGGTTTCGCAAAACACATCAATATAATCTGCTAATTGCTCTTTTGCAATTACAGGTAACATTTGTTGAATAATTTCATCAATATATCCTTGATGGTTTTCTTTGTATGCAATTGGATAAGTATGAGCTCCTAAAAAAGTAGCTTTGATAGGAATAGGGGAGTTGGCTTTTAATTTTTTAATGACACGCAACATTTTCAGTTCAGCTTCAACAGATAGCCCATAACCGCTTTTTATTTCTATTGCGCCTGTGCCTAATTGAATTACTTCCTCCAATCTTTTATAGGCACTATTATATAAGTCATCTTCAGTAGCATTGGCAATTGCTTTTGCAGAGTTTAAAATGCCGCCACCGCTTGCTGCAATTTCAGCATAAGATTTGCCTTTTATTTTATCAACAAATTCATTTTCTCTGCTTGTTGCAAAAACCAAATGCGTATGGCTGTCGCACCAAGTTGGCATAACAGTTGCCTCTTCTGCATCAATGATTTCCGAAGATTTAAATTTCTCTAAAGGACTTTCATCCATTGAGCCATAGGCCACAATGGTGCCATTTTCGATAAACAAATAAGCATTGTTGATGCAAGGTAAATTAGCTAATTCTTTTCCATGCAATAAATGGCTTTCGTTACGGGTATTTACTAAACACTTGATGTTGAGAATAAGTGTTGATGGCATAAATTAATTACTTCAATGAAAGTGAAAGATAATAAAACTGTATAAATGATTGCAGATAATTATTGTGTTGAAAAATCTTATGAGTTACTACTTATAACCTAAAACTTATAACCTACAACTTAAAACTTATCACTTACCAACCTTTCCATCGTATTCAAATATGATTTTTGCGCTTTTTTCTAAATCAGAAGTCAGTGATACTTCGTATGTTTTTTTACCTGCTGTAACGGTCATTAAAGAGGAATTAGGAGGGATTTTTCCTAAGTTTTCGGCAACTAAAATTAGTTCATGATTGGGATGTTCAGCATCAACTTTTATACTAATCTTTAAAGGAATGTAGCTTAATCTTTGATTTAATAAAACAGGTTCCCCATTATGATATACACTGATGGTATCGTTGTCAATTTCTCCGTTATCATATAGTTCTATAAAAATTTCGCCATCGCTTACTGGAAATTTTTTCACCAATACATTGGTTCTTTCAGTTAATACTTTTGGCAGTGGCGATGTGGGGATTAAATTTTTATTGTTTGCATCAATTGTTGGCTCTTCAATTTTCTTTGGTGCCGCTATTTCTTTTTCCTTCGTATTGTTGGTTATCAAAGCATCTTCGGCACCCGGTTTAAATTTAGATTTTGTTGTTTTGTTTATTTCGGGATAGGCTGTTAGCGGACTTGCATTAGGAGTGGTAGCAAGTGAATTGTTTTTTTGAGTGAGATTAGTATTGGTTTTTTTCTTTATTAAAAAAGGCTCTTTCTCAAAGTTGCTTTCTTTTACTTTTTCTAAATAGACCGTTCCGTCGCCACAATCTTTTTTGGTTTTTAAATTAACGCTGTTGAAATCACCGGATAAAATTTCTTTGCCATTGGATTTGTTGTAATCTAAAAAACAAGTCATTATGCAAGGGTCACTCATATCAGCAATTTTCAATTCCAGCATTTTCAATTCCTTAATTATTACGCTTCCTGTTTTTTTTGTGAAGATACCGTGCATAGCAGCTTTACCATAAAATGCAGTCGTTCTATACGAATAAGTAACACCCTCAACAGCATTGTTTTTTAGGAGATTAACTTGAATTTCGTAGTTGTATTTTTCTTCAATAAAAACACCACGCAACGGGTTGAAATCTTTTTGTATGAAATAACCTCTCCAGATTCCGGTTAGGTTAATGGAAGGTTTTATCGTTTTTTTAAATGGATTTAGAGCTGTCCCAATAGCATTAGAGCTTTTATCATTGGACAATAAATTACTACGGTTTACAATTGACTGAGCTGTCAGTTGTAATGTATAAAATAGGAATAAAAAATTGAGGGTATATTTCAATCTCATGGTGCAAATCTACAGCCGCAATTTAATTTAATATATCAAAGAAGCGTTAAGGTTTTTTTCTGCCAATCATTCATTACATTTGCTTTTTCAATTTTTTTGAAGATTACAGTAAGAAATTATGATTAATATTTGTTTCCCCGATGGGGCAGTTCGTCAGTTTGAAAGTGGAATTTCTGCCTTGCAAATTGCAAAAAATATAAGTGAAGGGTTAGCCAAAAAAGTATTGGTAACAAAAGTAAATGGTGAAATTTGGGATGCTACAAGGCCTATCTACACTGATGCAAGCTTACAATTATTAACTTGGGATGATGCAGAAGGTAAAAATACTTTCTGGCATTCTTCTGCACATTTAATGGCAGAAGCCGTAGAGAACAGTTTTCCCGGAGCAAAGTTTTGGGTAGGACCTGCATTGGACAATGGCTTTTATTATGATATAGATTTGGGTGATAATAAATTAAGCGAAGAAGATTTGTTGATTTTGGAAAAGAAAATGAATGAGCTTGCCAAACAGAACAATTCTTTCAACCGTTCAGAACGCTCAAAAGCAGATGCCATAAGTTATTTTAGCGAAAAAGGCGACGAATATAAATTGGATTTGCTTCAGAATTTGGAGGATGGAAATATTACTTTTTACTCCCAAGGTAATTTTACCGATTTGTGCCGTGGTCCACATATTCCATCAACAGGAGCAATTAAGGCAATTAAACTCATGAGCATTGCCGGTGCTTACTGGAAAGGTGATGAAAAAAACAAACAGCTTACACGTATTTATGGAATCACTTTTCCCAATCAAAAAGAATTGGATGAGTATTTATTGATGTTGGAAGAAGCGAAGAAAAGAGACCATCGTAAAATTGCTAAAGAACTCAGCATTTATACAATGGATGATGATATTGGGCAAGGCTTGGTATTGTGGATGCCTAATGGTACAGTCATAATTGAAGAACTAGAAAAATTAGCAAAAGAAACAGAAGAAGCAGCGGGTTATAAAAGAGTAGTTACGCCACATATTGCTAAAGAAAATTTGTATTTAACGAGTGGGCATTTGCCATATTATGCAGACAGTATGTTTCCGCCTATGGAATTAGATGGTGAGAAATATTACTTGAAGGCAATGAATTGTCCGCATCACCACAAAATTTTTGATGCAGAACCGAAGAGTTACAGAGACTTGCCTTACCGCCTTGCAGAATATGGTACTTGTTACAGATACGAACAAAGCGGAGAATTATTTGGATTGATGCGTGTACGTTGTTTGCATATGAATGATGCACATATTTATTGTTCCAAAGAACAGTTTGCACAAGAGTTTAAATCGGTAAATGAAATGTATTTGAAATACTTCAAAATATTTGGAGTAGACAAATTTGTAATGCGTTTAAGCTTACACAATCCTGAGAAACTAGGAAAAAAATATGTTAACGAACCTGAACTTTGGAAAGAAACAGAAGCAATGGTTCGTGCGGTGTTGATAGAAACAGGAACACCATTTATAGAAGTGCAAGATGAAGCTGCTTTTTATGGTCCTAAAATAGATGTGCAAATTTGGAGTGTGATTGGTAGAGAATTTACATTAGCAACCAATCAGGTAGATTTTGCGCAATCAAGAAGTTTCAAATTATCATTCACCAATCAAAACAATGAGTCTGAAACACCATTAATCATTCACCGTGCACCTTTAGGGACACATGAAAGATTTATCGGATTCTTATTAGAACATTATGCAGGTAAGTTTCCAGTGTGGTTGTCGCCATTGCAAGTGAAAATTTTACCAATCAGCGATAAATTTTTGTCTTATGCTACGGAGGTGAAAGCTAAGTTGCGAAAGGTAGGGGTGCGTGTAGAAATTGATGAGAGACAAGAAAAAATTGGTAAAAAAATTCGTGAAGCAGAATTAAGCAGAGTACCGTATATGCTGGTTTTGGGCGAAAAAGAAATGAATGAAAATACATTGTCTATTCGTCGTCAGGGCAAAGGAGATATAGGTCAGTTGTCGGTAGATGAATTTATACGTAATATTGTATCTGAGATTGAGGAAAAAAAATCAGGAGAATAAAATTGAATTAATAAAACATAATAATTTTTATAGAAGCTATATCATTAGCTTTGTCATCAACAATTAATAACCAAACAAGTTTTAATGGCATTACCATTTAGAGGAAGCAGCGGCGGTGGTGGAAGGTTCAACCCACGTTTTCAACGCCAACAAGAACCCGAACATCGCATTAATGAAAGAATCCGCGTACCTCAGGTGCGATTGGTTGGAGATAACGTAACAGTAGGCGTTTATCCAACACAAGAGGCACTTAAAATCGCCCAAAGTTTAGAACTGGATTTAGTGGAAATTTCTCCGCAAGCTGATCCCCCTGTTTGTAAAGCTATCGATTACAAAAAGTTTCTTTACGAAAAAAAGCGTAAGGAAAAAGAAATGAAAGCTAATGCCAAACAAAGCGAAGTAAAAGAAGTAAGATTCACACCTGGTACTGATGATCATGATTTTGATTTTAAAGCCAAACATGCAGAAGGATTTTTGAAAGATGGCAATAAAGTAAAAGCATACGTTCAGTTTAAAGGAAGGGCAATTATGTTTAAAGAAAGAGGAGAGTTGGTTCTTCTCAAATTTGCCGAGCGATTGGCAGAAGTTGGAACGCCGGAAACACTTCCTAAATTAGAAGGTAAGCGAATGTTTTTAATGCTTACCCCAAAAACAGCAAAGAAAAAGAAAGAGGAAAAAAGTTAATGATACAAGGCTTCGAAAGAAGCCTTTTTTGTTGTCGGATATTCATGGGTATTGACATATTTTTTTGTAAGACGATTGATATTCATATCACAGAATTATTAATTTTTTAAGTAGTTTGGAATACTATCCATGGTGGTAGCTTTTCACAACGCGTTGTGAAATTATAATTGCCCAAAGGCTATCTGATTGAAGCTAAGCAACTGCCTTTGCAAAATGTATTACAAGCTAAAACCGCAACTGCTTCCATATTGCAAACAAAAACACACAGCTACAAATTGTTATTTCATTATTGAGTCAAGCGTCTAATTTGTCTAAAATTAAAATCCAGCAATTCAAAACGGCTTGCGGCATTAGGCAGATAATAGTGCCACCACTCGGTTTCTAACGCCATAAAGCCATATTTGGTCATAATGTTCTTTAAAATGCTCCTATTGGTTAAAATTTCTTGTGGTAATTGCATATAATTGTGGTGTGCTTTTTCGCTAAAGTCATCAAAAAGAGTGGGCATTTGTAAGGGATCTCCTGACTGTAAATTGTACAAACTTACGTCTATAGCTGCACCACGATTGTGATTGCTTCCCTTTGCAGGGTTAGCTGCATAACTTTCGTCTGGAACTGCTTCCCACATTTTTTTTGTAACGCTGTAAGGGCGGTAGGCGTCGAAAATTAATAAGCCTATTCCTTGCTCTTTCAAGTCAATCTCAATCAGTTGTAATGCTTGTGCTGCCTGTATTCTTACATAAGCCGCAGGGTTTTTGTATAAAATTTGTTGTGTAAAATTATTAATAGTGGCATATTTCCAATCGTACTTTGCATATATTAAATAACCATTCAGCAAAACCATTTTTTTTTGAGGTTCCTGTTGAGTGGAAGTGAAATAGTCTTGTTTTATATTTATAACAGAAAGCCCATATTCGTTGGGTTTGATAGCATTTAGCTGTGCGTTGCTATATATAGCAAAAGCAAGAATAAATACCAAAACAGCTGTTTTTTTAAGCCAACTCATGTTGTTGAATTTTGGTGAAACCATTATGAAAAGCCAATATCTACAAAGGAAGGGATTTCGTAGTTTTTATAAGGTTGATACTTGTCAATATTTGCCAAAAAGAAAATTTTATTATGTTTTGTGCATCAAAAATTGCAAATATTTTTATTTTTACCATGGTGTTGAATGAAGTAGATTAATTAAGTGTGCAAATTTATTTAATTCATAATGTACAATTAATACCAACACTCCCTATTTTTGTCAAATTATTAAAACATGTTTATGAAGAAAACCATTTTAACCTTATTAACGATTGTTGTAGCTGCAGCATCATTTGCACAAAATGAAGTAGGTAGCCTCAATAAAAAAAGACCTACACTTAGTGTAAACTTTTTTCTGAAAGATTTCAAAACTCCAGACCTTTTAGCGAGTAGCTCATTGAGTTCAGTTTTGAATAACAAAACTTGGGCAAAGCCTTCTGCTATGAGTCCCGGTCTTAGTCTTCAATACTTTGAAGGTCTAAGCGATCATATTGATTTCATGGGATCTGTAGGTGGAACTTTTTTGGTGTATCCTATGTTAGGCAAACCAAAATCAAGCAACGATAAATTTTTATTGGAAGCTGATGCAAACCTAAATTTAAAGCTTGTAACAGATGATTATTTTTGTGTTCCATTCCTATCTGCAGGTGCAGGTATGAGTATGTTGGGTGGAACGTATTTTGGAGCATATATTCCTTTTGGAGGTGGTATGCAATTCAATTTGGGTAATTCAGAATCTTTCTTAATCACTCAAATGTCTTACAGAATACCTGTAACTACAAGTACGACTAATTATCATTTCAACTACTCAATTGGTTTTGGTTCTCCATTAACTGATAAAAAAGTAGTTAAATTAATTGCACCACCACCACCACCTGTAAAAGTAGAACC
>CANLAE010000020.1 GCA_947488765.1 Chitinophagaceae bacterium | reverse complement strand
TAAGTGCATTGGGCAAAGGCAACATAAAAATTTTAACCAGCAAAACTGCCACCGAACAATACACCATCAACAGCGGATTTGTAGAAGTATTAAACAACAAAGCAACTGTTTTGGTAGAAGGTGCTGTGGAAGCATAAGTTTCTTATACTTTATTAAATAATATTAACCGTTTCATTGAAAGATGAAACGGTTTTTTTATGCTATTTATAAAAATTTATAAAATATTGAATTATGGGGTTTTCATTTTTTTGATCTAAGCTAGCAATAGTTTAATACTCATTAATTTTTTGGAAAAAGGGGGTCTAAAAATTATGAATTAATTTTTTTGTAAGCTTTGAATTTAGAAATAAGAATTTGAATTAGTCCTTTTTTATTATGAATAAAGTATTTGAAAACAAAAAAGTCAACTAATAAGTAGAATCCAAATATTAGAATCTGTAAAATAAATGTGCTTATCATACTAAAATATTTATTTCAAAATTATAGGTTTAAAGTATGCAGTTTTTGTTAAATTATTTAGTGTTACTTTAACTTTTGTATCTAAAAATTTGTCTACATTTTTCCAGTATTTTTTTAATTAGGTTGATATTGTTGAATTAACTTATTTTATTATCAATGATTCACTTCAAGTATGAAAATATTGAATAGAGTAGACTATAAATTACTTCAACATTCCTTTAATTTCATTCAATTTCATTAATGCTTCAACGGGGGTTAATCTATTGATGTCCATGTCCGTTAAAACTTTTCTGATAGCATCAAAAG
Organism: Chitinophagaceae bacterium; assembly: GCA_947488765.1. Lineage (GTDB taxonomy): Bacteria > Bacteroidota > Bacteroidia > Chitinophagales > Chitinophagaceae > UBA1930. The sequence goes on along the minus strand of CANLAE010000020.1, from coordinate 31,709 downwards.
TTTGTGAATGTGCATCAAAAATAGAGAGCTGCATTTTGGGAGTATTTAAATTTTTGACAACAGTTGATAGTGCTTGCTTGCTAGTATCTATCAGCTGATTTCTGTCATCTGTCATCTCTCTTCTATCATCTTCTAACAACTTCAAAATATCATTGGCACGTTCAATCAATTCGGGTGGCATACCGGCCATTTTTGCAACGTGAATACCAAAACTATGGGTGCTGCCTCCGGCAGCCAGTTTACGCAAGAAAATAATTTTGTTGCCTACTTCTTTGTTGGTAACATGAAAGTTTTTTACACGACTCAATTTTTCTTCAAGCTCATTCAATTCGTGGTAATGTGTCGCAAATAATGTTTTAGGAGCTGCAGCTGAATTGTGTAAGTATTCAACAATACTCCATGCGATACTGATGCCATCATAAGTAGAAGTGCCTCTGCCAATTTCATCTAGTAAAATAAGGCTTCTTGAAGAAAGATTGTTAATGATAGATGCCGTTTCATTCATCTCTACCATGAAAGTACTTTCTCCTCCACTTAAATTATCGCTTGCACCAACACGGGTAAATATTTTATCTGTTAATGGAATATAAGCACTACTTGCAGCAACAAAACTTCCCATGTGCGCCATCAAAGTATTGAGTGCAGTTTGTCTGAGTATAGCACTCTTACCACTCATGTTCGGACCCGTAAGAATAATGATTTGCTGATCGGCATTATTCAACAAAATATCATTGGAAATATAGTTCTCACCGGGTGGTAAATTTCTTTCAATTACAGGGTGTCTGCTGTCTTTTAAAATCAATTCAAAACCATTGTGCAATTCCGGTTTTTTGTATTGGTATTGCAATGCATTTTCTGCAAAGCAAATCAAACAATCTAAAGTTGCAAGAATATTTCCGTTTACTTGTATTGGTGCAATGTAATCTTGTAAAGCCAATACCAGATTATCATACAGGTCAAGCTCTATTGCAATAATTTTATCTTCGGCACCAATTATTTTTTCTTCGTATTCTTTTAATTCGGGTGTAATATATCGCTCGGCATTGGAAAGTGTTTGTTTGCGAATCCATGTTTCGGGCACTTTGTTTTTGTGCACATTCGTTACTTCTAAATAATAGCCAAAAACATTGTTAAAGCTTATTTTTAAAGAGCTGATACCTGTTATTTCTGCTTCTCTTTGCTGAATACTAATCAGGTATTCTTTACCTCCACTTGCAATTTTTCTAAGTTCATCTAATTCAGTATTTACACCGGTTTGTATAACGCCTCCCTTACTTGCAGCAATTGGTGGTACTTCAATAATTTCTTTTTGAATTTTTTCAAGAATGAAATTGCAAGTATTCAAATTGTCTGAAAGCCTTTGTAGATAAGCATTTCCCGATGTTGCACAAATTTCTTTGATGATTGCAACTTGTTGCAAACCCTTTGCCAAATGCACTACTTCACGTGGGTTAATTTTCTTTAGTGGAATTTTACTTACCAATCTTTCAACATCACCGCATTGTTTGATGGCTTGTATTAATTTACTTCTGTTGTCAACATCTTTTATAAAATGTTCTACGGTATTTAATCGTTCATTAATTTTTGTTAAATCCTTCAAAGGCATGACAGTCCAGCGTTTCAGCAGTCTTGCACCCATTGGACTAACTGTGTTGTCCAGCACTTTTAACAAACTGTTTCCATTGCCCGAACCATCGCCTAATATTTCTAAATTACGAATGGTGAATCGATCCATCCACAAAAAATCATCTTTTTCAATTCTTTGAATAGAAGTAATATGTTGCAGATTTGGATGTTCTGTTTCTTTTAAATAGTACAGTATTGCACTAGCTGCAACAATGCCATAGTGCATGTTTTCAATGCCATATCCTTTTAAAGAATGTGTTTGAAAATGCTTGAGTAAACTTTCTGTTGCAAATGCTTCTTCAAAAATCCAGCTCTCTAAATTGTACGTATAAAATTTTACGCCAAATACTTCTTTGAAATGTTTTTGATAACTACGCTGAAAAATTACCTCTGCAGGTTTTAAACTTTGCAGCAATTTATCAATGTATTCTTCATTGCCTTCGGCTGCAAAAAATTCACCGGTACTGATATCCAAAAATGCAACGCCTAATTGTTGTTCCGTAAAATGTAAAGCTGCTAAAAAATTATTACTGTTGTTTTCTAGTAATTTATCGTTGGTAGCAACGCCGGGCGTTACTAGTTCTGTAACCCCACGTTTTACAACACCTTTGGCATCTTTGGGATTTTCTAACTGATCACAAATGGCAACTCTATGACCCGCTTTTACTAGCTTGTGTAAATAAGTATCCAGCGCATGGTGCGGAAAGCCAGCAAGTTCCATACTGGTAACATCACCACTATTTCTTTTGGTGAGTGTAATACCTAATACACTTGATGCTGTCATGGCATCTTTACCAAAGGTTTCATAAAAATCTCCCACACGAAACAATAAAATTGCATCAGGATATTTTTGTTTAATAGCCTTGTGCTGTTGCATCATAGGAGAATCTGAACCTGCTTTTGCCATATCAAGCAAATATAACGGGGTTTGAATTATTTTTTTTGGCAGCTTTTTTGTAATATTTAAATACTATATCTTCAAACTAGGATGGTGATAAACAATGTATTCATTTGCCTGTAATTCAAAAGTTTGGTTGCCCGAAAATTGGTAAGTTAATTTTGAAAATAAACTGGTGAATGGTCCTTTCAGCCATTCATGATTTACCTCAACAATTGTTCTATATTCTGAAGATAAATTGAGCAATACCAACACCACTTCTTCCTCTTTTTTTCGGAAATATGCCAACACCTGATTGTTTGTTACGGGCAAAATAAATGTTTCGGCATGTGTTATTGCTTTGTGTTTATTCAATGATAACAAGGCTTTGTAAAACTGATGCAGTTGTATTGGCTCTTGCCATTGTATCAAATCCTTGTCGAAAAAATCAATCCGTTTATAGTTCGGACTTTCTTGTCCGCTATATATCAACGGCATTCCATCCCAGGTGCAAGTGAATACTGCCAATGCTTTTGCTGCGCCATTGAATTTTTCATACTCCGTTCCATTCCATGAATTTTCATCATGATTGGAAGTGAAAAATAATTTTTTACTGCCAGGCGGATACTGAGAATATTGATGTAAAATAGTTATCACATCATGCAATGTTCCATTGTGTTTAAAATATTTTTCTGTTGCATGCATCCAAGCCCAGCTATAGCTTACATCAAAAACATCATGGTATTTTTCCTCTTCACATTCTGCCAGCCAAAATAATTTTTTAACGGCATCGCAATGCAATCTTGCTTCTTTCCAAAAGCTTAATGGAACTAGGTGAGCCATATCGCATCTAAATCCATCAATGTTGCATGCACGCACCCAATATTGCATGGCATTCATTAATTCGGACTGCATATTTTGGTTAGAAAAATCTAAATCAATGACATCTTCCCAACCATTTTTTTCTGTGAAATTTCCAACTTCATCTTTAATGTAGTAATCAGGTTTTTCTGCTGTCCAGTGATGATCATAACCAGTATGATTGGCTACCCAATCAATAATTATTTTTAAACCCAAATCATGCGTTGCACTTACTAATTCTTTAAAATCTTCTAATGTTCCAAACTCAGGATTAATTGTTGTATAACTGCTGCAAGCATAATAGCTGCCTAAACTTCCTTGTCTTTTTGCTTCGCTGATTGGGGTAATTGGCATCAGCCAAATGATGGTGATACCCATGTCTTTGAGCCTTGGTAAATGTTGTTGAAACGCTTTGAAAGTACCTTCAGGCGTGTATTGTCGGATATTCACTTCGTAAATACTGCCTCCTGCTGCCCATGCAACTGTATTGAAATGTGTAGCCATAATTTGATTTACTGAAATAAAGTTATGAGAATTAGGTTTTAGTTTTTTTGTTATTTAGCTTTTAGTATTGGGTTTAATGCTTTAGAAGTTGAAAGGGTTGAAGATGTAGAAAGGGTTAAAGTAGTTTAAAAAACCTTGTGGCTTTGAGTCTTGTGATGAAAATATTATTAGTTATTTTTTTACTTCTGTCAACTGCCATCTGTCATCTCAAATTCTCCGTATTTGCGAGGAACCAAGGAATCTTTCGTTCGAAGTTCAAGAAGTTTCAAAAGGTTGAAAAGGTAAACGCTCCTGACTTCGGACCTCGGACTTTCTGACTTTCTAATTTTCTGCTCCACCGCCCCAACATCTTCTCAATAATTTTTGCCAATTAAAACCAACTACTTATCTTTGGCGTAAGTAACGTATGACGATAGTATGATTATTTTATTTGGTAATAAGGAAACAAAAAAAATATGGGAAGGAGCGCGAATAAAAGGCTTTTCTACAGAAATTCAAGAGATTGCTCGTAGAAAGCTCAGAATGCTAAATAGCGCACAAGACCTGAATGATTTAATGATTCCACCGTCAAACAGACTTGAAAAGTTAAAAGGGAATTTAAAAGATTTTTATTCCATTAGAATCAATAATCAATGGAGAATAATTTTTAAATGGAATAATGGTAATGCCGAGCAAGTTCAGATAATAGACTATCATTAAATTTTTAAATCATGAAAAAATTAAAAAACATACACCCGGGTGAAATACTTTTAGAAGAGTTTTTAATACCGCTAGAAATAAGTGCTTATCGGCTCTCCAAAGACATTGGTATTCCACAAACACGTATATCTGAAATTATCAAAGGAAATCGACGCATTACTGCAGACACTGCCTTAAGACTTTCAAAATATTTTGGAAATAGTGCAAAATTCTGGCTGGGTTTACAAGACGACTTTGATATTGAAGAAGAAAATAATCTTAAAAAGACCGAACTCAATGCAATCAAGCGTTACAGTCGTAATGCCGCATAAACATTTTCCGACTTTTAGTAGTTATATAGTTTTTAGTTTTGTATTTATTTGGTTTGTGGCTTATGGAGTTTAATAGTTTAGTAAGTTCAAGAAGTTTCAAAAGGTTGAAAATGTTAACGCTCCTGACTTCGGACCTCCGACTTTCTGACTCCCAACGAAAATCTTTGTATTCTTAGTGCCTTTGTGTTATAAAAATTCAAGTTCAAAAGGTTAACGCTTAAAAAAGCGGTTACATTTTAAATTTTTTTAAAAATTTTTTGTTTTATAACTTTTTATCAATAATTTAGTGTTTCTACTTTCAATTTGTTTAAAAAAAATCAGCATTTTATACTGATATTAATTAAAAACGACTATTTTATGAGGAAATTATTACTATTGCTTACAACTGTTTTAGGTATCTTATTTGTAAGTGCACAAAGTACTGCTAATTATACGTTTAGTACTGCATCAGATGGGTCTTTAGCATTAGACATGAATAGCAATGCTATTGATATGAGTACAGGAACCACACAAATTGTGGCTTTGGGTCAAGATGATAATACTGGGTCGAGTCTAATTTCTGCTATTGGATTTGATTTTTTTTTAAATGGAACTCGGTTTAGTCAATTCTCGGCTAGTTCTAATGGATTTATGGGTCTAGGGGCAACAGCCTTAGCTACAAGCCGATATAGCTTTGCTTCTGCAACATCTGCGTTGCCTTTTATTGCAGCGTTGGGAGGCGATTTGAGAACTGGACCCGGTGGTAAAGTTCACTTCAAATTGGTTGGTGCAGCACCTAACAGATGCTTGGTAGTAGAGTTCTTAAATATGACTACCAACTATGGAACTACTGGTGAAGACAATAGTACTTATCAGGTTAGATTGTATGAAGGTACTGGCGTTATTGAATTTGTGTATGGTACTATGTATAAAAATAATTATACACCTACAAATAATAACTTTCATATTGGTTTTGCTGCTGGTAGTACTGATAATACATATGCTACTATTACTACTGCTACTAATGCTATAAATTATATAACAGCACCTGCAACACAAACCTATCCAAATCTTACAAATATTGCAAATCTTCACTCAACCCTCGATGGTAGTAGAAGGTATTATCGCTTAACACCTGCCACCGCTCCTACTGCTCCAACCACACTTACATTCACAAGCGTTGGTTTAACAACAACAATGGTAGGATGGACAGATAATTCTACCAATGAAAATACATTTATTGTTACACGTGCAACAGATGCTGCATTTACTGCCAATGTAGTAACGACTACAGTAAGTTCTACTTCATCTGCAACCACTGGCGATATATATGGTTCTTTACAGTGGGGTCTTGCTCCAAACACAACATACTATTACCGTGTAGTTTCAGTGTCAGAAAATGCATCTACTGGTTTAACTGGTAATCAAACAACAAATTCATGTGCCTCAGGCATATCAGGTACAAAATCCGTTGGGCCAACAGGTGATTATGCCACAATAACAGCAGCCTTAGCCAGTGGAATAAGTGGTGCAACTATTTTAGAGTTACAGTCAACCTATACTAGTGCATCTGAAACATTCCCCATTACATTTCCTTCATGTACTAATATTACCAATACATTAACCATAAGGCCAGAAGTAGGGGCTACAGGATTAGTTATTACCAGCAACAATTTATCAAATGCAACTATAGATTTAAATGGTAGCACTTATGTAACTTTTGATGGAAGACCAGGAGGCGTTGGTACTTCTCAATTAAGTATTATAAATACAAATACATTAGGTGGTTCGGCTGTCAGATTTATTAACGATGCTTCTAATAATAATTTAAGATACTTAACGCTAAGATCAAGTTTTGCTAGTACAACTTCTGGTGTAGTTGTTTTTTCTACAACATCAGGTGCAAATGGTAATGATAATAACACGATTGACAATTGTAATATTGATGGGGGTGCAGGTGCAACAGCATCGCCTACATTGGCAGCCAATGGTATTTATGCTTTAGGAACTACTACTACCAAAGCAACAAATAACAGTGGTAATACAATTAGTAATTGTAATATTTTGGATATTTTTTCTGCTGCTTTAGCTAATAATGGTATCTTAATTGGTGCTGGTAATACTGATTGGACGATTACTGGTAACAGCATCTACCAATCTGCAGCAAGAACAGCTACGGTCAGTAACACTCATACTGGAATTTCAATTTCTAATAGTACATCTGGTAATAATTTTACTGTTTCTGATAATTATTTTGGTGGCAATGCACCCTTAGGAGTTGGTACAATGAACATTGGTGGTGCATTTGCAAATAGAATGGTGGGTATTTCTTTAAGTGGAGCAACAACAACACCTTCCAGCATCCAAAACAATATTGTTAGAAATATCACTTTATCTTCTACTTCAGGTTCATCAAGTGCACCTGGGGTATTCTGTGGAATTTATTTAAATGGGGGTATTGCAAATATTGGTACTGTAACTGCTAATATAATAGGTAGTGAAACAGGTACTGGTTCTATACAAGTTACTAGTAGTAATACTGGTGCAATTTCAATAGGTATTGCAGTAGGTAATATAACATCTCAATTATCTACGATTGCTAAAAATAAAATTGGGTCCATTACTACTACAGGTAGTACAACTACAGTAGGCCATGGGTTTATTGGTATTGAAGTTGCTTCGTACTTGAGTGGTGGTACTTTAACTATAAATGAAAATACCATCGGTAGTTCAATAACACCTAATAGTATTCAAGCTAATGTTGCTGTTACTGGTACTGTGGTACAAGCTTTGAATGGCATTCGTATTACATCAAGTAATCCCTATACGCAAATAACGAACAATACCATTGCAAATTTGCACAATGCAGCTGTTGGAAGTAGTTCTAGCACTGTTGTTAGGGGTATTGTAGTAGCAACATCGGCCGCAAATATTACAGGAAACACTGTTCGTAATTTGAGTTCAGCTAGTATAAATTCTGGTACTGGTTCAAGTGCATCTGTACAGGGTATCGTAACTTCTAGCTCCAACACTACATTACCTCAAAAAATTGAAAATAATACAATCCATACCTTGGTGAATACAAATACAACTACTGGTGTATCAGTGATTGGATTATGTGCTAATTGGACAAGTACTTCAACAGTGTTAACTTGTTCAAGAAACTTAATACATAGTTTGAGAACAACTGGTTTAGCATCTTCTAATATTTTTGGTTTATATATTGGAGCAGCTGGTGTAGCTACTTATGCAAACAATATGATTCGCCTGGGGTTAGATGAAAATGGCAGTAATCTTACCATAGGTCAAAACATTGCAGGTATTAACGAATTTCTTGGCACAAATACAATTGTACATAATACTGTATATATTGGAGGTACAGGTGTTGCAGGTACAAATAATACGTATGCATTTTGGGCTCAACAAACTACTAATGCAAGGGTTTTTAGAAACAATATATTTGTAAACGATAGGCAAAACGGAGCAGGTACAGGGCTGCATTTGGCTGCACAATATGCTGGTACATTCACCAATAGTATTCCTGCAACTGGTTTAACGTTGAACAACAATATATACTTTGCAAGAACTGCTGCTAATACTATTCGTCAGGGTACTACTGCTTATACTTTAGCTAGTTGGAGAAATTTCTCAGGTTGTGATGCCCTAAGTGGTGCTGCATCTGATACAACAGATATCAATTTTGTAAACGCTCTTGGTGCAGCTGGTGATGTTAACCTTCATGTACAAGGTACAACTGTTGCTGAAGGTGCAGGATTTGCAATAGCTGCTATAGCAACGGACTTTGATGGCCAAACAAGAAGTGGTTTAACACCAGTAGATATTGGTGCAGATGCAGGTAGTTTTACAGCGAAAGATATTTTTGCTCCAGATATCAATTATACAGCTGTTACAGGCACAGTTTACGGTTCAGCTAATGTATTGATTAATGCAACTATTGTTGATGCAACAGGAGTAATTAATACAGGTTCTTTACAGCCAAAAATATATTTCAATAAAAATGCAGGAGCTTATTCTTCTACAGTAGGTGTTCGTTCTAGTGGTACTGATAATAGTGGTACTTGGACATTTACGATAGATCATTCTGCTTTAGGTGGTGTTGTAGCCACTGATGTTATCAGATATTACATTATAGCTCAAGACAATGCTGCTACCCCTAATTTAATTTCTAATCCATTAAATGCAATAGCAACCGATGTTAATACTATAACAACAGTACCAACCATACTTAATAGTTACACCATAGCTGCAGGTATTAGTTGGGTAGGTACAACTAGCACAGATTGGAATGATGCTACAAACTGGAGTACGAATGTTGTACCAACAGGTTCTGATAATATTACCATTGGAACTCCTTCTGGTAATATGCCAGTTGTTGGTTCAGGTGTAACTGCAGTTGCCGGTATCGTTTATATTTCAAACACAGGCTCTACCCTAACAGTTAATGGCACAGGTAGTCTTGCTGTAACAAGTATAAGCAATACTGGAACAATAAATGCGTCTGCTGGTACATTAAATGTTACGGCTGCACTTGGTACAGGCATTACTAATAATACGGGTAGTAATTTTAATATAAATGGTGGTACGGTTAATCTTGGTCCACAAGATAATACTGCCAATAACAGAGTATTTAGCCATGCTGGAGGAACATTAAATGTGAGCAGTGGTACGCTGAATATTGCTGGAGTATTTAATGTGTCTAATGGTACATTCAATCAGTCAGGTGGAGACATTAATGTAGATTTTAATGGTACAGTATCGGCAACAGCCCCAGCCCCAGCAGTTAACTTCACAGGAGGTACTTACAATTTGTCAGCAGGTAAAATCACTATTGTTGACCCATCTGCAACAACAACAGTTCATTCCTTCTCTTATGCTGGTTCTTCAATTGTAATTTGTACGGGCACACACACAGTTCAATTTGGTGATGGTGTATCTACTCAAGCAGGCACAACAGATGGTTTCATTTTATCGAATACTGGTACAAGATTCAATTTTAGAAATTTAACTATCAACGGTACTAACTTAGCTGCAAATAGGTTTGTTAAACAGGCAGCTAATAGTAATGCAGTTGCTGGAAATTTCACAATTAATGCAAATAGCGAATATCGTCAAAGTACATATTCTCTTTATTTGGCTGGTAATCTCACTAATAATGGTGTTTTAGTAAGTGATGGAACTTCAGGTGACGCACTTCAATTTATGGAGGTTTCTACTGGCTTTTTACTGCCTGTAACGATCCCTCAAACAGTTTCGGGTTCAGGTGCATTTAATAATGCCATTACTAGTCCTTTTGCATTTGCAACTGCTATTACTTCGAATAATACTAGTTCCTCTGGTGTAACATTTGCAACAGGTTTAACGCCAATTGTAAGCGGTTCACTTACGGTTACTGCTGGCAAATTGAATGCTGATGCATTGTCTTTATTAGGTACTACAACACTAGCTGTAGCTTTAACAGCACCCACTTCTTCAATAAATGTTACCAACTTAACCATCAATAAAACTAGTGGTACTGCAACTTTAAGTGGCTCTGGTTTCTTAAATGTTACAGGTACAGTAACTCCTACTTTTGGTACTTTAGCTGCTGGTGGCAGATTGGTATTAAAATCAACGTCAACTGGTACAGCAAGGGTTACAACAGTTGGAGCCACTGCTGCCATCACCGGTAATGTAAACGTAGAACGCTTCATCCCTGCGGGCAATAGAGCTTTCCGCTTCTTAACACCAAGTGTTACTACAACCGGTACTATCAGAGCCAACTGGCAGGAAGGGCAAAACAATACAACTACTTCACTAAACTCCAATACCAATCCGGGTTATGGTACACATATTACAGGTTCAACCACAGGAGCCAATGGTTTTGATGCAACCCTAACAGGTAATCCATCAATGTACACTTTTGACAACACTTCCACAGCAACAGATCAAAATACTGTATGGTCACCAATAGCCAATACTGATGTATTAGGACTAAGTGCCGGTACTGGTTACAGAATCATGGTAAGAGGTAGCAGGGCAGTAGATTTAACAACGAATACACCTACTATAGACGCCACAACATTAAGATCAACCGGTACCTTGTTAACAGGTGCTGTAACTATGAATAGTACAGCTAGTACTCCAAGGTTATCAGCTACTGCAAGCTACTATAGCTTAGTAGGTAATCCTTATGCATCACCTATCAGCTGGAATGCCTTAACCAAAACAGATTTAATAGGCATCTATTATGCATGGGATCCAACAGAAGGAACCAAAGGAGCGTATGTATCTTTTGATGGAACGAATAGTAGCAATACTGGCTCGGAAGTTTCAGATATCATCCAACCCGGTCAGGCATTCTTTGTACAAAATGCAAGTTCGGTAACTGCGCCGGCATTGGTATTCCAAGAAGCCAATAAAACAACGGGTAATACGAATGTCTTCAGAACACAAACAAGCAATGCGGTACTATCAACCCAATTGATGCTAACAACGAATGCAGCCAACAATCACTCACAAGATGGCTTAACAATTGTTTGCAACAACAACTTCAGTAATAATGTAGATGATGAAGATGCGAACAAGTTAACCAATCCTGGAGAAAACATAGCAGTAGAAAGAAACAATAGATTGATGAGTATCGAGAAGAGAGCAATGCCAACAATCAATGATACCATTCAATTGAAGATGTGGCAGTTGGCACAAGACAACTACACACTACGATTCAATGGCAGCAACTTTGCTGGTAACCTCAATGCATACATCAAGGATAATTACTTAGGTAGCGAAACACCAATTAACTTAAACGGAACTACTGATTACAACTTCACTACAACATCTACAGCCGCAACAACAGCAGCAAACAGATTTACGATTGTATTTAGAAGCAACAGCAGCTTACCGGTAAACATTCTGAATGTAAGTGCAGCACAAAAGAATGCAGGCATAGAAGTAAACTGGAACACTGCAAGTGAAAGCAATATGGACAGCTACGAAGTAGAAGAAAGCAGCAATGCAACAACGTTCACCAAAGCAGCAACAGTAGCTGCGAAGAACGGCGCCAGCAATGCTTACAACTGGTTTGATGCAACGGTGAATAATGGCGACAATTACTACCGCATTAAAGCAATAGAGAAAAACGGAACGGTGAAATACAGCAATGTAGTAAAAGTAAAAATTGGTGGCAAAGCAGCAGAATTTACAGTATATCCAAACCCTGTGAAAGATGGCATTGTAAGCTTACAAATGAGTAATGTAGAGAAAGGCATTTACACGGTAAGAATTTACAACAATGCTGGTCAGGAAGTAGCCAACAGAACCATTACAAGTAATGGCGGAAGTTCTACACAAACCATCACATTGGGTAAAGGCACTGCAAAGGGCAACTACAAAATGCAAATCACTGGCGGAACAACATTGGTAACAAAATCAGTTATTGTAAACTAAAAATAGTGAAGCAGTTTAGGGAGTTTGAAAACAAAGCAAGCTCCCTAACCCTTCAACTTTTTCAACTTTTTGAACCTATTAAACTAAACAAAATGCAATTCAATAAAATACAAATCATTACGCTAAGCCTAATGCTTTTAGTTTTAATCTTCCCTGCTATAAGCCATGCGCAGCCTGGTTTTGATGATGAAGTAAATGATGTTCCAGTAGATGGAGGCTTAAGCTTATTGGTAGCCGCAGGTGTAGGATATGGAGCTAAGAAGTTGAGGAAAAAGAATTAAGTTGTAAATGTTAGGTTTTAAGTATTAAGTAATGGATGCCAGATTGAACTTCTCAAATTAAGGCTACATTACTTAAGTTGATTTACAAAGCCTATTAAGAAAACAAACAATTATACAAAAGCAGTCTAGTTATTAGGCTGCTTTTTTGTTTGTACCAATTATGTATTTTGATGTTGGGCGTATTTATCAATGGAATCATAATTTTTAAACTAATTGATCTTCTTAAACAATAAACCTAAAAATCCAAATCGCATTTATCTTCGTTACCAATTCAATTTTTTATTTCATGAAGAAAATAATTTGTTTAACCGCATTTTGTTTTTTGCTGAAAATCGTATTTGCACAAAAATCAAGTACTGAAATTTATCAGCAATTAAAAAAATTAAATGTACTCGGAAGTGTATTATACATAGCTGCACATCCCGATGATGAAAATAATAGTTTATTGCCGTATCTGGCAAAAGAAAAAATGTATAGAACTGCTTATTTAAGTTTGACAAGGGGCGATGGAGGACAAAATTTAATTGGCAGTGAACAAGGAATTGAACTTGGACTTATTCGTACACAGGAATTATTAGCAGCAAGAAAAATTGATGGTGCCGAACAATATTTTACTAGTGCTTATGAATTTGGATTTAGCAAAAATGCAAAAGAAAGTTTGACAATTTGGAACAAGGAAAAAGTTTTAAGTGATTTGGTTTGGATGATTAGAAGTTATCAACCTGATATTATCATCAAACGGTTCCCTCCCGATGCAAGAGCGGGTCATGGACACCATGCTGCCTCTGCAATCATAGCTGATGAAGCATTTCAGGCAGCTGCAGATCCAAACCGTTTTCCCGAACAATTGAAAGATGGTAAAGTAAAAGTGTGGCAAACAAAAAAAATATTTTGGAATACCTACAACTTTGGTAGCTCCAACACAACTAGTAATACACAATTAAAATTTGATATTGGAGTATACAATAGTTTATTAGGAATGAGTTATGGTGAAGTAGGTGGTATTGCAAGAAGTATGCACAAAAGTCAGGGTGAAGGACGACCACAAAGAAAAGGAAGTATCATAGAATACTTTGCAACGAAAGATAGTTCATCGGCTGATTTAATGAATGGAATTATAACAGATTGGACAAGAATTAAAGGCGGAGATTCTATTCAGGGGTTACTCACTAAAATTTTGCAGCAATACAATTTTGATAAGCCACAAATGAGTGTTACAGATTTAATTCGGTTGTATAAAACACTGCAAAACATACCCGATCAAAATAATTGGGTAAAGCTTAAAATGGCTGCGCTTCAACAACTGATAATGGATTGCATCGGTTTGTATACAGAAGCAGTTACAGATAATGAGTATGCTATTCAAGGCGAAAAATTTACTGCGAATTTTTTCATCAACAATCGTTTGGGAAATAACGTAAGGGTTGATAATATTCAGTTACAAGATGAGCAAGGTGCAATCCTAGATACTAATCTAAGCATGAAATTATCGCCGAATCAGAATGTCAGTTTTGCTAAACAACTTCAAATTGACAATCAAAAGAAAATTTCACAACCTTATTGGTTGGAAAGTCCAATGAATAATGGGATGTTTACAATCAACAATCCTTCACTTATTGGATTTGCAGAAAATTCAGAGGCATATACTGCATCGTTTTATGTAACTATTGAAGGTGTTTCATTTGTTTTTAAAAAACCTTTGCAGTATAAATATGTAGATCCAGTAAAAGGCGAATTATTTCAACCAGTTGTGGTAACACCTCCATTTATTGTTTCACTTTCACCTGCTAATATACTTGTGAACACTAAGCCAGATAATCGATTCACTAAAAATAAAATTATACAGTTGCAATGTAAAAGTTTGATTAATAGTATTAACACAAAAGCCAAAATTCAAATAAAACAAGGAGAAAAAATTGTTTTTGAGATGGATACTTTATTGTCATTTTCAGCTGGAAAAACTTTCATGATGGATTTTTCTTTGCAAAAAATTTATCTAAATAATGCAGATAAAAATTTATCCGTTTTTATTGGAATTCCACAAGGCGAAAAGGAGTCTTTCTACAATCAAAATCTTCGAAAAATTGCTTACGATCATATTCCTAACATTAATTATTTTACCGAAGAGACTATTCATATACTATCAGATGAAATTAAAATTGTTCCCAATAAAAAAGTAGGATATATCATCGGGGCAGGAGATAAAGTGCCGGAAGCATTGCAGCAGTTGGGTTGTAGCGTTACTTACTTAAACGAAAAAGATATTACATTAGAAATATTGCAATCCTTCGATGCAATTGTAACTGGCATCAGAGCCTATAATATGAATGAATGGCTCACAAATAAAAACGATGTTTTAAACAATTTTGTGGAAAATGGAGGTAATTTAATTATTCAATACTTGAAAAGTAATGTTGTTGGTAATAGTAAGATAATTGCCGGACCGTATAACTTTTCAGTAAATGCACAAAGCAGGGTTACAGAAGAAAATGCAGTAGTAAATTTTCTTTTACCAAATCATTCTATTTTTAATTTCCCCAATAAAATCACCACCAAAGATTTTGAAGGATGGGTGCAAGAAAGAAGTACCTATCAGGCAGAAAAGATGGATAATCGTTTTGAATCATTAATTGCAATGAATGATACCGGAGAAAAAGAAAGTAATGGTAGTTTAATTACAGCTAAATATGGTAAAGGAAATATTACCTATGTTAGTTTGGTGATGTTCAGACAACTGCCTGCTGGCATCGCTGGTGCATATAAACTAATGGCTAATTTGATTGCTCAACCAAAAAATAAATAATGCGTAAAATCCCTGTTTTCAACTCCTGGAAATACTGGTACTTATTTGTGCTGGGAGTATTGCTGCTATTGGTTTTTTTGTTTGTCTGGCTTACCAATTACTTTTCTTAATAATTTTCTATTTTCTTAAAAATTATTTTTATTGTCAATCGATTAAGACCAAATTGAAGAAACTTCAAAGACTTTTATAAACAAATACAATGAGTACATTAGATTGGATTATACTTTCTGTTACCTTAATTTCTATCATATCATACGGCTTATATAAAAGCCGTACTACAAAGAATTTGGAGGGATATTTTTTAAGTAACAGAAGCATGCCATGGTACTTGGTTTTGTTGAGTATTATGGGTACACAAGCAAGTGCAATTACTTTTTTATCTGCACCCGGACAAGCTTTTACAGATGGGATGCGTTTTGTTCAATATTATTTTGGATTGCCTATTGCAATGGTAGTTGTAAGTATCACATTTGTTCCTTTATTCAGCAGGTTGAAAGTATATACTGCGTACGAATATTTAGAACAAAGATTTGACGGAAAAACCAGATTATTTACTTCGTTTTTATTTTTATTGTCAAGGGGATTAAGCACAGGAATCAGTATTTATGCACCTTCTATCATTTTGTCTTCTTTATTGGGTTGGGATATTTTTTATACCAATATGGTAATGGGCGGATTGTTAATTATATATACCGTAAGTGGTGGTGCTAAGGCTGTTGCGTACACACAAAAATTACAACTCATTATCATCTTTATTGGAATGATAATGGTGGGGTATATGGTGGTGCATTTGTTGCCAACCGGTATTGGTTTTACAGATGCCCTAAAGATTAGTGGTACAACCGGAAAAATGAATATCATCACTACCGGGTTTACGAAAAATGGATTTGACTGGAAAGACAAATACAATATTATCAGCGGAGTTATAGGAGGATTTTTTTTAGCATTGAGTTATTTTGGAACAGACCAAAGTCAAGTAGGACGATACTTAACAGCAAAAGATACCACTGAAAGTAGACTTGGGTTATTGATGAATGGAGTTGTAAAAGTACCCATGCAATTTTTAATTTTATTACTGGGAGTTTTGTTGTTTAGCTTTTATCAATTTAAACAACAACCTATTTTTTTTAACATTGCACAACAAGAAAAATTATTACAAAGCAATAAAAAAGACAGTGCTGTATTATTAGAAAAAGAGTTTGTAATTGTTTCTGATGAGAAACAAAAAGCACTGGCAACCTTCAAACAAAATGAATTAGTATCTAAACAAAAAATTCAAAGTTTAAATTTACAAAGTGATACTTTGCGTAAACAATACAGGGGCCTGATTAGAAGAAGTGGTATTGAGGGAGATGATAATGACACCAATTATATTTTTATTCGTTTTGTAGTTGATTATTTACCCAAAGGAATGGTTGGTTTGTTAATTGCGATCATCTTTTTAGCAGCGTGGGGCAGTATTGCTGCCGCATTAAATTCTTTGGCAAGTGCCACTATGATTGACTTTCATAAAAGATTTGAAAATAAAAACGTACATCTTTCCAAAAAACAACAAGGGTTTTCTGATTATACTTTATCAAAGATATACACGCTAGCTTGGGGAGTTTTTTCTGTGATGATTGCAGAATTTGCAATTGGTATGGGCAGCTTAATTGAAGCAGTAAATATTTTAGGTTCGTTATTTTATGGAGTAATACTTGGTATTTTTTTAGTAGGATTTTATTTCAAAAAAATACAAAGCAATCCTGTTTTTATTGCAGCAATTATCAGTGAATTGCTAGTCATTACCATTTTTATTTTAGATAAGAAAGGTATTATCGGGTTGGGTTTTTTATGGTTGAATGTGATTGGCGCTTTACTAGTAGTTGGATTAAGTTTATTGTTACAAATTTTCATAAATAACCGCAGCACCTTGCCCAACTCCGATACACATAGTAGCTAAACCATATTTACTTTTTTGTTTTTTCATTTCATGCAAAAGTGTAGTTGAAATTCTTGAACCGCTACAACCCAAAGGATGTCCTAATGCAATGGCACCACCATTTACATTTACAATTGCTTCATTCAATTGTAGCTCCTGAATACAAGCAATGCTTTGACTTGCAAAGGCTTCATTTAATTCAATCAAATCAATTTCATCTTTTTTGATGCCAGCTCTTTGCAAAGCTTTATTTGTAGCAGGTACGGGCCCCATGCCCATAATACTTGGATGAACTCCGGCTACAGACATACTTACAACTCTTGCCATTGGCTGCAAATTAAAAAGTTTTACTGCTTCTTCACTAGCAAGCAACAGTGCAGATGATCCATCATTAATGCCACTTGCATTGCCCGCAGTAACTGTACCATCTTTTTTAAATGCAGGTTGTAAAGCAGCAAGCTGTGCTAAATCTGTTTTTCTTGGATGTTCATCTGTATCAAATAAAATTGTCGATTTTTTTTCTTTAATTTCTATCCCAATAATTTCATTATTAAATTTATTTCCCGCTGCTGCAGCTGTATATTTTTCTTGAGAATTAAATGCAAACAAATCCTGTGCTTCTCTGCTAATAGCATATTGTGTGGCAACATTTTCTGCGGTTTCTCCCATACCAAAAGGATGGTACAATTTTGACAATTCAGGATTAATAAATCTCCAGCCAAAAGTAGTATCGTATGTTTCAATTTTTCTGCTCCATGCTGCATCGCTTTTTGCTGTAACAAAAGGTGCTCTTGTCATACTTTCAACACCTCCAGCAATGTATAACATGCCTTCTCCACACATGATTGCCCTGCTTGCATCCATAATGCTTTGTAAGCCGCTTGCACACAAACGATTGACTGTATTTCCTCCTGCTGTAATGGGTAATCCTGCTAATAATGCAGCCATTCTTGCAATATTCCTGTTGTCTTCTCCTGCTTGGTTTGCAGCACCAACAATTACATCTTCTATTTGATGAACATCTATACTAGGATTTCTTTGTACCAAAGCTTTTATAACATGCGCCATCAAATCATCAGGTCTAATGCTGCTTAGCTTGCCACCATATTTTCCAATTGGAGTTCTTACTGCATCAATAATATAACAAGTTTGCATGGCAGATATTTTTATATTTTTTTTCTGTTTAAAATATTCCAAATAAAATATTGGGAACAATAATGAATAAAAAGTAATGCAATATACTATTTCAAACTAAATAGCTGCTTTAGACTGTGTAGTTTATCTTTGCAGCATGCAAAATATTAGAGAGTTAAATTATGATGCTGTTGAAACCCATTTTTTAAATATGGGGGAAAAAAAATTTAGAGCCAAACAAGTTTGGGAATGGTTGTGGCAAAAGCATGCGCATAGTTTTAGTGATATGACTAACTTAAGCAAAGATCTTAGGTTGAAATTAGAGACCGATTTTACATTACCTGCTTTGAGGGTTGATGCAACACAACACAGTGAAGATGGTACTTTGAAAAGTCGATTCAGAACACATGATAATCATTTGGTGGAAGGTGTTTTGATTCCAACTGAAATGCGAAAAACTGCTTGTGTTTCTTCACAAATAGGCTGTAGTTTAAGTTGTAAATTTTGTGCTACCGGATACATGGAACGCAAAAGAAATTTAACTTTTGATGAAATTTATGATGAAGTTGTTTTGTTAAATCAGCAAAGCGAAAAGGTTTACCAGCAAAAGCTTACCAATATTGTATTTATGGGCATGGGTGAGCCGTTACTTAATTACAGCAATGTATTAAAAGCAATAGAACGCATCAGTGCTGAAGATGGGTTGTTTATGAGTCCTAAACGAATTACAGTTTCTACGGCAGGAGTAGCCAAACAAATTAAAAAATTAGGTGACGATAAAGTCCGTTTTAAGTTGGCTTTAAGTTTACATGCACCTACCGATGCCAAGCGTAATGAAATCATGCCTATCAATGAAACCAATAATATCAAGGCTTTGATAGAGGCATTAAATTATTTTTACAAACAAACAGGTAATGAAATTACGTTTGAATATATCTTATTCAAAAATCTCAACGACAGTGAAAAAGATGCAGATGATTTAGTAAAAATTTACAGACAAGTTCCTGCAGATTTAATCAATATTATTGAGTACAATCCAATAGATAATTTTAGATTTACAAAGCCTGAAGAAGAGGCTACAGATGCATTTATGAGTTATCTGGAAAAAAATAAAGTCAATGCCCGTTTAAGAAGAAGCAGGGGTAAAGACATTGATGCAGCTTGTGGTCAATTAGCAAATAAAGGGTAGCCTAATTTTTTAAAAAATTAAGATTCAAAAAAGTTTGGGTGGTTAATAGTTTGGTAGAAATTATTTTCAAAATTAATAATCACCCAATGTTTCCGGTAATTGTGCCAAAGCCTTTGCCAATTGCTCATCGTTGGGTGCAATACCGTGCCATTCGTGGCTTCCTTCCATAAAATCAACTCCTTTGCCCATTTCTGTTTTCATTAAAATACAAATGGGGCTTCCTTTACCGGTCAATGTTTTGGCATGCTGCAAAGTATTTACTACTTCATTCATATCATTGCCATTCATTTCTAATACAAGCCAATTAAATGCTTCAAACTTTGTTTTTAAATTACCAAGGCTTAAAACTTTATCTGTAGACCCGTCGATTTGCTGCCCGTTGTAATCAACAGTTGCAATTAAATTATCTACTTTATTATGTGGTGCAAACATGATTGCTTCCCAGTTTTGCCCTTCCTGTAATTCGCCATCACCGTGTAGCGAATAAACCAAATGTGAATCACCGTTAAGTTTTTTTGTTAATGCTGCACCAACAGCAACACTCAATCCTTGGCCCAATGAACCACTTGCCATTCTTATTCCTGGTAAATGGTCATGGGTGGTTGGGTGGCCTTGTAATCTAGAATTTATTTTTCTAAAGCTACTTAGTTCAGCAACATCAAAATATCCTGATCTGGCTAATACACTATACATTAGTGGTGAGATATGTCCATTAGAGAGAAAAAATAAATCCTCATTCACTCCATTCATTTTGAAATCAGTGTTGTGTTCCATAATTTCAAAATATAAAGCGGTCATAAAATCGGCACAACCTAATGAGCCACCCGGATGACCACTCTGTACTGCATGTACCATTCTTACTATATCTCTTCTGATTTGAGAAGCTATTTGTGGAAGTTTTGACATAATCTTATTTAATCGTATGAAGCAAATGTAGTTTTTTAGGAGTTACTTTTAGTTACTTATGTCCTTAATTAAATTTTTTTTTCTTTTCTGTAAGATTTTTTTCTGTTGCAAGAAAAAGTATTCATATTTGTAACAGAATTGTCCTTATATTGTATTTAATTCCAAATTAAAAATCTGATGAAGCTTATTGCATTAGGATCACTAATTTCTTTTTTGCTTTGTTTTTACGCAATACCTGTCATCATTTTTATTGCTAATAAAAAGAAATTATACGATGTCCCTGATGAAAGAAAAGCACATACCAAATCAATTTCTTCGCTTGGTGGACTAGGGATTTTTGCAGGCTTTGTAATGGCTCTATTGTTGTGTAATTATACTAATATTACACAGTCCTTTCAATTTATTATAGCCTCATTCATGGTTGTTTTTTTCTTTGGTATCAAAGACGATATCTTGGTATTATCACCACTAAAAAAATTTATAGGTCAGTTAATTACGGCATCTATTTTAGTTTTTAAAGCCAAATTGGTAATAACTGATATGCATGGTTTTTTGACATTAGGAGCTATCAATGAAATAACCAGCTATATCCTTACCATATTTACTATACTTGTAGTAATGAATGCTTATAACCTTATTGACGGCGTAGATGGTTTAGGCGGCACGGTGGGAGTAATTACTTCCGGTTTTTTTGGTTTTTTCTTTTTTTTAAATGGAGATTTATTTTATAGCTTAATGGGGTTTGCATTTGCATCTAGTCTATTAGGATTTTTAATTTATAATTATTCCCCTGCTAAGATTTTTATGGGCGATACCGGTGCTATGTTATCCGGAGTTGTTAACGCAATTTTAGTAATTCATTTTATTGAAACAGCTCAAGGATCTCAAATCTTTCCCCTTTCTTCTTCACCGGCAATGGGCTTTGGTATTTTAATAATGCCACTTTTAGATACTTTAAGGGTTTTTGCAATTAGAATAGTTCATGGAAGGTCTCCCTTTTCACCCGATAGAAATCATTTGCATCATTTATTGCTTGATAGAGGAATGAACCATAATAAAGTTACCCTTACGATAGCATCAAGTTGCATATTCTTTATATTTTTTACCTATAAGTTCCTCCAGTTTGGAACTACACTCGTAATACTTGCCCAGATTGTTTTTTTCTTTATCGGCATTTTAGTATTGTATTTTATAAAACCAAAAGATACCGGCAATATAAAAGTGGTAAAAGGAAATTTTAATGAACCCAACCTGAACGAAAAAAAGTCTAAAACTGCTTTTTCTGTGATTGGTAATAATGCAACGATTATTGATGAACAAGAATAAAATTATATTAGATATTGTAGAAGCCTCGGTTAATAAACGGAGGCTTTTTTTGTCTAAGCTTTTTTGTTTGATATGATTGATTAAATTTGCAGCTAAAGAAAATATTATGACAGACGAAGTTGCAATGATTGTAGAAGAAGCACAGGACTCCATGAAAAAGGCGATACTTCACCTGGAAGCAGAAACTACCAAAATTAGAGCAGGTAAAGCAAGCCCTTCTATGTTGGATGGAGTTTTTGTAGAATATTATGGTGCCCCAACTATGATAAGTCAAGTTGCAAATATTACAGTATTAGATTCTAAAACGATAAGTATTCAACCTTGGGAGAGAAATATGCTAGGTCCCATTGATAAGGCAATACTACAAGCAAATATTGGGGTTACTCCGCAAAATGATGGCACACAAATTCGTTTGTTTTTGCCGCCACTAACTGAGGAGAGAAGGAAAGAATTATTTAAAAAAGCCAGTGCTGAAGGCGAACAAAGTAAAGTTGCTATCCGAAATATCAGAAGGGATGCAATTGAGCAAGTAAAAAAAATGCAAAAAGATGGCTTAAGTGAAGATGCTGCAAAAGATGCAGAAGATAGTATACAAGAGATTACAGACAAGTATATTGTATCGGTAGAAAAGCATTTACAAGCTAAAGAAAAAGAAATGATGAGTATTTAGTTGGAATTTATTTGTTTTTTCCATTCCTATTAGCAAAAAATACACCCAACAAAATCACAATTAAAGAACAAATATGTAACGGTGTAACTTGTTCTCCAAAGTAAATACCCCATCCAATTGCTACAAATGGAATTCCGTAGGTAACAAGCGATGCAAACAAACCACCTGCTTTTTTTACCAACATATAAAATAAAACAGATGCTAATGAGGTGCCCAATACGCCAAGAAGGCAACTTGCAAAAGTGCTAGTTATATAAGTGCTGTTGCTTAATGGTAAGTTGAAAAAACCTGTAAAGTAAAGTATCAAAAAAGATGGCGGTATAAGGCTGATAAATGCAAATGCAGCAATTGAAGTAGATGGAATATTTTGTAACTCTTTCTGAACCATATTTACATTAATTCCATACAATATGGTAGCCAAGATAATTAATCCGATGTAAGCGAAATATATTAGTGGCTGGTGATTATTGGTGTATGTAAGCATCCCACAGCCAATTAAGCCAATAATTACACCAATTATTTTTTGTGTTGATGTAACTCTTTTGTAAAAAAGTGCACCAATTATTATTACAAAAATTGGAGTTAGTGAATTTAAACTTCCAGATAATGCACCATCAACTTTTGTTTCTGCAATACAAAATAAAAATGCAGGGAAAAAGCTTCCCAACCATCCACTAAGTATTACATATCTTATTGTTTTTTTAGGAATTTGTTGCCACGCTTTTTTAATAAATGGCAGCATAATAATACCCGATGATAGCATTCTTAATGCAGCAACCTGATATGGTGAAAGAATAGGTTGTTTATTGCTATCAAACATCCCCCATTTCATAAGCATGAAAGAACTACCCCATATGATACATAGCGAAATAAAAAGAATCCAAATAATTAATTTCTTGCTCACTTTTTTTTGCAAAGGAAATGTATTGAGTGTAGATGAAATAATTTTTTTTCAATTCTAAACTGAAATTTTTCAGTTTATCTTTTTATAAAATTTTTCAAAAAAATTATTTATTTTGTATTTGTTTAAGCTTTTCCTAAGTATTTGTCGAGTGCATAATGGGCTTCTTTCTAAAAAATAATTTGATGTTTTAAGAAGCTTACTTACTTTTAAGCTAAAATTTACTTGATGATTAAAGAATTTAAGGAGTTTGCAATGCGGGGGAATGTAATTGACCTTGCTATTGGTGTGGTAATTGGCAGTGCATTTGGTAAAATTGTTTCGTCATTAGTTGATGATATTATAACCCCAGCTATTTTGACCCCTGCCTTAAAGGCAGCAAATTTAGCCGATTTGAGCAAATTGGTTATTCCCGGAACTGCCATAAAATATGGAAGTTTTATTTCTACACTTATTTCATTTGTGATAGTTGCATTTGCGCTATTTTTAATAATAAAAGCCATTAATATCGCAAAGAAAAAGCAAGAAAATTTGCCACAGGCACAAGAAACAATTTCATCAACCGATAAATTATTAACAGAAATTCGAGATGCATTGAATAAATAAGCATTTTAACATTATATTTGTCCCTGTCATTGTTTAATAATTTCAATGACATTCTTAAAAACCATTAATAATTAACATGAGAAAGGTACTACTGTCTGCATTAATCACTGTTTCTGCTTTTGGGGTAATGGCTCAGAATCCTAAAAAAGTGGATTCAAAAACATCAGCAAAAAAAACATCAGTTACTTCTGCTGCTTCAAAAAAATCAACAAGTAAAGCTACCTGGAAAACAGGTGGTATGATAAGTTTAACACTTGCACAAGGTGGCTCCAGAAACTGGGCACCGGGTGGTGAAAGATTTGTTATGGCTACCAATGGATTTTTAAATCTATTTGCCAATCAAACCAAAGGAAAGTGGAATTGGAATTCTATGATGGATGCCAATTTCGGTATGATGAAAACTGACAAATTCGGCACCGTTAAAAATGATGATAAACTAGAATTGACAAGTAAATGGACACGTGAAGTAGGTACTCCAAGTGCCAAAGGAATCAATAGATACCGCCTTGGGTTAACAACTAATTTCCGTACGCAGTTTGCTGATGGATATGATTTTGATGGCGAACAAAACAAAAGAATTTCTTCTTTCTTAGCGCCGGGTATATTGGTGGTTTCACCAGGGTTAGATTATGTAGAAGTAAAAAACTTTAATGTTCATTTTTCTCCTTTTGCAGGTCGTTGGATATTAGTACCTAATCGCCCTTACGAGTTAGGACCTAACTACGGTGTAAAATCAAGCCAGGAAGTAAAAAATGAATTTGGATCTTATTTGTCAGTTGGCTATTCAGGAGAAATAATGAAAAATGTAAGCTTACGCACCCGTTTGGATGTTTATTCCAACTATATGGATAAAAAGCCGGGCAATATGGATGTCTACTTCACTAACATGCTTTACTTGAAAGTAAATAAGTGCATAGGATTGGTGTATAGCTTTGACTTGCAATACGATGATGATACCAAAATTTTTGGATACAATAAGAATGCAACCGGAACTCAGCTAAAATCAATTTTAGGAGTTGGGTTGAGTTGCAAATTTTAATTGTTTTAATATTTTTATATCAAACCTGTTTGCATTCGCAAACAGGTTTTTTTCTTTTAGTGGATAACTATACCTCTTATAAACATAAATATCAGATACTTTCAATTTTCTTTGTAAATACAAATAAATCTCAGTGAATACTACCTCTTATCAAATAAAATTAGATCAGTTTGAAGGTCCTTTCGATTTGTTGTTATTCTTTATCGAAAGAGATGAACTTGACATATATAATATTCCAATTACAAAAATTATAAAAGATTTTTTGGCATTTATACATGGTCAGGAAAAACTGAACATAGAACTGAGCAGTGAGTTTATTTTATTTGTTTCTACGCTTATGCGTATTAAAGCAAAACTATTATTGCCCCGTAAAGAAATTGATGCACAAGGAAATGAAATTGATCCAAGACAAGAACTGGTAGATAAAATTTTAGAATATAAAAGATTCAAAGAAGCTTCCACTGAAATGGCTGAATTAGAGGCTGTAAGAATGCTGATGATAAAGCGTGGCAATTTGCAAAGAGAACTCAACGAAATTGGAGAAGAGGCCGGTGAAGGAACCGAGATCCAAAATATTACTATGTTCAAGTTGATGAAGGCATTTGAAAAAGTAATGCAGCGGGTACATGACAGACAAAACAGACCAGTTCACACAGTAGTTCGTTATAATTATACTATGGAAGGAAGCAGAGAATATATGCTTGACTTTGTACAAAAAGAAAAGACTGTATCCTTTGAAAAAGTGTTTGAAAAATGTGCAGATAGAATACAAGCACTCTTTTTATTTTTAAGCATGCTGGAACTTTCGCAACAACGGTTTATGAAGTTGTTGGTAGGAGAGGGAAGAAATAATTTTATTATTGAGTGGAATGAAAATAGAGAAACTGAATTAAAAGAAGAAGGCATCGACCCCAATGAGTTGATAATTGAGGATAATGATGAAAGCATAAATTCTGATAGTACTGAATAATTTTTTTCTTGAAATAAATATTGGCGTATTGTTTTTTTTTAAAGTTGCTGCACCTATATTTGCAGCCCCTTTAATAAGGCGGGAGGTAGTTCAGCCCGGTAGAATACTTGGTTTGGGACCAAGGGGTCGCAGGTTCGAATCCTGTCCTCCCGACATTACTTCCAAAAAGACAATCTTGCAAGAGATTGTCTTTTTGTTTTTCGGCTAAAACCCTTGTCTGTATTGATATTTCATGGAAGATAGTATTGATTCTAGAAGTTAGAACTCTGTTATTTACTTTATCATACATCATACCATCAGGGAAGACTAGATATTGCAATTTTTGTTTACTTAAGTAATCAGCTGAAACCCAACTCTGATGCAGATTTTCAGCAATTTTTAATCCTTTTTCAACTGCTTTTTCAAAGTTAGAACTCGTTTTTTGGGATTTGTAGGATTCTTGTTCAATTTGGTTGATTTCCTCAGCATATTTTTTGTAGAATTTTTCATACTGCTCTTTGGTAATTTTATTTAAAACCAATTGTTCCTCAGCAACCTCTATTTTGTTTTTTATTTCTGTTATTCTTTTCTTATTCAATTTTTCATCAACACTATTATTTGCAATATGCTGTTTAAGTTTATTTTCTAATATATGCTTTAAAGCAGACTTGTACTTTTTATTGTAATCAATAGATGAAATAATTTTTTCGAATGCAGCATTTAGTTTTTTTGCAGCAATACTAACATTCGTTCCTTTGTTTCTTGACTTGTAATAAAATAGATCTTTCTTTTTGTTGTGATAACCAGTAAAGGGACTTCCTGTTTCATAGTCCTTCATGAATACTTTTAAGGGAAGTGAATCAACAGATAATTTTTTAGGCACACCAGTTCTACTATTTTGTTTACTTAACTCATTAACAAGTAAAAAAGTTTTTTCATCAATCAATGCAGGATGTTTTCCTTTAATTAGTTCACCAGGCAACATACTTGAAGAAATGTAACCACAATAAAAAGTATTCGAAAAAATCCAAGCAATATTTCTTAAACTTATTTTCAATCCTAGTACATCAATTTTTTCAATTATCTGCTGGTTACTAAATCTACCAGATGCTTTCCAAAGAAATGCTTTCTTTAATAATTCACCATCAGCGGTAATGATGTAATGGTGTTTATCTGCAGTTGCATGTTTGTTTAAGTTCTTATAACCAAGTGGAGTATGATAAGGCCAATATCCTTTTTGTAAAATTGATCTTGTACCAGAAACACTTTTGTCTCTCCTCATGTCATTATCAAGTTTACTTAAAAGCATATACAAATTCTCCTGAAAATTTCCTGTAGGAGTAAATGAATCTACTTCTTGTGTAATTGAGATAATTCGAACTCCTAAGTTTCTTAAATTTTCTAACAAGAAAATACCATTCGATCCGGAACGTGAAAATCTGTCGTAACTGTAAATAATAATTGCTGCAATAGAAGTATCCTTCTTTATTTCTTCTATCATTCTCTTGAACTCTTTTCTTTCATCTGTTTTGGCAGATTCATAAGTTCCGCCAAATTTCTTTTTGATGATGAGGTTATTCTTAGATGCAAAATCATCAATTCTTTCAAATTGCCATTTCAAACTATTTCCGTTAATCATTTGGTCACGACTAGATACTCTGTCGTAACTAAAACAAATATTACCATCACGTTTAACTACTAGTTGGGCTTTCTTACTAAAATTTTGAATGAGTAGTTTTTCATTTTCTATTTTTTCTGTAATACGCATTTGAAATCATTTTAAGTTTCATTTAATAAAATTGAAACAAGAATATCTGCTAGTGATTCTAGTTGCATAATTTCTTGTTCATTTAATTCATCTGTTGGTTTCTTTTCTTTTAAATCATCATTATTATTTTGTTTTGATAATGATTCAATTAATCCTCCATTCATTGTTAAGAATGATTGGGATTATAAACGGACTTATTCCGTATTACTTTCTTGTTTTAAATACGACTGAGGACTTCAGTACAATTCTATAGTTTTATAATATCAGTTTTTTCAAAATATTGCACATTACCGTTTCTTGTTTTTACTAGGATGTCTCTAAAGGTTCCTTTCTTATTTAATTCAATAACTTCTTTTCTTAACTCATCAAGACTTATTTCTTGTTTTATCAACATAGTTGGTCTTCCGCCTTCAGTAATTCGGAATGTAATTTCTTTTACTTGGTTGTCTTTAAATAACTTTTGTAATAAATCAACAGAGTTATCTGAAAGCAGTTGTGGTAATTTCATTACTTCACTAAATAATTCATGAGTGTTGGAGATGTCTGCAACAATTTTCTTCATGTTAACCATTGCTATGGTATTATTAGAAAAAAAATTATACAACTTAGGAAGTACTTCAAAAGAATTATTCATTAACTCATTTAAGTCCAAGACATCATACTTACCTTCAGAATCTAAATACAAGCAACAATTACTTCTTTTCATCATTATTATATAAATGAACACTGTAAATAGAGAAAATTGAATCTCTTCAAAATCTGACTTATACGAATCTTGAATTATTAGTTTGTTTTTACTATCGAATTGTAGTTTTTCTTTTGCAAGTTTCGCATATTCTGGATGCAAAGCATTTAGATTATCAACTGACAAACCAAAAAAATCAACAATAAAGTCTTCATTAAAGAAGTAGTTTTTTATTTCTAGTAACTTGTCTAACCCAACACCAACTTTTCTTAGTTCAGTAATTGTTTTAATCCAGCATAGTTCAATAAAACTAAATCTACCCCATCCTTCTTCTTGTTTAAATGGTAGTAAACCTTTCTTTCTCCATACATGAATTAGTTTTCTATCTACACCTGTGTCAATGACAGAAAGTTTTCTTTCTGCTAATGCTTCCAGTTTTTTAAAGACTGCAGCAGGATCTATCATTAATTGTTCAGTAAACAATTCCAAGCTAAAACTACTTACAACTTCTGTATAATTATTTTGTCTATTCATTTAGACAAAAATAGTATATTTGTAATACAAACCAAAAAAATCATTAAAAAATAGTATAGAAAGATTGATTTGGTGTAAATAAGATACCTACCCGCACAAAAATCAAGCGGTTAGCATTGTTAACGGCTGTTAACAGCCAAAAAATTTAAATTATGATAGATATTAAGGTGAAGTCGGCTACTAAGCCGCAAAAATGCACAAAATCAATTGGTGCAAGAGTAACTGAAGCACGCTATGCACAAGTTCTGCAGTTTGCAATTGATGCAGGTATGAATATGAGTGATTGGTTGAACAAGATAATTGATAGACATGAAATTTATTCTAAGATAAAACCAATATTGATTACAGCAGTTGAATTAAAACTCAGAGATACAAAAGTTGACGCTAATACTTTATCATCTAGTAATGAGTTACAGAAGTGGTTAGATTTTTTGAAAACAATGTAGTAAAAATCTATATTCTTATTTAAAATTTTAATCTTTTTATAATAGTAAAGTAAGCTTACTAAGTAAAAAAGATGATTTTTCAATTAAGTTTTTTTTGTGGATATAATTAATATTTTTTATTTTTGAAATACTATCATATTTACCACAGATGTCCGAAAAAATTAAACTGCTTTTTTCTCTTTTAATAAATTCAAAATTACACACATTCCCAAAACATGGGACATTGAAAAATCTTGTAACATCTCGGCATGGCATTTATGTGATTTATGGGAAGAATAAGAAGCCACTTTATGTTGGTAGGACAATTTACAATATTGGGGGCTTACAAAATCGATTATATTCCCATTTAACAAATGGTTCCACATTTAGTAATAATTATCTGAATAATAAAGTAATTAATCTAAGGAAAAATGCAAAGTTTCAATTAATTGTGGTAAATAGTTTAAGGGTTAGAGCTTATCTTGAAGCTTATGCGATTGGTGTACTTTGTCCTACCTACATCGGATATGGTAAAAGAATAAAAAATAAATAATATCAAGTAGTATGAATAATTTTAATTTTTCTTTATGGCTTTCATTTTGTGTGATATTTTTAATCTCATGCAATCCAACTTCTCCAGTTAATGAAACTATACCAGCTCCTCCAATAAATCTTCAAGCTACATTGATTTCCGGAACACAAGTTGACTTAAACTGGACAGATGTCTCAACTAATGAGCAGGGATTTAAAATTGAAAGAAAATTACAAAATGGGCAATGGGGTTTAATTGGGTCTGTTGGACAAAATATTTCAACATTTAGTTCCACCAATCTAACTGTAAACACTACTTATGTTTTTAGAGTTTACTCTTATAATACAGCAGGTAATTCTACAGTCTATACAAATGAGGTTACAATAACAACTCGTAGTGTTCCTTCTGTTCAAACAACCAGTGCTACCTCTGTCACATCAACATCTGTTTTAGTGACAGGTGAGGTTCTGAATGATTGGACCTATCAAGTAACTCAACGAGGATTTTGTTTAAGTTCTAGTCCAAACCCAATTTTTACTTCTACAAATTCTTACCCAAGTGGTTCAGGAGTCGGTACATTCTCCAATTCTGTTAGTGGGCTTTCAATGAACACTACCTATTATTTGAGAGCTTATGCTTTGAGTTCAATTGGCATAGGATATGGAAATGAAATTACCTTCACAACTTTGGCTGAACTACCAAGGGTCAATACGGTAACTGTTGACTCAATATTAATGAATTCAAGTGTTATTGGTGGTGAGGTTATGTCCACAGGAGGTGCCACAACTCTTCGAGGTTTTGTTTGGTCTACATTGCCTAACCCTACTATAGCACTCTCAACTAAGACACAAAATGGATATGGTACTGGAGCCTTTCGGGGACTAATTACCAATTTACAGCCTGCTACAACATATTATGTTAAAACTTACGCAACAAATTTTATTGGTACGTCATATGGATCTGAGTATTCTTTCCAGACCGCTTCTCCCCCTGTTACTGATGTTGATGGGAATTCATATGAGACAGTACAAATATGCAATAAAACATGGACGTCCAAGAATTTAATTGTCACAAAGTATAAAAATGGTGATCCTATTCCTCAAGTTACCAATCCTAGTCAATGGGCACAATTAACAACTGGGGCTTGGTGCTATTACAACAATGATCCATCGAATGAGGCTAAATATGGTAAACTTTACAATTGGTTCGCGGTTAATGATCCAAGGGGCATTGCTCCCTCTGGTTGGCATGTACCTTCTGATGCTGAATGGAGTAGCCTTGAAAATTGTTTGGGGGGAAGCAGTATAGCTGGCTCAAAAATTAAATCATTGTCTCCTTTATGGTCACAGCCAAATAATGCAACAAATAGTAGTGGTTTTAGTGCAATGCCAGGAGGAGCTAGATACAATACCAGTGGACAATTTAATGATGTATCAGGCATTTCATATTTCTGGAGTTCAACTCCGGCAAGTGCAGGTTTGGCAATGCACGCTAATACGAGCGCCAGCGTCCTTTTCTTAGTTAGAACTACAAAAAGTGTTTTTGATGGGATATCAATTAGAATTGTTAAAGATTAAAATTTAAAATATAAAAATTTATATTATATATGTCCTTTTTAGCCACAAGAATATTACCTGTAAAGGTTGAGTTCTTTTGTAATGTTCATTTTTCAATAATTAATTAATATCTCAATAATTCACTCATTCTAAAGGATCATTTGAAAAAAAAGTAAATACG
>CANLAE010000019.1 GCA_947488765.1 Chitinophagaceae bacterium | reverse complement strand
GGTTCGACAGAATTTTTAAATACACATCCTGCAGAGGACAGAAGGATAAGTGAATTGAGTAAAATTATGGACGAAACAATAAGGGTTTATTTCAGACCTAACATAAATTAAATTGATATATACTGATAGACAATTGATTTGAGTTAATTTATTGAAAATTATTTTTTTGCAAAAGCATCTTTTTTTTTGGTAACTTTGCATTCTTATTTTTTATTTTAAATCGCTCTGAATCATGTCCAATCCCACAATGTTCGAGAAATTAGAGTTGCTTGCGGAGAAAAATCTTTTAATCCAAGGTCTTCCTTCTGGTATAGAAAAACAGTTTGTGAAATTATCTTACTCCAAAAATGTTACCCCTCTCTTAAAAACAAGAAAAATTGATTTTGCATTGGTATTTGCTATTAATCAATATCAATTAAATAATGTATTGAAGGATGTATTTCCTGCTTTACATGAGGATAGTAAATTATGGGTTGCTTATCCAAAACAAACAAGTAAAATTGTAAGTGATTTAAATAGAGACAGCAGTTGGGAAGTTTTGACAAATAATGGTTTTGAAGGAATTAGTCTAGTAACCTTAGACCACATGTGGAATGCTATGCGTTTCAAAAGAAACCTCAATTTAGTTATTAAAAAAGTTGAGGCAAAATCTGAGTTTAATATTCCTGCATTTGAAAAGAGTTTAATTCATTTGCCGGTTGAATTGGAAAGAATTTTTATGAAGCACAAACAAGTAAAAGAATTTTTTACTTCACTTACTCCAAGTAGCCAAAAAGAATACATCAGTTGGATTCAGGATGCCAAAAGATCTGATACAAGAAAAAGAAGATTGGATATGGTGGTTGAAAAATTAATGGCAGGAAAAAAGTCACTCTCTGAAAAATAAATTTATAAAAATGTCTCAAAATTTTTGAGACATTTTTATTTTATAATTACAGTACCTAAAAGTTTCGTAATTGCTCTTTCTACTTCTTTTAAATGCTGGTGTATTTTGATTTGTGTGAGCTGATCTTCAAAACTTGCATGTTCCATACCTTGCTGGTTTTCCTCAAACATTTTCTTGATTTTTTTCAACTTATAATAATTCACACTCATCAATGCATCTTGTTGTGAATTGTCTCTGTTTACAATATTCATTCCCTCTAAAACTTCGTCCCATTTTTGGCTTAATTCATAAGGAAAAACGGTAATGCTAATAACCAAATTTCTTACGTTTTCATCCTTGTGGTATAGAAATGTTTTTGCAGTTGGTTCTAATCCTTTGTCGTACATTAATTTATATTCATTAAATAAACTAATATATACAGGGCTTTCAAAAGAAAATTGTTCTAGCTCATCAAAAATATATTGTGCAATTGTTTTTTCTTCATCCCATTTTTTAAGACCACTTTCCAGTAAAGTACGCATTACATTTCGTTCAACAATTTCATCCTGACTTATTAAAAGCGAGTTGTCGATTAAAACATCTTCGGGCTGAATGCCTTGTTGTTGTTGGTTTCCTGCATCATCAAATGGTAATCGTTTTTCTTCTTTTACAATTTTATCCCGTTTATATTTATTAACAAGATTTGTTAATCCTCCTTCATCAATTTTAAGAATTGCAGAACATTGTTTAATATAATCTTGTTGCTTCGTAAAATCTTCAGTCTTATTTATTTTACTGATTGTTTCAGCAACAGTATTTACAACTTCACTTTTCTTTGAAACATCATTTCCTGCATCTTTCAACATCATTTCTATTTGAAAAATGATGAAGTCTTTTTTATTTGCGTTGATGAAATTAATAAATTCATTAGCCCCAATTTTATTTACATAACTATCCGGATCTTCTTTATCTGGAATTAATACCAACCGTACATTTAAACTTTCTTCCAAAGCCATATCCAAACCTCTTAATGCTGCTTTAATTCCGGCAGCATCACCATCATAAATGATAGTTAGATTATTCGTGTATTTTTTTATTAAACGAAGCTGATCAACCGTTAAAGAGGTACCACCACTTGCTACAACATTTTCAATTCCTGCCTGGTGTAAACTTACCACATCTGTATAGCCTTCTACCAACAAACATTCATCTGCTTTATCTATTGCTAATCTTGCGAAATACGCACCATACAATACTTTGCTCTTGCTGTAAATTTCATTTTCAGGAGTATTGATATACTTGGGAGCTTTATCAGCTTTTCCAATTACCCTTGCTCCAAATCCTATTGTTTTGCCGGTAGTACTATGAATTGGGAAAATGATTCGGCCTTTGTAATTATCTACAAATTCGCCATCAGCTTTTGCAATAACCAATCCTGTTTTTGGTAAAAGTTCTTTATTGAATTGATTCTTAATCAAAGCCGAAGCCAATGTGTCTCTGCTAGAAGGATTAAAACCGATTTGAAATTTCTTAATAATTTCTTCCCGAAAACCTCTTTCCTTTAAATAGGAAAGTGCAATGTCTTGCCCTTCTTCTGTATCAAAAAGTTGTGTGTTAAAAAATTGCTGCGAAAAATTGTTGATGATGTACAAACTATCTGCCGTTTGAACAAATTGCTTTTGTTCTTGTGTTTGTTCAGTTTCTTCAATTTCAATATTGAAGCGATTTGCCAGCCATCTTAATGCTTCTACATAACTTAGTTTGTCATGCTCCATTAAAAAGGTAATGGTATTTCCACTTTTACCACAACCAAAACATTTGTATAATTCTTTGGCTGGAGATACTGTAAATGATGGACTTTTTTCATTATGAAAAGGACAAAGCCCAAGATAATTACTACCACGTTTTTTTAGTTTAATGTAATCGCCCAAAACCTCAATGATGTCAATGCGGTTTTTAATTTGCTCTATACTTTGTGGTGTAATCATAATGCTTCAACAAATGTAGCTAGTAAAATTATTTTTTCGATTTATATTCAAATTTCAATTTAAATTTTTAAAATGATTATTTCTGAGGTGAATTATGTTATTTTCAATTTTTAATACCGACTATTTATGTTAAAAAAAGAAAGACAAGCCCATATTCTGCAACAAATTAATATACACAACAAGGTGTTATCGAGTGATTTAAGCGTTCAGTTGAATGTTTCAGAAGATACGATACGCAGAGATTTACAAGACTTGGATGAGGAGGGAAGGTTGACAAAAGTACATGGAGGAGCTTTGTCTAAATCATTTCATTTTACTATCCAAAATCAAAATATTTACCAGCATGTTGAAAAGAAAATTATTGCAAATAAAGCTGTGAAACTTATTAATGATGGCATGTTTGTGATACTTTCAGGCGGTACAACTATTAGAGAACTTGTAAAATTTTTACCCCCTGAATTGAATGCAACATTCATTACACCAAGTATTCCTATTGCCTTAGAGCTTTTAGAACATCCTAATGCAGAAGTAATTTTTATAGGAAATAAATTAATGAAGAATGCACAAATGGCTGTTGGTGCTGAAGTTGTGCAAAAACTTGCTGGAGTTAAAGCTGATATTTGTTTTTTGGGTACCAACAGTATCGATATTGAGCATGGCATCACAGATTTGGAATGGGAAATAATTGAAGTAAAGAAAGCAATGATCCAGGCAGCCAAGAAAACAGTTTCATTGTCAATTTCTGAAAAATTAAATAGTTCACAACGATTAAGTGTTTGTCCAATTGAAGATGTAAATATACTTGTAACAGAACTTGCTGTAAATGATTCAAAACTAGAACCGTATCGTCTAAAAGGGATACAGTTGCTATAATCCAAAAACTTTATTGCATTTTTTTGCGTTTTGAAACATTTCGGATTTTGAAATTCCCAACAGATGTTAATAATTATTTAAAAAAAAATACAATAATCATAGTAGTTTCTTATAAATTGCAGATTATTACATTTTATCTCCATAGAAATCCTTAATTGTGCGTTTTTGTGCAGATATTAGTTTAAACTTAACCAAACGAACTTCCTATGAAAAAAATTGCCAGCATGGTGAAATCAATTTTGTTAATCTTGATTTTTACCAGTCTTTCTGTTTCATCACAAGCACAAGATAAAACTGTTTCTGGAACTGTGCTATCTGATGATGATGCTACACCACTAATTGGTGTGAGTATTTTAAACAAAAACACCAACAAAAGAACCCAAACGAATGAAGCTGGATATTTCAGCATTAATGCTAACAATGGAGATCTACTAGTTTTTACATACGTAGGTTATGTTACCAAACAAACGACTGTAGCTCAAAGCAAAATTATTAATATCAAGTTAGTAAATAATGCAAGTGATTTAGACAATGTGGTCGTAACTGCATATGGCCAAACAAGAAACAAGAGAGAACTAGCATATCAAGCACCAGTAGTTAAGGGTGATGAAATTGCCCAAACACGCAGAGAAAACTTTATTAATTCTTTGGCTGGACGAGTTCCTGGGTTAACAGTAACTTCTACTTCTGGTTTGCCTGGTGCTTCTGCACAAATTATTTTACGTGGTGGTGCCTCAATTGCAGGAAATAACCAACCATTATTTGTTGTGGATGGAGTTCCTTTAGACAATAGTTCATTAAACCAAGAAAGTTTAATTGCTTCAAGTAATCCAGGTGGGACAGGTTTTGGAAATAGAAACAGTGATTATACAAACCGTATAGCTGATATCAATCCTGAAGATATAGATAATGTAACTATATTAAAAGGACCGGAAGCCACAGCATTATATGGATCTGATGGTACTTCTGGAGCAATTATAATTACAACTAAAAAAGGAAGTGGTGTTGGCGGAAAGTCTAAAGTGAATTATGATAACTCATTTCGTTGGGATAACGTTTATAGATTTCCACAAATACAAGATGTTTATGGCAGAGGTAATAATGGTTACTATGATCCAAATGCTGTAGGATCTTATGGGTTTAGAATGTATGGACCAAAATATTTTAACGGTTCTCCAAAGTTTGATAATTTAAGAAATTTCTTTAGAACAGCAATGACTCAACAACACAACTTAAGTGTTGAGGGTGGAACTCCAGATGCAACTTTCCGGTTTTCAACAGGATTGTTAGAGCAGGAAGGTATCGTTCCAAATACAAAATTCCAAAGGGTAAATTTCAGACTTACAGGTTCTGCCAAATTAGGTAAGATATTTAATATTTCATCTTCTTGGTTATATACAATATCTAACAACAATAAAGCACCAAAAGGTACGGCATCATACTATCCTAACCTTATTAACTGGCCTCTTGATTCTGATGCTAGAGATTATATTAATGCTGATGGAACTAGAAGACCAATCCGTACAAACTTACCAGTAACAGGAGGTTTTACTGATTTGTCAGCAGAAGTTGATAATCCTTTTTGGGATGTAAATAAAAATGTATCTACCGATAAAACAGATCGTATAACCGGTAATATTAATCTTAGCGCAACTCCATATAAATGGTGGAATTTAACTACAATTATAGGAGCTGACCAATTCTCTACAGAAGGTTTATACCTTGTACATCCTCAATCTCGTTGGGGTTTTGTAACAAGAGGTTTAATAAGTAATTATCAACAAAATTTCCGTGGATTAAATGGAACTTTCCGTTCTACATTTACAAAAACAATTAATAAGATATTTACAAATAGTCTTACTGTTGGTGCTTATGTAGAAGATAGTAAACGTTCAATCACTTCTCAACGTGGAGAACGTTTTTATGAACCTAATTTTATTTCAATCAACAATACAGATCCTCTTTCAAGAGATGCTAAATTAACGAGAGAGCAAATCAGAAAAGTGCGCTTTTTTGGAAACTATACTTTAGGATACAACAATATTGCTTTCTTAACTTTAAGTGGCACGAGAGAAGGCGTATCAACCCTTACTTCAAATTTCCAAGATAAACAACCGTTTTTTAATTATGGCTCAGCATCAGGAAGTTTTATTTTTTCTGACTTAGCTTTTGTAAAAAAGGCAAAATGGTTGGAGTACGGGAAATTTAGAATGTCTTATGCTACAAGTGGTAAAGCTCCATATGTACCTTATGTAATTGATTATAGTTTTGGAAGCCAAATTACAACAGGCGGTGGTTATGCATTAGGTGTATTTGGAAATAATTTTGATTTACAACCTGAGTTTTCTAAAAACTTTGAAATTGGTGGTGAATTACAATTCTTAAAAAGAAGATTGACTATCGATGTGGCATATTTTGACAATAGAGTTTCTAAACAAATTGTATCTAACAGATTAAGCTACGGAACAGGATTTGTACTTAAGTATATTAATGGTGGCGAATTATCTGCAAAGGGAATTGAGATTCAAATTAAAGGGACTCCAATTAAAACTAAAAACTTTATATGGGATGCAACATTGAATTTTGATAAAAATAAAGTGATCGTTGAAGCAATGCCTGCAGATTTACCATTATACTATGATTCTGATACTTGGTTATTTGGAAATTTACGTTCACAAGTTACTAAAGGAGCTTCATTAGCAAACCTTTCAGGTTATGCCTTTAGAAAAAACAATAACGGAGATGTGTTAATTTCTCCAACAACTGGGTTACCATTAATTGATGCCAACTTTGTTAATGTAGGTGATAGAAATCCTGATTTCAAAATTGGTATAATTAATAACTTCACAATTATGCAAGATTGGACAGTTTCATTTAATTTAGATATTAGAAAAGGTGGCGATATTTTTAACGCCAATGAACTAATGATGAGAATTCAGGGATCTAGTGTAAACACACTTGATAGGGAAGTAGCAAGAGTGGTAAAAGGTGTTTTATTAGATGGTATGGAAAATACCTCAACTCCAACTGCAAATACAATTTCAATTACACCATATACAAGAAATGATTATTATACTTCTGCATTTGCAGAAGGTGATTTTGTTGAAAGTGTTAATTGGTTGCGTTTAAGAGATTTGACAATTGGATATCGTTTGCCAAGCAAATTATTAAAACGTCAGAAAGTATTAAAACAAGCTTCTGTTTTTCTTACAGGAACGGATTTGTTTATGATAACAAATTATTCAGGAGTTGATCCAAATGTAAATGGATTAAACGCTGGAAATGCACGTGGTTTTGGTGGACAAGGAATTGACTTTGGTTCAGTAGCAACCCCTCGTGGAATAAATGTTGGTCTTAAAGTTCAATTTTAATCATAAATTTTAATTTTATAATATGAAAAATAGATTATTAATTATCGTAATTACAATCTCATTTGTTTTTACTATCGTAAGTTGTCAGAAATTTCTTAATGTTAATTCTGATCCTGATACCACACAGAATCCTTCAAACTCATCTGTGTTTCCAGCAATGTTAGCAGCAATACCGAGAGGTACGCAATATGATGCTCGTTATGTTGGAAAATACATTCAAAATTGGCTTCAGTTAGCCAATGCAAATGGTGATACTTGGGATAGACATGGATATGCTATTAGTAGTGATGCAGCAGGAGATATTTGGAGACAAA
Organism: Chitinophagaceae bacterium; assembly: GCA_947488765.1. GTDB lineage: Bacteria > Bacteroidota > Bacteroidia > Chitinophagales > Chitinophagaceae > UBA1930. The sequence goes on along the minus strand of CANLAE010000019.1, from coordinate 25,215 downwards.
CCTATTATGGGTTGGGTAAAAATTTAGATTACATCATTGATAATGGAAGACAAAAAGGACAAGAAGACTACATGGGAGCTTCGCTTGCATTAAAAGCTTATATGTTTCAGTCTTGTACCGATTATCATGGGGAAATTATTTTCAATGAAGCTTTCAAAGAAGGAACTTATTATTTTAAGTATGATACCCAAGACATCGTCTATAAAGGCATTGATTCTATTTGCAGATTAGCCATTACTTATTTAGATATCGCAGCAAATAAAACTTCAACTAATAGTTTGTATATAGGCGATTATGTTTATAAAGGAGACGTTGCAAAATGGAAAAAATTTGTTTATGGTATTTTAGCAAGAAACTACAATCATCTTTCAAACAAGTCAATATATAGTGCAGATTCTGTAATAAAATATTGTGATAATTCATTTACCAGTGTAAACGATGATTTTGTAATTCCGTTTGATGCTACAAAAAATGATGATTCAAATTTCTTTGGAACTTACAGAGACAATTTATCTAATTTGCGCCAAAGCAATTTTATGGTAAAATTGTTAGACGGTACAACCTTCACAGGAAGCAGCACAGTTCCTAATAGAGATCCACGTATTTCTCACATGTTGTCTGCATCTGCTGACACTGCAACAGGAAATGGTGGTTACAGAGGGGTAGATCCCGGAATTGGAGATCCTTTCAGCGCAACAACATCAGGAGCAAACTTCAGAAAACGTTCTAGTGTTCTTTGGGCTGATAGTACCATTGGCAATCCTAGTGCAGCAGTTTTTACCGAAAATGGTAAATACCTATTTAAAAACAAAGCTGTAATGCCCGTTATGACTTATTCAGAAATTCAATCAATAAAGGCAGAAGCTGCTTTTAGAAAGAATGATAAGGCTACTGCTTATACAGCTTATATAAATGCTATCAATGCTCATTTTGACTTTATCAACCGTTCTTATTCAGGTTATAGAGGAGCAAGTAATATATTCAATACATCTGCAATCTCTGCTACCGCAAGGGCTTCATATTTGGCTAGCCCAAATGTAAAAGCAAATTCTACTACACTTACAATTACGGATATTATGTTGCAAAAATATATTGCAGGTTGGTGTTGGAATTGGGTAGAAACTTGGGTTGATTTAAGAAGATTTCACTACACTGATTTAGACCCTATTACAGGATTCCAGGTATTTAAAGGTTTTACATTACCTGCTTCTTATTTTACAGATAATTTAAATAAACCTGCATATAGAGTAAGACCAAGATTCAATTCGGAATATGTATGGAATTTAGACCAACTGAAATTATTTGGCGGAGATAAAGCAGATTATCATACTTACGAACAATGGTTCAGTAAACCTTAATTAAATCAAATTAAATTGTTAGCAATGAAAAAAGTTTTTATAACATTATCAATAGTCTTTATCACAACTTTATTTTACAGTTGTAAAAAGAATGAGCAAAGAATTTTGGATATAACACCAACAGCAGGTACTGCTTTGGTAAAGATTAATTATTCAATGCCTTTTGCCGTAAACTCGTCAGTTCAAATTAAAATTAATGATGTAAGAGTTAGTAATTTAATCACTTTCCCAACTCCATTTCCTGGGGGTGGACTGAATACAGGTGGTTCAAACCAACCTGATTATATGTCTTTGCCGGTAGGCACATCAACTGTATCTGTTTCTAGACCAAACGTAGGAACCAATGTTGACTCTTTAATATTGTTTTCTGGATCTGTTAGTTTTGAAGCAAATAAAAATGTTACTTTACATGTAACCGATACCGGTGCTGCTGTTACTTCAGTTTTAACAGTAGATAATGTTACGATGCCTGATTCTGGATTTAGTAGGTTTAAATTTGTGCATCTTATGCCGAATGTTCCAGCTATAGATTTATATTATGGTACAACTATTGTAGCCGCAAATATTTTATATAAAGGGGTGAGTTCCGAATTCCAAATTCCGGTAACTGGTACTTCTCTATCATGGGCTATAAGACCAGCAGGAGCATTGTCTACAACTACCGCAATTGCAACCTATGCACAAACAGTTGCAGATAGAAAATCAATGACAGTATTTGCTGCTGGATACAATGGCGCATTAACGCCAAGAGCACCAAGGGTTTCTTTGTTATATAATAGATAATATCATCCTTGGAATAGTTTTATAAATAATCCTCACCCTGAAAAGTGAGGATTTATTTTAATCTAAATTAATCTTACAATCAAATTAAGAATGAAGTTTTTAATTACTTTTTTTATTCTACTTTCATTTTTAAATGTTGGTGCACAAAATATTCCATTTACAAAAGTGCTAAATTTTGATACCGCTATATTAAAGTTTAGAAACGATTACCCACAAGAAAAAGTTTTTCTTCAAACAGATAAATCTCACTATTTATCGGGCGAAACAATATGGATGAAAACTTGGGTAACTTCTGATGGACTTCCTAGTTTCTTAAGTCGTATTTTATACATTGATATAGTAGACTTCACCGGGAAAGTGATACTAAAAAAAATGTTTCATTTAGATAATGCAAGTAGTACGGCAGCAGACTTTGATATACCTAGAAATTTGACTTCAGGTAATTATTCTATCAATGCTTACACTTTATGGATGAAAAATTTTCCTGATTTTATTTTTTCTAAAAATATTTACATCTACCAATCTGACTATGTAGATAAATCAAAAAATCAAATTAAATCAAGTAAGTTACAATTATATTTTTTCCCCGAAGGAGGTGACCTGATTTTAGGAATAAAAAACAGAATTGCTTTTAAAGCTGTAAACGAAAATAATCTGCCAACTGATGTAAAGGGATATATTACTGATGGTTTGGGTAAAAAAATTATTGACTTCACAAGTGAGCATGACGGACTTGGAAAATTTGATATAGAGATAGCCTCAAACCAAAATTATACTGCAAATATTGAGAATGGCAATGAAAGTAATTTTCAATTTAAATTACCTACAATAAAAGATGAAGGAATAAATATTCGTGTAGAAAATAATAATCCAAATAAACTTTTTATTTTATTGAATAGAAGTCTAATTAATAAGGATAAGTATAATATTGTTAGGGTTGTGGCTCAAATAAATAATCAGATTATTTCTAATTCATTATTAAATTTTGAGGAAGGATTAACTACTGTTCCTATATCAAAAAAAAACTTACCTCCTGGTATTTTACAAATAACAGTATTCAATGAAGCTGATTATCCATTAGCTGAAAGACTCACATTTATTGAAAATTATAAAATAATTCAACCAAAAATAACCATTGATACTTTTAATTCAAAAGCAAGGCAAAAAAATAAATTTAGTTTTAATGTAGACAGTGTGCGATTACCTAATTTGTCTACTTTAATTACAAATGCAAGTATTGACAACCCTCGAAATTATGACAATACCATTGCCAGTTCATTATTATTCACATCAGATATTAGAGGGTATATCAGTAAACCGGGTTATTATTTTAAGGATAAACTTCCTACAACATTAAAGCACTTGGACTTATTACTTATGACTAATGGATGGAGAAGATTTGATTGGAAAAAACTTATTTCAAATGTTTTTGATTCACTTCATTATCCTGTTGAATCTGCTATTACAATAAGGGGTGTATTAAAAAAATCAGACCGAAACGAAATTGTTGGAGATGGTCATGTTTCCTTTGCAATAAGAGGAGAGGATTCAACAAGTATTCTAGCCGATGCTAAAGTTACAGACAAAGGCGAATTTTTATTAAATGATATCAATTTTAAAAAATCAGCTTCCATTGCATATCAAGGTACGAACAATAAAAAAACAGGATTAATTGTTGATGTTGATTTATTTCCATCTTATATCGACAGTCTAAAAAAATCAAGGAATATATCGATTGTTAATTTGGATACAATACAACTGGCGGGGTCTTCAAATAGCCTTGGAAAATATTTGAACAACAAAGTTTTCTCTACAGATACAATGTCTGTAAATGGAATTAAATTTTTAGGAAATGTAAGTGTTAAAGGAATTCGTAAAAAAATATCAGTTGAAGATTCTTTAAACATAGAATATGCTTCCCCTATATTTCAATTAGGCAAATCCATTGCCCCAAATGAAAATAATTTTTATACAACAATTTGGCAAATTCTCCAGCAATCGGTACCTGGCATAGATGTAAGTGGCAATCCTTACGACCCAATTGTAAAATTTTCAAGATATTCAGGTCTAGATGCAATTAGTGAAAACAATAGCTCTTCATTTATTTCAGCAAGTGGTTCATCGGATCAGGATTTTGGAACAATGTTGTATGAGAAAAATGGAATTGCCTATTTCCTTAATGAAATTAATGTATCAATGGATGTTATTTCAAGTATCAATATTTCTGACATTGCATTAATTAAAATTCTAAAAACTGAAGCTGCAGCTTTAGGTGCTTCCGGCGGTGCTATAGCTATTTATACAAACAAAGGAGCTGTAGTTAGGAATAAAGTTTATGATAAAGGATTTAGTAAAGTTACCAGAGAAGGTTATGCCATAGTAAAAACCTTTTTTAGCCCCGATTATTCAATGGGTTATAATAACACCCCTGATGATAGAATTACTTTACATTGGAATCCAAACGCTAAACCATCCAAAGATGGGAAATATAAGATTTCATTCTTTAACTCCGATAGTTGTTCAAAATTTAAACTTATTGTTCAAGGATTAGATGCAGACGGGAAGTTAATTTACTGTGAAACCATTATTGAATAATTTTTTTGGCTTTATAATTGAAAAAAAATTACAATGAAAATTACATTTTTAATAACACTTTTTTTGTTTTCAGTAATTGCCAATGGTCAAAACCTAAAAAATTTAATTAATCAAGGCACAACACAAGTTAAAAATATTGTAAATCAAAATCCTACATCCGCACAGTTATCCAATACTGATATTGTTGGTGGATTGAAAGAAGCATTAACATTAGGTGCTCAAAAAAGTGCATCTAAACTTTCTGCAATTGATGGTTTTTTTAAAGATGCCGCATTGAAAATATTATTACCACCCGAAGCTCAAAAAATAACGGAAGTAGTAAGTAAAATACCCGGTGGAAATAAATTAATTGATGATGCAATTCTCTCAATGAATCGTGCAGCTGAAGATGCTGCTAAAAGTGCTGCTCCAATATTTGTTGACGCTATCAAAAACATGAGTATCAATGATGCAATTGGCATTTTAAAAGGTACCGATACAGCCGCTACCCATTACTTGAAATCCAATACCATCAACCCTTTAACCATTGCATTTAAACCAATTATCGAACAATCATTGGCTAAAGTAAATGCGACACAATACTGGAATAGCTTAATGTCTGCATACAATAAAATTCCATTTAATAAAAAAATTAACCCCAATTTATCTGCTTATGTAACCGAAAAAGCAATCAGCGGTGTTTTTACTCAAATTGCTATAGAAGAACAAAATATAAGAAAAAATCCGGCAGCACAAGTTACCAATACGCTTAAAAAAGTTTTCGGGAAATAGTAGTTTATTTTTGTTGATTTCCACTGGGTAAAATAATATTAATCCACACTACAACTAATTGACTTTTGATGAGCTTAATTTCACTTGAAAACAGAATAGAATTTATTATTTGATAATACCTAAATGTACCGTTGTGAAGTTTGTAGTTATTTGTTTGTTTCTATTTTCTAATTTTAAATTATACAGTCAGCCTTCTTTTTTAGAAGTACAAAAGTCGTTTCCAATTGTTACAGACGTTATACAAACAAAAGAAGATACACTCAGAAATCAATTTGTAAAAGCCAATCTGCAATGGCCTCCCAAAGAAGTGTATATCAGAAGTTTTAAGTATGATAGTCAGTTAGAAGTTTGGGCTCGTAACAAAAGCAATGAACAATTTAAATTGTTTAAAACCTATCGTATCTGTGCATTAAGCGGTACTTTAGGCCCTAAAAGAATGCAAGGAGATTATCAAGTTCCAGAAGGATTTTATTATGTTAATATTTTTAATCCGAAAAGTAGTTATCATTTGAGTTTGGGTTTAAATTATCCCAATGCTTCAGATAATTTGTTAAGCGATTCATTACAACCTGGTGGTGATATTTATATTCATGGAAACTGCATTACCACCGGATGTATTCCAATTACCGACAATCAAATTGAGGAGTTGTATTTGTTAACTGCATATGCAAAAAGTGGCGGTCAAGATTTTATTCCCGTTCATATTTTTCCTGTAAAATACAATGTAATCAAAAGTGTAAGTAAACTACAAGAGATCACCAAAGAAGACAGAGAATACTTTTTGTTTTCAAAAAAAATGAAAGAGGTGTACGACTTTTTTGAATCAAATAAAAAGTTGCCCGTTATTTCTGTCAACAAAAAAGGGGAGTACATTATTTTATAAGAAAGTATTAATGAATCCTGTCACCCCTAATCTCTAATTCATTCATAATTTCTGTTTCATATTGCAACCATTCTTGCCAACGTTTTTTTACTTTTTCTTTATCAACATAACTTTCAGATAAATGAATAAACAAAGTGTAATGCCCAGCTTCACTTTCCATAAATCTTCTGTAAAATTTTTTCAGATAAGCATCATCCAATCCTTCACTCAATCGCTTGAAACGTTCACAACTTCTTGCTTCTATCAAAGCCATAGTTAACATTTGGTCTAAAAAACGATCTTCTCTATGACCACCTTTTTTTTGAAAAGCCAATAATTTATTTACATAGTCATCCTTACGTTGCACCCCTAACTGAAAACCACGTTTGTTCAATTCATTTAATACCAATCTAAAATGTCCCCATTCTTCCGTTACTATTGGCGCCAATTCTTTTACCACCAATTCTTTTTCACTGTATCGTTGAATTAATGAAATGCAGGTCAATGCTGCCTTTTGTTCACAATACGCATGGTCAGTTAATATCGCTTCAATACTAATACTCGCCAAATCAACCCATCTTGGGTCGGTAGGTAATTGTAATCCTAAAATATTTTTAGTGTCTTGAGAAAGTTCCATGTTTTATATTTTTGTAGTTGACAACATAACAACGATTGAACATTTGTTGCGTCGCACCCGTCAACGTTTTGTTCGTTATTCAACTTTGCAAATATCTATATTTATATCAATCATCCCTTTCATCTTCACAAAACTATACATCAAAATACGAGCTGCAACCCTTACTTTTGCGGCAAATAAGTAAAGAAAAAAGAGTATGTTAAGTGCAAGAAATATTACGTTGGCTTATGGCAAACGCGTATTGTTTGATGAAGTAAATATCAATTTTTTAAAAGGAAATTGTTATGGAGTTATTGGGGCAAATGGAGCAGGAAAATCAACGTTTTTAAAAATATTAAGTGGTGAAATTGAACCAAATAAAGGCAGTGTAGAAATTGGGAAAGGCGAAAGAATGAGTTTCTTAAAACAAAACCAGTTTGAATTTGATGAAGAAACTGTTCTCAATACCGTTTTAATGGGGCATAAAGAAATGATGGCTGTCATGCAAAAAAAAGATGCCATCTACATGAACCCCGATGCTACTGAAGACGATTATATGAAGGCAAGTGAATTGGAAGCTGAGTTTGGTGAAATGGGCGGATATACAGCTGAAAGCGATGCAGGAAGCATCTTAGGAGACCTTGGTGTGAAAGAAGAATATCACCAAGTTTTAATGAGAGAAATTCCAAGTAACATGAAGGTGCGTGTATTGTTGGCACAAGCTTTATTTGGCAATCCGGATATTTTGTTATTGGATGAACCTACCAATGGTTTGGATATTGAAACAATTGGTTGGTTAGAAAATTTTTTAGCCGATTATGAAAATATTGTGTTGGTGGTAAGTCACGACAGACACTTTTTAGATACCGTTTGTACACACGTTGCTGATGTAGATAGAGCAAAAATAAAAGTGTTTACCGGTAATTATACTTTTTGGTATGAAAGTAGTCAGTTAATGGCTCGTCAAATTAATGATAAGAACAAAAAGAACGAAGAAAAACGTCAGGCCTTATTAGATTTCATTGCACGTTTTTCTGCAAATGCCAGTAAGAGCAAACAAGCAACTTCCCGTAAAAAAGCATTGGAAAAATTAACAATCGAAGAGATTGAACCTAGTAATAGAAAGTATCCTGGCATCATTTTTCAACCATTGCGTGAAGTTGGAAATCAAATTTTAAACATAGAAAATTTAAGCAAAGGAATTGATGGCAGAAAATTATTTGACAAAGTTTCTTTTAGCGTAAACAAAGGAGAAAAAATTGCTTTTTTAAGTAAAAACCCAATGGCTGTTACTTCATTCTTTGAAATTATCAATGACAATGCAAATGCTGATGGCGGAAAGTTTGAATGGGGAACAACCATTACCAAAGCATATTTACCGCTTGAAAATAATGAGTTTTTTGATGGTGGTTTGGGCTTAATGGATTGGTTACGCCAATACGTTCCGCCACATATTACTGATGCCGATGAGCCTTTCTTACGTGGCTTTTTAGGCAAAATGCTTTTCAGCGGTGATGATATTGCCAAGAAAACAAATGTATTAAGTGGTGGTGAAAAAGTACGTTGTATGGTAAGTCGTATGATGTTACAAAATCCGAATTTAGTTGTGCTCGATCAACCTACCAATCACCTTGATTTGGAAAGTATTCAAAGCTTTAATGAAGGTTGTCAGACTTTTCCTGGAATTGTTTTACTAACTTCTCATGATCATACGTTCATGCAAACTGTTGCCAACAGAATTATTGAATTAACACCTAAAGGGATTATCGACAGATTAATGACTTTCGATGAATACATGGAAGACAAACGTGTGAAGGAATTGAGAGAGGAGATGTATGCTTAGGAGTTATTTAGTTTTATAGTTTAAAGTTTAGTAGTTTACTGTTAAATAGTTCAAGAAATTGAAAAGTTTGAAAAGGTTAGAACTAGACTTGTCATCCTCAATCTGTCAACTATATTTCACGCAAAGCTACAAAGAAAGCAAAGCATGCAAAGGGTTTTCCATCATTGCACTGTTTGCGGCTTCATTGTAAAACTCATTTCCCCCAAACTAAAATTTATCAATCCTTTTGGCCAATAAAATTAGTATCATAAAGATTGAATAACTTAGCCTTCACATTGGTACATAATTACTTGAAGAAATTTTATTCCATATTTTTTGCACTGGCACTATTCGTTACGTCAAGCCTTCACGCTCAATTCAATGGGCAGAGTAATTTAGTTAGCAAAAAAATTGTAGCCAGAGGTCTTGTTCAACTAAGTGATAAAGTAATTGTTCCGCAGTCTGTTTTTATACAAAATCTGGATTCCTCTTTTTATTCCATCAATTCATCAAAAGCAACTTTGCTATGGCTTAAAAAACCAATGCCAGATAGTGTTTGGGTAACTTTCCGAACTTTTAATTTTGCATTCAATACCAAAAAGCAACGCTTCAATTATGATTCTGTTCAAAATCGGTTTTTAACCAAACCTTTCACGTTTAATACCAACAACAGATCCAATTTATCCAATGGTACTTTTGATTTTGGCAAGATGCAATACAATGGCAGCTTCGGCAGAAGTTTAAGTTTTGGCAATAACCAAGATGCAGTTTTTAATTCACAACTCAATTTGCAAATCAGCGGGATTCTTGCAGATAGTATTGAAATTGCAGCTGCGATTACTGACAATAATATTCCAATTCAACCCGATGGTACAACACAGCAATTGAATGAGTTTGACAGGATTTTAATTCAAATCAAAAAGAAAAACTGGGAAGTGAATTTGGGTGATATAGACATCAGAGAAAATCAAAATTATTTTCTGAAATTTTATAAAAGGCTACAAGGTGTTTCTTATCAGCAACAATATTCAAACAACCATCAAAACAACAATCAATTCACTTTTGCCGGAGCAATTGCCAAAGGAAAATTTATCCGAAATGTATTTCAGGGGTTAGAAGGTAACCAAGGACCATACAGACTTCAGGGCACTAATAATGAATTTTATTTAATCATTTTATCCAACTCAGAAAAAGTATTTATTGATGGCGAATTAATGCAACGTGGCGAAGACCAAGATTATGTTATTAACTACAACACAGCAGAAATAACTTTTACACCAAGGCGAATGATTACAAAAGACAAAAGAATTCAGGTTGAATTTGAATATGCAGACAGAAATTTTTTAAACTCTGTTTTTTATGCAGAAAACAAAATTAAAATCAACAAGCGTTTGTCTTTTACTGTGGCAGTTTATACCAATGCAGATGCAAAAAATTCAACCATCAATCAAAATTTAGATGCACGTCAAAAAAAATTTTTAGCAGAAATAGGCGATAGTATTCAAAATGCCTTTTACAAATTTGCTTCCATTGATTCTTTTTCAGTTTCCAAAATTTTATACGCCAAAAAAGTAAATCCTGTCAATCCTTTGTGGGACAGCATTTACGTTTATTCCACCAATTCTGCTGAAGCAAAATACAATTTGAATTTTATCGAAGTAGGCATTAACAAAGGAGATTACATCAATTACTTTAATTCTGCCAACGGCAAAGTATATCAATATATCAGTCCAATTAATGGCGTAAAACAAGGCAACTATGAAGCAGCTACATTTTTGGTTACGCCCAAAAAACAACAAGTAATTACCGTAGCTTCAAAATATCAAATTTCCGCAAATACAACACTTGAATCTGATGTTGCACTGAGTAATTATGATGTCAATACTTTTTCATCAAAAGATAAAAAGAACAACAACGGTTATGCAGCTAAATTTTTAATATCAAACAATAAAAAATTATCTAAAAAATTACAATTTAATTCGTCTGTAGGATATGAGTGGGTTGATCAAAATTTTAAACCCGTTGAACGACTTCGCAGCGTAGAATTCAGTAGAGACTGGGGTTTGCCAATTTTACCACAAGTTGTAACCGAGCATTTGCCCAAAGCAATGTTTGAAATCAAAAATAATAAAACCAATGCTTTAATAAAATATAATGTGGATGGCTATTTAAGAAGTGACAACTTCAGTGCAGTACGAAATGCTATTTTAATACAAAATGAAAATGTAAAAAGTGGTTTCAATATCAATGCCAATGCAAGTATGGTAAGCAATTCAACGCCGGCAGACAAAGGACATTTTGTAAAAGTAAATGCAGAAATAGCGCAGCAATTACAACAATTGAAAATGTACCAGATTGGTTTTTCTTATTTGTTAGAAAATAATCTTCAACGAAATTATATAGCCGATACACTTACACCCCTCAGCTTTTCATTTGAAAACATTGGCTTCTTTATCAAAAGCAATACAGCCAAAAAAAATAATTGGGCTTTCACGTATTTTTCCCGTCAGGATCAATTACCGATGGGCAAACAATTGATGCAAAAAGACAGAAGCAATAATTATAATTTCACCACACAATTGCTTCAAAATAACAACCACCAATTTAGATTTAATGTTACTTACAGAGAATTAATTGCAAGTAAAAAGTTTCATCAAAATTACAATTCAGAAAAAAGTTTATTGGGCAGATTTGAATACACCATCAATGAATGGAATGGATTTATAACAGGTAATACATTATATGAATTAGGTTCGGGACAAGAACAACGCAGAGACTTTAGTTATATTGAAGTGCCGGCAGGTAGGGGAGAATATGCATGGATAGATTACAACAACGATGGTATTCCGCAACTGAATGAATTTGAAATTGCTTTGTTTCCCGATCAGGCAAAATTTATCAAAGTATTTACCCCAACCAATCAGTTTATTAAAGCCAATTACAACCAGTTTAATTACAACCTCAATATCAGTCCAAGGGCTTTAAGTAATGCGTTTCACAACAAAAAAATTAAAAACTTTGTTACCAGATTAACGGCACAATCTTCGATGCAAATTGGCAAAAAAATAATTGCTACTGATTATATTTCGGCAAATCCATTCAAAGGAAATGTTGAGGATACTGCATTAATCAGTTTAAATAATATTTTCAACAATACTTTATCCTTCAACCGTTTTAGCAGCATTTGGGGAATAGATATTAGCAATGTAAGAAGCTTCAGCAAAGCATTGTTAACCTATGGTTTTGAAAGCAGAACATTGACTAATTGGCAAATCAGGTTGAGAGCAACAATTAAAAAGCAATACACTTTTGAAATCATTCAAAAATTATCAAACAACAGTTTGGCAACACCAAAATTTGCCAACAGAAATTATGATTTGGCAACATCAAGCATTGAACCAAAAATTACTTACACCTATGCTACAAAATTACGCTTGCTCACTTCCTTTTTGTATACAACCAAAACCAATGCATTTGTTTATGGCGGAGAAACTAGCAACAGCAATGCCTTGAATATTGAAGCCAAATACAACGCTGTAAACAATACAAGCCTATTGGCAAAATTTACCTACAGCAATATCAATTTTACAGGATTGCCCAATACATCTGTGAGTTACATCATGCTCGATGGTTTATTGCCCGGAAAGAATTTTTTATGGACTGTAGAACTCACCAAAAGACTCAGCAATAATTTAGAATTAAGTTTCAATTATGAAGGACGAAAACCTGCCGAAACAAGAACAATTAATATTGGCAGAGCCACTTTGAGGGCCTTATTATAAAACGTTTTCGGGAATGCTGATAAATTCATAAGAACTCTTTGCATTTGTATGCTCCATTCTTTTATTTTTGCAACTCATAAATTATAATTCCAGCAATCATGAGATCAATCGCATTCAGAGAGGCACTAAGAGAAGCAATGAGTGAAGAAATGAGAAGAGACGAGAGAGTTTTTTTAATGGGTGAAGAAGTTGCAGAATACAATGGTGCTTATAAAGTAAGCCAGGGTATGCTTAAAGAATTCGGTGCAAAAAGAGTAATTGATACACCGATAGCCGAATTAGGCTTTACTGCAATTGCAGTTGGTGCTGCACAAAATGGTTTGAAACCTATAGTTGAATTCATGACATGGAACTTTGCAGTTTTACCTTTGGATCAGATATTAAACACCGCAAGTAAAATGCTTGCAATGAGTGGCGGACAAGTAGGTTGCCCTATTGTATTTCGCGGACCAAACGGAAGCGCTGGACAATTGGGAGCACAGCACAGTACTGCATTTGAAAGTTTGTATGCAAATATCCCTGGAATAAAAGTAGTTTCTCCAAGCAATGGATATGATGCAAAAGGTTTGTTGAAACAAGCAATTCGTTATGAGCAAGATCCGATTGTTTTTATGGAAAGTGAAGTAATGTATGGTGATAAAAGCGATGTGCCTGATGAAGAATATTATATTCCATTGGGAAAAGCCGATGTTAAAAAAGCGGGTAGAGATGTTACGATTGTATCTTTTAATAAAATGATGAAAGTGGCTTTAGGAGCTGCAGCCGAATTGGAAAAAGAAGGCATCAGCGCTGAAGTAATTGATTTAAGAACCATTCGTCCGTTGGATTGGCATACTATTTTGGAAAGCGTTAAAAAAACCAATCGTTTGGTAATTGTTGAAGAGCAATGGCCATTTGCAAGTGTAAGCAGTGAAATTACTTACCGTATACAAAAAGAAGGGTTTGATTATTTAGATGCTCCTATACGCAGAATTACCAGTGCCGATGCACCAATGCACTATGCACCAAACCTTGTAGAAGCTTATTTACCAAGCATCGCAGGAACTGTGAAGTTGGTAAAAGAAGTAATGTACCAAAGAAAATAATTATTTTATACCGATAGATAAATCCCAAAGTGTAATACACTTTGGGATTTTTTTGCAGTATTTTTAAATTCTAAAACTTTTTTTTAAAATATAATTTGTCTTTATGCTAGTGTATTATAATCAATAACAAATTTTTTTTATTCATTATATGTAATAAAAATCAAAAGTGATAACAGAAAGAATATAAATTACGTTGAGTTAATTATTCTAAAAAATATTTTAAAATGAATAATAAAAAAACAAAAATATATTTAGTTGTATTGGGTATAATTGCTAATAATTATTCAAATAATTTGTTTGCACAAACGCTACCATCAATTCAACTAGATAGACCTGACCAAACAGAGTGTCCTTTTATTACACCTAAAAAGTATATTCAAATTGAAAATGGCTTTACGATAGAAAATAGAACAAATAATCAAAAAAGTTATATTTATCCAACTACTCTTTGGAAATATGGGGTAAATGAAAAGTTTGAATTACGATTAATTACTGAATTTGTTTCAGAAAGAAATTTGGGGAAAGTTGAAACAGGAATTTCACCAATAGTTTTGGGATTCAAAACTTCATTATTTCAAGAAAAAGGTATTTTACCAAAAACTTCTTTTATAGGTCATATTACAACTTCAAAAATTGGAAGTAAGAAATTTCAAACTGAAAATATTGCTCCTTCTTTTAGATTTACAATGCAACATACTATTACAGAAAAAATTTCTCTTGCATATAATTTGGGTGCAGAATGGAATGGAGAAACCCCTGAACAAACCTATATTTATACATTAACAACGGGGGTTAGCTTAACTAATAAAATTGGTTGTTATGCAGAAGTTTATGGATTTATTAATGATTATAATAGACCAGACCATAGATTTGATGGAGGTCTAACTTATTTAATAAATGACGATTTCATTGCTGATATATCCTCAGGATTTGGGATTAAAACAAGTGAATTAAAAAACTATGTTTCATTAGGTATCTCTTACAGGTTTAAGACAAAGAAATAAAAATTGTTCATGAATTATTCAATCATAATTTTTCTATTTTGTATTCTATTTCCTCGTTTTATAACTTCTCATCACCTTAATAATTACTATCATTGCAATTCATCAAGATTAATGTATGACACCAGAAAGAAGTGAAAAGTTGTTGAAAGTATTGAGTCGCAGACAAACAGATATTACCGTGGTAATGGAGAATGTGCAAGACCCTCACAATATTTCGGCAGTCATGCGTACCTGTGATGCTGTAGGAATTCAGGATATTTATATTTTGAATACTAAAATTCCACGTCATCAAAAGTTTGGTGCAAAAAGTAGCAGCAGTGCGGCTAAATGGCTTTCTGTACATCAATTTGATAATGTTGATGAATGTTTTGAAGCATTGCGCAAAAACTACAAAACTATTTTAACCACACATTTAAGTACCGACGCAGTTAGTTTGTATGAAATAGATTTTACCCAAAGTGTAGCATTGGTTTTTGGTAATGAACATGCAGGCGTAAGCGATGAAGTACGAGCATTGGCTGATGGAAATTTTATAATTCCGCAAATGGGTATTATACAGAGTTTAAATATTTCGGTAGCTTGTGCAGTAAGTATTTATGAAGCTTATCGTCAGAAAAATATTGCAGGTCATTACAATTCATTTGCTTTACCCGAAAACAGACTGAACACTTTAATGCAGGAGTGGGGATTTATAGAAAGTGAAGAAACCAATCAATAAGAGAGTATGAAAAAAAGTTTTATTGTTATTTTTATTATTACTTTTTTGTTTAATAGTGCATCTGCTCAGACTATTAAAAAAGTTTCAATGAAAGAAGTGATACAAATGATTGACAGCAGCAAAACACCTATAGTTATTAATTTCTGGGCAAGTTGGTGCAAACCATGTGTTCAGGAAATTCCTTGGTTTGAAAAAGCAATAGCAACTTTTAAAAATAAAAACATACAACTGCTTTTGGTGAGCTTGGATTTTAAATCTGATTATCCCAAAACCCTCACACAATTTGTAAAAAAGAAAGGCTTTAGTAGTAAAGTGCTTTGGCTGAATGAAACCAATGCCGATTATTTTTGTCCGCTAATTGATTCCAGTTGGAGCGGCAATATCCCCGCTACATTAATGGTAAATAATGCAAAAAAATATCGTCAGTTTTTTGATCAGCAAATACCCGAAGCAAGGTTGATGCTGGAGTTGAATCAACTAGTGCAATAATTTTTATTCTTCTGAAACCACTGTCAGTTTTGTGTTTTACACATTTTTATTCAATACAATTCTGAATGTACTTCCTTTTCCTATTTCACTTTGGGTAATATAAATTTGTCCTTTATGGTATTCTTCTACAATGCGTTTGGTAAGTGTAAGTCCCAAACCCCAACCTCTTTTTTTGGTGGTAAAACCGGGTTTAAAAACTTTAGCTAAATTTTGTTTGCTGATGCCTTTCCCGGTATCAATTACATCAATAATAATTTGTGAGGATTGATCTAGGATGGCTACTTTAATTTTTCCTTTTCCATCCATGGAGTCTAAAGCATTTTTCAATAAATTTTCTATGACCCAATCAAACAAAGGCGGACAAATCATTACGGGAATATTATTTCTGCTGTTGTTGTCGAATTCAAAAATAACTTTTGCACCCGCTCTTTTCTTAATGTAATCTATCATTGAACTTATCTGGTTGATGATATTTTTTTCTTCTAAAATTGGTTTGCTGCCAATCTTTCCAAATCGGTCTGTGATAAGCAACAAGCGTTGTACATCTTTTTCAAGTTCGGGAATGATTTTTTCATTTCCATCAACTTCCTTTAGCATTTCAATCCAACCCTGCAAACTGCTTACAGGTGTACCAAGTTGGTGTGCCGTTTCTTTAGCAAGTCCTGCCCAAAGTTGGTTTTGTGTACTTTTAAAATTTGCTCTTTGTGCAGTAACAAGTATAATGATAAATAATGCGGCAACGATTAACTGAACAATAGGGTAGTAGCGCACTTCATTCAAAAGTTTTCCTTCGCCATAATATACTTTATTGATTTGTGTAGAATCAAAAGGATTTTTCCATACGAGTGGTGGATGTAAAGATTTGAAGCTATTTATTTTATCAACAACATAATTTTTATTCAGAATTTTTGTAGAGTCGAGGTTTTTGTAATCGAGTAAACTGTCATTTTCGGTTACTAATAAAATAGGAATATCCAAACTATTTTCTGCTAAAACTTTTCCGGTGAGTGTGGTTTCTGTAATGTTTGGGTTGCTGTTATTTTTGATTGCTTCTGCCCATTGTTCAATCTTTTGTCTTTCTTCTTTTGCGATTTTTTGTTCCAGATAATTGCTGTAAAAAATGGTGCTGCCAACAATGCAAATTGCAACGATTACTAAAATTGTTCTCCAGTTGATCCATTCTTTAATCATGCAACTAAAATAATGTGTTTATGATTAGGAATGTGATTCATTATAAAAATGTCGTTAAAAATTTGAGATTTATTTGATTGTTCTAATAGATTTTTTTGCATTGGAAAATATAGATATAATTGTTTTTAATTGATAATCAATAGTTTATAAGCTATTATTGACTTAATAAACTGTAAATGAATTCCTACATTTTCACACTAATTATTCACAGCATTAAGGAAAATTCATCCATATCGGTATAAAATTCTTATGTTCGCAAGTACTATAAATGTGAAGTATTGTATGAGGTTAAAATCGTTAGAAATCAAAGGGTTCAAAAGTTTTGCTGATAAAACTGTTGTCACATTTGACGAAGGTATAACTGGCATTATCGGACCGAATGGCTGTGGAAAAAGTAATATCATTGACAGTATCCGCTGGGTAATTGGTGAACAGAAAATTTCTTCTTTACGAAGTGAAAATTTAGATGCACTTGTTTTCAATGGTTCCAAAACAAGAAGTGCAAGTGGTTTGGCTGAAGTGAGCTTAACTTTTGAGAATACAAAAAATTTGTTGCCAACCGAATTTAGTACAGTAACTGTTACCCGCAGGTTTTATAAAAATGGTGAAAGTGAATACCGTTTGAATGATGTGCAATGCAGATTAAAAGACATTCATAATTTATTTTTAGATACCGGTGTAAGCACAGACAGCTATGCAATTATTGAGTTGGGCATGGTTGATGATATCATCAAAGACAAAGAAAACAGCCGACGCCGAATGTTGGAACAAGCTGCAGGAATTACGATTTACAAAACAAGAAAAAAAGAAGCCAAAAATAAATTAGATGCCACCGAACAAGATTTGGCAAGAATAGAAGATTTGTTGTTTGAAATTAACAACCAACTAAAAACTTTAGAAAATCAGGCGAAGAAGGCAGAGAAGTTTTATGAAATAAAAAAAGAGTACAAAGAGATTGCTGTTGAACTTGCAAAAGCATCTTTAGAAGGTTTCAATATCACGTACAAAAATCTGAATGAGCAACAGGAAACAGAGACCAATAAAAAGGTTCAAATAGAAGCGGAACTTGCAACAGCTGAAGCAGCATTGGAGCACGAAAAGGTTGATTTTATTGAAAAAGAACGTTCATTGCAATCAATGCAGCAAGAGTTTAATAGCTTGGTACAAACATTGCGAACAAAAGAAAATGAAAAAAATCTTGCAACTCAAAAGCTACAATACTTAAGAGAAAAAGAAACCAATCTTCAGTCATTTTTAGAACGTGCAGAAGGGCAGGTAAAAACTATTGGCGATAGTATAGAGTTTACACAATTACAAGTTGGTGAAGAGAAAAGTAAATTGTCTGTACTACAGGATAAAGTACTTGCTTGTCAGTTGGAAGTAGAAGACAAACGTCGTCTTTATGATGAGAAAAGAAGTACGGTAGATAGTTTGCGTGGAATGTATCAGCAAATACAAAGAAGCCAGTTTGATGCAGAAAAGAAAGTTGCTGTTGCAGATACTTCGATACATAATTTACAAAGAACAGCAACTCAATTAAATGAGGAAAAACAAAACCGTCAGTTACAATTACAACAATTAGAAACAGAACTTCAAGAAAAAGAAACGCATCTTGAAAATAAAAGGACTGACTTGCAGCAATTGCAAGAGCAACAAGAAAAAACCAAAGAACAAATTTTTGAAACACAATCTATTTTAGATGGTTTGAGAAATGAGTTAGGCGATGAGAACAGAAAGTTAGATAGCAAACAAAATGAATTTGCTTTGCTAAAAAGCTTAATCGATTCAATGGAGGGTTATCCTGAGAGTATTAAGTTTTTACATAAAAATGAAAACTGGAATTATCAGTCTCCGATACTTTCTGATATCATATATGTAAAAGAAGAATTCAGAGCAGCAGTAGAAAATGTATTGGAGCCATATTTAAATTATTATGTTGTCAATAATTTGCAGGAAGGTCTGAAAGCAGTGTATTTACTAGATGACAATAAAAAAGGTAAAGCCAATTTCTTTTTGTTGGATCAGCTTGCCAGCAATCAGGGTAATCAGTTTTCGCAACCCAAATCAACTATCAAAGCGCTGGATGTAATAGAAGTTGATGATCAGTATAAAAAATTAGCGGAGCATTTATTGGCCAATGTTTTTATTGCTGAAAATGATGCAGCAATTGAAAACAGTCAGGGTGCAGTAGTACTTGAAAAAACAGGTAAATACGTAAAAGGAAAATATACTTTAACCGGTGGTAGTGTTGGCTTATTTGAAGGTAAAAAAATTGGTAGGGCAAAAAATTTAGAAAAACTTCAAGATGAAATTGTACTTCAGACTGCAGTTGTAAATGCGTTGAAAGCCGAAATACAATTAAAGCATAATCAGGTTATTAGCTTTAATGATCAGTTGAAAGAAAATACAATCAAGCAAACTGAAAATGAAATCAACCTTTTCACAAATCAGGTTTTTGCTTCAAAAAATAAAATTGAAAATTTACAGGCTGCGCAACAAACTGCACAACAACGACTTGAAGATATTGATACCCGATTACAAGACGAACATGATGCAATTGCATCTACACGTGAAGAGTTTATCAGCCTGAATGAAAAGTTGCAAACAACTGGTGAAGACATGAAGATGGTGGAACAGGATTATCAGTTGAGTGAGCAGGATTATAATGCTGCGACCTATCAGTTCAATGAAAATAATTTACAGCTTACCAAACAGCAAAGTAAAATTGCAAGCGTACAACAAGAATTGGTTTTCAAAGAAAATCAGTTGAATGATTTGCATCAGCAAATACAAGCCAATGCTACTCAGTTACAGGAATCAACTAGTGCTATTGTAGAAAGCGAGGCTGCATTATTGAGTAGTGAAGATGGTTTGCTGGAAATGATGCGTAAAAAAGAAGAAGAAGAGAAAAAATTAAACGAAGCAGATCAGGCTTATTACAACTTAAGAAATATGCTTCAGGAAAAAGAAAGCGAACTTAGGTTGAAAAGCAAGACTCGGGAAATGGTTGAACATTTGTTGAGTGATATTAAGGATAAACTCAATGAATTAAAACTCAATCTCGCCGGTATGAAAGAGCGGTTGAATGTAGAGTTTAAAATTGAGCTAGATGAAATTTTAGATCAGGCAAGAACCACAGAAATATCATTGGAAGAATTACAAGCCACAAGTGACCGAATGAGAAAACGTTTGGAAAATATGGGCGAAGTAAATCCTACTGCAATTGAAGCTTATACCGAAATGAAAAAACGCTACGAATTTATTTTGGAGCAAAAAAATGATTTGGTAGAGGCAAAGGAAAGTTTGATGCAAACAATACAGGAAGTGGAAGCTACTGCCAATCAACAATTCCTAGAGACATTCAATAAAGTGAGAGAAAATTTCCAGAAAGTTTTCAAGGCCTTGTTTACAGAAGAAGATACCGCCGATATGGTTTTGGTTGATCCTGATAATCTTGCTGAAACCGGAATTGATATTGTTGCAAAACCAAAAGGAAAAAGACCTTCCTCTATTTCTCAATTGAGTGGTGGAGAAAAAACCTTAACCGCAACTGCTTTGTTGTTTGCTATTTATTTAATTAAGCCTGCACCATTCTGTATTTTGGATGAAGTTGATGCTCCATTAGATGATGCAAATGTTGGTAAGTTTACACAAATGATCAAGAAGTTCAGCGACAATTCTCAATTCATTATTGTAACCCACAACAAACAAACAATGGGTGCTGTTGATGTGATTTATGGAGTAACGATGCAAGAGCCGGGCGTAAGTAAATTGGTTCCAGTTGATTTCCGGAGTTTGAATTAATTGAATGAATTAAAACAATATTTATAGTTGGATGAAAGCAATTGTTTTCATCCAATTTTTTTTAATAAGTAAACATAATTTTCTACTTTAATATTTTTATGAACTACATCAAAATTGTTGTGAACACGTCACCTGAAATTCAAGAATTAATTATTGCACAATTGGTAGAACTTGGATATGATGGTTTTGAAGAATCAGAAAATGTATTGAAATGCTTTTTGCCCGAAACAGATTTTGATGAAACAATCCTTGCAGAAGTATTGATGCCTTTTCATTTGAAATATGAATTAGAAATTATCCCTAAACAAAACTGGAATGCACTTTGGGAATCTAATTTTTCGCCTATTTGTGTGGATGATTTTGTTGGGATTCGTGCAGATTTTCATGCAACATTAACAGGTATTACACATGAAATTGTCATTACTCCAAAAATGAGTTTTGGTACTGGTCATCATGGTACAACTTATACGGTGATTCAATTGATGAAGTTTATTGACTTTAAAAATAAATCAGTTTTTGATTTTGGAACGGGCACAGGAATATTGGCAATTGTTGCAGAAAAATTAGGAGCCAATTCTATTCTAGCAGTTGATAATGATGACTGGTGCATTGAAAATGCTACTGAGAATATTGAAAAAAATAATTGCAGGCATATTGAAATACAAAAAGTAGATAATGCTTCTTGCAACAAAAAATTTGATGTGGTAATTGCCAATATCAACAAACACATTATCCTTGATAATTTACAATTTTTAAATGATGCTTTGGCGCCAAATGGTAATGTGATTTTAAGTGGTTTGTTGGTAGAAGATGAAGATGATATTTTGCAGGCAACACAAAATTTTGGTTGGAAACATTTACAAACAAAGTCAAAAGACAATTGGATTGCAATACATTTTCATCTTTAAAATTTGCACAAAACTGTATTAAGAAATTATTAATTTAAGTTTTCAGCTTTATATTTGTTCTTGTAAACTTTTTCTTACAATGAACGAAGTACTACTAATCATACTAGCCTACTTAATAGGATCAATACCAACTTCAGTTTGGGTGAGCAGACATTTCTTTGATATTGACATCAGAGAATATGGAAGCGGAAACGCTGGTGCTACTAACACGTACAGAATTCTTGGAGCAAAGTGGGGTACATTTGTAATGGTGGTGGATATGCTGAAAGGTATTGTTGCAACTTCATTGTACATTTTATTACCTCATTATTTAGGTGCATCTCATGAATTACATAGAACCAACTTAATGATAGGGTTGGGGTTGGCTTCAGTATTAGGTCACATTTTTCCGGTATGGGCTGATTTTAAAGGCGGTAAGGGGGTAGCAACATTATTTGGGATGGCAATTGCTATTCAGCCATTAGTGGCAATTTGTTGTATAGGCGTGTTTTTATTGGTGTTGTATTTAACACGTTTTGTTTCGTTGAGTTCTATTTTAGCAGGGATTGCTTTTATGGTGTTTATACTTTTTATATTTAATGAAAAAGAACCTTTGTACAGAATATTTGCAATTCTTGTAGCCCTGATGGTTATTTTAACCCACCAAAAAAACATCTCTCGTATTTTTAAAGGAACAGAAGGAAAAGTGCCTATTCTTAAATTTAGAGATACACATCGCAAAAGAAATTCAAAAGATTAACCCTCTTTTCTGACTTTTGATTTCCTGAAAAATTGTTTCATATTCTTTCATAATTTCTTACTTGATTTAGCACAATTCACAGTCATTATTTAATGCCATTTTTATCATTGTATTTTTAAAGATGTATAATATTAACATCTGCTTATAAAACTTGCGTATAACTGCATTTTCAATTTTCCATTTAATCTATTATGTTTGCTACTCTCTAATAAAACCAAAACCAATGAATTTTAAAAAAACAAACAACATTGTAGGTTGGATAGTAGGCTTGATTGCTTGTACCACATACGTTTTAACTGCCGAAGCCGGAGGAAGTTTTTGGGATTGCGGCGAATTTGTAAGTAGCTGTTTTAAACTTCAGGTTCCTCATCCACCGGGTGCACCTATGTTTGTATTATTAGGCAGATTTTTTATTATTTTATTTGGAGATAATCCAATGACTGCTGCTAAGGCAGTAAATATTATGAGTGCCTTATCCAGTGGATTTACCATCCTGTTTTTATTCTGGACAATTACACACTTTGCCAGAAGAATTGTTCATACTGATTTAACGAAAGCCCTTACCACATCTCAAATCTGGACGATTATGGGTGCAGGTATTGTGGGTGCTTTGGCTTATACTTTTAGTGATAGTTTTTGGTACAGTGCAGTTGAAGGTGAAGTTTATGCAATGAGTTCTTTCTTTACAGCTTTGGTGTTTTGGGCTATATTAAAATGGGAACATGAAGCCAATGAAAATGGTGCTGACCGTTGGATTGTTTTTATCTTCTTTATGATGGGGTTGTCTATTGGGGTTCACTTATTGAACTTATTGACAATTCCTGCAATAGTAATGGTATATTATTTCCGCAAAAGAGAATCATTCAATTACAAAGCTATTCGTAAATATTTTTTATATGCTGCCGTAATTGGTGGTGTTGTAGGATTTATAGGTGCTTTAGTTGCAGCCAATTCAGATGCTACAGACAGAGTTCCAATGGACTCAACAATGGCGGGATTGGTAATTTTAGGAACTGCTATCGCTATTGGTCTTTTATATTTTATTGAAGGACTCAATAAAAACAAAAAGGAATACAATGGTGGAATGTATATTTTCTTTTTAATTGGGGTTGTAATTACCGGTGCAGTTCAGGTAGGTGTTATACAATACACCATTAAATTAGCCGGTGCTTTTGATAGATACTTTGTAAATGATTTTCATTTGCCATTCTTCAGCGGATTTGCATTTTTCTTTGTGTTATTGGCTGGTTTAATTTGGTACGGAATAAAAATTGCCACAAAAAAAAGTTTGTATTATTTAAAATTAGGTATCTGGTGTTTTGCATTTATGTTGGTTGGTTACAGTACATATTTTACAACTTTAATTCGTAGTAATGCTGATCCTGCGATTGATATGTACAATGTAGATAATCCAAATAGTTTGGTGGGTTATTTAGGTCGTGATCAATACGGAGATTTTCCAATTGTCTATGGTCAAAAATTTACTGCACGTCCGGTTGATTCAAAAGAAACAGGTACACGTTACCAAAAAATAAAAGACAATTATGTTGAAATTGGTAAAGACTTTAAATACTTATATGCAGCTGAAGATAAAATGGTTTTCCCACGTGTTTGGGATGGTAGCAATGACCAATATCATGCAGATTATTATGGTACATTTTTAGGTATCGGAAAAACCAATGATGGTTCATATGATAGAGAACCAACTCAATTTGATAATATCCATTTCTTATTGGGTTATCAAATAAACTTTATGTACTTCAGATATTTTATGTGGAATTTTTCTGGTAAACAAAATGATGTGCAAGGAACCTATCAAGGCAATATCAGAGATGGTAACTGGATAACAGGTATTAATTTTATTGATAACTTACGATTGGGTGAACAAAGTAAATTACCTGATAGTCTTTCTAAAAATAAAGCACACAATACTTTATTTGCAATTCCATTTATTTTAGGAATGATTGGTTTGTTTTATCATTTCAAGAAAAAAGGAAGTGATGGGTTTGTAAATTTTTTATTATTCTTTTTTACAGGATTTGCTATACTTATTTACCTAAACCAAGCAGGCAATCAGCCACGTGAGCGTGATTATGCTTATGTGGGTAGCTTTTATGCTTTTGCTGTTTGGATAGGACTTGGTGTATTGCAAATCAAAGACTGGTTATCAAAATTAATTAACCAAAGTACAGCAGGCATTTTAGCAACATTGGTTTGTTTGTTGGCTGTTCCAACCTTAATGGCGCAACAAGAGTGGGATGACCATGACAGAAGCCAAAAAACATTATCAAGAGATTTGGCAAAAAATTATTTAGAAAGCTGCGCTCCAAATGCAATCTTATTCTCTTTTGGTGACAATGATACTTACCCATTGTGGTATGCACAGGAAGTGGAAGGAATTAGAAAAGATGTTCGTGTTATCAATTATAGTTTACTGGGAATAGATTGGTACATCAATCAGCTTCGTTATAAAATAAATGAAAGCGATGCTATTGATGTTATCTGGTCTGCAGAACAAATTGAAGGTAGAAAAAGAGATTACATTCAATACATTCCAAATCCTAAATACCCGGATAATGCTTATTACGATTTGTATGATGTAATGAAAAATTACGTAGGAAGTGATAAGCCTGATTTTATGGATAACTATTTGTCGAAGAATTTTCTCCAAGTCAGCGACGTTACTCA
>CANLAE010000018.1 GCA_947488765.1 Chitinophagaceae bacterium | reverse complement strand
ATCATGAGGATTTATTATTGAGAAAATTGTAAGTCTTCTATGAAATAATTTTTGCAACAATCATTCTGTCTTTTCCCTGCATGTCTTTTTTCAATACACATTGATATCCGAAAGATGCAAACAAATCAATCGTTTCTTTTCCTAGTGCCTGATTGATTTCTACAAAAATAACACCATCATTTTTTAAATGTGTAGTACCAAATGCGGCAATTTTTCTGTAAAAAATCAAAGGGTCATTATCGGCTACAAATAAAGCCAGATGTGGCTCGTAGTTCAATACATGTTGCTCCATTGAAGCACTTTCAGCCTGTGCAATATAGGGCGGATTGCTGACTATATAATTGTATGTTTCTAAAGATTGCCAGTTGTATTCATCTAAAAAATCTACTTCAATAAAATTGATATTCACTTCATTGGCAACTGCATTTTTTTGTGCAATTAAAATAGCTGCATCACTAATATCTATTGCAGTAATTACTGCGTTGGGAATTTTCTTTTTCAATGCAACAGGAATACAACCCGATCCTGTTCCAATATCAAGTATAGAAAATGCTTCTGTTGAGTGAATATTTTTTTTGTAGTCAATCAAAATCAATTCAACCATTTCTTCTGTTTCCGGTCTTGGAATTAATACAGCCTCGTTTACTGTAAATTTCATATCAGCAAACCAGGCTTCCTGCAATACATATTGAACGGGCTTGTTTTCAAGTAATTGTTGGGTAAAATTTCGCAGTTGTTTTTCCTGTTGAGTAGAAAGCGATTTTTCTTTTCTGAAAAGCCTTTCATTTTTGTTGGTACCCGTTAAATCTTCTATTACCAAATCAGCAATAGCAGCCGCTTCACCATTTTCATACAATGATAAAAGTTGTTGTATTAATTCTTGATAAGCTGCTTCAATAGTCATTACTGCAAAATAAATAGCATTTCAGTTACTTTCGCTACAAAATAATTTTATATTTTATTGTGAATATACACGAAACATACATGCAACGCTGTATAGAACTTGCTTTGGCAGGCAAGGGAAATGTAGCGTCAAACCCAATGGTGGGTGCTGTTTTGGTGTATCAGGATAAAATTATTGGCGAAGGTTTTCACCGGCAATACGGACAAGCACATGCCGAAGTAAATTGTATCAATCAAGTTCCGCAACATTTCCAATCGGTTATTAAAGATGCCACATTGTATGTTTCTTTAGAACCTTGCAATCATTTTGGTAAAACACCACCTTGCAGTGATTTAATTGTACAACATCAAATTAAAAAAGTAGTGATTGGTTGTACAGATATTTTTGAAAAAGTAAATGGCAGCGGTATTGCAAAATTGCAAGCAGCAGGAGTGGAAGTAATTGTGAATGTTTTAGAAAAAGAATGTCGCTTGTTGAACAAAAGGTTTTTTACTTTTCACGAAAAGAAAAGACCCTACATTTTTTTAAAATGGGCTGCAACTGCAAACCAAAAAATAGCAACATTGACCAATGAACGACTCCTGATTACCAATGCATTTACCAATACGTTGGTGCATCAATGGAGAAGTGAGGAAGCAGCAATATTAGTAGGTACAAACACTGCAATGGTTGATAATCCTGCATTAAACAATCGTTACTGGACAGGCGGAAAACAACCAATAAGACTAGTGATTGACAAACATTTGCAATTGGATCAATCATTGCAGTTATTCAATCAGGAACAACGAACCATTGTTTTTAATTTTTTGAAAAATGAAGTAGATGGAAACGTTCAATACATTCAATTGCATTCAAACGAAGATGTTGTAACACAAATTCTTGCAGCCTGTTACGAACAAAATATTCAAAGTATTATTATAGAAGGGGGTGCAAAACTGCTTCAAAGCTTTATTGACAAGCATTTTTGGGATGAAGCAAGGGTTATTACCAATCAGGATTTAATGATCAATGAAGGATTGAATGCGCCTACTTTTTCAGGCGAATTGCTAGAAGAAGAAAAAATATTTTCAGACAGCATACAATATTTTATACCAGGCACATAATGAAGGAACAAGATTTTTATTTAACAATCGCACAAACATCGGTAGAAGAATTTAAGGACAAAGGCAGCCTCTTTATTGCTTACACATTTCCCTTGCAATCGAAAGATGCGGTAAAAAAAATATTGCTGGAATTAAAAAAAGAACATGCCAAAGCTGTTCATCATTGCTTTGCTTATAGAATAGGAATTGATGGAAATAATTTCCGAGTAAGTGATGATGGAGAACCAAGTGGCAGCGCCGGAAAACCAATTTTAAACCAAATAGACAGCAAACAACTCACCAATATTTTAGTGGTGGTAGTAAGGTATTTTGGAGGCACATTATTGGGTGTGCCGGGTTTAATCAATGCCTATAAAACCGCTACATCACTGGCTTTGCAAACAATTCCGTTTGTACAAAAAGCAATTGAAGTAAATTACGAATTGCAATTTGATTATACACAAATGAATGAAGTGATGATGGTTGTAAAGCAAATGAATTGCAGCATTCATTTGCAAGAAACCAATTTGTTTTGCCTCTTGAAAATTGGAATTCCAAAAGCAAGATTAACTGAAACCATGTATCGATTGGAAGAATTGCATACGGTATTGGTGAAAAACTATTGAGGTGTATTTGTTTTCAGTGAAAGTGAAACTGCTTGTCGGAGTCTCTATACTCCGTCATTGTTTTAGCAAATCTCAATTTGCTTTTCCCTACAAAAAAATCAATTTACATTATTGTATTCAATCTACAAATCAGAGATTTGATGACGCCATGACGTAGTCATGGAGACTACGCTAAGCTGAGTTTATAAAAATAAAGCGTTCAAGATTTTTTGAACGCTTTATGAGTTTTTTATTTTTTAATAAATTGTTTCCGCTGTTTTGTTTTACCATCAAAGACTTCAATAAAGTAGATGCCAGTATTTAGTTTACTAATGTCTACTTGAACTTGTTTGAAATTATTTGCAAATACTTTTCTT
Source organism: Chitinophagaceae bacterium (assembly GCA_947488765.1). GTDB lineage: Bacteria > Bacteroidota > Bacteroidia > Chitinophagales > Chitinophagaceae > UBA1930. The sequence goes on along the minus strand of CANLAE010000018.1, from coordinate 34,877 downwards.
AGTTTTACAATACCTAGATTGTCAAAGATTGCAATTTGTGAAATATTATTTAGCTTACTTGATGCCTTAATTTGTTTGCCTTCATTATTAAGTGATACGAATATTGTGTTTGTAGCAGGGTTTGGGAATAATTTTATTGCATTATTTGTCGCTTGTTGTTTGTAATTCCAACATTCTAAAAATATTTCTCCAACATTTACAGGAGTACTACGACCACAATAAGTTACAGCAATTACTTCTAAATTTCGTGGATTGCCCATACAAGGCCAACTATTTGTCCATAAGTAACCGCTTGATGTTTCTGAAATTAACTGACCATCTATGTACCATTGATATGACCACGCACCGTCTGGATGTTCATCAACTTGTGCAATTAATGGTTCTGACCTAAAGTTTGGAGTATAAATAATAGTAGGGTTTGGGTTTGTCCAAGGCAAACAAGGACAGTAGCCAACTGTATTATTTGCTTGCTTAGCACATGTACCAGAGCCTACAGCTGCAGAAACTGAACCTGAAATTCCACTTGGAGAATATATGTCAACCGTATTACCATAGGTTGTTGTATATGGTGAAAAATTACCATTAATTAGCAAACCATTTGTAGTTGACCATGTAATTGTATTTGCTAGTGGTAAATTAGCTCTAACTGTCATTGTATTACAATCTAACCCAGCGGAAATATTACTAAGTGAAAAACTTGGTAGGGAATTAGTAACAGTTGTTGTAGAATTTAATGTAGAATAGTTTGAGCCATTTAGTTTTACAGTTACAGAAACATTTGATATGGTTGAAGCACTTGAAGAAGATGTTAAGCTAATACTTGGACTAGTGGTTGTAAATGTTTGCGGTGCTGGGCTTCCTAAATATATCCAACCATTACTTGCTGAACCTAAATTCCAATTATACGATAATGTACCTGGTGAATTGTACACATTTGTAACTACAAAGTTTCTTGTAACACTTGTACCACAAGCAATAGAAGATGAATTTGGGCTTAAAGAAAATGTTGGTGTAGGCGGTGTTTCTACAATAGTAATTTTTCTAATTACAACTGTTTTGAAACCACCATTTGGTGCTGGAATAGCAGAAACCTCGAGTGACGGTTGATTGCTACCTTGTACAAATGGTCCAAAAGGGTAATTAGTGAAAGTAGTCGAGTTTACTTGAGCTGCAGCAGGATTGCCAATATAATTTGCATTTATATTATCCTGCCCATTACAACCATTACCACCTCCACCTCCATTGTTATTTCGGTCAATTCTAATGTAAGGGTTTGTACTGGTGTTTGAATTTGCAGCAGCATTTATAGTAATAGTGTAGGTTTAATTTGCTTTAAAATTATAGTCAATAATAAAGCTAGTACCTTTAGCAACAGAGCCTGTTGTTACAAATTCTATAGGCATTAAAATACCTAAATCTATTGCAGCATAGCTAGGTTGCCCTATTCTTGTTCTGTGTGCAATATTGCCTGATGTTGTACCTGTTGCTGGAACATTGGTTGAGTTTCCAAAAATATTACAGGGTTGAGAAGTTGGACTCCATGCCTGATAATCGATAGTAACATTTTGTGCAAAGGCAATTGTTTCTACTAAAAGAAAGATTGCTAAAATTATCTTTTTCATACGTTAATTTTTAATTAAATGCACTTGTAAGCCAAGTGCTAATTGAATAGTATTGTTTCTGCCGGTATAATCATTAAACTTATCTGAAATATAATTTACCATAAACTCAATACCTACACTGCTATTAAAAAAAGCAACACAGCCTAAACCTCCTGAATAGGTATTAGTAGAAGATTGTCCAGAGGAACCTTTTTCAAGTCCAAACCTATAACCCACTTCTGCTAAAAGATTAATTCTCTTTTCATTATCTAAAAAGTAATACCTACTAGAGGGGCCTAGGCGAAAACTAGTATAACTTGACCCTGAATTAACAGTTAATTTATTGAACGAAGTTTTGACTCCTATATTAAAGTTATTCGCAATAAAATAAGCAACATTAGGGCTAATGTCTAGGACTGAAGCTGTGTAACTAGTTGTTGCATAGTTTGCACTATTGTAATTTGTAGATGCAAAACTTACGTTACCACCAAGCATCCAATTTCCTTTTGTTAATTGTGCTTTAGTTGTAATGAATGAAACTAAGCTAAATGCTATCAGTGTTATGTATTTCATGTTATTAATTGTTTAAATGATTTAAAGTAAAGATATATACGGAGGTCTTATGTCGGCAGCATATTGGTGTCTTTTATTATTCATCTTTCGTTGTTTAATAGCTTAGACTATTACTAAGCGTCCATAGGGTTGCTTACAATGAACAGGGCTTTGTTTATAAGAAACAAATAAATTCTCTTTTTGGCTTTATTCGTCAAGCCCACGATAAAAGCTAAATAGAATAACAAATGCTGATGATAATTGTGTTAGCCCCACTTGCACAAAAACTCATGTTAGCTGCATACCTTTTTTACCTCAAACGAAATGTTAGAAAAACTAAAAAAAATGCGGTCTATTGTCGCTAACTGTCAACCAAAAGGATGTTGAAGTAAGTCTTAAAATTTTAGATGTAGCAAAAGAGTTGCATCCAAAATACACTTTAGAAAAGTTACACGACTTTGTCTTCTTTAAAGAAGTCCCATAAAGAAAAATTAGTCCCGAAAGGCTTATTACCTATTTGTGGGAAATTGTTAAATTATATTGGTCTGCAACAAATTATGATGGGGAACTTGCTGAAATATTGGTTAGTCCAAATTTTCAACAAAAACTCCAATCTGACAGTTAAAATCTGTGGGGTCTGTTGGGGAATAAACGTTAATCCCAAAACCGTGTCCCATTTCATTCAAATGGTCTTCCATCTTAAAGTTGATGCCAGCAACCCTATATTTTTTATCTTCAATTGTAAGTTCGTTACCAATCTCTATAAATTGTGACTTATCATATTCGTGTCGCTCAATATTTAAAACTGCATCTAAAGCCTCACGATTATACAAATAGCAAATTGTTGCACCATTAACGTGTTGAATTAAAATTCTGGCAAAAAGTCTTTCTAATTTTTGTTGTGTCATACTGTAATGTTTAGTTTTTAAATTATAAAATATGTATCAAGAAATAAATGTGTCCAATTTAAGTCCACCTATTTTTAAATTAAATGCTTTTTCCAAGTATGGTTGCAGCTAACTCTGAGATATACTTATTTATAAAAAAGTATATTTTATCAATAAGTATAAATATTTGATTTTTAATTATTTATTTTTAGCTTTTATGCTGTTTTAAAACTAAGTAGATCCAATTTTTTGACTTTTCTTGCAAATTAATTTTAGAAAAATCAAATTTTACTTTTTTATTAAAATTGTATTTTCTATTCTTTTTATAGTACATACAATCTCAATTAAATATATTAAAAAATCAATTTATAGCACAAATGTATACAAACAATTCATTATACCAAAATAATATGTAACTTTTTTTAAATTATTTATTTTATTATTTTGTGGAGCTTCTGAAGTGCAAAAGAATATTGCAATTAAATTATTGTTAGCCCAATCATTAACAATTGCTATTAGAGTAAAATGCTATGAAGTTTACAAAGAAGTTGTTAAGCCTTACCCGTTATTTTATACGTAATTGTCCCAAAAATTTCTTTCAGCAAATATTTCCAGTCTGTTAATACTGCAATATTTGGTACAAAATCTTCCGGTTCCCAGTTTTTATTTACCACGTCAAATGCAGCAGGGTGGGGTATTACATCGAGTCCGGCTTTTTTAAAGGTGAGTACCGAACGTGGCATATGTACTGCAGATGTTACCAAAATAAACGGCGGTTCAAAATGAATACTGTCAATTATTTTTTTTGCTTCAACAGCACTTTCATATGTGTTCTTCGAATTGCTTTCTATGACAATTGCACTATCCGGAATGCCTAAGGCAATAAATTCTTCTCTTAAAAAAACAGCTTCTTTCGGATGATCTTGTGCAAGGCTCCCATCTCCGCCACTAATAAAAATATGTTTTACTACGCCTGTTGTGTATAACCTCGCCGTTTGCAAAAATCTGTCGGAGGTGTTACTAAAATAAGATATTCTATTCGAATCGTTTTTGGTCATGCCGCACAATAATATTGCTGTGCTGTAAGTTCTGTTATAAGATGGCTGAACAGCTTTGGGTTGCCATTTGCGCATTGCAATCATATACAATGCGTTGTTGCTGAAAATAACAAACAATACCACCGCTGCAATGAGTAACCTTTTTTTTATCAGTTGTTTTTTTATAAAAAAAGCAGCAACTATGCACACCAAAATCCAGTTAAACGGATTCAGAAGAAATAAAAATATTTTGGATAAAATGAAGAACATTGTTGCCGATAATTGTTTTATTATTTAAAATTGTTACTCACCACAAGTTCTTTGCTGCCTGGTGTGTAGGCGTAAAAACCTTCTCCGCTTTTTACGCCCAATTTTCCTGCAGTCACCATATTGACCAATAAAGTGCTTGGTGCATATTTCGGGTTGCCGTATCCGTCTTTTAATACATTTAAAATATTCAGACAAACATCCAAACCTATGAAATCCGCTAGCTGTAAGGGTCCCATCGGATGCGCCATTCCAAGTTTCATCACAGTATCAATTTCCTGCACACCTGCAACACCCTCCTGTAAACTTAAAATTGCTTCGTTAATCATGGGCATCAAAATTCTATTGGCAATAAATCCGGGAAAATCATTTACCACACAAGGTACTTTTCCCAGTTGTTTGCTTAAGGCTACAATAGTTTCTGTAACTGTGTTTGTAGTGGCATATCCGTTGATGATTTCTACCAGCTTCATCACCGGAACAGGATTCATGAAATGCATACCAATTACCGATTGTGGCCGTTTGGTTGCCGATGCAATTTTTGTAATGGAGATAGATGAAGTGTTGGTTGCCAAAATACAATCAGCCGGTGCATGTGCATCAATCTGTTTGAAAATATTCAGTTTCAGTTCAATGTTTTCTGTAGCCGCTTCTACTACCAAATCGGCATTTTTTACACCTGCCTGTAAATCGGTTGCTGTAGTTAAATTGTTTAATGCAGTTGCTTTCTGTTCTTCGGTTACAGTTCCTTTGCTGATTTGTTTGTCAAAATTTTTGCTGATTGTTGCAATTGCTTTTTCAAGTTGAGCGGCTTGTACATCAATTATAGTTACTGCAAAGCCATGTTGTACAAATACGTGTGCAATGCCATTGCCCATTGTGCCTGCACCAATTACCGAAATATTTTTCATAGGTTTTAGTTTGGTTTGTAAAAACAAAAATCAAATATAACTTTTAATAACACTTGTTAGTTTGAATAAAAAACTACTGGGTAAAAAAGTAGCAAAGTATTTGTTAGCTATTTTTTCTTTTTGTAATCACCACGCTTCCAGCTTTTAATAAAATCAGCCCATGCAAGCGGGTTTAAAATATTCATTGGAGGAATTTGTCCAGCGTAGTAATATTTATTGCTTTGTTGTTTCAATTGATAATTAACTGCTTCACGACCATCTGCCGGCAAAGAAGAAATTAAAATTCTGCGTTTAGCTTCATCGGTATTTTGTCGGGCAACTTCATACATATCATCGGGCACATTGGCGTTTACAAAATCTCTTTCAAACTGTTCCCTTGTTGGTCTTGGTCTTAAAATAGTTGCCGGTAAAAAAGCAGTATCATTAATCAAAAGCTGAATGACGCTGTATTGGTTTTCTTTTAAGTTCATTGGGATATCAATTGTTTTGTCTTTGAAACCCACACTCGAAAAAGTAATTTTATCGCCTTTGTATACCACAATACTAAACACCCCATCATTATTGGTAATCGTGCCCCTGCCTTTATCTACTACAATTACGCTTGCACTTGGAACAGCTCTCAGGCTATCTGCTGTCATTACCACACCAAATAATTGTACAATAGAATCTTTATTGGAAGGTTGTACCTGCGCAAGTAAAGAACTGCCATACAGCAGGCTCCACGTAGCTAAAAAAATGCGTAAATATTTTTTCATCTATTCTTTTTTGTTATCGGCAATCGGATTGTTATTGAGCAGTTGTTGCGTCGCACACTTCAACGTTCATATCTTCATGCATCATTCAAAAATATCAATCTCTGCAAAATAAATATTGTTTCTCTGTATTTATTTAGGTTTTACTTTTTTCATTCAAATAAAAACAAAAAAAACTATTGATCTATTCGATTCCTTTCATCTTTCAAACAAAGTAAACCATTGAAGGTTTAACTTCGCCACCTGATTTACTTTTTAACAAAAACTTTGATTGAAATGACCACAGCAGATATTTTAAAAGCATTAAGCAATGTGCAAGAGCCCGACCTCGGAAAAGATTTGGTTACACTAAACATGATTAAGGATATTACAATTGATGGTAATGAAGTTGCATTTACCATTATTCTTACTACACCTGCATGTCCTATGAAGGATTTGATGCGAACTGCTAGCGAAAATGCCATTAAGATTTTGGTGAATAAAGAAGCGATTGTTAAAGTGAATTTTACTTCCAATACAACTTCAAACAGAAAAGATGCACAACAAATTTTGGGTGGTGTAAAAAATGTAATTGCTGTTGTAAGTGGTAAAGGCGGTGTTGGTAAAAGTACCATCAGTGCCAACCTTGCTTTGGCATTAGCCGAAGGCGGTGCTTCTGTAGGTTTGTTGGATGCAGATATTTATGGACCTAGCGTTCCTATTATGTTTGGGGTTCGTGGCGAACGCCCGATGATGAAAGATGTAAATGGAAAAGGTATCATTATTCCATTGGAAAAATTTGGTATTAAATTGATGAGTATTGGTTTGTTGGTAGATGAAAAAAATGCTGTGGTTTGGCGTGGTCCAATGGCAAGCAGTGCTATCAAACAATTTGTAACAGAAGTAGATTGGGGAGAATTGGATTACTTAATTATAGATATGCCACCTGGCACGGGAGATATACATTTAACCTTAATGCAAACTGTACCCGTAACAGGTGCCATTATAGTAACAACCCCGCAAAACGTTGCATTAGCCGACGCAAAAAAAGGAATTGCTATGTTTGGTCAGGCACAAATTAATGTGCCAATCATTGGCTTGGTAGAAAATATGGCTTATTTCACTCCGGCAGAATTGCCAGATAACAAATATTATTTGTTTGGAAAAGAAGGCGGCAAAAAACTTGCTGATGAATATGAGTTGAGTTTCTTGGGCCAGGTGCCTTTGGTACAAAGCATTAGAGAAGGTGGTGATGAAGGAATTCCTGCAATGGTAAGTAACGATGAATTGAGCAAAGCGGCATTCAGAAATGTTACTTCATTGGCAGTTCGCAATATTGCAATGCGCAATGCAAACATGGCAAAAACGGAGATTATAGAAATTACGAGTTAAGGCTTTTTAGTTTAATTGAGGATCGAGCGGGTAATGAATCATTTGTTTGTACTCGCCATCCATTTCTTTTAATGCGTTTTTCCAGATTTGTTCGGCTTTGGTATCAAATATTAATTCATTGGTAGATTGTCTTGTAATCCAACTTTTGGTTTCAATTTCTGCTTCAAGTTGCCCTTCGCTCCAGCCACTGTATCCAATGAAAAACTTGATTTCATTGGGTTTTAGGGCATTGGCGTTTAGCAAAGTTAAAACAGTTTCAAAATCACCACCCCAAAAAATGCCGTCCTTTATTTCCAACCCTTCCGAAATTAAATCGGGACATTGGTGTATAAAATGAAGCGTATTGCTAGCAACGGGTCCTCCGTAATAAAGCGGAAAATGCCTACTGCCCTTTGCTGTAATAAAATTTTCCAAAGGTTCATCATGCAGTTTGTTGATGATAAAACCTACTGTTCCTTCATCCTGATGCTCACATAAAAAAATGACACTTCTTAAAAAATTGGGGTCTTTTAAAAATGGATCAGAGATTAATAAAGTTCCGGGTAAAATAGGTAACATGATTGTAAATTAAGGAATTCAAATTAACTTTAAAAAGTGGGTATATTTTTTTTCAGTTAAAATCATGATAAATAATTTTAACACGGGATTCTAAAAATGAGCATCTGCTTATATTTGTTGCAATGAAGAAATCTTTACCTGTAATCATTATTCTAATAACAATTTCACTTTTTGGTCTGATACAATTACAAGTATCATGGCTTAAAAATTTATTGGAGGTAAGACAATCACAGATTTTAAATAAAGTAAAAGATGGCGCAACGCTTGTGGCAAGCGATTTAAGCAAGGCTGCATACAATTCGGCAACGATTCGTTTGCCAAGAAAATCAAATGGATTCCCGGGTTCAGAGCTAGCATTCAAATTATTAAAGTCACCTACCATTGATGAGAAATTTACACCACAGGAAATTTATGCAAAACTAAAAGAAGTTTTTGACAGACAGGATTTGAAGAAAATGGATTTTGAGTTTGCCGTACTTAATAGCGAAGGAGAAACAGAAATGCAATCGGCTCATTTTGCTGAAGCATTTTTTGACGAAGAAAATAAAAAGCAGGTTCATACATATATACTTCCCGAAAGCGGTACAGACCTTGATGGTATTGCACAAGCCGAACAATTAATTGTAGTTGTTCCTAGTTTTAAGAAACAAGTATGGGATAGTTTGAAATGGGTTGTACTTCTTGGTGTACTTTTTTTATTAATTATTTTGTCTGCATTTTTTGTTACGCTGAAAACTTTGTTTAACCAGAAAAAATTGAGTGAAATAAAAAGTGATTTCATCAATAATATGACGCATGAGTTTAAAACGCCACTGGCTACTATTTCATTGGCTGTAGATGCATTGAAAAATGAGAAAGTACAAAGTGATTCAGCTAAGATTCAATACTTTACCGGTATCATTAAAGAAGAGAATATCAGAATGAATAAGCATGTAGAAACCATACTGCAAGCGGCTTTGTTGGAAAAACAAGAACTTCAGTTAACGCTTGTTGCTTTACCGGTTCATGAAACAATTCACCATATTTTAGATACGTACGAACTGCAGATTCAAGAAAAAAATGCAAAAGTTGAATTGTTGTTTAATGCTACTACAAATGTTATTCAGGCAGATGAAGTTCACTTTACCAATTTGTTGTCGAATTTATTAGATAATGCTATTAAATATTCGAAAGAAAACTTGGAAATAAAAATCACCACACTGAATAATAACGGTAAAATAATTATTAAAGTGGAAGACAATGGAATTGGAATGGGTAAGGAAACAGTAAAAAGAATTTTTGAAAAGTTTTATCGGGCACATACCGGAAATATGCACAATGTAAAAGGGTTTGGACTAGGTATGAGTTATGTGAAAACCGTTGTAGATGCTCACAAAGGGAAAATAAAAGTAGAAAGTATTTTAGGAAAAGGAACCACATTTACCATGGAATTTCCTTTGATGAGATTGGTAAAATAATGTGTTGGATAAATTGGAATTAATATTCTAGTTTTCTTAGCGTTGGTGCTTTAAACCAGGTAACCAATACGACAAAAATAGTAATACAACCGCCCATAATTACAGAAGGAATTAATCCAAATGCTCTTGATGCAAGTCCACTTTCCATCATGCCTAATTCGTTGCTGCTATTGATAAACATGGAGTTTACACTCGATACTCTACCTCGCATTTCATCGGGTGTTGTTAATTGTAAAATAGTTCCTCTGACCATTACACTGATACCGTCGCACATTCCGCTTATACATAACGTTGCAAAGGAAATTGCATAAATATTACTCAGTCCGAAAATGATGATACATGCTCCAAATCCTGCTACAGACAACATCATTCGTTTGCCTTGTTTTTGTCGCATCGGGAATAATGTTAGTAATATTATCACCGACATAGAACCCAAGTCAGAAGCGGCATTCAGCCAACCAAAACCAATTGGTCCAACTGCTAAAATTTTACTTGCAAACTCCGGAATTAATGCAACAGTTCCGCCAAATAAAACTGCAAATAAATCCAAGCTTATAGCACCCAACATAATTTTATTGGTAAATACAAATCGTAATCCTTCACGAACACTTTCTAATGCTGCCGTTGTTTTAGAAATATTTACAACCGGCTTTTTTGAAATTTGAGCAACCAATATTGCTGCAGTTGTGGTATAACAGAGAATAATCAGGAATGTTGTATTCACTCCAAACCAAGCAATAAAAAAACCAGCACTTGCATGACCTGTTATTGATGCAATTAACCAGGTTGATGAACTGATGTTGGAAGCAAACTGCAATACATTTCTTGGCACAAGTTGAGATACAATTGCATTGGATGTTGGTCCGGCAAAAGCCCTGATAATACCGGTTAGAAATATAATTCCATAAAAGCAATATTCAGATCTTTGAATACCTAATTTTTGTTCAACAGAGGGAATTGTAAGAACGACCAAAGCCAATACACACAAGGCATACGAAATAATTCCTTTCAACAATAAGCTTCTTTTATCGCTTTTGTCTATTACATGACCAGCATATAAAGCCAGACAAAAAACAGGAATAAATTCTGATAATCCTACCAAACCAATCGCTAATGATGATTGTGTAAGTTGAAATAATTTGTAGGCAACTACTGTAGCCACCATTCTTAAACCCATAATATATACAAAACGTGCAAGGATATATAATCTGAATTCTTTCTCTTGCAATGGAGCTAAACTATCTTTCTGAAATTTTATTGCCATGCTGATTGGTTCAAATGATAAAATTAAAGTTAGTAGTTTGAACGCTAAATATTACTGACTTTGGTTATTTAAGGTAATGTAAAATAATGTTGACCATTTTCAATATCACCTTCCAAAGCATCAATTACTACTTGCAGGTGTTTGGGATTTCCTAAGAAATCTGCATTACTTGCATCAATGAAAATTGTTTTGATGTTGTGTTGTTTGATATAGCTGGTATAGGTTTCCTGCAAATCAAATAAATATTCGTTTGAAATATTTTGCTCGTATTCTCTGTTTCTTTTTTTGATGTTTTCCTGCAATTTTTTTATAGGAGCATGAAGATAAATCAGTATATCAGGAAATGTTAGTTGTTGGTGAATGATGTCGAATAATTTTTGATACAATCTAAATTCTTCATCAGGTAAAGTAACTTTTGCAAACAGCAGACATTTGGTAAATAAATAATCTGATACTGTAATGCTTTGAAACAAATCTTTTGTGTGAATCATTTCTTTCAGCTGCTTGTATCTCTCGGCCATAAAAAATAATTCAACCGGAAATGCATATTGCTGAGGGTTTTCGTAAAACTTACTCAAAAAAGGATTGTCTGCAAATTCTTCTAAAATAATTCGTGCATTATAATGCTTCGCTAATAAATGTGTTAGTGTTGTTTTTCCTGCCCCGATATTTCCTTCTACGGTAATGAAATGATGCTTCATATATTCAATCAAAATTAAAGACCGAAGTGGATTTGGCTAACTTAATTTTTGCACATCTAAGGTATCTGCAGATTGCTGTAATAATTGGGAAATCGTCTTTTTTTCAACAGGATGAATTAATTCGGGTGCTACTTCTTTCAGCGGTATTAATGCAAAATTTCTTTGGGTAAGTGCCGGATGCGGAAGCCTAAGCAAATCAGTGTTTACTATTTCATCATCAATTAATAGAATATCAATATCAATAATTCGCGGACCCATTTTTATGGCTCTTATCCTGCCCATTGAAGTTTCAATGTGAAGTAAGGCTTGCATTAATTCTAAAGGATTCATTTTTGTTGTTAATACCAGTACCTGATTTAAAAAATCTGCTTGATTGGTAACGCCCCATGCTGCTGTTGAATAAATGGAAGATGCATTAATTACTTGACCGCATTTATTTTCAATCAGGTTTTTTGCTTCTGCCAGATAAGCTTTGGAGTCGCCGATATTACCTCCAATTAATAAATATGCAGTTTGCATGTTGTATAAAATTTAATCTGTGTTTATTGTAAAGATGTATGATTTTTAATTTTGAGCAACTTTCATTCTGAATTTTTCATAAATATTTTTTACTTAAGCAATGAAATTCTTGTTGCAAAAAAATAATCAAATAGATTTGTTGACAGATTTTTAATTATGGCAAAACAATACAATCAATCAAAAGCATTTCTAGCGATAGCAAAAGCTAGTTTATTGGCAATATTAAAAAATCCGGGAGCCATATTTTTCAGTTTGGTATTTCCGTTGGTATTTGTGTGGATTTTTGGATCATTTGGCAGCAATGGAATTACAAAATACAAAGTTGCAATCACTCCAGGTTCCGATACTTTAAATGCTATTTATACAGTACTTTCTAATTTGCCCGTAATTGAAATAAAGAATTACACGAATGATTCATTACGCAAACAAGATTTGGAAAAGGGAAGATTGGCAGGGGTTTTAAGCATCAATACCCGATTTGATTCATTGAAAAATAAAAGCTACAGCATAGAAGTAACGAGTACCAATGCATCAATGCCAGAAGTAATGATGCTAATGAATGTGCTTGAAAATGTGAGTGCAAAAGTGTATCCCAATCCAAACAATCCGGTATTGATTTCAAAAAATATTTATCAGGTAAGAGAATACAAACAAATAGATTTTGTATTACCCGGACAAATTGGTTTTTCTATTTTATTTTCTACACTTTTTGGAATCGCTTTTACATTTTATAATTTGCGTGAACAACTGGTATTAAAGCGTTTTTATGCAAGTCCTGTAAATCGGTTGAGTATTTTAACGGCCATTGGAGTAAGTCGTTTGTTTTTTCAGTTATTAAACGTTGTGGTATTAATTGTTGTAGGAAAATTGTTTTTAGGATTTACATTGGCGCATGGTTTTATTACATTTATTGAAATGGTTGGAATGAGTTTTTTGATGTTGCTTACTTTGATGGGAGTGGGGTTGATTTTTTCGAGTATCGTAAAATCAGATTCAACTATTCCGCTGCTCATTAACTTGTTTGCATTGCCACAAATGTTGTTGTCCGGTACTTTCTTTTCTATTTCTTTATTTCCGGAATGGATGCAAACACTTTGTAAACTATTGCCATTAACTCATTTTAATTTAGCCATGCGAAAAATTTCTTTTGAAGGTGTCAGTATTTTTGATTGCTGGCAAAACATTGGTGTGATTGGGTTGTGGGCAGTTGGTATTTATTTTATTGTATATAAAATATTCAGGTGGGAATAATTTTTTAGTTTCAAATATTGTTGATTATGCGGTTTGTTAAATTAGGATTGATTAGTGTGTTGATACTTTTTACAATTGCTACTTGTATTGGTCTTTTGTTACCATCAAGTGTAATTGTTTCAAGGGCTACAGATATTTCGGCTCCGAAAGATTCTTTGCTTTTATTGGTCAATAACATTTATGAGTGGAAGAAGTGGGTAAATGGAATGGACAACAATAAGGTAAATATTATTTCTGCGAAAGAAGCGAATTTGATCGGAACGCATGTTACCATTACTTCAACTAATAATTATGTTGTTGAAAGTAAATGGACGGGTAAAAATGGAACAACTCAAATTAGTACATTGCGCATTGTACAATATGAAAACAGCAATAATGCAGTAGTGCAATGGCAATTTGTAGAGGAGCTGAAATGGTATCCCTGGCAGCGTTTGGGCTCAATGGTAAACGAAGCTGTAATGGGAAGTCAGCTTGAAATTAATTTAGCCAATTTGAAAAAAATTGCTGAAAAAAATTAATTGCTGCATCTTAATTTGGAAAGCTGATTTTTCCCATACTCACATTTGGGATTCCTTCTCCAAAATTTGTACTACCGCCGCACAATGCTTCATTAGCAAGGACTGCAAACAATACCGCTTCTTTTGCATCGGGATGAATACTCAATTCTTCCGTCGTTTTAAATTGAATATCAGAAAAATCATTTTGTATATGTTGCATTAACAATGGATTCTGCATTCCACCGCCACTACTATACACTACAAATTCACCGTTACGCATACTTTTTTTTATTGCATTTGTAATAGTATTTGCAGTAAATTTATTTAAAGTAGCCATCACATCATATTTGCTCAAATGCATGTTATTATTGCATTTCAGGGCATTGTTTAAATATTCCATATTAAACAACTCAGGACCTGTTGTTTTAGGAATTGGTGCATTGAAAAATTCATTTTGTTCTAACTCAAAAAGTAATTCATTATTAATTATTCCTTGTTTTGCAATAGCTGCATCTTTATCGTAACTGATCCCTTCGAAATTTTGCTGTACATAATTATCCATCATTGTATTGCCTGGACCTGTGTCTGAACTGAACATTTCATTGGCATTCAAGTTGCCGGGTAAAAATGTAAAATTTGCGATGCCCCCAATATTTAATAAGATCCTGTTTTCGTCTTTTTTACTGAATAAAATATAGTCGCCATAAACTGCCAATGGTGCGCCTTCACCACCGGCGGCTATATGCTTTTGCCTAAAGTCGCTCATAGTTACAATGCCTGTTTTTACTGCAATATGATCGCCATCACCAATTTGCAAAGTAGCATTTCCAAATTCGGGTATTTGATGCAAATGTTTTGGCGCATGATAAATAGTTTGTCCATGACTTGCAATTAAATCAACATCTTCATTTTTGACATTCCATTTGAATAAACAGTCGTTAATCATTTGTGCATGTTGAGAGCCAATCCATGCATTGAGCAAACAAACCTTTTCTAAATCAACCATCTTTTTGCTGAAGATTGATTGCACTTCTGTTTTGAAAAATTGAGTGTATGCTATTGTTTCAAAATGAATAATTTCAATTTTTGTATCTTTTCCTGCGCCTTCAAATTTGCATAATGCAATATCTAGTCCGTCTAAAGATGTGCCACTCATCAGCCCGATGATTAACTTGGTTTTTTTATTAAAAAGCTGCATCAACTGCTTAAAATTGTAATTCATGATATTACTACGTGGTTAAATCAGCAAAATAACGCAATATTTTGCTGATAATTATTTGGTTAATTCATTTTTATATTTCAAATTTGTTTACTAATTGATTGCACCAAATGAGAAATTTACTGCTTATTTGCTTCTTGCCGTATACATTATTCCAATAAATTTTCTTTGTTGCAATTTTTATTAACCTTAAAATTTGACTTATGAAAAAATGGTTTACACTTCATGTTAAAAGTCGGAAATCCTTGCTTTTAATGATGGTTTCTTTGTTTTTTACTACTTTAAGTTTTGCTCAAGTTCGCATTTCTGGAAGTATTAGCAATGCTAAAAGTAATGCAATTGTAGAGTTTGCCACCGTGCAAATTAAAAATGCTACAATCGGTTCAACAACAGACAATGCAGGTAATTATTCATTTAATGCAAATGTAAAACCCGGTAATTATACCTTGGTATTCTCCGGTGTTGGATTTGCAACGTTAGAAAAAGTAATTACAATTGGAAATGAAAAATCTTACATTGTAAATGCTCAATTAACTGAAAGCATTAACAAATTAGATGAAGTAGTTGTAACAGGAACAAGTGCCGGAACTACCCGCAGACAGTTGGGAAATTATATTGCTACGGTGAAAGCAGAAGATTTGAATAAAGGAGCAACTGCCAATGTTTTATCTGCTTTGCAAGGTAAAACAGCGGGAGCTCAAATTACTCAAAATAGTGGAGATCCTGCAGGAGGAATGAGTGTACGTTTGCGTGGTATTAGTTCTATTAGTTCATCATCAGAACCACTTTATATTGTTGATGGATTGATTGTAAATAATGCTACCAATAGGGTAACCAACACACAAAGTGGCTATGACGGACAAAATGTGGTTGGATCAATTGGTCAAAATAGAATGGTAGATATTAATCCTGCAGATATTGAACGTGTTGAAGTATTGAATGGTGCAGCAGCAGCAGCTATTTATGGCAGCCGGGCAAATGCAGGTGTTGTTCAAATATTTACTAAAAGAGGTAAAAGTGGTGCACCACAAATTAATTTTAGCTCAAGTGTTGTATTTAGTAGTTTAAGAAAGAAATTAGATGTAAACAGAGCTGCAACAAAATTTGGTGGACCTACCGATGGGGCTGGTGCTCAGACGCAAGATATTTTAACTCCAACTTTAACGACTACTACTCCTGTAACTCGTTATGATTATCAGGATTACGTTTTTAGACCTGCTACCGGAACAGATAATAATATTTCGGTAAGTGGTGGAAATGATAAAACAAAATATTATTTATCAGGCTCTTATTTCTTCAATCAAGGGATTGTAAAAAATACTGATTTTCAAAGATTTAGTTTCAGAGGAAATGTTGATCAAATCATCAACAAATGGCTAAGTATGAATATGGGCTTGAATTATATAAATAGTTCAGCCAACGAAAAGCCTGATGGAAATTCATTTTATTCTCCAATGAATTCGGTAACAATTATTGGTAACTTTCATAACATTGAACAACGCGATGCATTAGGAAATATTCAGGCGATGGGTGAACGTGGAAGAGCAAATCCTGTTAGTGTTATTGAAGATATCAAACAAAAAAATACAACCAATCGTGTATTGGCAAATTTTGGCGTTAAATTGAAACCTATTAAAAATTTAGTTGTTGATTATAGTATGGGAATAGATAATTATTCTCAGAATGGTACAACCTATATTCCACCATTTGCATACAATGTGAGTACAGCATTTTGGGGCGGAGGCGCTTCATTAGATCCTACACAAAATGGTTATGCAAGTGCTGCTACCAATAATTTCTTTGCAATTAATCATGATTTGAATGCAACTTATTCTTTCGGAATTACAAAGGATTTAGGTTCTGTAACACAAGTTGGTTTTTCACAACAATATGAAAAAAATAATTATTTATTATTTCAGGGAAGAGGCTTAGCTCCATTTGTACAAACTGTAAATGGTGCAAGTACTTTTGTTCCAGGAGTAGATGATAGAAGTGAAATTTCAATTTCCGGTGTTTTCATTCAACAAAACTTTAAATATCGTAACCAGTTATTTGTTACAGGTGCATTACGCAGAGATGGTTCTAGCGTTTTTGGTGTTAATCAAAGAAATCAATTGTATTCAAAAGCAAGTGCTAGTTATGTAATTTCAGGTACAGACTTCTGGAATAAATTAAGTATTAGCAAATGGATTGATTTAGCAAAAGTTCGTATTGCTTATGGTGAAAGCGGAAACCTTACCGGTATTGGTGCTTATGACAGATTCAATACTTATTCATCTTCATCATTTGCAAGCCGTACTGCTTTAAATTCAAGTACTCGTTTGGCAAATGAAAATGTAAAACCTGAAAGACAGCAGGAGCTTGAGTTTGGGTTGGATGTAGCTTTCTTAAAAAACAGACTTGGATTAACTGTAAATATTTACAATAAAAAAGTAAATGATTTATTGATTAACCGATTGGTTGCACCAACAACAGGTTTTTCAAGTTTGTTGGATAATATTGGAAGATTGGAAAATAAAGGTTTTGAATTAGTACTTACAGGTACGCCAATTCAAAATAAAAATTTCACCTGGAACATTACCGGTATTTACAATCAAAACAGAAACAAAGTAATTAATACCGGACAAAGTTTAATATTGTTATCAACCAATGCCGGCGCACCTGTTGCAATTATTGAAGGACAACCGGTTGGTGTTTTTTATGGTACTTTCTTTGCAACTACTCCGGGTGGCAGTTATTCATCGAGCAGTAATGGCTTGCCTAATGCTTCCGGTTTGGTATTAACAACAACAGGAATACCTCGTCAGGAATTAGGAGTACAAAATAGCACGTTGGTTAATACACCCGGCAGAGATGCTTCGGGTTTGCCAACAGGAGCTGTTGTAAGAAAAGTAATTGGCAATCCGAATCCTGATTACACAACAACACTTACTAACGAATTTACTTTCCAAAAATTAAGTTTGAGAATACAAATTGATGCAACAAAAGGTGTTGATGTTTTCAATGCTGATTTCAGAACAAGACAAGGTGTTGGAAATGGTAAGATTGCTGAATTAGAGCACAGTGGACAAATTGCAAGAGGATACATAAGCGCAACTAATGGTGTTTATAATATTGAAGAATGGAGAGTTGACAATGGAGCATTTACCAAACTGCGTGAATTGTCTTTGAGCTATAATGTAGGAAAAATAAAGGGCTTTCAGGATTTAACGGTTAGTTTCAGCGGTAGAAATTTAATCAGCTGGGATAAATATAAAGGCTATGATCCTGAAGTAAATGCTGCCGGACAAAGTACTTTATTGAGAGGCATTGATTTTGGGTCTGTACCTATTCCAAGAACATTCAGTTTTGGTGTACAAGCTAAATTCTAAACTATAAAAAAATTATTATGAAAAATATAATTAAACAATCAACCTATATCTTGTTAGCAACTTCAATGCTTGCTACATCATGTAAAAAGGATTACTCCAATCCAAATGCTGCAACATCCGATTTAGTATTCAGTTCTGCAAAAGGCATGATGGGAACTGCAATTGGTATTCAGCGTACTTATTCTTTGAATGTACTTTATGGAATTGCGGATGCTACAGGACTTATTACGAATGAAACATTTTTATTAAATCCGGGTAATTTATCTGAGTCACAATTTTTTACCGGTGGTGTTGCCGTAGATAATACAAATGCTTTGTTGAATAATGTTTGGACAACAACAAGCAAATGTATTTATGATGCCAATAATGTAATTAATGCGGCATCTAAATTAGCTGATAAAGGTTATGCAAGTGGATTAATTGGCTACGCTACAATCATCAAAGCTTCAGCAATGGGTGCTATGTGTATGTATTGGGAAAATGTACCGGATACGATTGGTGCAAGTTCAACAAGTTTTATACCAAGAGCACAGGGCTATGCAAGATTGATTGCAGCGATAGATAAAGCACAAGCTGCTATTAGTGCCAATAGTTTATCAACAGGATTCCTTGCAGATTTACCTGCCGGAATGGATGTTGTAAACTCACTCAATGCATTAAAAGCAAGGTATTCACTTTTTGCAGGAAACTATGCCGCTGCATTAGCTGCGGCTACTGCTGTTGATCTTACCAAAGCTTCAACATTTAACTTTGATGCGGCAGTTCCAAATCCAATATTCATAACGGTTACATCAACCAATAACGTATATCAACCTGTCGATTCCACATTAGGTTTGCCATTGGCTATTCGTCCTGCATTGAATGATGCTCGTGTATCTTTTTACACTTCAATTAATGCTACAATTGCTCCTCGCTTCAGATTAAATGGTTTCTGGAACTCGGCTACAAAGGCTATTCCAGTTTATTTTCCTGATGAAATGCGATTGATTCGAGCAGAGTGTTTGTTAAGACAAGCAACACCTGATGCAGCAACTGCACAAACGATCATTGATGGTGTTTTAAAACAGAATCCGGCAACTGATCCACTTGGATTGGGGGCTAATATTTCTGCTGGATATACTGGTGCATCTGATGTTGCAACTTTACTAACTGAAGTATACCGCAACCGTTGTATCGAAATGTATTTGAGTGGAATGAAGTTAGAAGATATGAGAAGATTTGGAAGACCTTTGTCTGAAAGAAAAAGGAATTTCTTTCCTTATCCTATAAATGAAAGAAATAACAATACCAATACTCCAACTGATCCCGTATTTTAGTTAGGCAGTAACTTACAAAAAAAATCCTGTAAAATTTTTTACAGGATTTTTTTTATTTTTTAAAACTACATTTGGGTTTGTGCAGCTTCCTTTTGTTTTTTTCTAATATCATTAAACTGCTTGAATTTATCTGCTCCCATTATTTCTTTTAACTTTTTGGTTTTTTCAGCATTTACTTCTTTGTTTTTTTCTTTTTTTGCTTCATCCGACAAAGAATCATCTTTTTTTATTTCAGAGCTTTTTTTACCTGCTTTTTATTTACCAATTTTACTTGCTGAATTTGATCTTCAGATAAACCAACTTCTTTCAAAGCAGCAGCCATTTCTTCTTCTTGCTTTATTTTTTGTTTGGCTTTTTCTTCTTTACTCATTTCAGGTTTTGCTACTGCAGAAGCAGGAGCAGCAGTTTGAGCATTTGTTACAGTTGCAAATAATCCTGTAAATAGCAATACGGCAATAATTTTTTTCATGTTTTTTGTTTTTGTTTCTTTTAAATAATGATAGTTTATTTTTTACAAATTTAATATTCAGATATTATTATTCACCACGTCTTCCTCCACCGCCTGGTCCACGTTGAGACATCATTTCCATTACTTTTTTAGTAAGTTCTGCACCAATAGATTTTTCAAGTCTTTTTGCTCTTGCATCATTTACTTCTTTCATTTTTGCTTGTCTTTCTTCAGGATCCATTTCACGCATATTGCCCATGTTACTCATATATGATCTGTCAGTTAAAACCGCTATTACAGAATCTGTTTGAACATCAGTAAGTCCGGCAGGCTTAAGCCTTTCTTTCATCATTGCAGTACGTTGTTCGGGTGTCATTTGCTGACCACCGCCACCCGGTGGTTGTGCAATAACAGCTGTGCAACAAATTAAAACTGCAACAGTTAGTAATCCAATAATTTTTTTCATAGTGTTTAATTTATTTTTTTGAGTGCGTAAGATAACAATAATCAAAAAATATAAAAATTAATATTCGGTTAAAAACAATTTTAGAGGACTGTTTCCTATAAAATAACAAGCCCTGCTATTTTAAATTACAGGGCTTGTTTCAATTAATTATATTAAGATATTTATCTTAAAAATAATAATTCTCTATATTTTGGAAGGCTCCATTGTTCATCATCTACCAATTGTTCCAATTTATCAACATGGTACCTGATTTCATCAAAATAAACATCTTTAATTTGACTACAATAAGCAATTGCACGTTCACGGGTACTTTCTATTGAATTTGCAACTTTTCTTGCTTCTACTAATTCATTTACTTTAGTATAAATCACATGTACATGTGCTGTCACTTCGTTTAATATTGCTAATTGACTAGAATAAGAAGTTTCAGGTAAACCAACAGCTTTCAATCCGTTAATATTAGATACCAATTCATTCTGATATTTTATAGCTGTAGGGATGATATGGTTCAAAGCTAAATCACCCATGATTCTTGCTTCTATCTGAACTTTCTTTAAATATTTTTCCAATTCAATCTCATGCCTTGCTTCCAATTCAGTATGGCTGTAAACATGATTGGTTTCAAATAGTTTTTTAGCTTTTTCAGTAACCATTGCATCTAAAGCAAGTGGGGTAGTTGGTATATTTGGTAAGCCACGTTTAGCTGCTTCTTTATGCCATTCTTCACTATAACCGTCACCTTCAAATAATACTTTTTTACTTTCAATAATATATTTTTGAAGTGTTTGCATAATTGCAATTTCTTTCTTTTCACCTTTTTCAATCAAGCCATCAACATCAGCTTTAAAAGTCTTTAATGTTTCAGCCATGATAGAGTTTAAAGTTGTCATTGCATTGGCACAATTTGCTCCCGAACCAACTGCACGGAATTCAAATTTATTTCCAGTAAATGCAAATGGAGAAGTTCTATTTCTATCGGTATTATCCAACAATAATTCAGGAATACTTTTATGAATATCCAATTTTAAAATAGCTTCATCTTGTTCATCAAATTTATCGCCAACACGTGTTTCTATTTCCCCTAAAACTTTTGCTAAATACTGACCAACAAATACAGAGATAATTGCAGGAGGTGCTTCGTTTGCACCTAAGCGATGGTCGTTTCCGGCACTTGCGATAGAGGCTCTTAATAAATCTGCGTAATCATGAACTGCTTTAATAGTATTAACAAAAAATGTTAAGAACATTAAATTAGTTTTTGGTGTTTTCCCGGGAGCTAATAAATTAACGCCGGTATCTGTACTCATGCTCCAGTTGTTGTGTTTGCCGCTACCATTGATTCCTGCAAATGGTTTTTCATGAATCAATACTCTTAAGTGATGACGACGGGCAACTCTGTCCATCACATCCATTAATAATGTATTGTGATCAACCGCAATACTCACTTCTTCAAAAATAGGCGCACACTCAAATTGTGCAGGAGCTACTTCATTATGGCGGGTTCTTAAAGGAATACCTAATTTATAAGATTCTGCTTCGAAGTCTCTCATGAAAGCATAAGTTCTTTCAGGGATGCTTCCAAAATAATGGTCTTCTAATTGTTGACCTTTTGCAGGGCTTGCACCAAATACGGTTCTGCCACATTGTACCAAATCAGGTCTTGCATTTGCCAAGCCTTCATCAATTACAAAATATTCTTGTTCCCAACCTAAAGTTGCAGTTACTTTAGAAATATTTTTATCGAAATAATTACAAACATCAATAGCACTTTTATTCAATGCTTCTAATGCTTTTAATAATGGTGCTTTATAGTCTAAAGATTCGCCAGTGTAGGAAATGAATATAGTAGGAATGCACAAAGTTTTTCCTTGTCCAATTTCCATAATAAATGCAGGAGAGGAAGGATCCCATGCAGTATAACCACGTGCTTCAAAAGTTGCTCTTAAGCCACCGTTTGGAAAAGAAGATGCATCAGGCTCTTGTTGTACCAATGCAGCACCATCAAACTCTTCAATAGCCGTACCATCGCTTTTTAAAGTAAAAAAGCTATCATGTTTTTCTGCTGTAGTTCCTGTTAACGGTTGAAACCAATGTGTAAAATGTGTAACTCCTTTGGCTTCTGCCCAAGCTCTTAAACCATTTGCAATCTGATTGGCTACAGATCTGTCTATTTTTTTGCCACTCTTAACGCTTGAACTAAGACTTTTAAAAGCCTCATCACTTAAAAATTCTCTTGCAGTTTTAAGTGTAAAAACATTTTCACCAAAAATAGCAGTGATTTTTGTATTAGGGACTGTTTTTGCAACATTAGCAGCATCTGAAAGATTGTTAATGGCTGAGAAGCGTAATGACATAATTTTATGATTTAGACTACAAATATCAATAATATTAAGCTCTAAACCATATTATTTTCATCAATTGTTCTGTTTTGATTCTGTTTGTGAGAAAAATGTGTATATATTATTTTTTATAATGTGTAATTCTTTTTAGGTTTTTTTGTAGTTTCTCAATATCTAAAAGTGCTAAGATTGGAGTAATAATAAATGGAATTGCAAGACTTTTATACCGTACAATTGCCCCTAAAAAAGTAATTGTATAACCTTCTATGATTAATATAGATAATGCAAATAGCCAACAAACCCAAAATGCTACTGGAATAGATATGTTTCTTTTTCTATGAAAAAATGAAATGAAAATAAAAATACCAAACAAAACATTTTCAATAAATGCCAACAAATAACTCTTGTTTTTTATCTCATCTGAATGTGGTCTCAACAATGCAATATCCAATGCAGTAGGAAGATACGCAATGAAACTTTTTAATGTTGGTTGTAATTCTTTTGTTGAAAATTCGCTTCTGCCACTTAGTTGGCTAAATTCTTGGTGCTTTATTACAATGTACTTTGGGAAATTAATTTTAGGAGAAAAATTGGATGATGCAAAAAATAACATTAATCCGAAAAAATAAATAGCTGCAAAAACAAGTTTTGGTTTACCTGTTTTGTGACTTAAATACCAAGCAGTAAGATTTATTACTACAATAAAAAAAATAAAATTCCTTAATCCAAATATCAGAAACAATAAAATAATAATGAGGAAAATATTTTTAAATGTAAACCTTGATTGTAACCCTTGATGAAACAGCCAAAATACAATTCCAATTGCAGAAAAGATCAATCCATCTTTATGAATACCGCTGCTCCAAAATAAAAAAGAAGGGATTAAAAAAATACCAATTATCAATAACCATTTCTTGGTAGGAACTAAATCCTGCATTAACTTATAAAAACCTACTAAGCCGAATAAGAACAAAAAATTGAAAAATACAATGGCGGCATTATAATTTTTAAAAGTTACTACATTAATGATTGCCAATAATTTGATAATGATATTGCTTTTTAAATCATTCCAATAAGATTGGTTTGCAATAAAAATATTTCCACTGTTTGTATATTGATGAGTAAATAATTCTTTGAAAAACAGAACTGGATTTTTTAGCAGTACATCTGTTTCTACAAGGCTTGAGCGAAAGAACCTGAACGTATCACTACCCTGATAATTTGCCGGCAACAAAAAATATTTCGCATACAAAAGACCGGCAAATACTTTTATACAAAATAGAAAAATTAAGGTTTCTTTATTTAATCCAGCTTTTGTAAAGAACTTTATTCTTGTTATGGTGTAACAGAAAATTAATAGGTAGAATATGAATACTAATGAACTCAAAAAAAGTAGTAATTATTTATATAATTTTAGATGTAGGGTTTTTACTTCATCTATAATTTTTAAAGATACTAGTTAGCAGCGATACAAATATTCTTTTACGAAAAGTATTTGTAGTTGCCACAAATTATCCATCAATTTACTTCAATAATTCATTCCATTATTTTTCGAACTTATCAATTGGTTTTCCGTTTTTAGGAGGGGGTGGTGGCGGTGGCCTGTGCCCATCACGTTCTCTCGCATTAGGTGGATGATTTGGTGGGGGGAAAGGTCTGTCGCCATTGGGAGGCGGTGGTGGCCTGTGTTCATCAAATGATCCATCTTCACGATGAGGTGGTCTTTCACCAAATCTTGGAGGCGGTGGTCTATTTTCTTTTCTTCTGTTATTATCAGCACGATCTGCAGTATCATGCTTTTGTAAATCACTATTTTGAGGTGGAGCTTGCATATTTCTTTGCTTCTTTCCATCTTCAATCATGTGAATTGCCTTGAATAAAATTGCATCAAATTTTTTCTTTTGTGTTTCGTTACACAATGCCCTTAATTTTTTGAAATGAGCAAACAATGCAAAATTTGCTGCTGCTTCTTTTTCGCCAAGTGATTGTATAATATGTTGTATAGATGAATCACCGGTAATGGGTAATTGTAAATATGCAAACAAAGAATCTTTCAATAGTCTTACTGCATCTCTATTTTCTTGTACAGCTTTACCATGTTCTTGTTTTAAAGAAAGATAGGCACCAACTTGCGCAGAATCTAAATTCAATTCCTTGATTAAAAATCCCGCTGCTCCTCCTTCTCTGTTGTTGGGTGGCATTGGAGGTTTGTTGTGTTCTTGTCTTAACCAAAACAGACCAATTGTAGTAATATTAGCTAACAGTAAAAGTACAATAGCAATATTTAAAATTCTGCGTTTTGTAATCGAGTTCATGGTTTCTATTTATTAATAAGGTAAAGCTGAATTTAAATTGTATGTGTTTGAAAAGCCTTCAAAATTAGCGGTTTCAGTATTGTTGGTTGAATTTGTTTTTTTGCTTTTATATTTTTGTGTAACAGAAAAAATATTGATGCTTAATAAAATTGTTAAAGTGGTGATTGCCCAAATCGGTTTCCATTTTGGCAACCATGGGGTTTCTATTGAAGCCAATCGTTGGTTTAGTTTTGCTTGTACACGGGTATTAAAAAAATAAGGCGCTTCAGCTTTTTGAATATCATCAATGCTGTTCAAGGTTTCAGCTATTTGTATTTCTATATTTTTCATTGGTTTACTTGTTAGATTGATAGTAATTTATTAACTGATTTCTTAGATTTAGTTTAGCCCTATGCATTAAAGATTCAATTGCTTTTATACTTATTTGCATTATAATACTTGTGTCTTCATAATTTAATCCTTCAATTTTAATTAACGTAAATGCAACCCTTTGCTGGCTTGGCAAATTTTGTAATGCTTTAAATAAAATTGCCGATTTCTCTTTGTTCTCTAACTGAACTCCCGGGTGATAAAAATCTGCAACCATTTCTTCCTGCAAACCAATGCCAAATACATTTTTTAATAATCCAAATCTTTTCTTTGATTTCTTTTTTCTTTGATGGTCCAATGCTTTTGTTACTGCTATTCTGTACAACCAGGTAGATATTTTACTATCTCCTCTGAATTTTGTTATACTTATAAATGCCTGAACAAAAACTTCCTGTGCCACATCTTCTGCTTCTTCTTGTTGCTGCACAATACTAAGTACCGTATTAAATACCATGTGTTGGTATGTTTGCACCAAAAATGAAAAAGCATTTTTATCGCCTTGCTGTAATGCTTGTATTAATTGTATTTCGTTCAAAAAAATAAGATATTCGGATTATTAGATGCCGTAAGCTATAAAAACCTTCTTGATTGCTAATAATTTTTTTTAAGTATTGCTTTAGAGGGTGTTTGGTAAAAATGAAAATTGAAATGAAAGCCTCCTGAACTATTCAACAAATATTCTATTATTTTTGAACAGATAAAAAAAGTAACATGAGCGGATTGTTTATTACTCTAGCGGCAGCAAAGGAAATGACTGCAAGATTTAAAGAGAATCTATCAGATATGCTAACAACAGATTATCAGGATAGTTTGCCATATAGTGAAACATTTGATGCAGATAAAATTCAGGCGGTATTAAACCAAACGGGTTGTGTACAATTCAGAGGATATCTTGGTATGAAAGAAGATAAATCTGTTTGTATGATTTTTGTTGGGGTAGATGCAACCGGTGAAGATATTGTTGGATTGTTGAATGAAGCAGATGAACCAAGTGATGTGATTGTGGAAAAAGGAGATAGATGCCCTATATACTGTCCAATAAATCCTCTCTAACAATGTTAAATGAGAAATTAATCCGAGATATCATTTCGATAATGATTATTGTTGTGACAATCATTGGGGGAATAAGATTTAAAAATATATGTTCTATTTATTATTATATTATAACTTGGTTTTTTGCATGTTTGGAAATTACGGTCTTGGAATTACTAAATACAGACCTTAGTGTTGTATAATAGAAAAGTAATTATAAGGGTATAAGTTACCATAAATTTTATACAAGAGCATTTCATCTTCATCAGGGAAAATTTCATCTACTAAAAAAGTACAACCAAATTTTAAATCATCTACTGCTTCTATACATAGAACACTAAATGGTGTATATAGTCTTGTAATTTTTGATTGATTATTTATAATGAGTATACTGTAGGAATCATAGTAGTAAACCATTTCATCATCCATAGATTGTATTTAAAATGATTGAAAATATTTAACTCATGAAATAATTCCTTCATCAGCAAAACTGTAAAATGTATTTTCAGGACACACTATCATGTGGTCAAGAATGGTTATATCCAATAGTTTAGAAGCTGCAATAATCTTTTGTGTTATTTCTTTATCCTGTGCAGATGGTTGTAGATTTCCACTGGGATGATTGTGACAAAGTATTATTCCTGATGCAGCTGTTTTTAATGCTACAGATAACAACAATCTGATATCCACAACAGTTCCTGAAATACCACCATTTGAAAGTTCATAGACGCCTAGCACTCTGTTAGCTCTGTTTAAATACATTGCTACAAACTTTTCTTGTAAGGCAATTGTATTACTAGGAAAAAATGGTGCTACTACATTATAGGCATCTAAAGAAGATTTTATAATTGGCTTATTACTAATAGCTGGTCTGTAGCTGATTTCTATTTCAGCCACTTGTTCTGTTTGTTTCATGTTGGGTTAAATTAAAAACCCCCACCAATTTAATGATGAGGGTTGTGTGAGTAATGGCAACAATTAGTTATTGTATTGATATAGGACTATGTGTTGCTGTTTAAAATTTTACATTAATTTTAAATACATCATATTGCCACCAATGTGTGCCTATACGGTATATAAGTTTCAATGTATCATGAGGACTAATTTCTTCTACAATCACCCAACTGTTTTTTTTGAGGCTGGATGTGTCCTTTAACACTTGTACTTTGAATGGTGTGTATAATTGCCGGATTTTACCTGCTGTATTAATTACCATTAACGTGTTGCTGTTGAGGTAGTTTATTTTTGGTGGATCCATAAAAATTTATTTTGTTGATTGAATATTATTTCATCAGGCAAGAAAAAATGTGATTTGACGAAAATAATTAACAGATAGACTATTAGCAAGACTGAATAAACACTGTTAGCATTTTTTACAGATATTTGTAGCTTAAATTAATTAAACTGCACACTATGAAACATGTTTTATTGGGATTGTTGATATTCTTTTCAGTTGCAACATTTGCCCAAGTGGGAGTTGGGACAACCACACCAGTAACCTCAGCAATGTTGGAAGTAAAAAGTAGTTCTAAAGGGTTTCTCCCGCCTCGCTTGACATATGCTCAGCGACAAGCTATTTCAAGTCCTGCAACTGGACTAATGATTTATTGTACAAACTGTGGGCCAGGCGAACCACAATTTTACAATGGAACGGCATGGGTTAATATGATGGGAGGTACAGCCCTAACTCAGCCTCCCACGGTTTCAACAACTGCAGCTTCAAATATAACTTCATCAACTGCAACAAGTGGCGGAAACATTACAAATGATAATGGCCTTGCCATAACAGCAAGAGGGGTTTGTTGGAGTATCTCATCGAGCCCAACTACTGCCAACTCAAAAACAATTGAAAGTGGAACAACCGGGTCTTTTACAAGCAATATAACTGGCTTGAATGCAAACACTGTATACTATTTAAGGGCCTATGCAATCAATGCTGGAGGAACCAGTTATGGAGATCAGGTTTCCGTAAGAACCACAGATTATGCAATTGGAGAGTCGGCACTGGGAGGTAAAATCGCCTATTTATTACAACCTGGTGACCCAGGCTATGATGCTAATACGCAGCATGGTTTGGTCGCAACTGCTACCGATGTTTCTGTAGGGGCTGAATGGGGTTGCTTTAGCTTTACTGGCTCTACAATAAATGGAGCAGATGGAACAGCCATTGGAACAGGAAATCAAAATACCATTGATATAATGGCTGGCTGCAGCACAGCAGGCATAGCAGCACGCCTCTGTGGAGATTTAGTATTAAATGGCTACAGCGATTGGTATTTACCAAGTAAAGATGAGTTAAACAAGCTATATATAAACAGGGTTGCTATTGGCGGTTTTACTAGTAACCACTATTGGACTTCTAGCGAAGTGGACTTTTATCACGCTTGGTATCAGGACTTTGCTAATGGTCAATTCACAAATGGAGACCGAAGAAGTACAAAATATGTTCGTGCCATTAGGGCTTTTTAACGATTTATCCATTTAGCATATTGTAAACCACCTTCCCATTAGAAGGTGGTTTACAATTTAATTCAAATACCAACAATTTTTTCCTTCTAATGCATATCTCTAAAAAACATTAATGTATTTTTCTGTGTATCATTGCAACCTAAAATATGGAAATTTATTCTAAACAGCACATTATGAAAAACGTTTTATTAGGGTTGATGTTATTCTTTTCTATTGCATCATTTGCCCAAGTGGGTGTTGGTACCACTACTCCAGAAACTTCTGCAATGTTGGAAGTAAAAAGTACTACCAAAGGTTTTTTACCACCACGTATGACCATCGCACAGCGTGATGCAATTAGTTCTCCTGCCGAAGGGTTGATGGTTTACCAAACGGATGCACACATCGGGTATTATTTTCGTAAAGGTGGGGTATGGCTAAGTTTGGGAACAAGTACTTGCAGCTACAGCATTGGACAAAATGTGCCAGAACTAGGAGGTTTTATCTTCTACCTGGATGCATCAGGATGTCACGGATTGGTATGTGCCACTACAGACCAGAGTACAGGCATTCGATGGCATAATGGTGTAAACTGGCCAACAAATTCAATCGAATCTGGAAATGGATTAGGTAAAGGCAATACACAATCAATAATAAAATTTCAAGGTGCCGGAAGCTATGCAGCTAAAAGCTGTACGAATTATACAGGAGGAGGATTTACTGATTGGTATTTGCCTTCAAGATACGAATTGAACTTAATGTGGTTAAATGTTGGCCAAGGAGCAACTAATGTTGGCGGTTTTAGTAGCAACTCCGACTACTGGAGTTCCTCGGAGTACATCGACGACTTCAGCCTCGCCTGGTTCCAGACCTTCACCAGTGGCAACCAGAGCAACCAGGGCTGTATGTTCAAGAACAGCTTAAACCATGTTCGTGCCATTAGGGCTTTTTAATGATTTATCAATTTAGCATATTGCAAACCACCTTCCCCAATCAGAAGGTGGTTTTTTTAGTTCAAATACCAACAATTTTTTCCTTCTAATGCATACCGTATTTGCTCCACAAAATTGAAAGCATTTACTGAACGGTCTATGAATGAATCAATGTAGGAGAATTTATTTATCCCGTAAAAGGATTCTAGAATATCCATATCTAATAAACCATTACCATTATTGATTTTTAAGATTTGAAAATTCTTCTGATATAGAATAATAGACATAAAAAAAGCCTACAACACATTGTT
Organism: Chitinophagaceae bacterium; assembly: GCA_947488765.1. Taxonomy (GTDB): domain Bacteria; phylum Bacteroidota; class Bacteroidia; order Chitinophagales; family Chitinophagaceae; genus UBA1930. The sequence continues at coordinate 4,686 of CANLAE010000018.1, read as the reverse complement.
ATAAACTTTAATTTGTAGTGAGGAGGAGATTTGAACTCCCGACCTTCGGGTTATGAAAACCAATACATTATGAATGTTGATGTTGGATTAGTGACCTTTTATTGTAATTATTTAGGCTATTATTTTAAAATTAAAAATTTTTATCTAATAAATATTAGCTAAATGAACACCATTTGATTGGAAGGAAATATTTTTTTAATTATCCTATGCCACCATTTTTCCCACCAGTTATGAAAAAATTGTATGTAATTTAATAAAAAACTAGCTTTTAATTGAAATTGTAATTAAATATTTTTGCTCTAATTATTTTGATTATTGTCATTATGTTAATTTGTAATAAATGAGGACAAAATATTTGGAAATGTCATCTTTTTTACGGAGCTTTGAGCAGCAACACTGCAAGCTTTTCAAACCACCTAATTACATTACGAGGCAACACTGCAAGCATTATTTACAAGATAAATAGTTTGATATTTTCTTGAACAAGTAATTTCCTTTATATCACTCAATTTACTTTTAAAACGCAAATTTATCTCTTATAAATTTATAGCTTGGTAATAATTGGCTTAAAATAGTGTATGTATTTTTCAATATATATCCTGAACCACTTAAACTGATTGTTCCAGTCGTTTTTATCAGCAAAATCAGCTGTTGTTTTAAGGGTAACTGCGCTCATTTTCCTTCCTTCCATCTTATCCCAAATTAAATTAGGTGATATTGCTTCGATTGAATCTTTGTATGCCATTTGAAAAAGTTTATCAAATGTTTCTTTTGCATTTTCAGTTTGAATGTTGAACCAAATATTTATTGACTTATCTCTGGAATTTAGTGTTGCTGACAAATACAAATTACTTTTTCCTATTGATATGTTTGTCCAATGTTGTGGTGATCAAATAATATATCAGCCAACGAAAAAAGCTTGGTGTATGTTGAGGAATTAGTATTCCGTCTGCCCATAACCAAAGCTCAATGATTGCAATATTGCTGATGTTTTATTCATGAGCCAAATTTATAACGTAGAGCCCGAACTAAAGCAAAATAAAGAACAAAAGCTGAGGCATTTACGGTCAAGCTCAAATTGCAGTAAACCTCATGTTGCCTGTAATTTTATTGTCCTAAGAATTCTTTAACTTCAATTTCAAGTCCGATTAATTCGTCATAATTTCTTTTTGCTTTTGTAATTCTTGCAGAAAGCTCTGTTGCATTTTCTTTACGGTCATCTTGAAATCTGTCAGGATGAACTTTTACAATTAAGTCTTTGTACAGTTGTTTACTTTTGGAAATACTAAGAGCAATATTTTTTGCAGTTCCACTGTAATCAGAATTTCCGTCAGCAAGAACTCTACGCTTTAAGTCTCTTTTTCTTTTATTTTTTTTATATAAAATGAACGCAACAGACAACAGTAAAACTGCTACTGAAATTGAAGCTATAATTATATTTTTTTTCATAGTTATCCGTTTAGCATATAGTTGTGAAGATTTGCGATTTCTTTTAATGGAATTTGTAATCCCATAAAACTATTTTTACCTTTTATAATTAAAGTGTCATAACCCAAAGCCATAAGTTGTCTAACAAATGCAGCACTTTCAATTACATATTTTGAAATTTCTATGAAGTCGCCCTCTGTCAAATTGTTGTCATTCTCAATAGTAATTTTGAAACCACTTCTCAAATAAAATGTACTTAGTTCGTGTTTAAATTCTGGTTTCCCAGGTGAAGTTGTTACAACACAAAGTCTATCTATGTCGCCTTGCATAAATGCTTCTTTAAAAACAAGATTGAACTCTCGAATAATTCTTACTCGTTCTAAATTTCCCTGTGAAACTACGTCGACAACTCTGTTTAAGAATGTTGCAATTCTTGAAAAAATGTTTGATGGCATTTATCGTCTTTTTTATATGTGATGTAATAAATTATTAATAGTGAGAGTAGTTTGTTGAAAATTACAGGCAACTCTCAAATATATGCATGTTATGAATAAACGTGTATTGTTTGAGTGAGTATAATAAATTGGTTTATAATCATTTTTTCTAAATTTGTACACAGTTTCAAAACTACGTACATTTTAATTATTTAGATTTTTTCTATACAATTAAAAATTCAACCAATTTATAAAATACTTTCTGATAGTTGAATAATTTTATAAATTAATCTCTTGACATCTTCATTCTTAACTTTATTTAACCAAAATTTAGATTTGAATATCAATATTATTATTGTTCTTCTGGATTAGATTATTTCCTAAAGAATTGTATAAATCTGAATATTGTGCTAACCAATCATGTAATGATGAATGATCATCATATTTTTCGATTGTTTTTTTACAAAGGTTATCTTTTATTAAGTAGTCTATTTTGTTTTGCATTTAAACTTTATGACAATTATATTGAATTAGTGATTTGAAAAAATGCCCTAACTTTTATATAAAAGTTAGGGCATTTTTCAGGGGATCTTAAAGTTTTTTGTCAAACTATTTTATGGCAATATAAGATGATGATTTTTAAGATGAAAACCTTTTGTTGCCCCCAAAATATATAAGTTACAAAAGTTCATTTAACCATTAGACCAAAAATTTTTTGCCAATATTTTGGGTATTATTTTTTAATTTCTGCAATCAATCATTATTGTACCACCATTATTTTTATATACGTCATGAACTCTTTTGTCACCTTTATAATGACTTTTTAAATCATCTTCTAATTCTTTATATACATCATCATTTACAACTTTTAAAATCTTAACGTTAATTAATCGTCCAACTGGCATAACTTGATATTTTCCGTCACTAGTAGTTTTAATATGTTCATTGCCACCTAAAATACCATAACTCTTATAAGAAGTTTGTAATGATTCTACAAATGAATCAGTCATACTGTATAATTCTTTATTGCTTTGTGAGCAGCTTACAATTAAAGCTAGAGTAAAAAAAGATATAATTTTTTTCATTTTGGTGTTTTTTAGTTAATCTTTTTGAGATAAGACATTTTTAGTTATGTTGTTAATTGTTGAATTGTATGATTAATTGCTACGTTATTTATTTATTGTAAAATTTTGAAGTTACTTTACTTTTTAATTGATTTTTTGATGCAATAATTTCAGTTGTTATCATTTTTTAAAAAGCAATATTATCAAATCTAATTTATAAATAACATGACGTATATGCCATTAAGTTTAAATATTTTATCAGATTACTTGTAAAATGATAGGTTTTAAATATTCAGAATAGTCTTTTAATAATTCCATAAAAGTATCATCAGGACTTACATTATACAAAGTTGTATTCATAAGTGCCTTTATTGCATTTGCTGAAATCTTATGACTGATTGCTTCAGAATTATGCTTTAAGAGCTCTTCAAGTTTGTTCCCCTTTTCAAATTGCCCTTTATTAAAAAAACCATGTTTTAGACGTTTTACGAATAAACTAAAAATGTTAGCGGAGAATTGTAGGTGTGTATTTTCATCATAATTATTATTACGAATTAACTTTTTATCATTAATTATATCTGATTCTAATTCCATCATTGATTTATAAACATCTTCAACGGTTTTTTCTATAGTTTGATTCATAATTATAAATTATAATAAAATTTATCTTCAAAATTTGGTATCAATTCCATTTTCATAATTAATCTTGAAAATATAGTTCTATAATCATCTACCTCTTTATCCCTAGGCATGCCATTATTCCTACCATTATGAATTTCAGACATATACCCTTCAATTTTTCTACCACTTGAATTAATGCAAAAACAATATGCAAAAGTGCCAAATGTATGATGTATACCGATATAATAATAACCACCTAAATTTCCATTAAAAGAATAAATAGGAAATTTATACTCAAGATATTCCCCATCATCTTTTGCTAAAACAAATTTTGTTTCTTCTAATGAAAATTCATGAGAATATTCACCTGAATTTGCTAATTCTATATATTGAACAAACTTTGGATAAACACTTTTTAATCCACCTCTTTGGAGCACTTTAATTTTTTCATCATTTCTATCATTGTTAAATAGAAAATAAATAAAAATTGCTGCTGCAAGTAAAATAATAATTATCATTTTTTATTTTTTAAAGATATTACTTATTACAATTAATATAAACGCAATTACTATTACTAGTCCAACATAGATTATTCCATCTGCAATTAGTAGCAATAAAAATTTTAGAAGAAAAAATGCTATTGGAATTACAATTGCGGCAACAATTATAATCAATACGATTTGAATTATTTTATTCATGAGTTTTAATTATCATAACAATTTTCATATTTGTAATATAAATCCCCTTTCTCTATAATTTCTTTAAACTCACTATTTAGATTGTATTTTTCTATTATTTGATGAAGTAATGACAATATTTCAGTACTACTATATGCAATAGTCACAAACTTAAAAGCATACATTTCAGGTATCATACATTTTAATCTAACATCAAGATTGTCCATTATTGGATTTTCTGCAATTTCTTTCACATAATAAACTGTTAAGCACCTTATCTTATTAGTTGCATCTTCAAATCCTAAACTATCAACAGATTTCAAATTTTTGTACAGGAAGCCAATGTTATTTGCATATTTCACTAATGCTATACCAGGACTATTTTTTTTAAATAAACCAAACATTTTTTTGTTTTTTTTTTATTACTTAGATATGTGTACCTATAATTTTTTTTATTCTATT
>CANLAE010000017.1 GCA_947488765.1 Chitinophagaceae bacterium | reverse complement strand
TCTGATTTTTTAGGTTCAACATCTACCTTACCCCTTTGCCCATATACTATCCAGTAAAAACTTCCATTTTTTCCATGAACAGTAAATGCATTATCTTTTACTCGAGATGTTTTATACACTATGTTTTCATCTGAATCATCTGAATAAATTGGCGTGATATTGATTGAAAAATTTGTAGCAAAAGAAGACACATAATCTGGAAGTTTTACAACAACTGATTGGTTGTTTTCTATTGTAGATTCTCCTCTATAGTATACACCAGCTTCTGGACCTTCTAAACAAGCATGAATCAAATAACTATCTGGTTTTGTAGGATGATTAATTACGAAGGTTTTAGCATTATTATATGACACTTCATTAGTTACAACGTTATAAGTTAATGGGGCTTCTGTATTTACAGTACTCCGAATAGGACTTATAAATAGTCCTGTGTTATTACTATTTAAAGTAGTACCCGACGCATTTAGAATGATACTATTTGAAGCTTGTTGCGGATAACCAGCCCGATATCCTAAAGCAATTGCATTAGTGCCCTGAGTCATATATCCAGCCTGATATCCTAAAGCAATTGCATTAGTGCCCTGACCACTACTTCCAGCTTGATTTCCTAATGCAACTGCCCTATTGCCCTGAGTCATATATCCAGCCATATTTCCTAATGCAACTGCATTAACTCCCTGATCAGCAGAACCAGCATAAGTTCCTAATGCAATTGCACCACCTCCCTGACCATTACTTCCAGCCCCATTTCCCAATGCTAAAGCAGAAGTACCTGTAACCTGCCATTTTGAGGTGGAACTATTCCAGTTTAATGTTTCTCCTGAATTAGTTCCTGTTACTAGTGTACTTGTATTTAATCGAATCCAAACTGGTGAACCACTTGTTCCTGAATTATAATAATATCCAGGAACAACATCACTAGTAGTAGCAGTATTATATACCAATAAACTAGTTGCTGGTGTTGCAATTGTTGTTGCATCAGTGCTTCCTGTTAATGTAACTCGTGGGATTAGCACTCCTTTGTTTGTTGCATTGATTTCTAACATGGAAGATCCATTAGGACTGTTAGTTCCAATACCCACTTGTGCTTTTAATGATAAACTTACAATAAATAGCAAACAAAAAATAAAAATTGATTTAATAGTCGTTTTCATTTTGGTTGGTTATGATTCTTTTTTTTAAATATTATTTATTGCTTTTTGTAAGCATTTGATTGAACCTTTTTTCTAATGCATCTAATCTTTGTTTTAGTGCATCAATCTCTGCGTCTTTTTCTAATCTTAACTCATTAATCTTTTTGTCTTTCTCAGCACTTTCTTCTTGTATAGCTTTTACAATCACTGGCAATAAATTTCCATAACGTGCTTCTAACTTTTCTGGATTGTCTTCACTCACCAAATCAAGATTATCTCCAATGTTTGATTGCTTTTGCAAAGCCAATAATTCTTGTGCTATAAAACCTGCAGACTTAATGCCCACTTTGGCTTTATCTCTGGTATTCCATGTAAAACTTACAGGATTTAATTGTTTTAAAAATGCCAAGCCCTCACCAATAGGAATAATGTCTGTTTTGTCTCTTCTATCAGATAATGCAGTAATTACAGTTGTATTGCATCGCAAAGATGTTATGCTGGTATTACCTAATGTAATTTGATTACTAACACTGCTTGCAGAAGCTTGAGCTCCGTATCCAATCATTGTACAGTTATTCCCTGTTGCAAAACTAGATCCTGCGGCATGTCCTAAAGCGGTGTTGTAACTTCCAGTGGTATTGCCAAAAAGAGAATTATTTCCAATTGATACATTATAATATCCTGTGGTGTTGGAAATGAGTGCAGAATAACCAGTTGCGGTGTTATACCATCCTGTGATGTTGGAATAAAGTGCTTGATAACCATTTGCTATGTTATAACTTCCTGAAGTATTAGAATAAAGTGATTGATACCCATTTACTGTGTTATAACTTCCTGAAGTATTAGAATAAAGTGATTGATAACCATTTACTGTGTTAGATGAAATATTTCCAGTACCTCTACCAATTGTTATATTGTTTACAGTTAAATCATAACTTCCTAGATTAACTGGCCCTGTTGCTAGGGTATAAGGCACAACACTTGAAGCCGATGGTAACAAGTTCCATGAGCTCCCGTCATAATAATAAAATCCTGTTGTGCCATCAGTTTGATAAACTATTAATCCAGTTGCTGGTGTAACAATGCTATTTTTTTGAGTAGCAGTTAATCGTGGCAGTAAAAAACCTTTGGCATTTGTTGCAGCATTTGCATCAATTTGTAATCTAGCTGAGGCATCAGGCGTACTTGTTCCAATACCTACTTGAGCTTTTGTTGATGTAGTTACAATAATTAGCAAACAAAAAACATAAATTGATTTTTTAAGGATATTCATTTGAGTTGGTTTTGATTCTTTTTTTAATATTATTTATTGCTTTTTGTAAGCATTTGATTGAACCTTTTTTCTAATGCATCTAATCTTTGTTTTAGTGCATCAATCTCTTTATTTTTTTCAGTACTTTCTACTTTTAGTGTTCTAATCTCTTTGTTTTGAATCTTAATCAGTTTATCTTTTTCAGCACTTTCTTCTTGAATAGCTTTTACAATCACTGGCAATAAATTTCCATAACGTGCTTCTAACTTTTCTGGATTGTTTTCACTCACCAAATCAAGATTATCGCCAATGTTAGATTGCTTTTGCAAAGCCAATAATTCTTGTGCTATAAAACCAGCAGACTTAATGCCCACTTTGGCTTTATCTCTGGTATTCCAAGTAAAACTTACAGGATTTAATTGTTTTAAAAATGCCAAACCCTCACCAATAGGAATAATGTCTGTTTTATCTCTTCTGTCTGATAATGAAGTGATTGAAGTTACCATACATCGCAAAGTTGCTATGACAGAATTACCTAATGTTATTTCATTACTAACACTGCTTGCAGAAGCTTGTGCTTGATTTCCAATCATTGTACAGTTTGAACCTGATCCAAAGCTAGATCCTGCACCATATCCTAAAGCGGTGTTGTAAGTTCCAGTGGTGTTAGAAGTAAGTGTTTGGTAACCACTTGCTGTGTTAAAACTTCCTGTGTTAAAATAAAGTGCCATAGAACCACTTGCTGTGTTATAACTTCCTGTGGTATTGTACCTAAGTGCTTGGTAACCACTTGCTGTGTTAGAACTTCCTGTGGTATTGTACCTAAGTGCTTGGTAACCACTTGCTGTGTTAGAACTTCCTGTGTTAGAATAAAGTGCCATAGAACCACTTGCTGTGTTAGAATTTCCTTGGATGTTGGAATAAAGGGCTCTATAACCACTTGCTGTGTTATCGTAACCTATGGTGTTATAAAAAAGTGTTTGGTAACCACTTGCTGTGTTATACCTTCCATTGGTGTTGTTGGAATAAAGGGCTTGATAGCCACTTGCAGTGTTAATTGAAACATTTCCATTACCTATACCTACTGTTATTCCATTCACAGTTAAATCATAATTTCCCAGATTAACAGATCCAGATGCTCCGGAATAAGGCACAGCATTTGAAGCAGATGGTAACAAGTTCCATGAGCTCCCGTCGTAATAATAAAATCCTGTTGTGCCATCAGTTTGATAAACTATTAATCCAGTTGCTGGTGAAACGATGCTATTTTTTTCAGTAGCAGTTACTCGTGGCAGTAAAAAACCTTTGGCATTTGTTGCAGCATTTGCATCAATTTGTAATCTAGCTGAGGCATCAGGCGTACTTGTTCCAATACCTACTTGGGCTTTTGTTGATGTTGTTAAAATAAATAGCAAACAAAAAACAAAAATTGATTTTTTAAGGATATTCATATAAGTTGGTTTTGATCTTAAAAAGGGTAGGTAAAAATATGAGTTTTTTGTTGATGTTTTTTTGTGGGGATTGTACGTAAAAACTAGAGTGTAGTAAAAAATGCAAAACAGCTAAAAATTACGATGACTATTTTTTAAAAAATGTTGTTGGTGATAATTTTCATCGTAAGTAAAATTGACAACAACAAACTAATGATTTTTTTAAACTTAAGAAAAGACGCTTTCTACACAAAGCAATAAGAAAAAGTAAAGAAAAACAAGTAAAAACTTAATAAAAAGTAAAGATTAATCTAGATTATTCCGAAATATATTTTCTTGGATAAAGGGTATTCTTGATTTACAATCAAGTCATTTTTCAGAATATTCTTGCATACTCCACATTATTTCAGAATATGAAAATCTTATTAATTACGAATTATTTAACAATAAAAAATAATATTCTACTTTTGAATTGTAATAAAATTAGAGCCAAGAGTTCTACAATAAAACTAACAAAAAATAAAAACTTAATACATTGAAAAAAGCTCAACGTTTATTAATTATTTTTTTAGTAATAGCCACTGTTGGCATAAAGGCCCAAGTAGGTATGGGCACAATCAACCCTCCTATATCAGTACCATTGGATGTAAGCAGTAGTAATCAGAACGTTAGGATTGCTAGAGACCCTAATCCAAGAAAAGATATGGCTAATGTATTTTATAAATCGGAATACACACTTTTTGATTTATATACCGACGAGCCAATTTTTCCAGATGCTTATGGTTATTATGAAATTTATTATGCTTCAAATGAAAATAAAAAACCTGTATATCTTAAAGTGCATTATAACAACCTTAATAACTATAGAGTATATAAATTTAAAAATTATGACAACTGCAATAATTGGTGTAAAGGAATACCGGCTATTCCGTATAATAAAAATAATATTGAAATAACTTCAAACAATAACCCAATTAATGCAAAATTAGATAATAATGTAACAGGGTTGAATCCCTCAAATAAAACAAATTATTCTACTATATTGATAAATGGAAGGGAGTGGATGACTCAGAATTTAGATTTGATTATATTTAGAAATGGTGATATTATTCCTCAAGCAAAAACTGAACTAGATTTGATTAATGCAAATAAAAATCAGTCTCCAGTTTGGTGTTATTTTGATTTTAATCCTGCTACTGAAACCAATTTTGGGAAACTATATAATTGGTACGCACTTAATGATCCAAGAGGTCTTTTGCCAATAGGATTCGTTACACCATCTATTCAAGATTGGCAAAGTTTAAATAATTATAATTACTTCAAAAACTCAAATGGTAGAGCGCAGGCTTATATATCAGAAACTAAAGAGATGCGTGGAGGGAAAATAAATAAAAGTTTTATTTTCAGTTTTGAAAACGGACCATTTAAAGTAAAAAAATATGATAGGGTTTTTGGTGTTCCAGAGGATGAAATAGGATTTTATTGGACAACTGGAATTTACCAAGACCAATATAATGATCGAATCAATGTTTATGGCATTAGTTCTAGAGGAAGTATTTCGATTGATCTTTATGAGCATAAAGGTGCTTGTGTTTCAGTTAGAGGGGTAAAAGGGGATCATAATTATTATGTTGGAAATTGGATAGGTAAAAGCAAGAGTGGTAATGGTATAGAATTCTATGGCACCAATACTGAATTAAAAGGATTTGGTATTGTTCATAAAGGAGATAAATATTCTGGAAATTGGATTAACGGGGTTCAAGAAGGAGAAGGATCTATTATTTATAATAATGGTCAAATTAAAACTGGATTATGGCGAAATGGAGAGTTTAAGGGAGAATGGAGGTTAATAGACAATCGCCACAAATGTTATCAATGCAATATTAAAATTTGTAAAGCTGTAAAGCGCACTGCATCAGAAATTGTAAACTTTAAAAAAGATGCCTTTTCTAATGAAATTGGTTTATACAACACACAATCATATTGTTCATCAACTTGTGAAAATAAAGCTATAGCAATACAAAAAGCATGGGAAAAGCAATATGCAAGAAAAGTGCAAAATAATTTATCAAAACAACAAATAACAAACTCAACTAGTTCAAATCATAGAGTATGCAGCCATTGTAATGGCAGTGGAAGGTGTTCAAATTGTAATCGAACATTTACAGTTCATTATTGGGAATCTCGTACACATGAATGGAAAGATAGAAATGAGACAAGGCCTGGTCAAATAATGTGTAGTGATTGTCGTGGTGCAGGTGTTATTTATGGAGTATTTGGAAATGCAAATGACCCAGAATCTAAGCCTTGCTACGTCAACAGGTGCAAGGGTGGTTGGCATACTTGTGGGGATTGTAATCCCTCTGGCAATGGAGATAATAGAATTGGGCAGTGTTGGTATTGTTTGGGCAAAGGGTATTAACTAAACTGTCCACTTTCTTTGACGACATACAAATTACTTGATAGATGAATAAGAAATATTATTTTATAATTTTCTAGATTATTCCGAAATGTATTTTCTTGGATAATGGGTACTCTTGATTTAAAATCAAGTCATTTTTCAGAATATTCTTGCATATTTTGGAATAAATAAAATGCAGTTTCTAGCGAACTTGTATTTATCAATATAAGATTTAAATATTTTTCGAAATATTCCGGAATATTTCAAATTGTTTTATTTAGAATTTATTTTATGTGATTGGTGTTTAACAGTTAAAAGTAATTATTCTAAAAAATTCTAGAATAACCCAGAATAACTTAATATATTTTATGTATTTTATAATTTGAGTTTATCATAATATTTATCTAATTTTTTATTCAATTATCATTCATTTCTAACTTAAGGTGAGTAATAACCAATACCATAATTTGAAAAGAAAATAATTTTGATACGAAATACTCCCTCCTCCCTAAACAAATTGAGTATTGAATAAAATTAATTTTAATCTGATTCTTTAATCTGATTGTTTAAAAGGAAAAATTTACCAGACATGCTTTCCGCATTTGATACATTTGTCCCCTCTACTTCCAAATGAACAACTGTCACATAACCTTGCCATCGCACCCCTTCCCCAATGATTATTACCACAGTTTATGCATTTGTCTTTTTGTGATCCGAAGGAGCAACTATCACAAACTTTGACTAATTTCCCCTTGCCCCAATGGTTTTTACCGCAATTAAAACATAATTCTTTTTTTGAGCCGAACGAACAATTATCGCATAGAGTTGCTGTAGCCATTTCTATTGTTAAGTTTATTATGTAAAAAATTTTTTGTAAGTATGATTAATTGAGTCAAAAATTAGAAATTGAATATCATTACCATTTTTGAATTAAATACTTTATTAATAAAAAATTTTAACTAAAATGGCAACTTTGGATATGGTATAAATTCTGCAGCTATTTTTACTAATGCCGGTGCAATTACAAATCATAACGAAATTAAAATCACTGCATGGATTATAGCTAATTCAATATTGTTTTTTAGTAACTCATCGTTTTCTTTTTCTGGAGTTAAAAAACCTACAACCAAATAGCTAAGCCTGAACAATAGAATTGAAAAAATCCACATGCCAGCAAAAAATGAAACAGCAAATAAAATTGCAGATCCATAATTACTACCCTTGAGAAAAAATCTAATCGCATCTGCAGCTAACTCAGCAATATGTACTAGATTTATTGATGCGGATATGAGTGATGCAACAAAAACTATCAATATAGCATTGTTCTTTTTTGGCTGACTCAAATGTTGAAAAAATCGATGTTGCACTTTTGCAAAGAAATAGAGATATAGTAATCCAAGGATTAATAGTGATAATAAAACAATAATTTCCATTTTTTATTTTTTATTTGTGAGTTTAAAGTTTGACAACAGACCAACTAGACCAAAATGGCCAGCATGGCTCTCCTAAATCTTTATTTTGAGTAGTTGTTTCCCATGCATAATATTTATTTTCATTAATATCTTTTACATATAGTGAATTAAACCATAATGGTGGTTTAGATATATTTACACCTAACATTGCATGACCTCCCATTGATCTTCGATCATTTCCTGCCATACCTCTTAACATCGCCAATTGAAATTAGATTTTTATCTCTTAAAAAATTGCGGGCTAAATGCGGGCTAACCCTAAAATAAAAAATTGTAAGTAATTGATTTGCAACTACTTACAATTTTACGGGGTGGAGCCGAAGGGAGTCGAACCCTTGTCCAAACAAATTCGCCATAAGCTTTCTACATGCTTATTTCATTATTAATTTTCGTTGTTGTGCAGGAAATGAACAAACCAATACAACCCTTAGCTGGATAGTCTTTTGATGCAGGCACAGCCTATTGCATCAGCAGCTTTTATTTGGTTTGAGTCGGCGGCGGCACTTGGTAAAAAGCAAACCTGTGCGGCGGCCCAAATGGTTACTTAATCACTGATTAAGCAGCCATGGCATACTGAGTATTGCCATTTGAGTTTTGAATATTCAGATTAAAGTGCTAATTATACAACGCACTGCATGCTTACACCTACAAAGAACTTTGCTGTCAAAACCAATACGGCCCCGTATTTCAATAAAATTACTACTTATTATTGTTAATCCTTGGATAAAGATGGTAAAAGAAAAACCAATTGAAAATAAGTATAATCAACTTTTTAGCTGTTTATACTTATTCAACCTCTTGAACCTTTTCAACTATTTGAAGCCAAACTAAAAAACTACTTAAAAAATCTCATGAAATCCAATCCTAATGCATACACCATTAACCCCAATAATAAAATCATACCGGCAGTTTGTGCATATTCCATAAACTTATCGCTTGGCTTTTTACCGGTAACCATTTCATACACACAAAACAACGCATGCCCCCCATCCAAAGCTGGGATAGGCAATACATTCATAAAGGCTAATATGATAGAGAACAAAGCAGTTAAAGTCCAGAAACTTTGCCAATCCCACACTTTGCTATAAACACTTCCAATACTTATTACACTGCCTAAACTATCATTAGGATTTGCCTTGCCATTAAAGAGTTGTTTGATACCTGAAATATAGCGTCCAAGGCTTGTCCAACATTGGTTATATCCTGCTGGAATTGCTTCAAAAAAACTATATTTTTTTGTTTCTATAACAAAGCCAAGTTTTCTAAAATCTCCTTGTATTGCAACCCCAATTTTAGCATCATTGTTTAATTCTACCGGTACTTTTAACGTATCATTGTTTCTAAGTAAGGTTAGATTAATTGTTTTTCTTGCTTTTCCTTTTACTGCTGCAACATAATCGTTATGATAAGGTGTAGCAATGCTATCAACCCCAATAACTTGATCTCCAATTTTTACACCTGCATGTTCTGCAGTAGATAATTTATCAAAACCAGCAACAAAGAAAGGCGTTCTAACATGAACAAAATTTTCCCCTTTTGTTTTATTCAATGCTTTTACAAAATCTGAAGGAACAGCAATTTGTTGTTCAACTCCATTTCTAAGAATGGTAATATTTTTTGCATCATTTAAAATAAATTCTCCTGCAATTTTTATGGTGTTTTTTACATCTTTGTCATTCACTTTCGTAATCACATCGCCATCCTGTAAGCCTATTGATTTTCCTAAACTATCGGCCACTATACCATACTTCAAATTTTTGGCAGGCAAATTTTCTTCTCCCCAGACCCACATGATGCCTATAAAAATAATTATCGCCAATATTACATTAACAGTAACGCCACCAAGCATTACAATCAATCTTTGCCAAGCGGGTTTTGCCCTGAATTCGTCTTCTTTTGGAGGAAGTTTCATTTGTTCTTTATCCATACTTTCATCTACCATACCAGCTATTTTTACATAGCCTCCAAATGGGATCCAACCAATGCCCCACTCCGTATCACCTATTTTTTTCTTAAACAAACTAAAGCCTGGATTGAAGAATAAATAAAATTTTTCAACCCTGCATTTAAACCATCTTGCCGGTAAGAAATGTCCCAATTCGTGTAATACAACCAAAATTGAAAAAGACAAAACAAACTGTCCTGCTTGTATCAACCCACCATTCCAATCAATTGCTAATACTGTCATAAATCATATCCTCAACAGGAGGATTACTTTTTTATATGAATAATATTTTATGAAATCTAACTTTTTATAACTCAATTAAACTTGCAGCAAAAGTACGTGCCTCACCATCACTATCAAACAACTCTTGTAAAGTTGGCTTTTCTATAAATGAAATTTTATTTATTGTTCTTTCAATCAACTCTGTAATATCTAAAAACCCAATTCTGTTTTGTAAAAACGCAAAAACTGCAATTTCATTTGCAGCATTTAAAATGCAAGGAAGATTACCACCTCTATTCATTACATCTATTGCCATTGCTAAATTTCTGAAGGTTTTTAAATCGGGCTCTTCAAAAGTTAGTGTTTCAGGTTTTTTAAAATTATAGCGTGGGAAATCATTGGGAATTCGATAAGGAAAAGCCATTGCATATTGAATGGGTAACTTCATATCGGGCAAACCCATTTGTGCTTTGATGCTTCCATCTTCAAATACAACCATGCTGTGAATGATACTCTGAGGATGAATAACTACTTGTATTTGTTCGGGAGATAAATTGAACAACCATTTAGCTTCAATCATCTCAAGTCCTTTATTCATAAGGGTTGCAGAGTCTATCGAAATTTTTGCACCCATCGTCCAGTTTGGATGTTGCAACGCATGATCTCGTTTTACATTCACCAAAAAATTTGGCTTTTTACCTCTGAATGGTCCGCCACTTGCTGTAAGTACAATCTTTTCAATTTTATTTCTACTCTCTCCTACTAAGCATTGAAAAATTGCAGAGTGTTCGCTATCAACCGGAATAATTGGTATTCGTTTTTCAACTGCCCTGCGCATTACAATTTCACCGGCAACAACCAAAGTTTCTTTATTGGCAAGTGCAATTGGCTTTCCACTTTCAATTGCCTGTAAAGTTGGTTTTAAGCCTGCGTAACCTACAATTGCAGCCAACATCATATCATAACAATCCATAGCAGCAGCTTCTTCCAGAGCCTTTTCTCCCGCAAATACTTTAATATCTGTTGAAGCTAATGCTTGTTTTACCGTTTCATATTTTTTTTCATTGCCGATTACAACACAATTTGGATTGAATTGTAACGCTTGTTGAATCAATAAATTTTCATTGTTTTGAGCCGTTAAAATTTCTACTGAAAACAATGTAGGATTTGCAGCTATTACTTCTAATGCCTGTGTGCCTACCGAACCTGTAGATCCAAATATTGCAATTCGCTTTATACTCATGTTAAATAATTTTTGCAAGGTGCTAAAGATAAGCCTAAAGAATAAGAAGTTATGCTAAAAACGATTGTAATACTTCGGCAATTTTTCTGTCATTTGTAAGCCTTGCTACTTTATTTTGCCCACCCAATTTTCATATTTGTTTATTATAGTCAATAAAACCGTTTTTCCTCACTTTACGTATAACCAATTTTTGCAAAATATTACCTGCAATTAAATCATCATAATAAACATTCTTTGATCTCAAATTATCATCCACTTGGTTTATAAAATCATTCATATCATGTGGTTCATTTTCAAATTCAATAAACCATTCATGATAACTTTGACAATCACTCTGTGCTATATTAGGAGCCACAGTAAACTCAACTATTGAAACACCAAATTCATTTGCAGCTTTTAACAAAGCATACTCTACTTCTTCTGCAATTACATGTTCGCCGAAGGCAGAAATAAAATGTTTCGTTCTGCCGCTAACTACTATTCTGTATGGATTAGTGCTTAAAAACTTTACAGTATCACCAATATTATAGCCCCATAATCCTGCATTATTGTTTATGATTAATGCATAATTATCTCCAACAACAACATCCTGCAACCCAATCCTGGTAGGGTTTTCATTAAAAATTTCACCTGCAGGAATAAATTCAAAATAGATTCCGGAGTTGGTGTTTAATGCCAATCCTTCCGCATCCTGAGAATCTTGAAAGGCAAAAAAACCTTCACTCGCCGGAAACAATTCTATGCTGTCAATCTTTCTTCCAATACTTTCAAAAAGCTTTGCTTTATAGGGTTCAAAGTTTACACCACCTTGCACCATCACACTGAAATTGGGAAATAATTCACCAATTTTTTTGCCACTTTTTTCTTGTAACCGATCAAAATACATTTGCATCCATGGCGGAATTCCACTGATTAATGTCATATCATTTTCAATCGTTTCTCTTACAATATTATCCAATTTGGTTTCCCAATCTTCAATACAATTGGTTTCAAAAGATGGCAGCTGATTGGATCTTAAGTATTTGGGTACATGATGGTTTACAATGCCACTTAATCTTCCTGTCGGAATATCTGCAATCCGCTCCAGTTCAGGGCTTCCACTTAAGAAAATCATTTTACCACTTGCAAAAGATGTGTTACCCGATTCGGCCATATAACACAACAATGCGTTACGAGCAGTATTGATATGATTGGGAATTGAATCTTTTGTTATCGGAATATATTTCACACCACTAGTAGTACCACTTGTTTTGGCAAAATAAATTGGTTTACCCTTCCACAATACATTTTGTTTGCCATTTTTTATTTGTTCAATGTAACCTTTAATTTGTTCATAATCCCTTATTGGAACTGCTTTCGTATATTCCTGATAGTTAGATACATCATTGAAATGATGGTCTTTCCCAAAGACTGTTTGTTTACCAACTTTCAAAAGTTCTTGCAAAATATTTTGTTGATCCTGAACGGCATTCAGCATGTTTTTTTTATGCTGCTTATAAATATAATTAGCAAAAGGTTTGGCTAATATAGATTTTAAATTCATGTAGACTTTTATTGTAACCAACTAGTAAGTTGGATAATTTTAATTTAAATACATTGTTTGAATAACTAGTAATATTAAACTAAATATTGATTCCCTAATTTTATTTATTTATTGTAAATGTAGTCAACAGCACCAACTAATTTTTTTTGCTTATCGTAGCAAAATTCTTTTTCTTTTAACCCATTGGTTAAATATGTGTAAACCCAGGTATTATAATTACTACCCCCTGCCAGTACTTGTATCATTTGCTTTATACTTCCATTTTCATTGTATTCATATATAAAATCAGGAAGCATTTTTTTTACTTTTGAATTGTATCTTACAATATCAGAAATATTATTTTGTTCGTTATAATAATAAAAATAAGACTCTATATTTTTACCTTTTCTGCTCCATTGTTCTTCTGTAACCAATCCTTTCTCATCTGTTACAAATATGACGATAGTAGTATCTGAATTATTTTTTATTTTCAACATTTTCAAAGGCAAAAGGTTACTTGTGTAAAACCATTCGTGTGATTCTGTGGAATTCCTTTTAAAACTTGTATCTATAGTATTTGAAGTAATTTTTTGCAATAATCCATTTTCATAGTAAAAATAATCTAATGTATTACTTACCCCATTAGAAACCTCCACAGTTTTAATAATACCACTTTTAGTGTAGTTAGAAATAAGCGTACTAGATCCAACCGATGAAGAAGAAGTTGTAACAACTTCACTCCAATCTTTATTAATTTCCTGCTCTAATTTGAATCCATCTTGAACGGTATTATCAGCTTCATTATTGATAATTTTTACTTTGCGTATTCCGTTTGTTTTCAGCAACTGATGTTGACTATTACTTTGTTTGTTAGCAATAAAATCATTGAAATAATATTGTGATTTACTTTGAGTAGTTAATAGCAATACCAGTAATAAGATAAATGAATGCTTCATATTTTTTAAATAAGTAACAAAGGTAACAGGTGCAATGTCAAAAGGCAAAAAACAGAACACACAATAATATAATGACAATGTTAATGTTTTTTATTTTTCAATTCGCCATTTTTCAGCAAAATACACACTTAGATTTGCGCTATAAAAATAAATTTATGCAAGAAACAGCCGATCGTTTTTTAAAATTGGTAACCATCATGGATGAACTTAGAGAAAAATGTCCATGGGATAAAAAACAAACCATTCATTCTCTGCGTCCAATGACCATAGAAGAGTTGTATGAACTAACAGATGCAATTACTAGCAACGATTGGCAGGGCATTAAAGAAGAGCTGGGTGATGTGTTGTTGCATATTTTATTTTACAGTAAAATAGGAAGTGAAGAAAAAAAATTTGAATTGAAAGATGTAATTGAGGGCATCAGTCAAAAATTAATCATCAGGCATCCACATATTTATGGTGATGTTAAAGTTAAAAATGAAGAAGATGTAAAAAAGAATTGGGAAAAAATAAAATTAAAAGAAGGAAAAAAAAGTGTGTTAAGTGGCGTTCCTGCTAGCTTACCGGCTATGATAAAAGCAACTAGAATTCAAGAAAAGGCTAAGCAAGTTGGTTTTGAGTGGGACAATGCAGCTGATGTTTGGAAAAAAGTTGAAGAAGAAATGGGTGAATTACAAGAAGCAATTGAACTAAAAAATCAAGCGCATGTGGAAGAAGAATTTGGAGATTTATTATTTAGCTTAATTAACTACGCAAGATTTTTAAATGTAGATGCAGAAGGAGTTCTGGAAAAAACAAATAAAAAATTTATTACTCGTTTTCAACAAATGGAAACACTTGCAAATGATTCGGGCAAATTGCTTACTGACCTTACACTTGGTGAAATGGATGCAATTTGGAATCAGGTAAAAAAAATGAACAAATAAAATCATTCTCATCAACCTCGTTTTTGATGTTGGCGAACCAGGAAACTTTCAAATTCCGTTAATTTAAAACTACTCAAATTTTGTTCCTTGGTTAGGCCTGCTTTCTGTGCAACCAAAACACCGTATTTGCAATCATTGAAACCATCAATGCTATGTGCATCAGGATTAATTGAAATCAATACATTTTTTTCCAGTGCATAGTTTATCCAGCGCCAATCAATATCTAGGCGTCTTGGATGTGCATTCAATTCAATCACCACATCATTGGCAGCACAAGCTTCAATAATTTTTTTATGGTCAATTGGATAACCATTTCTACTAAGCAGCAATCTTCCTGTCATGTGTCCCAAAACACTCGTGTAAGGATTTTCAATTGCATTCATCAAACGCAGCATGGCTTTGTCTTCTGTCATTTTTAAATTGCTGTGAATTGAAGCAATCACGATATCAAACTTACTTAAAATATCTTCATCATAATCCAAACTTCCATCACCAAGAATATCACTTTCTATACTTTTAAAAATCCGAAATGGCGCATTTTTTTTATTCAACGCATCAATTAAATCATGTTGTGCCAATACTTTTTCTATTGGTAACCCTTGGGCATAGCTGGCTGTTTTACTGTGATCAGACATTACTAAATATTCAAACCCTTGTTCAATACATGCAGCTGCCATTTCCTCAATTGTATTCATTCCATCACTCCATCTACTATGGCTGTGAATAATCCCTTTAATATCATGCTGTTTAATTAACACAGGTAATTTTTGTTGCAAAGCATTTGAAATTACTGATTCACTTTCTCTTAAACATATCGGAATAAATGCACAATTTGACGCTTCAAATATTTCTTCTTCACTCTGGTATGGCTGGGTAATATCCCATCCAGTATTATTAATCCATGATTGTAAAAATTCATCACTACAACTCGTTACGAATAACTGATTGTAAAAAAATGTTTCTTCAATTGAGTAAAAACCCAATGTCACATTTTCTTTACCTACAAAACTGATATATCCATTTTCTTCAGTAACTATTTTAAAATCATTTGTTATAAAAAAACTTTTAATTTCACTGATATCAGCCGTTGTAACCCACTCAAGTTTTTCAATTATTTCAAGTTGCCTCCGAAATGTGCTTGTTAATGCATGAATTGAATCAGGGAAAATAAGATTTAATTTTTCATCTATTGCAAATGCATAGTTTTCTATTTGTTGGTATAAATAACTACCCTGTGTTCCCATATAAAACTCAATTGCTTCTTTTACACCCTGTTGTGTTTTTTCACCAAAACCTTTAAAAAGAGTCAATCTATTTTCGTTACAAGCATATAACAATTCACCTAAATTTTCAATCCCCATCTCATGCCAAATAGTTGCAATTTTTTTAGGACCAATCCCTTTTATATGCAACATCTCTAAAACGCCTTGTGGTGTTTTAGCAATATAATCTTCTAATATTTTTAATGAACCAGTTTGCAGTTGTTCTACTATTTTATGACCTACACTTTCTCCAATTCCTTTTAAAGAAAATATTTTATTTTGATCTATCGTACTTAATTCAACAGTTAATTTTTCAACTGTATATGCAGCAATAGAATAAGACTTTGCTTTAAAACTATTTTCCTGATGTATGTCCATTAGTTTGGCAAGCAAAGAAAAATTATCAGCTATTGAGTAATTATTCATAAAATAGAATTTTAAATTGTGTAAAATAGTTAATAAAAAAAGTCCCGAATCAAATTCGGGACTTAAGTTTATTTTGCTATTCAGGAAGAAATTATTTCTTCTTTGCAGGAGCTTTTTTTGCAGGAGCAGCTTTTTTAGCAGGAGCTTTCTTTGCAGGAGCAGCTTTCTTTGCAGGAGCTTTCTTTGCAGGAGCAGCTTTCTTTGCAGGAGCTTTCTTTGCAGGAGCTTTCTTTGCAGGAGCTTTCTTTGCAGGAGCAGCTTTTTTAGAAGGAGCAGCTTTCTTTGCAGGAGCAGCTTTTTTAGCTGGAGCAGCTTTCTTTGCTGGTGCAGCTTTCTTTGCAGTGGCCATGTTGTTTTGAATTTAATGGTTAGTTAATGCCATAAAATTATAAACATTTTTCAAACTACAAAATTTATTTTTTTTAAGCCACTAATTCAACTGCTGAAACTGAAACAATAGTCTTATCATTTTTTGTCTTTCTGAACTCAACTGTACCGTCAGATAAAGCAAATAAAGTGAAGTCTTTTCCAACACCAACATTCTTACCAGGATGGTATTTCGTACCACGTTGTCTGATAATAATATTTCCTGATATTGCAGGCTGACCTCCAAATATTTTTACACCCAAACGTTTGCTGTTTGAGTCTCTTCCATTCTTTACGCTACCTTCACCTTTTTTGTGTGCCATTGTTTATGATTTTAAATATCAAATAAAAAATCTAAAATAATAATTTTACTATTTTAAATTTAAAATAGGAATTTGTTAAGCGATACTTTCAATTTTAATTTTAGTATAGTGAGTTCTATGACCATGCTTTTTCTTAAAACCTTTTCTACGTTTCATTTTAAAAGCAATCACTTTATCTCCTTGTACCAAACTGGTTAAAATTTCTGCAGTTACAGTTGCCTTCACAGCACTGCCTACAGTTAAAGTACCATTGTTGTCTACCATTAATACTTCTGTAAATTCAACTTTGTCTCCATTGTTGCATTCAAGATGTGGTACATACAAGCTATCTCCTGCTTGTACTTTAAATTGTTGACCTGCGATTTTTACTACTGCTAACATAATTTCAAAAATTAGGACGGCAAAAATAAGGTTCTCTTGCCAAAAAAGACAAAGATTTTGTAAATAATTATTTCAAAACCCTAAAAAAGCATCTAAATAAGACCATTTGGTACATTTTACGTTTGATTTCGTTAAAAAAACATTCAAATAACTGCCGTTTAGTATATCATAACTTTTGATTTAAGCAAACTATTTAATACTTTGAATTTATTTTTTAAGAATATTTGTAGTGTTGTATCATTTATTTTAGTGCAGTATGAATAAAAAAAAAGACGGTCTGGATATAATAGATAAAATATTAGCGTCATGTTATAATCATAATAAAGATGCATTATTTACAATGAGTTTGATGCATCAGTATGAATCAAGGGGTTGGCTTACCAAAAAACAATTACAAGGTTTGCACAACAAGGCATCAAAAATTAGTGACCTTCCAACAGGTTTATTGGCAACACTTGAAGCAACTATTAATAAAATGCCCAATCGGGATAAAACGCCAATAAACGCTTCTAACAAAACTCCCAAAACAAATACAAGTGTTATACATTGGATAGAAATTATTTTATTAAAATACCCGCAACACAAAACAGTAATTGCATTACAAGCCAAATTAAAGAAAGAAAAAGAGTTATCTGCAGCTGATTCAGCAACTATTGAAAAGATTTTTAAGGCAATAAAATAGTACTATTTTATTGCAATATAATTTGCCTAAAATAAGCTAGAGAAATCATTGAAGAGAATACTATGCATAAAAAAACCGCTCAAAAAGAGCGGCTGAACAACGTGCCCCGGAACGGAGTTGAACCGTTACGACCGTTGCGGGTCACAGGATTTTAAGTCCTGCGTGTCTACCAATTCCACCACCGGGGCTACCTGAAAAAAAATCCTCCACACGAAGCAGAGGAATTTTTTCTGAGAGCGGAAGACCAGGCTCGAACTGGCCACCCCGACCTTGGCAAGGTCGTGCTCTACCAAATGAGCTACTTCCGCTTGAACTATAAGAACTAAATTAGGAGTGCAAAAATAGTGATCAAAAGTTCTTGACAAAATTTTTTTGAAATTTTATTTATACTCAGGGGTGTATTTTGAACTGCTTTGAATTTCTACTTCTGGTTTGCCTTTATAACGATGCTGATACAAGTTGTAACAACCGCCTAATACAAAAGCTAGTATACAAGATACTTGTAAGTAAAATATAAAACGTGAAGAACTAACCCAACTTTTAGTAAAATCTTTTTTACTGTTATCTTCAATATGTTCTGTATGATTTGCCATTTTATTTTATTTGCTTTTGCAAAAATAAGGATGCCGATTTAATTTCTTGTTTGTTTGTTAAAAAAAAGAAGATAATAAAATTTAATCTTTAAAGTAGTTACTGAATTTTATTTTTTTCTGAACAAAATATTGCCATACAATACTTCCATTAAAAACACCCGATAAAGTCTTCATCGGTTTTTTAGCATAATAAATACGCTTATTCCGTTGTGTTAACCAAATAATTAATACCTGAAAATGTGCTTTAAATATTGCACGAAATATTACGCTTTTTCCAGACAGTAATCCCTGCCAAGCTGAAATAGCATCCATTAAAAACCGCAGTGGTAACTTGTAAATAATTTCTTGCCATGATAAATTTTTACCCAACATCAATAAATTATTTCTGAAGTTGAGGTATGTTTTTCTAAACCCTTTTGGCAGAGTACCGCCACCAACATGATATACTACTGAAAATGGTTGCACATAAATTGCATAACCTGCCAATTGCATCCGCCAACACAAGTCAATTTCTTCCATGTGCGCAAAGAAGCTTGCATCAAATCCATTTAATTCATGAAACACTTTACTTCTTACAAACATTGCTGCACCCGTTGCCCAAAATATTTTTTGTACAGAATTATATTGGCCTTCATCTTTTTCACAAATATCAAATAAACGCCCACGGCTAAATGGATAACCCAATGCATCAATATAACCACCACATGCTCCTGCGTATTCAAAAAAATCAGGTTTGTTCCAGGAAAGAATTTTTGGTTGACAAGCCCCAATTGTATCATCAGACTCCATGAGTTCTACAATTGGTTCAATCCAATTGGATGAAACGGATACATCAGAATTTAATAATACATAATAATCTGCCTCAATTTGTTTCAAAGCCCAATTATAACCCCCGGCAAAACCATCATTTCTGTTATTGATTAATATTTTAATTTCAGGATAATTTTCAGTAAGCCATTGCACACTATTGTCATTGCTTGCATTATCCGCAACAATAATTTTTTTATTAGAGTAAGTACTTGAAACTACAGAGGGCAAAAACTGTTTTAAAAAATCTCTGCCATTATAGTTTAGTATAACAATTGCAATTGATGGTGACAATAGAAAATATTTTTGTAAAAATAAGGCGAAGTGAATTTGAAATGAGCAAAACTTAGCCTTGTTCTACAAATGTGTACACGTACATTTGCGTTACAAAATGATGTTTTTATTGTATTTATAAAAGAACTTTTATTATAATACACAAAGCAAAACAATTACCAAGCATATTATATAACCATGGAAATAACTTTTGAAACAGCTCGTCAGCTAAGACTTACAGAAGAAGAGTTTGAATTAATCAAACAAAAACTCGGACGCACACCCAACTTCACGGAACTGTGCAGTTTCAGTGCTATGTGGAGTGAACATTGCAGTTATAAAAATTCAATCAAATGGCTGAAAACCTTACCTAGAGAGGGTGGCAGAATGTTGGTTGCAGCAGGCGAAGAAAATGCAGGATTGATGGATATGGGTAACGGCTTTGGAGTTGTATTTAAAATTGAGAGCCACAATCATCCAAGTGCACTTGAACCTTTTCAAGGAGCAGCAACCGGTGTAGGTGGCATTCAAAGAGATATTTTCACAATGGGAGCAAGACCAATTGCCTCTTTAAACAGTTTACGATTTGGGAATTTGAATGATAAAAAAACACAACACTTATTAAAAGGTGTAGTGCATGGAATTGGGCATTATGGCAATTGCTTTGGAGTTCCTACAGTTGGTGGTGAAGTTTATTTTGAATCTTGTTATCATACCAACCCTTTGGTAAATGCAATGAGCGTAGGCATTATGCAAGCTAATAAAATGATCAGTGCTACTGCCGAAGGTATTGGTAATCCCGTTTTTTTTGTAGGTAGTGCAACGGGAAAAGATGGAATTGGCGGTGCAAGTTTTGCAAGTGCAGATATTACAAAAGAAAGTGTGCAAGAACTTCCTGCAGTTCAGGTAGGCGACCCTTTTCAGGAAAAAAAATTATTGGAAGCTTGTTTAGAATTAATTGAAACGGGTGCTATTGTTGGCATGCAAGACATGGGAGCAGCAGGAATTATTTGTAGTACTGCAGAAATGAGTGCAAAAGGTGGTGTAGGAATGCGTATTGATTTGGATAAAGTTCCAACTCGTCAACAAGACATGAAAGCGTGGGAATTATTGCTAAGTGAAAGTCAGGAAAGAATGTTGATTGTGGTTGAAAAAGGAAAAGAAAAGTTAGTGTTGGATGTATTTGATAAATGGGATGTAAGTGCAAGCCACATTGGCGAAGTAACAGGCGATGGTCTTTTACAATTTTATATGCACGATGTTTTGGAAGCTGCAATACCTGCATATGAATTGGTACTTGGAGGAGGAGCACCTCAATACACAAGAGAAAACACTGAACCAAAATATTTTGAAAAAATCAATGCATTTGATATCAATACAATTGAAGATATTACTGACATTAAATCAATTGCCGAACAAATAATTCAAATACCCAATATAGCCAGCAAACGTTGGGTTTACAATCAATACGACAGTATGGTAGGTACAGCAAACGCAAGTACCAATGCACCAAGCGATGCATCAATTGTGTTGGCAAAAGGAACGGGCAAAGCATTGGCAATTACCGTAGATTGTAACAGCAAATATGTGTTTGCAAATCCTTACATAGGAGGAATGATTGCAGTTGCAGAAGCTGCAAGAAATATTGTGTGTAGTGGCGGCGAACCTATTGGCGTTACCAACTGCTTAAATTTTGGCAACCCTTATGATCCGGAAGTTTATTACCAATTTGTAAAAGCAGTTACCGGAATGGGTGATGCTTGCAGAAAATTTCAAACTCCTGTTACAGGAGGTAATGTAAGTTTTTATAATCAAGGTCCTGAAGGTGCAGTCTATCCTACACCAACGATAGGTATGGTGGGTATTCTAGACGATTTCTCCAATAGAATGACTTTGAATTATAATCAAGAAGGTGATTTTATTGTATTAATTGGAAAACAAAAAAACGATATCAGTTCATCAGAATATTTACATAAATTACAACAAGTTGAGTACTCCCCTGCTCCTGCTTTTGATTTGGATGAAGAATACAATAATCAACAAATAATTGCAGCATTAATTAAATCAAAATTAATTGTATCTGCACATGACATCAGTGAAGGTGGATTAATGGTTACTTTATTTGAAAAAGGATTTCATAAAAATTTAGGCTTTACTGTTTCTGTAAATGAAGGATTGATAAGGAAAGATGCATTTTGGTTTGGAGAAGCACAAAGCAGGATTGTAATTACAGTTCAAAAATCAATGTTGGAAACTGTTATGGCACAAATACAAAATGCAGGCATTAGTGCTGAAATGCTTGGTACTGTTACTTCAGGAGAAATACATATCAATGGGATTGACTTTGGAAATATTTCAGCATGGAAAGAAAAGTATGATACTGCTATTGAAAATATTTTAAACAATTAATATGCCTAGTCGTTTCACTCCATACAAAAAAGTTTTCCCTTTTTGGGATGCCTTGAAAATATACAAGCACATTAAAAAAAAGAAAAGTGGATTTGTGCATTTTTCTTTTCTAAAACATCCTGTTTACTTGCGAGGCATTAGCTCAGATGAAATCATGTTTGGACAATTGTTTGTTTCAAAAGACTATGCAGTTGATTATCCATTTGTTCCCAAAACCATACTCGATTTAGGTGCTAATGTTGGGTATGCAAGTATATTTTTTAGCAACAAATTTCCTGATGCAAAAATTGTTGCATTGGAACCTGAAAAAGCGAATTATCTAATTGCAAAAAAAAACTTGGACCCTTACACCAATGTGCAACTTTTACAGGGGGCTGTTTGGTATAAAGAAACTGCTATAAATGTTGTAGATAAAGGCTTTGGTGAAGCTGCTTTTATGATTGAAGAAGGAAAACCATCAGATAGTAATGCAGTAACTGCTTACACCATTCCACAACTCATAAAAATGCTTGATGTAGAATATATTGATTTAATAAAAATGGATATCGAAGGCACTGAAAAAGAATTATTTGAAAATAATTATGACGAATGGTTGCCGAAAACAAAATTGATAATTGTAGAAACCCACGACAGATATAAAAAAGGTTGCAGTACTGCATTATTTCAGGCCTTTAGCAAATACAATTTTTCATTGGAATTAAGCGGAGAAAATTTAGTTTTATACAATAATAATTTGATCAATCATGCGCAATAATTCTTGCATTGTAATTACAGGCGCAGCCGGCTTTATAGGAAGTTGCATGGTTCAATACTTGAATGAACAAGGCTTTGAAAATTTAATTCTTGTTGATGATTTTGGTGTAGAAACAAAAAGAAAAAATTGGGAAGAAAAAAAATTTAATTGCATTGTTGAAAGAATTTCTTTTTTTGATTGGCTTGAAGAAAAAAAACCAAAAGTTGATTTCATCATTCACCTTGGAGCAAGAACAGATACTACAGAATTTGATTATGAAGTACACCGAACACTCAACTATAATTATTCAATAGAAGTCTGGAATTATTGCACTGCAAATCAAATCCCTTTAGTATATGCATCTTCTGCTGCAACATACGGAGATGGAACTTTGGGCTATGATGACAACCATGAAATTATTGATAAACTACAACCACTTAATCCTTATGGAGTCAGTAAAAATGAATTTGATAAATGGGCATTACAACAAACGAATCAGCCGCCATTTTGGGCAGGTTTAAAATTCTTTAATGTTTATGGCCCTAATGAATATCATAAAGGGCGAATGGCAAGCGTAATCTGGCATTCATTCAATCAGATAAAAAATGATGGTGTTGTAAAACTGTTTAAAAGCCACCGAGCTGATTTTAAAGATGGGCAACAACTTCGAGATTTTATTTATGCAAAAGATATTGTGAAAGTGATTGATTGGTTGATGAATGAAATGCTTCAAGAAAGTTGGACATACCAAAAAAATGGTTTGTATAATTTAGGAACCGGCAATGCAAGATCATTTGAAGATTTAGTAAAAGCAACATTTTCAGCTTTAGATTTGCAACCTAATATTGAGTATGTTGATATGCCTTTGGATATTAGAGATAAATACCAATACTTTACAGAAGCGAATATGCAAAAGCTTAAAAAAGCAGGTTATACAGAAAAGTTTTATTCACTTGAAGAAGGTGTAAATGATTATGTAAGAAATTATTTAAAACAACTAAAGGTGTATTAGAATATAAACAACTGTAGTGGTTAAGTTAAATAACCTACTTCGATATTTTAATAAAAAACAAATAGAGATTGATAATTTAATTTGATTTAATTAAACTAATCAAATTAATGAGCTCTACATTCAGACAATTTGTTTCAACCAATCACCCTCCCATTTCCTTATTTTTGCGAGTACTGAAAAACAAAACATGCTATTTATTATAACTAAATAGATAGTAAATTATACGTATGGAAATTAATAAAAACTTTAATCACCAATCAGCAGATCAATATTGGTATAGCCTTTGGCTTAATAAAGGATATTTCAGCAGCACTCCCGACGAACGTGAACCTTACACGATTGTAATGCCGCCTCCTAATGTTACAGGTATTTTGCACATGGGTCATTGTTTGAATAATACCATACAAGATATTTTAATTCGCCGTGCAAGAATGCAAGGCAAAAATGCATGTTGGGTTCCGGGAACAGACCACGCATCTATTGCCACAGAAGCTAAGGTGGTTGCGATGTTGCGTGAAAGAGGTATCACCAAATCTTCTTTAAGCAGAGAAGAATTTTTAGATTATGCATGGGAATGGAAAGAAAAATATGGTGGTATTATTTTACAACAATTAAAAAAATTAGGCTGTAGTCTTGACTGGAACAGAACCACTTTTACAATGGATGAGGATTACTATAAAAGTGTGATTCAGGTGTTCAATGATTTGTATAAAAAAGGAATGATTTACCGCGGCAAAAGAATGGTAAACTGGGATCCCGTAAGCAAAACTGCTTTGAGTGATGAAGAAGTTATTTTTAAAGAAATTGATTCTAAATTATATTTTGTAAAATATCCTTTAACAGACGGCAGTGGCAGCATGATGGTTGCTACTACCCGCCCCGAAACAATTTTAGGTGATGTTGCAATTTGCGTAAATCCTAAAGATGAGCGTTATGCTGCATGGATTGGCAAAGAAGTAATTGTGCCAATCATCAACAGAAAAATACCCATTATTGCTGATGAATATGTAGATGCCGAATTTGGAACAGGTGCATTAAAAATTACTCCTGCACATGATAAAAACGACAATGAAATTGGTAGAAAACACAATTTAAAAAGTATCAATACCATTGATGCTGAAGGAAAATTTACCGCAGAAGAATTGATGGACGAAAATCCTTCTCAACAGATTTTGGCATACAATGGAATTGATCGTTTTGATTTAAGAAAAAAAATTATTGAAGATATTCAGGCACTTGGTTTTGTTGAGAAAATTGAAGACTATAAAGGTCAGGTTGGGACAAGTGAAAGAACCGGTGCAATCATAGAATCAAGATTGAGTTTGCAATGGTGGGTTGCTATGAGTAAGCTTAGTGAACCTGCACTTAAAAGTGTGATGGATGAAGAGATTCAATTCTATCCACCCAAATTCAGAAACACATACAACCATTGGATGAGCAATATTAAAGACTGGTGCATCAGCAGACAATTGTGGTGGGGACATAGAATCCCTGCATGGTATGATGCAGCTGGAAACTTTGTTGTTGCAGCATCTCAGGAAGAAGCTCTGGAAGAATTTAAATCTAAGTACAATGCTGCATTGACAATTGAAGACATTACACAAGATGAAGATTGTTTGGATACTTGGTTTTCTTCCTGGCTTTGGCCATTTGAAGTATTCAAAGGATTAAGTAACCCGGGCAATAAAGACATTCAATACTACTACCCCACCAATACTTTAGTAACTGCTCCCGAAATTATTTTTTTCTGGGTAGCAAGAATGGTCATGGCGGGGCATGAGTACATGCATCAAAAACCTTTTAAAGAAGTTTATTTTACAGGTATTGTAAGAGACAAGCAAGGCAGAAAAATGAGCAAGAGTTTGGGCAACAGCCCGGATTTACTGGCTTTGATAGATCAGTATGGTGCAGATGCAGTAAGGTTTGGAATCATGATTGCATCGCCTGCAGGAAATGATTTATTGTGGGATGAAAGTACCAATGAACAAGGTAGAAATTTCACCAATAAATTATGGAATGCATTGAAGTTAGTGAAAATGTGGGAAGGAAGAAAGGCTGAACAAAATAACATGCAAACAAGCGGACACTCAGACTTTCCAACTTTATGGTTTGCAAACAGATTGAATGAAGTAAAACTTGAAGTAGATAATTTAATGAAGCAATTTCGTTTAAGCGAAGCTTTGAAAACAATCTACTCTTTAATATGGGATGATTTCTGCAGTTGGTATTTGGAGTGGGTTAAGCCTGGTTTTGAACAACCAATTGATGCTGCTATTTACGAACAAACAGTTCAGTTTTTTGATGAACTTTTATTGTTGTTGCATCCATTCATGCCAATTATTACAGAAGAAATTTATCATCAATTAAAAGACAGAAACGATGATCTGTGTGTGAAGCAAATGCAAATGAATATTGAGAAAGTGAATGTTGATTTAACCAATCGTGGTGAATTGCTAAAACAAGTAATTACAAGTTTGAGAGAAGCAAGAATCAAAAATCAGATTAAGCTAAAAGATATTATTCAATTGCATATCCAAACAGCTGAAAAAGAAAACTATTCTGCCATTGAATCTATTTTGAAGAAGCAAGTGAATATTGCAAATATTTATTTTACAGAAAATACTGTTGCAGATACTATCGTTGTTGCAATTGAACAAGAAAAATTTTTTATAGAATCAGAACGTGAAATTGATGTCGTTGCTTTAAAAGAAAATCTGGTTAAAGATTTGGCTTATCAAAATGGTTTTCTTGAAAGTGTAATGAAAAAATTGGGCAACGAAAGATTTGTAGCAAATGCAAAACCGGAAGTAATTGCTGCAGAAGAAAAGAAAAAAGCTGATGCCGAAGCAAGAATAAAAACAATAAAAGAATCCTTGGCTAATTTATAAATCAAAGTTTGATAGTTTAGTTAGTTTAAAAGTTCATTGAGTTTATTAAGTTTAAGTCAACGAAAAAATTACCATGAAAATATTTGCACAATTCTTTAAAAGCATCCTTCTCACAACGGGATGCTTTTGTTTTTTTATTCATTCCAATGCACAAAACTGGGAAATTAATTTATTAGAAAATATCAATCCAAGCCAACCTAATTCAACCTTTTGGAAAGGGGCTTCATCCTCTGTATATCCTGTTGCTATTGCATCTCCGCTGAGTATACTTACAATTGGCTATTTGCAAAAAGATAAAAGTATGCAAGCCAAAGGCTGGAGAAGTGTAGGTGCATTAGTGATCAATACTGCCATTACACAAGGTTTAAAATACAGCATCAACAGAGAAAGACCTTACCAAAAATATCCTTTACAAATTCATCCTTATCAAATTGAAAATGATGCTTCTTTTCCTTCAGGTCATACCTCTACAGCATTTACCACTGCTGCATCTTTGAGTATTCATTTCAAAAAATGGTATGTCATTGTTCCTGCTTATGCATGGGCAACAAGTGTTGGTTATTCACGAATGTATTTGGGAGAACACTATCCTACCGATGTTTTGGTTGGTGCAGCAATTGGAACAGGCAGTGCTTATTTGAGCCAATGGTTGTATAAAAAAATGTTTGAAACTAAAAAGAAAAAAGATGTCAGTATTCATTAAACAAGCAAGCATAAACGACATTCCAACAATACAAAATATTGCTGCAATTACTTGGGCTGCTACTTATCATTTTTTATCAGAAGGTCAATTATCCTACATGATGGAAATGATGTATAGCAATGAATCATTACAAAAACAAATACAGGAAGGTCATCAGTTTTATCTGGCTTGTGAAACAAATCAGGAAGAAATTTCTGTGCTTGGATTTACTTCTGTTTGTGATGAAAAAAAAGAGGGCATTTTCAAACTGCACAAATTATATGTACTGCCAACTGCACAAAAAAAAGGAATTGGGAAATTACTGATTGAAACAGCGGTTGAATATTGCAAACAAAACGTTGCAAAGCAATTGCAGCTTCAGGTAAACAGATTCAATGATGCAAAATTTTTTTATGAAAAAATGGGATTCGCCATTTTATACGAAGCCGATTTTAATATTGGCAATGGATATTTTATGAATGATTACGTGATGGGTTTAGAAATACATTAACCACAATCACAAAATGTCAATTTCAAAAATTATGATTTTTGTAATCATGATTTCATCTTCAATCAACCCTACTTCCTTAACTTGCAGCTATGGCAAAAACAAAGCAAAAAAAAGAAGAACCAATTATATTAATAACAAATGATGATAGTATACATGCACCTGGTATTAAAGCATTAACAGAGGCTGTAAAAGATTTAGGCCGTGTGGTAGTCGTTGCTCCAGACAAACCTCAAAGCGGTATGGGACATGCTATTACAATTGGCTACCCATTAAGATTGCAAAAAGTAAATTTTATAGAAGGCGTTGAAGCATATACATGCAATGGAACACCCGTTGATTGTGTGAAATTGGCAGTTGACAAAGTGCTGCACAGAAAACCGGATATCTGTTTAAGTGGCGTAAACCATGGTGCAAATCATAGCATCAATGTAATTTACAGCGGCACAATGAGTGCTGCAATGGAAGCAAGCATAGAAAGCATACCCAGCGCAGGTTTCAGCTTACTAGATTACAGTGTGGAGGCTGATTTCAGTGCTTCAAAAACGATTGTACGAAAAATTGCAATCATGATGCTGAGCAAAAAACATAACAAACATTTGTTGCTTAATGTAAATATTCCTGCAATTCCGGAAAGCCTGATTAAAGGAATCAAAATTTGCCGACAAGCTTATGCAAAATATGAGGAAGATTTTATTGAAAGAAAAGACCCTACCGGTAAAATGTATTATTGGCTAACTGGTGAATTTGTAAATTTTGATAAAGGAAAAGATACAGATGTATGGGCTTTAAAAAATAATTACGTAAGCGTTGTTCCGGTTCAGTTTGACCTAACCAATTATGCAATGAAAGAACAATTGGAAAAATGGAAATTATAAGTTCCTTCTTATTTTAAAATTCAAAGAAAACAATAAATTTTATGTTTAAATTCTTTAAAAAAGACAATCTTGTTTTTGGTTTAATTTTAGGTTTGTTCACTCCCCTATTGGGTATGGTTGGCTTTTACTTTTATCGTTTCAGTATTTTAAACCCATTCCAATTCATTCAATACTTAGGAATGGAAAAAAGATTAATCACAAGCATGGTCAGTTTTTCATTATTGGCAAATGCAATCATCTTTACAATTTATATCAACAACCATATCGATAAAACTGCAAAAGGAATTTTTTTTACAACCATTTTATACGCTTTATTGGTTTTTGCATTAAAAGTTTGGTATTAATTTTATTCCAATAAAAATTCGTTGAATTAATTATTTCAAATTACCTAACGATTGTTAGTATTGATAATTTATCTTTGCCATTCAAACCAAATTTTATGAGTTCTAAAACTGTATATATTGTAAGTGCCGTTCGTACACCTATCGGATCTTTTGGTGGAGTTTTAAAAGATTTATCTGCAACTAAATTAGGGGCAATTGCCATCAAAGGTGCTGTTGAAAAAGCTGGATTACAACCTTCTCAAATTGATGAAGTATTGATGGGCAGTGTTATTCAAGCCAATCTAGGTCAGGCCCCTGCAAGACAAGCAGCTAAATTTGCTGGATTACCCGATAATGTAATTTGCACTACCATCAACAAAGTTTGTGCAAGTGGTATGAAAGCGATTGCACAAGGTGCACAAAGTATTTTATTAGGCGATGCAGATATTGTAGTGGCAGGCGGAATGGAAAGTATGAGCAATGTTCCGTTTTATAGTCCAAACATGCGTTGGGGCAATAAATACGGTGATGTAAGTATGATTGATGGTTTGGCAAAAGATGGATTAACGGATGTTTATTTCAACGGAGCAATGGGTAATTTTGCTGATGCTTGCGCTGTGAAATACAATATCAACAGAGCAGAACAAGATGCATTTGCCATTGAAAGTTACCAAAGAAGTCAGTCAGCCTGGAAAGATGGAAAGTTTGCTAACGAAATTATTCCTGTAGAAATAACAACCAAAAAAGGAACCATCGTTATTGATAAAGACGAAGAACCTTTTAATGTAAAATTTGATAAAATTCCTGAACTCAGAAGCGCTTTCAGCAAAGAAGGAACTGTTACCGCAGCCAATGCAAGTACCATGAATGATGGCGCTGCTGCATTGGTATTAATGAGCAAAGAAAAAGCAGATGCATTGGGCATCAAACCGATTGCTGTTTTATTATCTTATGCGGATGCCGAACAAGCTCCAGAATTATTTACCACTACTCCATCTTTAGCTGTACCAAAAGCAGTTGCGAAAGCCGGATTGAAAATGGAAGATGTTCATTATTTCGAATTGAATGAAGCCTTCAGCGTTGTAGGTTTGGTAAACTGTCAGCAAATGAATCTTGATGTTGCAAAAGTGAATGTAAACGGTGGTGCTGTTGCATTGGGTCACCCATTGGGTTGCAGTGGCGCAAGAATCATTGTCACACTTATTAATGTGCTAAAACAAAATAATGCAAATATTGGTGCAGCTGGAATTTGTAATGGCGGTGGCGGTGCCAGTGCAATGGTGATTAAAAGTGTATAAGGATTAAGAAAATTAAGCCAACAAAGCTACTTGCTCAGCAACTTCATCCATAGCAATTGCATTGTGACTTTCATCAAAAATACATTCACCCTTGTGTATCAATAAAATTTGTGGTGATTGATGGTGTACATTAAATTGATCTGCGATTTCATTAGAAATATTTCTGAAAGACAATAAGTCTAGCAAATAAAAATCAACATTTGATGCAGCTTCCCCACGTTCAAAACGATTGAGTGCCATAATGCTGATGCTACAACGAGTACTGTGTTTAAAAATAAGTTGTGGCTTTTCTATTGACTTGATTTTTATTTCAGTCAATTGATCCATACTTATCAATTGATTCCAATTCATTTATTAAAATTAACTTGTAAAGTAACGTGGATTAGTCGTGGGGCAACCTTTGCGGCTTGCACATGATGTAAAAGCTATTGCAACAAATGCAATAAAAACAATTTTCAAAATAATTTTTTTCATAAAAATATTTTTTATTTCCTAAATAAATCTCAGTTTTAAAAAATGAAGATACTGAAAATTTAAAAACGATATTACAATTAACTTTTCCTTCATTATCATTACATTGTGGAATTAACAGCATAAATAATTTACAAATTAATTTTTTAATATTCTTAACACAATGAAAGTACATTTTATTTCAATAGGCGGAAGTGTAATGCACCAACTTGCAATTGCATTAAAAAGAAAAGGTTATATAGTTACAGGAACCGATGATGAAATTTTTGAACCCGCAAAAACAAATCTTGCAGCAGAAAATTTATTACCCGCAACTATTGGTTGGCAACCCGAATTAATTACTTCTAATATTGATGCCATCATTTTAGGAATGCATGCAAAATCTGATAATCCCGAACTAGAAAAAGCAAAAGTACTAGGCTTAAAAATCTACTCTTTCCCCGAATATATTTATCAGGAAAGCATGAATAAAAAAAGAATTGTTGTTGGCGGAAGTCATGGCAAAACAACCACTACAAGCATGATCATGCACGTACTAAAAAAATTGCATAAAGACTTTGATTATTTAGTAGGTGCAAGACTAGAAGGATTTGATCAATCCGTAAATATAACCAACGCTCCCGTTATCGTTTGCGAAGGTGATGAATATCCGGCAAGTGCCATTGAAAGAAAATCAAAATTTCATTTCTTATTTCCACACATTGCAATACTGACGGGCATTGCATGGGATCATATCAATGTATTTCCAACCTTCGATTTTTATTTAGAGCAGTTCATCATCTTCATCAATAAAATTGAAAAAGATGGATTGTTGATTTACAATGAAACAGATGAAACATTAAAAAAATTAGTAGAAGAAAACAGAAGATCAGATATCCGATACCAGCCTTATGCTATTCCCACTCACCAAATTAATCAGGGCAAAACAACCATACAAATCGAAGGCAATGAAGGTGCTATAAATGTTTTTGGCAACCACAATTTACTCAACCTTACTGCTGCTTATTATGCATGTAAGTCAATCGGGATAGATGCTGCAGAGTTTGTAACTGCAATAGCAGATTTTACAGGCGCTGCGAAGCGTTTAGAGTTAATGGCATCAAACAACGAAACCAATGTATACCGAGATTTTGCCCATGCCCCAAGCAAAGTAAAAGCCACGATTGATGCAGTAAAACAACAATACCCAACCCGCAAATTAATTGGCATTCTCGAGCTGCATACTTTCAGCAGTTTGAATGAAAATTTTATGAACGAATACAATGGTGCTTTAGACAAAGCCGATGTGGCAGTTGTATTTTATTCCAGGCATGCATTGGAATTAAAACGTATGCCCGATTTGCCAAAAGAAAAAGTAATTGCAGGTTTTAATAAAGCAGGATTGGCGGTGTTAAATGATAAAGAAACTTTGTGGCAATTCATGCAAGAACAAAATTATTCCAACGCCAATTTAGTATTAATGAGCAGTGGTAATTACGATGGATTGGATATGATATCTTTTGCAGAAAGTATTACTAAATAAATAAATTACTTTTTTACTTTTTGTGGCAATCGGCTGCAACGCTTTACCCAACTGCATTTGGGGCTTTCCGCAAGTAGTCCTCGCGAAGCTGCGGGCTACTTTGCTGCAATCCCCCTGCCTTTGTAAATTGGAACATTATTGAAATTTTAAAATAGTATTTTTGTATGTTTTTTCTCACAGATAACACGGATAACACGGATAAAATTTTACTTCGTAAAAATAGCACAATCACTACAACCATCTTTTGAATTGGTTTTTATGCAATAACCCTGCCTTTGAACTGTAACACTTTATTGAACTTTTGTAATACTCATTTCGGACACAGTCCGATAAAATTATTTGACACAAGTGAACCGCTTCTGCGGAACACTTGCGCCAGTGAGGGGTACTTTTTTTAAATTAATACATTTGGTTTCTTCTCTCCTGCCACGTAAGTAAATTATTTAATCTCTGAATTTTACTGCAAGCAATTTTTACTAATTGTTCATAGATGTATCATCTGTTAAATGGCTGCCGGATTGTAGTGGAAATACTTTTTGGAGGTATGACAAAAAGATTGCAACGAAAAGCCGGAAATACAGTTGGGATAGGGCTTGCAGCTAATAGCCGCAATAAATTAATATTGAAATTTGGTTGGAGCAGATTTCGACAAGCTCAATCAGAAAAATAATTTATTTAAGCCAAAAACAAATGAACGATATAATATAAAATAGAAGGACAAATTAGGCAACCCATTGCTGTATGAAATGTGGCCGTTAACGCACCATAAGGGACTAACGCAACATCAGTAGCTGCAAGACCTGCAGATACCCCACTTGTAGAACCTACAATACCTCCAAATATCATTGCAGACTGCGGATTGTCTATTCCCATTCGCTTTGCAACAAAAGGTGTTGCAATAGTAACAACAATAGATTTGATTACACCAATTGCAATGCTGATTGCAATAACATCTGAAGATGCTCCTACTGCCGAACCGGTTACGGGTCCTACAATAAATGTACATGCACCTGCACCAATTGTTGCAAAACTTTTTGCATCGGTATAACCCATACTATAGCCAATGAATCCTCCAACAAAAAATGCAATAACAGTTCCAATAACGAGGCACATTAATCCAATCAATCCTGTCTTTTTAATTTCTGTAAAGCTTGCTCCCATTGCAGTTGCAACGATAGAGAAATCACGCATCATTGAACCACCCAGCAATGCCATGCCTGAAAATGCAGGTATCGAAGCTACGCCTTTATCACCACCAAAATAAGCAATTACAAGTCCTACACTGATTGCAATTGCAGCACCGGGAATGTTGTTTCTTGTTAATTTTTTTGATACGATGTAAGACAAATACATCACCAATCCAACCACCAAAAAAGCGAAGATTAAACCGTTTTTATCAAGTATTTTTTCTATTTCGTGCATATCAATTATTTGAAGCATTTTTCTTTGCAAATTTTGCAATCACAGGCACCAACATATAACAAGCTAGGGTTGCAAATACACCAACCAATAATGCAGCCCAACCACCCGAAAGTGCAGCCCGAACATTTTGTGTGGCAGACATTGCAACAACTACAGGTATGTACATTTTACTCCAGAATAAAATGCCGCTTTCTGTTTCTGCAGGAATTAAATCTTTCTTTTTGAAATAGTCATTTAACAATACCAGGAACAACATCGCAAACCCAACGCCACCAAGGTTTCCGGCTAAATGAAAGATTCCTCCAAGCTTGTCTCCTATCAGGTGACCAACTAAGAAGCAACCTGCTAAAATTGCAACTCCATATATTTTCATGATTTCAATTTTTATGTTTGAAAAAAGATTATCCTTTTTTTGCTATTTTTTTAACTTGTTTGCGAATATTATCGCCCCAAACCTTGTACCCTTCTTCGTTGTAATGCAGTTTATCGTCTTTGTAATATTTGGTAATTGGCAATCCATCTTCTCCTAAAAACTTATCACCAGAATTGATGTAATACATATTTTTTTCGCTTTCACAATAGCTTTTTATCAATGCATTGGCTTCACAAACTTTAGGCCATTTTGCCCATCGTTTTTCGCTTGGTGAAATAGCCAACCAGGTAATTGGCATTGTTGGATATTTTTCTCTGAGTGTTTGAACAATGAACTTAAAATACTCGAATACCTGATCGGGAGTTTTGTCTTTTTCACTTGCTGTAATATCATTGCCTACATACATGAACAATGCTTTGGGTTGATGCGGAAATACAATGCGTTTGATATAATAAGCTACATCAGCCAAATTACTGCCGCCAAAACCACGATGGATGATTTCTTTATAATCAAGATCTTTTCTGATGTTCTTCCACAAGCGGATGTAAGAACTACCTAGAACAAGGATTGCATCTTCTGAATATTTTTCTACTTTGTTTAATGAATCGAATTTTTGAATTTCATCTTCATAACGCCATACACCTTTATCTCCTTTTCCTTTTACAACTTTTAGTTGCGTGTACAACCAATCAGACATGGATTGAATACAACTATCAAACTTAATTTTTTTGCTATTCAATGTATGACCTGCACCATAGAAAGGGCGCCATCCTGTTGGAATACCAACAGCTGCACAATGCTGAAATAAAATATATGGTCCGTATTTAAAACCATGATAATCATACGAACTGTCATACGGAACTGTTTTATCTTCTGTTCCAGCCGTATTAAATAATGGTGCTTCTCCTGATTGTATCCACTTGTAATCAATCAATGCACCCCAGCAATTCATTACACCACTAACTTTAGAGGAATAGCCGGGATTGCCACTGTTGCCTTCAAGAGAACCCCACTTGTTAGTATCTACTTCTTTGGGTACTTCATTTTCATTCATGTAAGCAATTGCCAAACATGTTTTAGATCCTGCTGAACTTCCGGTAATAAAAATTTGTGATTCATCAATGCCATACAAATCAGCATTTTTTCTGAAAAAACGAATAGCTGCTTTTCCGTCTTGTTGTGCACGATACATTGCTTCGGCATATTCTTTATTGGTCTTTGGTTGTTCTACACCTAATCTGTAATCAATGCTTGCAGTTACATATCCTTTCATTGCAAAACCATTACACACCAATGAACTGAACTGACCCGTTTTTGTATTACTTTGAAAACCTCCCCCATGTATGAAAATCAATAGCGGTCTGCGTTTCAGCGAATCTGTTTTTGGAGGCATAAAAACATCGAGCAACAATTTTTCTTCTTTTCCTTTGATGTTTGTAGCTTGTCCGTATTCAATATTTGTAATAGAATCTATTGAACTAAAAATGGATGATTGAAATCTTTTTTGTGCAAATGAATTTGAAACAAAAAACAAAACAACAAAACTTACAATAGCAATTTTAATTTTTTTCATATAGTCAGGTATCAATTTTATTAATCAGAAGCAATTCAAAAAATAATATTCAGTTATTTGTTTTGTGCTTTATGCAAACAATTTTTTTACATCATTTTTAGTTACTTTTCCCATTGCGTTGCGAGGCAATTCATTCACCAATAAATATTTTCTTGGTGTTTTGTAAGATGCCATTTTTTCACGCAACCATTTATTCAATTCTTCTAAATTAATGTTGGCATCTTTTACAACCAAGGCTGCAACTATTAATTCGCCCCACTCATCATCTGCAATTCCAACTACTGCACAATCATCAATTGATGCATGTGTGCGCAATACTTCTTCAATTTCTAATGCAGAAATTTTATAACCACCCGATTTAATAATGTCAACAGAATTTCTTCCCATGATTCTGTAATAACCATCTTCAACAATTGCAATATCGCCTGTTTTAAACCAACCGTCACTTGTAAATGTTTCTGCTGTAGCTTCTGGTTTATGCCAATATTCATTGAAAACATTTGCGCCTTTTACAATGATTTCTCCGGGTTCATTTGCAGCAACTTCATGGTAATTTTCATCTACTAATTTTATGGCAACACCGGGCAAAGGCAAACCAACATAACCGGCTTTTCTTTCGCCATCAAAAGGATTGCTGATAGCCATTCCTATTTCTGTCATGCCATATCTTTCTAATAAAACTTGTCCGCTGATGTGCTTCCATTTTTCCATAACACTTACCGGCAAGGCTGCCGAACCGCAAACCATTAATCTGAATTGTTGCATGCAATTGGTAAGTTTAACTTGTTTTTCAGCAGGTAAAGATTCCCAATGAGCAATGAGTTTAAAATAGATTGTTGGCACAGCCATGAACACATTTAATTTTCCTTGTAGAAAAATATTGAAGATGGCTTCTGCTGAAAATGATGGCAAGAACTCGCAAGTTGCACCACTCCACAATGAACAAGAAACAACATTTACAATGCCGTGTACATGATGCAAAGGCAATACACATAAAATATGATCATCGGCACTCCATTTCCATGAATCAACCAATGTGCTGATTTGTGCTTCTAAGTTGGCATGTGTTGTTACAACTCCTTTTGGTTTGTTGGTTGTTCCGCTTGTATACAAAATCATTCCTCTCCTATCAAGCGAAATTTCTGGTAATGCAATTGTTTTATGGTGTTGTTCATCGCCTAAAACAATTAACCGAATTTGATTGGCTGTGCAATAGTCTTGCAAAAGAGATTGATACTCCGGAGAGATAACAATTACTTTGGCTTCTGTATCTTCAATTACATATTGTAAAGATGGCAATGGATGTGTGAGACATAATGGAACAACCACACCACCTGCCAACCAAATGCCCCATTGTACTTTCACATAATCAAAACCGGGATTTACCATAAAAGCAATTCTTGCTTCTGATAAATCATTTGTATCCTGAAGTAATTCGACTGCAAATTGCTGTGCATGCTGTAATAATGTTTGATACGTATATTTTTTATCATGCACTACAATAGCTGTATTCTCTGCATGTTTAGCGGCGTTTTGAAAAATAGTAAGCATTCGTTCTAATTAATTCTTATAAATTAAAATATTCTTTGGCGTTGTAATAACAAATTTGCTGAACAATCTTACCAATCCAGTTTTCGTCAGTTGGCAACAAACCTTTTTCCATTTCTTCTCCTAACATGTTGCATAAAATTCTTCTGAAATATTCATGACGTGAATAAGAAAGAAAACTTCTGCTATCGGTAATCATTCCTATGAATGTACTGATTAAACCCATGTTGGATAAGGCATTCATCTGTTTTTCCATTCCATCTTTTTGATCTAAAAACCACCAGGCCGGACCGAATTGTACTTTTCCTTTGATGGTGCCATCATTAAAATTACCTGCCATACAAGCAAACATATCGTTGTCTGCAGGATTGATATTGTAGATAATTGTTTTGGTAAGTTGGCTTGAAGAATCGAGACAATCTAAGAATTTAGACAATGCCACAGCTTGCGGAAAATCACCAATGGAATCAAAACCAGTATTCTCTCCCAATTGACTCAATAACCTTTTATTGTTGTCACGTAGCGGACCTAAATGAAATTGTTGTACCCATCCTTTTGCATGGTACATTTTGCAAAGTTCTAATAATATAAATCCAGCAAAAATTTCCGGTGATGAATAATGTGTTGTAGAATTATCAGCTAGGAAATGAGCAAACTCAGTTTCTAAAGCGTCTGTAAATGCAGTAACAACAGGCATTTGAGTTAATCCATGATCAGAAACAATACAGCCATTGGCATGAAAATAATCTACTCTGTTTTGCAATGCCTGCAACAATGAATTGATATCGGTGATTGCAACAGCAGATGCAGTTTCTAATTGTTGTAGATAATTTACAAAAGCTGTTTTATTGGAAATATTTAACACCTTATCTGGTCTGAAGGAAGGCTTCACTGCAATTGAGCAATTGTCTTTTACCAATTGCTGATGGAAATTCAAATCATCGCAAGGATCATCTGTGGTGCCAACAAATTCTACTTTTGATTTGTGTAAAATTCCTTGCGTTGAAAAATCATCTTGCTGCAATAATTCATTACAATGTTTGTAAATGCCTGAAGCGGTATCTGCATTTAAATATTCATCAATTCCAAAAGGCTTTTGCAATTCCATGTGTGTCCAGTGAAACAAAGGATTGCGGATTGTTTGAGGTACTACATTAGCCCATGCATAAAATTTTTCTTCATCGGTTGCGTTGCCTGTTATGTATTTTTCATTTACACCAATTGCACGCATTGCACGCCATTTGTAATGATCGCCTTTCAGCCAAATTTCAGTAAGGTTGCTGAATTTTTTATTGGTGGCAATTTCTTCGGGAGAAAGATGACAATGAAAATCAATGCAAGGCAATGATGCAGCGTAATCATGGTATAAACGCTGGGCAAATTTATTTTGCAATAAAAAATCCGGCGTTAGGAAATTTTTTGTTGTTGTGTTTTGGCTTGTTTGATTCACTTGTTAATTATCAATAAAAATTAAAAATAAAGTTTGGTTATAAAGATCTTACAATACCCAATTCAAGTCCTCTTAATTCGGCCAATCCTCTTAATCTGCCGATAGCTGAGTAACCTGGATTGGTTTTCTTTTTTAAATCATCTAACATTTGATGACCATGATCTGGACGCATAGGTATTGAAATATTTCTTTGCTGCATTACATGAACAATTTCTTTTACAACAGCATACATATCTACATTTCCATCGAGGTGATTGTCTTCATAAAAATCACCCGCTTCATTGCGTCTTGTACTTCTTAAATGAATAAAATTAATTCTGTCGCCAAATTGTTTCACCATTGCAGGTAAATTATTGTCTTCACGAACTCCGAAAGAACCTGTGCAGAAACACAATCCATTACTTAATGAAGGAACAGCTTTAATCAACGCTTCAATATCTGATGCAGTGCTTACAATACGTGGTAATCCTAATATTTTATATGGAGGATCATCGGGATGTATCACCATTTTAACGCCACATGCTTCTGCTACAGGAACAACTTGTTGAAGGAAGTAAATCAGATTTGAACGAAGTTTAGCTGCATCAATTCCATCATAAGTATCCAATGCCTTGGTAAATTGTTCTATGGTAAAACTTTCTTCACTGCCTGGTAATCCTTTAATCATATTTTGTTGAACCAATAATTTTTCATCTTCCGACATTGATTCAAATTTTGCTTTTGCAGTTGCAATTTCCTCAGGAGTATAATCTTGTTCTGCATTTTTTCTTT
This sequence comes from Chitinophagaceae bacterium, assembly GCA_947488765.1. Classification (GTDB taxonomy): domain Bacteria; phylum Bacteroidota; class Bacteroidia; order Chitinophagales; family Chitinophagaceae; genus UBA1930. The sequence goes on along the minus strand of CANLAE010000017.1, from coordinate 1,430 downwards.
TAAGAATAAATAGATCAAATGCAAGCACAGCAGCCTTTTCGAAGAGTAAAGCCAATGAACCATCGGGCATTGGATAAGCAAGATTTGTTCTTGTCCAGTCCATTATTGGCATGAAATTATAAGTAACAATATAGATTCCGCATGCAGCTAAATTTTTTATTGTTTGTTTGTAATTTTCAATATACAACTCAAAGTTTTCGCCTTGTGTTTTGATTGCTTCATGTACCGGCACACTTTCTACTACAGTCCATTCCATACCAACAGCTTCAATTAAAGATTTTCTTTCTTGAATATCTTCAACACTCCACACCTGACCATTAGGAATTTGATGTAATGCAGTTACGATTCCTGTACAACCTGCCTGACGAATATCCCATAAGCTAACCGGATCTTTAGGACCATACCATCGCATGGTCTGAATCATTTGTTTTTTTGTATTCATTGTTTCTATTTTTATATTTTACCAATTATCTGTTCTAAATGATGACGCAGGTAATCCTGCCGTATTAAATAAATCACCTTTTACCCATTCTTTAAATCCATAACGTACCGATGCCGGATTTTTTACTGAATCACTCCAAACATCTAAAGTACCATCAGTATTAATTTTTACACTTGCAGTATAAAATATTTTGTCTGCGCCTGCAATTTCAAAATTTTCGCTTGGCTTTTCGAAAGGCGAAAGTCCATTCTCAGCGAACTTGAAAGTTAAGTTCATTTTTGAACCATCCAATTTAAAAGATTGATAAACTGGTCCATTAAAACTTATTCCTTTATATCCATAGCTATTTGCCAATGCACAATAATACAAACGCTTTGCAACAATATATTTCTCCGGAGGATGAATTAAATTTTGACTACCAATATCTAAAATAACTGCCATTGCTGATTTAGGAATTCTATTCAAACAATTTAATTGAACTTCTCTTAAATGTTTACCACTTCTGGTAGAGTCTTTTCCGTCAAAAGGCGCTAATTGTACATAGTAAAAATCGAGAGAATCAGTTGCATTCCAATCGGTTCGCCAACTTTGCACCATAGCAGGAAAAAGTTGTTTGTACAACTTAGGTTCATGTCGGTTAGATTCTCCCTGATACCACAAAAATCCTTTGATTGCAAAGCCTGCAATTGGAGCAATCATTCCATTGTATAAACTAGAAGGATATTTATGCAACTCCTTCTCTGGAACACTAGCAATATTTGTTTTCACTTCAGAAAAGTTGGCTAAACTTTTGACACTCATCCACGATTGAATTGTCGTTCATTAGAAGACTTCTCAGGAATAGCAATGGTAAAGTTTCCATCATTCATACTTTGTGTACTCGTCTTTGTTCCCTTCACAGAAATAGTAACACCGGATAAAGGTGTACCATCATCATTCATTATTTTACCAGAAACTTTTTGAATTTGGGCATTTACGAAGGAGATCA
>CANLAE010000016.1 GCA_947488765.1 Chitinophagaceae bacterium | reverse complement strand
TATTGTTCTTCGCCTATCAATAATATGGGTTGGCATATGACTTGCGAAAAATTATTGCAAGTAAAAACGCCAAAACGTGTTGATTATTTACGTGTGATTATTATGGAGTTGGCAAGGATTACCGACCACTTAATTTGTAACAGTATTGTTGGGGTGGATAGCGGTGCTTACACAGGGTTCTTGTACGTAATGCAATACCGTGAATTGGCTTATGAAATATATGAAGAAGTTTGTGGCAGCCGATTAACTACCAACATGGGACGTATTGGAGGTTTTGAAAGAAATTTTACCAATGCTGCTTTTGAAAAATTAGAAAAATTTTTAGCAGAGTTTCCTAAGGTTTGGAAAGAATTTGAAAACTTGTTTGCAAGAAATAGAATTTTCATGGAACGCTTAATTGGCACTGGTGCAATTAGTGCTGAAAGGGCTTTGAATTATGGCTTTACGGGTCCTAACTTACGTGCTGCTGGTGTGGATTATGATGTACGTGTACATCAGCCATATAGCAGTTATGAAGATTTTGATTTTGTAGTTCCTGTAGGAAATACCGGAGATAATTACGACCGCTTTTTGGTACGTGGAAAAGAAGTTTGGGAATCATTATCTATTATCAATCAGGCATACCAAAAAGTACAGGCATTTAAAGGTGCAGAAGCTGAAGTATATCATGCTGATGTTCCTGAATATTATTTGCCGGAGAAAAAAGATGTTTATACCAAAATGGAAGCATTGATTTGGCATTTTAAAATTATCATGGGTGAAATTGAAATGCCAAAAGGTGAAGTATATCATAGTGTAGAGGGAGCAAATGGTGAGTTAGGATTTTATTTAATCAGCGATGGCGGAAGAGCCCCGTACCGCTTGCATTTCAGAAGACCAAGTTTCATTTATTATCAGGCATACAGCGAGTTAACAAAGGATGCAATGTTGAGCGATGCAATTATGACAATGAGTAGTTTGAATTTGATAGCAGGCGAATTGGATGGCTAAAAAAATATTTGAAAAAGTACAAAATAAATCGGTTCACATTTCACTTTTGATGGATTATGATACAATTTAACGAACAACAAATGGCAGAGTTTAATAGACTAGTAGCACGTTACCCGGAAGGGAAACAAAAAAGTGCTTTACTACCTGCTTTGCATTTGGCACAAGATACTTTTGGTGGCTGGTTAAGCAGCGAGACAATGGATTATGTTGCTTCATTACTGCATATAGAACCTATTGAAGTATATGAAGTAGCTACATTTTACAGCATGTACAATTTAAAACCTGTAGGCAAATATTTGTTTGAAGTTTGTCATACTGGTCCTTGTATGTTGAATGGCAGTGACAATATCATTGATTACATCAAAGAAAAATTAGGAATAAAAGTTGGTGAAACAACAGCCGATGGAATGTTTACTTTGAAAACAGTAGAATGTTTAGGAGCTTGTGGTTATGCACCGATGATGCAGATGGGCAAAACGTATCGTGAACATTTGACAAAAGAAAAAGTAGATGCAATTATTGCTGAATGCAGAAACAATGCTGTTGTAAAGAATTAATATGAAAAAGATAATTTTCACTTGTGTTTTAATGGTTGGTGCGATGGTTTCTTTTGCGCAATCAAATGCTGAAAAGCAAGTGACAGAAGCAGTTTTGGCTGTTCATAAAGCGATTTTTGTAAACAAAGACAGCCTTGCATTAGAGTCATTATTTGCACCTCAATTAACTTACGGACATTCGGGTGGTAAAGTTGAAAACAGAAAAGAAACAATTGATAATGTAAGTCAGAACAAATCAACATACACCAATATTGAAGCAAAAGTATTGTCTGTAAATATTCAGGGAAATACAGCTGCAAGCAGGTATTTATTAACGGGTACAGAGACAAAACCCGATGGTAAATCAACTGAGTTGAAATTGAATATTTTACAGGTTTGGATAAAAGAAAAAAAGGATTGGAAATTAATGGCAAGACAAGCAGTTAAAGTAAGTTAAGATGAAATTGTACTTGCTTTTGATAATGCTTACAATGAGTTCTTTGGTTATTGGTCAGGACACAACCGAATTAAAAAAAGCAACTGTTTTATTAAATGAAGCGTTGCTAAAAAAAGATTCGAGTGTATTAATGCAATTGCTCGATATCAATATTGGTTATGGGCATAGCAATGGTTGGATACAAAGCAAGAGCGATGTGTTACAAGATTTTGCATCGGGTAAAATTTCATATACAAAACTGGAAGTTTCTGATGAAAAATTTCAAATACAACAACAAGCAGTTGCAATAAGAAATATTACAACTGTAGAAGGCGTAGTGAGTGGCAATAGTTTTAAAATGAGTTTGCAAGTATTGCAAGTTTGGAAAAGAATAAAAGGTAAATGGGTGTTGATTGCGAGACAAAGTGTGAAGTTGACTTGATGAATAAAGATTAGAACCTTGAAGTGTGCGACGCAACAACTGTGAGATTGAAAAACAAAAGTTGGAAACAAAAAAATTAGCAGATTGGCTAATTAGCAAATAATAAATATGGGCAGAAAATTATTATTAGAAAAAGCACATGTAGAAAACATCAGATTGTATGATGTGTATCGCCGAGAAGGTGGCTACCGTAGTGTAGAAAAGGCTTTGAAAACAATGGCTCCCGATGCTGTAACCGAAGAAGTGAAGAAGAGTGGCTTGCGTGGTAGAGGTGGTGCAGGATTTCCGGCAGGAATGAAATGGAGTTTTTTGGCGAAGCCCGAAGGAGTGCCTCGTTACTTGGTTGTGAATGCAGATGAAAGTGAGCCGGGAACCTTTAAAGACAGGTATTTGATGGAGTTTCTTCCGCATTTGTTGATTGAAGGAATGATTGTGAGTTCGTATGCATTGGGCAGCAATAATTCTTATATATATATCCGTGGGGAATATGCCTGGATTGTAGATATTTTGGAAAAGGCAATTACAGAAGCTAAGCAAAATGGCTGGTTGGGAAAAAATATTTTGGGTAGTGGTTTTGATTGCGATATACATGTACAACGTGGTGCTGGTGCTTATATCTGTGGTGAAGAAACTGCATTGATTGAAAGCTTGGAAGGTAAACGTGGAAACCCAAGAATTAAGCCGCCATTTCCTGCTGTGAAAGGCGTTTGGGGTTGTCCAACTGTGGTAAATAATGTAGAAACAATTGCAGCTGTTGTACCGATAATTAATGAAGGTGGTGATGAGTATGCAAAAATTGGTGTTGGAAAAAGTACAGGAACAAAATTAATCAGCGCATGTGGCAATATTAATAAGCCAGGAGTGTATGAGATAGACATGACTATTAGCGTGGAAGATTTTATTTACAGCGATGAATGGTGTGGTGGAATAGCGAATGGCAAAAAATTAAAAGCTTGCATTCCGGGTGGTTCTTCGGTTCCTATTTTACCTGCTAATTTATTGTTGAAAACAGCAAAGGGTGAAACCCGTTATATGAATTATGAAAGTTTGAGTGATGGTGGTTTTGCATCAGGTTCAATGATGGGTTCGGGTGGATTTATTGTGTTGGATGAAGATCAGTGTATTGTTCGAAATACATATTCATTGGCAAGATTTTATCGTCATGAAAGTTGCGGACAATGTTCCCCGTGCAGAGAAGGAACAGGCTGGATGGAAAAAATATTATGGCGTTTGGAAAATGGCGAAGGCAAGATGAGTGATATTGATTTGTTGTGGGATATTCAACGCAAGATTGAAGGCAATACGATTTGTCCGTTAGGAGATGCAGCAGCATGGCCTGTTGCAGCAGCTATCAGACATTTCAGAGATGAGTTTGAGTGGCATGTAAATCATGCACAAGAAGCGCAAGTTAGAAATTTTGGTTTGGGGCATTATGCAGATGAAATACATATACCGGTGAGTACTTAAGTTTTTTGTTTTTTCACGCAAAGAAGCAACGATAGCAAAGGTCGCAACGTAATGCTTCAATTAATGGAAAACAAAATTTGTAAATAAGTTACTAAATGGAAAAACGAGAAAATGAGTTATCGAAATTGGTTTTAGATATTTGTTTTCGTATTCATCGTTTGTATGGTCCTGGATTATTTGAAAGTGTTTATGAAGAAGTGTTTTGTTATGAATTTGATAAAGAAGGAATACAATATGAAAGACAGAAATCAATTCCTTTGATTCATGATAAGATAAAATTGGAGGCTGGTTTCAGAGCTGATTTGATTATTGAAAATACATTGTTGGTAGAGTTTAAAAGTATAGAGCAATTGGCTGAAGTTCATTATAAGCAGGTTCAAACATATTTAAAATTGACAAACATTAAACTTGGATTATTAATCAATTTTAATACTGTTCTTTTGAAAGATGGAATTCACAGAATTGCAAATGGGTTATAAAAATTTATATCATTGCGTTCGTGGCTTACTTTGCCTCGTTGCGTGAAAAATATAGTGTGAAACAAAAATATGAGTGAACAATTATTCAAAGTAACAATCGACAACATTACGGTAGAAGTACCTGCCGGTACAACTATTTTACATGCTGCCCGTCAAATTGGAGGTGAGGTTGCTCCTCCGGCAATGTGCTATTACAGTAAGCTGGAAGGCAGTGGTGGTAAGTGTCGTACGTGTTTGGTAGAAGTAAGCAAAGGCTCTGAAAAAGATCCAAGACCAATGCCTAAGCTTGTTGCAAGCTGTCGTACAACCGTTATGGATGGCATGGAAGTGAAAAATATTACTTCCCCAAAAGTATTGGATGCAAGAGCTGGTGTAGTAGAATTTTTGTTGATCAACCATCCGTTGGATTGCCCTGTTTGTGACCAAGCCGGCGAATGTCATTTGCAAGATTTAAGCTATGAACATGGCAAAGAAGAAACCCGTTATGAGTTTCAAAGAAGAACATTCCCGAAAGTAGATTTAGGCGATAAAATTCAATTGCACATGACGCGTTGTATCATGTGTTTTAGATGTGTATTTACTGCAGATCAGTTAACTGAAAAACGTGAACATGGTATTTTAGACAGAGGCGATCATGCTCAGATTGCAACATTTATACAAAAGAATTTACACAACGAGTTTATAGGAAATGTTATTGATGTTTGTCCTGTTGGCGCATTAACCGATAAAACTTTCCGTTTTAAAAATAGGGTTTGGTTTACCAAGCCGGTAGATGCACACCGTGATTGTGAAAATTGCTGTGGCGAAGCCCAATTGTGGATGAGAGGCGATGAAGTATTCAGAGTTACTGCACGCAAAGATGAATGGGGTGAAGTGAAAGAAGCAAGCAATGGTAAAACAGGCTGGATTTGTAACACTTGTCGCTTTGATAAAAAAGAAGCCAAAGATTGGGTAATTGATGGTCCAAGTAAAATCAACAGACACTCTGTTATTTCTCAAGGTCATTATGTGGGTTTACAAAAACCAACAGAAACATTGCCAAATGTATTACACGGAAGACAACCGAAATTATTAATGGACATTCATAGTGTGAGTGAAGTGAATAAGCAAAATATTGAATTGAGTGCATTGGACAGACCGGCACACTCAACAGATTTTAAATAAAAAATTAATTACAATAAGTAATGACTTTATTATCGTTAAATATTGATTGGATTTTGTTAATAGAAAAATTAGCATTGATTGCCATCGTGGTTTTTGCAAGCTTGGGCATTGCATTGTACACCACTTTTGGAGAAAGAAAAGTAGCAGCTATTTTGCAAGACAGGCCAGGACCCAATCGTGCAGGGCCTTTTGGCTTATTGCAACCACTTGCAGATGGCGTAAAAATGTTTACTAAGGAAGATATTATTCCTAGTTCTGCGAGTAAATGGTTGTTTATTTTAGGTCCCGGATTGGCGATGACTGCTTCATTAATGACCTGTGCGGTAATACCTTGGGGAGGAACAATTGAATTATTTGGCAGAACAATCAGCTTACAAATTGCAGATATTAATATTGGCATCTTATACATTTTTGCTGTAGTAAGTTTGGGTGTATATGGTATCATGATTGGTGGTTGGGCAAGTAACAATAAGTTTTCATTGATGGCTGCATTGCGTGGCGCAAGTCAGGCAATAAGCTACGAATTGGCCATGGGCTTGAGTTTGATTGCTGTGTTAATGTTATCAGGTTCTTTGTCGTTGGGTGATATTGTAAAGCAACAACAAGCAGGTTGGTGGAACATTGTATATCAGCCGTTAGGGTTTTTAATTTTCTTTATTTGTGCGTTAGCAGAATGCAACAGAACGCCATTTGATTTGCCTGAGGCAGAAAATGAATTGAACTTTGGTTACCACCAAGAATATTCTTCAATGAAGTTGGGTTTTTATTTGTTTGCTGAGTATATCAACATGATTATGAGTAGTGCGGTAATGGCAAGTTTGTATTTTGGCGGATACGATATTCCTTTTGTAAATGATGCCGAATTGCAAACACATTTGGGCAATTGGGTAGCATTGTTTCAAGTAGGAACATTGCTCATTAAAATTGTGTTTTTTATTTTCTTGTTTATGTGGATACGTTGGACGATACCAAGATTCAGGTATGACCAATTGATGAACTTAGGCTGGAAATCCATGATACCATTGGCTTTGGTGAATATGTTGGTTACAGGTGCTTTGGTATTATTGAAGATGAATAACTGGCATTTTTAATTGTTTGTTCAAAATTGCGAATGGAATATTTTGCGTTTTTTGATGAACAAAGAATAAAGCGTACAAGTGTGCGACGCAACAGTTGCTGAATAAAGTTGTATAGTTGGGAACAAAAAATATATTTGCAAACAAATTAAAATATTCTCTTGTAAAGAGTACAAATATGGAGGCATTAACATCAAGGGCAAAAGCGGTAGACAGAAAACCCATGACATTCTTGGAGCGGTTGTATTTATGGAATATTCTGAAAGGGATGATCATTACGTTTAGCCATATTTTTAAGAAAAAACCTACGATTCAATATCCTGAAGTAAAACGACCTTTTAGTCCGGTGTTTAGAGGATTGCATGTTTTAAACAGAGATGAAGAAGGGCGTGAAAGGTGCACTGCGTGCGGATTGTGTGCAGTTGCTTGTCCGGCAGAAGCTATTACAATGGAAGCTGCTGAAAGATTACCTGGAGAAGAAAATTTATATCGTGAAGAAAAGTATGCAGCAAAATATGAAATCAATATGTTGCGTTGTATTTTCTGTGGTTTGTGTGAAGAGGCTTGTCCGAAAGATGCCATTTATTTAAGTGAAACTTTTGCTCCGGCAAATTTTAATAGAAAAGGTTTTGTATATGGAAAGGATAATTTATTAATTCCGAATCCTACCACACAACCCGAAGCAACAGCAAAAGCAAAAGGTTTGAATTAATATTAGCTAAAAGATTAGATTAATAAAATGAACATAACACAAATACTTTTTTGGTTCTTAAGCGTGCTGGCATTGGTAAGTGCATTGATGGTTTTGCTGAGCAAAAACCCTGTGCACAGTGTATTGTGGCTGATTGTAGTTTTCTTTGCTATCTCAGGACATTATATTTTATTGAATGCACAATTCTTGGCAATTGTAAATTTAATTGTGTATGCAGGTGCTATCATGGTATTGTTTCTGTTTGTGATTATGCTGATGAATTTAAGTGCAGACACTGAGCCGCAAAAAAATGTATGGATGAAGCTGGCGGGTACAATTGCCGGTGGTTGTTTTTTAATAAGTACCTGTAACATAGTTTATAATGCACAAAATGTTTCTCAGGAAATTGCTGGAAAAACGGCTTTGTTAAATCAGGGAAATATTGGGTTGATTGGGAACTTGGGAAAAGTGTTGTTTAAAGATTATGTGGTTCCTTTTGAAATAAGTAGCGTGTTGTTTTTAAGTGCAATGGTTGGTGCTGTTGTAATTGGGAAAAAAGAAAAAAGCAATGTGTAATTTTTAAGATTGAATGATTAAATAAAATTGAATTATGCCAATACAGTATTATATCTATTTATCACTTGCCTTGTTTAGCATCGGAATTGTGGGAGTGTTGGTGCGTCGAAATGCAATCATTGTTTTTATGTGTATTGAGTTGATGTTGAATGCGGTTAATTTGTTGTTGGTAGCATTTAGCAAAATGCATTACAACATGGCTCATTTAACTAATGCAGAGACAACAGTTGGTACAGAAGGACAGTTATTTGTATTTTTTATTATGGTGGTAGCAGCGGCAGAAGTGAGTGTTGGATTGGCAATTATTGTGATGATGTTTAGAAATATACATTCGGTAGATGTTAACTTTTTAAATAGGTTGAAGAATTAGGATTTTGGTGATATAGTTTTTAGTTATATAGTTTAGGAGTTTATTGTTTAGGAAGTTGAAAGGGTTGAAGAAGTTGTGTAGAGTGAGGGAATCTGTTTTTAGAAAATAAATTGATTTATTGAAGGATAAAAAATATTCCTTGTTATTGTAAAATAGTATGTTTTGATAACAAGAAAATGAAGATAATAATATGAATAAACTTGTTTACCTCGTTCCGCTTTTTCCATTGATTGGCTTTTTAATCAATGGTTTGGGTCGTAAGTCTTTATCAAAATCATTGATTGGCATTATTGGCAGTACAACTATTCTGGCTTCTTTTGTTGTAAGTGTTTTTTTATTTATGGACGTAAAAGCCCATGGTGCAAGTGTTGTAACAGCTTTTAATTTTATTAATATAGATACATTTAAAGTTGCATTTGCTTTTCAGGTAGATCAATTGTCTTCATTGTTTTTATTAATCATCACGGGTATTGGTTTTTTAATTCATGTATATTCTACTGCTTACATGCATGAAGAAAAAGCAGAACATTTTGGTAGATATTTTGCTTACTTAAATTTATTCGTGTTTAGTATGTTGTTGCTGGTATTGGGTGCCAACTATGTAATCATGTTTATTGGCTGGGAAGGAGTTGGACTGTGTTCTTATTTATTAATTGGCTTCTGGTTTAAAAACAACAATTACAATTATGCTGCTAAGAAAGCATTTGTAATGAATAGGATTGGTGACTTAGGATTTTTGTTAGCTGTGTTTTGGTTAATTGCCAAATTGGGTACGGTAAATTATGCAGATGTGTTTGCTGCCGCTAATACCTTATCAAAATTTGATGTTACAGCTATCACACTTTTGTTGTTTGTAGGAGCAATGGGTAAGTCTGCTCAAATTCCTTTATACACTTGGTTGCCCGATGCAATGGCGGGTCCTACACCGGTTTCGGCATTGATACATGCTGCTACAATGGTTACTGCTGGTATTTACATGATTGCCCGTAGCAATGTTTTGTTTAGTATGAGTGAAGTAACGATGAACTTAGTTGCAATTATTGGTTTGGCAACAGCTTTGTTAAGTGCTACCATTGCTATTAAACAAAATGATATTAAAAAAGTATTGGCTTATTCAACAGTAAGTCAGTTGGGGTATATGTTTTTAGGCTTGGGTGTTGGAGCGTATACCGGTGCTGTATTTCATGTAATGACACACGCATTTTTTAAAGCATTATTGTTCTTAGGCGCAGGTTCTGTTATTCATGCAATGCATCATGAACAAGATATCAGAAACATGGGTGGGCTAAAAAAGAAATTACCCATTACACATGCAACTTTCTTGTTGGCTTGTATTGCAATCGCAGGGATTCCGCCATTCAGTGGTTTCTTTTCTAAAGATGAAATATTGGCTGCAGCTTATGCGCATAATCCAATTTACTGGGGCTTGGGCGTTGCAGGTGCTGCTATGACTGCATTCTATATGTTTAGGTTATATGCAACTACATTTTTAGGAAACTTCAGAGGCACACACGATCAGGAACATCATTTGCATGAATCTCCAAAAGCAATGACTATTCCTCTTATCATTCTTTCTATTTTAAGTGTTGTTGGAGGATTGATTGGGATTCCTGAAATATTAGGTGGTCATCACGAATTACACCATTATTTATCTCCGATTTTAATCAGCGAAAAGGCACATCATATAGAACATTCAACAGAGTATATGTTGATGGCTATTTCAGTTGCTATTGCTGCATTAGCTGTAATTTTTGCAATTGTTCGTTTTAGTAAGAAACCCGAATTAAAAGATGCAACAGGCATTGCAAAGGCAATGGAAAACAAATGGTATGTCGATGAATTGTATGATGCTGCGATTGTTCGCCCGTTAGAAGCCGTTGCAGTTTTCTTTAAAAATATTATTGAGAAAAGTGGTATTGATGCATTTGTAAATGGTGTTGGGAAATTTGTTAATTACAGTTCCCGACAACTAAGATTGGTGCAAAGTGGACAAGTAGGAAATTATATTTTGATAATGGTATTGTCTATTGTAATATTCATTTTACTATGGTTTTACGATGCTGGTATCATCAGGTTGGTAGATAAATTTTTTTAATCAAGTATCAGGCATAAATTATTATGATTCCTTTATTACTCATATTACTCCCGTTTGTTGCAGGTATATTGTCTTTTTTTGTTAAAAGCGATAATGGCGGCAAGCAATTGGCTTTGTTTTTTTCTATTGCAACATTAGCCGTAATGCTGCTTGGACTTTGTGTTTTCAATCAAAGTGCTTATCATCATTTTGATGTAAGTTGGTTGGTATCATTGGGCAGCAGATTTACAATTGGCTTAGATGGTATGGGAAAAATGTTGTGTTTGTTAACTGCAATTTCATTTCCAATTATTATTGCGGCTACTTATAACAACAAATACAAATCGAGCAATAATTTTTATGCATTGCTATTGTTAACCCAGGCAGGATTGATGGGTGTTTTTGTTGCAATGGATGGTTTATTGTTTTATTTTTTCTGGGAACTTGCTTTAATACCCGTATATTTTTTATGTAGTCAGTGGGGTGGCGAAAAGCGTATTGCAGTTACTTTTAAATTTTTCATTTATACCTTCATCGGCTCTTTATTAATGCTGGTTGGATTGTTGTTTTTGTATTACAAAACGCCACAACATTCTTTTGCAATTAAAGATCTATACAATCTACATTTAGCAGCATCAGAACAAAATTTTGCTTTCTGGTTATTCTTTATAGCCTTCGCAATTAAGATGCCTATTTTCCCTTTTCATACTTGGCAGCCCGATGCATACGAGCAATCTCCAACCGCTGTAACAATGGTGTTAAGTGGCATTATGGTAAAGATGGGCATCTTCGCAGTATTGCGTTGGTTGATTCCAATTTTTCCGGATGCAGCTGCTAAATACGGGCAATTAATAATCATTTTATCCATTATAGGAATTATTTATGCGTCATTAATTGCCATCAAACAAGACGATGTAAAAAGATTGATTGCTTATTCATCTATTGCTCATATCGGTTTAATGTGTGCGGCAATTTTTACTATGAATTCTATCGGTTTAAAAGGCGTGATGTTACAAATGTTCAGTCATGGTATAAATGTAATTGGCCTATGGATTATTGCTGATGCAATTGAACAACAATTAGGTACCCGCAAATTCAGTGAGTTAGGTGGTCTTGCTCAAAAAGCACCAACCCTAGCAATATTATTAGTAGTATTAGCTTTTGCCAATATTGCATTGCCACTTACCAATGCATTTATCGGTGAGTTTTTAATGTTCAATGGCTTATTCCAATACAATGTTTATTTTGCTGCAATAGCAGGAGTAGGTATTATTTTGGCTGCCGTGTATACTTTAAACATGGTTCAAAAAGTATTGTATGGTAATACAACAACGATTACCGAAAATGCAGTTGAAATAAGTGGCAACATCAAATGGATGCTAGCGTTTGTAACAATTATGATTCTTGTTTTTGGGGTGTATCCTCAACCAATGATTGACTTAACAAAAGATACAGTTCAGGCTTTAATAAAATAATTTTAAATAGAAGCCCTTTGGGGTTTGGTTTACTATGAATGCAATTATATTTTCTGCTTTATTAGGTGTGGTAATGATGTTCTCGGGCATTCTTACTACTAATAAACAAGCTATCAAAAACATAGCTTTAGTTTGTCTTACATTGTTATTGGTTGCCAATCTTGCCAATCATTACGAATGGTATTCTATCAAAATTGATACCAAGCAAATGTTTTCATTTGGTAAGTATGGTTATTTCTTTAATACCATTGCTATTACTGCCACATTGTTGTACGTATTTGTTAGTGGAGACGATATTGTAAAAGTGGGTAGCTATGGTGCTGAATATTTTGCTTTAATCTTTTTTGTGCTTTGTGGTGTAACAATACTTTCAAGTTATAATAATTTATTGATGTTGTTTTTGGGAATAGAAATCATGACTATTCCTTTATATATTCTTACAGGCTCTGACAAGAAAAATTTACATAGTAATGAAGCTGCTTTGAAATATTTTTTAATGGGTGCTTTTTCAACTGGAATTATGTTGATGGGTATTGCATTATTATATGGATCAAGCGGAAGTTTTGGTATTGAATCAATAGTAAATAATACAAGTATAACATTAATGAAAGTGCCTATTTTAGAGGTAATTGGATTGATGTTTGTATTTGTTTCTATGTTGTTTAAAGTAAGTGCCGCACCATTTCATTTCTGGACACCCGATGTATATGACGGGGCACCAAGTGTATTTACTTCTTTCATGGCAACTATTGTAAAATCTGCAGGTTTTATTGCTTTAATTACATTGTTTGCAAATAAGTCAGAAGAGTTAGGAAAATTGTGGAATATACTTTTAGTGATTGTAATCATCGCAACATTATTAGTTGGAAATATTACCGCAGTATTTCAACAAAGTGTAAAGCGGATGTTGGCTTATTCAAGTATTGCACAAGCAGGTTTTATGTTGTTTGCATTGTATAGTAGAAATGAGATTGCAAGAGATGGTATTTTACTGTACACCACTGCTTATTCATTGGCTACTATTGGAACTTTTGCCATTTTAATTAAGATGGAAGATCACTCATTAGATGGATACAACGGATTGGCAAAATCACAGCCTTTATTAGCAGCCACGCAAACAATTTTTTTGTTTTCATTAGCCGGAATCCCTTTAACAGCAGGCTTCTTCGCAAAGTATTTTATGTTGGCTTCCGTAATTAGAACCGGTGGCAATGCAGCAATTTATCTGGTAATTATTGGTGTGTTATTTGCAGCAGTAAGTTTGTATTATTATTTCAAAGTAATACAAGCTATGTATTTCAAAGAGGGTAATGCAGCTACAACAAAAATTACTCCTAGTTTTAAATTTGCATTATTGTTATTGGCATTCTTAATTATTTTATTTGGAGTTATGCCCGATGCGTTGTTGGGATTATTTTATTTTTAAGTATAAAATTCTTAATTAATAAATAGTCTGCTTTCAAGATCATTGTTAGAATTATTTTATTCTATCAACCTGTTCATCACATTTTCTTATTTCATACAATAATCTCATTTATCTTTATAGTATCACTTGATGAACTTCTATTTCTATGACCATTACAGATTCATTTCAATTAGCTTTCAGAACTGTAAAAAGTAACAAGCTTCGAGCCAGTATAACTATAGCCATTATTGCTTTTGGTATCATGGCATTGATAGGTATTATTACAGCTATTGAAGCAATGAATCAAAGCCTGAAAGATAGTTTCAGCAGCATGGGCGCTAATGCATTCAGTATCCGTTATCAGGAAGGAAATATCAGATTTGGGGGTAGAAAAAATGTTGTAAAAACTACCCGCCGAGGAACTGAAAAAAAATCCAATCTCAATAAAATTATCCGAAAAGAAGATGCTGAATATTTCAAAGCAAATTTTAATTATCCTTCATTAGTAAGTATTTACAGAAGAGGTGGTGGAGGGATAGATTGCAGCTTTGGAAACAAAAAAACGAATCCTGTTACCACCATTTTTGGAGGCGATGAAAACTATTTAGAAGTAAATGGATTTACCATTTCACAAGGAAGAAATCTAAACAGTTTAGATATCAACAGTGGTAGAAATGTTTGTTTAATTGGAAGTAATACGGCTCAAAAATTATTTGGCGATCATCCTGAAAAGTCTATTGATCAGGTAATACGTGTGAGTGGTATGCCCTATAGAGTAATTGGGTTGTTGAAGAAAAAAGGATCAAGTTCTTTTTTGCGTCAGGATGATATTGTTGTAACAAGTTATATCAATGCTTCAAGACTTAATACCGCTTCGACTAGTTTTTTAATAGGTATTAAAGTAAACAATGTATTAGAAATGGATGCCGCTACAAGTGAAGCTACAAGCGTATTTCGTGCCGTTAGAAAGCTACAGCCGGTAGATGTAGATAATTTTGTAATTGAAAAAAGTGATAAAGTAGCTGAGTTGTTTATTGGCTTTTTAAGCAGTATCGCAGGAAGTGCCGGTGCTATAGGACTAATCACATTAATTGGTGCAGCAATTGGTTTAATGAATATTATGTTGGTTGCAGTAAATGAAAGAACAAGAGAAGTTGGGCTAATAAAAGCAATTGGCGGCAAAAGTAAAAATGTACGTCAGCAGTTTTTATTTGAAAGTGTTATCATCAGTTTGTTGGGTGCCTTTTTTGGAATTATTCTTGGCATCATTGTAGGAAATGCATTTGCTTCTTTTTTAAATGCAGGCTTTGTAATCCCATGGAATTGGGTATTTATAGGCATTGTAATTTGTTCTGTAGTAGGATTAGCAGCAGGTTTATATCCTGCAATTAAAGCTTCAAGATTAAGCCCTATTGTAGCATTGAGACATGAATAAAATAAACGGTTTTATTTTCTCTTAAAATAAATTTTCAGTTGTTCGTTGATGTAATATTTCATGTCTTCATCTGAAATGTGTTTGCGAAGCCATTGATAGGTTGGACGATGTAATTGCATGAAATTGGATAGCTCATCATCTTGCATTGTTGTATATCTACTCACCAAATATTTATTGAAACGATAGTTAATGTATTCTTCTTGTTCCAACATTTCATATAAATCAAAAGCCCTTCTTTTATTTTTTTCTCTCTTACTAAAACGGTCGAGATTAATGCCAATACCTGCACCACTATTTGCTTTGGAAAGGGTTGGTATTTTATTGCTGCCAATATCTTCTAAAAATTCTTTTCTTCTAGCAGCGCTATCTTCTTTATAGCGGTTTAAAATCGCTGTTACTGTAACTTCTTTTAAATTCTTTGAAATTGATTTTAAATAAACAATCAAAGTATCTTGTTGCATTAATTTATCAGTAAGTAATAATGTATCAAAGTGATGACTGATAGATGCTACTGATAATATTTGATTGGTACTTACTTCAATGCTGAATCTTCCTTTGGCATTGCTTACAGAAGTAATCTTTTTATCAATGTTTGTAATACTTGCGTTCTCAATAGGCTCTTTAGATGTGCTATCTAAAACAAATCCCCATATTTTTTTCTTTTGTCCAAAAGAAGCAATAGAAACAAAAAGCAAACAGATAATTAGGATTTTATGCATGGGTATTTTTTATGAAGTTAGTACATAAAATTGATATGGTATAGGCAAAAAAAAGCCAATGCAATTGCATTGGCTTTTTGAGTTAAAACGCAATTATTTATTTTGGATCTAATGCTTTTTTTATTCTGTCACTTACATCTTGTAAGTGATACTTAGTCATTTTATCTGTATTGGTTAAAGCAGCTGCATTCAATTCAGTTTGTAGAGCTTTTAATTGACCTTTTACATAAGAAGTTACATCGGTGTTTTTAGTATCTGCACCAATTGTAATGGTATTGTTACCCATAGTAATGGTTGTAGTACTTGGGCTAAGTAAACCAATCAATTTTTCTGTGTGTGCTTTTTGTAAATTTCTTCTGTAAACATCAAATGGTTTGTTGGTACCTAATTCACTCCAAACTGCTTTTTTTGTATCTTCCAAAAGTTCATCAAAAGTATACACATTAGCAGCGCCAAAACGGCTTGCACTTAATATCATTCTATATAATCTCGCACCATCTAACATGCCATTAAGGGTATTAGTTTGTATGCTTTGAACTCTTTCATTTGCAATTGGATTGTTTATTTTATTCAAAATATTTTTATCCAATAACCAGGTAGGTGTTTGTAAAACATTATTCGTTAAGAAACCAAATGCTTCTTTTTGTGTTGCTTTGTTTACAGCTTCAAAAACTGCACCTTCTTGCGTTGAACTTTTGTATGTTTCGTAATTGCCGCCAACATTACGCAATACATGGTTTACATATCTGTTGAATTGACCAACCAATTGCAAATAAATTTCTTCCAAATTAGTATATGTATTATCGCCTTCTTCTTTTGTCCACTCAGGTAATCCAACAATAATTCGCTTCAAGTTTTTAATACCATATTCACTTGCTTTCATTGCATTATCACTCAAATCTTCACTTTGTGTACGAGGGTCTGTAGCATTGCCAAATTCATAAGTACCAAACCATCTGCGAGGATTTTCTTTTAAAGCATCAACAATCAATTTATCACTTGCAACGTTTTGTTCTTCATCGGTTGTTCCTGCAATATATCCATAACCCCATCTGATAGCCCAATCATCGTAATCGCCAATGCGAGGAAATAATCCTTTTTCAGCAATATTATCTTCAGGTTGTGCAACATAGTTAAAACGAGCATAATCCATGATAGAACCTGTATGACCATTGGCTTCTACCCATGCTTTATCTCTTAATTTTTCAACCGGAGTTTTGCTGCTGTTACCCATATTGTGCATTAAGCCTAAAGTATGTCCAACTTCATGAGATGAAACGAAACGTATTAATTGTCCCATCAAATCATCATCAAATTTCATTTTTCTTGCACGCGGATTTACAGCTGCAGTCTGAATCATAAACCAATCGTGTACCAATTTCATTACATTGTGATACCAACCAATATGGCTCTCTAAAATTTCACCGCTACGAGGGTCATGAACATTTGGTCCGTATGCATTTTCAATATCAGAAGCGAAGTATCTTATTACAGAATATCTTGCATCTTCCAAACTCATTGTAGTATCATTTTCAGGCCACTCTTTTGCCATGATAGCATTTTTGAAACCGGCTTTTTCAAATGATTTTTGCCAATCATTTACACCTGCAATCAAATAGGTTCTCCACTTGCGAGGAGTAGCTGGGTCAATATAATAAACAATAGGTTTTATAGGGTCAACCAATTCGCCACGTTTCCATTTGTCCATATCGGCGGGTTTGGGTTCTAGTCTCCAGCGAACTGCAAAATTTTTATTTTCTACACGTTGTTGGTTATCGCCAAACACTACAAAATCATCTTGAAAAAAACCAACTCTTTTATCCCAAAGTCTTTGTGCCATTGGTTTTTTAGGCAATACAATAAATGAAGTATTCATTTCTAAAGTGATTGCACCTGCATCACTTGCTGCTGGGAAATTAGCACCTGCCTGACCACCACCAAATGGGCTTGGTGATGCCGGAGTAGTATTAAATGTTTTAACAGTTTTTACTTCTGTGTTAGTTGGAAAAGTTTTGATGGTTTGTACAAAACTTCTGTCACTTGCCAACATGCTAAGATTAAATCTTCTTTTGATGTTTGGGTTAATACTTACAATTTGGTTATCACCTTTGAAAAAATCTGTCACATCAAGAATCGTACTGGTAGAATCCTTACCAAATGCTTTGATATCAAATGCGGCAGCAATTGTATTTACATAAGAATTGTTTACTGCTTTATAAATTTCCTGTGTAGAATCTGCTGAACTGATTAATGTAATTGTTCTGATAAAAACAGTATTGTTTGGACCTTTTTCAAATTTCAAAGTTTGTCTGTTGGCAATTTCGCCACCATAAATACCTGCACCACCGGGTACTTTACTGTAACGGGTTACAGCCATGATTTCATAATTCATTAATGAATCAGGAATCTCAAAATAAAATTTGTCTTCAACTTTATGAACAGTAAATAATCCTTTTTTACTTACTGCTTTTTCGGTGATGACTTCTTTGTAAGGCTTTGGACCTGTTTTTACAGCTGCGCCAAAACCACTTCCCGAAGGAGGTGTTGTGCCAGAAGCAGTTCTATCAATAACTGGTGAAGGCCTGTTTTGTGCAAAAGCCATTGAGCTTGCTAACAAAGTAGCAGCAAAAAAAATTCTTTTCATATTAGTTAATAAGGATTGATTAATTTTCTAAAGATAAGTAGCTTACTTATTCTAAGTATAAAAATTCAAAGATTATTATACAAACGGCAAAAAATAATTGTTAATTGAGGATTATTTTTTTTCTAAAATTTTGTTCGTAATTGTATTTGCATTTATCTTACATGCTCAAAAATTACTACTAGAAAAATTAATTAAAATTGTTTACCAACAAATAGAAATAAATAAATAAAAAATCTATTTATCACAAGTTGCATATTTTATTATTTTTTTTATGTAGAATTGCGAAATATTTAATCATACACAAAAAGTAATTTCAAAAACTAAAAATCAATTCAATCATGGCTGACGTTAAACCAACTGCAAGTGCTGTAAAAGCAAACACAACAGTTCAACATCAAAAGAGTAGTAATTCAATTTCATGGATTGCACCTTTATCCTGCGTTATTTTAGGTTACATCATTTGGAGATTTGTGCTAGGTTCTCCAAGCAACTTTACCCAGCCTGATACTACAAGTTTCTTTTGGCCACAACATAAAGGTCTTAAGCCTACAGCTGGTTTCGCTAAAATGTATGAAGGTGGAATTATTGTACCAATTTTAATTGGTTGTTTTTTAACTGTTTTAACTTTTGTAATTGAAAGATTTTTAACAGTAAAACGTGCTGCTGGTGCAGGCAACATTGGAGAGTTTATCCGTAAAATCCAATACCATCTTGCAAATAAAGAAATCGATAAGGCAATTGCTGAGTGCGATAAGCAACAAGGAAGTGTTGGGAATGTTATGAAATCTGGGTTACGTACATACAAAGAAATGATAACCAATACAGAACTTTCTACCGACCAGAAAGTAATGAATATTCAGAAATCTGTTGAAGAAACTACTGCATTAGAATTGCCAATGTTAGAAAAGAATTTAGTGTTCTTATCTACAATTGCATCTGTAGCAACTTTATTAGGTTTGTTGGGAACAGTATTAGGTATGATTAAATCATTCTCTGCACTAGGAGATGAAGGTGGTGGTGAAGCTGCAAAAGAATTATCAAAAGGTATTTCTGAAGCATTGTTTAATACCGCATTAGGTATTGGTACATCTGCAATAGCCATTATTTTTTATAACATGTTTACCACTAAAATTGATTCTGTAACTCACGGAATTGATGAGTCTGGTTTCACATTAACACAAAGCTTTGCTGCTAACTACAAATAATAAATTATTTGTGTGTGGATTAAGCAAAATTGTGCATCTCTGTTTGTGAAACGAAAAAAAAATTAAACAATGGGAAGACCTAAGATTGCCCGGAAAAGTACCAATATAGATATGACGGCTATGTGTGACGTAGCCTTCTTACTGCTTTCGTTTTTTATTTTAACCACAAAATTCAAACCGGCAGAAGCGATTACTGTAGTTACACCAAACTCAGTATCGTCTAAACCTGCCCCTGAAAAAGATTTTGTTTTGGTTACTATAGATAAAGATGGTAAAGTATTTTTTTCAATGGATGATGAAACAAAAAAAGCATTCATTGCAGAATCACTGAATAATACAAGAAATCTCGGCCTTAATGTAAATGCTTTTAAAAAAGCAGGTTTCATTGGTGCTCCATTCAGTCAATTATCACAATTTCTTGCAATACCTGAAGATCAAAGAAAAGGCGCAGCTTTACCCGGAATTCCTTGTAAAGACAGCGTTAATAATGAAATGGTAGAATGGTTTAGATTGGTTAAAACTGCGTACAATGGACAAAAAATGAACTTATTGCTGAAAGGCGACAATAGTTCAAAATATCCTGCATTTAAAAATGTAGTAGCAGCTTTAAAAAAGAATGATCTTTTGAAATTTCAAATGGTAACCAATCCGGAAAGTGCTCCGGCAGGTACTGAATTGTACAAAAAACAAATGAGTGGAGAAAAGAGTAAATAGAAAAAGTATTTTCAAATAAAATTAAAATTTGTAAGCTATGGCAGAAATGGATACATCGGGCGGTGGTGGCCATAAAAAGGGTCCCGGCGTCAAGAAAGCCAAGAAATTATCAACAAGAGTAGATCTTACTCCAATGGTAGATTTAGGCTTTTTACTAATCACATTTTTTATTTTTACAACAACCATGAGCCAACCTACGGCATTGAATCTTTATCTACCTAAAGATACCGATAAACCCGAGGAACAAAATAAGGCTAAGGAAAGTGGTGCTTTCACCATATTATTAGGGAAAGACAATCACGTATTTTATTACGAAGGAATATTGGATAATTCCAATGCCTCTACAAATTTTAAATCTGCCAATTTTGGGAGTGGGGAGGATGGAATTAGAACAGCGATTTTGAAAAAGAAGTCAACTACCAATCCCGAAGATTTTGTTGTAGTAATAAAACCAAGTGATGATTGTGAATATAAAAATGTAGTAGATATTTTAGATGAAATGGCTATTAATGTAGTAAAACGTTATGCATTGGTAGATATTTCAGATGTTGAAGTTCAATTAATCAAGGCAACTGAAGCATCTGCTGTAAAATAATTGCATGTATTATTTATGAAGAATATGCTAAGTAGCATCTTATTACAAAATCACAGAAATCATGGAAATAAATAAAATTTTAACTGCCGATATTCTTGATATCATCTTCGAAGGAAGGAATAAAGAATATGGTGCGTATGAATTGAGGAAAACATACAATACACGTATCACAAGAGCTTTGATTATTACTTTTGCTGTATGTTTGTTATTTGTTGTTGGTTCATTTATAGCTAATTCTACAAAAAAGAAAGCAGCTCAAATAATGGTGCAAGATGTTTCTCTTGAAAATATGAAACAAGAGGAAAAAAAGCCTGAACCACCACCACCTCCTCCGCCACCAAAACAAGAACCACCTAAGGTGGAAATGGCAAAATTTACACCTCCAAAAATTGTAAAAGATGAGGAAGTAAAAGAAGATGAAAAGCCACCTGAAGTTGAGAAATTGGAAGAAGCAGCGATTGGTACAAAAAACCAGGAAGGTATCAAAGATGAAGGTATTGTAACTCCTGTAGAACCTACAGGTACAGGTAAGGTAGAAGCACCACCTGAAGAAGATTATAACAAAGTATTTACTTCAGTTCAAATTACCGCTGAATTCCCTGGTGGTAGTGCAGCATGGATGAAATACTTAGAACGTAATTTAAACAGCAATACACCAATTGATAATGGTGCACCTGCCGGAAAATATACAGTGTACTTGAATTTCATTGTTGACAAATCTGGAAATATTAGTGAAGTAACTGCTGAAAATGACCCGGGTTATGGCACTAAAGAAGAAGCTATCAGAGTACTTAAAAAAGGTCCGGCTTGGAAGCCAGCCGTACAAAATGGTAGAAATGTAATTTACAGACATAGACAAAGTATTACATTCCAAGTTGCGGAAGAATAATATTTTTTCAATATTGAAAAATGCCTTGCAAAATAATTGCAGGGCATTTTGATTTATAGCCCTTTGCTTTACTTTATTTTCGCTTCAAAGATTATTTATGGCTAAATTAATGGGTTGGGAAGATACGATTGTAGCATTGGCTACACCTCCGGGGATTGGGGCCATAGGTGTGATCAGATTGAGCGGTAAAAATGCTATTATAATTGTAAATGAATTGTTTCCTTCAAAAAATTTATTACAACAAGCTACACATACTTTGCATGTTGGGTTTTTAAAATCCAATATAGAAGTACTAGATGAAGTTGTGGTTGCATTATACAAAAATCCCAAATCATATACCGGAGAAGATGTTGTAGAAATCAGTTGTCATGGTTCGCCGTTTATTCAAGAAAAAATATTGCAAACTATTATACAAAATGGTTGCAGAATAGCAAAGCCAGGTGAATTTACACAACGTGCTTTTTTAAATGGAAAGTTAGATTTAACTCAAGCTGAAGCCGTAGCAGATTTAATAGCAAGTAACACAGAAGCCAGCAGGAATGCTGCTTTGCAAAATATCCGTGGGGGGTTTTCTAATATTCTGAGTGTACTTAGAGAAGAGTTGATAAAATTCTCTGCATTGATTGAATTAGAACTTGATTTCAGCGAGGAAGACGTTGCGTTTGCGGATAGAAAACAATTGAATGAATTGATTCAGAAATTACAAGGTACAACAGCAATATTATTACAATCTTTCAGCTTAGGCAATGTGATTAAAAATGGTGTTCAAGTTGCAATCATTGGAAAACCGAATGCAGGAAAATCAACTTTGCTGAATACTTTACTCAATGAAAACAGAGCAATTGTAAGCGAGATTGCTGGTACTACAAGAGATACTATTGAAGAGGTTTTGAATATTGATGGCATTTTATTCAGATTGATTGATACTGCCGGAATTAGAAATCAAACGGATGATGTAATTGAAAGTATTGGCGTACAAAGAAGTTATGATACAATGGCTAAAGCTGATATTGTATTGTATTTATTTGATGTAAATACCACTTCTTCAGAAGATTTGATGACTGCTATAAATGAATTTGAATCGAAGCAATTAAAATATATTTTAGTTGGCAATAAAGTAGATGAGGAAGACAATTTATTTCATAAAAAGTATCTAAACGTTTCTGATATTTTATTTATTTCAGCCAAAGAAAACAGGGCTGTAAATAAAGTGAAACAACATCTTTTTGCCGAAGCTGTACAAGGCAATATTAACCAAGAAGCAACTATAATTACCAATGCAAGGCATTATGAAGCTTTACAAAAATTAGCTGTTTCGTTGCTTGAAATAGAACAAGGTTTAAGTAACAATATTGCAAGTGATTTAATTGCATTAGATATACGTCAGGCTTTACATTTTCTTGGTGAGATTACTGGGGAAATTACAAATGAAGATCAGTTAGATTATATTTTTAGTAAGTTTTGTATCGGAAAATAGTATAAACAATTAAAATATAAATAAATATTAAACTATTTGCTTTCTAATATTTTTAATAATTGTTGGTTTAAATATAATTTTTCTTTCCCTACTTTCACGGATTTTAGGAAACCATTTTCTTCTAATTTCTGAAGGTAGTTGCCAACTGTTTTAGGATTCCCAATATTTTCATCTATCAAATGTTGTCGTTTTGTATATGGTAATCTGAATAAAATATCAATCAAATCTTTTGAATAAATTTTTGGAAGTTTATTTTTGATTTGTTCAGCAGTTTTTTCAATGGTTGTGATAATTTGTTTTAATCGATTCAATCCATTTATTGACGTTACTTCAATCATATCCAGCATATAGAGAATATAGGCCTCCCATTCATCATTTTCTGTCACGGCTTTTAGTCGTTTATAATACTCTACTTTGTGTTTGATAATGTAATCACTTAGGTAGATAGCTGGAGTATCCAATAATCCCGATAATTTGAGATATAGCAATAGTAAAATCCGTCCAGTTCTTCCATTTCCATCGGCAAAAGGGTGTATTGCTTCAAATTGATAATGCAATAATGCCATTTTTATGAGAGGGTCGATTTTGTCTTCTTCATTGATGAATTTTTCCAGATTTGCTAATTTATCACGGATGATCATTTCGCCACTTGGAGGAGTATAAATTATTTCGCCTTTGCTATTGCTTAAAGTAGTGCCTGGGATTGTGCGAATAGAAGCATTATTTTCTTTTATGCATTGAACAATTTTTATGCATAAATTGGTATTGATGAATGGCTTTTTCTTAATTTGTTCTAAACCTAACCAAAGAGCTTCTTTGTAACTTAATACCTCTTTTGTTGGAGCATGTTCTGTTTTTTTATCAGCAACTAATGATTTGTATAGTTCATCATTGGTAGTAATGATATTTTCAATTTCAGAGCTAGCCTTTGCTTCTTGTAAATAAATGGTATCTATGAATAAAGTAGGGTTGGGTAGATTCTGTAATGTTCCATTTAGTTTTGCCAAAGCTCTGCCCGCTGAAATGGTTTTTTTTAGAATTTTTTTTGTTTCAATATCTGCTTTGGGAGGAAGTGGCGGCAGATTATTGTATGGTTTTTTACAGTCAAAATTTTTCATCATTACAAAGGTTATTTTTACACTCGTTTTTAATACGAGGGTAAAAATACTAAAAAATTGCCCTCGTTTATCAAACGGGCGTATTTTTTGCCCTTGTTATTTCTAGATGATTTTTTATGATTCCTTATTTTCTATCCATGTATCCCATTTGTACCTCATCTCTAAAAACCTTTTCCAGTAAGGGTTTTAATATTCTGTATTGGAAAGTAAGTGGATGGTGCTTGTAAAATAATTATTTAGTTTTTATACAATTTCACTTTACCAACTATCGGTTCTAAAAGGTGATGCAGGCAACCCATTAGTATTAAATAAATTTGCACTAATTGGGCAATCTGACCAAGCATATCTAACAGCTACTGGATTAAGCACATTTTTACTTTGTACAATTATACGGTTATGTTTGATAGTAGCTTCCGCCCAAAAAAATTTTTTATCATTAGCAGCAATTGCAATATGTGTAAGCTTTGTTCCGAATATGACTAAGCCATTCTTGGCATTATTAAATTGTAATATAATTTTATTTTTTTGTATGGTATGTTTATATATAGTTGGCCCACTAGATTCACTTTTCACTAAATGATACACTTTCTCTAGGGCGCAATTAGCAAGCCTTTCGCCAATTTCTTTTTTTTTGAAAGGATGAATGTTGTCAGGTTCGCCAAGGTCAATTGTAACTGCCATTGCAGTATTGTTTAAAGTTAGAGCTTTACTTTGTGCTTCTCTTACTAAAGACCAATTACTTTCGCAAGGTGATTCGGTTATTTTACCATACGAAGAAAGTTGTACAAATAAAAAAGGGAAATCACCATTTTTCCAATGACTTCTCCAGTCATTAATTAAACTAGGAAATAATGTTTTATACTCTATAGGTCTATCTGTATTGGATTCACCCTGATACCATATTACGCCTTTTATAGATAAATTGATTAGCGGAGCAATCATTGCATTAAATAGAACAGAAGGTGTGTTTTTATTGATTTGGTTAGTGGAAGTATCTTCTTTTTTTTTGGTATTTATGTAGTTTGGAAATTTTTTTAATCCTGTTTGACTTATCCACGATTCTGCCCCTGTTGCTCCCCAGTTACTTATTACTAATCCAATTGGTACCTGTAAATTTGTTTGCATTTTTTTAGCAAACCAATAAGCAACTGCCGAGCAGTGACCTATTGAATATGGTGTAATTGTACTCCAATTTTTTTCTATTGTGATGTTATCTTTTGGTGATGTTGAAATAGATCTATCTGCTACTACAAATCGTATTTGATTATTGCTGGCAATTTTTAATTCATCGGCATAAACATTTTGAAGTCCGCCCATTTTCCATTCCATATTGCTTTGTCCGCCACATAACCACACTTCACCTAATACCACATTTTTACAAATTATTTTTTCCGTTGAAGTAGACACAATTAAGTTACTGGTAACACCCGCAGGTAATGCCGATAAGTAAAGCGCCCATTCTCCTTCATCATTAGAAATTGTTTGATAATTTTTATGGTAAAAGTTAACGGTAATTTTTTCTTTAGGATTACACCAACCCCAAATTTTGTTTGTTTTTTTTTGTTGAAGTACCATATTATCGGCAATGATATTTGGTAATCTCAATTGGCCAAATACAACTATAGATAGGAAACAAAAAAGTAAACAAAATATTTTTTTCATTAGTTATTTTTTTAAATAAGGCGCTATTATTTTTTGCCATATTTCATACCCCTTTTTATTCATATGTAGTTTGTCAGACAAAAAAATATCAGACATAATAGTGCCATCTTCATTTAACATAGCATGATAAACATCAATAAATACTGCTTTCTTTTGCTTAGCAATAAATGCTTTAATTTTTTCGTTTCCTTCTTGCATTGTAGTTAATAGTTTTTCGCGGCTTGGGCTTGGTTTCATTGAGATGTATGCGATCGGAACTTTTGGTAATTTGTTTCTTATCAGAGTAAATAGTTCAGTAAATCTGTTAAGAATTATATCTGATGTAATTTGTGGGCCACCCGATAAATCATTTTCACCACAATAAATCATAATTTGTTTTGGGTTGTATTTAAAAATAATATCCTCTGCATACATAATTAGATGAGGAAGCGATGAACCACCAAAACCACGATTTACAATTTGAAAATCAGGAAAATAATTTTTTATATCCTTCCAGTTAGTAAAACTAGAACTTCCAATAAATAAAATTGGACGATTGGGTATTATTTGTGAACTATCTGCTTTTTTAAATGCATTTATTTCATTTAAAAACGGCTGCGCGTTACTACTAAAAAAGATTAATAGGTAAAATAAAATTGCCACTGTTTTTTTTGCCATTATTTTCATAATTTTTAAATTAAATAAATACTCTGCTTTCATTTGTATAATCTTCTCTGAATTTTTTTGGCGCGTAATTTTTTTTCTTTTTAAATAGTCTATTGAAATTAGAAATATTGTTAAATCCACAACTATAGGCAATCTCGTTAATACTATAATTGGTATCTATTAACAACCTTGATGCATGACCTAATCTGATATCAATTAAGTTATCAATAAAACTAATCCCGGTATTAGCCTTAAAAAATCTGCTAAAAGAAACTTCGCTCATATTAGCAATTTTTGCTGCATCTTTAAGTGTTATTTTTTTATCGTACTGAGTGTTTAAGAATTCAATTACTTTTTCAATTCTTCTACTGTTATAAGACGTAACTGAATTGCTGTAATTGGCTACAGACAATACTTTCATATTTTTAGATTTGGATAAATCGTTTAAAATTGAAAGCAACTCAAGTACCGAATCAAATCCTTTTTTCTGTGCAATTTCTTTTAATCTTTTAATAATTAGTTGGCTGATTGATCTTGAAAATAAAACTCCTTTATTTGCTTTGTGAAACATTTCTTTGATGAAATGAGTTTGATTTCTTCTTAAAAATTTTTCATCTATTAAATCTTTGTGAAACTGTATGGTTATTTCAATAATTTTTTTGCTTTTGCAATTAAAAGTTTTCCAACAATGGGGCAAATTGGGGCCAATTAATACTAGTTCTATGTCGTTAATTTCACTCATGTGATCACCAATAATTCTTTTAGCGCCTTTTGCATTGATAATTAAGTTTAATTCATATTCTTCATGAAAATGTAAAGGGAAGTTGAATTCTTTTTTAGTTCTAGAAAATACGGTAAAGCAATCATTAATTGTTAAAGGAGTTATTTCTTTCAGTAGGTTTTGTTGCATGAGTTGCTAAAATAATATCAGTAACTATTTTCGTAAAATTAGTGCATTTCGCTTATAAAAATCTATATTTATTTAATAGCATTGTATAGTTTTGAATCAATAATAACTGAATTGGGATGTAAAAAAATACAATTAAAAGATAAAATAGTATTATATACTATACTTAACTAGCAATACATTTGGGTAAATAATTTGCCTTATGAGAAAACAAATTTTTATTTGGATACTGCTATTGCTATTCTCAATTAATTTTAGTTTCGGTCAAACCAAAAAAGTTACTGGAAATGTAACAGATGAAAAAGGAAAGATATTAAGTGGTGCCACTATCGAAATTAAAAATACAAAGCTTAAAACACTCAGTAACGATAAAGGCAATTATAGCATTGATGTTCCTACAAATGCTACTACAATTGTTGCTTCGTATATTGGAATGCAAAGTGTAGAATCTCGTATCTCAAAAAATTTAGTAGTTAATTTTATATTAGAATCTAATATAAATAATCTATCTGATGTTGTTGTTATTGGCTATGGCAGTATAAAAAAGGGGGATGTTACGGGTGCAATACAACGCATAACAAGAGAAGAATTAATAAGAGAAAATCCTACCAATATTTTACAGGCAATTCAAGGAAAGCTAGCAGGGGTAAATGTTACACAAAATGATGGAGCACCTGGTGCAGGCTTAAGTATTAGAGTGAGAGGTTCTAATTCATTTTTAGGAGGTACAGAACCACTTTATGTAATTGATGGGGTACCATTTAATAATAATAGTAGTGGTACAACCCCAGAATCTTTGGGTGGCGATGAAAAACAAACCTTAAATGCAATGGCATTTATTAATCCTAACGACATAGAATCAATAGATGTTTTAAAAGATGCATCTGCCACTTCAATTTATGGTTCAAGGGGTGCCAATGGAGTCATTTTAATAACTACGAAAAAGGGGAAAATTGGAAAAGATAAAGTTGAACTGAATGTTACTACAGGTATTGCAGAAGTTTCAAAAAAAATAAGAGTATTAAATGCATTTGAATATGCTAATTTTCAAAATTTAGCTTACAGTAATGCAAATAAATATGATGGAACGAGTTACAGTTTGTTGTTTCCAAATCCTGCATTTTTCGAGAACGATGATAATAATTGGCAAAATCAAATTTTTCAAAGCGGTATAACACAACAATACAGCTTAAATATATCAGGAGCGTCAGAAGCTGGAAGTCATAATTTAACACTTAGTCACATTAATCAAGCTGGTACAATTCAAAATTCTGGCTATAAAAAAATCGGCTTAGGTTTTAATTTGAACAGGCAGGTAGGTAAAACTTTTAAATTTGGAACTAGTAATTCTATTTCAAATACTGTAACAAATGGTGTAAAAACAGGTACTGACAAATCGGATGCTGCAAGTGCAGGAGTAATCAGATCGGCTCTTACATTTCCTAGCACTACTCGCATCATAGAAGATTATGATGGTATTGGCGATGACTTTATAACAAATCCGTTTATTTATGTAAATAGTGTTTTAAATAAAGTAACAGGTGTCAATATTTTCTCTTCAAGCTTCATGGAAATTACCTTCAATAAAAATTTTAAATTCAAACAAAATATTGGTTTTAATTATGGGTCTAGTATCAGAGATCAATATTATCCAAGAACCGTCTATGAGGGTTTTGCATCGAAAGGGTGGGGATTAAAATCTGATAATAGTTGGTCTAGCATTATTTCTGAAAGCATTCTTACTTACAATAAAAAAATTAAAAAACATGCTTTAACATTAACGGCTGCATCAACCTATGAACAAAATACTGGTCAATCTAAAAGATCTGAGGCAAAAACTTTTCCAAATGATGTATTGCAAAACGAAAACATGCAATCTGCAGAACAAGTTTTGCCTATTATTACCAATAAATATCAATCAACATTAATCTCATTTTTAGCAAGATTTAATTATAGCTTCAATGATAAATATGCCATTTCATTATCGCATAGAAAAGATGGCTCTAGTAAATTTGGAAAAAATAATAAATGGTCTGATTTTTCTTCAGCGGGTATTGCTTGGAAAATGCATAAGGAAAACTTTTTTAAATCAATTAAACCTATCAGTGAATTTACATTGCGTTTTAGTTTCGGACAAACAGGTAACCAAGGCATAGGTTCTTACGCTTCATTATCAAAATTGGCTGTTTATAATTATACTTTTAATGGCGTTATACAAACCGGATTAGCAGATGATATTAATGCAGGCCCTGCAAATCCCAATTTAAAATGGGAAACTAC
Organism: Chitinophagaceae bacterium; assembly: GCA_947488765.1. GTDB lineage: Bacteria > Bacteroidota > Bacteroidia > Chitinophagales > Chitinophagaceae > UBA1930. Next base: position 12,828 of record CANLAE010000016.1, on the reverse strand, counting down.
CAATGCTTATAATGCAGGGTTAGATATTGGATTTTTTGGAGGCAAATTAAATGCACATTTCGATGCCTATTTGAAACAAACAAATGATTTATTGCAATTTATTACAACTCCTGCTTCTACTGGCTTTCAGCGTCAACTTCGCAACTCAGGTTCAGTAGAAAATAAAGGTATTGAAATATCGGTTGATGCCTTGGTAATAAATACCAAAAATTTTCAATGGAAAACCAATGCCAATATTGCATGGAATAGAAACAAAATTTTAAGTTTAGGTGGAGATTTAAAAGAACAATTTGCTAGTAATATTTCAACTAGAGATGCTCCTTTTATACAAGTAGCCGGGCAGCCTATTGGTGCTTTATATGGTTATGTTGAAGATGGATATTTTGATAATGAAGCAGAAGTAAGAAATTCAATGTTGTATTATAATCAACCTTCTAATATTATTAGAAGAATGGTTGGAGAAATAAAATATAAAAATTTAGATAACGATCCTACTTCAATTTCAGTAAGCGATAGAACCATTATTGGAGATGTAAACCCCGACTATACTTTTGGGTTTACCAATAATTTTAAGTATAAAAATTTCGACATCAGTATTTTTATTAATGGTGTGCAAGGAAATGATATTGTAAATATGAATTCGGCTTGGAATGGTAATTTAGGCACATCAAAAAATATTACTCTAGCAATGTATGAGGGTGCTTGGGCTGAAGGTAAAGATAATAGCAATGCATTAGGGCCTAAAATTATCAGACAGTTTTGGAGAACACTTCCATTTACAAGACGATTTATTGAAGATGGCAGTTTTGTTAGAATTAAAAATATTAATCTCGGATACAACTTGCCTAATAATATTATAAATGGTATCAGCAATATTAGAGTTTCTGTTGGAGCAAATAATTTATTCACATTTACAAAGTATACTGGTTTTGATCCAGAAATAAATAGTTATGGCGATAACCCTGCATTGTTTGGTGTTGATTTAGGAGGTTATCCTAATGCTAGAACTTACAATTTAAATATCAAATGCAATTTTTAATTTAAACATTTAAAATACCATCCTTATGATTTTTTATAAATTAAACGGAATAAAAATTCTTCTTGTTACTATTATAACCATTACTTTTTTATCTTGTCAAAAAAAATTAGAAGAACAACCTTTTTCATTTTTATCGCCAGAAAATTTTTATAAAAATGAAGCAGATGCTAAAGTCGCGATTAACGGTGTTTATAGTGCTTTCTATACTTACGATTTATATCTGCAACCAATGTGGAATTTAACTGTGTTAGATGATGATCATGTATCTGGTGCAGATTGGTACTTAGGAACTACCGGTGCAGGAAACCCTCAGGGTTATTGGGGTGTTGATGGTCCTTGGGTTGGTTGTTACACCATTATTTCGAGAGCCAATACTGTATTAGAAAATGTAGAAAAAATAAATACTAATATTGATATTGAAATTAAAAATAGAATTCTAGGAGAAGCATATTTTTTAAGGGGTTGGGCTTATTTTCAATTAGTACAACTTTATGGAGGTGTACCAATAAGATTAAAATCACTTTCTGCAGACCCTACCGCTAATATACCACGAGCTAGTGTAAAAAAAGTATATGAAGCTATTATTGAAGATTTTAAAAATGCCGAAACAAAATTACTTCCCTGTACCAATGTAAAATCGGGCGAATTAGGCCGAGTAACAAGAGGGGTTGCAAAAGGATTTTTAGCAAAAACTTATTTAACTATGGCTTCTGGTTCGGCAACTGGAAATGTGTTGGTAAGAGGAGGCACAGATAATGGTATATATACTTATACCAAAAACATAGTAGCTGGCTTAGATTCAATAAATACTAAAACTTATTATACACTAGCTCGAGACAAAGCGTTAGAAGTAATAGCTAGTGGAGAGTATCAACTTTTTACCTCTTGGATAGAAATGTGGAGCAAAGCTGGAAGAAATAAAAAAGAACATATGTGGGAATTACAAGCCCTTGGAGCTTCTACTTTTGTAAACGAAATACATAATTACTTTTCTGCTTACTCTACTTTTGGAAGAGGGGCTGTTTGGTACACCAATAATCATTATCGAGATTATGATACCACAGATTTAAGGGTTTTAGATGGTGTTGTACATAATTATGAAATGAATAATGCTTCTAGAACAAAAGTATTTTATCCATCTTGGCAAGCATGGAAATATAAAGTGGTCAATGGAATTACTTATAATAATACTGCAACAACTGATGATCGTGCTTATGTTATTAAATATGCAGATGTTGCAGATCCCTCTGTTTCAAGAAGTGATGCACACTTTCCTATGATGCGTTATGCCGAAATGTTTTTAATAGTTGCCGAAGCTGACAACGAAATTAATGACGGCCCTACATCTCAAGCATACAATAATTTAAATATTATCAGAAGCAGAGCATTAGCAACACCAACTCCAATTAATCTTACTCAAGAACAATTTAGAAGTTTTGTATTAGCTGAAAGAGCTAGAGAATTTGTATTTGAAGGTGTAAGAAGATATGACTTATTAAGATGGGGTGTGTATTTACAAGTAATGAATAAAATTACTACTGGTCAAAATAATATAACTAAAGTTAGAAATACTAGAAATTTATTATTGCCAATACCACAAAGCGAATTAAATTCTAATACTGCAATCACTGCAAACAATCCTGGGTGGTAAATTAAATTATTTTATATGATAATCAAAATAAACATTATGAAATACAAACTAATTTTAATTTGTTTTTTGCTTTTAATTAGTCAATATTTTTCGGGTTGTAAAAAAGAAGGTGCATCAGATGGTACTGATAATACTAATCCCCCCACAATTAATGCTGTAACTGATTTGGCAAATAGAAGTATAACTATTTCATCTGCAATTTATGGCGATTGGGTAATTATCAAGGGAACAAACTTAGCCACTACTTATAAAGTTGAATTTAGCAATATTGCTGCATCCGATTCATTGATTTATGCGAATGACTCTACCATTACTGTTAAAATACCAAGCTCATTACCAGACCCAGTAAATAACCCAATTAAAGTTACTACCAAATATGGTGTAGCAATATTTAATTTCAGAATTTTACAACCTCCACCCTTAATTGCTTATTTTAATCCAATTGTGGGCAACTCTGGCACACAAGTAACTATCACAGGGGATTATTTTTTAGGCGTAACTAGTGTATTATTTAGCACTACTCCCGCCACTATTGTTTCATCTACTAAAACAGAAATTGTAGTACAAGTACCAATTGGAATTTCATCGGGTTACATTTTTGTTACAACACCAAGTGGCACCACCAAATCTGCTACTTCATTTGGGTTAAGTTATATTATTTATGATGATGTTTTAAATACAGGCTGGTCAAATACATCCTATAGTTCTGTAGCAGTTTTAAATAATACAACGAATGTTTTACGAGGAACAAATTCTGTGAAAAATAATTATTCAGTTGGCTTTGGAGGTTTTAGACTTTCTAAAGCTGCACCTGCTATTAGTTTAACAGGGTATTCTGCATTAAAATTTTCAGTTTTTGGCAGTACTAATTCATCAGGGTATAAAATAAGGATAATGATAAATGGAGTTACAACTGTAACTTATTCTATTACACTTCCTGCTGCCGGCGTATGGACACAATATGAAATTCCATTTACTAGCCTTGGAAATCCTACAACCATATCAAGTGTTGAACTAAAAGAATGGAGTGGGAAAGTTTTTGAAGTATTTTTTGATGATATTGGGTTATTATAATTTTTAATATTAAAATTCCGGATGACTAAGTTGAAAAATTTTTTATTCTTTTTTTTATGTGTATGTGTTATACAAAATAATATTTTACATGCACAAAAATGTAGTGATGAGAATGCTACCGTATTAACAAAAAAGCTATTTAGTAATTTATTTAAATTAAAAAATACATTTACCATTTTTGGACATCAAGATGATTTGGCTTATGGTGTAGGTTGGAAATATGAAAATAACAGAAGTGATATTCATTCTTTAGTCAATGATTTTCCTGGATTATATGGTTGGGATATTGCTCATATTGAATTGGATTCATCAAAAAATATTGATGGTGTTCCTTTTGATTTAATGAAACAATATATCAAAGACGCATTTAAACGTGGCGGTTTAATTACTATCAGCTGGCATGCAAGAAACCCTTTAACAGGAAAATCCGCTTGGGATACTACCAATGGGTCACTACATTCTATTTTGCCTGGTAATCCAAATCATACAAAATATACTGTTTGGTTAGATAAAGTAGCTGAATTTTTAATAGATCTGAAATCAGAAACTGGAACACCCATTCCAATCTTATTTAGGCCATTCCACGAATTAACTGGCAATTGGTTTTGGTGGTGTAAAAATGTTAGTTCGTCACATGATTTTATTAAATTATGGCGATTTACCACTAAATATCTTCAACAAAAAAATATTCATAATTTATTGTATGTTTATAATGCTGCTGATTTTTCAACATCATCAGATTTTTTAAATCGATATCCTGGTAATGATGTAGTAGATATTGTAAGTTTTGATCGTTATCAATTTCCAGGCAAGAATAGCCGAGAGGAATTTATAAAAATCATGAAAAGTCAAATTGGGATCTTAAAAAATGTAGCAGTATCAAAACAAAAAATTGCAGCGATTGCAGAAACTGGCTACGAAGCCATTCCAGATAAAACCTGGTGGACAAAAACACTACTGCCATTAATTCAACACAATAAACTTTCTTATGTATTGGTTTGGCGAAACGAAGGGTATATGCCTTCAATAAACAAAATGCATTATTATGCTCCATACCCAAATCAAATTTCTGCAACAGATTTTAAATTATTTTATTCTGACACTAGCTTATTATTTGAACAAAATTTAAGATCTAAAAATATTTATCAATAAACATATGAAGCTACATTTTATAGATATTTTTATCATATTTCTTTATTTGGCCTCAATGATTTTCATTGGGTTATATATGCGTAAAAAAGCAAATATTAATCAAGAAAGTTACTTGATGGGAGGCAAAAAACTGCCATGGTACTTATTAGGATTAAGCGACGCTAGCGATATGTTTGATATTAGCGGAACAATGTGGATGGTTACATTGTGTTTTGTGTATGGTTTAAAAAGTATTTGGTTGCCTTGGTTGTGGCCTGTATTTAATCAAGTATTCATGATGATGTTTTTGTCAAAATGGTTAAGAAGATCAAATGCAAACACAGGTGCCGAATGGTTGGTAACCCGTTTCGGTGTAACGGGCAAAGGAGTTAAAGCTTCTCACAATATTGTTGTTGTTTTTGCATTAATCGCTTGCTTGGGTTTCTTGGCATATGGCTTTATTGGTTTGGGAAAATTCATTGAAATTTTTATTCCTTGGCAAAAAATACAACCATATATACCTTTTGAAGTTCGCCCTGATTTTATTGGCCACTTTTATGGGATAATTTTTACTCTTTTTGCAATGTTTTACTCTATCATGGGAGGTATGCACAGCATTGTTTTAGGCGATTTAATTAAGTATTCTATCATGACTATTGCTTGCATTTCTATTGCAATTATAGCAATGTTGCATTTACATCAAAACAACCAAAAATTAAATATTCCATCAGAGTGGTTGAACCCTTTTTTCAATTGGAAGCTTAACCTCGATTGGAAAAATATTATTCCTGAAGTGAATAAAAAAATTGAAGCTGATGGATATGGGTTATTTGGTATTTTCTTCATGATGATGTTGTTTAAAGGAGTTTTTGCAAGTTTGGCAGGACCTGCACCAAATTATGACATGCAAAAAGTACTTTCTACAAAATCACCAAAGGAAGCTAGTAAAATGACTGGATTTGTTTCAATAGTTTTATTACCCATACGTTATTCTTTAATAATTGGCATTACCGTTTTAGCACTACTTTATTATTCAAAACTAAATTTATCTGGAGCTAATGGAATTGATTTTGAAAAAATATTACCTGCTGCAATTTATAATTTTCTACCAGTAGGTATTTTGGGATTAACCTTAACAGGTTTATTGGGTGCATTTATGGGAACATTTTCGGGTACCCTTAATGCAGCTCAAGCATACATTGTAAACGACATCTATCTAAAATTTATTAACCCCAATGCATCTAATAAAAAAATGATAACTACTAATTATTTAGTTGGAGTTTTAGTAGTTGTACTTGGTGTTTTACTAGGCTTTTTTACCAAAGACGTTAATAGTATTTTACAATGGATAGTTGGTGGTCTGTACGGTGGTTATATTGCTGCTAATTTATTCAAATGGTATTGGTGGCGTTTTAATGCAAATGGATTTTTCTGGGGAATGGCAGTAGGTATTATTTCAGCTTTATTTTTTCTGAAATTATATAATGGTTTATTCTTAAATGTTTGGCCTTTCATCTTTATATTATCTGTTATCGGTTGTGTGGTAGGTACTTACTCTGCCCCTCCAACTGATATAGAAACATTAAAGCATTTTTATAAAACTGTAAAACCATGGGGTTTTTGGAAACCTATACAAGAGGCAGTAATGAATGATGATCCAACCTTTAAACCCAATACTAATTTTAAATTAGATATGTTTAATGTAGTACTTGGTATTATTGCTCAACTCTGTTTAACACTATTACCTATTTATTTAGTGTTGTGGATGAAATTACCACTTCTAATAATCATCGTTATTTTAATAATAATTATTTTCTTACTTAAAAAAACATGGTGGAATAAGTTAGAAGATTAATACCTATATATGCAACAAGAATTTACAGAAAGAAAAAAACAAATGCAGGAGGATTACTTAAAACTCTTGAATATTAAAAACCAAGTTTCAGTATACAATGGTTTATATTGTAGATATGTGCACCCAATTTTAACATCAGCTCATATTCCATTGAATTGGAGATACGATTTCAATCCAATTACTAATCCATTTTTAATGCAACGCTTCGGTATTAATGCAGTGTTTAATGCAGGGGCGATTAAATGGAATAATAAATATATTCTGATGGCAAGGGTTGAAGGATATGATAGAAAATCATTTTTTGCTATTGCTGAAAGTGATAATGGAGTTGATCAATTTACATTTTGGCAAACACCTGTTCTTATGCCTGAAACCAATGAGCCTGATACTAATATTTATGACATCAGATTAGTTCAGCATGAAGATGGATGGATATATGGATTGTTTTGTACAGAAAGAAGAGCAAAAGGGATACCAAATTCAGATCAATCTTCAGCCATAGCATTGTGCGGTATTGCCAGAACAAAAGATTTAATAAAATGGGAACGCTTGGCAGATCTAAAAACAAACTCTCCTCAACAAAGAAATGTAGTACTACATCCTGAATTTTATCAAAGTAAATATGCTTTTTATACTCGTCCGCAAGATGGGTTTATTGAAGCTGGAACTGGCGGTGGTATTGCTTTTGGGTTGGCTTCAAATATTGAATCGGCGGTTATTGAAAATGAAATTGTTGTTGATAATAAAGTATATCATACCATCAATGAATCAAAAAATGGTTTGGGGCCTGCACCTATAAAAACCAAACACGGTTGGTTGCATTTAGCACATGGGGTAAGAAATACAGCTGCCGGGTTGAGATATGTATGCTATTTGTTTATGACAGACCTTAATGACCTTACAAAAATTATTTATAAACCGGGTGGATACTTTTTAGCTCCGGAAGGAGAAGAGCGCATTGGTGACGTTTCAAATGTATTATTTTCTAACGGCTGGATAATGGATAATGATGGTAAAGTATTTATTTATTACGCTTCTTCTGATACTAGAATGCATGTAGCAACATCTACCATTGATCAGTTAATTGAATATGTAATGCATACACCAGCTGATGGACTACGGTCTTTTAATTCGGTAAAAGCGGTAGTAGATATTATTAATGCTAACGAACCATTTTATAATGTATAAAATTCATTTTTATAAATTATTACCTTGAAATCAACAAAATTAAGCCATACAATACTTCATCAATTATCATCCTATCAAAATGATGTGGAGATGGAATTGAAAAATATTTTGAATTGGTGGATGCAAAATTCAACCAATAAGTCTTTTGATGTTTTTTATGGCGAAGTTGATGCACTAAATGTTTCATTAAACAAAAAACCAATAGGGTTAGTTATGATTAGCAGAATGTTATGGACATTTTCAGCTAGTTACAATCATTCAAAAAACATCAGTTATTTACAATTCGCTGATTCTGTTTTTAAATATTTAAATAATTATTTCATTGACACAAAACATGGAGGAATGTATTGGTCAGTTACTGAAGCAGGGTTGCCTCATAACGATAAAAAACAAATTTATGGTTTAGCTTTTGCAATTTACGGACTTACAGAATACTTTAAGGCTACTTCAAATAACAAAGCATTATCACTTGCAAATGAACTTTATGCAATAATAGAATTACACAGTTTCGATAAAATTTATGGAGGTTACATTGAGGCTTTTAATAATGATTGGACAAGCATTTCTGATGTTAGACTAAGTGATAAGGATTCCAATGAAAAAAAATCAATGAATACGCACCTTCATATATTGGAAGCATATTCGCTATTATACACAGTAAATAATGCCAATTCTCTTAAAAAATCAATCCAGTTATTATTAAATAATTTTAAATCATATATAATTGATGAAAAGACTTTTCACAATAAATTATTTTTTGATGAGCTGTGGAACTGTAAATCAACGATTATTTCATTTGGTCACGATATTGAAGCTGCCTGGCTTTTACAAGAAGCAGCTATTCGTATAAATGATCTTTCCTTAATGCAGTTTTATCAAAATGCAGCTATTAAGATTGCAAATACAATTGCAAAATTTCAAGATATTGATGGGGCAATTTGGTATGAGTATGACGCCACAAATCTTATTTTGAATAAAGAGAAACATTGGTGGCCACAAGCTGAATCAATGGTCGGGTTCTTCAATGCATATGAACAAACAAATGATGTGCATTACCTAAATTATTCAGTCAGTAGTTGGAATTACATTAAAAATAATTTGATTGATCAAAAATATGGTGAATGGTTTTGGGGTTACGATTCTAAAGGTATTTTGCTACAAAAAGAAAAAGCAGGTTTTTGGAAATGCCCTTATCACAATAGTAGAGCATGTATTGAAATCTCTAAAAGAATAACACAACTTGTAAATTAAATATTTAAGATTCATTTTTTAATATGAAGAATTGTATAACCTATATTTTGTTTTTATTAATGAGCCATAGTTTATATGCTAAACATGTAAATGATTTTATTTTTTTTAAACCTACAAACCACTGTATTCAATATACAGGTAGAATTGATTTTGCAAATGCAAACACACCAAAATTTTGGCAACCTGGTGTATATATTACTACAAACTTTATAGGCAATAGTTGTGGCATTATTTTGCAAGATGAAATGCGTTGGGGTACGAATCATAATTATATTGAAATAGTAATAGATGAAGAAGCATCTCGCCTAAGGCTAAAAACTACTAGAGATACTATTTGGGTAATTGCAAAGTCGCCAAAAAAAATACATACAGTAACCATCTATAAAAATACAGAGGCCAATATAGGTTATATAGAGTTGTTGGGCTTTTTAAGCAAACAATTACAAAAACCAAATGATAAACCCAAACTTAAAATAGAATGTATAGGAAACTCTATAACTTGTGGTACCGGAAGCGATATCTCTGAAATACCTTGTGGTAAAGGTTTCTGGCACGACCAACACAATGCCTATTTAAGTTATGGGGCTTTGGTGGCAAGAAAATTAAATGCTCAGTTTCATCTTTCCTCTGTTTCGGGTATTGGGCTAATGCGTAGTTGTTGTAATTTAAAAATTACCATGCCTCAAATGTTTGATAAAATAAATTTGTATGATGGAGATAAATCTTGGGATTTTAAAAATTATCAACCGGATATTGTTACCATTTGTTTAGGACAAAATGATGGTATTGTAGATTCAGCAAGTTTCTCTAATCATTATTTTAATTTTATACAATACCTCAGAAAAGTATATCCCAATGCCCAATTTATTTGTATGTCAAGCCCAATGGCACACTCAGAGCTATTTAATTTCCAAAAAAATAATATCAAAGCACTAATAAGTAAAATCAATTCTTTTGGTGATAAAAAAGTGAGTTCTTATTTTTTTTCAAAGCAATACAATTTAGGCTGCGATGGTCATCCAACAGTCGAGGAACATCAAATGATTGCAGATGAATTATTACAATTTATTCAAAAACATTTTTTAATATAAATTAATTCTATTTATGAACCTTTTTTTTAAAAATTATAAACTTACTCAAATAGATTTGTTTAAACCAAAGTAAAAATTTTATACATTCATACAAAAAAAACAATAACAACTTTAAATTTAAAAAACATGATAAAAAAAATACAAATTTTAATTGCCCTCATCATGATGGTCAATTATATAAATGCGCAAGTTGATGTTACTGCAACATTGGGGGCAACTACGGGTTCGTATCCCACGCTTTCCGATGCTTTTTCTAAAGTAAATGATGGAACACACAAAGGTTCAATTGCAATTACACTAACAGCAAGCACTACCGAAACAGTTACTTCAAACTTAGATAGTTCGGGTAATACAACAGGGTCAAGCTATTCTTCAATTACTATTAAACCACAAGCAGCTACTGCTGTTACTATTTCTGGGGCAGTTGCAGGTTCGTTGGTTGTATTAAATGGTGCAGATAATGTTACCATTGATGGCTTAAATGTTGGCGGAGCTTCTTTAACTATTTTTAATTCTGATGTTACAGCAAGTGGTAGTACTATCAGATTGATTAATGATGCTTCTAATAATAAAATATTAAACTCAACTATTAGAGGTGCAGGTGCTTCTTCAACACTTGGAGTTGTACATTTTAGCACAGGTTTAGCCACCGGAAACGATGGCAACAAAATTGCAAATTGTACTATAGATGCAACAGGCAATGCTTATAATTGTATTTATTCTTCAGGTTCAACTTCTACATCAGATTTGCAAAACAGTAACGATACTATTCAAAACTGTAAAATTTACGACTTTTTTAATGCTACTGCTTCTGGCCCAATGGGTTTATGCTTGTATTCTGGAAATACCAATTGGTATATTTTTGGCAATAGTATTTATCAAACTACTTCAAGATCAACTTCATTACAAACTTTAATTTCTGGCATTGTTATTTATCCAACTTGGACAACTGATGCACATGTGGTTAAAAATAATTTAATTGGTGGTATCACTCCAAATGCTACAAACACATTTACTTTTACAGGTACAGGCACCAATGTGGTTGGTTTTCAAGGGATAAATGTTCAAACAGTTGCTGTTGGTGGCTTAGTAGAAGGTAATGTAGTAAAAAACATTACTTGTACATACTCGTCTGCTAGTGGGTCTTTTACAAATACTGGTTATTATGCATATATTGGTGGGTTTGATGGGGTAATTACTTTTAATAACAATACTATTGATTCTTTTAGTGTTACTAATAATGGAGGTAGTTGTGCAGGTGCTGGTATTGTTGTAAATGGTAGAGTTACCTCAGCATCAACTATTGTAAAACCTGTTTTCAATTTAACTAATAATACCATAAGCAATCTTAATTTTAATACAACGGGAACAAATTCAACCACCTACTATGGCATTCGCTTAGATGTTTCTTCTTCTGCCAGTTTAACAAATAATGCAACTTCCAATCCCAACTTTGTAGTTACAGGTAATACAATTACCAATTTAAATTGTACCAATGGTGGCACTAGTGGAATTTGCAGAGGCATTGGCGTACTTTCTTCTCAGGGAACTTCTGCTACTGCTGTATTTTGGCCAAAAGGTAATATCAGCAACAATGTAATTACAGGTGTAAGCATGAATTCTAATGCTGCTTCAGTAACTTCTGCAACAGCAGTGGGTATTAATTTTTTAGGGTTCACTACAACTGCATATACAACCGATTCAATCATCATTTCAGGCAATACTATATCTGATATAAAAGCTACTAATGCTGGCGAATTTTCAAGCTTGGTAGCAGGTATTTATGTAACCAATGGCTTATATGGAATTACAAAAAATAAAATTTTTAATTTAAGTAATGCATCTCCCGGTGCTACTTCAACTCCATATGTAGTAGGCATTAACTCAAGAGCTGTATCGGGTACAACAGGTAATACTTATATTGCTAATAATTTTATATCGTTGGGTAAGAGTAATACAGGTACAAGTTATAGCACAAATACCTACTATTATGGTGTTTTAAATAATTTTAGTACAACCCGAGTTCACAATATTTACCATAACTCAGTAGTAATTGATGGTACTGTTAGCACTGGTGCTTATAAAAGTGCTTGTTACCACCGTGGTCTTGAAACATTTGGTACAACAGGAAATGCAAGCAACACAGACTTGAAAAATAATATCTTTATTAATTTAAGAAATGGTGGTACTGGTGAGCATTATGCAATTTCTGCCGGTGCCGGTACCAATGCAATTAGTTCTAACTACAACAATGTATATGCTGCCAATGCTAATACAGTTGGATATTGGAATGGAACTGCACAAACATTTGCAAACTTTCAAACGAGTTCTAGTGGCGATGCTAATTCAAAATCTGTTAATGTAAATTTTGTTAATTCTGCAGCAGGTGATTTGCATTTAACTAGTACTTCTAATGGTGACGTGAATTTAAGGGGTACACCTCTAGTCAGTATTACTACCGATTTTGATGGTCAGGCAAGAAATGCAACCAATCCTTATATTGGTGGTGATGAAGCATCAATATCGTTGCCTTTGCAATTATTAACTT
>CANLAE010000015.1 GCA_947488765.1 Chitinophagaceae bacterium | reverse complement strand
CAATGTGCATTTATAAAACCCGGAGTAAGAATGCCATTAAAAACTTGTATCTCATCTCCTGCTTCGCTTACATCTACAATATTTTCAATAGTTCCGGCTTCATCTGTAATCAACACAAAATTTTCAGGCAACATTTTAGTACCTGTGAATAATTGATCCGCCTGAAACTTTTTATACTTCATGAAAAAATAAATTGATTTTTTTAAGGCTCATTCAGAATTGAAAAGAATGAAACCCTTCCCAGACTTACTTTTCAGGCTTATATTTTTTCAAAAAAATTAAGATAAATATGATTATTAAAAATCCAATCCGATACCAAAATATAAAAGTGGTTTACCTCTAAATATTCCTTTCATTTCCCAAGCACAATCTAACTTCATGAAATAGCCTAATAATGTACTTCTTGCACCAAAGCCATAACCACCTACAAAAGGTCCAATTCCGCCTGCTTTAATATTTACAGTAACAGTTCCATTTGCATCGGGATAAGAAGTGTAAGGTCTTTGTATACCATTAAACTTTCCGTTCCAGGCAGTACCCAAATCAATGAATTGTGTTAATTGGAAATTACGTAAAAATGCATTGTTGATTGGTCTTTGTAAAAGGGTTGAAAATACCGGAAAACGCAGTTCGCTATTGAATACAAATGCATTGTTACCATTGGCCACATTTTGATTAAATCCACGCATGTTCATTGCCAAACTTTGAAAAGCATAAGTAGCATCTTGTGCAGGTCTGTTTACATTATTAAATTTAGGATTAACCCATCCATCTACCCCACCTAAAAAATAAATTATTTTTTGATCGCCCCAGCTGAAATCACCTGCTGCTCTTGTTGCCCAGATAAAGTTTCTATAAATTTCTACATAATTTCTAGCATCAAATCCAAAATTAAAATTGAAGTTTTTAGAAACCCCATCACTCATTGGCAAATTAAAATCCATGTAAATTTTATATCGTAACCCCTTCCAAATATTTTGAGCAGGATTGATACTATTGTCATAAACATATTCCAATCTTGCCAATGCATATTTTGTTAATGTATCATCAACCGGCAAAGATGATAAGTCTTCCGCTTTTAAAACGCCTCTATCAACTCGATAACCGAGTGTTGCTCTTATACTTTTTGTTTCATCAAATGGGTAAGAAACATTTGTCTGATATAAATTAGTATATAAAGTATTTGCATAACCTCCAGCAGGAAAAAAGTTGGATATTGTACTTCTATAATAAGTTAAACCCCAGTCCAATCTTTTCTTCACATTTTGAAAGGAGAAAAAAGCATCTTTATCTTTCAAACTATTAGCACCCAAACGCAAGCCACCAACGAATTTGATGTCTTCCATTAAATCACTTACTCCAACTCTAAAACTCCAGTTTAAATCATTGCCATTATTGAGTTGAATAGGTCCCTGACCCCCACCGTATAATTGATAACGATTCACCAAAATATTATTGGTAACACCTGCTAAAACATAATCTGTACTAAACTTATACCGGTAGTTGAATAATTTTAGTTTATTAATCATTGCAACTTTCTCTTCCTGAATGGTAGTATTATCAGTATTTTCAGCAATTGCAGTATCTGTTTTATCAGCTTCAAATTCAGATTGAAAAACATTCTTCTGGAACTTTATTGTATCAACCGGGGCAGGTATCGTTACAGGCTTACCATATTTAAAACTTGTGGGTTTGCCTTCAGTCTGTTTAACAATCCCTCTAACTGATTTCATATAATTCGTTAGCGCCGGATTAATATTACGTTTGTTTAAAGCCGCATCATCTACTTTTAATTTATACAAATATTTATAATCCCCTTCTCTTCTCACTTCACTTACCAATCCGTTATTACCCGCAATTTTAGTTTCTAATAATGAACTCTGATAATTTGTAATTGGGAATGTATAAGTAGAATCTTTATACACCTGAAAATAACTAACACTATCTGGCTCTTGTTTGCGCCATGCAATTAATGTACTATCTAACTCTTTAGCAGTAGGGTTTCGAAGCAACTCATCTCCAACATAATACAATGAATCTAAGCCGGTACGTTGTGTACTAAAGAAGCCTGCATACCTATTCCCTATACCCGTTTCATCTGCAATAAACGTAAAATGATTTACATTGTAAGGCATTGGAAAAGTAGCATTCCCGTATTTTAAATTACTTAGTTGTGTAATTTGTTTAGTGGCTGTTTTATTTAAAATATCTACTAAAAAAATATTGTATCGGTAACTGCTTGGCAATACCGTATCATTATTAGGTGCATTTGCAGAAGGACGATTAGAGGAGAAAATAATACCAGAACGATTAGGAAAAGAAACAAATGTTGGATTGATATCATCATAAATATCATTGGTAATTTGTTCTGATGAATTCTCTTCTATTTTATAAATAAAAATATCGGTATGTCCATTTTTTACAGCACTGAAAATAACCGTATTCTCATCTAACATAAATGAGGCATCTAGTATTTGATCAAAGCCATCTATAGTTTGTTTGAAACGCTTATACTTTGCAACATAATCGTACACAAACATTTTTATTTTACCCATTTCAGAATAAATGACCAAAAGTCTTGTCCCTTTTCCATCCCAAGCCATTACAGGATAATTGGGATTTTGATCTCCTTCCATCACTTTCACACCTTTGGATAAAAGTGTTTTTAAATCGTAAAAGTTTTCATTAATCTTTACACTATAAATTCCTTTCCTAAACTCTACCATAGCATAGGTATTATTTTTTGGATTTGGATTTACCTGAAAATTGTAATAATTATTTTTACTGACATCTTCAGAAATAGTCAATTTTCCTTTAGGTGCATTCTTTCTTTTTTTGATGTCTTCATAATATTTGTTTTGTTCAAATTCCATAAAGTCTGCAAGAACTTCTTTGAATTTTTTCTTACAAATTTTTAAAGATGCATTGTTTAGATTTTTATAAATACGTGCGAGGTATAAAAAATAAGTAACATTGTCTTTTTTATATTTTTCAGCGATATAATTCCAGAAAGATTGACCTGCTAAAGTTGGTTTAGAAAATGCAAAATGATAAAAATTTTTATATTCTCCACCTAATATTGCACTCTTTAACTCATCATCTTTTTCTGTACTCCAGGGCTCTGCAGCATAAGCTACATAACCATCTGTGAGCCACTTTGGCAAATCTAACAATGCCTGATTACTTGCAAATTCTCCAATATCATCACCAAATAATAAATTATCTGTAAGCACCCTTGCTATTCCTTGTCTGATTTGATTTTTGAGGTGGGTATGATTACCATCAAAGTACACTACAATTTTATTGTTGACTAATTTAGTTAATCCGCCAGCTTGTTGCCAATCAATTCCCAAACCAATATTTGATTGTTTATACTCATCATAACTTGAATAAACAACGATGTTTCCTTTACGTTGCAAAGAGTATTCTGTAAAAGATTCTAATTGTGGTAATTCAACTTCTGCAACCTGTGCAACAAATTTTCCCAACTCATTACCACCTTGAGATGTGTAGGTATAAAAATTGGGAGATTCATAAAATTTCCACTTCAGTTTTTTGTATTGAATTCTATTTTTACCAAATTCAACTGTATTAACTTGTGCTAATGCCAATATTGGAATAAGTACAATCAATATTAAAAAAACAATATTTATTTTATTTGTTTTAAATTTCATACCCAATGAATTACTTTTAATAAAACATTTGAATTCAATGTTTTGTAGTTTAAAAATACACTTTAACTATCAATTCATAAAAATAAGCTGATACAATTTACTGAAAATAAAAATACATCTATGCTGAATGTTAAGATTTTTACTTTTAATCCAATTCAACAGAATACCTATGTTTTATACAATGAACACAAGAATGCGATAATTATAGATCCCGGTTGTTATGGCACTGCAGAACAAGAAATACTCAAGCAGTTTATTAAATCAAATAACCTGCAGGTAAAACAACTGATTAATACGCATTGTCATTTAGACCATGTATTTGGTAATAAGTTTGTTAGTGAGCAATACAAAGTTGAATTATACATTCATCCGATGGAACAATTGGTATTACAGTACGCTCCAATTAGTGGAGAAAAATGGGGATTGCCTTTTGAAAATTATGAAAGACAAATTCATTTTATAAATACCGATTCAACTATAAAATTAGACTCCGACATTTTACAGGTTTTACATACTCCCGGACACAGTCCTGGAAGCATCAGTTTATATTGCAAAGAACAAGGCTTTGTAATAAGTGGTGACGTGCTGTTTTACCAAAGTATTGGCAGAACTGATTTGCCCGGTGGTAATCACGAAACATTATTACAAAGTATCAAAGAACAATTGTTGGTATTACCCGATGAAACGGTTGTACATAGTGGTCATGGAAGAAATACCACTATTGGATTTGAAAAAAACAACAACCCATATTTTTAAAGAAATTACATTTTTGTATTCGTATAGAACTTATAATACAATACTAATTATTTTGTATGGCTTTTTTATACGCAGTAATAAAAATAGCTCCTAAGTTTTTGTATGGTGGAACATAATCATCAAACTTTTCTTTGGTTGCTCCTTTAAACTTTGGTTCAAGATTTTTCCATATTACTTGCCAGTTCAAACTTTTTCCTATTCTTAAATTTTCAGTAATAGCCACGATTAATGCAATATTCACTACGCCTGCTCCAGTTTGTTTAGAAGCAATTATGTGCGCATCAGGACAGGTTTCCAACACTTCATTTAACCTTTGATAACCACCGCAACTACCCAATAAAATCACCTTTGCAGAGCTTGGCAATTGTTCAATTGTGTTGTTTACAAAATAGCTATGACCTCTGTGTATAATGATTGTTGGATTTAAATTATTTTCTGAGAGATAATTACCAAGTTCTTCTTGAGCCTTCGTATCTAAATCTGCTTCATTATCAAACGGCTTATTTGAAAATATAGAGATTGGAGTTCCTTTTATACTTCTCAATTCTACCCATTTTTCGCTATCAATTTTTCTCCAATATGCTGAAGGATAGTTTTGAAAAAAAGAATTATAAATTCCTTGTCCATCTTTGTCCCCATAAAAGAACTGTTGAATGATAACCCTTCCTGTATTGTCTTTTAAAGAACTTATTGGCATATTATAAATCTCATTAATTCCCAATCTCGCCAGCAAGTTAATATGCTTTGAAGAATCCATTGACTGAAAAATAATATTGAGTAAATTATAAACAATTTGACCCCGATTACTTTCAGTTTTTTCAGCTTCTGCTAAATTTTCCTGTATCTTATCTAGTATTAATTTTTGTATTTTAAGATTATAAATACTTGCATAAGAATTTGCAACATCCACTGCATCTTCCAAGGTTTTTGTTTTTTCTAATCCACTTACAAAGCTTCTCATCAATTGCTGCACATTATTTTTATCCATACGATTTAAAAAATCATCGAGTGTATTATAATTGGCAGCAATTTTTATAAATTTTTTGTAATAATCTCCATGCATCCATGCCAATAAAGTATCGGCACTTGGTGTTTTCATTCTTTCAAAAATTCGTTTATAAACGCCTAAATAACTACTCGTATAAATTTCTTGTTCCCCTAAAACTATTAGGTAGTATAAATCTTGTGGTGATAATTTATCCAAACATTTGAATCTAATATTTTCAGATTTTTCATCGTGCAAACTATTAATTTCATTGATAAATAATTCAATTGCTTTACTCTGCAGTTTTGCTGTAAGTACATTCATGACCAGAGGAATATCATTTTTGGATACCCTTATTGCATATTCAGTTTGAGTTTTTACCAATAGCTGATAATACCCAACAGTATCATACAGTAATTTGGTAATACTATCCATGCTTAGTTTGTTTTGATACAAATTATCTAAAAAAGGAAAATACATTCTTCCTGTTTTCATAAGAGACAATAAACCAATTTTTTTAACAAGAGGATGATTTATTGACTGAATCTTTTTACCTAGTGCATCAGATGCAGCTGCGTAATTATAAAGCTGTTCCGGAGAGTGATAAGCAATGCTTAATATAATACTATCAACATAAAAAGCATTTGGATTTTGAGCAAGAGAGCTCATTGTTGTGTTGGGATAACGTTTAATTTTTTTGAGTAATAATATTTCTTTGGAAATTGGAATGCTGATATTATTTTTTAAGCACAAATTTTGAATGAGCAATTCACCAACCTCCATTTCATTGTTCTCTATTAATGGTTTGATGCTTTCATTTTTCATCTGCAACTCCATTGCTGTATCATAAGATTTAATGATGTTGTAAAGCAATGCACCTTTAATATTTTTTGATTTGTATCCCGAAATAAAATCAGTCAGCATTTCATTAATGCCCCGTAACCAATAGTATTTATCACCTTCAGTAATATTTTTATTCAACTCAATTTTTGCCTGCATATTATTTACAATAGCAGTCAAAGCATCATTTACAAGTTGATTCATTCGCTCATCTTTTCCAACATTGAAAATGCTGTCATTGATTCCATCAAGCTGACAAATTAATTTTTGATTATTATTAATATAATCATGGTGCAACTCTCGCATTGCGGGAATTACAGGCATTGAAACTTCAATGGTTCTCTCAGGTTGAGCAACAACAACAATGCTGCTTAATAGGATGATACAAAAAAGGGTTATTATTTTAAACATAAAGTTATAAGAGCAAAAGTACCATCATTTGGCTGCTTGAATTCATTTTATAAAATAGGTGTTTTATCAAAACTAGAGGGTTATTAACAATTAGATAACCTCATAATTACTTTTAAATATAACGGAAGGTTAATTTTGTGTAAACATAAGGTTAACAATATGGATGCTGCACCAAAAAGAATATTGATTGCTGATGATGAGCCCGATATTTTAGAAATTGTAAGTTACAATTTACAAAACGAAGGCTTTGAAGTTTATACAGCAAGAAATGGTGATGAAGCCATTGAAAGAGCCAAACTACTGCACCCCGATCTTATTATTCTGGATATCATGATGCCAAAGAAAACAGGTGTTGAGGTATGCAATATTCTTAGAAGCCAATCCCTTTTTCAAGATACAATCATCATTTTTTTGACCGCTTTAAGTGATGAGGAATCACAAATCAAAGGTTTAGAAACAGGTGCAGATGATTATATCAGCAAACCTATTAGTCCGAAAGTTTTAATCAGTAGAGTAAATGCGCTCTTTAGAAGATTTAATAAAGAGAATGGGAAAACAATTAATGTAGGAAATGTAAGTATAGACCCGGTAAAATTTAGTGTGACAGTGGATAATAAGATTATCATTCTTGCAAAAAAAGAATTTGAATTGTTACGTTTATTAGCATCAAAACCTGGAAGAGTTTTTTTACGCAATGAAATTCTTACACAAATATGGGGTACAGATGTAATTGTCGGCGACAGAACAATTGATGTACACATCAGAAAAATACGTCAGAAATTAGAACTTGATTGTATCACCACGGTTAAAGGGGTTGGATATAAATTTGAATTATAATTCTGTTTTTTTCTTTACTACTCCTTCAATTTATTGCGTTTCAATCTATCCTCTTTGGAACGATATTCGTATATTGCCTGAAGCTATGTTTAAAACAAAAAATCTTTCTCCCAAGCAGCTCTCTGCATTTACTGCCTTGATTGTTTCATTACCAGTTGGTATTGGTTATTGGCTAGTAGAGCAGAAATTATTTATTTCAATAATTGCATTTCTATTAATGTTGATTGGCACTTATTTTTTAATCAGCTTTGTATTGGAATGGTTTATTTACAGAAAAATAAAATTGATTTATAAATTCATTTATCAAACCAAAGCATCGAAAAGAGAAGAAACCTATTACAAATACATTTTACCTCAAAAGAGCATTGATGAAGTGAAAGAAGATGTTGAACAATGGGCAGAACAAAGAAGTGCTGAAATTGAAATTCTGAAAAAAAATGAAGCCTACAGAAAAGAATTTTTACAAAATTTAGCACATGAATTTAAGACACCCATTTTTGCAATACAAGGCTATGTAGATACGTTATTGGGCGGTGCACTTGATAATCCTACTGTCAATAAAAAGTTCTTAGAGAATGCTGCCCGCAATATTGACAGAATGGTAAACTTAGTAGAAGACCTTGATGAAATTTCAAGACTTGAAAGTGGCGAACAGCCGCTCTACAAAGAATATTTTATTATTCAGGATTTAATACGTGAGGTGTACGAATCTCTTTCAATTAAAACAGGCAGAAAAAATATTAAAGCAAGTATTAAAAAAGGCTGCGAAGCGCCAATCAGCGTATTTGCTGATAAAGAAAAAATCCGTCAGGTAGTAATTAATATCGTTTCCAATGCAACAAAATATGGCAAGCAAGATGGAACAATTGTAGCGGGTATTTATCAAACTGACGGAAGAAATGTATTAATTGAATTTAGTGATGATGGTATTGGTATTGCTGAAGAACATTTGAGCAGAATATTTGAACGATTCTACAGAACTGATCGTGGTAGAAGCAGAGATGTTGGCGGCACAGGCTTGGGTTTGGCAATATGCAAACATATTATTGAAGCCCATCAACAAACCATTCATGTAAGAAGTAAACTGGATGTAGGAACAACCATCGGATTTACATTATCAAGTAAAAAAGAATAATGGAAAAGTTAACTGAATAAATATTCTACGTCCTCCTTCGTTAATGATTTTACAAAGCCCTCATCATCTGTAATTAAATCTTTTGCTAACGCTCTTTTCTTCTCTTGTAGTTTTATAATTTTATCTTCAACTGTATCATTACAAATCATGCGATAAGCAAAAATATTTTTGGTTTGTCCAATCCTGTGCGTTCTATCAATTGCTTGTTGTTCCACCGCAGGATTCCACCACGGATCAACAATATATACATAGTCAGCAGCAGTTAAATTCAGCCCCACACCTCCTGCTTTTAATGATATTAAAAACACCCTGCATGCATCATCATTTTGAAAACGATTGATGGCTTTCTCTCTGTCAATAGCTGCAGTACTCCCATCAAAATATTCATAGTCTACGCCAAGCTCTTTCAACTTTTCTTTTATTAATGCAAGCATCCCTAAAAACTGAGAAAAAATCAGGGCTTTATGATTGCTGATATTCTCTGTAAGTTCCCTTCCAATCTCTTCTAATTTGACAGATGTATTTGGAAATTTTTCGCCATCTTTTTCTTTAATGATTGCTGGACTATCGCATATTTGGCGCAGCTTCATCAACCCTTGTAAAATAGTTAGCTGGCTTTTTTGAATACCTTGTTCCTGCACCACACCAAGTATTTTATCTCTGAAATCATTTCTATAAGCATCATAAATTTTACGTTGCTCAGAACCCATTTCGCAAAATAAAATCATCTCTTGTTTTTCAGGTAAATCTTTAGCTACTTGTTCTTTGGTTCTTCTTAAAATGAATGGATACAATAACTTACGCAGATGATCTTTTTGTTCTTTCTCACCAAACTTATCAATCGGTACAGAAAATTCACTTTTGAAAAATTCTTGGCTGCCTAACATACCCGGATTAAGAAAATTCATTTGAGCAAAAATATCAAACGTATTATTTTGTAATGGCGTTCCACTTAAACACAAACGGTTGGTGGCTTTTAAAATACTTGCTGCTTTTGCAATTTTACTCGAAGGATTTTTGATTGCCTGACTTTCATCTAAAATTACATAATCAAAATTTACTTCAGCAAATTCTTTGATGTCACTTCTTAAGGTTCCGTAAGTGGTAATGATTACATCAATATCATTTTGTTGTAAGCCATTCTTTAATCTTGAACCCCCATGATGTAAATAATAAGTAAGCGTTGGCGTAAATTTTTTAATTTCATTTTGCCAGTTGTACATCAACGAAGTAGGACAAACAACCAAAGCTTTTAATGTTCCTTTTTCTTCTTTCAAAAAATGGATAAAACTCAATGCCTGTATGGTTTTACCCAAACCCATATCATCTGCTAATATGCCACCCCATTGTACTTCACGCAAATAATTAAGCCACTGAAAACCACTTTCCTGATAAGGTCTTAAAATAGGTTTTAAATGTGCAGGTGCATCTACTTTTTTTATTTCATAATTAGATCTCAGCCTGTCGTATTTTTCTTCAAGCTGAACAAATAATTCCTCTTCGTTTCGTTGATTGTATAAATCTTCAACAACGCTGTATTGGTATTTGCTAAGTTTTAAATCATTTAATTTTCCTTCACCAACTTTAAATAATAAAGAATATTTTTTAATCCATTCTTCAGGCAGAATACCCAATGTGCCATCTTGTAATTGTACAAATTGTTGCTTTTTGGCAAGTGCATTTTTTACATCGGCAATCGTAATTTTTTGTTCACCAAATTGTATTTCAACTTTGGCATCAAACCAATCGGTATTGCTGCTGATGAAAATTTTTGTAGAAGGCTTTGCAGTATTAAATTTGAAGTTTTTTAAAGCCTCAAATCCAAAAACTGAAACATCCATATCTTTCATTGCATCTACAAATAAAAAGAACCAATTGTTTTTTAATACATCATTTCCTTTCAATGCAAGTGTATCAGTATCAACTGGCTTTATAAAAGCAGAATGTAAATTTTCAACCTTAGCTAAAAGTTCTCGCTCCGCTGTTTCATTTCTAAAAACAACCAAAAGTTTATCCTCTAAAGGCAGCACAATTTTTTCTTTATCGCCACTTCTTACATCAACGCCATTGTATGTATATACAGGCTGAAATACAAGATAATCACCCTTTTCTCTTAATAATATTTTCAGTTTCGGTTGTACATTTTTTACTTCTTCTTTTTTAAGATTTCCAAAATGTACATTGTATTCTTTGGCAAGCGGCAGAACAAAAGTCTCTAATTTTTTTGCCCAAGTCATTGGGTCAAAAATCATTTTACCAGTTGGTAAAAATTGTTCAACCAATAAAATATCCTCAGTACGTTGCCAGGTAAAAAATTGATTGTTGTACTGAAACAATAAAGCACTCTCACTTTCGTTTTCATTCACATTCATTTCTACAAAAGGCAGCTTTACAATACACGCTACTTCGTATTGTTGATTCTGATAATTCACTACAAATTCTGGTGAAATAAACGTGTTGTTAAATTCAGCATGTAATAAATTGGCAGTCGTAAATACTTTTTTAGGAGCCAGGTAAAATCCAAAATTGCTGCCATGCAATTCGGCAAATAATTTTTTTATTTTTGGATGCAAATACTCATTAATCAGACGTCTAGTTTCTTCAGGCAATTCATCATTATATTGTTGAATAATGTTGTCCCATATTCCACTAAATGGAGAGTTGCGGGTTAAATATTTACTTACTTCAGCAGGCATTAATTTTCGTAACTGCTGAAACAACATTTTATCATCTTCACTAAACAATTCTGTATTTACAAACTTGTTTAAGTCAATTTTTTCTATACGGTCTGTGTATTTACCAAAGTCATCATCAGGCTCTCCCTGTATGGCTTCCAACTGAAGATATGGATATTGTAAAGGGTTATGGGTAATAACAATCCCCAACTTCAATTCACTTTTTTTAGGTGATTCGGCAGCCGGCAAATTCACTTCATTTAGTGCCACAAAAGTTGGTGCTGCATTCCATGCCACATCGGGCTTTGCTTCAATTGTTGCAGGTGTTGCAATACGTTTTATGCTGGTATCTAAAACCCGTAAAAACGGTTTGTTATCTTGATAAGTAAATTCAAATTTTCCTTCCAGATTATCGTCTAAACTATAACCGTAAATACTCAACAATTTATTTTTTACTGCATCCCAGTTTCGGATGGTGTCAAAATAATTCGGACCATAACTGTTCAATAATTGTAGAAACACAATTACTTTTTGTACGCACAACGGATGTTTTGTTTCATCGCTTTCATTACAACTTGTATCAAAATTTCGTTCTTCATTTTTCTGAATCAATACAGTATAAACAGCATTTTCATATTCAAGCTCAGCAATAATTTTTTCATCTTTGGCAGAAATGATTTTTGCTTTTTTACTTCGCAAATATTCCTGTGCAGCGGTAAAACTTTCCGGCGATGAAAGCATACGAATCATCTTCATATCCAACTGCTTCATTTTTACAATCGTATGCTGCTGATTGTATATAATTTCTCTTTCACCAAGCATATTTCTATCCAGTAATTCCTGCAACTGAAACAAGGCACCTGCTTTATGCCTGCAAACTTCCGTTAGGTTGTAAGGACAAGTACAACGAAGCCGCATGTTATTTGCATCCTTAAAATTACTGATGAAAACTTTGTAATAAATTGAATAGGTGTCATCCTTCACCCTAAAGTTTATATTACCCAATAATTCATCATGATCCATGAGTTCAACCTGACCAAGCGAATGAATTTTTTTTCCTCTCCTGATAACTTCTTCAGAGCCGTTGTTATAAATATGTTTAATTAAGTAAGGTAAAGCCATTGTATATCATTCCAAATTAAAGGGTTGTAATTTCTATATCAATCAAGGCTTTTTTCAAATTGAAATGTAATGCAAAATACTTCATTAAAATATCAGGTTCAACTCAAAAACGCCATTCACAGATTAAAAAAATCAATCTACAAATGTAGCATATTGTAGCGGGCATTTGTTAATTTATCAAAAAGATTCCATTTTCAAAATGTTAAGTGAAGCAGCAAAGGGCACATACATAAAAAAGGGCTTCATTTTTTACAAGAATCTTTGTGCGCTAAGTTGGGTATTGCATTACTCACAGAGAAAAGAAGTCTTTATTTAAGCATTAAATATTATTCGGTCATTATACCAAATAAAAAAAACCAACCTTGTGGTTGGTTTTTTTTATTTACTTTTTTAAAGAATCTTTTTTTACTTGTCTAAGCTTTTTTGAGCCATAACCTATACCTGCAGCTACTAATAAGCTTAATCCTCCATCAATTGGCACGCCATCAGGATCCCCATCTCCAAGTGGTTGGGCATGCAAAAGATTTGTAATGAATAACAAGCAGATTAGAAAAGAAATTGATTTCATCAATTGAATATTTTTAAGATTTTGTATCATTTTTTTTTGGTTATAGTTTAATTAATTTTTCTGTAATACTTGAATTTCCATGTACGATTTTAACTGTGTACAAACCAGCAGCAATATTATTAAGTTTAATATTATTGAGTCCATTTGAAAGGGTCTCTGTTTTGATTAATTTGCCATTTATATCATTCACTTCAATGGATACAATATTTTCAGCGCCTTCAATCAATAAAATAAATTGGTTACTGCTTATAGAATTTCCCAATATTTTTGCTTTGAAATTCCCCGGATTTAATCCCTGCTTAGCAATAGATAATTCAAATCGTTGTGTACCCTGGGTTGCACTATTGGCGTCAACTTCAAAATCATAGGTAGATCCATCAGTCAAAGCTGTTTGGGTATTCATTAATTTATCTTTCAAATAAACAACTTCAGAAGTATTTAAGCTGTTATTTACCACTTTAAATGTATAACTTCCTGCAGAACTACTAATACCTAATGGAATTGGATTGGTAAATGCATTGATTGAATTGATAGATAAATTTTTATTATCACTACTAATTGTGTAGATATTAATATCATCATTGTTGAATTTTTCTAAATCAGATTTATCTATACCATTGTATGAAGCACGATTGTCCAAACTAACAAATAGTTTGTCTTTAAAAAGACCATTTTTTTCAATATGCAATTCAATGTTACGAATGGTAGACTGATCTTTGAATAAACCTGTTATTTGAGTACCCGATACACTAAGATCGGCTGAAGAAACAGTAAAATTTGCAGCAGGTTTCCATGCAATTACACCAAGGATAGGGATTGTTGTGGTAAGTGATGATGTTAAAACTGGTGCCCAACTTCCTGATTTTGTTCTTTTTTCTGCATCTGTAGTACCTTGAGTTACTGTATATACATAGTAAGGTTGTGCAGTTCTGGCTGTCAAACTCTGAGAAATAATAGGTGCAGGGAAAGGATTTCCTACCAAAGTGAATTTTGTTGCATCAGCTTGTGTAGTTACTGTATAATTACTATTCAAAGAATTAAGTGTTCCAGAAAAATTGATGTTGAATGGAGTTGGTCCATTTGAATAATTTAAACCACTTACCTCAGAAGTCAATCCACGTATAAACAATGAAAAAGGAACATTGGGTGTTGTAGTGGGTGCAGAAATATTATTCCATGTATTGGTTGATGTATTGTACGTTCTTACATCTGTTAATCCAGTAATAGGGTTTGGTGTGGTATTGATTGCAATTGAATTATTGGCAGCAATTGAGCTAAATGTTTGTGTTGTACTGAATGGATTAGAAAATAATCTCCATCCACGTTGAGCAGTTATTCTTTGCTGAAAATTTACATTAGAACATATAACATTTCCATTTCCAATGATATAAGAACCGGGGCTGATATATATGTTGTTAGCAGTGATAGATTTGCCATTTGTATTTAAAGTAACACCGGGTTCTAAAGTTAAATTACTTACAACTATATTGCAATCCAAGTTAACTTGACCTGAAGAAGATGGTATTAAAGCATTCGTTTCATTATTTGGTAAAACATTTAAACTCCAACTAGAAGCTTGACAAGGAGTAATTGGTACTATCAAAGAATCACTAAGTCCAATTTTGAAAATTTGAGATGTTGCACATACATATAAATTACCATAGGTATCCATTACTAATTGCCTCCAAGTTTGAACATTTGCTGCTGTTGCAATAATATTATTAGAAGATGGACTTACAGAAGTTCCTAAACTACTATTGTTACCACTACCTGCAATTCTTGTAATAATATTTGTAGTATTATTTACTTTTCTAATAGAATTTGTATTGTAATCATTCATATATATATCTCCGTATAAATCTTTAGAAATACACACCGGGGACACAATAGTTGCTGATGAAACCGGCCCTCCATCACCACTAGCAAGAAATGGGTGAGTAGTAGAACCGGTATAAAGATCAATAATACCTGAATTTAAATCAATTTTACGGACAGCTATTTGCCCCACCGTGCTGGAGTTAAAGCTAGTAACATATAAATTATTCTTTTGGTCAATGGTTAATTGATATGGACTTGTTAATTTAGCATTCAATGCAAGTCCTCCATTTCCTGTATATCCTTGAATATTCCAAGAACCAGCTATGATGTTTATATTATTAGTTTGGTTGTCTATTTTACTAACAATATGCAATTGGCTAGATCCCACATACAAATTTCCACTAGTGTCAACATCAATTGGAAATGATCCCGAACCACCCAATACATTGCAATTAAGTGCAGGTCCTCCAAAACCATTTTGTGCTGCTGTGTTACCAGCAGTATATGCAATTCCTGTTCCAGCTATTGTTGTAATAATATTGGTAGTCAGGTCAATTTTGCGTATTCTCCAATTTCTATAATCTACAAAATACAATAAATTACGTTTCTTATCAATGGCTATTGCATTAGGGCGAGCAAGAGAAGCATTCGTGGCCAATCCACCATCTCCACTAAAAGTAAATGTGGTAACTGGAGTAAAAACTCCATTAGCATTAGCAGCAGGAGCTAGTCCGGCAAAACGACTAATAATTTTAGTTTTAAAATCAATTTTTCTAATTACATCTGCACTATTTTCAGTTACATATAAATTATTGGCAGAATCTATTGCCATATATTGTGCTGAAGCCAATAATGCACTTGTTGTTGAGAATGGACCAGTTGCAGGTCCACCATCTCCTCTATAAAGTCCTGCCGTAGTACTAGAACCTGCATATACTGTTACCCTTGGTTGTGCAAAAGAGTATGTACATTGTAATAAAAATGCAATTAGAAGGACCTGTCTCATGATATAATAATTTTAAGCAAATTAAAGTCGTTATTGAATCAATACAAAAAAAGGAGATTGTAAATCAAAAAAAAGAAGTTGTTATTTATGAAACACTGCTAATCAGTCATTTACACATATTGATAATTTTATAACAATTAAGATGAGTGCTTGATTGTATCAATAAAATCTGAAGGAATACCCCCATGAAATTTGCGAAATGGTTTATATAAATGATTTCTTGAAGTAAAACCCGACATTTTAGCCAGTGCATCAATTGTATAATTTGCATTTTGAGGTAGTACTACAATTGATACAAAATATTGCACACGGTATTTATTCACTAAATCCGAAAACGTCATTTGATAATGCAAGTAGAAGTAATTATATAAATCATCGTTAGAAATATTTGTCATTTTTGCCAAATTCACCAAACTAGCCTCCGGGTTTAAGTAATAAAATTTGTTGTAGAATACTTCATTTATTTCATCTATTGAAGCAGCATCAAGTTCATTGTATTGGCTAAAGTCTTTTTTTGTGAGTAAATTAATAAAATGTGAGTTAATAAAACGAGGTCTAAATAAAATCAACAGTAGTCCATATAAAAAAATAAATTCTAAAAAAATATTTTTTGCAATAAAAAAATGATTAAAACCAGAGAATATAGAAAATATAAAAAAGCCAGTTAAAAGAATAATTACAATACCAACTGAGATAGTCCAACGTTTAAATCCTCTAAAATAAACATTATTATCAAAATACTTTTTTAACAACCCGTATATCAATTTGAAAGACAAAGAGAAGTATCCGAGCATTACAATCAACTTCAAAAAGTTAAGGCCATCCGATTTATTAGAAATAAACAATATTTCTGACTGACTATATTGATAAGCCGCTTTAGTAATAAAAGTTTCGTATGATAACCGAGCTAATACAAGTAAAAAAATAAAAGCACTAAAAAAACGAGTATGCTTAATTAATTTGGGATCATATAACAGTGTTAAAATATTTAAAACAGAAATCAGCATGAAAAACTTACTCAAAATGGCCATCCAACGATGAATAAGTGAATAAAAATCAAAAAGCTCAACAAAATTATATAGCCCTATGGATAAGACATTCAAGCATAAAAAAAACTTTAAAATAGATTCCTTTTTAAAGTTGATCAATAACTCTCCAAAAGTTAACCCGGATAAAACAACGAGGGTAAAACTTAAATAATGTAAATTAAAATCCATTCTTCAGGGAGGGTTTTAGAGAAGTTCAAAATTAAGAAAAATTCGAGTTCATCTTAGTATAAAAGCTAAAAAAGTGTACCTACGGTTTAAAGTATTCTATTGCCCTGGTGTTTATCCTAATGCAACGGAATACTAATAAAATTTATTAGTACATTTTTTAAATACGCACTTAAAAAATTGTACAATAGCAGTAATAATATTATTGTTAGTGCGAAGATTTATTAAATAAAAATTGGCTGAAAAGCCAATTTAAAATAAAAATGCAATACTTTAATGCCTGTTAAAATAAAACACTCTTGAAGTCTGTCAAACTAAAAAAACAGGCAATCCAAATTTTGAAAATAAAATATCATGCGTAAAATAATTAGTTTGTTCATCATCATTTCAACTTTTACCATCTCTGCCATTGCTCAAGAAAACAACTCAACAGACAATATTTTATATACTTTAAAAAAAGTGGCTGATTGGCAAATCAATGAACTATCTACCAAAAAATGGAAGTACCCGGCAACAGAATGGACAAACGGAGCACTATATACAGGTATGATGTCATGGGCTAAAATCTCCAATAATGAAAAGTATCTTAATTTTTTAAAGTCAATTGGTGATAGTTTACAATGGAAGGGAGGTCCTGAACCTTTCTTTGCAGATGACTATTGCGTTGGCCAAACATGGGCTGAAATGTTTATGATTTATAAAGACTCTGTTATGATAAAACCAATGATGCAAATTGGTGATTCAATAATTAACAGACCGCATACAGAATCCTTAGAATGGAATTTTGAAGGTGGATTACACAACAGAGAATGGGCTTGGTGCGATGCCTTATACATGGGACCACCTATGTTAGCTTACTTATCAAAAGCTACCGGTCAGAAAAAATATTTAGATATTGCAGATTCGCTCTGGTGGCGTAGTACACATTTTTTATATGATACAAAAGAAAATTTATATTATAGAGACAGCAGATATTTTGCAAAAAAAGAAAAAAATGGGCAAAAGGTTTTTTGGAGCAGAGGAAATGGATGGGTCATTGCAGGTATAGCAAGAATTTTACAAAATATGCCTTCTAATTACCCTACAAAAAAAGGATATGAACGAATTTTCAAACAAATGGCAAAAAGAATTGCTTCATTACAACAAGCTGATGGAACTTGGCATGCAAGTTTATTAGACCCGGAAAGTTATCCCATAAAAGAGGCTAGCGGAACTGCCTTTTTTACTTTTGCACTAACATGGGGTATTAATAATGGCTATTTGAAGTATGGAGATTATTACCCGATAGTAAAAAAGAGTTGGGATGCCTTAATCAATTGTCTTCACTCAAATGGAAAATTGGGCTTTGTTCAAGTGCCGGGTGTGTCTCCGGATAATGTCACTTTTGATGATACTGAAGTTTATGGGGTTGGCGCATTTTTACTTGCCGGTACAGAATTATTTAAACTTGCTTATGCACATGAAAAGAATTGAAAGAACCCATTAAGGAGAAATAATCAATAAAGTTGAATTTTATTCATTCAAGCAATCAATTTAAAAAAGAAAAATGAATTTAAGTCTTAATATGTGCAAGTAAAACTTGAAATAGTGAAACTTTTAGCAAACCCAATTTCAAATAAAAAATCCATATAACATTGACAATCAGTGTTATATGGATTAAAGTGTGCTGTAGGGGAAGGGATCGAACCTCCACGAGGCAGTTAGCTATAGTACAAAGTTCAGTGGTCGACCCTGGTCATTAAAACATTGCTGTTTCAACGGCTCTATACTACGTTTATCCTGTTTTCCTCACCCCCGAGACAAGAGGGTATGTCTGCCAAAAATTTCATCACCCCACAATTGGTATGCGTACTTTTACGCTTTATTGATAATGCAAGATTACAGCAAAACGTTCAAATGATAGATATTTTTTAACAATTATTTTATAAATATAGAAAATATCCATACATTTAATATAAATATTAAATTTTATCAAATTTATTGTATTAAAATGAACGTAAAATTAAACATCGACAAATTAGACCTACAAATCATTCAGGCAATGATGGAAGATGCGGAAATATCTTATGCCGATTTGGGTAAAAAATTATTTGTGAGTGGTGGTACAATACATGTTCGCATCAAAAAATTAGAAGAACTAAAAGTAGTTAAAGGTAGAAGATTGGCAGTAGATTTAAAAACTTTGGGTTATGATGTAATTGCTTTTATTGGAATTTATCTCGAAAAAAGTAATTTATACGACACCGTTGCCAAAGAACTGAAAAAAATACCAGAGATTGTACGGGTAAATTATACAACTGGCAACTACAGTATGTTTGCTGAAATTGTTTGTACCGATATTCAACAATTAAAAGTTGTATTACACGATAAATTACAAAATATTAAAGGTATTGAACGAACCGAAACATTGATTTCTTTAGAGGAAAGTTTTAACCGCAATATAGTAGTAGTTTAGCACCAATTTTATTAATAGAACACGAACCACAATATGCAACAAAACAATTCATTGAACCTGATTGAAGTAGTAGCAGCAATCAAAAAAAGCAGAAACCAAATTATTGTTTTTGTATTTCTTTCATTAGCAATTGCTTATTCTGTTCTTTTACTGATTCCTAAATATTTTCAGTCTACTGCAATTGTAGTTGCTGCCAATCCTGCATTGGCAGATAAAGCAAGATTTTTCAACAATAACATTCAGGGTTTATACAGCAACTTTGGTAGTGGCGATGATTTGGACAGAATTTATGGATTGGCAAATCTTGATACTGCTTATAAATTATTGGTAGATGAATTTGAACTTATCAGTTACTATCAATTAAATGATGATAGCATTAAACTTCGCAGAAGAAAAGCAGTTTTGTTGTTGAAAGATGATATACAATTATCTAAAACAGATTTGAGCCAATTGAAAATTTCTGTTTGGCACAAAGACAATAAAACATCGGCTGCAATTGCAAATAGGATAGTGAAATTTGTGCAGGAAATGGAAGAAGGTTTCTGGAAAAACAATTATCAATCTACTTTAGAAAATCTACAAGCTTCCATTAAAAAAATGGAGAACGATGTGAAAGTTATTTCAGATTCTATCAAAATACAAACAGCAAATTCTGCACAAGCAATGCTTTTAAAAAACAAAAGGGAAGTGCTGTTGCAACAACTTCAGCAATACCAAAAAACAGCAGATGAATATCAGCTTGCAAGCAATAACAAAACTCCAGCTTTATACATTTTGGAAGATGCTGTTCCTGCCGCAAAAGCAGAGAAACCAAAAAAACTGGAAATACTTTTTCTTACTGCAATTACTAGTTTTTGTTTTGGCGTTTTTGCTTCATTAGCCTACAGTCGAAATAAAATGGCATAGTCCATGCTTAAAGCCATTCAACAACAAAAAAAATATTGGATTGCAGTTACAATTTTTATTGTAACAGGAACTGTAGCAATCGTATTGGAGCAACCGTTATTACTAGCATTACCATTTTTGTACATTATCATCCCGATTATTTTTTCGGTTGTCATTCATAAAATTGAAAAAATATTTTGGCTTTTATTCATCACGCTTCCCTTATCTACCGAGCTTAATATTACTCCCAGTTTAGGGATTGATTTTCCGGATGAGTTGTTATTGATGTTACTTACCGGACTGTTTTTTTTATCTATCAAATTTCGCCCAAACCTCTTTCCAATTGAAGTTTTGAAGCACCCTTTATTTCTGATGATTGTGCTACAATTATTTTGGGTGTTGGTATGTACTTTTTTTGCAGTCAACCAACTATTATCAATCAAATTTTTTCTTGCCCGAATATGGTTTATTATTCCATTTGTAGTTCTGCCGCAATTTTTTCTTCAGTCAATCAATCAATTTAAAAAACTGGCTTTATCTCTCCTAATTCCAATGAGTGTGGTAGTAATATTATGCCTTATAAGACACAGTTATTATCAATTTTCATTTGAAGGAATAAAAAATACCCTCTCTCCTTTTTTCAGAAATCATGTTACATACTCTGCAATGTTGGTTTGTTTACTCGCAGTATTGTGGTGTGTAAGAAAATTAACACCTAAAACAAAAACATATCGTTTGTGGTTAAACTGGGGATTGGTAATTGGCTTTATTGCTTTATTTTTTGCATACTCCCGTGGGGCTTGGGCTGCATTGATTATTGGGGTATTCACTGCTATAATCATTCATTATAAAATGATGGGGAAATTTTTAATAGTAACAACAATTTCAATTGCATTTTCAGTAGGCTGGTTAACCTACAACAACCATTACGTTCGATTTGCACCTGATTACCAGCACACTATTTTCCATTCTGAATTGGGAGAACATTTACAAAGTACTACTTCACTAAAAGATTTAAGCAATGCAGAAAGATTTTATAGATGGGTTGCCGGTGCAAAGATGTTTACACAACGTCCTTTTACAGGTTTTGGACCAAATAATTTTTATGCAAACTATAAAAATTACACAGCCGATATTTTTAAAACTTATGTTAGCGATAATCCCGAACATTCAACCGTACACAACTATTATTTATTAACTGCTGTAGAACAAGGGTTTATAGGGTTACTATTATTCTATCTACTACTATGTATGATGTTTTTGCATATACAAAGACTATACAATATGTTTAAAAACAATTTTTATAGAACTGTAACACTTACTACCGGTATTGTCATTAGTATGATTGCTATCATTAATTCTATGAGCGACATGATTGAAACAGATAAAATTGGTAGCTTATTTTGGTTATGCATTGGAGTAATTATTGTGTTAGATCAAAAACTAAAAGATGAAAAAGATAGTATAGCTTTATAAAAATTAAAATTGATTAGCAACATAAAATTGTCTGCTTGCAATCATATTTAACCACTGCAATTAATTATAACTTCAAGTATTGTTAAACTATTTGATTATGTCGTTGTCAGTATATTATTGAATTATTTTTTATGCTAAAAAATAAAATTATGAAACAGTTTATTTTATTTCCGTTTGTTTTAATAGGAATGATTTGTATGATTATTTATGCATGGTGGCCCGAAGAGAAAAAAGTAATCAAAAGCCATTAAAATAAATAGATTCTTTATTGAACATTTCTACCTTTCCAATGGTATCTTCCAAATTTTCCAAGCCATCCTGAAATTACAATATAACCAATATGTACGGGTTGTAATAATGGAAACCACCAAACAAATTTTTGTTTAAAAAACTTTGCAACCGGTAAAGCAAATGCAATTTCAATAAGGGTTTTAATACTTAATAATAAAAACCAATACAACCAATATATCGGAAATAAAAGTGCAGTGAATGGCATGATAAAAAGAATCACATTTAAGCAATATACCAATACCAATACCCCAAATACTTTTTGATCTTTACTTTTAAATTTTTCTGCTTTACTTGCCCATCTGATCCGCTGATTAAAAAAAGTTTTCCAACTTGGCATTGGATGTGTGGTTACAATACTTTCATCAGAAAATAGTACACTGATATTATTGGGATAAGCTTTTTTAAATTTATTCATCAATAGCATATCGTCGCCGCTTGCAATATCGTCGATATCTCTAAAGCCATTTACTTCAAAAAATACAGCCTTCTTATAGGCAAGATTTGCACCGTTGCACATATTGTGAAAACCTGCATGCACACTTGCAAACGTAACTCCCTGCATGACCATGAAATCCAATGCCTGAAAAGTTTGTAGCAAACTTCCATCTTCGGTATATTGTACAGGTGCAGCCACCAATACTGGATTATTCAATTGAATGCACGCATCAAAATTTGATAACCAATTTTCAGGAGCGATACAATCTGCATCGGTTGTAATAATCCATTCCCCGGTTGCATGTCCGATTGCATTTTCAATAGCTTTCTTTTTGTATGAATTTAGTATTTGTCCATTTAATTCATCAGCGAGAATTATCAGTTTGACATTATTAAACTGTTGACTTAATTGCAATACTATTTCACTTGTATTGTCGGTGCTATGATCATCAATTACAATTACTTCAAATAAATGAGGTGGATAGTTTTGTTGAATAATAGAATGTAAACAATCGCCAATATACAACCCTTCATTTCGTGCCGGAATAATAATAGTAAATGTGGTAGCAGATTTGATAGCAGCAGGTTTTACAAAAGGAGTTAATTGTAAAAACCATTTACGGTACAGCAATAAAATTGCAGCATAGCCAAGCAACAAAATTGACATTAGCGATAGAATGATAAATAACCACATACTACAAAGAAACAATTTACTGCAATACAAATAGTTGTTTTAAAAAAGCAGGAAAAAAATTATGTATTTATTGATTATTTAAATAAATAGTCAAGGAGTTTTTACGGTGTATTGCTTTAGGGTTCTGTTAATTAATAAGACATTTTTAAAAGATACAATAAAACTATAAAATGATAATCAAAAATAATTTTATTAGTAAATTATTACAAATGAAATTGTTAATGCCAATAAAGTAAGTGAAGCCAGATAATAAGACTTAAAAATGAAGTTCTCTTTAACCCATAAAATGCATGTAATTATTGGCAAAATGATAGTAACAACTAAAATAGGAAACCAAAGGATTTCAAAAATTACACCAATAATCGCAATACTGTATAAATTAAAAACTTTGCCTGCAAACCAAAATACAGAAACTAGTAAACTTAGAAAAAAAATGGATTTACTAGTATTTGGTTTTTGAAGAAAATTCAGTTGGTTATCCATATTTTGTTTGTGTTAGAATTCCAGTGATAATTGCAATTAAAAAAGCAGAAAACTATTAAGGTTTATAAATTGCAGGATGAATAGCAAAAAAATCCAGATATTAAAGAACAACAATACTTTACAATAATCCAAAAAACGTGATTCCAAAATATTTGTTACAATTGCATAAACATTGAATTGTAATTTATGAAAAATCAAATACTTTTTTCGCTATCGTTTATATTATTTTTTGCTTGTCAAACTGAAAGAAAAGAAAAAAAGTTTGATACACAGTCTTATGAAAAAACAAAAGAATCACTGGCAGATAAAGAAAAAAACAATCCTGCTAAATTTCTGAAAGTAGACAACAGAGACAGAAAAAATCTGATCGGGCAAACTGTTGTAATAGGGCATATCACCAACAAAGCAAGCGTTTGTACCTATAAAGATGTTGAATTAAAAATGAGTTTTTACAGTAAAACCGGCACCAAATTAGATGAAGGAATAGAAACGATTTACGAAACAATTCCTCCGGGAGAAAGCGTAAAATTTAAAACAAAATACTTTGCACCCAAAGGCACCGACAGTGTTTCAATTCAAGTGCTTAAAGGAATTGGTGAAGTGAAGGAGTAATCGCTTTTATTTTATTATTTATTTAACTATAATTAACATTTTAATGCTACGCATAATTGCTAATTATTAATCATTAATTCTTAACCAACTCCTACTTACACAAACACAAATTTATCTCCATCAAATAATCCTATGTCGCTCAATTTCAAATGCGGTATTACCAGCAATGCCATAAAGCTAAGTGTCATAAAAGGTGCAACTAAAGTACTGCCTAAATCTTCCTTAGTCATAACATCAATTTCAGTATAAGCTTCAGCCATTTCGTAGCCATCTTTTGCACTCATTAATCCGGCAACGGGTAAGCCTAAAACCATTTTTTTATTTTGTGCTACAGCACTCACTCCACCTTTTTCCGCTATCACCAAATTGATAGCAACAGCAAGGCTTTCATCATCTACACCCACTGCAACAATATTGTGGCTGTCGTGTGCAACAGATGAAGCCATCGAACCATTTTTCAACCCAAAATTTCTAATAAAACATTTTGCAATTGGTGCATTGTGGTAACGATTGACCACTACCATTTTTAAAACATCTTCAGCAACATTACTTACCAGTTCATCTTCAATAATTGTTGCCGGGCAATAAATTTTATTGGTAATCAGTTGCCCGTCCAATGCTTCAATTACAGGAATTGTACCATTAAAATTTGGGTATTCGTTCACTTTAATTTTTAATTGTGCTACTTCAATTTCATTACAATCAAATTGATTGATTGGTGTTACTTCAACTGATTGAATAAAACTTTTTCCAGCAGCAGCAACTAATTCACCATTGATAAAAGTTTGGGCCACATGGAAATTGATTAAATCATCTACAACAATACAATCAGCAGCATCTCCAACCTGTAGTAATCCCACTTTCATTTTATAATGTTCCACCGGATTAATACAAGCAGCTTGTAAAACATTGAATACATTTTTTCCTTTTGCAACGGCTCTTGCACACAATTGATTGATGTGTCCAATTGCCAAACTATCCGGATGTTTATCATCACTGCAAAACATAATATTGTCTGCATAATCATCAATCAAATCGATCAATGCTTCAAAGTTTTTTGCCGCACTTCCTTCTCTGATAAGGATTTTCATGCCATACTTCAATTTATCTAAAGCTTCTTCTTTTGTAAAACATTCATGGTCTGTTGAAATGCCTGCATCTATATATTCTTTCGCTTGCAATCCCATTAAACCCGGTGCATGTCCGTCAACGGGTTTGTTTGATTGATGGGCAGATTGGATTTTTTTCATTACTTCTTCATCCTTAAATAACACACCGGGGAAATTCATCATTTCGCTCAGGTATAAAATTTCTTCTCTTTGTAATAATTGATGCACAGCAGCACTATCTATGCTTGCACCTGCGGTTTCAAAAATCGTTGCAGGTACACAACTCGGTGCGCCAAAATTGAATTTGAAATTTACTTGCTTACCATTTGCAATCATAAACTCAACGCCTTCAATACCGCACACATTGGCTATTTCATGGGGATCACTGATTGTTGCAACTGTTCCATGCACAACAGCTAATCTTGCAAATTCACTTGGTACCAACATACTGCTTTCAATATGTACATGACTGTCAATAAAGCCGGGTAAAATGTAATTGCCCATAATTGATTCATCATTTGCAAGTGCTTCAATACTTTTAACCAATCCATTTTCTATGCTTACAATTCCTGCATAAATTCTTTTATTGGGTATATCTACAATATTTCCTTTGAGTGTAATGATATTTACAGGCATTGTTATAAGTTAAAAATTTGAACGTAACTATTGTTTTTGAAAATGCAATAGTACATTTGTTAAAATTAATCAAAGCACATGAAGAAGTCTCTATTTTTTATTTTCACAATTTGCAGTTTTGTTGTTGCTAAATCTCAAACTGCTGATTCTGTAATCAATCGTTTTATTGAAGCAAATGGCGGTAAAGAAAGATTGAATTCTATCAATACATTACAATTGCAAAGTGTATTAAATATGGAACAAATGGGAATGTCTATCAACATTACAAGTGTTAAACAAAAAAATAAATTATTCCGTATTCAAAGCAGCAACCCTATGGCTAGCGAAGACAGTTATACTTGCATTACAGATACAGCCGGTTATAGTTACACTCCTGCAATCAATAGCCCAATGGGAAGTATTGATGCTGCACTTACCAAATTTAGTCCCGAAGAATTGGCTGAGCAACAATATCAAACAGATTGCTCCGGCTTCTTTGCGCAATTGGTTGATTATGCTGAAAAGGGCTGTACTGCTACATTTACGGGCACTGAAAAAGTTGCTGATATAGTTTGTGATAAAGTAAAATTGAAAACAAAATCTGGACAAGAAATGGTATATTTCATTTCTCAGTTAAACGGGCAAGTGAGAAGAGTACAAGTGTCTGCGCCGGTTGCAATGGAAATGATGGGACTTTCCAGCATGATGAAAGCTTTTGGTGGCGGCGGTGCAGGAAGAATGGGCGACAGAAAACTTGATATTGATTATGAAAAATATAAATTGTTCGATGGATTTCCTTTTCCTACAAGACAAAGTATTTCATTGGGTCCTATGCAAGTGGTGATTGAAAATAGTGGTTTTAAAGTAAATCAAACAATAGATCCTAAATGGTACAAGGTGAAATAAATTGATAATTATCATACTAAATTTTATTTAAATAGTATTAAAGATTTCTCTATTGGTAATTATCTCCTTTATTTAATTTCTACCTTTAGCAATAATTTTTTTTATGGAAAGAGTTGAATTTAAAGTAGAGGGTATGCATTGTTCCAATTGTGCGTTGACCATTGATAAATATCTTTCTAAACAACATTTACAAAATATTAAAGTCAATTTTGTTACAGGTGATATTAGTTTTGATTCCACTGCTGAAATAAATATTGAAGCAATTAAAACAGACTTAAAAAGTATTGGATATCCTGTATTATCAAGTATTTCAAATAATGTAACAGCAGAGAAAAAATCTTGGACCTTTCAATCGTTTCTAAAAAGTAAAATTCAGTTACTCGTAGTTTCTGCAATCCTTACTATTCCTCTTTCATTACACATGTTTGGTTTGCATTTGCATGTATTGATGAATCCTTATGTTCAATTGGCTTTTGCCTTACCTATTTATTTAATTGGTTTGAGTTTTTTTGGCACAAGTGCAATAAGAAGTATTTGGAAAGGCATACCTAATATGAATGTACTTATTACGCTGGGAAGCACAGCAGCAATGGGTTACAGCATTTATGGTATAGTGATAGGAAGAGCGGAAGAATTTATGTTTTTTGAAACAGCAGCTACTACTATTACATTTATTTTATTGGGAAATGTGATTGAAGACAGAAGTGTTCGCCAAACACAAAAAGTATTGCAACAATTAGCAAAATCACAAAAGGTGATGGCGAATATGATTGCTTTTGACAACAACCATCAGGAACAAATTTTTGAAGTAGAAAATACCATTTTAAGGGTAGGTGATTTAGTGCTCATTAAAACTGGCGAACAAGTACCGATGGATTGTAAAATTTTATGGGGTGATGCAAGTGTTAATGAAGCAATCATTACCGGTGAAAGTATTCCTGTTCAAAAACAAATGAAAGATTTTTTAATTGGCGGAAGTATTGTAGAATCGGGAACTGTGAAAGCACAAATTACCGCTGTAGGGAATGAAACAGTATTGAGCAATATTTTAAAAATGGTATTGAATGCACAAACTGAAAAGCCTCCTATTCAACAAATGGCGGATAAAATAAGTGCCATTTTTGTTCCGGTTGTTATTGCAATTGCATTGATAACTTTAGGTGTTAACTATTGGTTTGCGCATCAACCATTCAGCGAAAGCTTATTGCGGAGTATTGCAGTTTTGGTAATCTCTTGTCCATGTGCAATGGGTTTGGCTACACCGGCCGCAATTGCAGTAGGATTAGGTCGTGCAGCAAAAAGTGGTGTGTTGTTTAAGAATGCAAAAAGTCTTGAAAATTTTAAAA
Source organism: Chitinophagaceae bacterium (assembly GCA_947488765.1). Taxonomy (GTDB): domain Bacteria; phylum Bacteroidota; class Bacteroidia; order Chitinophagales; family Chitinophagaceae; genus UBA1930. Next base: position 19,537 of record CANLAE010000015.1, on the reverse strand, counting down.
ATATTAAGCAAGTTGTTTTTGATAAAACGGGCACATTAACTACCGGCAAATTTGAAATCGGCAATTATAAAAATTTACTTGTTGATGAAACGGAGTTTAAACGAATTGTATTTTCTCTTGAAAAATATTCCAATCATCCAATTGGGAAATGTGTTGCAGCTGAATGGAAATCAAATAATGAAATCAGGTGGGCAAAAATTGAAGAATTGAAAGGCTTAGGCATGAGAGCAACCGATAAAGAAGGCAATGAATTTGTTGCAGGGTCTTATCAAATTACAACATCGGTTACAACAGAACAAGGACACAATATTTATGTAACCAAAAACAGTCAACTTCTTGGCTGGATTGATGTTGCAGATACTATCAGACCTGAAGCCAAGCAGGTAATTCAATCCTTACATTCAGCAGGTATTCATACTGTTTTATTAAGTGGCGATCATAAAGCTAATTGTGAAAAAGTAGCGAATGAATTGGGTATTAAAGAATTTTATTTTGAACAATCACCACAACAAAAATTAGATACGATTACCCATCTCAATCAAACGATACCTACAGCAATGGTAGGTGACGGAATCAATGATGCACCTGCACTTGCAAAAGCAACTGTTGGTATTTCTTTAAGTGATGCTACACAAATTGCGGTTCAATCTTCTCAGGTTGTTTTAATGAGTCATGGTTTGCAACATTTACCCCAAGCATTGGGAATTGGAAAACATTCGTACTTAACTATCAAACAAAATTTATTTTGGGCCTTGGCTTATAATGTCATTGCAATTCCTGTGGCAGCATATGGTTTATTAGGAAAATATGCACCGGCATATGGCGCATTATTAATGGGCTTAAGTGATGTTGTGTTAGTCATTAACAGCTTGCGTTTAAAATGGAAAAAAGTATTTTAATTGATTTTTCAATAAAAATCTTTTTAAAAATGCCAATTCGAAATAAACGTGGTTATCTTGTGAAGTGATGGTCAAACCGCAACAAATACTGCAACAATATTGGGGTCATGCTTCTTTCAGAGGTGAACAGGAAAAAATTATTCAATCTGTTTTAGATGGGAATGATACACTTGCATTATTACCTACCGGTGGAGGAAAATCAATCTGTTTTCAAATCCCTGCTTTATTCAAAGATGGGATGTGTTTGGTAGTTTCTCCGTTGATTGCTTTAATGAAAGATCAGGTAGAAAATTTATCGAAAAAAAATATTCCAGCTGCAGCATTGTATAGTGGGCTAACCTATTTTGAAGTAAAAAATATTTTGCAGAAAGCGGTATCAGGGCAATATAAATTTTTATATGTATCTCCTGAAAGAATTGAAACAGCTGTCTTTCAGGATTTTTTAACTGATTTGAATATTAGTTTGATAGCAGTAGATGAAGCACATTGTATTAGCCAATGGGGTTATGATTTTCGTCCACCATATTTACGAATTGCACAGTTAAGAGAGGTATTGAATGATGTTACAATCATTGCATTAACAGCATCTGCAACACCTTTGGTACAAAATGATATTGTTAAAAAATTAAAATTAAAACAACCCTCTGTTTTTCGTCAGTCGTATGAAAAATTGCATGTTTCTTATTCTGTTTTTAAAGTAGATAGCAAGATTAATAAGGTACTTACTATTCTTAAAAATGTACGTGGAAGCAGCATTATTTATTGTAGTAGTAGAAAAGAAACAAAACAAGTAGCGCAACTGTTGCAACTCGAAAATATTAATGCAGATTTTTATCACGCAGGTCTTACACAAGACGAACGAAGTATTAAACAAAATGACTGGCTACAAAATAAAATTCAAGTAATAGTTTGTACCAATGCATTTGGAATGGGAATTGATAAACCCGATGTAAAAACAGTTATACATTACAACAATCCCGATTGTTTGGAGAACTATTATCAGGAAGCAGGAAGAGTAGGAAGAGATGGAAGTATGGCTTACGCAGTTTTATTATTTCAACATAAAGATGAACAACAATTATTGAATTTGCCAAATGAAAAATTTCCCCCACTTGAGGTCATTAAGCACGTATATCAGGCAATTGCAGACTATCTTCAAATACCTGTTGGGCTTGGTCAGGGAAATTATTATGATTTTGATATCATTGCATTTAGTAAAAATTTTAACCTTGATGTACACCTCATCATCACTGTATTAAAAATATTAGAAAAAGAAGGACACTTATCTTTTACAGAAAGTATTTTTTTACCTTCTCAAATACAGTTTGTAGTAGATAATACGATTATCAATAATGTTGAAAACACTTACCCTTCTGTTGATGTTGTTATGAAAACATTATTGAGAAGTTATGAAGGTATTTATGAAAACAGAGTTTCTATAAATGAAAAATTAATTGCCAAAATTGCGCACTTGCCTTACGAAAAAGTATATGCAGATTTAAAGGCATTACAGCATTATGGCATCATAGAATATTTGCCTCAAAAAGAAACACCACAAGTTTATTTTATTTACAACAGAGCTTCCGCGAAACATCTGGCATTTAACACAGCAGATTATAGTGAACGAAAAAAATTGTATCAAGAGCGAATATCAATTATGCATAGATATATGACTTTGCAGCATCGATGCAGAAGCCAATACATATCAGCCTATTTTGGAGATGAATCAGTAAAATCTTGTGGTATATGCGATAATTGTTTGCAATTAAAAACAAGTATTTTAGATGAAGCTGAGTTTAAAAAAATTGAATCTGCTCTGTTGGATTTTATTACAAATAATATATTTACAGTAAAAGAGTTATTGCAAGCTTCGAGAGGAATTAAACAAGATAAATTTTGGAAAGTATTTCAGTTTTTGCAATCAGAAAGAAAAATAGTAGTTAATGAATTGGGATATATTGAATTGGGATAAATAAAGTGATTCAAAACACTGTAAAATAAATTGTTAAACAAAAAATCAATTGCCTTTTTTTAATATCAGATATAATATATTTGAACATCACAATTTTAATACTGCATATTTGATTTCAAATTCTACATTTTTATTATTTAATTAGTAACAACATAAAAATAATTCCTTAAGTTTTATGTTGAATTTTGAACAAAAAATTACTACATAAATTTGTGATATGAACACAGCTAAGATTGTTTGGGTAGATGATGAAATTGAAAGTTTACAAAGTCAAAAATTATTTTTAGAGAGTAAGGGTTATGATGTAACTACATTAACCAACGGTTATGATGCAATAGATTATATCAAAGAAAATATTGTAGATGTTGTACTGTTAGATGAAAGTATGCCGGGCATTACAGGCTTAGAAACGTTGGCTAAAATGAAAGAAATTAACCAGCAGTTACCAATTGTAATGATTACCAAAAACGAAACGGAAACTTTGATGGAGGATGCAATTGGCAGTCAGATCACAGATTATTTATTGAAGCCTGTAAATCCCAATCAAGTATTATTAAGTCTTAAGAAAATTATAGACAATAAAAGATTGGTTGCTGAAAAAACAACAACCAATTATCAGCAACAATTCAGGGATTTATTTATGGCTTTGAACGATAATCCTAATTACACAGACTGGATGGATATTTATAAAAAATTGGTGTATTGGGAATTAGAAATGGAAAAAAGTGACAGCCCCGAAATGCAAGAAATACTTGCAAGCCAAAAGGCAGAAGCCAATACTGAATTCTTCAAATTTGTAAGCAGAAATTATGCTAAATGGGTAAATCCAAAATCTCCTGATGCACCCATCATGAGCCATAATTTATTACAATATAAAGTATTGCCACACGTTGAAACAGGAATCCCTACATTTTTTATTTTAATAGATAATTTGCGTTACGACCAATGGAAAACCATTCAACCTATTTTTGCAGAAAGTTTTAGAATATTGGAAGAAGAAACTTTTTATTCCATTTTACCAACTGCCACACAATACAGCAGAAACGCTATTTTCAGCGGATTGATGCCAATAGAAATTGAAAAACAATTTCCAATTCAATGGAAAAATGATGAAGAAGAGGGTGGTAAAAATTTGTTTGAAGAACATTTTTTCAGAGCTCAATTAAAGCGCTTAAAAAAGGATGATTTAAAAATTAGTTATACGAAAGTATTACACCATCACGACGGACAACATTTAGTGAATAATATACACAATATGCTAGGTAATGATTTAAACATTATTGTGTACAACTTCGTTGATATGTTAAGTCATGCCCGTACCGAGATGGAAGTGTTGAAAGAATTAGCTGGCGATGAAAAAAGTTACAGAAGCGTTACTAAAAGCTGGTTCGAACATAGTGCACTTCATCAGGCATTGAAAAAAATTGCTGATAAAAAAATTAATTTAATTGTTGCAACTGATCATGGAACAGTGAGAGTAAAATCACCTTACAAAGTAATCGGTGACAAACAAACTACTACTAATTTAAGGTATAAACATGGCCGTAACTTAAATTATGAAGCAAAAGAAGTACTTGCTTTCAAAGACCCACGTGAAGCAGGTTTGCCCGTACCCAATGTAAATTCTGCTTTTATTTTTGCAAAAGAAGATGGGTTTTTATGTTACCCCAATAATTATAATCATTATGTAAATTATTATCGGAATACTTTTCAGCATGGTGGTGTTAGTTTAGAAGAAATGATTATTCCGGTTATAAGAATGGTTAGCAAAAATTCTTAAGCTAATTGTTGGATGCTTAAATGTAGCTTTACAAATATGGTTGAATTAGATACAATAAAACATCCTATTATTTTATTTGATGGTATTTGCAACTACTGCAACAATGCCGTTAATTTTTCTATTAAATGGAATAAAAATAAAAATTTACGATTTGCAACGCTTCAAAGTGAATTAGCCAAAGAATTATTGGCGAAATACAACATACATAGCTACTCCGATTCTATTGTGTTAATTGAAGCTGATGAAGTATATTTTTTCTCTACAGCTGTTTTAAAAATTGCAAAGCACCTGGCATTTCCAATTTCTATTTTATCAGTATTTATAATTGTTCCGCCATTTATCAGAAATGCAGTTTACAAATGGATTGCAAAAAATAGATACCGTTGGTTTGGCAAAAGGGAAATATGCATTGTTCCTGATTCTGAGACGAAAAAATTCTTTCTTTCTTAAATTTTAACTTATCATTTTTCTTTTATTTGATTGTGTAATTATTAAAATATCAATTACTTATTTAGTTCTTTTTATTAAAATAATAATCTTATTCCATTGCTGTGGATAAAACAAAATGCGTTGGGTGAAACTTAGAAGTAAATTTGATCAACAAATAAAATTGTTACCAAATACGGCATGAAGTACAATCAAACTACTTTAAATAAATTAGAGGATATTTTGGGCGAAAGTTTATATACCGTTCGTTATGAAAGAGGTACTTTTCAAAGTGGCTGGTGTTTATTGGAAGCAAAGAAAGTTGTGGTATTGAATAAATTTCTTCAGATTGAAGGTCGTATCAATATTTTATTAGAATTAATTCCACAATTGAATGTTGAGTTTGATAAGTTGACATTAGAAAGTCAAAAATTGTACAATCAGGTTTTGTCTGATCGATTGTTAACTGCATAGTTTCCTTTTATTTTCCGCAATAACTATTATTCTGTAGTTTTACTATTGTGAAACAAACCCCTTTAACCATAACCTTTTTAGGCACAGGCACGAGCAGCGGTGTTCCTATGATTGCCTGTGATTGTAATGTTTGTGTATCTACCGATTCAAAAAACAACCGTTTGCGCAGCAGCATCATGGTTCAATCATCAACCACAACAATTGTAGTGGATACCACACCCGATTTCCGTTATCAAATGCTTCGTACAAAAACAAAAAATATTGATGCAATTATTTTTACGCATCCACATAAAGATCATATTGCAGGGTTAGATGATGTTAAAGCATTTACTTATTTCAACCATCAAATCATGCCATTGTATGCTAATGCAATTACTGAAGAAGCATTACGAAGAGATTATTATTATGCATTTGCACAAAATAAATATCCGGGTGTACCCGATTTAAAAATTTATCCAATTTATGATACAAGTTTCATGATTGGAGATATTTCCATAACACCAATACATGTTCATCACGCTAAAATGCCAGTATTAGCTTTTCGGTTTGGAAATTTTACTTATATTACAGATGCAAATAAAATTGATGCAGAAGAAAAAGAAAAGATAAAGGGCAGTAAAATCGTTGTTGTTAATGCTTTGCGGAAAGAAAAACATGTTTCGCATTTTACATTACAGGAAGCTATCGATTTGGTTAATGAACTAGCAGTACCCGAAGCTTATTTTACACATATCAGTCATCAGTTGGGTTTGCATGATGCTATCAACAAGGAGTTGCCCCACAATATCCAATTGGCATACGACGGATTATCAATCAGCGCATAATTAATTAGCCAGCAATTTCTATAAAGTTTGGCTATGAAAAAAATAATTGAAGACTATTTTACTTTCTCTAAAAAAGAAAGAATTGCAGCAATCATTGTTGCAATCATCATTGTAATTTTTTTGATGTTACCTCATTTTTTTCCAAAAAAACGAAAAAAAATATTGGTAGATGCTGATAGCAATAAAAAAATAAATCTACTCCGAAAAGCAATTGATTCAACGGAAAAATTCAGACCAAAAACATTTGTTGATAATAATTATAAGCAATTTCAAAATAATGACAATCCGGTTGCTACTTCTACAAAACTATTTTATTTTGATCCCAATACATTGGAAATTAGAGGTTGGATGCGTTTGGGAGTCAGTGAAAAAACAGCTACTACAATTTTAAAATATGTAAGCAAAGGTGGAAAATTTCGTAATCCCGAAGACATCAGAAAAATATGGAGTTTAAGAAAAAATGATGCCGACAGAATTATTCCTTTTGTAAGAATTGAAAATAATTATACCGCTGCTAAATTCAATGGCAGCAATGCTTATAAAGCCCCAACAGAAAAAACAGTTGGATTGCTCAATGCAAATACTGCTTCTCCTTATGACTTAAAAAAACTTCCTGGGATTGGTAATAGTTTGCCTTATAAAATTGTGAACTTCAGAGAAAAATTGGGTGGATTTTTAAACATGCAACAGGTTAAAGAAACTTATGGAATGACAGACAGCATCTTTCAAAGTATTTTACCTCTTGTACATGTATTACCTATAACAATTAAAAAATTAAACATTAATTCAGCTTCTGATTTTGAACTCAACGCACATCCTTATATAGATAAAAGACTTTCTAAAGCAATTACTATTTATCGTTCGCAACACGGTAATTACAAATCTGTAAATGAGCTTAAAAACATTGTATTCATTACCGATGAAGTGCTTCAAAAGATTACTCCTTACTTAACAATTGATTAATTATTTTGGATTTAGAATTTAAATTGTATTTTAACACTAACAATCGTTAGTTTTGAGATTCGATTTTGCATTGCCTTCTTCTATTTCAACTAATGCATTAAATTTTTATCTATGAATTTTCAACCTTCAGAACTTACCCAACAAGTAGCACAATCAGCCAAAGATTTTGCGATTCAACATATTAAACCTTACCTAATGGCTTGGGATGAATCACAGGAATTTCCGATTGCTATTTTTAAGGAATTGGGTAAATTAGGAATGATGGGAGTACTTGTACCGGAAGTATATGGTGGTGCAGGTTTGAGCTATTTTGAATACAATGCAATTATACAAGAAATTTCAAAAGTTTGTGGCTCTATCGGATTGAGTTTAGCAGCTCACAATTCACTTTGTACCAATCATATTTTAACCTTTGGCAATGAAATGCAGAAGCAACAATATCTTCCCAAATTGGCTACTGCAGAGCATATTGGCGCATGGGGATTAACAGAACCCAATACCGGTAGTGACGCAGGTAATATGAAAACAACTGCTATAAAAGACGGTAATGATTGGATTGTCAATGGTACAAAAAGCTGGATTACACATGGCAATAGTGGAGATATTGCGGTAGTAATTTGCCGAACGGGTGAACCAAGAACAAGTAATAATGCAACTGCATTTATTATTGAACGAGGAACTTCAGGCTTTAGTGCAGGGAAAAAAGAAAATAAGTTGGGCATGCGTGCAAGTGAAACTTGCGAAATGATATTTGAAAACTGTCGTATTAGTGATACACAACGAATGGGTGCTGTTGGAGATGGTTTTAAACAAGCCATGAAAATATTGGACGGTGGAAGAATATCTATTGCCGCATTAAGTATTGGAATAGCAAAAGGAGCTTATGAAGCAGCGTTGCAATATGCAAAAGAGCGTTATCAGTTTGATCAGCCTATTGCAAACTTTCAGGGAATCAGTTTTAAACTGGCAGATATGGCAACCGAAATAATGGCTGCTGATTTGTTGGTATGGCAAAGTTGTGCATTGAAAGAATCGCATGAGAAGGTTACAAAATCTGGAGCAATGGCAAAATATTACTCCAGTGAAATCGCTGTAAAAATTGCAACTGATGCCATACAAATATTTGGAGGCTATGGCTACACCAAAGATTTTCCGGTAGAAAAATTTTACAGGGATGCTAAGCTATGTACTATTGGCGAAGGCACATCTGAGATACAAAAAATAGTAATTGCAAGGGAAGTTTTACAATAACAAAATTTAATGTCGCTATTAATAATGATCAAGTTTTTCTGCATTAAACAATGAATTGTTTATTTATCAATTTTAATCAAGTTGATTTTATTGTATTAAAAAAGGAGTTCAAATGAACTCCTTTTTTAATTTAGTATGACCATAAGTCCTGTTCGTAATTGAACAGTTTTTCTTTTATATTTTCTCCTTCCAATAACTGAAATAAAGGATCTTTAATTAACTGTGCCAATGTTCTGTCTTTAGAATTATTAAAGCTAGACTTTATAATATTACTACTAAAAAATCTACCTTCAAAAATTTCTTCCCAAGTTTGTCTACCTCCTGCATTTTTTGAATTATAAGCAAAGTTTTTCGCAAGTGAAGGGCGTAAATCTGGGTAATATAACCAGAACATCGGGTAGTATGTAGTAGGACCTACCTGTTTTTTCATACCTGGAGGTAAAGGATTGGGTGCCATAGGAGCTATTCCAATAATCCTAACCAACATTCTACTAGACTCTTTATCAAAAACCCATTGTTCTTTAATTCTAAATTTATAAATCGAATCCGCTTTTGGTGCTTTAATGTTTTCTTTCCATTGAACTACAGTATCTCTTATGTTTTCGTCGTTGGGATTTTCTTGATATACTGTATCTAGTTTGTTTGATTTTGACGAAGACATTCCTATAACATCATCATAAGATAGAGGCGTTGTAAATCTGTCATCTACTGCGTCGAAAGCAATAACACTATCGTTTTTGATTGCGTTTAACAAAATAGAAAAGAAACGCTGGTCTCCACCTTCTTCTTTTGCTGAATAAATAAAATGAAGGTTCATTTTTTCTCTTGCATCAATTTCACGCCATACAAACTGACTATAGGTAGCATCATCTTCTCGAATATCATCGTAAGATAAAGGCTTACGATCATTTACCGATTCTTTTTTATATGCAAAACCCAGTCTTCTACTTGGTTTTACCTCAGCACCATATTCTCTTCCTCCTACTTCTCTAGTCGTATCAAACCTTTTTTGTGGTGTTACTACCTGAATATTTTTGCCAGGTGCACCTGTTGTTACAGGAACTGTAGGTTGTGTAGTAGTTTTAGTACCGGTGTTACCAGGTGCTGTTGTCCCAGCTGGTTGTGTTGAAGACGGCACCTGAGTAGGTGGTTGTGTCTTTTTCAATTTACCAAACTGGGCATAAATGCCTGTATTGATAAAAACAATACTGATTAAAGAAAAGAAAAATAATTTTTTCATAAAAAATAATTTACTCCAATACAAAACTAATATTTCCATCGAGGTCCCTAACATTACCTATTTGATCTGCTACTTTTATACTGCCAATAATAACAGTTGTTCCGCTAACACATTTACTCATCGACTTTCTTGCCTCAGCAGAAAATGCATTACCATTAACTTCAACAATATCTGTTTTTTCTTCAAAACCAGATCCTGTAAAATACATGGCAAAAGAAACAACTTTGAAACTATATCCTTCAAAAATAAAATCTTTTAATTTAGCTGAAACGCCCCCGGCAGATTTGAATTGTGACGCAGTCATATCACCACCTTGCTTTCCATTAACTTGTGCAACAGGGTCTGGAACTCGCTTGATAGGAATTTTAAATTCCTGTGTAGTTTTCCCATCGGAAGCTCTCACAATTGCAGTCCCAGGTTGTGTACATTTTACGGCATACAAACCCCCTGCTTGTTTTTCTAAAGTTATACCAGGACCATCTACAGTCAATTGTATTTTTTCAGAACCACCGGCACCTGTTACACTTAAAGGATTTGACAACCCACCTGAATAAAATACTCTGGTAGCATCTGTAGAAACAGTTAAGCCAGCCAATTGACCTACTGTGTATTTAATATCTTTATCTACAGTAGCAGTTGTTCCATCTGGCTTTCTAAAACTAATTTTTACTTTTTTGGTATATTCACCAGCTGCAGTTGGGGCTTTGAATTTATATTCATAGCTTCCATCAGGCAACATTTGAGTTCCCGACCCATCAACTGTTACGGTTGGTTTTGCAGCACTACTAAATGCACCAACACCTGCATTAATAACAATTTCTTCATTAGGCATTACATAAGAAGCAGATGCATTGGCAATTGCTTTGAATTGATCATAAATTACTTCTACTTCTCCAACTTGTTTGTGACAGTATTCAACTACAGCAACTTCGCTGTTTCTAATATCATTTTGAAATTTGCTTAAAATAGTTAAAGCTGCTATTGCAGGTGTCATGTGAAAATAAGCTGCCTCCCAGGTTTTTAATTCTTTATTTTGTGTAACCGGCATTGATAAATCAATTGGAAGCGACGACGTAAATTCTGTAGTAATATCTGGATGAATTGCCAATAGCTGAGTTTTGAAATCATTTAATTTCTTTAATAACTCTGGACCCTTCTTTTTTTGCTCTACAAATAGTCTTGTAGCTGCATCAAGGTCATCTAATTTGAAGGCTGTATCTTTTGGCGGGTTGTAACCTGCCTCTTTCATCAATTCTAGTTTTAAGGCTTCAATATATTTATATGCATCATCAGAAAGTACCCTTGCTTTTTGTGCATAAGGATACCATTCTTTTGCTTTTAGTTCTTTAACCGGATCTTTGAGCATTTGTTCGAAAGAACGAAATATTTGACTATTTTTATCTTCAATTGCGGAACTTGAATGTTCTAAACTCGTTTTTACAGTTTTGAAGGCATTTAGAATTTCAGCAGAAACATTCAATGCCAACATTGCTGTTAACACCAAGTACATGATGTTAATCATCTTCTGCCGCGGCTCTTTAGGTAGTGCCATTATTAATAATTATTTAAAAAGTTAATCATTTAGTTTGAAAAGACAAATAAAATGTACAGATAGATTATCTACCCTGCATAGCAGTTAGCATATTACCATATACACCATTTAGCTTAGATAAATTAGTAGCCAATGCCCCAATTTGTTCTTTTGCCTTCATAGCATCTTCTGCTGTACCATTCATTGCTGCACTTGCCTGAGCCAATTTACCATAAAACTGGTTTAATGCTTTCAAGTGATTATTACTTTCTTGTAATTCTAATTCGTAAATAGTATTTAATGATGTCAAGTTCTTTGCTAAAATTTGAATCTGACCATGAAACTGTTTGGTACTTTCTGAAGCCTCATTAAAAGCACCTAAAGATGATGTAGCTGAACTAACTGCGGTTGCAACAGAACCCATAGCGGTTGTAGCTTCTTTAGTTTTAGCACTAAAATCACCTGCAGATTTAACTACATCTCCAATTTCACTAATTTTTTCTACGGTTGTATTAAACTTTGAAAAATTAGCGCTGAGTTTTGATAAATTATCTTGATTTATATTAGCTGCAGCCATCATTTCCTCCATTGAGTTTAATGCACTTCCCTCACCCTCCTCTTTAGCATGTGCTACCTCATCAGGAGGTAATATAGCATACACCACAAATATTGCAGCTTCAAGCAATAATCCTATAGGTAACATAATATCTGCACCTTTATAGTGTTGAATTTTAAAAAGTGCGCCTACAATTACAATTGCGGCACCCCCACTAACGAATACATTTAAAAGTCTGTTGGCTGCTGGAGAAAGACCTGCTGACATAATTTTCTGTTTTGTTTGTTTAATTAATATAGTTATAGCCTTGATTAAAACGAGATAGGATAAAGAATCTCGTAAAAAATTTAAATTTAATAATTATTTTTTTGCAATTCTTGGTGCAAGATCAATTACACAACGGAAACCAATGTAAGATTTAGCTGTATCTTGATATTCATAAGATCTGGTGCCAGTTTGTAAATAATAACCTACATCCTTCCAACTACCGCCACGCACAACTTTGCGTTTCATTCTTGGAGGATCTTGATCATTTGCATCATAACGAATATCAGGATTCATATCATGAATAAAATTAGAAGCACCTTCATAGAAATAGGATTCAGTCCACTCGGCAACGTTACCAGACATATTGTATAAGCCATAATCATTAGGCCAATATGCATCTGCCCTTACAGTATAAAAACCACCATCTTCAGGGTAATTTCCTCTGCCTGGTTTGAAGTTTGCTAACAAGCAACCTTTCTTATTCCTCAAATAATAGTTACCCCATGGAAACATTGAATTTGTTCTGCCACCACGAGCAGCATATTCCCATTCAGCTTCGCTAGGAAGACGAAAATCACTTTCAACTGCTTTTTTCTTTTTCTCGAGATAGCTATTTTGATAGTGTGTTCTCCAATGACAAAATGCTACTGATTGTTTCCAATTCACACCTACTACGGGATAATTGCCAAATGAAGGATGTGAAAAATATCTTTTAGTCATTGGTTCGTTGTATGAGTAAGAGAAATCTCTCATCCAAACCAATGTATCAGGATAAACAGGCTGATCAAGCTTTTTGATGAATTGTTTTCTTTTAATATCTTTATTTTCAAGCTTTGCAGCTTCTTTTAAATCAAAATATTCAATATGGTAAACAATTTTTTTAGGATCTACCTCAGCTTTACCATACAATCTATCCGGTGCATCAATCATTAATTTATTACCTAATTTTTCAAGATTGGTTGCATCATATTTAATATTCTTAGCTCTCGCCCAATCAATTGCAATAGCTGAATCTCCGCCAGCACCTCCCGTACTTTTGAAAAAACCTAATTCCTTTGCAGCTGTTGAATCTCTTGTCCATATTACAAACTGACGGTACTCATTATTGGTAATTTCAGTTGCATCCATCCAAAAGCCATTAATTGAAACTTGTTTATTGCGTGCGGTAAAATTGAAGTTAACATCTTCATCGCTTGGACCCATGTGGAAAGTTCCTGGTGGTACATACACCATGCCGACAGGCCTGTCAGCACTGGGTTTTGCAGAGGGCGCCACGCCCATTAACTGACCATTATCTGGCGTGCCTTTCGACTTACCATTTTTGTTACAGGCAATCAAGCTTATCAGCAAGGCCGGATAAATGACTAATCTAATTCGACTTCTCATTCTGTAAATACGGTTGTTAGGTTATGTTACAAATTTATAATTATACAAACAAACTATTTCACTCCACATTCACTTAATGGAATGTTTAATAACGCTACTAAAATTTATTTATTGTCTATTTTATATTTATAAATTCAATTAACAGAATTTTTTTAAATAACTAATAGGGTGGTAAAGTTATAGAAGTTGAATCAATTCTACAACATCAAAAGTAACTTTTTTACAAAAAAAATCTTTACAATTATAATACATAACTCTTTCACCAACTGATTTGTTTTTGAGAAGTGGGAAAAAATCATCTTGTTCCGTTGAACTCTGTAATATTTTATTTGGTATGTAATAATGCAGCAACAACTTTATTTCTTCGGTACAATTGGTCCCCAATATTATCAATTCATTAACACCTTGTATAGCCAATTGGAGCACACTTGCCCACACTCCAAACGAGGTGGGATGTTTTACAATTGCATTTCCAATATGCTCAAGCTTTTGCTGAACCCTTAGTCTCCATTCGAGTTTATCGAATACGACCGACAAATATTGGAGATTCCATGCCATTACAGCGTTACCACTAGGAGTTGCGCCATCGTAGATTTCTTTTTTTCTGATAATCACATCTGTTTGGTTATTTGGTGTGAAATAAAAAAAGCATTGATCCTCATCACTAAAGTTTTCAATTACAAACTCGGTAATTTGCTTTGCTTTCAACAGGTAATTTTTATTACCAGTTATCTCTTGTAAATGGATATAGGCCTGAATTAAATAAGAATAATCATCCAAAAAAGCGGGTATTTTTGTAATGTCATTTTTGTAGGTGTGATACCAATGTCCTAAATTATTTTGCAATTTATTTTCTAAAAATACAACACAATTTTCAGCTAAAGATTTATAAGAATCTTCGCCTGTAGCTGCAAAAGCCTTACAGCTAGCAGTAATCATTAATGCATTCCAACCCAAAATAATTTTATCATCTAAGGAAGGGGCAATACGCAAACTTCTTGCTTCAAATAATTTATTTTTACATGATTCTAAGGTTTCAATTAAAACGTCTGCCTTAATATTATTTTTTTTACAAAAATCTGATATCGATTCTTGTATCCACAATATATTGGAATGTTCCCAATTTCCTTCTTCAGTAACATCAAAATACAAACAAAATATTTCTGCATCATCACCCAACAAGCCCACAATTTCCTGTTTACTCCAGGTATAATATTTTCCTTCTACACCCTCACTGTCTGCATCTAAAGCACTGTAAAAGCAACCTTCTTCATGCAACATTTGGGTAGTAATAAATTGAAAAGTTTGCGGAATTGCCTTATGGTACAAATCATTTTTAGTTAGTTGATAGGCTTCAGACAACACTCCTATTAAAAGTGCATTATCATACAACATTTTTTCAAAGTGAGGAGCCAACCATTTTTCATCGGTACTATATCTTGAAAATCCTCCTCCTATTTGATCGTAGATGCCGCCCTCTAGCAATTTTTGAAGGCTTAATTCAGCTTGTTTTAATGAATTTTCATCTTTTGTAAAATGATAATGCCTTAATAAATATTGTATTGAAAAAGTTTGCGGAAATTTAGGAGCATTGCCAAAACCACCCCAAAAAGTATCGGCATTTTCTAAAATTTTATCTGCAATTAATTGCAAATTTTCAGCATTAAAAATTGAGTCTGAATTTTTAATAGTATTTGCTCCAAATGAATTAGCCTTTATTAAATGGCTGGTTAACTTTTCGGACTGTGCATCGATTTCAGAGCGTTTATTTACAAAAGCAGAATGAATATTTTTTAAAACATCGCTCCAGCTGATTCTGTTAAATGCTTGAATCGGCGGAAAATAAGTTCCTCCAAAAAATGGTTTTGCATCGGGCGTTAAAAACACATTCAATGGCCAACCTCCACTTCCTGTCATTGCCTGAACTGCATCCATATAAATATGGTCAAGATCTGGGCGTTCTTCTCTATCAATTTTAACATTGATAAAATATGCATTCATTAAGGCTGCAGTCGCTTCATTTTCAAAACTCTCTCTTTCCATTACATGACACCAATGACAAGCTGCATAACCAATGCTAACTAAAATTGGTTTGTCTTCTGCTTTTGCTTTAGACAATGCTTCTTCACCCCAAGGATACCAATCGACAGGATTATGAGCATGTTGCAACAAGTATGGCGATGTT
This sequence comes from Chitinophagaceae bacterium, assembly GCA_947488765.1. Lineage (GTDB taxonomy): Bacteria > Bacteroidota > Bacteroidia > Chitinophagales > Chitinophagaceae > UBA1930. The sequence continues at coordinate 3,783 of CANLAE010000015.1, read as the reverse complement.
TCATTTATCAGTTTATTGGTATGCATTGCATAAAATTTAGGTATAAAAAAAGCCTGTCTATTAGTGATGACAGGCTACATTATCAGTGAAAAAAATTATTTTTTTGAAGCACTTGCTAAATACTTATCCAGTGCTGTTACCATGCTTGGGGCCAATGGTAATGGGGCCTTGATAGTTAAGGACAAACCCGCCTCTTCAACAGCTTTGGATGTATTACTCCCAAATGCACCAATGGCAGTTCCATTTTGTTTGAATTTTGGAAAATTATCCAACAAACTTTTAACACCGCTTGGAGTAAAGAAGCAAATAACATCGTACGTATTTTTTTCCAAAATATCTTTAATATCATTACTAATTGTTCTGTACATGAATGCAAGTGCATATTCACAATTGTGACTTTTTAACCAACCTACAATTTCATTATCTTGTTGGTTTTCACTACATACATACAAAAAGTTTACATTTTCTTTATGCTTATTTATTACATCAAACATACTTTTATTACTACCATCAGCACCATAAAATACTTTACGCTTGCGATATAAAATAAATTTCTGTAAATACAGTGCTACGGCTTCTGTAATGCAAAAATATTTGGTATCTTGATTAATAGATATTTTCATTTCTTCACACATTCTGAAAAAATGATCAATCGCATTTCTACTAGTAAAAATTACCGCCGTAAAAATTGGAATATCAATTTTCTGACGGCGAAATTCCCTTGCAGACAAACCCTCCAACTTGATAAAGGGTTTAAAAACCAATTCAACTTGGTATTTGCGTTCTAAATCAAAGTAGGGAGATTTTTCGCTTTCCGGTCGAGGCTGAGAAATTAATATTTTCTTAATTGCCTTTTTTGTGCTCACACTCTTAGCTACGATTTTTGCCATGCTATTGTACTGTATTAAACTTAGTTTTATTATACCCCTTGTATATAATTAAAAAGAACCTTATATATTATTAACAAGGGCAAAACCTCTGCGGCGCAAATGTATAGAAAAAAATGTAAGGCATTAACATGCAGGGTTCTACGGATAGTTCCCAAGCTAGCAACATACCTGTATATCAAGAAAATTACAATCAAAATTTCTGCAATGGTAAGTGAAATATTAGCCATTTTTATTGAAGCATATGCCAGAAATAAGATTAATGGAATAAACAATATAGCCATAATTTTATTAACAAGAAAGATAACAAAAAGATAGGTATTGACCGCAGATGTAGCATTGAATACCCATCCAAAAAATAATAAGAATAAGTACTTTGTTAAATAAATTACAGCAAGTAATAGGCAACTATATAGATATAACCACCAAAAATCAATGACAATCCAACCTTGAAATTTAGCCATCAATGTAATTAACATCCCTCCACTAAAAACAAATAATATATTCATAATTAATGAAGGCAACTTGTCTTGCAATAATTGATCTCTTGTTTGATGTTGTCTGAATGAAGTTTGAAAAAACAATTCAAAAAGACTACTAAAATATTTTGAAAATGTCACCCTTACAAAACCAACAATTAGTATCAACCCCATCAAAACATAGAATAATAAATCATTGGATGACGAAATTCTTTTTTGTTCTATCATCATTTCAGGCTTCTTGTCAAAAGGAAAATAGGAATTAAAAATAATTGCAGTGTACGTAGAAGTATCTGAATGATGCACAATGAGTTCTTTAGCCAAAGACCTTTCTATAGAATCTTTTTGCAGTGAATCTTCTATTGCCAAATTTAATGAATCAGCATTTTTCAAGCTGTCGGCACTTATTTTGAATATTTGGGAATCAGCAGCAACTTTCTCTGTGGTATTATTTATCCTTGACTTAACAAGTGTATCCCTCTGTGCAAAAACAGATACCCCAATAATTAAGAATAATAAAATGAAGCTGACTTGTTTCAAAAGAGAAATATTTCTGCAAAAATAGTGTTTGTTGAAGTAGTTGCTGTTTGTAGTATTTATTTTTTGCTAAAATGAAAGGCGACTAAACAATATTACTTAATTTCATTTTTATAATTATGCACATGAAACAATTATTTGGTATTTTTTTATTACTCAGTTTTACTGCAAATGCACAACAAGCAGACATTATCATTAAAAATGGTAAAATACTTGATGGTACCGGCAACAGTTGGTTTTATGATAACATCGCTGTAAAAGATGGAAAAATAATTAAGATAGGAAAATTAGAAAATTGGCAAGCACCTAAAATAATTGATGCTACAGGATTAATTATTGCTCCAGGTTTTATTGATGTGCATACACATTTGGAAGAAGATGAAAAAAGAAATCCATTAGCAACTAATTTTATTTTAGATGGTGTAACCACTTGCATTACGGGTAATTGTGGCCTCAGCAATACCAATCTAAAAAACTATTTTTCTTTTATTGATAGTTTGAAAATTTCTATTAATGTAGCAGCAATGATTGGGCACAATGATATTCGCAGAGCTATTATGGGACGAACCATGAGAGACCCAAATGAAGATGAAATGAAACAAATGGAAGGCTTGGTAGAACAAGCTATGAAAGATGGTGCAGTTGGGCTTTCAACCGGATTAATTTATATACCAGGTACTTACAGTAAAACAGAAGAAGTAGTCCGATTAGCAAAAATGGCTGCAAAATACAATGGCGTTTATGCAAGCCACATTCGTAGCGAAGGAGATAGTGTTGTTCAAGCTATTGAAGAGGCATTGCACATAGGACGTGAAGCAAAAATACCGGTAGAGATTTCACATTTTAAATTAAGTGGACAACAAAACTGGGGTAGAAGTAAAGAAACTTTACCCATGATTGTTAAAGCAAGAGAAGAAGGATTAGAAGTAACAATAGACCAATATCCTTATACAGCAAGTAGTACATCGCTAAGTGTGATTTTGCCCGATTGGGCTTTGGCAGACGGGCAAGACAGCATTAAAGCAAGATTAGCAAATGCAACTGTAAGAAATAAAATTAAAAATCAAATGCTTAAAAGTTTAAGCAAAAGAAAACTAAAACATTGGAGTTATGCAGTAGTTGCATATTATGCTCCCGATACAAGTTATAATGGAAAAAGTATAGAAGAAATCAACCAGTTGATTGGCAGAAAACACAAAGCAAAAGATGAAGCAGAAACAATCATGGATATGATGACTAAAGGCGGTGCTAGTGCTGTTTTTCATGGGATGAGTGAAGCAGATGTAAAGTACATTATGAAATATCCTTTCAACATGATTGCAAGCGATGCAACGATTCGTGTGCTGAACTCTGGCAATCCGCATCCACGTGGTTATGGCACCAATGCAAGGGTTTTGGGTAAATATGTTCGTGAAGAAAAAGTAATTAGTTTGGAAGAAGCAATCAGACGAATGACAAGTTTGCCTGCACAAAAATTTCAGCTAAATGATAGAGGATTAATCAGAGAAGGCTTTGCTGCTGATATTGTTGTTTTTGATGAAAAAACTGTAGCTGATTTATCTACGTTTGAAAAACCGCATCAATACAGCCAAGGCTTTAAATATGTTTTGGTAAATGGCAAGCTAACTGCAAGTGAAGGAATACATACAGGTGTAAGAGCCGGGCAAACATTGAAGCATGGTTTTTAGTTATTTGGTTATATAGTTTATAGTTTAGGGAGTTTAAAAAGTTTAAAAAGTTCAATAGGTTGAATGAGTTGAAGAAGTTTATTAAGTTCAACGTCTTTGCTAGGAACGAAGCAATCTTTATTTCACGCAAAGCAACAACGATAGCAAAGTACGCAGCGAAAACCTTTGGGCCTTATCGCTTTGTGGCAAAAA
>CANLAE010000014.1 GCA_947488765.1 Chitinophagaceae bacterium | reverse complement strand
GTGGTACTACATTGAACTTAAATGCGAGTACAACAAGTATAGGCAGCATTACTTATAATTGGACAACAACAGCGAGCTCAGGATTTACCAGCACTACCCAGAATCCAACTATATTAAATGCTACAACAGCCTATAGTGGAACATACAGTGTAATAGCAACATTGAACAGTTGTAAGTCGTTACCAGGTAATGTAGTAGTAGTTGTAGATTCAACACCTGCAAAACCAGTACTGAGCAGTAATACACCATTGTGTTTTGGCAGTACAATTAATTTGACTTCTGTTACCAACTTCCCAGGTGCTCCAAGTTCATTAACTTATTCTTGGACCGGACCTAATGGGTTTAGCAGTAATACACAAAATCCAGTCATTTCCACTGCAAGCGAACTTACGTCTGGGTTGTATGTTTTACAAATAAAAGCTAATAGTGGAAATTGTTTGTCAGATACAGCAAGTACCAATGTTTTGGTTCGACCAAAAATCACGCAAGCTTTAGTAAGTGGACCGGATACAATATTTGTCTGCAATTTTGCACCACCTGCAAATGCTATACAAAATATAGCTGCCAATTTAAATTCATCAAGACCTTATGAAAAAGGGAAGTGGACCATCATAAACCAGCCAACAGGAGGTAATGGAATATTTGCAAATGATCAAGCTAATACAACAACCTTTACATATAGTAAGAGTGGCTTGTATCAGCTGCAATGGGCTATTAGCAACGATTTAAATTGTCCTTCCACAAAAGATACATTGTATTTATCAATAGTTGATAAACCAGTAATTTCACAAAGTTTAACCACTACTGCTACTAATGTGTGTGCTGGTAATCCAGTAACTATAAGTATTCCATCAACAGCTGTGGTTGGTGATATAAAGTACTGGCAATATAAGATTCCTTATAATGCAACTAGTTGGACTAATTCTACCACGAATAATCCTTCAATTACGTTTAATAATGTTCAGGATACTTTTAAAGTGCGACTGGTAGTTATATCTACTGACCAAATACATTGTAGTGGAGATACCGCTTTTAAAGAAATTCTAATCAATGTTGCGCCACCATCATCACCTGGTGTAACTAGTGGTGTAGATACCGTGTGTAAAGGTTCTAATTCAGGTACAATCGTATTGGCTGGTAATATTGGTTCACCGTTTTGGCAATCATCTACCGATGGAATTAATTTCTCTATTATACCATTAAGTAGTGCTCAAACATACACCTATACCAATCTTATTGTAACAACTTGGTTTAGGGCAGCAGTGAAGAGTGGCGTTTGTGATACGGTATTTAGTAATGCAACAAAAATTACCATATTTCCTCCTGTAACCCCTGCAAATGCTGGTGTTGATATTTCTTTGTGTGGTGCAACAAGTTATCAACTGAATGCTAATGTACCGGGCACTAATGAAACTGGTTTATGGAGTTTAGCGGCGACTAGTCCAATAGCAACGATAAATTCTGCATCAAGTCCAAATACATTTATTAGCAATCTTGTTTCAAATAATAATTACCAATTAATCTGGACACTCAGTAATAATATTTGTCCTAATACAAGAGACACTGTAATCATCAAAAATTATTTACCATTAACCAATACTATTGATACAGCAACAATTACGGTATGTAATGGAGTAACGGTAAATGTCACAGGTAATCTTCCAATTGGAGGTAGTGCACCTTATTTTTACCAGTGGCAAATATTTAATGGCTCCTCATGGGATAATATTCCTGGAGCTTTATTAATTAATTATTCATTTGTAGCTACTACTACAATAAAAATTAGAAGACTAGTTAATGCAACACCTTGTAGTGATGTAAGTTTAGAAAAAACAATTTATGTTCAGCCTCCTCTGAGTAATAATACTATCAATGGAAATATTCAAACATGTATTAATACAAGCCCCGGTGTTTTAACCGGAAGTTTGCCAACCGGAGCAGATGGTAATTATACATATCTATGGCAAACAGGGCCAAGTGCTACCGGGCCATGGACAAATGCTACCGGAGTGGCAACACAAAAAGATTATACAGCGCCAGTTTTAACCACTACAACTTATTATCGTCGTTTTGTTACAAGTGCTTTGTGCAACGGGAATCAAGGTTTGTATAGTTTGCCATATCAAATAATTGTACGTCCTAACGCAATAGCGCAATGGGTAATAACAAAAGATACTGCTTGTAAGCCTTTTAATATCAACAATACAGTAGTAAGTCCTGTAATAAATACAATAACAAATAGTAGTTATAGTTGGTATGCCAATAATGTTTTTTATGGAAATAGTGCAACAATAAATCCAGGTTATACATTGAACAATGCAGGAGATAGTGTTACTATTAAAATGGTAGCTGTCAGTTTGTATGGCTGTAAGAATGATAGTTTGCAACACAAATTCTTTACGATTCCGCCTGTACTTACAGCATTTACCATGAGTGATAGTGTTGGCTGTGGACCGCTTACCGTAGGCTTTACAAACAATACACCCAACATAGGATTCTTTACTTATGCTTGGGATTTTGGGAACAATCAAACTTCTATTTTAGCACAGCCCAATAATGTTACATTTCAAAGTAATCCAAACTTTGGCGATACAACTTATTTTGTAAAACTTACAGCAACCAGTAAATGCGAATCGGTGATTAAAACAAAATCGATTACTGTAAAATCAAAACCAAAATCGATATTTACACCTAGTAAAACAACAGGCTGTTCCCCATTAACTGTTACGTTTACAAATTTATCGAAAGGCTTAGGAGTAAATTATATCTGGAATTTTGATGATGGTACTGTATTGTCGATTGCTTCACCTCAGCAAGTAACACATACATTTAACTCTGCTGTACAGGATACCTTTAGGGTGAAATTAATTGCCATTAATTCGTGTGGCAATGACACATCGCTATACAATATTGTTGTATCTCCTAATACAGTTCATTTAGATTTTGCTGTAAATGGTAATGAAAAGCAAGGATGTAAACCACATACAGTTAAGTTTATTAATGCATCAAGCGGTGCCACTAATTTTCAATGGAATTTTGGTGATGGTAATACTTTAAATACCATCAAAAATACTGATACCATTACCCATACTTTTTTACAAGCTGGAACATTTGCTGTATCGTTGTTTGCAAGTAATGGCTGTTCTGATACCACGAGTACAGAATTAATTCAAGTATTCAATCCACCTTCTGTCAATTTTGCCGCAAACCCAATTACAGCTTGCATTGGAGACACGATACGATTCACGAATCAAAGTGATACAACAACAAGTTTATTGTGGAATTTTAAAGATGGATATACCTCCTCAGTTACAAATCCTGTTCATGCATATGCTGCCGCTGGTATTTACAATGTACAATTGAAAGCAATTAGGCAATACAATAGTGGTTTGTCTTGTGCAGATAGTATTAGTAAATCAATTACCATCGTTTCTAAATTACCGGGTTATTTTTCGGTTAGTGATTCTGTAAGTAATTGTGTTCCATTCACGGTAACATTTACCAACAACAGTCTTCCTTCATCTTTAACGGTTTGGACTTTTGCACCGGGTGTTACAGATACAGGTAATGTGGTTACTCACACTTTTACACAAGTAGGAACGTATAATGTAAAAATGGTAGCCAAACATCCTGGCGGGTGTAGTTATGAGTACACTAAAAATATTGTTGTAAGAGGTCCGGTTGGAACTATGGTGTATGATCATGGAAATATTTGTAAGTCAAACCCAGTAAAATTCTCAGCTATTGTATCGGGCACTGATAGTATTCGCTGGAATTTTGGAGATGGTAGTTTTGCAACAACAGTGGGAACTGTGATTTATCATACTTATAATCAACCCGGTTATTATGTTCCAACAGCAACATTGTATTCTAATATTAATAGTAATTGCACAATCTCATTAAATGGTTTAGATACTATCAAGATTGATGAAATTAAAGCTGGATATAAATTTTCAAGTCAACAGAATTGTGGTAGTACAAATGTTCAATTTACAGATACCTCCCGACACTTTCTTCCAATTGCAAATTGGCAATGGAATTTTGGAGATGGAACAACTAGCAACCTTCAAAATCCACAACACGCTTATTCTACTAGCAATACTTACACCATTCAATTGATTGTTACAGCAACTTCTGGGTGTAGTGATACTACTACTAAGTTTGTATATATTAAAGTAAACAACAAACCTGTTAATGTAATTGCTGCACCATTGCAAAGCTGTACCGATAACATCGTAAACTATATGGGGCAAATTAATTCAGTAGATAGTGTAACAATTGTGAACTGGATCTTTTCTAATGGATTTACATCGAGTGGGTATAGTTCAAGCAATGTATATATACAGACAGGGACTTACACTGCAACTTTAATTTCTGCTACAATATATGGTTGTACTGATACTACAAAACATACTATTGTAATAAATCCAACACCAAATGTAATAGCAACCACAGACCAATTAATTTGTAAAAGTCAATCCTTACAATTGAATGCCACTGGAGCTAGTACTTATATTTGGAGTCCGATAAATGGTTCACTAAGTTGTATTGCATGTCCTAATCCAGTTGCTTCGCCATTAACAACAACTCAATATGTAGTTACTGGCACAAACACTTTTGGTTGCAGTAATAAAGACACTGTAAAAATTTCTGTTGCACAACCAATTCGGTTAACGGTTTCTGCTAGTGACACTATTTGTAATGGTGGTAGTACCCAATTAAGTGCAAGTGGTGCAACAACCTATTTATGGTCTCCAGCATTAACATTAAATCAAGTTACCTCAGCTACACCAATAGCCACACCGATTGCCACAACAAAGTATCAGGTTATTGGATTTGATAATCACAATTGTTTTCAAGATACCGGATATGTTACTGTTGCAGTTGGACAATATCCAACAGTTAATTTAGGTAACGACAAAACATTAACAACAGGTACACAATTTCCACTAATGAGTACAATAACAAATGGACCTATTACCAAGTGGTTATGGTCTCCGGCTACTGATTTAAATTGTACAACTTGCCCACAACCAATTGCTGTAGCTAAAAAAGCAATTTGTTATTCTGTTGTTGCAACAAACCAATACCATTGCAGTGCTAGTGATACTATTTGCATCAAAGTTTTTTGTGAGAATACACAGGTATTTATTCCGAATGGATTTACACCAGATGGAGATGGTATTAATGATGTTTTGATGGTAAGAGGAACTGGAATTAAATTGGTGAAAAACTTTAGAATATTCAACAGATGGGGTCAGGTAGTTTTTGAGAAAAATAATTTTATACCAAATGATATCAACTCAGGTTGGGATGGCACTTTCAATGGAAAGCCTGCGCTGCCTGATGTTTATGTATATACTTGTGATGTGACTTGTGAAAATGATATCAGTTATACATACAAAGGAAATGTGTCAATCATCAAATAAATTTTTATGAAATGAAGAATAAAATTTCATTTATGTTATTATCCAAAATATTTTTTGCAACGATGGTTTTAGTAACCAGTCAATTATTTGCACAAGATTTTTCGTTTTCTCAGTTTTATGAAAAACCTTTATTACGCAACCCTGCTTTAGCAGGTGTATTTGATGGTGACATCCGGGTATCTGGTATTTTCAGAAATCAATGGCAAAGTGTTACAATTCCCTATCAAACAAATGGAGCAAGCATTGAGACTAAATTCTCCATAGGAAATGCAGATGATTATTTAACCTTAGGACTTCAAATGACCAATGATGTTGCGGGGGATATTAAATTAAAGCGCACACAATTATTACCTGTTATTAATTTTCATAAATCTTTAAATCAAGATTATGATAGTTACTTGTCCATGGCTTTTATGGCAGGTAATGTAAGTAGTCAGTTTGATGCAAGTAAATTGCAGTTAGATGATCAATTTGTAAATGGGTCCTTTAATGCAAATAATCCTACAATGCAAGTTTTTGATAGAACGTCAGTAAATTATTGGGATTTATCTGCAGGCTTAAGTTATAGCATGAGTTTTGGTGAGAGCGCAAGTTTTTATGTTGGCGCCTCAATGTTCCATGTTAACCAACCTAAAGTTGGATTTTACACCAATAATGAAAGCACTACATTGAGTAATAAATTTACAATAAACACAGGATTAACAACCCCTACAGGTGAAAATAACAGGTTGGTATTTTTTGCTGACTATTATTCACAAGCAAAAAACCAACAAGCAATTGGTGGAATTTTATATGGAATTGATTTGGCTGAATACTACGATTCTGATGATAAATTAACACTTTATTTTGGAGGGTTTTATCGTTGGAAAGATGCCTTCATTCCAATTGTAAAATTGGATTTGTATAAATTTAGTTTAGGCATGAGTTATGATGTAAATACCTCGCAGCTTAAAACTGCATCACAATCACAAGGAGGCTTTGAATTAGCAGTAAGCTATCATTCAAAATTAAATATCAGATATGCAGGTGCAGAAAAATTGCGTTGTGTGAAGTTTGTGTTTTAGAAAATTATATTTGGGAAATAATAGCCTAAGAGTTTTGTTTATTACATCTAACAATAATTACCATGCAATCTAAAATTTACCATTATGAAAAAATATATTCTCTGCTTTTTTACGATTGTAATTTTAAACACAAAATTATTTGCTCAAAAAGTTTTTTCTGTAGATTATTCTAATCAGGCAGAAGTAAAAGTTTTTGTCGTAAAATATGAGAGCCAGTCTGACCTAAAAGTTTATAAAGTAAAATCTGAAAATCAGGCTGATGGTAATACAGGTAAATGGTTCTTTACCAAATATCAAAATCAGGCAAAAAAGAAAATCTATTTTGTAGAATATGAAAATCAGGCCGATTTAAAAATTTTCTTTGTAGAATATGAAAATCAGGCAGGGTGGAAGAACCAATCTAAGAAACATTTATTGTACTAAGTTAATATAGCTTTATTATCAAAATATTTACTCCTAATCAGATTTATATAATTCTAGTTCATTGATCCCATTCGATATTTTAGTGTCATCTATTAAAATTCCTTTTGAGAATACTTCATTGTTTAATTTGATTAATTCCTTCTCTAATTCTTTGGTGCTGATTGCCTTTGCTCTCTTTTCCTGAGGTGGATTTAATTTTTCCGATCTTTCAAATTCTACTACTTTATCAAAAATATCTTTCGGCAAATCCGATTCAGATTTATAGGCTAATTCAATAAACTGTTTTGCAAAAAAACTATCAATCTGAATACGCCTTTTTGTTAAATGTGCGAACTTACCTAATACCCTGCAAATGTTATCTCTTTCCTCAGGACTTAGTTGCTCTGCAAATTCATATTCTTCAATTTTCTTTAAACTCAATATCATTTGTTCCAAAGCATCATAAGAAATTACATAAACGTTATAATCAGCAAGATTGAAAACAAATTGAGAAATTTTTTCTAAAGTATTCGTAGGAATAACAAAGAAAATATCTGCTTTTACATTGTCAATTTTTGGATATTTTTTTGCTGCTTCGGCTTGTGTTTTTATGTAAAGAGGGAAATTGTTCAAATCATCTGCCGCCGGACTTTTCGCATCAAAAATTACATACTCTTCACAAATAAAAATAGTGTTGTCAGGTTCGCCTTTAAACGGCACTGTTTCTAAATATTGTATGGTATGCTTCTGGCAAATATTTTTAATAAATCCCTTCACACTTATCTGATGTTTGCTCCATGTTTCCTTCAGTCTATTCCTTCTTTCAAGTTCTGTCTTGTTTCTGTCCTCTACTTCTTTGTTGCGATCATTTTGAATTTGCTCTCTGATAGCGTTTAAGCTTGTAATATCCTGATCATATTTTTCTCTTTTGTTTTTTTCTTCTGTTTTCAATTGCGTATTCTCTCTCTTTAATTCTAATAACTCACTTTCTGTTGCATTTAATTTTTGTTCAAGCAATAATATTTTTCCTTCAGATTTATTCAAATTAGATTGCAAATTCTGGTTCTCATTTTTGCTTGAAGCAAGTAATTGTTGCAATGTAGAAACATTGCTTTCTTTATCCTGATTATTTAATTTCAGTCTTTCTATTTCTCCGTCATTTCTTGATACAATATCATTTGCACTTTTTAGTTCAGCATTGATTGTTGTTAAATCATTGGATATTTTTTGATTTTGTAAATTTAAATTTTCTATAGCTGATTCCATTTTTTGAACATCAGCAACGCCATAAATTAATTGTTGACGAATATTATACCAATTAAATATTTGAGATAATCCTGAACGTCCGTACGAACCACTAACTACCAAAGACGATTTTCTTTTAATCAGCCAGTCTTTAAAAAAATTGTTTGGACTAATATCTAATTTTAGTAGCGTAAGATTGCTAAAGTGTCTTGCTACCAACTCTTCCATTTGAATTTTATTCGGGAAATCGTCTTTTGTACCCTCGCTTACATACACTAGTGTTGTTTCCTTCTTGGTGAGTTCATTTAATACATATGCAAATTGTTTGATTGCATAAATTGAATCTTCACTTCCATCATAGGTTAGTATAATATTTTCAGGGAATTCAAACATCTCAGGAACCAATAAAACTGGACATTTCAGATCTTGTAATGCATCTCTCAAGTAATCGTTAGGACTATCTGTTCCCATGTTTTTATAAAACATTTCACTACCCAAAATTAATAAATCTGCATAACTTGTTTCTTTCTTTAATTCGGGTAAAACAAAATCGAAGAAGTCCTCATGTACTCTATAATCAATTCCGTTTCCTTCACATAATTTTTTGAAATGAGCAACATTTTTTTGTACAATATCTGTTTCGTTACTTTCAATTATTGGAATGTAAGGACCACCTGCACCATCGGCATAACTCCATAAATTTGCTATTTCTGCTTGCGGTAAAAAAACACCTGTAATTAATACTGGATTTATTTCATTCAGTTGTCTGGCAAACTCAAAGGCGCCTTCTGTAAAATGAGTACCATCAAAAGCAAGTATTATTTTTTTCATGTAGTTATATTGGTTGTTTTTAATCTGAAATTTGCAATATTAATAGTTATTTGAACTGTTAATTTGCTTATTTCATTATCGCTTTATTCCCGAATTGCTCATGCAAAATAATAGGAGGAATTTATTTTTTTAAATGATGATCATCATCAAAAAGAATGACTGTGGTTGAGACTTTTTTTGTAATTAAAAAATCATATTTCCTTAAGAGAAATATGATTTTTTAAATTTTGAAAAAGGGAGAAAAAAACTACAAACCTCATAAGCCGGATTCTGTTTCTAAACTATCATTTATCTTGTAGCAACATCACTGTTACCATCTTGCTGCCTACCCTGTATCTTGAGCGAGTAGCTCTTAAAACGATACTATACGTGGCATTACAGCACCCAAGGTTTACCCATGTAATACATTGCTATATTACATCGTGAGCTCTTACCTCACATTTTCACCCTTATTTTGCAAAAGCAAAACGGTTATTTTCTGTGGCACTATCTCTTGTACTAATGTACAGCCAGCTATTCACTGGTAGGTTACTCTTCGCTGTCCAGACTTTCCTTATTGCATTGCTGCAACACGATAGATCGGGTTTGTAGTAGATACAAATGTATATGTTATTACAGTATTATATTGTATCAACTAATTTACTTCGATTTCATCAATAAACATCCAGGCTACTTTTCCTGCACCCGGTAAGCCATCTGGAATTTTTAATTGTGATGATAATTTTATTTTCAGAAACTTAGCTTTTCTTTCTGAAAAATTATATTCAATTGTTCTGATTAAATTATCAGTTAATTTTTTGGAAGTATTGCTATCATTGATTTCTGTAAAATTTAATCCATCATTTGAAATAGATATTTCTTGGATATTTGGTGGATAAATCCAACTATTTTTTTGGTCTAAAATGTTAATTGCTAGTTGATGAATTTCAGTTTCATTACCTAAATCAATGGTTAATGCTAGATCTTTTGCAACCCATCCACACCATTCAGATGAATTAAATCCTTTCAAACTTTTCACTCCGTTTACAATGCTGAATAAACCCCCATTTCCGGGGTAAGATCCCGATGGAGCTATGTTGGAACTAATTTTCTTACCTGTAGCTTTATTCATGGTGAAGTTTAAAGTTATCGGACTGAAAATTTTGTTTTCAATTTTTTGAAATGATTGAATGGACGTATTTTTTTTAATAATTACGGGTGTTGAATTTTGGATGTTATTATTTGCATTTTCTGAATAATAAATAGTCGCATTTTTTTGATTGGAAGATAATTTTAATGATACTCCTTCATTGTCTTCATTAGGTATTATTGACGTTTTTAAATCGTAGTAAGCCTTGCTGTAATTGGCTTTCCACAGTTCATATCTTCTAATTTGTGTGGGCAATTTGGACTCGAAATTTTCCCAGTTACGTACTTCCTTCGCACTCCAAAGTACTTCACTTAATGCACTCATTCTTGGAAAAATCATGTATTCAATTTTGCTTGGGTAAGCCATATATTCTGTCCATACATTTCCTTGAGCACCCATAATATATTTTGCTTCATCTTCTGTAAGGCTTTCCGGTATTGGTTCGTAGCCATATACTTTTTCTAAAGGAAGATAACTGCCAATTGTGATACTATCTTCATTTTTTGTTTGGCTATGGTCAAAATAACACCATCCGCCGGGTGTCATTACAACATTGTGTTTTGCTTTCGCTGCATGAATACCACCTTGTTCTCCTGTCCAGCTCATTACTGCTGCATTTGGCGCAAGACCGCCTTCTAAAATTTCATCCCAACCAATAATTGTTTTGCCACGGCTGTTTACATATTTTTCAATTCTTTGTAAAAAATAACTTTGCAATTCATCTTCATTTTTTAATCCTTTTTCACGCATTAATTGTTGTGATAAAGAATCCTTTTTCCACCAAATTTTACTGCACTCATCACCGCCAATATGAATCATATTGCTTGGGAATAAACTCATGACTTCATTTAATACATCTTCTAAAAATGAAAAAGATTTTTCGCTTGGTGCAAATACATTATTTTCTACTCCGTTCAATCCCCAAGTCATTGGAACATTTGGCGTAACGTTAGGTGTGGTACTAAGTTCAGGGTATGCAGCCATCACAGCCATGCTATGTCCGGGCATTTCAATTTCAGGTACAACTGTGATAAACCTGTTAGCAGCATATTGCACAACTTCTTTAATTTCTTCTTGTGTGTAGTAGCCACCATGTTTGGTATTGTCATTGCCTTTTCCTGGAAAGCGACCAATGATTGTACCATTTCTCCATGCTCCGATTTCAGTGAGTTTGGGGTATTTTTTTATTTCAATTCTCCATCCCTGATCATCTGTTAAATGCCAATGAAAATAATTCATCTTGTGTAAGGCGATATAGTCTATGTATGTTTTGATGTAACTAACCGGAAAGAAATGTCTGCTCACATCTAAGTGCATTCCTCTATAACTGAACCTAGGATAATCTTCAATTTCACAACATGCAATTGTTAATGTTTTGGCTGATAAATTTTCTTTTGAAACTGGCAATAATTGAATGAGTGATTGGATTGCATAAAATATTCCTGATGGGCTATCACTTTCAATATTGATTTTCTTAGCAGTTACTTCCAGCTCATATTGGTTTTTATTACTTGATTTTTTTGCAGTAGTCTTTAAATCAAACTCTATATAATTTTTTGTTGCCTTTTTTACTACTTTTAAACTAAAGCCGTAATAACTTTTTAAATAGTTATTTAAGAACTGAATTGAACTGGAATTACTTGAATCAGCTGTGAGAATAACTGTTTGATCAGAAAGTATAAAATTCCCTTTCTTAGTTTCTATACTCACCGGTTGAGGTATAATAGAGATATTTTGTGAATGCACTTTCATCAAACATAAAAATGAAAGAAGGAGACATAATCTTTTCATATTGCAATCGTTTATTTATTAAAAATTAATATTAGAAAGGTAGTCAAAAATAAAGCCTGAAATTAGTGTCAACTTCAGGCTTTAATTCATGTTGTTATTTATATTTAATCAACCTTGGTAACTTTTATCATATTGGTTGGTAAATGTTGATCTACTGGAGTACTTCCGGTATTGATAACCACATGATCTTTCTCAATAAATCCTCTTTCTTTCAGGATATTAATTTGATCAGAGATAATATCGTCAACACTTTCTTCTTCGTTGTAATAAAATGCACGAACGCCCCAACTAAGACTCAACTGATTGATTAAAGCTTTCTCTTTTGAAAAAATAAATAATGGTGACTTTGGTCTGTAACTACTTAACATGAAGCCTGTGTAGCCGCTCTGTGTCATGCCAATTAATGCATCCGCTTTTAAATCATGGGCAATTTTGCAAGCATTGTAACAAACTGCATCACTTATAAATGATGGAGAATGTGACTGAGGTTTTAAGTCTTCTTCTCTATTGTATCTATATTCTGTATGTTCTACCTGAAGAATAATTTTACGCATAGTTTCAACAACCAAAGTAGGGTGGTTGCCTGCAGCAGTTTCTCCACTAAGCATAACTGCATCAGCGCCTTCTAGCACCGCATTTGCAACGTCTGTAATTTCGCTTCTGTTTGGCTTTACACGGTCAATCATGCTTTCCATCATTTGTGTAGCAACAATTACAGGCTTGGCACGGTGAATACATTTTCTAATTAAATCTCGTTGAATCAGAGGTATTTTTTCAACTGGAAGTTCAACTCCTAAATCTCCACGAGCAATCATTATTGCATCACTTTCTATAATGATGTCTCTAATATTAACGAGTGCTTCAGGCTTTTCAATTTTAGCAATGATTTTTGTTTTGCTTTCTTTCTCGTTTAGTTTTTTACGGAGTAAAATAATATCATCTACACTTCTTACAAAACTCAATGCAACCCAATCACATTTTTGTTCAATAATAAAAGCTAAATCTATCAAATCCTTTTCTGTAAGTGCAGGCAAAGAAATTTTTGTATCGGGTAAGTTAATGCCTTTTTTTGATGAAATTAATCCACCTAAAGTGACAACAACTTTTACATTTTTTTCTTTAGTTATTTCTACAACTTTCACCTCAATTTTTCCGTCATCAATCATAATTACATTACCCACTACCACATCTTCTGAAAGATTGGGATAGCTTACATAAATTTTTTCTAAAGTACCAACACATTTTTCATTTGTAAAAGTCAAAATATCGCCTTCTACTACAGGTAATGCATTATTTTCAATTTCCCCTACACGTAGTTTAGGACCTTGTAAATCTGCAAGAATAGAAATGTTGTAAGGCTGGGTTTTATTAATGTTTCTGATATGCTCAATAATTTTCCCTTTGTCCTCGTGAGAACCATGAGAAAAATTCAATCTGAAAACATTTACACCAGCTTTTACCAATGCCAATAATTGATCGTAGCTATCGCATGCAGGACCTACTGTTGCTACAATTTTTGTTCTGTGCGCAACGTGATTAATGCCTGCTTCTTTATCCATTTGCTGATGCAGATACTTTGAAATGTTTTTACTCATGATTTTTGAATATGGTTTTTGTTTTTTTGAATTTAATTATTTTTAGGAGGCTAATATTTTTACAATTTTCATCCACTCCTGACCAATTTTTTGTTTTTCTTTTACAGCTTTATCTAATGGGGTGTAATGAATTTTATTATTTACAACACCTACCATCACATTTTTCCTGCCCAATAATAAACTTTCAACTGCATAATAGCCCATGTGGCTTGCTACTAACCTGTCTTCGCAAGTAGGGGAGCCGCCTCTTTGGATATGTCCCAACACACAAACTCTTACATCTGCTGTAGGAAGTTTTTCTTTTACATATTTTGCTACTTCCGCAGAGCCTCCAAATTCATCACCTTCGGCTACTACAATAAGGTTTACAAGTTTTTTTCTTTTTTCTTTTTCTGTGAGGCTTTCGATCATTCCGGCCATATCTGTTTTAGTTTCCGGAATTAAAATATTCTCAGCACCAGTTGCAATACCACTGTGTAATGCGATGTATCCTGCGTCTCTGCCCATTACTTCTACAATAAAAAGTCTGTCATGAGCATCCATAGTGTCACGAATTTTATCAATCGCCTGAACAGCAGTATTTACAGCAGTATCAAACCCAATTGTAGTATCGCTTCCTGATATGTCTTTATCAATTGTTCCAGGCAAACCAATACATGGGATGTCAAATTCATTACTAAATGTTTGTGCACCTCTAAAACTACCATCACCACCTATGATTACCAAGCCGT
Source organism: Chitinophagaceae bacterium (assembly GCA_947488765.1). Lineage (GTDB taxonomy): Bacteria > Bacteroidota > Bacteroidia > Chitinophagales > Chitinophagaceae > UBA1930. The sequence goes on along the minus strand of CANLAE010000014.1, from coordinate 38,870 downwards.
CAATATTGTGTTTTTGTAAATTGGCAAAAGCTTTTTGCCTTCCTTCAAATTCCATGAAATCCTTGCTACGTGCAGTTTTCAGAATAGTGCCGCCACGTTGTATGATATTTGCAACGCTCCTCCCGTCCATTTCTTTAATATCATCTTCTATCATGCCCGCATATCCACGCATAATACCAAAAACCCCTAATCCATGGTACAATCCTGTTCTAACAACCGCTCTGATTGCAGCATTCATTCCTGGGCTGTCGCCTCCTGATGTAAGTACACCAATATTTCTAACTTTTTTATCCATAGCATTATTGGGTTCATTCAATTGTTTAAAAAAGAAGTGTTTTGCTTACAAATGTTCTTGTTTGAATTGAGGGTGTAAATTCTAATTACATTTCTAACTGCAAAAGCAATTGTTTGCAAAGCAAGATGCGAATTTAATTGTTTTTAATTTAATTTAAGATGATGTTTTTGTAAACTTGCTGAATGAAAATTTTTATAACAGGTGCGAATGGTTTTTTGGGACAACATCTTGCTATTTTTTTAGCTAGTCATAATTTTGAAGTAATTGCTTCAGGTCGTAATAACTCTTTTTTTACAAATTATCCATCAATAAAATATGTTAATTTAGAGTTGACAGATGAGGAAAATGTATTGCTTATATTACAAAGTATTCAGCCAAATTTTGTAATTCATGCTGCCGCAATGAGTAAGCCCGATGTATGTGATATTGAAAGGGAAAAATGTATATTGAATAATGTTTTTGCAACGGAAAATTTGGTTAAGGCTTCAAATGCTGTAGGAGCAAAAGTGATTTATGTTTCTACAGATTTTGTTTTTGGTGAAGGTGGTCCGCATGCAGAAATAGATGTCCCTGCACCACTTAATTTTTATGGCAAATCAAAATTGTTAGCAGAGCAAATTGTACAGTCAAATTCTCTTGACAATGTTATCATGCGTCCGGTATTTATATACGGTCAATTAAGACCGGGAATGAAACCTACTTTTTTGCATTGGGTAAAAAATAATTTATCACAAGGCAAAAAAATTAAAGTAGTAAGTGATCAGTTCAGAACCCCAACTTATGTAAAAGATTTATGCAAAGGCATTGCTGCAATGATTCAAAAAAATGTTACCGGTATCTATCATTTAGCAGGGAGTGAAATTATATCGCCTTATCAAATGGCAGTCACAGTAGCCGATATTTTAAACCTAGATAAAGATTTAATTGAAAATGTAACTTCAGAAACATTTCATGAGCCCATAGTAAGGGCAAAAAAATCGGGCCTTATTTTTGCTAAAGCCCAACTTGAATTAGGGTATCAACCAATTAGTTTTACAGAAGGTGTTCGTCTAAGTTTTTCCGATGTCAATTAATTCATCATTAAAACGTTTACACTTCTTTGTAAAATATTAAATGCTATTTCAGCCATTAAATTTTCTTTATCCAAAGTAGGGTTCACTTCTGTAATTTCAAAGCAACAAATTTTTCGGCTTTGCATAAATTTACTAATTAAATCTTCAGCCTCTCTTTCTCTCAAACCATTACTGACAGGGGTTCCTGTGCCTTTTGAAATAGAAGAATCTAAACTGTCCACATCAAAACTTACATAAATATCTGTACAATCACTTAGGTATCTTATAATACTTCGATATACAATTTCCACACCTTTTCTTCTCAGCTCATTGGTGGTAATAATTTTCATTCCGTATTTTTCTATCAAACCTTTTTCCTCTTTTTCATAATCACGCAATGAAATAAATACAACGTCTTCAGGTAAAACTTTAGGAGCAATTTTTCCAAAGTTTTTTAGTCCATCCCAGTTCTTTTTTGTTTCAGCATCTAACTCATGAATAGCAAATTCTTTATTGTCTTCATTAATTGCTGTCGCCAAAGGCATCCCATGCAAATTACCACTTGGAGTAGTGTATGGCGTGTGTAAATCAGCATGTGCATCTATCCAAATTACACCAAGTTTACTTTTGGGTTTTGCCATTTTTATTCCCGCAATTGTGGCACCTGCATTACTATGATCTCCACTGATAATTACCGGAAAAAAATTATCTTTCATACTATCCGAAACTGCTTTTGTAATTTTTTCATACATTGACAAAACGCCTTTAATCCTTTTAGCATAAGGACTTTCAATAGGTTCAAAAAGTAGTTTGTTTTCAGTAGGAATTTTCTCAGAAGGAAAGTGCACAAAAAAATTACTCATATAGTCTAATGCAGCAATTTTAATGGCTTCTACACCTAAACTTGCACCTCGGGTTCCCGCACCAATTTCACTCGGAACTTCAATCAGTTTTATATTTTTCATTGTAATTGTATTAAAATAAAAAGTTTTGTTTATCAGCAGTTGTGCCGCTGTGCAACAATCTTGGCGTCGCACCCTTCAGGGTTCAAATCTATTCTCAACAATAAATATTAAGGGTAAATATTTATTTGATTATTGATTAATAATCAGTAATCTGGCAAGCTGCCTTCACCACTTGAAATAAGGTTTAGAAAGTAAGCTAATAATAAAAAAGGATGTATCTTTTTTTCAGAAAGCATATCTGCAAGTTAATGAATTCCTTTATAAGGGTTCTTTCCATCAATCATTCCATCACTTTTAATAATTTTAAATCGTGTAAACATATCTTCACTATACCAATTTTCTTTTCTTGTTTTTTGGATTACTTCACGGTGTTCTTTCATCGTGTATGCAAAGGCTTTCATGTGCTCTTTACTTTGCCAAATACTAAAAGTTGCCTGTTTTATAAATGGTACTTCGCCAATGCCATAGCTGCCAATAAATCCTTTAGCACCAGCCATTTGATTGGCAACTGAATCTACATGTTTCCAAAAATTGCTTAGTCTGTTCAGGCGAATAGTAGCTCTTGTTAATACAGCAATTACGCCATCAAAATCTGATGTTTTTGGTAATTGTCCAAAGCATGCTATACCATCCCATGTACCATGACCTTCAATGGGCTCTAAAATAAAATATATGTGTTCACAATTAAAAAGTTGCCAGTATTTTTTTATGAATCTGGGCAGTTGATCTTGTAATGCAATCTGATTTGGTGCAATTGTTTCATTGACTTCAAATGCAGCAAGCAAAGCCCATTGCCTCCAATCTGGTGTTTTATCAAAGGTTCCATTTTTCCCGCAACCCATCAATTTCCAAAAGGTTATTTTTTTGTTGAGAAACAGAAATAACCTGAAAAATGCCATAGATATAAAACCGGCCCAGCCAAAGTATTTTGGATATTTAGTTATAGTTAACACACAATACATAGATGCAATATAGTAAAGGGTTTGAGTATAACACACAAAAAAAGGACGTCTGAAAAATCTGACATCCTTTTTGTAATATAAATCGATAAAAAATCTTTCAATCAACTACAGAATTGACAGTATAGTTTTTCTAGAATCTTTCTAATCCTGAGAAGAAAAAACTACCTTCAATTTGTGCATTTTCATCGCTATCACTTCCATGAACTGCATTTTCACCAATACTTGCAGCATAAGCTTTTCTGATTGTTCCTTCTTCTGCATTAGCTGGGTTTGTTGCACCAATTAATGTTCTGAAATCAGCCACTGCATTTTCTTTTTCTAAAATTGCAGCAACAATAGGACCGCTGCTCATGAATTCTACTAATTCGCCATAAAATGGTCTTTCTTTATGAACGGCATAAAATTCACCTGCTTGTGCAGCAGATAATTTTATCCACTTCATTGCTTTGATGCTGAAACCTGCTTTCACCATCATGTCTAAAATTGCGCCTGTGTATCCTTTAGAGGTTGCATCGGGCTTAATCATTGTAAATGTGCTGTTATTCATATTTTATTTTTTTCCAATTGCCGCAAATGTAGGGCAACATTTGACTAATTGTGAGCAGTTTTTTTTCATTTCACATTTTTTTCAATTTTTTAGATAGGGATTATCAGTTGTGTTTTTTCTAATCGAGCTTGAAATATTACATCATTATGAAAATCTTGTGATAATAAAAAGATGAATGTTAAGCCACAATGCTTAATTCCATTATTTTTGTTCCACTTTATGCAGCAGATACAAGATTTTTTTCCGCAAATACATGAACCTAAAAAAGTAATCATTACCACACATCAAAAACCAGATGGAGATGCAATGGGTAGTTCTTTGGGCTTGTATCATTTTTTAATGCAACTAGGTCATCAGGTTACGGTAATATCTCCAACAAACTGGGCAAATTTTTTAGATTGGATGCCGGGTATTGATACAGTGATTGATTACGAACAAAATAAAGAAAAGTCGAAATTGTTGATTCAGGATGCTGATGTAATATTCTGTTTAGACTTTAATATTTTACACAGAACAAAAAACTTAGAACCATTTTTAGAAGCTGCAACTTGTACCAGAATATTGATTGATCACCACCAGCAACCGCAAGAAGAAATGTTTGCATACGGCATTAGTGATACCAATAAAAGCAGTACTTGCGAAATGGTGTACGACTTTATTATGGATAGCGGCAATGGATCTAATATTAACTTAGATGTGGCTACTTGTTTGTACACAGGCGTTATGACGGATACAGGTTCTTTTCGGTTTCCAAGTACAAAGGCATCGGTACACAGAATGGTAGCTCATTTAAAAGATTTAGGTTTGCAGCATACACAAATTCACCAGAATATTTATGATAATTTTCTGGAAAATAAATTGCGTTTCATGGGCTTTGCACTTTGCAACAGGATGGAAGTGATGTATGAATACAATACAGCTATCATGCATATTTCAAAGCAGGATTTGATGAATTTTGATATTAAAACAGGTGACACCGAAGGGCTCGTTAATTATTTATTAACGATACAAGGCATAAAATTTGGGGCAATAGTTATTGACAGAGATGAGGAAAGAAAATGGAGCTTTAGAAGTAAAGGTAACTTTGATGTCAATACATTTGCACGAGTTCATTTTGAAGGTGGCGGACATTTTAATGCAGCGGGAGGCAGAAGTGGAGATACATTAGAAAATACAGTACATAAATTTAAAAACGTAATTCAACAATACGAATCACAATTACAATAAAACAAACATGAGAATTTTAACAACCATTCTAGCAGCTACAACATTATTCTTTGCTAGCTGCAACCAATTCAAAAAAACAAATAGTGGCTTATCTTATAAAATCACCGCCAGTGGTAATAAAGATAAAGCGAAGCAAGGGCAAGTTGTAAAATACAACGTGCAACTAAAAGTAGTAGGGAAAGACAGCATTTTGCAAAATACCTATGATAAAATGCCTTCTTATGCATTAATGGACACCACCAATATGCCGAAACATTTTTATACTGAACTTTTTACTGATTTAGCTGAAGGTGATAAAATGGAGTTTGTATTAAGTGTTGATACTTTAATTAAATTGAAAGCAATACCTGAGTACAACGCCTTGTTTAAAAAAGGCGGTACAATTAATGGTAAGCTTGAAATATTAAAAGTATTTAAGGTTGAAAAAGATGCGCAAGCTGATTACCAAAAAGAAGTAACAGCATACCAAAAGGTTGAGCAAGCCAAAATGGAAAAAGAAAGTGTTGCTGCTAAATCAAAAGAGACTGCTGCAATTAGTAAGTATTTGTCTGATAAGAAAATCAAAGCTGAAAGATCTGTGAATGGTGTTTTTGTAGAAGTAACAAATCCAGGTACAGGGGCAAAAGCTGATAGTGGTAAACAAGTAAGTGTTTATTATAAAGGTTATACACTTGATGGAAAGGTATTTGATACCAACATGGGTCCTGATGCAAGAAGTAAAGATGCATTAACTTTTGTATTAGGTACACATAGTGTAATACCAGGCTGGGATGAAGGTTTGAAATATTTTGCAAAAGGAGGAAAAGGAAGATTGGTAATACCTTTTTCATTGGCTTACGGAGCACAAGGCTCACCGCCAGTAATACCTGCATTTGCAAGTTTAGTTTTTGATATTGAATTAGCTGACATTAAAGATGCACCTGCAGCACCTAAAACTGCAGTTACAGCACCTACAGTGGAGAAAGCTGCGAGATAATACAATGGCTGAACAAAATATATTATTAAAGACTATCACCTACTTTGGGATAGTCTTTTTTTTGGAACTTTAATTGGTTTTGTAGTAGTTTTTTCTTTTCCACATAAAAGTTAATTCTTGCTAAGGACTTTGCCATATCATTACAAACCCTACCTTTGCGGCTCTTAAAATTGAAATCAAAATCCTTAATAGGAGCTTTTTTAAGAATCGTTTAGTTCAGTAAATGTTCCAAACGTATAAGTGCGCGACGCAACAGGCGATGCCATTTTAATAAAAAGTAGGTTTCAATAAATAAATAAATAAATAAATAAATAAAACAAATAAAAGCGTCATGGCTGACTTAAAATTTCAACGCAATTTTGGTATTGCTGCACACATTGATGCAGGTAAAACTACCACAACAGAACGTATTTTACGTTACACCGGTATGATCCATAAAATTGGTGAAGTACACGATGGAGCTGCAACCACAGACTGGATGGAGCAAGAAAAAGAAAGAGGTATTACCATTACTTCTGCTGCCGTTAGTTGTCAATGGAACTTCCCAACAGTATTGGGTAAAGTAACTCCAGACACCCAAAAATATTCCTTCAACATTATTGATACTCCGGGTCACGTTGATTTTACTGTAGAAGTAGAACGTAGTATGAGGGTATTGGATGGGTTGATTGCTTTGTTTAGTGCAGTTGATGGTGTAGAGCCTCAAAGTGAAACTGTATGGAGACAAGCAAATCGTTACAAAGTTCCTCGTATTGGTTTTGTAAATAAAATGGACCGTGCTGGTGCAGACTTTTTAATGGTTGTGCAGCAGGTTAAAGATATGTTGGGTGCAAAAGCTGTGCCTTTACAATTACCAATTGGTGCTGAAGATAATTTCACCGGTGTGGTAGATTTGATTAAAATGAAAGGAATTATCTGGCACATGGAAACAGAGGGTATGACTTTTGATGAAATTCCTGTTCCGGATGATATGAAAGAAGACGTAGCATTCTGGAGACAAAATTTGATTGAAGCTGTTGCAGAATATGATGAGGCATTATTGGAAAAATTCTTTGACAATCCAGATACAATTTCTGAAGATGAAGTACACGAAGCGATTCGTAAGGCTTGTATCGATTTGAGTATTGTACCGATGATGTGTGGAAGTTCATTCAAAAATAAAGGTGTACAAACTGCTTTAGATGCTGTTTGTCGGTATTTGCCTTCTCCAATAGATTTGGAAGATACTGTAGGAACTGATCCTGAAACTGGAAAAGAAATTACACGTAAGCCCGATGCTAAAGCACCTTTTGCTGCATTGGCTTTTAAAATTATGACTGATCCATTTGTGGGCAGACTAGCTTTCTTCCGTTGTTATAGCGGTCATCTTGATGCAGGTTCTTATGTATTGAATGTAAGAAGTGGCAAAAAAGAGCGTATTAGTCGTATCATGAAAATGTTTGCAAATAAGCAAAATCCGATTGACTTTATTGAAGCGGGAGATATTGCAGCAGCTGTAGGTTTTAAAGAGATTAAAACAGGAGATACCTTGTGTGATGAAAATCATCCAATTACTTTAGAGAATATGTTTATTCCTGAGCCGGTAATTGCTATCGCTGTTGAGCCTAAAACACAGGCTGACGTTGAGAAAATGGGTATGGCAATCGCTAAGTTGGTAGAAGAAGATCCAACATTGCGTGTAAATACTGATGAAGATACAGGTCAAACTATTTTACGTGGAATGGGAGAGTTACATTTGGAAATTATTATTGACCGTATGCGTCGTGAGTTTAAAGTCGAAGTAAACCAAGGTGCACCACAAGTTGCTTATAAAGAAAGTTTTGGAAATACAATTACACACCGTGAAGTATTGAAAAAACAATCTGGTGGTCGTGGTAAGTTTGCCGATATTCAATTTGATTTCGGTCCTGCTGATGAAGAATGGATGAAAGAAAATGAAGGTAAGAGCTTCCAGTTTGTTAATGATTTGTTCGGGGGTTCAATTCCAAAGGAATTTGTACCTGCAATTTTGAAAGGCTTTGAAACAAGTATGGGAACTGGAGTATTGGCAGGATATCCTGTAAACAATATGAAAGTTCGTGTATTTGATGGTAGCTACCATGATGTGGATAGTGATGCCATGAGCTTTGAATTGTGTGCTAAATCTGCTTTCCGTGAGGCTGGTAGAAAAGCTAAACCAACTTTGTTAGAACCAATTATGAAAGTTGAAGTTTTAACCCCTGATCAATACATGGGAGACGTTACAGGTGACTTAAACCGTCGTCGTGGAATGTTAGAAGGAATGGATAGCAGAGCTAACTTACAAGTTATTAAAGCAAAAGTGCCATTGAGCGAAATGTTTGGTTATGTAACACAATTGCGTTCATTGTCTTCTGGTCGTGCAACTTCTACAATGGAGTTCTCACATTACAATCCGGCTCCAAGTAATATTGCTGAAGAAGTAATTGCCAAGAGTAAAGGAAAAGTAAAAATCGAAGAATAAGACTTTATTATCTGAATATAAACCCGTTCAAATTTGAACGGGTTTTTTTGGTCTTACAGTTTGCAAGTTGTTTGTTATTGGTCAAAATGATCAACAACTTTAATGCATTATTTTTAGGAGGAAGCGAAAATGTTGTAAAGGAACAAATTAGAATAGTGTTTGAATCCCATTTGTAATTCTAAACTCATGTTGCAGTAGCCATTTCTTACGCCACATTCCACCTGAATACCCCGTTAAACTTTTATCTGTTCCAATAATTCTATGGCATGGGATAATTATTGCTATTTTATTTTTTCCATTCGCATTTGCAGCAGCTCTTATGCATTTTGGATCTCCCAATCTTTTGGCTATATCCAAATAGCTGGCTGTTTTGCCAAATTCTACTTCAGTCAATTCATTCCAAACTTTTTTCTGAAAATCTGTTCCCTCTTGAGAAATTGGTACGTGAAAAGATTTCCTTCTTCCTGAAAAATATTCTATCAGTTGTTCTGTGCAATAATGAATACTGTCGCTAACGCCAGGCTCACCATAAACCATTTCTTCTGAGTTATCTATAAAAGATAATTCAGTTATAAGTGCATCAGTCCCTCCAATTTTAATTAATCCAATTGGGCTTTCGTAATAAGTATAATAAAGTTCCATCGTTATTGTATTCTCCGTTCAAAGTTACAATCATATGGGTACTAAATTTACATGTTAATGGTCAATGAGTATTATCTTAAGTTATATTCAACATCGACTTCTTATTTAATAGAATTTTATCTTCTAAAATCAATAATTTGACTTTATTTCGTATCGATCTATTCTTATGGCAAATCAATATTTTCAATTCAAACAATTTACAGTCCAACAAGATGCCTGTGCTATGAAAGTAACAACAGATGCCTGTTTATTTGGTGCTTGGGTTGCCAATAGAATTAATGTCTTAGGTTTAAAAGGCAAGCATATTTTAGATATCGGTGCTGGAACAGGATTACTTTCTTTAATGGTTGCACAACAAACTAATGCAATTATTGATGCGGTAGAAATTGAAACAGCTGCAGCTAATCAAGCTCAGGAAAACTTTGAACAATCACCTTGGAATAACAAATTGTTTTTGCACAATAGCTCTATCCAAACATTTATTCCACAGCATAAATATGATTTCATTTTTACCAATCCGCCCTTTTTCTTTAATGATTTGAAAAGTAAAAATCATGCCCGTAATATTGCACTTCATGATTCTTTTTTAAATTTAGATGATCTATTGCAATCTATTGAAAATCAAATAAATAAGAATAGTTATTTTGCTGTATTATTACCAGAAAATAGGGTAGAGGAGTTTATATTTATTGCAACACAATATTCCTTCTATTTAAATGAAATAATGCAAGTAAAACAGACTGAAAATCATAAATATTTTAGAAGTATGTTATTATTCAGCAATCAAATTAATAATTCTGTGCTAACAAATCAAATTACTATAAAGATTGATAATCAATATACTAAAGAGTTTATTGAATTATTAAAGGCATATTATTTATACCTTTAAATCTATCCTTCGCTATAACTTCTCAAATACTCAAACGTGGGAGTTAAGCTGCCATTTTTTACAATTGTTGCTCTGTCTATAATAGCGTTGCCTCCAAGAATTAAATCTTCAAATAAGTATTTAATAATTTGTTCACCAAAATAGGTACTTGCATCTCTTGGCAGCTCATTGGGTAAATTTCCTACTGCCATTATATCAATCCCATTGGGCTGATAAGGGATGGTTTTTTCGAATGTATTTTTATCGACTCCGTAAATTGGATTTTCTATGCTTACATCACCCAAATTGATAGGTACACTACCTAATGCATCGTCAGTTATATCTGCAATTATTTGAATGGTAAAACTATCATCAATGTCACTTCGCTCAAATAGTCTTGGTATTGTTTCATCCCAGTAAATACCGTTCATTAAAATATCGGTGCATCTTGTATAAGGTAAGAATCTACTTCTGTATTCAGTTGCATTATTATGAAAATGTTGCCTTGAATAGTTTTTTAATGTTGTATGAGTATATAAATCAGCTCCTTTTAGTTGAACGTAAACTGGATAAACAAAATTGCGTTCCAAGTATTCATCAGGCTCTACTTCATGAACCCCCATCAAGTTCATTACTTCAACAATGCCATGCGCTACCCTGCCACTACCTGTGATTGCGATTTTAATATTTGGTAACTTCAATCCAAAATAATGACGAATTAGTGCACGATAATCTTTCGAATGATATACTCTTGGCAAATGAAATAATTTGGTTCTTTCGCCGTAAGCCATGATCCCATTGTGTGCACCCACTATGCCTGCAAAAAAGCCAAAACCAATAATTCGTTGTCCGTCTTCATGCTCTAAACACTCATAATCAATCAGCGTGATGTTATTTTTAATGATTGCCTTTAATAAATTTTTGTTATGCGGCTGCTGTTTTTTTGTGTGGCTAAAAAATAAATATGTTTTATTGGGAATTAATGCTTCAATGGAGACTTCTTTAATACCTAGTAATAGTGAGCAATGACTCATATCTTCAGTTACTTCAATTCCGGCTTGTATGTATTCTGAATCTTTGAAACAACGGTGCTTACTTTGCTGCACAATTATTTTAATGTTGCTGTATTTTGATTGTAATTCTTTGCATTGTGAAGGAGTGAGTGCAACTCTGTTGTCTGATGGAATTTTTTCTTCCCTAATTAATCCTATAACTAACATTCGTTATTTTTAATTGAAGTTAGGTTATTTTGATAATTTGAAAGAGTGATTTTTTAATGTTTATCTTTATCCATTATTTTATTAGATTATATTTATAACATATGGATTATTTCAATTTATTCGAAATTCCCGTTTCATTCAAAATAGATTCAGCACTTCTGAAAAAAAAGTTTTACCAACTGAGCAGAGCATTTCATCCAGATTTTTTTACAGATGCATCTACAACGGAGCAAGAGGCTGTTTTGGAGAAATCTTCTTTAATCAACAAGGCATTTCTTATTTTAAGTAATCCGGATTTATTGATGGAATATATTTTAACTGAAAAAAAAATAATCATTGCCGATGAAAAGTTTCAACTACCCAATCATTTTTTAATGGAAGTTATGGAGGCAAATGAAAATTTGATGGAAGCAAAAATGGAAAATGATGTACACACAATAGAAAAAATAAATGCAGCAATTGAACAATTACAACAAACAATTTTTAAACCTGTTGAAAAAATTATTGAGAATTATCAAGAGGATAATGCTACCCAAGAAGAGTTGTTGCAAATAAAATCATACTACTATCAGAAAAAATATCTGAAACGTATTTTGGAAAGTTTGAGGTGATGCCATTATATTTGCAACCCACTTCAATCATTGCCCAGGTGGCGAAATTGGTAGACGCAGCAGACTCAAAATCTGCCACCGCGAGGTGTGAAGGTTCGATTCCTTTCCTGGGCACTGTAAAAGACTTCTGACTTGGAAGTCTTTTTTTATTAAAAAATTTTTACAAACTTTTGTATATGACACAAGAGCACATCAAATCAATGAGGGACAGGGTTAATGTCTTAAGGAGGTTTCTTTGACTACGATAGTAAACAAACTAAAGTAGATCAGGATAAAAAAGTATCGCTTTCACCCGGATTTTGGGATGATAATGCCAGAGCTACGGCAATCATGAAAGAAATTAAGGTTAACGAGTATTGGATGAAGTTGTACACTTCGGTAGAAACTGCTGTGGAAGACTTTGCAGTTTTATTTGATTTTTTCAAAAGTGGCGATGCTTCGGAAGAAGAAACAAAAGCTGCTTATGGTTTTGCAATACAATTAATTGAAGATGCTGAGTTTAAAAGTACTTTAAATCAGCCTGAAGATGAATTGAGTGCAGTATTGCAAATTAATTCTGGCGCAGGTGGAACGGAAAGCCAGGATTGGGCAGAAATGCTTTTGCGCATGTACCGTATGTATGGCGAGAAACAAGGCTGGAAAGTAACCGAACTTGATTTTCAAGAAGGCGATGGAGCAGGTATTAAAACGGCTACTTTGCAATTTGATGGAGATTTTGCATATGGATTTTTAAAAGCAGAAAGTGGTGTGCATCGGTTGGTTCGTATTTCTCCATTTGATAGCAATGCCCGGAGACATACAAGTTTTGCGAGTGTTTTTGTTTATCCTTTGGTAGATGATACTATAGAAATTGAAATTAAAGATGCTGATGTAAAAATGGAAACGGCGAGAAGTGGTGGTGCAGGTGGTCAAAATGTAAATAAAGTAGAAACTAAAGTATTTTTAACCCATCTTCCTACTGGCATTGTGGTGGTTTGTCAAACCGAAAGAAGCCAAATTGGTAACAGAGAAAAAGCCATGCAAATGCTGAAAAGCCGTTTGTATGAAGAGGAATTAAGAAAACGGCAAGAAGCAAAAAATGCTACGAATGCCAATAAGAAAAAAATTGAGTGGGGAAGCCAAATAAGAAGTTATGTTTTTCATCCTTACAAAATGATTAAAGACCATAGAACCGATTATGAAGTGGGTAATGTAGGGCCAATTATGGATGGGGAATTAGATGGTTTTATCAAAGCTTATTTGATGATGGTGAAAGATGAAGCATAATATTTGATCACTTTATTCTAGTTTTAAATTCTAATTATGGAAGAAAAACTATTTACAAAAATTTGTTCTAATTACGGCTGGACCAATCCTGAATTACACATAATACAAAGTGGTTTAATTAATAAGACTTGGAAAGTTGTAGCAACTGAAGGTGATTTTATTTTACAGGAAATCAATGCAACAGTATTTAAAAATCCATTGGCAATTGATGAAAACCTTCAATCTTTAGCAAAGTATAGTACCCAATTTTTTCCAGATTATCTGTTTATTTCACCCATCAAATTAAAGGAAAGTAAATCAGTTTATATAATTGATAATCAATATTATAGATCATTTAGTTACATTAATAAAACGCAATCTTTTTTAACAGTTCATTCAGTTGAAATAGCATTTGAAGCAGCCAAACAATTTGGTCAATTTACTTTTTTATTGAAAGATTTTAATGTTAATCAGCTTCATATTACCATTCCCGATTTTCATAATTTAACACTCAGATATGCACAATTTAAAGTTGCACTGCATAATGGTAACGCAACAAGAATTCAAGCAAATGCTGCATTGATAGATGAGATAGAATCATTTTCTTCTATTTGCCAGCGATATGAATTGTTTATTGAGCATCCTGATGCTAAAAAAAGAGTTATCCATCATGATACCAAAATCAGTAATGTACTTTTTGATGAAAATAACAAAGGTGTTTGTGTAATTGATTTAGATACAGTCATGCCCGGTTATTTTTTAAGTGATGTGGGCGATATGATCAGAACATATATTACTCCGGTCTCAGAAGAAGAAAGTGATTTTTCAAAAATTGTAATTCAACAAGATTTCCTTCAGGCTATAAAAAAAGGTTATTACCATTATATGGGTAATGAATTAACCGAATTTGAAAAACAACATTTTTTCTTTGCAGGCGAAATGATGATTTATATGCAGGCTATTAGATTCCTTACCGATTATTTTAACTACGACAAGTATTATAAGATTAATTATACCGAACAAAATTTAGTCAGGGCTAAAAATCAAATGTATTTATTGAAAGCACTAAAAGCGTTACCGGATTTTGCTTAAAAATTTTATTTATTTGTTTCAATAAATCATTCTAATAATCTCCATTTGGATTAATACAAAAAATAGGCTTTCTGCTTTTCCATTTGCCTTTCGTAAAATCAGGAATATTCATCAGTTTTCCTCCATCTGCAATTGATTTTTCAGATAATGGCGTAATTGCGTACCATGTAGCCAAATCATACACATCCAATGGAAATTCTGTTTTTTGTTTAATACATTCAATAAAAGTATTGATGACAAAAAAGTCCATTCCGCCATGTCCGGCTCCTTCAGCTAAATGTTCGTATTTCTTCCAAAGCGGATGGTCATATTCTTTCATATATGCTTCAGAATTTTCCCAAGAATGTGATTTGCTTTTGTCTTCAAAATAAATCAATCCGGCATTGAATTCCCCCGCATGATGGTCTTGCCAGATTCCATTTGTTCCTTGCACCCTAAATCCTAAGTTATATGGTCGGGGAGAAGAGGTGTCATGAGTTAAAACAATTGTTTCTCCATTTGCTGTTTGCAATTGTGTGGTAACAATATCACCCAGCTTAAATTGTATCGATGCATTCGGATGATTAATGCCACCTTTCGGATGATTTTTGATATATCTGTTTAAACCTCTTGACTTTGTTGATACAGAAGATAATTTGGTTAATCTGTTGCCTCTGTTTATATCAAGCATGACAGCAACCGGACCTAATCCATGCGTAGGATACAATTCCCCGTTTCTGTCAATACTATGTTGTGTTCTCCATGCAGCTTCACTTAATCCTTTATCACCAAATTCTACTCCGGAATTATATGCAGTTACGCCATCATTAAATTTCACACCACGTAAATCATGTTCATAACCTCCTTGCGCATGTAATAATTCGCCAAACATTCCTTTTCTAACCATGTTCAAAACAGCCATAATATCTCTTCTGTAATTTACATTTTCTAATATCATTACAGGGAGCCCCGTTTTTTCACTTGCATGAACAATATCCCAACAATCACTCAGTTTTATGGCACCGCAAACTTCTACACCCGGAATTTTACCTGCATTCAAAGCATCAATTGCTTGTTCTATATGCCATTCCCAAGGTGTTGCAATAATTACAGCATCTATATCATCTCTCTTCAATAAATTTTGATAATCATAATTTCCATTGCTGTAAACTGCTGGTTTTTTTTTGCCACTTGCAACAATAATTTTATCTGCCATTGCCAACATTCTTGCTTGCGGATCTGCAATTGCATTTACTTCAACATCATCACGTTTTAATAAAAGTTCTAAGTGGTCTTGTCCTCTGAAACCCACGCCAATTATGCCAATTCGAACTTTTTTGGCTGGTTCGGTATTGAATGTTGCAAAAGCAGAACTTGAAGCCATTGCTCCTAATGTAAGCATTCCGGTTTGGCGAATAAATGAACGACGATGCATAGATTTCATAAATCAGATTTAGTATTGCAATGTACAAATTATGCATAAAAGGTAAAGTCTGATTTTTTGATCATTTAGAGCTTAATTTATAGTCAAAAAATAATTTTGTATTAAAGATTTAATAATGAAAAAAAGGTATGTGAAAGTTTTATTCTTGTTCTAACTCTTTCAAAATAGAACCCCAATCTGGAAATTCAGTGCTTGCAAATTCCAATATTTTACCTTGAAAATGTTCCGCCCCATTATTGGGCCTATCGTCTATTAAAACATCACCTTTTAATAAATCTTTGCGGTGTGTAAGAATAAGCCTTCTATTTATTTTATTTCCAAAAAGGTTCTCTAACCAAATTCTCTTGTCAGTCCAAGCTGAGGTATTATTCCAAGGAGCAGTTGACAGAAAGTATATTTCAAACCTGTTATCATCCAATAATGTGTTTACAGCATCAAATGCACCTGGTATGGTACCTAAGTTTAAAAATATATTTGGTATAGTATCAGGGTGGATATCGTATGGTGCTTGATTTCGTAATGGATGGTTTTCTATTGCAGTTATGAAATCTGCAATTACTCCATCCAAGTCTATATATATTATTTTCAAAGTATCAGCCTTTAATTTTTTTCAATGAGGAATCAAGTATTGAATAAATTATTGTTTATGCGACTTCATAATTTTTTTCATGTGACTTAAAAGAATTTCTTTTGTAAAACGATCTAATCTTCCATACTGCCATGAACCACATAAAATTGTGGGCACTTTTATTTTATTGATTTCAGTATAATAGATACCTTTTTCTTTATTAATTGACTGATTTCCTAAAACATACTGTAGATAATAATCTGCACTCATAGCGTTTGGAATAATGATAATACTTGGTTTCGCATCTTCAATATAGCTTTTGAGCACATCAATTTGTTCCAATCCAAATTGATTTAATCCACCTTCTTTTTTTTCTACCATTTGTTTCACGATTCTTGAATTTGTTTCGCGCATCAAAAACATGTCGCAATGTTCGAATTTTTTTTGATTGGATTCTTCACAAATTAATTCATCACTAATGTCGTGTAATATATTGTAAAACTTTCCATAATAATTTCCCTTACCTTTTGTTTTTGAACTTTCATTATCTAATGCAATTTCATACATTCTTTCGGTAGAAATTGGTGGAGTGAAGGAATATTTAATAGTGCTTTTATTATCCTGAAATGCAGGATTAAGACCTATAAATAAAATTTTATTTGGGGTAGGTTTTAAATAATAATTAGGAACTCTTTCCATACACTTCTTGCAATCAAGATCACTAAATTGAATTGAAAACCTATTCCATAAATCTGAAATTTTATCGTTTAGGTAATAACTCATATATGTATTTAAAATTATCTAAGCAAAACTGCCAATAAAATTTTGACTTAACCTTATATAATCATAGCCCATAGTTCGACCGCCATCCAAGAAATTACGTGATTCAATTTCACACTCACCTTCATAATCATTTAATGAAAAACCAAAAACATCAAGTACATCAACAACTAAATCGCAAATCCAGCATTCTTCATCCTCGCTAAAAGTATATTTATCCATATCACAAGAAACGATTAATTCCGCAAGTTCTTCAGCATCAGTATCTACCACAATGGTATTTAATGTAAACATCATCCGGGAAATAAAGATAGATTTGAAGTTGTCTTCCGAAGATTCCTCACAAACTAAAACAACAGGGTTTTTACCAGAACCCACCATATCGTTCCATTGGTAGGCATTTTCTTTAATTAAATCCTCACTAAAGTCAAGCCAGTGGTCAAATTTTTGTGCTACAAAAGTAAAAATGTAAGCATATCCACCCAACAATAATGGGTCTTTAGCTACATAAACCATTATTTCTTCAAAAACATCATCTATGGCTTGGGCTTCGTCAGGAATTTCTGAGTTATACATTTTCAGTAATTCTTCAGCAGGTTTTATAAATTCCGATAAATAATCAATATTTAAATTTTTATTTTTAAATAAATCTATAAATGCTGTAGCTATCTTATTGTCTTTATATGAAATGCTACTTTCTTGAGTTTGATTAACTTTATTTACAACATAGCCTAAAACATTTGCTCTATCAATTAATCCAGGAATATTATCAATACCCCATTGATTAGTAACGACAATTTCAGTTCCATCTGCTAAAGAAATGGGCTTGTCCATGTAGTACCTCTTGAAATCTTTTACATCTTCTTTTTTTCTAAAAACGCCGTGTATTCCGCCTTGGCATTCGTCAGGAAAAGCTGCATTTAATATGGCAAAGTCCACTGAGTTTTTGCTCACGTAATTTTCAATTAAAGCATATGCTAATTTTGATTTGCCTAAATTTTCTGCTATACCTTCAATAGCGTATTTTGAATAGTCTTTTGCCATTTTATTATCTGTTTAATTTTTATGATAGTCTTTGTAATTAATTTAACAACCTAAATAATAATTCACGATCTACTGCACGTCGTAAATCATCTCTTAAAGACATAGCTCGATCTTCTGCTTCATCTTCATCTACTCCTAGTAACTCTGCTACTTGATAATTTTGGATATCATTCTCATAAAGAGCACTAAGACTTACATCATTTATTTCAGTTATTCTTATTAATGGTTCTAAATTGAACCAATCAAAATCATTTTCTAAGAGCTCATCTAAGCCCGATTGATTATGTGCCTCAATTAATATTTCCTCTGTATTATTTGAAGTGATTTCACTAACAAGGGCATAAAGTGTATTATAATCACACTTTGAATTAAAATTTTCAACCAATTGACTATTCACATTTAAAGCTAAATTCACAAACGCATAGTTTGTATCATACTCTTCAGTGGAAACAATTTCAACAGCAATATTTATTTCACTTTTGCCAGCTAATGTATCCTTAGGAGTTGAAAAAGATGACGTTACATTTACTGATTTCACTGCATACCCTAAAGCATTCGCCCTATTAATTAACCCCGGTATATTATCGATTCCCCATTGATTAGTAACGACAATTTCAGTTCCATCAATTAAAGAAATGGGCTTGTCCATGTAGTACCTCTTGAAATCTTTTACATCTTCTTTTTTTCTAAAAACGCCGTGTATTCCACCCTGGCATTCATCGGGAAATGCAGCATTTAAAATGGCAAAGTCCACTGAGTTTTTGCTAACATAATTTCCAATGATAGCCAATGCTAATTTTGATTTTCCAAAATCACCTGCTACGCCTTCAATCGTGTATTTTGTATAGTCTTTTGCCATTTTAATATTTATTAAAATTTCTCTTATTTTTTGCGTCAATCCCAGTAAAATTTTTGGCTGTTATTTTACTCAACCCTTACTTATGATAATTATATCAGCAACCCAAATTTTGTTTTGAATTTCAACAGATGAAGTTTTATCGCGAGTTATACTTATCGTATCAAATCTTAGTTAATACTTAATTCTTTTTTGCCAAGTAATTAATAAATCTGAAATAATAATTTTTTCAAGGGTAAAAATATTACCCTATCTAGTTACTGAGGAACTAAATCCAATATTCATTTTAACTTCGGTAAATTAGTTATTGGTTTGGATATTATTTTATAACGATGAACAATTGAGTAGCACACTTACTATTTAATTGATTCATCAACGTTGTAACCAGGGCCTTTAATTCGTCTAATATGACCGTCTTCTAAAGTTACTATAATATCAATACCTTGAAAAACTGCTTGTACAGGTTTTACATTGAATCTTTTAATACTTCCGTCAAAACCTCTTTGTTTATAACGTACTTCGTTCCCTTTGATATAGAGAACATCTTTTGTTGGATCTATTGCCATAAATTTATTTTTAATATTAAATAGGGTAATAATGAATATTATTACTTTGTTAAATACAAATAAAGTGAATTTAAGAATCATTGTGCGAGTACAAATGAGTACAAATGAACCTGTAGGATATTACAAAATTGAAATCAAGACAATCGCAGTAAGAATAGCAAGCACGCCAATCCATTGTTTAAGTAATAGCTTTTCTTGATAAAGTAAGTAAGCAAATAACAAGGCAACTAGTTGAGAGGTATTGGATAAAATATTAATCGCAGTAATTGGTGTATTGATTAGAGCAAGGTTTATAAAAAAAGTACCCCCAGCTAACAATATGGCCAGTATAAAATAATGATGTGCAGTTTTAAAATGTTCTTTTTTAAATATTTCCGTTATTGTACCATTGACAATGGCGGTTACCAAGGCAAAAAAGGTAATGCTCAATTCCAATATAAATGAAAACGTAAGCGCCCCCACCCATTTAATGGGAATTTTAAAAAGCGCATAAGAAATACCCCAAAAAAAGGAAGCTAGCAAGCTTGTGTAAAGTGAGCCTTTAAAATTTCGGACTGAAGTAGTTTTTTGATTATTAGCAAATACCAGCCATACGCCTACAATAGTCAAACCAATACCAATTGTATATACCGGTTGCCAGGCTTCATGTAGCAAAAATGTAGCTGTTAATATGGAAAAGATATTTACAGAGGATAGTGGAACCACAATGCTCACCTTTTCATATTGCATGGATCTTACAAAAAACAATAAGCCGAACCCACTAAAAAAGCAAATCGTAAAAGTATAAAAAAGTTGAAGTGACGTAAAGTTGCTGGCATTTACAATATAAGTTGAAAAAAAATTGTATTTGCTAGCAAGTAACCAGACAACACCAAATAAAGTAGTGGTAATTACTCCACGAAAAAAAATCACTAAAATAAAGGGAGTTTCAGCAATTGCTTTTTTCCAAAAAGCATTACTGATACCAAAACTTATCGCACTTAATATAACAAATAGAACTCCCATTAATTATATATTTCTCTTAGCATTTTAAAATTCTTATAAAACCAATCTAATTCCCATACATCTAACCTGTTCTCATCTACATTTTGTAAAGCTAATTTAGCTTTTTTATGTGCTGAAATATGATGATAATATAATGCTGATGACAAGTAAAATTTATTCAAAAGTTTTTTATCAAATGCGCCTAACATTAATGGTAAACTTTTTAAATCAATGGATTCTACCATTCCTCTATGAAATTCTTTATTATATACCAATAGTAGTCTATTATAAAAAATAAAATAACACGATTTTTCAAAACTGGTAGTTAAACAATCAAAATATAAAGGTGGGGTATCAATACGCAAATTTAGAATAATTTCCCAAGCAGCAATTCTTCCTAAAAGTATGGGATGTAAATATTGATTCGCTTTTGCAACAGCATTTTTTGCTTTTTGCAATAATTCTTTTGCTTTGGTTATCTGGTTATTATTATATTTTTTTTGACACAAAAGAATACATTTAAATACTTCCATGTCATAAACCAAATCAATTGATGCCTCTTCGAGCCAATCTCCCCAGAAATCATTTAAATAATTTTCGCTGATATAAACTTGTAATAATATTCTTTGTAATATTTCTGAAGTTGAAATATTTTGTAAGATAAAGTTATGTACGGCTTTGTTTTTATTTTTAGATTCAAAATATAATTTTTGAAAACAAACGGTGAATTTTTCTAAAAATTCTTCATTGTTTTCATTATAATCTAAATGAATAATTTGCTTTAAAAAATCAAAATCTTGAAGTTGAATACATAAATCAATTAAGGTTTTTAATTGATAAATTTCTTGCCAATTTGGCGATGTAAAATCTTTTAAATATTTCATCAACATTAAATGTTGAATCTGCTTTTGTCCAAAACTTGAAAGTATCAATTCATTAAAAATATCTTTATCAAATTTGTAAATATATTTTTTGAAATCTTCAAAATCTTTAAAATCAATTGATTTTGCAAGTATGTTTAAACTATAATTAGATGGGTTGTTATTAGATTGAACTACATTAAAAATTCGCCTTATTGTATTGTAATTTATTTCTAAATTTAGTTTTTGTGATAATATTTCACTGAGTTTTTTACAGGAATAGCTATCTGAAATATCCAGCTGATACTTTTTTTCTATTAGTTTTTTTAACCACTTTGTTTCAATTGTAGTTACAATTATTGATGCTGGCATGGCATATTTTATACCGCAATATAAACCCAATATAAAATGAACACAATTTTCATTTGAAATTGATTCAAATATTAGTGAAGAAATTGAGCAAGCTGCTAAACTGTATTATCTCAATTTATACAACAAATAATTTAACTTAATTAATTTTTTTAAGCTAAATAAATTTATCTGTTTTAATATAAAATCTATTCACTCATCATCTTTCCTACATTTCTGTAAACAAACGAAGTACAAATATGCCTGCGGGCAAACCGACCTTGTGTTTCGGCATTATGCAGTTTAATATAAATGGCTTTTGGCACATCAAAATATTCATAAGTATTACCATCAGAAAAACTAATTTGTAAAGTTTGTCCTTTGTATTGGTAATCTAAAATAGTTGCAGCATTAATGGTTTCATTGTACTGAGGTAAGTTTTGTTCCATCGTTTCTGGGGCAATACTTACCAAAAAATGATATGCTTCAATTAAGGTTTTACTTTTTTCTTCAGCAATAATTCTTCCGTCTTCATCAGCATGAAATTTATCCGGATGCCATTGCTTCATTACATTCCTATAGGCAGTTTTCAATGTTTTTAAATCAGTCGATTTTTCAACCTCTAATAATGTTCTGTAATCATCAATCTTCTTCATCTACAATAAAAAATTTTTGCAAGGGTACGCTTTTAAAACTGATTAATTTAATTCATTAAAATTTTGACAACATTTTTACCACAAAAAAATCCCGTTCCAAAAATTTGAAACGGGATTTTTTTATTTACTAATGTCTTCAGTAATTCAACATTCAACATTCAACATTTATCATTCAACATTATTAATACCCACCCATGCCGCCCATATCAGGAGCACCATGTGCATGTGGTTCTTCTTTCTTTAGTTTGTCTGCAATTACACATTCTGTAGTTAACAACATACCTGCAATTGAAGCTGCATTTTCCAAGGCTACACGGCTTACTTTAGTTGGATCAATTACACCAGCTTTAAATAAGTTTTCATATTGCTCTGTTCTTGCATTAAAACCAAAGTCTTTTGTGCCTTCTTTAATTTTTTGAACTACAATGCTACCATCAATTCCTGCATTCGCAGTTAATGTACGCATTGGCTCTTCTAATGCACGACGAACAATAGCCATACCTGTTTGCTCGTCTGCAATTTGACCTTTTACTTTTGGTTCTAAAGCAGCAATTGCACGAATATATGCAACACCACCACCTGGTACAATGCCTTCTTCAACAGCAGCACGTGTTGCATGTAATGCATCGTCTACTCTGTCTTTCTTCTCTTTCATTTCTACTTCAGTAGCAGCACCAACATATAAAACTGCAACACCGCCGGCTAATTTTGCCAAACGCTCTTGTAATTTTTCTTTATCATAGTCGCTTGTAGTATTTTCTACTTGTGCTTTTATTTGATTTACACGTGCAGTAATATCAGCTTTCTTGCCTTTACCACCAACAACTGTTGTGTTGTCTTTATCAATTGTTACAGAAGAAGCCTGACCCAAAGAAGCTAAATCAGCAGCCTCTAATTTGTAGCCCAACTCTTCGCTGATCACTGTACCTGCAGTTAAAATTGCAATGTCAGTCAACATTTCTTTTCTTCTATCACCAAAGCCGGGAGCCTTTACAGCAGCCACTTTAATAGTGCCACGTAATTTATTTACTACCAATGTAGCCAATGCTTCACCTTCTAAGTCTTCAGCAATTATTAATAAAGGACGACCGCTTTGTGCTACTTTCTCTAGTATATGCAAGATGTCTTTCATTGCAGAAATCTTCTTGTCATAAATTAAGATGTAAGGGTTTTGTAATTCAACAGCCATTTTCTCGCTATTGGTTACAAAGTATGGAGAAATATATCCTCTGTCAAACTGCATACCTTCCACAATATCAACAGTTGTATCAGTTCCTTTTGCTTCTTCAACAGTAATAACACCTTCTTTACCTACTTTAATAAAAGCTTCAGCAATTAACTTACCAATTGTTTCATCATTGTTTGCAGAGATTGTTGCAACTTGCTGAATTTTTTTACTGTCATTTCCTACAGTTTGAGATTGACCTCTTAAGTTTTCTACAACAATAGAAACTGCTTTGTCAATTCCACGCTTCAAATCCATTGGATTTGCACCTGCAGCCACCATTTTCAAACCTTCGCTGATAATAGATTGCGCCAATACAGTTGCAGTAGTGGTTCCATCACCAGCTATATCAGCAGTTTTAGAAGCAACTTCCTTTACCATTTGTGCACCCATATTTTCAATTGGATCTTCCAATTCAATTTCTTTTGCTACAGTAACACCATCTTTGGTTACTTGTGGAGCACCAAATTTTTTCTCAATTACTACATTACGACCTTTTGGTCCTAAAGTAACTTT
Source organism: Chitinophagaceae bacterium (assembly GCA_947488765.1). Classification (GTDB taxonomy): domain Bacteria; phylum Bacteroidota; class Bacteroidia; order Chitinophagales; family Chitinophagaceae; genus UBA1930. The sequence continues at coordinate 14,860 of CANLAE010000014.1, read as the reverse complement.
TACAGCGTTAGCCAAAGTGTCAACGCCTTTTTTCATTTTGTTTCTTGCTTCGATATCGAAGAAAATTTGTTTAGCCATTTTTATTTAATTAAAAATTAATAAATAAGATTTTTGTGAAACGAGCTACAGAATATTGATGTATCTACTGTTGCGTCGCACACTTGTACTTTTAAATCCTTATTGAACAATTATACAATCGCCAAAATATCTGATTCTCTCATAATCAAAAGGTCTTGACCTTCGATAGAAATTTCAGTACCTGCATATTTACCATACAATACAGTATCGCCTGCTTTTACAGTAACTGGTTCATCTTTTTTACCAGGACCCGCAGCTACTACAACACCGCGTTGTGGTTTTTCTTTAGCAGTATCAGGGATTATAATGCCACCGGCACTTTTTTCTTCAGCGGCAGCTGGTTTTACAATTACTCTGTCGTGAAGTGGAGTAACGTGAGGCTTTTTTGTTGCCATAGTTATCAAATTTTTGGGTTTATGAATTTTAATGATTTGTGCAACTGATCTTTCAACTATTTTGCCATTAATCAAAGCAAAGCCAAAATTTCAGTTTTCACAAAATTGTGTACAATCCCTGTCAGAAGGGGAGGCAAAATTGAGGTTATTTGCTGACAAAACTGGTGTCATTTTTTCAGCAACTGTTTTTTGTGGTTTATTCAACCTATTTGTTTTCAGCATTATGCTTAATTTCATCAATACAAATTTCAGCTATAAAGCTTGCTATTGCTTTGTAATTAAACTTTATCAAAACTTAAGTTCTTAAAACACCAATCAATTCAATTTCCAACCTTATCTTCGCGGCTCTAAACAAAGTTCTTTTACGGATGATCAGCAGACGAAATATACGAGTGAAAGTGATGCAACTTTTGTACATCATAGAAAGCAGCGGAGACCAAAAACTTTTTAAAGACCCGGTTTTTGAGTTACAAAAAAAATTAGACAGAAGCAGAGAGTTATTTGTTTATTTATTGTACTACATGACTGAGGTAGCCAGATACGCTGAAACAGATGCTATCAAAAGAGCCTCTAGAAATTTACCCTCCAACGATGATTTAAACGTTAATACCAAAATTGTAGGCAATGAATTGCTTTGGCAAATTTTGGAAAATGAATCCTATAAAAAATCTTTAGAAACCGATAAGCCCGAACATACTGCCGATAAAGATTTGATCAAAAAATTGTACCAAGAATTAGCAGAAACTTCCGAATACAAAACTTACATCAACGAGCTGGGAAGAGATAAAAAGAAAGAAAGAAAATTGCTTGAATTTATTTTCAACAGTTTACTATTACCCAATGAATCTTTTGAAGAGCATATCGAAGACCATTTTAATAATTGGGATGATGACGGCGAAATGATGCAACAACTCATCAATAATTTTTTAGAGAAACCAACACAAAATATACTTCAAATGGTTTCATCTGAAAAATGGATTTTTGCCAAGAATTTACTAACAACTATGTTTGATAAAAAAAATTATGCATTAGAATTGATTAAACCAAAACTTAAAAATTGGGATAGTGAACGTATTGCAGTGTTGGATATGTTGTTGATGCAATTAGGTGTTTGCGAATTGTTGTATTTTGAAACAATTCCTACTAAGGTTACCATTAATGAATACATTGACTTGGCAAAAGATTACAGCACGCCTCAAAGTGGTCAATTTGTGAATGGCATTTTAGATAGCATTCACAAAGAACTTACAGAAGAAGGAAAAATTCACAAAGTTGATTTCAAAAAACATTAAAATACAATCATAAGAAAAGCAACATCATAATTAAAAAGCAACAAATAATTAAACATGAAAAATTTTTTGATTGGTGTATTCTTACTAATATTTGCAATAGGTTGTGAGCAAGGAAAAAGCAAACAACCCGAAATTTCAACACTTGCAAAAGCAGCTGCAGATACATTGAATTACACAGAAATTCAGTGGATTGATTCAGTTGCTAATTTTGGAACTGTAAAAATGGGAGAGAAGGTTGAAGTGAAATTTAAGTTTAAAAATGTTGGCACAAAACCTTTGTTGTTGCTTCAGGTACAAGCAGGTTGCGGTTGTACAACATCCGATTATACCAAAGAGCCAATAGCACCTGGAAAGGAAGGTTGGGTAACAGGGATTTTTAATAGTGAAAATCAAAGAGGAGAAGTACATAAATATATCATGGTGAAAAGCAATACCAAAAATGGAGTGGAACATCGGCTTACATTTACAGGTGTTGTAAACAATGAATCCGAACAAAAAGAACCTGTATAAAATAAATAAAAATTAGTTTTAAAATTCAAACTACAAACAATGCAACATTTAATTTCAATGTTATTAATGGCTCCAGCAAATCCGCAACAAGGTGGCAGCCAATGGTTCAGCTTAGTGATGATGGGTGGTATCATCTTAGTATTTTGGTTATTCATGATTCGTCCTCAAGCAAAAAAAGCAAAAGAGCAAAAAACTTTTATCGACAATTTACAGAAAGGTGATAAAATTGTAACTATTGCAGGTATTCACGGTGTAGTGAATAAAGTAAATGAAGACGGAACTTTACAAATTGAAGTTAATCCGGGCAGTTACATTAAAATTGAAAAAAGTGCAATCAGTTTAGAGTGGACATCAGCTTTAAACAAAACAACAGCTGCAAAATAATTACAACACTAAATATTTAGTTTTAAAAAAATCCCAATATTCTATTTCAAGAAATTGGGATTTTTTATTTTAACTTCAATCTTAAATCTGTATATGATTAAAGTTGGATTAACAGGTGGCATTGGCAGCGGTAAAACAATGGTTGCTACTATTTTTAAAACACTCGGCATTCCTGTTTTTGATGCAGATGCTGAAGCTAAAAAATTGATGGAATCCAATGCTGCGTTGCAAATTGCTATACAACAAACATTTGGAGTAGAAACTTATGCAGATGGTAAATTGAACAGACAATATTTGGCAAAGATTGTTTTTAATAATGCCTTTCAATTAGAAAAACTCAATGCATTGGTGCATCCTATTGTAATAGAAGCCGCAGATAGCTGGGCTTCCAAACAAAAATCTTCTTATGTCATCAAAGAAGCTGCTTTAATGTTTGAATCAGGCTCGGCTGCCAATTTAGATTTTATAATTGGTGTATTTGCACCACAGCATTTGCGTATTAAAAGAGTGATGGACAGAGACGGACTTTCAAGATTAGAAGTACTTTCAAGAATAGATAAACAAATCAGCGATAGCATAAAAATGAAACTTTGTGATTTTGTTCTTATCAATGATGAACAACAATTGCTGCTGCCTCAGGTAATTCAATTGCACGAAAAGTTGGAGGGAATTGCGCTCAAAAGTTAGAACGCTGATTTTGATTATTATAAAAAAATATTATTTATCCAATCAATCTATTTAGTCAGTAATTAAATTACTATTTTCCAATTCTATAACACCATCTTTTCAATCTTCCTTCAAAATCAAAAGGGGTTGTGGCTCTCGTAATATCTTTAATTGTAGTTGCTTGTATATTTTCTTTGTCTATTACAAATCTTGTAAAGTTGGTGCTGAAGTATACAGTTCCACCTTTACTTACAGCATGTAAAACATCATTCAATAATTCAACGTGATTTCGTTGAATATCCAAAAAGTCTTTCATTCTTTTACTATTGCTGAATGTAGGCGGGTCAATAATTACCAAGTCAAAACTATTAGGTTGTAACGTTTTCAAGTATTGTTTTACATCGGCATGTATAAAAAAATACTGATCCTTATTCTTCAATAAATTAATGGCAAAATTATCTTCAGCCCATTGTAAATAAGTTTTGCTTAAATCAACTGTAGTAACACTTGCAGCATTTGCTGCAGCTGCATAAACAGAGAATGAACCTGTATAAGCAAATAAATTCAACACACGTTTTCCTGCGCATTGTTCGTATACCATTTTACGTGTAATGCGGTGGTCTAAAAACAATCCGGTATCTAAATAGTCCGTCAGGTTTACCAAGAACTTTAAGCCATTTTCCATTACGGTAAAATATTCCTGCTTTGAATCCGTTTTTTCATATTGATCATGTCTGTTTGCTTTTCTTTTTCGTTGTTTGATGTAAACAATTTCATCTTTTACATCCAACAATTTACAAATACAAGCCACACATATTTCTAACCAGGCTTCATGTTCTTCATCAGTCATTCCATGTCTTCGTAAATATTCAGCCAAGTATACTTTATCCTCATACAACTCAATGCAGAAAGGGAATTCAGGCAAGTCATGGTCATAAACCCTGTAACAGGTAATGCCTTGTCGCTTTGCTAATTTGCTTTTGTGTTTGTACACTTTGAGCAACCTGTTTTCAAACATTTGTAATTTAGCATCTATCATGTTTTGTAAAAGTAAATGGTTTAAAGTACAAGATGCATTTTTGTAGAGATACTTTAAGGAGTTTTCAAAGGTATATTCAATAATAATTTTCACACAATGTTATTCAAAACTAGATTTCATTGATAACTATTCACATGTAGATTTCGATTAAAAAAAATCGGTTACATTTGATATACACAATATTTGATTTATGGTTGCTACCAATACAACACATACTATTCCTGATTTTAGTTTATCTGCCAGAATAGACCAGGTTGGTGTAGAGGAAAGAGCAAAACGATTTACTGCAAGAAGCATCAAAGCTGAAACAAAAGTAAATGGGTTGAAGCTTGCATTGAATATGATTGACCTTACTACCTTAGAAGGTAAGGATACCGATGGTAAAGTAAAACAACTTTGTTATAAAGCACAACATTTACATGATACTTATCCAGGGTTACCAACTGTGGCTGCTATTTGCGTTTATCCAAGTATGGTTGCAGTTGCAAAAAAAGCATTAGGCAATTCGGGTATTAAAGTAGCTGCTGTTGCAACGGCTTTTTCCAGTGGACAAGAGACAAAATCTGTGAAAATATCTGACACAAAATTTGCTGTAGCACAAGGTGCAGATGAAATTGATATGGTGATTTCAAGAGGAAAATTTTTACAGGGAGAATACAATTTTGTTTTTGATGAAATAGCTGCTATTAAAGAAGTTTGTGGTACTGCAAGACTAAAAGTAATTTTAGAAACAGGCGAATTGGGTACGTATGATAAAGTAAGAAAAGCGAGTGATATTGCGATGTATGCCGGGGCTGATTTTATTAAAACATCAACAGGGAAAATTGTGCCTGCTGCTACTATGCCCGTTACTTTAGTAATGTTAGAAGCAATCAGGGATTTTTATTACAAAACGGGAAAGAAGATTGCAATGAAACCCGCAGGTGGCATTAGTAAATCAAAACTGGCATTGCATTATTTGGTGATGCTGCAAGAAACATTGGGTAATGGTTGGATGAATAATGAATGGTTTAGGTTTGGTGCAAGCAGCCTAGCAAATGATGTGTTGATGCAGTTGGAAAAAGAAAGGACAGGGGTGTATCAGAGTGCGAATTATTTTTCAATTGATTAGTTTGTAGTTGTATAGTTTAAAGTTTAAGAAGTTTAAAAGTTTAGCTAGTTTAAACGTCATTGCAAGGAACGAAGCAATCTTTTTAAAAATTGAAATATTTTTGGAAACATTAAAAAATGTTCAGTAGAGTTAAAAGTGTTGAAGGGTGCGACGCAACAACAGTTAAATTGAAATACAAAAGTTGGTAAAATAAATATTTCTTCACCCCTTAAAGGGATGGGGGCAAAAAAATGAATTATGTCTAAAGCAGTAAAAAAGAATAACACCGTAAAACTTGATTTTAATATTGAGTATGCACCGGCGCCTGAAAGTAAAGCCAGTGCTAGCATTCAGCCGAGTTATGACTTATTTATAAATGGTAAATTTGAGAAGCCGGCCAGTAAAAAATACTTTGATACCATCAATCCGGCAACAGAAGAAAAATTGAGTTCAATTGCCGAAGCAAATGCTACTGATGTAAACAAAGCGGTGAAAGCAGCACGCAATGCTTATGACAATACATGGAGCAAAATGCCTGCAAAAGAACGTGCAAAATATATTTATCGTATAGCCAGAATGATTCAGGAACGTGCAAGAGAATTTGCAGTAATTGAAACATTGGATGGCGGAAAACCAATCAGGGAAAGTCGTGATATTGATATTCCTTTGGTTGCCAATCATTTTTTTTATTATGCTGGTTGGGCTGATAAATTAGCGTACGCATTTCCGAATAAAAAAATTCAGTCGTTAGGAGTTGCAGGTCAAATTATTCCATGGAATTTTCCATTGTTAATGGCTGCATGGAAAATTGCACCGGCTTTGGCAACAGGAAATACAGTTGTGTTAAAACCCGCAGAAACCACGTCACTAACAGCTTTGAAGCTTGCTGAAATCATTCAGGAATCTGATTTACCTCCGGGAGTTGTCAATATTATTACCGGCGCAGGGGCTACGGGTGCTGCAATTGTGAATCATCCGGATATTAATAAAATTGCATTTACCGGCTCTACAGATGTTGGTAAAATTATTCAACGTGCAGTTGCTGGAACGAATAAGAAAGTGACTTTAGAATTGGGTGGAAAAGCAGCAAATATCATTTTTGATGATGCGCCAATTGACCAAGCGGTTGAAGGTGTTATCAACGGAATATTTTTTAACCAAGGACATGTTTGTTGTGCAGGCTCACGTTTGTTTGTGCAGGAATCGGTTTATGATATTGTGCTTAAAAAATTGAAAGATCGTTTATCAACTTTAATTGTTGGCGACCCAATGGATAAGAACACTGACATTGGTGCAATCAATTCAAAACAACAAATGGACAACATCCATAAATATTTAAGAATAGGAGAGAAAGAAGGATTGGAAATGTATCAAAATAATTGTGTATTGCCGAAGAAAGGATTTTTTATTCGTCCTACACTATTTACAAATGTTGCACAAAGCAGTCGATTGGCACAGGAAGAAATTTTTGGTCCGGTATTAACAATTCAAACATTCAGAACTGATGATGAAGTGATAGAAAAAGCAAATAATACTCCGTTTGGATTGAGTGCAGGAGTTTGGACTGACAAGGGTTCTAAGATTTTTAACCTTACGACTAAATTAAGAGCCGGTGTTATTTGGGCAAACACATACAACAAGTTTGATCCAACTTCTCCATTTGGTGGTTATAAAGAAAGTGGGTATGGCAGAGAAGGCGGATTACATGGATTGGGTGCTTATTTGAAATAATTTAATAATTTATTTCACACGAAGGAACAAAGTTTACGAAGTACACGAAGGGTTTGTTCTTAATCAATAAATTGAAATAGATGAAACAAAGATAAAATATACACAAAGCCTTTGTTTCGTTGTAATCTTAGTCAGCTTTGTGTGCAACATAATCATGAAACGATTAGAAGTTTTAAAAACATACAAAATATATATTGGTGGTCAGTTTCCAAGAACGGAAAGTGGAAGATATTATACACCCAAAAATAAATCAGGTGAAGTATTAGCCAATGTTTGTTTGAGCAGCAGAAAAGATGTGAGAGAAGCTGTAAGTGCTGCCCGTGCTGCATTTGGCGGCTGGAGTGCAAAGCCTGCATTTAATCGTGGACAAATTTTATATCGTATTGCAGAAGTTTTGGAAGGAAGAAAAGCACAGTTTATCAATGAATTGATGAAACAAGATGCATCCTCTGCACAAGCTGAAGCAGAAGTAAGTTTATCCATAGACAGATTAATTTATTTTGCCGGATGGTGCGATAAATTTCAACAAGTTTTTGGTAGCGTAAATCCCGTTGCATCATCACATTTTAATTTTTCAGTTCCCGAGCCAACAGGTGTTGTTTCGATTGTTGCACCTCAAGAAAATTCTTTGTTAGGATTGGTTTCTGTAATGGCTCCTGTAATTGCCGGAGGGAATACTTGTATCATTCTTGCAAGTGAAATGAAGCCATTATGTTCAGTTACTTTTGCTGAGGTAATACATGCTTCTGATGTTTCTGGCGGTGTGGTAAATATACTAACCGGAAATCCTAATGAGTTGGTAAAATATCTTGCCGATCACATGGATATCAATGCAATTATTTATTGTGAAAAAGATGCGGCTACTCAGCAAATCATTCAGGAAAAATCATCTCTAAATGTAAAGCGTGCTATTTTTTATGATTCTATCAATTGGAAAAAAGAGGAAGCCGAAAATCCTTATTTAATCATGGATACTCAAGAAATAAAAACAACCTGGCATCCGATTGAAAATATTGGTGGTGCTAAGTCGGGTTATTAATTAAATTACAATAATATGATTCGTACATTTCAAATTTTATTGTTTATCCCAATTATTCTATGGGTGAGTATTGCATTTGCAAATGATACCATTATTGTAAAAAAAGATCCAAGAATTGATGTATTAACAAGCAAACAAATTTCAATCAATAAACGAAGCTCAATGCTTACAAGCAGTGGTCAATACAAAGGGTATCGCATACAGGTAATGAGTACCACAAGCAGAGATCAGGCATTTAATATTAAAGGGGATTTGTTGAATAAATTCCCAACAGAAAAAACTTATATCATGTTTCAGTCGCCTTATTTTAAAGTACGTTTGGGGAATTTTTTAAAACGTGAAGAAGCTGAAACTTTTAGAAAAAATTTAAACAAATTATTTCCGCAAGGGGTATTTATTGTGGATGATACAATCGAATATATACCACCAATTGAAGAGGAATTGCCTCAATAAAACTGATTACATGTTGAAACAAAAAATTAAAGATTTAGCAAAGCAATATCAAGCATCATTTGTTGAGATAAGACATCATTTGCATGCACATCCTGAATTAAGTTATCAGGAATTTGAAACATCTGCATTCATCCAACAACAATTAACTTCCTATGGAATTGCATTTGAAATTATGGCTACAACAGGCGTGGTTGCTGTAATTCAGGGGAATAATCCTGAAAGCAGAATTATTGCACTTCGTGCAGATATGGATGCTTTGGCAATAACAGAACAAAATAATGTTGCTTATAAATCTTTGAACGAAGGTGTAATGCATGCATGTGGTCATGATGTACATACCACTTGTTTATTAGGTGCTGCAAAAATTTTAAATGAAACAAAAGATAGTTGGGAAGGAACTGTGAAATTAATTTTTCAACTTGGAGAAGAAAAAAATCCGGGTGGTGCAAGTTTGATGATTAAAGAGGGAGTTTTAAATAATCCAAAACCTCAAGGAATCATTGGAATGCATGTGCATCCGGGATTGGATTTAGGAAAATTGAGTTTTAAAAAAGGAAGGGTAATGGCAAGTGCCGATGAAATTTATATTACCATCAAAGGCAAAGGTGGACACGCAGCTGCTCCTCATTTAACAGCAGATACAATATTGATTGCCTCTCAATTAATTGTTTCATTACAACAAATAATTTCAAGAAAAAATAATCCAACTTCTCCTTCTGTATTGTCTATTTGTACATTTAACGGAGGTCATACAACTAATGTAATTCCAAGTGAAGTAAAGTTGATGGGAACATTCAGAGCTATGGATGAAAAGTGGCGATACGAGGCACATGAGTTGATTCGTCAACAATCAAAAGCAGTTGTAGAAGGCATGGGGGCTGAATTGGATTTGCATATTGATATTGGATATCCAACTGTAGACAATGAACCAATATTTACAACTGCTGCATGGAAATTAGCAGATGAATTTATGGGTAAAGAAAATGTATACGAAACTGAATTGAGAATGGGTGCAGAAGATTTTGGATATTATACACAACAAATTCCCGGTTGTTTTTTCAGATTAGGGGTTCGCAATGAAGCAAAGGGAATTGTAAACAATGTACATACGCCATTATTTGATATTGATGAAGCAGCTATTGAAACCGGTATTGGCATGATGGCCTGGCTTGGGGCAACAATCAAAATGCCATAATTTAGTTTGTATTGAACAAATCATAAAGGCATCGTCAACTAGAAAGTAGGTTAATAAACTTTACCGTACTTTCGCCCACATTTAATTGGTATTTAAACGTTTATAACCGGCGTTGTAGAAAATAATTTTATTTGCTGATTGGATTATTTTTTGATATATTTTTTCAGTAAATTTTCTACTGCCGACAATAAAAAAATATGGAAGAAAACAAAGAGTTACGCAAAGAGCAAGCATTGGAATACCATGCTATGGGAAGACCCGGTAAAATTGAAGTTGTTCCTACCAAAGAAGCAAAAACACAACGTGATTTAAGTTTGGCATATAGTCCTGGAGTAGCTGCTCCATGCATGGAAATTTTTAATAATCCGGAAGATGTTTATAAATACACCGCTAAAGGAAATTTAGTAGCAGTTATCAGTAATGGCACGGCAGTATTGGGTTTGGGAGATATTGGTCCTGAAGCAGGAAAACCCGTGATGGAAGGCAAGGGAGTATTGTTCAAAATATTTGCTGACATTGATGTTTTTGATATTGAAATCAATGAAAAAGATCCTGTGAAATTTGTACAGATTGTAAAGGCTTTAGAACCAACTTTTGGTGGTATTAATTTAGAAGATATTAAAGCCCCGGAATGTTTTTACATTGAGCAAGAATTAAAGAAACAGATGAATATTCCGGTGATGCATGATGATCAACACGGAACTGCAATCATCAGTGGTGCTGCGTTGTTAAATGCATTGGAAATTCAGAAGAAAAAAATTGATAAAGTAAAGTTTGTAGTGAATGGAGCCGGTGCAGCTGCAATGGCTTGTTGCAAGTTGTATATTGCATTAGGCGCAAAATATGAGAACTTTATCTTGTTTGATAGAAAGGGAGCTTTAAGTGAAGTGAGAACAGATATTGAACAAGATAAAAAAGTTTTTTGTGTTAAAAAAGACAAAGCAAATTACGATTTATTGAAAGCATTTAAAGATGCGGATGTATTTATAGGATTGAGTGCTGGGAATGTGGTTACACCGGAAATGATTAAGTTGATGGCAAAAAATCCGATTGTTTTTGCAATGGCAAATCCCGATCCTGAAATAAGTTATGAGGAAGCAATAGCTGCTCGTAAAGATATTATTATGGCCACCGGAAGAAGTGATTATCCTAATCAGGTTAATAATGTTTTGGGTTTCCCATACATCTTTAGAGGAGCGTTGGATGTTCGTGCTACGCAAATTAATGAACCCATGAAACTCGCTGCTGTAAAGGCTTTAGCTGAAATGACAAAAGCTGCAGTTCCTGATATTGTAAACCTTGCTTACAACCAAAAAAGCATGAGTTTCGGGCCAGATTATATTATTCCAAAACCTGTTGATCCAAGATTATTAGCAACAGTTGCTCCGGCAGTTGCCAAAGCCGCAATGGAAAGTGGTGTTGCAAGAACGCCGATTACCAACTGGGATGCATATGTAGTTCAATTGAATAAAAGATTGGGATTAGACAATCAATTACTACGTGTAATAGGTAATAAAGCAAGAAGAGATCCGAAACGATTGGTATTTGCAGAAGCAGATAATTTAAAAATATTAAAAGCTGCAAGTATTATATATGATGAAGGAATTGCTTATCCAATTTTATTAGGAGAGCCTAAAAAAATTCAAAAGCTAGCAGAAGAAAATAGTATTGATTTAGCTGATTTACCAATTATCGATCCAAGAGACGATGAACAGGAGTCGAAACGTGATTTTTATGGTGAATTGTTTTTCAATAAAAGACAACGTAAAGGCTTCAATCATTATGAGAGTATCAAAATAATGAAAGAACGCAATCATTTTGGCGCAATGATGGTTGAAACCGGTGATGCAGATGCAATGATCAGTGGACTTACACGTAATTATGCAGAAGCAATCAGACCTGCCTTAAATATTATTGGAACAGAAGAAGGCGTTAAAAAAATTGCTGGTATGTATTTGTTGATTACAAAAAGAGGACCTCTTTTTCTTGCAGATACAACTATTAATTTCAATCCTACTGCCGAAGAATTGGCTGATATTGCATTACTTGTTGCAAAAGAAGTACGTAGCTTTAATCTTACTCCACGAATTGCGATGTTGAGTTACAGTAATTTTGGAAGTAGCGATAGCCCTGAAGCGAGACTTGTTGCAGAAGCCACAAAAATATTAAAGCAAAGAAATCCATCATTAATAGTTGATGGTGAAATGCAAGGTTCTATGGCTTTTAACAAAGAAATTTTAAAAGAAAATTATCCATTTAGTGAGTTGGTAGATGAAGATGTGAATGTATTGATCTTCCCTAATCTTACTTCCGGAAATATTGCTTATAATTTGTTGAGAGAGATTGGTGGGGCAGATGCTATTGGTCCAATTTTATTGGGATTGAAGAAACCTGTTCATGTGTTACAACTAGGAAGCAGTGTTCGTAATATTGTAAATATGGCAATGATTGCTGTTGTGGATGCACAACTAAAATCGAAGTTAGATACGGAAGTAGAAGTGCTGAAAACCAGTTGGTGGAAGCGTTTGAAGAAAAAGAAGAAGTAAGTTGAAAGTAGTAAGTTATAAGTAATGAGTTGTAGGTATTAAGTTTTAAGCATTAAGCAATGAATTTTTTTACACATCTTGGCAGGTATTTTCTCATGTTGAAAAACATGTTTACCAAACCCGAGAATTATAAAATGTACTGGAAAGAACTCATGCACCAATGTGTTGAAATTGGTGTAGGGGCTTTGCCTATCGTAATTATTATTTCATTGTTCCTAGGCGCTGTAACTACTGTACAAACAGCCTATCAATTGGTAAGTCCGTTAGTGCCACTTTCTACTATTGCAATGATTGTTCGTGATAGTATGATTTTAGAATTATCTCCAACGGTATTAAGTATTGTATTGGCCGGTGTGGTAGGAAGTAAAATTGCAAGTGAATTGGGCAATATGCAAGTAACCGAACAAATTGATGCTTTGGAAATCATGGGTATCAATACCAAAACTTATTTAATACTTCCAAAAATTATTGCAGCATTATTGGTTATTCCTTGTTTGGTAGGCTTATCTGCTGTACTTGGAATTTGGGGCGGACGATTTGCAGGTGCAATGAGTGGCGTTATTTCCAATGAAATTTTTGATACCGGATTAAGACGAACATTTTCTTCATACAATGTATTTTTCGCATTAACCAAAGCATACACATTTGCCTTTATTGTAAGTAGTATTCCTGCTTATTATGGTTATCATGTAAAAGGAGGTGCTTTAGAAATTGGTAGGGCTAGTACTACGGCAGTAGTAGTAAGTTGTATTTTGATTTTAATTGCAGATTATTTATTGGCAGCTTTGTTATTGTAAAAAGGTCTTATTAAAATTACCAATAGAATCTCCTGAAATATCATTCTGCTATGGGTTTGATAAAAAAGCAATGAAAGTACTTTCATTGCTTTTTTATTTGAGAATTAAAGTATTTATCTAAAAATCGTAATAAAAATTATTTCTTGTACATGATTTCGTAATATTCATGTGCCATTCTGTTACTATCAAATTGATACCTTACATCTTTCATACCATTTTTTACAATTTGTCTCCAAGCATCTTTATTTTCATAATACATCGGAATGATTTCATTTTCTAAAATTTCGTATGCTTTATTCAAATCGTATTCGTCCTGCTGATGCGTATTCATATTTTCATAATCGGCTTTCGGAATTACAAATCCATTTTCTCCATGCTTCACAAATTCCGGTATCCAGCCGTCATCTGTACTAAAATTAATTGCTCCATTCATAGCAGCAGTCATACCACTTGTGCCACTTGCTTCACGAGGTACACGAGGATTGTTTAACCAAATATCTGCAGCTTGTTTTAATCTTCTACTCAATAATAATTCGTAGCCTACCAGTACAGAAACATTTTTATATTTCTTACTTAAATGAACTAGTTCGTTGAACTGGGTAATTGCAGGATAATCAACAGGATAAGGCTTTCCAGCCCAAATAATTTGTACAGGATGCTTTATATCATTCAGCATTTTTTCAAAACGATCCATATCATAAGTTAGCATATCAGCACGTTTATAACCTGCAAATCTTCTTGCCCAAACAATCGTTAAAACATTGGGGTCAAATATTTTTCCTGTTTGATCTGCAACAGTTTCAAATGCTCTTCGTTTTAAATACCATTTTCTATCATCAATACCTTCATCATTATTACCATCTGCATGTCGGTATAAAGGTTCATCAGCCCAGTAAGTATAGTTTTGTGCATTGGTGATTGCAGTAATTGGACAAATTCCTTCATAGTGTTTCCACATTTCATTGCTTACAACACCATGTAATTGAGAAACTCCATTAGCCTTTCTTGCAAATCTCAATGCAACCAATGAGTGATTGAATTGATCATCTGTTAATCCCGTTAATTTTCTTACTTCGTCAATACTTAGTCCACAGAAATAACTCATCTTGTGACATAAGTAAATATCATGTTTTTCATTGCCAGCTTCTTCGGGTGTATGTGTTGTAAATACCAAACGTTCTTTTACTTTTTCTACACTTTTATATTTATTCAATAAATAAAATGCAGCAGAAATACCATGTGCTTCGTTAAGGTGATATACATCAGGATTGAATCCTAACTCATCAATCAATTTTGCCCCACCAACCCCTAATAAAATAAACTGAGCAACTTTCGTACTCACATTTGCATCATACAAACGATGGGTAATCGTTTGCGATACATAATCATTCTCTGGTAAATCAGTACTTAATAAAAATAATGGAGCACTGTTGAAAGTACTAGGTTTTAGGTACCATGCTTTGATCCAAACTGGATGATCATGGATTAAAATTTGAAACTTAATATCGGTATCTACTAGAAAATGATTTGTTTTTTCCATCCAGGCTGGTTGGAGCGTTTGATCTTGGTTTCTTGTTTGATCATAATATCCATACTTCCATAAAATACCAATGCCAATCATATTTTGCTTTAGTTCATAAGCACT
>CANLAE010000013.1 GCA_947488765.1 Chitinophagaceae bacterium | reverse complement strand
AATCATTAAAATTTGTGAATCACCGTAACGGTGTTAAAACAGATAATAACATTAGAAATTTAGAATGGGTGAGTCATTCCTCTAATATTAAACATGCGTATGATTTGAAGTTAATTCCCCAGATGAAAAAGCAAAAAGTGGTTGTTGACTTAAATACAGGTGAAGAATATCAGAGTGTAAAAGAAGCATCAACCATAGTTGGTATGCCGTATCCTTCTTTAAAAAACTATTTAAATGGAAGTAGAAAAAATCGCACTAATTTAAAATACAAATAACATAAAGTTATTAGAATAATTTTTTAGTGTCTCCTGCAATTTTGTTCAAGTTTACTTTGCTGTAAATTTGAGTACTCTTAAGTGTGCGGTGTCCCAACATTGCTGATACAGTCATTATATCCACTCCCTGATTTAGAGTTACTGTTGAAGCAAAAGTATGGCGAGCGCTATGGAATGATAATTTTTTATTAATACCCGTAATGATTGCCAATTCTTTCAAATACTTATTTGTATTTTGGCTTGATATGATAGGTAATAATATTCCACTTTTTAGTGTTGAGTATTTGTTTAATATTGCTACAGCTTTAGGTAGTAATGGAATTGTAGATTGATTTTTTGTTTTTGTTCTGTCAAGAATTATCCAATTTTGATTATTAATTCTCTGGAAATGTTCTTCGTTAAGTTTTGCAACATCTGAAAATGCTAATCCAGTATAACAAGAGAAAATATAAACATCCCTAACACGTTGCAGCTTATCATTTTTGATTTCAATTAATTCTAAACGGTTTAATTCTTCATCAGTTAAAAATGTTCGTTTACTCTCTATAATTCTACCCTGATACTTAACGAAAGGATCCTTATTGAGCCAATCATTTAAAAGAGCAATTTTTATCACTGTTTTTAATTGTTGTATGTTTTTTACAACCCCATTATTTTGTAACCCTTCTTTGGTTCGCATGAAAGCATCAAACTCAAAAATAAATTGGTGATTGAGTTCATGTAGTAAAATATCACTTCTGCTTTTTTCTGTATCAAGAAATGATTGCACCTTTCTTTTACAGGTTTCATATTTTTTTACTGTGGATGCACTAATATCAATCCCAACTCGATTTTTAAGATGTGTAATCTGGTAATCAAAAGTTTCAAGCAATGAGTAGCTATTTGATTCTGTACCTTTTATTTTATTGCGTATGAAGTCTAGTGTAATTGGAGTGTCATTTTTTAAGCACTCATTCTGTGCTTCCCAAACTTTAGATTTAAGGTAAACTAGATATTGGTTGTATTTATCTATCAAATCACTATTTCCTTTGATGCTTTGATGATTTTGATCCCAATATTTTTCTTCTATTTCAATATTGGTTGAAATGTTTAGCCTTTTACCATCTATGGTAATTCTAATCATAATAGGAGCAACTCCTTTTTTGTTGGTTTTAACTCTGTTATACCAAAATAATATTTTCATAATTGTAAGTTTTTGTGGTGATTTTAAAAAAGGTCTCTAAAATTTTGTAGCGATTTTACACTTGAATCTTCGTACTCTGTAATACCTATAAACATTCACTTTTTTTTCTTCAAGATTCAGCTCCTAAAAACATGTGGGACCTCGCATTTTGCGACCTTTGTAAGCCGAAATAACTAATTGTATGCGAAAATTTGATGTAGGGGTGGAACTTAATATAATAGCTGTTTTTTACAGTGCTAAAAACCCAAAAGTCGCTAAAGCTATTGCCAGTATTGATTTACAGGAATTTAATATTCTTCAGATGTGGAGTAACAGACATAAAAAAAGTTTACAACATATTGTTATAAACTTTAATTTGTAGTGAGGAGGAGATTTGAACTCCCGACCTTCGGGTTATGAATCCGATGCTCTAACCAACTGAGCTACCTCACCATTTCGGGTTGCAAATATAGGCGCTTTGATTAAAATTGCTTGTGTATTTCAAAACTTTATTTGATTAGTATTGAAGCAATTGCTCAATTCTGTTTTTTACTTTCTCAACATTGGGAAGCATTGCAGATTCTGATGAAAGATTTATAGGTACTGCTGGTAAATTTAGTGAACCAAAAACTTCAATTGGTGCATCTAAAAATTGAAAGCAATGATGGTAAATACGGTGTGATAATGCTTCCGTAAAAGAATTATTTTGTTGCTCCTCTGTAACAATCAAAACCCTTCCATGATTTTTACTGCTTGCAAAAATTAAATCTTCATCCAATGGATATAATGTACGTAAATCAATGATTTCAACTTGTCCATTAAATTTTTCTGCAGCTGCTTTTGCCCAATAAACACCCATTCCGTAAGTAATAATAACCAATGATGTTCCGTTTTCAATATGTTCTTGAGTAGCTTCTAAAACAATATTTCCTTTACCGAGTGGTAAAATATAATCAACTGAGGGCTCTACTGTTTTAGCATCTTCTGTGCCCGGCACTTTACTCCAGTACAATCCTTTGTGCTCAAGCATTACAACCGGATTGGGATCCAAGAAAGCTGCTTTCATCAATCCTTTCATATCCGCTGCATTACTTGGGTAACAAACTTTAATGCCTTTTATTGTGAGTAATGTACTTTCAATGCTTCCACTATGATAAGGTCCACCACCACCATAGGCTCCAATCGGAACTCTTAAAATCATTTGCACAGGAAATTTCCCATTACTCAAATAACATGATTTAGAAATTTCTGTAACCAATTGATTTAATCCCGGATAAATGTAATCTGCAAATTGCACTTCAACAATCGGCTTTAATCCCACAGCACTCATGCCTATTGTAGAACCAATGATGTAAGCTTCTTGTATGGCTGTATTAAATACCCGATGATCACCAAATTTTTCAGCAAGTGTTGCTGCTTCTCTAAATACGCCGCCCAATCTTCTTCCAACATCTTGACCATATAAAATAGCTTCAGGATATTGTTCCATAATTTCTTTAATGGCATACAAGGCAGCATCAACCATTAATATTTTTTCTCCGTTAATTGGATTTCTTTCTCCGCATTCTTCTTTGATAAGCGTATCAGCAAAAATGTGATTTTCTACATCGTTAGGTGAAGGGTCTTCGGCATGTTGTGCCTTTGAAAATGCTTTGTTAACGATACTCTTAGCGTTTTCGTTAAGTGCAATTAATTCAAATTCGGCAACGCCATTTTCTAATAATAATTTATGGAGTTTGATGATTGGATCTGAAATGCTTTGTTCCAGTAACTCTTCTTTTGTTCTGTAAAATTCTTTTCTAACACCGCTTGTATGATGCCCTAATAAAGGCACTTTAGCATGAACAAGAATTGGCTTTCTTTCTGTTCTCACAAAATTAAATGCAGCTTGAATGGTTTCATAAGATGCAATAAAATCACTTCCGTCACATTGTAATCTTTCCAATCCTTTAAAGCCTGCTGCATATTCAAATGCATTCATTGCCCTTGCTTCACTTCCGGTAACACTGATGCCCCAATCATTATCTTGTACCAAATAAATAATGGGTAATTGTTTTAATACTGCAAATTGAAATGCTTCACTTACTTCACCTTCTGTTATACTATTATCACCAAATGAACAAAGTACAACCGGCTTTTTATTTTGCTGATTAACTGCTAAAAAGTTGGGTAAATGTTGCTCAATAAATTGAACGCCTTGCGCCAAACCCGTTGTAGGAATGCCTTGCATACCCGTAGCACTGCTTTGGTGTATGATAGAAGGTCTTTTGCCATCTTTATTGGAAGGGTGACAATAATATGATCTTCCGCCACTAAATGGATCATCTTTTTTTGCAAGCAATTGCAACATCATTTCATAAGGTGTAAACCCTGCCGATAACATCATACTGTCGTCTCTGTAATACGGACTAAACCAGTCTTGTTGTTGCAAATGCAGTCCAGTAGCAATTTGTATGGCTTCATGCCCTCTAGATGTAGAATGAACATATTTACAAATACTACGGTTGTCATCATAGATTTCTGCCATGGCCTTTGCAGTTGCCATGATTTTGTAAGCCTCAATTAATATAGAAGTTGCAAGCATCATTGTAAAGATTCAAATTTTGATTGGTTCTATCAATAATAAAATTTAGATTATTGAATGGTAACCGTAAAAATTTTTTCATTGCCTAAAAATCCTTCCAGTATATCTCCAATAGCACATGCACCAACGCCCGCAGGTGTTCCGGTAAAAATTAAATCACCTTCCTCAATACTAAAATAGGTACTGATATCAGCTATAATTGCATCAAATGAAAAAAGCATTTCAGTGTTATTTCCTTTTTGTAAAACAGCGTTGTTTTTTGTCATTGAAAAATCTATTGTATTGGTCAGCATTTCTTTTGTTAATGGTTTCCAGTTGCCTACAACTGCAGATCCATCCCATGCTTTTGCTTTTTCCCAGGGAAGTCCTTTGCTTTTCAAATTTGATTGTATGTCTCTCGCTGTAAAGTCAATGCCAACAGTTATTTCATTGAAATACTCATTTGCATTTTGTATGTTGATATTTTTTCCTGACTTGCAAATTTTTAAAACCAATTCTGCTTCATAATGTACATCATTACTAAATGCAGGATAGGGTAGCGGCGTATTTTCAGGTAATAACGCACTACTTGGCTTCATAAATATTACCGGTGATTCAGGAACTGCATTCCCCAATTCTTTTGCATGATCTACATAGTTTCTTCCAACACAAAAAATGTTCATTGTAATATTTTTAAATAGTAAAATTGGTATTGTTAATGGTATTCATAGTTCGTTCAATGCCAATAGCAGCGAATGATTCAATGGTTTCAACACATTTAATAATTTTATGTTGCACCAAAGCTTGTTCAATAGAAAGCCATTTGCTTAATACAAATTCTGCTTGCATCCCTTTTGGAAAATTATTGCCAATTCCAAATCTTAATTTGGGATATTGATCTGTTCCAAGCATCAATTGAATGTCTTTAAGTCCATTATGTCCGGCATCACTGCCGCTGCTTCTTAATCTTAGTTTATCCAATGGTAAAGCCAGGTCATCTACAATTGTCAAGGTATTACTAACTTCTATTTTTTCTTTATCGAGCCAGTATTTAAAAGCCTTTCCGCTCAAGTTCATGTAAGTGGTGGGTTTGATGCAGACAAATACTTTCCCCTTCCATTTTACTTCAGCAACTTCTGCTAATCTGTCTAATTTAAACATGCCGCCGTGTTTAATAACAAATGCATCTACCACATCAAATCCAATGTTATGGCGGGTGTGTCGGTATTCAGGTCCGATATTTCCTAATCCAACAATTAAAAATTTACTCATGTTCAATTTGATTGGTTCAATACAATGCGCTTTTACAAATATATTACACGTTGTTCAACTATTGCCTTACATTGAAGAATATGATTTTGGAGTTTTATGCAAAAAAAATCTCGAACAATTTGTTCGAGATTTTTTTATAAAAAATAATTCAATTATTTTTTTGTAGCAGCAGCTTCTTCTTGTTTAAGCTGACGAGTCATTACTACAGAAGCAATAGGAATACGAGGAGAGTTCATCACTTCCATGTTTTCAGCATTTACATCTTCTACACGTAAATTCTCATTTACTTTAACATTGGTAATATCTACTTCAATATTTTCTTTCAAATATTTAGGTAAAGTTTTAACCTTTAAAGCCTTCATTTTAATTACCAATTTACCACCATCTTTAACACCTATTGAATTACCAACAAATTTTAAAGGCAAATCAGCAACTACTTTTTTGTCTTCTACTAATTCTAATAAATCCAAATGGATTAATGCATCGCTCACTTTATCAAATTGCAAATCTTTCAAAATGCACTTGTAAGTTTTGTCTACAATTTTAACTTCTGCAAATTGAAATTCACTTGTGTAAACCAAAGCTTTAAAGGCTTTAGCCGGAGCAGAGAAATTAATTTCTTGAGCACCCCCGTAAATTACAGCGGGCACTGCTTCCTGAGAGCGTATTTGGCGGGTGGCTTTTTTACCAAATTCGGTCCTCAGTTGTCCTTCGATTGTAACTGTTTTCATGTTATATGTTTTTTGGACGGCAAAAGTAGGGGAAAATTCTTTAGTTTAGGGCTTAAAACTATTAAACTTAAAAAAAACAAACAAATGTAAATGCGCTTAAAAGTGCATAAATAAAAAAAGTAGCTTACCTTGGTAAACTACTTAAACGAATAATCTTTTGAACTTCTTATTTATCTCTTCCTCTCAATTGACTATGAACAAATAAGCTGGTAATACTTTTATTTTCGTAAGCATTTCTAATGGCTATTGCAAACAAATCGGCTACAGAAATTACTTTAATTTTTTTACTTTCTTGTTTTGGAGGAATTGTATCACAAACTACCAATTCATCCAACACACTATTTTCAATATTTTCATAAGCTTTGCCACTTAAAACAGGGTGTGTACAAAATGCACGAACACTTCTTGCTCCTTTTTCCATCAGTAATGCTGCACTTTTTGCAAGAGTACCACCGGTATCACAAATGTCATCTATCAGAACGATGTCTTTGCCTTTAACATCACCAATTACAACCATACTGGCAATTTCATTGGCACGTTTTCTATGCTTGTCGCATATTACCATTTCTGCATTGAAATAACTTGCCACTTCCCTCACTCTGTTTGTGCTTCCTACATCAGGTGCTGCGAAACAAAGATTCTCTAATTTTAATTGTTCGATGTAAGGAATAAATATCGCAGAACTATCCAAATGATCTACAGGAATTTCAAAGAATGCTTGAATTTGTGGTGCATGCAAGTCCATGGTAATTACCCGATTGGCACCCGCTGCTTGTAATAATGTAGCAACTAATTTACTACCTATTGCAACTCTGGGTTTGTCTTTTCGATCTTGCCTTGCATAGCCATAATAAGGCATTACAGCTACAATCTTGTAAGCACTGGCACGTTTTGCAGCATCAATCATCAAAAGCAATTCCATTAGATTGTCTGAGGTACTGTGCGTGCTTTGAATTAAAAAAACATAATCGCCACGAATACTCTCTAAGAAAATTGGTTGGAATTCTCCGTCACTGAATTTTTGAATATTTATTTTACCTAGCGGAGTACCAAAACGTTGCGCAATTTTTTCGGCTAGTTGTTGAGAACCTGTGCCTGAAAATATTTTTACAGAAGGATTCATCATAACGGTTGAGTGTAGGGCAAATATAAAACTATGAAACTACCTTTCGAAATATCATTTGACAAGTTTTTAAAAATGTGGATTTTTATTGGAAATATTTTTTTGTTAATGTGAAATATGTAATTTCAGTTTTCTTAAAATTTATTGTTATATGAGTGGCATAAAAGATTGGAGCGAGGATGATAGACCAAGAGAAAAGCTACTAATGAAGGGTGCTGAAGTGCTCAGTAATTCTGAATTGTTGGCTATATTAATTAATAATGGTACAAGAGATAAAAGTGCTGTGGATCTTGCGAAGGAGTTGTTATTAAAATCAAACAATGACCTACAAAGACTAGGAAAATTATCAGTTAAAGAAATGATAGGGTTGAAGGTAAAAGGTTTAGGACCCGCCAAAGCAGTAACCATAGCTGCAGCCTTAGAATTGGGTATCAGAAGAGATACTGCTGTAAAAAAAAGAGATAAAGTATTATCAAGTAATGATGTCGCAGCATTTTTGAAAGCACAGTTTCAATATCATTCTAAAGAGGTATTTGTAACAGTTTTTTTAAATCAAGCCAATAAAATATTACATTATGAAATTATCAGCGAAGGAGGAATAACAGGCACTGTAGCTGATCCCAGAATAATTTTACAAAAGGCTTTAGAACATAAAGCCACCGGAATTATTTTATCGCACAACCATCCGAGTGGTAATTTAAAACCCAGTAAACAAGATGAATTGCTAACACAAAAAATTAAAAGTGCAGCTGCATATTTTGATATTAATGTGATGGATCATATTATTATCAGCGATGAAGGTTATTTTAGTTTTGCAGATGAAGGGTTATTGTGAAAACAATTATAAAGTACCTGGAAGTTCAATGCATTTGAGAATTATAGAAGGCAGTTCATTATCTATTGTTTCAAGCAAATTAATAATCTTGTAATAAGTTGTTGATTATATTAATTATTGAAAACAAAAAACCGACTCAAAATTTTACTTCTGGGTCGGTTTTTTATCAGGAGGAATCAATTAAATGAATGATTCAAATTAGAAATTAAAACATAGACTTAATTGATTTTACCTTTTTTAATTACATTAAATAAGTATCCGTTCAGTTAAAATAAATTCAATCTAAATTCTAACTGGCTAAACCAACGAGAACCGTAATTTGGTTGTGGGCTATCACTTACGTTAAAAGCACCAGTAGTATTAAAGTTAGGGTTAAATCTATATTGCGGTGTTAAAGTACCACTTACAAAACCTGCAAAGTTGATTAAGCCAACTTGATCATTACCGGCAAAATAATTACGACCCCAGTTTCTGTTTAATAAATTACCCACGTTAGCAATTTGGTAAACTAACTGGAACTGTAAATTTTCTTTACCTAATTTAACATTAAAATCTTGAGCAATTCTAAAGTCAACAATGTTGGTAAATGGTGTACGTCCACCATTTCTTTCAGCAAACTGTCCTCTACGATTCTTTAAATATTTGTCATTGTTAATAAATGTATTTAAAGCTGCTCTTTGTTGATCTGGTGTGAAAGTACCGTTAGTTAAGAATACCATACTACTTAATTCAGATGCAGTTGGCACATAAATTAAATCGCTGGTTAAACCGCTGCTAGGGTCAGCATCTCTAACAAAACCTGAACTTGCAGCATATACATAACTAACAGGAGAACCACTTTGCCCAGTATAAACTAAACTAATTGTAGTGGCTAACTTGTTTTTTGCATAGCTAAACTTTTTACTTACATAGCCAAACATTCTGTGCCCTTGGCTAAAATCAGATATGTTTCTACTATTTGCATTTCTACCATTTACTGTTTCTATAAATCTCCATTGAGAGAAATTAACAGAACTGGTTCCTTCGTTCATAATTAATGAGTTACCAAAAGCATAATTAAAATCAAAAGAGAAACCAGTATTGGTGCGTTTTGAAATTGATGCAACGAAGTTGTAAGCCATACCCTTATCTTTTGTAGATGGTGTATTTTGTAGCAAAATAACATCTGTGTATGGATTAGTACCACCAAAGCTAAGTCTGTTACCTAAAGATCCACCAGAACCATAAACAGTTCTACTACCTGGTC
Source organism: Chitinophagaceae bacterium (assembly GCA_947488765.1). Taxonomy (GTDB): domain Bacteria; phylum Bacteroidota; class Bacteroidia; order Chitinophagales; family Chitinophagaceae; genus UBA1930. The sequence goes on along the minus strand of CANLAE010000013.1, from coordinate 62,285 downwards.
CAGTTGAAACACCAATAGGAGCTGCAAGGTTTGTATTCAAGTAATCAATTTCTTGAATGTTTTTGGTAAATGTAGCTTCAAATGAAGTTGACCAACCATTGCCTAATTTTTTGTCAACCGCTATTGAAGATCTCCAAATTGTCGGCATATTTAATGTTGCAGAAGTTAAATTTAAAGAACCCTTTGGAGGTGTTGCAATACCCAATTGTGCTGCAGTCCATTGGTTTAATGGATCTGGTCTAAAACCAGTAATTAAGGGCAGAGAAGCTGAGTTCTGAGTAGCACTTACAACAAAACTTGCCTGATTAAGACCGTTGTTGTTAAAAATACCACCTGGCCATACTAAAGGCATTCTTCCTACAAATAAACCAGTACCCCCTCTAATTACCAATTGTTCTTCTGGTATTTTATACGTAAAACCAAATCTAGGAGAAACAACTAATGGTATTGTAGGTTTTAAACCAGATTGTGCACCTTGCATATCATACAAAGTTGCCATTACAGGAATTGCAACATTATTTGCATAAGGATCGGTTTGTGGGTTACTTAACATTTTATAGTAATCAGCTCTAATACCAAAGTTTAAGGTTAAATTATCACTAGCTCTGAATTCATCATTAATGAATCCAGTACCTCTTCCAAATTTAAATAAAGCTCCTGCAACAGTTGCATCATCTTTTTTGTTATCTAGTAAACTATAACCTAATTGATATTGGCTAGGTCTTCCAGTTAGGAAAGCACCAATACTATCAAATTGATAAGTTCCAAATGTATTTTGAATAAATACGTTGGTAACGTTGTTGTATTCCCACTCAACACCAGCACTTAGTTGATGTTTACCTGCATTTAAACGGGTAATATTTCTTACCAACCAATTATCTGTTTTTAATAAATTTTGAGTAGAGCTATTTTCACTACCAAAAATAATATTACCATTAGATCCGTCTCTAATTGTTACTCTTGGAAAAAGTGAACCTAGAGGCTTTCTATCGTCGTTGACACCTGTGTAAGAAATTAACAAGTTATTACTAATTGTTTTACTAACAATACTCTTTAATTCCAATGATCCAGAATTTTGAATACTTGGGAAAAGTTCGCCATTGTTGTAAAAGTTAATTGTACTAGAACTACTTCTTGCAGGGTTGAAACGTGTTAATTTACTGTAGCGATAACTTGCAGTTAATCTGTGTTTGGAATTAATATTCCAATCTACTCTTGTTGCAATACGTGTAGCTTCTCTTCTGTCTGGATTATCAACAAAATCGCCTGGGTCATAATTGTATGGTGCTGCTTTCAAAGTATTGGCAAAAGCATTTATTTGAGCTATGGTGCTTCTACCTAAATAGGTAGATGTTACAAAAGGTTGTGGTGCTTCATTTTTTTGAGATTCACCATTTACAAAAAAGAAAAGTTTATTTTTTATAATCGGACCACCAAAAGTAAAACCAGTTGTTCTATTATTAAACTGAGCAAAACGAACTGCGTTATCTTTCTCACCAGTAGGTGTTTTACCTGTTAAATTTTCATTGGCAATAATGTGGTAAACACTTCCTCTAACATTATTTGTACCTTGTTTGGTAACTGCATTAATACCACCTCCAGTAAAATTACCAAGAGACGCATCGTAAGGTGCAATTACAACTTGCATTTGGTCAATTGCATCAATGGAAATTGGAGGTAAACCAGCACGACCACCATTAGTACCAGATGCTGATAATCCAAAAACGTCGTTATTTACAGCACCGTCTATATAAAATCCATTAAAACGATTGTTCTGACCTGCAATACTTACACCACCCTCAGAAGAAGTAATTCTTGCTTGAGGAACTGCCCTTAAAAAATCTTGTAGGTTACGACCAACTGTGGGAATATTGGTCATTTTTTCACGATCAATCAATGTTTCTGTACCACCTTTACCAGAAATTTCGGTAGTTTTTTTGGTAGCAGTTACAGTAACGCCTTTTAAGTTTTCAGCTTTTGAAACTAGGGCAAAGTCGATTTTAAAACTTTCACCCAAACTTAAATAGATGTCAGTTTTTTTCTCAATTGTAAAATTTACAAAAGATACTTCAACACTGTAAGGTCCTCCGGGATTCATATTGCTGATGTCGAAACGACCACCAATACGGCTTTGTACTTTGTATACACTTCCTGTAGGAACATGGGTTGCAGTTACTGTGGCACCTACCAAAGCCTCACCGGTATTGGTTTTTACAGTACCACTCAAACCACTAGTTGTAGTTTGAGCTACAGCAAATGCCGGCAGAAATAATACTGCCAAAACAAGTTGCATTAATTTTTTTCTTAGCATAAGGTTAATTTTTCAAATGCAAAGAAAATGAATAATCCTTATCAAATACAAACAAAATGTTAACAAATTTTGATTTTTACTAACTATTCTCAAAAAATTGATTTTTTACCTTTTACGAAGCATGGAATTACTTGTTAAAACTAACAATTAACCTTGTACATATTGTTACATTTGCGCCTAAAACAATCTATAATGTTAAACTCTATTCAAGAGGCTTTATCAGATATTAAGGAAGGGAAAATGGTAATTGTGGTTGACGATGAAGACAGAGAAAACGAAGGTGATTTTATTATTGCAGCCGACTTTGCAACTCCTGAGGTGATTAATTTTATGAGCAAAGAAGGCAGAGGGTTAATTTGTGCTGCATTGACTGAAGAAAGATGTGCTGAATTAGAACTTCAGCCAATGGTTTCTTCCAATACTTCATTGCATGAAACAGCCTTTACTATTTCTGTTGATTTGGTAAGTGATGATACATCAACAGGGATATCTGCGCAAGACAGAAGTAAAACAATTGCTGCTTTAATTAATTCAAAAACTACTCCCCAAGATTTAGGGAGACCCGGACATATTTTTCCATTGAAAGCCAAGAATGGCGGGGTTTTAAGAAGAACAGGTCATACCGAAGCAACGGTAGATTTGGCAAGGCTTGCAGGACTTTACCCTGCGGGTGTTTTGGTAGAAATAATGAATGAAGACGGAACAATGGCAAGGCTGCCCCAGTTGAAATTAATTGCTGAGAAATTTGATTTGAAAATTATATCTATAAAAGATTTGATTGAATACAGATTACAGAAAGACAGTTTAATTGAAGAACTGGTAAGGGTGCAAATGCCTACGAAATACGGTGATTTTACACTTGCAGCATTCAAAGAGAAATTATCTGGAATAGAACATGTTGCACTGATAAAAGGGGAGTGGCAGAAAGATGAACCTGTTTTAACAAGGGTTCACAGCAGTTGCTTTACCGGAGATATTTTAGGAAGTTTCAGGTGCGATTGTGGCGATCAATTACACAAGGCAATGCAAATGGTACAAGCGAATGGCAAAGGTTTAATTCTATATATGAATCAAGAGGGAAGGGGTATTGGATTGGTAAATAAATTAAAGGCATACAAGTTACAAGAACAAGGTATGGATACCGTAGAAGCAAACTTACACTTAGGATTTGGAATGGATGAAAGGGACTACGGTGTTGGTGCTCAAATATTAAGACATTTAAATGTTACAAAATTAAATTTGATGAGTAACAATCCCCGAAAACGTGCAGCATTAAAGGGTTACGGGCTAGAAATTGTAGATATTGTTCCAATTGAAACTGTCCCAAATATTCATAATGAAAAATATCTTCAAACAAAAAGAGATAAAATGGGTCATGAGATTTTAAAGACACCAAAATAAAGAAGTGTTGATATATTGGTATAATTATATTGTAAATGATTTGATTTTTAATGGATATTTTTTGTAATAATTTTCATTTGTGAATTGAGTTACTTAAAATAATTTTTTAGGTGTAGCATTACAATATTATGTCAACATAAATTTGTTTTACAGTAAGGCTTATATACATTATTGAGTAAATAATATTTTACTCCAAATTTCTTTAAATTCCACACATAGGAAACCGTGCTTTCAGTTAGCAATCAATCTATAAAAATTAGTCATAAAAAAAGAGGCAACTGTTTTACAACAATTGCCTCTTTCAAATTTATTATGAAAGCTATTATGCTTTTTTAGAATCTAATTTTCCCAATGGTTTACTTTTAGCAAAGTCAACTAGGATAGGTGCTGCAACAAAAATTGAAGAGTATGTACCTGTAATAACTCCAATCAACATTGCAAATGCAAAACCTCTTGTTACTTCACCACCAAAGATGAATAAAATTAAGATGGTTAAGAACACCGTTAATGAAGTCATGATAGTTCTGCTCAATGTTTGATTGATCGCAGTATTTATCACTTGCTCTTTGCTCATCGTTGGATATAGTTTGCTATCCTCACGAATTCTATCGTAAACAATTACGGTATCATTCATTGAGAACCCAATTACAGTTAATACAGCTGCAATAAAGTGTTGGTCAATCTCTAACGGGAACGGTACAAACTTGCGTAAGAAAGAGAATACAGCTAATGTTACAAACACGTCATGCAATAAGGCTACAATTGTACCAACTGAATAACGCCAGTCTCTAAATCTGATGAAAATGTAGAAACAAATAATCAACATTGCAAATATTGCAGCTTTGATTGCTCCATACTTTAATTCTTCAGAAATAGTAGGTAGTACCGTTTGAGAACTTTGTTTGTATTTACTGTCAAACTCAACGTAAGTTAAGCCTGCAGGTAATTGCTTTTTCAAACCTGTAAATAATGCTTGCTCTACTTCATTATCAATTTTATTACCTGTTTCGTGTATTTTATAAGAAGTGGTAATATCTAATTGATTGTTTGTTCCAACCGTTTTTATGATTGGCGTTTCATTATTAAACACTGCTTTCAAATCATCTCTGATTGCATCAGGAGAAACCGGTTTGTCAAAGCGCACCGTATAGCTTCTACCACCTGCAAATTCTACACCTTCATCAAAACCATTGAAGAAAGAACCTACACCCAATAATAATACTATTACTGAAATTCCGTAAGCTACTTTTCTGTATTCAATGAATTTGTAAGATGCATGTTTAAATACTTTACGAGACAATCCTGTGAAGTATTCAAAGTGTCTTCCTTTTTTACCAATATATAAATCAGTTATCAAACGAGAAACCAAAATACCGCAGAACAAACTCAATACGATACCCAACATTTGCGTAGTAGCAAATCCTAATACCGGACCTAAGCCAAACACAAACAATATAAATGCCGTTAAGAATGTAGTAACATGGGCATCTAATACAGGAGCTAAAGATCTTTTGTAACCATCGTTTACAGCAGATGCATATCCTTTGCCTTTGTTCAATTCTTCTTTAATTCTTTCAAAAATAATTACGTTGGTATCTACAGCCATACCAATAGTTAGTACCAAACCTGCAATACCAGGAGCTGTTAAAGTAAAGCCCCAACTTGCTAATACGCCGATGGTAAACAATAAGTTTAAAATCAAAGCAATGTTAGCAACCCATCCTGCTGTGTTGTAGTACAACAACATCAAAACAAAAATTACCAAGAAAGAAACGGCAAAACTCATTGTTCCGCCTTTAACAGCAGCAGCTCCTAAGGTTGGTCCGATTACTTGTTCCTGAACAATTTTAGCTGGTGCAGGTAATTTACCAGTTTGTAATATTTCTGATAAATCTTGCGCTTCTTTAATGGTATAGTTTCCGGAAATTTGAGAACTTCCTGTTGTGATAGGTTCATTTACATTTGGTGCAGAATAAACCATATTATCTAAAACTACTGCGATAGGTCTTCCAACATTTTTAGTAGTAAGATCTCCCCAAAGTTTAGTACCTTCTTTATCCATGTTCATTCTGATTACTACCTTGCTTCCTTCATAATCTTGTCTTGCTTCAGCAACGTGTTCACCTTCTAATTTCGCTTGTCCGTTTTCTAAAGTTTTAATGGCGTACAAGTTTAATTTGTTGGCAGCAGTTGTCCCTTTTTCATCTTCTGCTTTACCATACATAAATGTTAAGGTAGCAGGGAATTTGCTTTTCACAACTTCCATTGCTAAATATTGATTCAACAAACCTGTATCTTTTGTTTGTACATAAGCCAATGATGCAGGATACGTTGTTGTGTTATTTGCACCACGGTAAGGTTGTTGTGCAGAGCCCATAGCAAATAAACTGCTGATAGGATTTGCATTGATTTTATTTTTAGAAGTATCGGTTTTAGCGGTTGCTTTGTTGGTATCAACATCCGATATTTTTCTTGTTGTAGTGGTATCAGCTTTTACTGTTGCAGTTTTAACTGTTGTATCAGCTTTAGCAGTCGCTTTAACACCATTTAAATAGTCTTGTAAAGCTTTATCAGCTGATTGTAAACCATTTCTTAATTCTTCACTTTCTACAGTATACACTTCAAAGAATTGAAGATTGGCTGTAGATTGTAAATATTTACGAACTCTTTCAGGATCATTTACACCTGCTAATTCTATTGTAATAATTCCTTTAGAAGGGTTCTTGTTAATATTAGGAGATGATACGCCAAATTTGTCAATACGCGTACGTAGAATTCTGTATGTATTTTCAAAAGCAACATCAGATTGCTCTCTTAAATATGTAATTACAGCAGCATCTGCAGCATCAAATTTAATTTTGCCATTACTTCTTACAGCGAAGTAAGGAGCTAATTTACCGGTAGGGTTTATTTTTTTATATTCATTGGTAAATAAGGTTACCAAATCAGAACCACTATTTGCTTTCAATTTTACAGCGGCGTCCAATGCTTTGGTAAACTGAGGATCTTTTGTATAATTGGCTAATGACTTGATTAAACCGTCTAAACCAACTTCCATAGTTACACTCATACCTCCTTGTAAATCCAAGCCAAGCATCAATTCTTTGTCTTTTGCACTCTGATAAGTTGCCATTCCAAAAGGACCGATTTTAGTATCTTTTGTACTGTCAAGTAATCTTTGCAAACGAGCCTTTTTAACTTGTTTTAAAGTGTCTTCATACAAAGCTTTTGCTTCTGTATTGCCGGCATACTTTTGTTCCGGAGTTTGGTAATTGGCAGACAACCATTTGTCAGCCTTGCTTTCCATACTACTTTCATGGTTATGAACTAACCATGTAAATGATAACTGGTACAAACAGATTACGATAAGTGCAATCGCAAAAAATCGAACTAAACCTTTAAGTTGCATATTATTAACGGTTTTACAAAATTTTTAGAGTGGGCAAAGATAGGGGAATGGTATTCTCAAAAATCAATCTATAAACAGCGATAATGTTTATTTGTTAACCAATTCTCGACAAGATGGTTGAAAGTTATTGAACATCGGTTAATGTAACGTCAAAATAAAGAGGTGTATTTGGCGGAATGGAAGCATAACCGGTACAACCATAAGCTAAAGCAGAAGGAATAATTAGTTTAATTCTACCCCCTTTTTTTATCAATGGTATTCCAATTTTCCAGCCTTCAATCAAACTGCTCAATGTCCATCCAGAACGTGTTGGATCACTCAATTGATCAAATATTGTTCCATTTAAATATTTTCCTGTGTAGTACATAAAAACTCTGGAAGATGTTGTGGGTTGAGTTCCTGTGCCGGGAGTTATTATCTGATAAAAAATTCCGGAAGGATCCTGTGTGTAAGTAATTGTATTGCTGGCACAAAAATCTACAATTGCTGTTTTTTCTAAACTTGGGTCTTGTTGTGTACATCCTTTTTCTTTTGTACAAGAACTAAAAATAAAAAAAGGGATAAGTAAAAAAAGGGGATTATTTTTCATTGTTTAAATTGTTATTGATTGTGACTAATAATTAAGTCTTTTTGTTGCATGTTGGTGTTTGTTTTTTTCTTTTTCATAGTCAACTCCTGGTATTGTTGTTCATACATTTCCCATTTATAATTTCTGTAGAAATATGCCATGAAAACAGCAATTGCAATGATAATGAAAAAAAATAAAACTGGGTTGAGCCGGCTGTTTGCAATCATTGTAGCCCTTGTATACCATCCAGAAAAAATAAAAAATAATATAGATAATCCAAATGCTAATCCCGTTGCCAAGCCAATTACAAATTGTTTGGTTCGTTGCTTTTGTCGGCTTCTGTTTTCACTCCAATAAAGCAAAAATGCTTCCTCTTTTTCACTTAACATATTGCAAATGTAAAATGATTACTCAATAAATTAAATTTAATCATTTTTAAAATCTAAAACCTCTTAATTTTGTTTACTTTAGAAGTGGTTTAAAAGACAATATGAAAAAATTCTTAAAGCAATACAGCCTGATTATTTGCAACTTATTATTCTTTGCATATTGCATAAATTTATTTTTAGTCAATTACTTTAATATTTCAACCAATCATAGTATTTATTTGAGGATATCATTAATTCCATCGCTACTAATTTATATAACTGCGGTTTCAAAAAAGAATAGTCATGTTGAGCTCAAATGGATTGTTTTTTGTTCGCTTGCTTTAGCTTGGATTGCGGATTTATTTCTTTTGAATGATAATTCTTACGGAATACATATCAATTTATTCTTACTAGCTGCTTCAACTGGTTTTTTTATTTTCTTTATTTCCAAACTTGCTGATGTGAATTTTAAAGGAAAGGGGTTGGCGTACATGATTTTTACTGCCATTGGGTTTGTGGTAATTTATCTTAATTTTTACAAATGGATAGATAATGAGTTTAATGACCAAACCTTAGTTTTCAAGCTGGCTATTGTTTTATACCTTATTTCACTGGCCTTTGGTGGTATTTTGGTAGCAAATCTCTGTGCAAATAAGCAACGTAAACAATTAGGTATCACCTTTTTCTTACCGGGGATTTTACTTTTTTCATTTTCAACTTTATTAAACTTAGGTCTTAAGCTGAAAAATATAGATTTCGATTTTATGCAGCTACTGATTGTATTTACTTTATATTTTGGTCATTATTATGTAGCAAAAGGTTATGCCAAATACTTAAGTGGGTTATAAATGAGCATAGGAATTTACAAAGATTACTTCTTACTCAATCGAAGCCACACAAATCCAATTATCATTGCAGCGAAGGATGCTACTAAAACTGATATTTTAGAAATATTTTGTTCTTCTATACTGCTAAATGCAAGTGTTGCAATAAAAATACTCATGGTAAAACCAATCCCCGCTAATATAGACGCACCAATCATTTGATACCAATTTGTATCATTGGGTAATTGTGCAATTTTCTTTTTTACCAATACATAACAGGCACCACAAATGCCTAAAGGTTTTCCTAATACAAGTCCTGCAATAATTCCCCAGCTTAACGTATTGGATAAAGCTGATAAACCATTTTCCGGAAATACTATTGCTGTATTTGCCAAAGCAAAAATGGGCATGATTAAAAAATAGACCGGCGCATGTAACTTTAATTCAAAGCTGCTCAGTTTATCAACCGGAATAAACAATGCAAATACAACGCCTGCAACTGTTGCATGAATTCCCGAGTTGAACATACAATACCAAAGTATAAATCCTAAAATAAAATGAATCAATCCAAATTTTACCTGAAACCTTTTCAGCAGTAAAAGAGTCCCTGCTATGATAGCACAACCCAATAAATACAATAGTTTGATGCTGCCTCCATAAAATAATGCAATTACAATAATTGCGCCTAAATCATCTATAATTGCCAATGCTGTAATAAAAATTTTTAATGCTACAGGTACTCTTTTTCCTAATAAAGAAGCGACTCCTAAAGTAAATGCAATATCAGTTGCAGTAGGTATAGCCCAGCCTTTTACATAAATGCCATTGCGGTTAAATTGAATGTATAAAATAGCCGGAATAATCATCCCACCAACGGCTGCAACTATTGGTAATATTGATTTTTTAAAAGAAGCAAGTTCTCCCTGAAGGATTTCTCTTTTAATTTCCATACCCGCCAGGAAAAAGAAAAATGCCATCAAAAAATCATTGATGATTACCAATGGAGAATTGGGCAAACTCAATATGCCAAAATGTGTATGGTGATTGGTGGTATTATCAAAATGAAATTCCCAGAAATGAATATAGCTGCTGCCACCACCCATATTTGCCAATGTAAGGGAAATAGTTGTAGAAAGTAATAATATAATTCCAATTGCTCTGCTATCGTGTATAAACTCTTGTAGCGGGTGTAAAAAAGTGTTTTTAATAAACTGCAACATGTCGCTGTAGTGTGGTGTTAATTGGTTAAAATTTCAAATTTAGATTTTGGTCTTTTTTCAACCAACCACTTAAAGCCTCGCAATTTTAATTCATTGTGATTCACTTGTCCCATCGGATAAGTTGTTCCTTCTAATTTATTTCTAAATACAACCCTGCCCGGTTTATTATCAGAGAAGTACATATCTATTAAATCAGCACCGGCTTTGTTTACACCAAAAAATTTTCCTTTATCATCTACACCATAATAAATGCTTTGTGCAGGGTTTCCTTTGCAACGCATATAATTGATTTTGCCATCTACAAAAAAAGCGTTGAGCGTCTTTCCAGCAAGTTGATTGTAATAACCTTTCCCAACTAAATTAATTGCCATTGCATTTTCAAAAACTTTGATGCGTTGTGGCTTTCTGTTTTCCATGAAAAGATAAATAGTGTCTCCATTAATTTGATTTTCCTGCGCCCATACAACGGGGCTTTTAAACAATCGAAAAACAGAATCCTGTAATGTATAAAACAAACTATCGCCAATAGCCTGCAATGAGTCCGAAAAAATTCTTACATGCGCATGCGCTTCAAAATATTTATCATTGGCAGTGTCTTTAGCTTGTGCAGTTACGAATGCATTTTTGCCTGTCATTGAGTCCCTGAGATTAGGAACTTTTCTATTTTTCAAAAAATCTGAAAGCTTCGCCGATTTCAAAGTATCTGCACGAATGAATACAGAATCTCTTCCTTGTTTAATCAATAAAATCGGGGTTTCCGTGGCAATGAAAGAACTTTTTTTGCTGTTTGTTTCAAGTCGGTTGGTAATTAAATCATAACCACCACTTGGGTCTTTTCCTTTGTATACAACATCTCCTTTGAATATAGAAATACCTGTACTATCATCAAAATTCATTTCATTGGCTTTCAAAATACTCGTGCTGTCTTCTATTTCGGGGCGTTTACCAAAGTAGGCTTTTTTGTTTTTTAAATCGTAGTAACCATCTTTGGTTTTAATTTTTCTGTCATTCGTAACAATCTTTGTTGTGGTAACAAAATTGGCAACATTGCTATAGGTATTGTATAACAGTGTATCAGTATTTATTTTATAACCCGGATCAATAAGTACTACTTTGTTTTTAAAATAAATATCTCTTGTTTCTCCGTAATAATATCCTTCTTTACTTGTAAGGACTGTCTTACCATTGACTACTTTTCCGCCATTTAAATACGTACCAATTTTTGTGTTCAAATCATACTCTAAATCGTTGGTTGTAAGTATGCCTTTGCCATCGGTAAGTTTTACATTTTTTTTGAGATAAGCTTTTTTAATGTTACCAATGTATTTTAAATAGTCAGCATAAGTTTGCACGCTGTCTGCATCGTTAATTTGCACTTTCCCAAAAGCTTCAATGGTATTTTCTTTTTCATTCAATACGATACTATCCGCATTGAACAAAGTTTTCCCTTGTTTCAAACGAACATTACCAGCATACGAAATAAACTGTCCGCCCGAATCTATTTTTCTGATGTTCATCCTTTCGGCAAACAACACATCTAATTTTTTTCCTTTCTGCAATGTATCAATTTGCTGTTGTGCATTGGCTTTTGCCGCAACAACAAATAGAACATAAAAAAATATTTTCTTGAAAAACGGTTGCATTAAGGCTTCTTGGTTAAAGTATCATTAATTGGTGCAGAGAGGGGAGTAGATTTATCTTTTTTTCCAAACACAGAAATATTTACATAACGCTTCGGATGTGTTTTCAAATCATCCATTAATATATTGGCGCTTCTTACGGTGTTGGTTAAGTTGTTGTATAGTGTTTTATCGTTTAGCAACAATCCAATTGAACCTTCTTTCGAATCAATTTTTTTAATTACGCCATTCAAATTTTCAATAGCACCTTTTAATTGGTTTACAGAACCTGCAATGTCCGATGCCGCTAATTGCGCAGATGTTTTTTCGAGGTTGCCCAAAGTGCTGTTGATTTTATCATTCTGAGCGGTTAAGTTTTTCGTAAAACTATTTACATTGTTCATGCTTTGTGCAATGCTTCCGCTTTGTTGGTTCAACATTGTTTCTATAGAGGCACTACTTACAATTAATGAAGCCGTTGTTTTATTAATGTTCGCAACAATGCCTTGTAAATTATTTTTTGCATTCGCATCAAAAATAGAATTGATGTTTTTCAACACGCTATCCAATGTTTTGGTGGTCATTTTTAGTTGGTCTGCAACCGGAACAAATTTATTTTTCAAATCACCCAATATCCCTTCATTTTCAACGGTTTCAATAATACTGCCATGGGTTAATTTGTTGGTGCTGTTACCCAATGCAATTTCAATACTTGGTGTTCCAAGAGGGTTGCTGCTAATAGATGCAACTGAATTATCTGGAATATTGTATTCGCCTTTTAGTTTAATAGCAACGCTAATAGATTTCAAGTTAGCATCATCATTTTCAATTTCATAAACGCTACCTATTTGAAACCCATTTACATATACAGGGTTAGATGTTGTCAAAGCTTTGGCATCACTGAATTTGGCATAAATAAAATTGCCGGTTTTCAATAAACTTTTTCCTTTTAAAAAATTGAAGCCCAATACCATCAAAGTAATAGTGATGGCTGTTAATGCACCTACTTTGGTTTCGTTCGAAATTTTCATCATGCGTAGTTGTTGCTTTATAAAACGTAGAAATGAAACGATATTAAAACAATCATATATTGTTCATTTCAACCGCAAATCTAAGGGTTCTTAATTTGTATATGCTTTGGGGCAGTTGTTAAAATACTATTCAATGTTTCATACGATACCAACACAGAATAGTAAAATCCATATCATCAATGGTTTTTATACAAAAGTATCATTACCTACAAACCAAAAATGGATTACCCAATTATTTTTTTTATTTGTTAGGCAATCAGCTGAAACACTTTGCCTAGCTGTAGCTGGGGCTTTTCGCAAGTAGTCCTCGCAAAGCTGCGGGCTACTTTGCTGCAATCCCTGTGCCTTTGAACTTTTGAACCTTATTGAACTTTTTGTAGTAGATTTTTTTTATCTCATAGATAACCCAGATACTCACTGGCGCAAGTGTTCCGCTATTGCGGGTCACTTGTGTCAAATAATTTTCTCGGACTGTGTCCGAAATTAGTATTACAGATGTTCAATTTTAATTAATCCCTTTTCATTCGTGTAGTAATCAATTGCGCTGCTGTATTTGAAATGCCAAGCTTCCCAAACCAATCCACTTCTTATTGGATTTTCATGCAGATAATTTAATCGTTGCTTTATTAATATGGCTGAATTTAATTCTATCGGGTGATAATCTTGTTTCCAAAATTGAAACTCTTTATTGTTGTTATTGTTTTTGCCAACGTAATTAAAAATATTCAGCATCCACTCTTTTCTGCTTTCAATATTATTTTCCTGAATGGCTTTTATAATTTGTTTGCTGGTATATTTTTTTAAATCTCTCACAATAAATTCAATTTTATTGGAGTTGCTGCTAATGATTAAATGCACATGGTTTGTCATTATTACCCATGCATGTAGTATCATGTTCTTATTTTCCTGACAATATTTTAAACTATCTACAAAAAATTCTTTGTATTGTTCTCTACTAAATACGTCTATCCAACCCACTACTGTGAATGTTACAAAATGTGGTATTGCATCTTCGCCAACTTTATATTTACCAGACATTGAGTTTTTATATTATTTTTCAAATATAATTCAACTTTTGTTTTCAATAATCCCGTTGCAAACGGGCGGATTTAAAACAGCAACAAGTCATCCTATCGGAAGACTTGCGCTAGTGAGTAACCCAGATACCACAGATAATTTTTACTTCGTAAAAAGGATAAATACTCCAACCCTTTGCTATATTGCTTTTAATGCAAATTAAAAATTTGCTTACACTAAGACGTACTCGTGGAGACTAATCACTGGCGCAAGTCTTCCGCTATTGCGGGTCACTTGTGCCAAATAATTTTGTCGGACTGTGTCCGAAATTAGCATTATAAATGCACCATCTTATTGTATCACTTCCTCAATTACTTTACCAATACATCCGCTTGGCATTTGTATTTTCAATAAACCGGCTAATGTTGCTGCAATATCTGTCATGTAGGTTTCTCTGCGGGTGCTGCCTTTTTTAATGCCCCAACCATACCAAAGTAAAGGGATATGTGCATCATACGGATTCCATAAACCATGCGTGGTTCCTGTATTTCCGCCATCAATATAACCCGGCTTAAATATCATTTGTATATCACCCGAACGATTGGCATTGTAACCATTCACCAACATTTCTTTTAGTGTTTTGTTAATTGGTGTTGCCATTAAATCGCTGATGGCAAATACCTGACTGATACCATCTACTTTTTTCAGATAATCAATAATCCAAGTGGTGATTTTTTCTTTGCTTAAATTATTTCTATCAATAGATGGTTGGTTTAAAGTGAGCTGATAATTATAAGAACTCAAAATCAAACTATCTGCATTAAAAGCATTTTTCAATTGTTTGTTCATGTCTTTTACAAGTGCTGCATCATCAACGGTTCCGCCGGGTAATTTATTTTCTTTCATAAACCCCGGAACATGCGCCACTGCATGATCTGCCGTTAAAAAACTTATATAATTTCCTGCACCCAATTGTTTGTCCAGAAGGTCAAATAATTTTCCAAGTTCTTCATCTAATTTTATATAATCATCTACCATTTCCCAACTGTTTGGTCCGAAAGAATGACCAATATAATCAGGCGAAGAAAAGCTGATTGCCAAAAAATCGGTTGCATTGCCTTTACCCAATTGTTCTGCAATCAATGCAGCTTTTGCCATCTCTGCTGTTAATGTATTTCCATAAGGAGTACTGCTAATTTTAGAAAAATCTTTGCCTACATATCTTGTTAAATCATATGGAAATCCGAGTTGTTCTTTTCCAAATGGTTTGCTTTCGTAATCTTTAATATCGGCTGTTGCATAATTTAAATAAACAGATTTATCCAAAGATGTATTCCAGTTTAATTTGTACAAACTATCCGTTACTTTTCTGTTATTGAAATCGTTTACCCAATTTGGCAAAGTATTTATGTAATACGTACTTGTAATAAAATTTCCACTTTTGCCGTCATACCAATAAGCAGCATTAGCGCTGTGTCCGGCTGGTAAAATAGAACCTCTGTCTTTTATTGCAATACCAATTACTTTGCTTTTGAAATTACTGTTCAATCTCAATTCATCGCAAATAGTAGTGGTAAGCATATTTTTTGGACTCATTTGTCCAGTTACTTCGTCTTTCCCACCAAGGCCTTGTACGGTTTTGTCTTCGCTGCAATAAACGGTTTTGTTCAATTGTTTATCCCACCAGGCGTTGCCGGTAATTCCATGAACATTGGGAACACTACCTGTATAAACACAGGTATGCCCACAGGCTGTAACCGTTGGTGTATAAGGAATAAGCGTA
This sequence comes from Chitinophagaceae bacterium, assembly GCA_947488765.1. Classification (GTDB taxonomy): domain Bacteria; phylum Bacteroidota; class Bacteroidia; order Chitinophagales; family Chitinophagaceae; genus UBA1930. The sequence goes on along the minus strand of CANLAE010000013.1, from coordinate 46,734 downwards.
TTGTCGCAACTAAATCCTTGACTCATCATTCTTTTAAAACCACCATTTGCTTTGAACAATGGTTGAAAGCGATACAAATAATCCCACCGCATTTGATCAATAACAATCCCAACTACCAACTTTGGTTGATTGCTTTTAACGGGTATTGTTGGTTTACTTTTTGGGGTATTTGTTTTTTGAGCTGCGGCTTGCAAACAAAGGAAACTTGCCAATAAAATGATTCGTGTTTTCATGGAATAAATAATTAAGGCACAAATGTACATTTTCCACAAGCTAATTTTATGGTTGGCTTATAGTTATTAAATAGTTATTTTTGCGAACTTTAATACGGGTATAAAAAAAGTTGAGTAACGTACAAAGCCCTGAAGGGTGCGACGCCGAGAATGTTGAATTTTGTTTTGTAGCTGACATCAAAATTTTCTTCATTACTAAAATCAACCGCAAACTTTTTTACCTATAACTTTTAAAATCGACTAGATATGGCAGACATTTTTGAAAAATTGGTGAAGAATTATGGTCCTCTTGGGCAACATAGAGAAAGAGCACATGGTTATTTTGCTTTTCCGAAATTGGAAGGTGAAATAAGCAGCCGCATGAAGTTTAGAGGTAAAGAAATGATTGTTTGGAGTTTGAATAATTATTTGGGTTTGGCAAATCATCCTGAAATTAGGAAGATTGATGCGGATGCTTCTCAACAGTATGGATTGGCATACCCAATGGGTGCAAGAATGATGAGTGGAAATAGTAACCACCACGAACAATTGGAAGCAGAATTGGCTGCATTTGAAAATAAGGAAGATGCGATACTTTTAAATTTTGGGTATCAGGGTATCATGAGTACAATTGATGCTATTTGTGGAAGACATGATGTGATTGTGTATGATGCAGAAAGCCATGCTTGTATCATTGATGGTTTGAGATTGCATCCTGGTCACAGATATGTGTTTAAACACAATGATGTGGCCGATTGTGAAAAGCAATTGGAACGTGCTGCTGCGTTAATTGAAAAACAAAAAACCGGAGGAATTTTAGTGATTACCGAAGGTGTTTTTGGAATGGCAGGTGATCAGGGAAAATTGAAAGAAATTGTTGACTTGAAAAGCAAATATGATTTTAGATTGTTGGTAGATGATGCACATGGATTTGGTACATTGGGTAAAACAGGTGCCGGAGCAGGTGAGGAGCAAGGTTGCCAGGATGGAATTGATTTGTACTTTTCTACGTTTGCAAAAAGTATGGCAAGCATTGGTGCATTTTTAGCGGGTCCAAGAATTATTATTGATTATATCCGTTACAATATTCGTTCTCAAATATTTGCGAAAAGCTTACCAATGCCAATTGTAATAGGCAATTTGAAAAGATTGGATATGTTGCGTACAATGCCGGAACTGAAAGAAAAGTTGTGGAGCAATGCTAAAAAATTACAAGCAGGGTTGATTAGTCGTGGCTTGGATATTGGCGCAACGAATACTCCGGTAACGCCAGTATACATGAAAGGTGGCGTAGAAGAAGCAACTGCAATGTGCATGGATTTGAGAGAAAATTATGGTGTGTTTGCTTCTATTGTGGTGTATCCAGTAATTCCAAAAGGACACATTATTTTTCGTTTAATTCCAAGTGCTGCGCATACCGATGAGGATATTGAAATTACTTTACAAGCTTTCACTGCAACCAAAGAAAAATTGGATGCGGGTGCTTATAAAGTTTCTCAAATACCTGATATGGCTGATGCTAGATAAAAAGGTTGTAAACAATTAATTTAAAAGCATTGAATATTGCATAATATCAATTTCAATGCTTTTTTTATTGGTCAAATTCATTTGAAAATTGAGCCTTCATTTTATGCACCTTTTCCAATACTTCGCCTTCTAATTGAGTCTTGTAAGTTGCTAATTTTTGTGCAACTTCATCATTGGAAGTACCAATAATTTGTGCAGCTAAAATTCCGGCATTCTTTGCTGCATTTAGAGCAACAGTTGCAACTGGAACGCCATTGGGCATTTGTAAAATTGACAATACAGAATCCCATCCATCAATTGAATTGGAAGATTTTATGGGTACACCAATCACGGGTAAAGTAGTAATGCTTGCAACCATTCCGGGCAAATGAGCAGCTCCACCAGCGCCTGCTATAATTACTTTCAAGCCTCTTTCTTTTGCAGTGGTTGCATAAGTTAGCATACGTTGAGGTGTACGGTGAGCAGATACAACGGTTAGTTCAATTGGGATATTGAATTGCTCTAAAATTTTTGCTGCATCCTGCATAATATTTAAATCACTATCGCTGCCCATAATGATTCCTACCAAAGGAGAAGAAACGGAACTCATAAAAGTATTTTAAGTTGGAAAGATAATTTTTTTATTGCATTAATTGTCTTTTGTATAACTGAATTGCATTTTCAAAACCAAAATACAATGCATCACATACCAGTGCATGTCCTATGCTCACTTCGTCAATCAATGGTATTTGTTGTACAAAATATTTTAAGTTTTGTAAGTCTAAATCATGCCCTGCATTTATCCCCAAACCAAATTCTTTTGCTTTTTGCGTTGCAGTGATATATGGTTGAATTGCATTTAATTTTTCATTGGCAGCAAAATGTTTTGCATATGATTCTGTGTACAATTCAATTCTGTCAGTTCCTGTTGCAGCAGCACCTTCAATCATTTCAGTAATAGGATCTACAAAAATGGAAACTCGAATTCCTGCGGATTTAAACATCGTAATTGTATCAATTAAATATGCTTTGTGGGTAATGGTATCCCAGCCATGATCACTAGTAAGCTGCCCTAAAGTATCGGGAACTAAAGTTACCTGATGTGGTTTGGTGGCTAAAACCAAATCAATAAATTTTTGCTCCGTAGGATTTCCTTCAATATTAAATTCTGTAGTGATAATTTCTTTGATGTCAAATACATCTTGGTAAGTAATATGTCTTTCATCGGGTCTAGGATGTACGGTAATTCCATCTGCTCCAAAAAGTTGTGCATCAACTGCAGCTTTCACAACATCGGGTCTTTTGCCACCTCTGCTGTTTCTAAGCGTTGCAAATTTGTTGATGTTTACACTAAGTTTCGTCATGCAGCGAAGTTAAAGCGTTTCAGTTTTTATAGCACAATAGTACTTATATAAATTCTGCTTGTTCATTTGAAAGGGTTAAATCATCTGCTAATTCCTCAAACTTCTGTTTCAATAAATTTAATCTGCATTACATTCGCATTTCAAAATAAAGTGAGGCACATTACATGATGAAGTTGTATCCGGAATCTGCATTATCACAACTGGAATTTGATAAGGTAAAATTTCTATTGCGGGAGCATTGCAAAACTGAATACGCCAAACAAAAAACAGATCACCTGCGTATTCATACCAAACGTGAATACATTGATTTGGAGTTGCGGCAGTCACATGAGTTTAAATTGATATTGCAACAAAGTATGTATTTCCCTAATGATTTTTTACAAAATATTTCCAAAGAATTAAAACTCATCGGCATCAGTGGTGCTACTTTAAGTGGAGAGGAATTTATCCTTATCAGAAAATTAGCAGAGTCTATCGGTAATATTTTCAGATGGTTTGATTATGAAAGAAAAATGGCATTTCCTTCACTTGCAAAAGTGATAGAAGATAATTATTACGAGAAAGTTATTATAGAAATAATTGATGAAATAATAGATGAAACTGGAAATGTAAAAGACAATGCAAGTGATGCGTTGCAAAAAATCCGGATGAATTTATACCGAAAGAGAAATGAGCTGCGACGAACATTTGACAAGGTTTTGGCAAAGTTGGCAAAAGCGGGATACAGTGCAGATATTGATGAAAGTTTTAGCACGGGCAGGAGAGTAGTTGCTGTTTTCAGTGAGCATAAAAGACAAGTAAAAGGAATTCTACATGGTGAAAGTGACAGCAGAAAAACCGCCTTTATAGAGCCTGAAGAAACGATTGAACTGAACAATGATGTTTTTTCTTTAGAGAATGATGAACGTAGAGAAGTTCAAAAAATATTAAAAGAATTGACTGGTAAACTCAGCATTTACGCTGAATTGTTGCAGTCTTATTTAAGGGTTGTTGGTGAGTATGATTTTATTAAAGCGAAAGCAAAACTTGCAATTGAGATGCAAGGCGAAATGCCTAATTTGATGGATAAGGCACACATCGAATTGAAAAATGCTTATCATCCTTTATTGTTATTATATAATAAAGCATCGGCAAAGCCAACAATTCCGGTGGATATTAAATTGGATGAGACAGATCGTATTTTGGTTATCAGTGGACCAAACGCAGGAGGCAAAACGGTTACGATGAAAACAATCGGGCTTAATCAGATGATGTTACAGAGTGGGTTGTTGGTGCCAGTTCATCCAACCTCGCAGATGGGAATTTTTAAACAATTATTCATACATATTGGCGATACACAAAGTATAGAATTTGAGCTCAGTACCTATTCTTCGCACTTAATGCACATGAAGCATTTTATAGAAGTTGCCAATGGAAAAACGTTGTTTTTTATTGATGAATTAGGTAGTGGCAGTGACCCCAATTTAGGTGGTGCATTTGCCGAAGTAATCATGGAAGAATTGGGCAAAAAAAATGCGATGGGAATTGTAACCACCCATTATCTAAATTTAAAAGTAATGGCTAATCATACCAAAGGAATTATCAATGGTGCGATGGCTTTTGATGAAAAAAAATTACAACCATTGTATAAACTAATGGTTGGAAAACCGGGCAGCAGCTATACTTTTTCAATTGCGGAACGAATTGGATTGCCAACACATTTAATTCATAAAGCACGCAAACTGGTAGATGAAGAACATTTTAAGCTGGATAAATTATTGAATAATACAGAACAAAATTTACAGCAATTAGATAAAGAAAAAATAGAATTGAACCGCTTACTGAAAGAAAATGAACGGCTTAAAAAAGAGATGGAAGCAGTAATGCAAAAGGAAAAACACAAACAGCAAGTAGAGTTGTTGAAAGAGCAAAACAAAGTAGCGGAAGACAGAATTGTGTATCTGAAAGATATGGAACGCAAGTTGAAACAAATTGTGTTGGACTGGAAAAAATCTACCAACAAAAATGAGGTGATCAAAAATTTACAAGACTTGCTGTTTAATAAACAGGAAAAAATTATTGTAAATAAACTTGCTAAAAAGGTAGATCGCAAATACAAAGAACTGAATACAAATATTGCGGTTGGTACAATGGTAAAAATGAAAAAAAATTATCAGGTTGGTGAAGTAAAAGAATTGAGAGGGAAACGTGCAATAGTACAAATTGGATTAATTGCAATGAATATTGAACTTGATGATTTGGTGGCTGTAGAGAAGTTACAGGACGAAGAGAAACATAAATAATTTATCAACCTACATCTTAGAAAGGCAATCCAATACCAAGTTGAAATGCATAGTTCCTGATTTCAGTTTTGCCTTGATTGTTGCGTACTTCTTTCCAGGTAAAATCTTTAATACTCATCCATCCGTTATTAGTAATTCTACCTGGGTCTTTAACCTTATAGGCAAAATCAACCCTTATTAAAAAATAGGAAAAGTCCAAGCGTAAGCCGGTGCCTACCGCTATTCCAATATCTTTTGTAAAATGATTCAATGAAAATTCTGCATCAGGATCTGCAGCATCTTTTTTAACATTCCAAACATTGCCAATATCAGTAAATAATGTACTTGCAAGTTTCATAGGACCAATTGTTGCAACATTAAATCGGTATTCGAAATTTGCTTCTAGTTGCATATCTCCAAATCGGTCTCTGAATGAAGTTGCAGGAATGGTATCATTTAAAATGCTGGAACCCAAACCAAGTTGCCTTAAACCCCAAGCCCGCATGCTGTATGGTCCTCCGGCAGAATATTGTTTGAAGAAAGGCAAAGATTTACCACCCAATGGAATACCAACTCCTGAAAATAAACGGTAGGCAATTTCACTTTTTGGTTGCTTTTGTACAAAACGATATTCGGCTTCAATTTTTAAATATTTGTACACCTTTTCATCCAGTTTTTTAAATAATGAAGTTGCCAATCCACTTTCATCAATTCCAAGTCTGATGAAATGACTATTTCTTGGATTGTGCTTTCCTATGAGTGTTTTAGTAAGATTAATACTACCCAATCCAAATCCAACCACATTACCAGTATTAAAAGAATTTCTCAAATAAGGATTGTTTTTAAATATGGTATCTAATCCGGGTAATGTATCAATATTGTACAACTCAACATTCAGTGGTTTCCAAAGTATTAAATTGTTTTTCTTTTTCCACTCATATCCAAAATTCAAATTGAAATTACGTAGTTTAAATGTTTCAAATCTTTCGGTATATGCAGCACTTCCGGTAATGATTGTTCGCTTGTTTTCAACATTACTGAAGATGTTGTTCAAACTTTTTATGGGCAATAATAATCTTGGGAAAATATAACTGTGACTTAAACTGAATTGAATCGTTTGTACTAAATTCCCTTTGCTGCTTAATGTATCATAGGGCTTTGAAAAATTCAGTTCAGCACCTCCGCTTAAATTGGTATTACTTTGGATAGCTCGTTTCCAAACATTAAAATTATTTAAACTGTAATTTAAGGAAAGTCCAATTAAATTTCCTGAGGTAAAATCACCTGTGTTGATGCTCGATTCTAAACTATAATCTGTTTGATATTTTTTTTGAGGCACTAGAAAAAAATGAAAATCCAAAGTGTCTTTTGTACGTTCAATAATTCTTGCATCTGTTTGTTTCCATGCAGGTATTTTGGCTAATTTATTTACACTTTTGAAAAACAAATCTTCATTGTAAATACTGTCCTTACGCAAGTAAGTGTGTTCACGCAAAGGTCTTAATTTAAAATTTCCTCTATAATCTCTGATGACTAAGTTTCCGGTTTTATCCGATAGTTCTCTTTTCCATTTTGTTATGATTAAACTGTCTGGTGAATCATTGGATTTTGTTTCGGGGTAATAATAAATTTTACCAATATAAAATTGGTTTAATCGGCTGGAATCAAGGCTATTTCGTTGTTTGATAGTAATATCCCATACTGGATTTTTTTTTCTTTCTGCTTCTGCTTTTGCAATTAATTTAGCCAAAGAAATAGGATCTAATGTTAATTTAAACAAGCTTTCATTTGTACTATCTACCAAGGCATAAATGTGTTCTCTTGTAAATTTATAATAACCATTTTGTCTGAATAAAATAACGAGTTTGTCCAACTCATCACTTACTATTTGTTTGCTGTAGGCTGTACCCTTTTTTAAAAAACTTGTTGGGTAGTTTTTTATTGCAAGCATTTGTAATGCAGTATCTTTTGGTGTTTGATGTAATGCATCTGTAAGATTATAACTGACTGAATCTATTGTGATATTTTTCCCAACATCTACCATCATTGTAACAGATGTTCTTAATTGGTCTTTAACTGTATCAATTCTTGCAGGACTAGCTTCCAGGATCGTTGCATAATAATAACCCTGTGAATTTAAATAAGCATTCATCAACTTAGCCGATTTGCTGATGTTGGCAGTATCAAATACCGGAGGATTTTTTATTTTTTCAAAAAAACCAAACTGTGTAACTCTTTTTACTTGTAAACTGTCATGCCAGTAATTATTTAATTCAAGTGTCAATCTTTTTAATTCATCTTTTTTTATATTGCCACTTACAATTACTTTATTTGCAAATACAAAGGGTTTATTGGGAATGTAGTTTTTTACTTTGTAACGATTGAAAACAAATAAAACTTTATTTTCACTACACGACATCACCAAACACATTAGGATGGGTATTAAAATAAAATATTTTTTTTGTCGATAGTTAAAATTCATAATGTATGTTAAGCCGAAATGACTTCAAATATATTCAAAGTTTATTCGATAAAAAAAATAGACAACAACAAGCTCTGTTTATTGCCGAAGGTCCTAAGTTGATAGAAGAGTTATTGAGAAGCAATTATTCCATCCAAAAAATTTATGCAACCGATATCTGGGTGGCTGAAAATCCTGATTATAAAGACAATTTAACCATTGTAAATGAAGCTGAATTGTCCAGAATAACCGGTTTGCAAAATGCCAATAAAGTATTTGCAATTGTTCAACAGCAGGAAAATATTTTGCCAAATCTTAACAATCAATTTAGTATTGTGTTAGATGGCATTCAAGACCCCGGCAACTTTGGTACAATCATTCGTATTGCAGATTGGTATGGTATTAAAAATATTTTGTGCAGTCAAGATTGTGTTGAATTATACAATCCCAAAGTAATTCAAAGTACTATGGGAAGCTTTGTAAGGGTAAATTGTTGGTATGGCGATATTGCAACTGTTTTAAAAGAAAGTTCAATGCCTGTTTATGGGGCATTGTTGGATGGAAACAATGTGCAACTTCAAAATAAAATTAAAGAAGGTTTTTTAGTGATTGGAAATGAGGGTAAAGGAATATCAAAAGAAATTTTACCACACATCAATCATGCTTTGACTATTGCAAAAATTGGAGGAGCAGAAAGTTTAAATGCGGCTGTTGCAACAGGAATTATTTTGTCGCATATTATCTAAATTGAATGGCTTTCACCGGCTTGATTCTTTTCACAATTAGGGTTGGAATAATCAGCGATAAGAAACAAACAACAGCAGTACAAATACTGATTAAAATCACTTGCCACCAGATAATTTCAATTGGTGCTACCGATACATAATAATTACTTTCATCCAATTTTATGAAGCCGGTAAATTGTTGTAATAATGAAAAACCTACGCCAAAAAACAAGCCAATTCCAATTCCTGTGATGGTTATAATTCCTGCGTAGTATAAAAATATGGTTTGTATAATACTGTCTTTTGAACCTATTGCTTTTAGTATTCCTACCATTTTTGTACGTTCCAAAACCAATATCAGCAAGCAGGTAATGAGGTTGATGATTGCCACGATTGACATCACAACAAATATTACATTTCTGTTTACATTTTGAATACCAAGCCAATCAAAAATGCTTGGAAAAACTTCTACAATTGTTTTACTGCTCCAAACATCGGGAAATTCTAGTCTTTGATTTATCTGATCTAATTGTTTATAATCTTTTAAAAAAACTTCGTAGCCACCAATTTGATTATCGTTCCAGCCACTCAATCTTCTGATCAATTGTAAATCACCTATTGCAAACAACTTGTCATATTCATCAATGCCTGTTTTGTAAATACCCACTACTACCAATGGTCTGTATGCTGAAGCACCGGCTTCCTGTGATACAAAAATCACCCGAACAGTATCGTTCAGTTTTATTTTTAATTCATTGGCAATGGTGCTGGAAATAATGATTTCCTTGCTGTATAAGCTGTCGTTAAAATGTAACCATCTTCCCGAGACCATCATTTTTTTTATGGAACTACTGTCATAATTTTTTTCAATTCCTTTAAATAAAATGCCTTCAATTTCTTTGTTCTTTTCAATTACTGCACTTTTTGTAGCAAATGTTTGTACTTGTATTACTTCGGGTTGTTTTTGTAAATAGTAAAATACAGCATCATTTTTCTCAATTGGCGTTTCTTCACTTACCAATGATTTATTTACTTCGAAATGTTGTACTCGAATGTGCCCCCAGAAACTAAAAACTTTTTGTGCAACTGTTTTTTGAAAACCATTTACAAATGAAATGGTAATAATCATAGCCATTACACTTAAGCTTGTGGCAGCTATAGACAAACGAATAATAAATTTTGAAAAAGATTGTTGTTTGTTTGTAGCAATTCGCTTTCCTATAAATAATGCAAGATTCAAATGAATGGGTTTAGAAGATTATCAAAACTAAAGCCTTAATTCAACAAAAAATAGTTTTGTAAAACATTTATTACTATTCTTTTTAAATAAGAAGATCTTACAACTTAATTTTATATTCAACCTACCATTTAATTTTACATACGATTAATACTTAAATTACTCTTCGAAATTTGTTTGGATGATTAAGTTATTTGGACAAATCTATCTCGAATTAAAAACTATTGAATGAAAATTATTTTAACTAGTTGTATTTTGTTTTTTGTAATTTTTTTACATGCGCAAAAGCAACGAGTACCTGATGGCGTCTATATGTCAAACATAAAAACTGTTCAGTTGTACCAGCAAAATAATCAGCTGAGTTTGCCCATTATCAATTTAAATTCTGCCGATTTGATGGAGCTTCATTTTGATGATTTGGATGGATATGTAAAAAACTATTTCTACACTTTTCAACTGTGTAATGAAAACTGGCAAGAAGCTGAGTTAAGCCCGTTTGATTATGTACGAGGCTTTACACAAAATCGTTTAACACAATACCGTGTATCATCAATTGCACAAACCCGTTACGTGCATTATCAGGCATTGTTGCCCGACAGAGGTTGTATTCCAACTAAAAGTGGCAATTATTTGTTGAAAGTTTTTTTAAACAGCGATACCAATCAACTGGCATTTACCAAACGTTTTTTTGTTGTAGAAAGTAAGGCAGGCATTGCAGCACAAGTATTACAGCCGTTTAACAATGAATATTTCAGAACACACCAAAGGGTTCAGTTCAGTGTTGATGTAAAGCAACTCAATCCAATCAATCCGCAGCAGCAAGTGAAAGTAATGGTGCAGCAAAATTATCGTTGGGATAATGCCGTTAGAAATATTCAACCATCATTTTTAAGAGGTTATATATATGAATACAATGGCGAACAGGATTGTTTGTTTCCGGGTGGCAAAGAATATCGTTGGGCTGATTTGCGGAGCTTCAGATTTGAGAGCGAACGTGTTCAAAAAATTAATAAAACCAATCAGCCTAATGACGTGTATTTGAAGCCTGACGGGGAACGCAGGGGTTTAATTTACACTTATTTCAAAGATTTAAACGGTTGGTACAATATCAGCAGTACAGAAAACAACAATCCATTTTGGCAATCAGATTATGCCAATGTTTACTTTACTTACGTACCCACTAATAACCAACCTTATTTGGGGAAAGACTTGTTTTTAAGCGGTGCCATTATGAACAATACACTGAATGATAGCAGCAAAATGATTTTCAATAATGAAAAAGGAGTGTATGAAAAAACATTGCTGTTGAAACAAGGTTACTACAGTTATACCTATGTAACCAAAGAAAAAAGTAGTCGTGCTGCAATTGCCGATGTGCTTGAAACCGATGGCAGTTTTTGGGAAACAGAAAATGACTATTGCATTTTTGTTTACTTCAGAAGTTTGAGTGGAAGACATGATGAACTGGTAGGATTTACAACAATTAACTCAAGAGGCGGAAGGTCTTTTTAAAAATATTTTTTTGATAAAAATTATTTCATGAATCCGAAGTACAACAAGTTTAAAAAAATAATTCAACATCCTATAAAGTATCAATTATTTATGCTGTTGCGATTGCCTATGGCTTTTATCAGCGGATTAAAAGTTGAAGCAATTGATGAAGTAAATGCAAGTGTAGCAGTTCGGTTTAAATGGTTGAATCAAAACCCATTTCGTTCTATTTATTTTGCTGTATTGTCAATGGCTGCAGAACTTAGTACCGGCATTATGTCTTTTGGAAATATTTATGAAAGAAAACCTTCGGTGAGTATGTTGGTTACAAAAATGGAAGCTGAATTTTTTAAAAAAGCAATTGGTAAAATTGTTTTCACTTGCAGCAATGGAAATGAAATTGCCAAAGCCATTGAAGAAAGTATACAAACCAATGCAGCGACTGAGGTAAAATGTGAATCTATTGGAGTGAATGAAAAAGGGGAAATAGTTGCGAAATTTTATTTTGTTTGGAGTTTCAAAGCAAAGTAAGCATCAATTGATTTTTTTGTTGTAGATTGAAAGTATACTGTACAAGCGTGCGACGCAACTGCAGATTCATTGAAATACAGAACCTTGGTAACATCATTGTTTTACAATTTTAAATGTTGTTGAATTTGATTCTAAATTTTTCAACTGAGGAGTAAACATGCAAATTACATTTCATGGTGCTGCAAGAACGGTTACTGGTTCTAAACACCTTATTCAGTTAGCTAACGGGAAAAATATATTGCTCGACTGTGGCTTATTTCAGGGCTTAGGAAAAGAAACTGCAACGCTGAATGCGAGTTTTGGTTTTGATGCAAAAACGGTTGATGCTATTGTATTATCGCATGCACATATTGACCACAGCGGCCTTATTCCGAAACTAGTAAAAGAAGGATTTTCCGGAAAAATTTATTGTACACCCGCAACTTACGACCTTACAAAAATTTTGTTACAAGACTCCGCAATTATTCAGCAGGATGATATTCGATATATCAATAAAAAACGAGTAAAATCAGGACTTCCGTTGATTGAGCCAATTTATAGTTTGGATGATGTAAAGCAATCATTTACCTTATTAGATAAAGAAGAATACAAACACTGGTTTAAAGTTACCGATGGGGTAGAGGCGATGTTTACAGATGCCGGACACATCATTGGCAGCGCATGTGTTCATTTGAAAATTACAGAGAAAGAAAAGGTAAAGAAGTTGACATTTAGTGGAGATGTGGGGCGTTACAAAGACATGATTTTACGAAGCCCTGATATATTTCCGCAAGCAGATTACATTATCATAGAAAGCACGTATGGCAATAGTTTGCACGATGTTATTAAAAGCCCTGTGGAGATTTTAGATTACTGGATTCAGAAAACTTGTGTTGAAAAAAAAGGGAAGCTGATTATCCCTTCTTTTAGTGTTGGCAGAACACAGGAATTATTATACATATTGAACGAACTTAGTTTGGAAAATAAATTACCCAAAGTTCCTGTTTATGTGGATAGTCCCTTAAGTAAAGACGCTACTGAAATTGTAAAAAGCTATCCAAGATATTTTAATAGCAGGGTAAGTAAATTATTAATAACCGATCAAGATCCATTTGATTTTCCGGGATTGGCATTCATTCAAAACGTAGATGAGAGTAAGTCACTGAACGATAACCATCAACCAATGATCATTATTTCGGCAAGCGGAATGGCCGATGCCGGAAGGATAAAACACCATATTGTCAATAATATTGATAACCATCAGAATACTATTTTGCTGGTAGGTTATTGCGAACCAAATAGCCTAGGAGGCAGATTGATGAATGGGGAAAAAGAAGTACGAATTTTTGGAGAATTTTATCGTGTGGTTGCCGAAGTTGGCAGCATGCGTAGTATGAGTGCACATGGAGATTATGAAGATTTAAGTCAGTTTTTAGCTTGTCAAAATCCGGCACTGGTAAAAAAAGTATTTGTGGTACATGGCGAAGAAAATGTACAACTTGATTTTCAGCAAAGACTTATCAATAAAGGTTTTCAAGATGTTGTAGTTCCTCATTTACATGAAAGTTTTTTCTTGTAAATTATATTGAATTGGAATTGAACGATTTACTTCAACTCAAAACTTTACAAATGAAAGCCTTACTTATCTTTGCCACATGCACAAACTAAGCATGGATGAGTTGGGCAGAAAATCGGTTGAAGAATTTAAACAAGCCGAAAAAAATCCCATCATTATTATACTCGACAATATTCGCAGCGTTTACAACGTTGGTAGTATTTTTCGTACTGCCGATGCTTTTTTAATTGAAGGCATTTGTATATGTGGCTACAGCCCTACACCCGAACATAAGCAAATGGCAAAAACTGCTTTAGGCTCAACCGATACAGTAGATTGGATTCATTATCCCAATGCACTTGAAGCAGTCCAGGAACTGAAACAAAAAGGTTATACTGTATTTGCAATTGAACAAGCGGTGGGTAGTATTTCACTAGAAAAATTTCAGGCAAATAATTATTCAAAAATTGCAGTAATTATGGGCAATGAAGTAGAAGGTGTGCAACAATCACTGATTGAAGCTTGCGATGGCTGTATTGAAATTCCTCAGTTAGGAATGAAGCATTCATTGAATGTTTCTACGGCAGCGGGTGTTATTCTGTGGAAATTGGTTGAGTTTCGAATTAATCAATAATTTTTTGTAATAGGCTTTTGAATTACTATCAACACCTGTTGCGTCGCACACTTGTACCATATAACTTTACCCATCAATCAACAATTCTATTTTAAATTTTGTTATCAGGATATGACAACCGTTAAAAATTATCTTTCATTAGTCAAATTTTCACACACCATTTTTGCAATGCCCTTTGCATTGATTGGTTTTGTGGTTGCATTAACTCAAACAAACTTATTCAACCATCATACTGTTGTAACTTCTTTAATTAGTTTATCAAAAAACCAACTCTTTATAAAATTTTTTTTGGTAATAACTTGTATGGTTACTGCACGCTCTGCAGCTATGGGTTTTAATCGTTACTTAGATAGAAGCTTTGATGCAAAAAATCCCCGAACAGCTATCAGAGAAATTCCCAAAGGAATTATTTCGGCAAATAATGCATTGCGTTTTGTTATTATTAATTGTATTGTATTCGTTACTGCTACATTTTTTATCAATTCAATTTGTTTTTATTTATCACCTGTTGCGTTGTTTGTAATATTGTTTTACAGCTTTACCAAACGCTTCACAGCCCTATGCCACTTGGTTTTAGGCATTGGGTTGTCATTGGCGCCAATCGGAGCTTATTTGGCAGTAACAGGAGCATTTGCATGGTTGCCTGTTTTATTTTCGTTGGCTGTTGTTTTTTGGGTAAGTGGTTTTGATATCATTTTTGCCTTGCAAGATGTTGATTTTGATCAGTCACAAAAATTATATTCTATTCCTGCTTTGCTAGGTGTAAAGAAGGCGTTGCGTGTTTCCGAATTGTTGCATATCATCAGTGCAGCTTGTGTAATTACTGCAGGTATCTACGGAGCTTTTGGTGGATTGTATTGGATGGGGGTTGCAGTTTTTACAGGAATGTTGTATTACCAACATTCAATCGTAAAGCCAAATGATTTAAGTAAAGTGAATATTGCTTTTATGACTGCCAATGGCACAGCAAGTGTTGTATTTGCATTGTTTGTTATTGCAGATATTATTATAATGAATTAATAAAATAAATATGGCTAGAATAATTTGTATTGATTATGGCGGAAAACGAACAGGACTTGCTGTCACAGATCCGCTGCAAATTATTGCAACAGCTTTAGATACTGTTTCAACACAAGATTTAATACCGTACTTAAAAAAATATTTTCTGCAAGAGCAAGTTGAACTTATTTTAATTGGCGAACCATTAAATCTAGATGATTCACCTACACACGCTACACCATTAGTACATCAGGCTATCAGACAGTTGCAAAAACAATTTCCCGCTATTCCTATTCAAACCGTAGATGAAAGATTTACGAGTAAAATGGCAACGCAAGCAATGATACAAATGGGTATGAAGAAAAAAGATAGAGAGGTGAAAGCCAATAAAGATAAAATCGCAGCTACAATTATGCTGCAAGAATATTTAGCCAACAAATAACAATTACAATTTCATTTGATTGAATTGGGCTATTGAATGTTATTTTTGCGGTTCAATTAAATTTTACAACACAACTTACAAAACATGATTCTTCCTATTGTGGCTTATGGTGCAGCTGTATTAAGAAAAGTAGCACAAGATATTAATACAAATTATGACGGCTTGCCTAAATTAATAGAAGACATGTGGGAAACCATGTATGCCAGCAATGGCGTGGGTTTGGCGGCTCCGCAAATCAATAAAAATATTCGTTTGTTTGTATTGGACAGTACACAAATATTTGAGCATTTGGAAGCAGATGAAAAAGGAAAATATCCTGATGAACCGGGCATTAAATCTGTATTCATCAATGCCCGTGTAATTGCCTTAGAAGGAAATGAATGGTCTTACAACGAAGGTTGCTTATCTATTCCAAAAATCAGAGAAGATGTTATGCGTGCAGAATCGGTAGTATTAGAATATTACGATGAAAATTTTGTTAAACATACCAAAACCTTTAACGGAATTACTGCAAGGGTTATTTTGCATGAGTATGACCACATTGAAGGCAAACTTTTTATCGATTATTTAAAGCCTTTGAAGAAAAAATTATTACAAGGAAAATTCAATGATATCACCAAAGGGAAAGTAAGAGTTGAT
Organism: Chitinophagaceae bacterium; assembly: GCA_947488765.1. Lineage (GTDB taxonomy): Bacteria > Bacteroidota > Bacteroidia > Chitinophagales > Chitinophagaceae > UBA1930. The sequence continues at coordinate 30,698 of CANLAE010000013.1, read as the reverse complement.
TACAAAATGATATTTATTAAATGAGAAATATAGTAATTATATATTTCCTTTTAATCACCAATTTTGGTCTTGCACAAGACACCACTTTTATCATTGACAAACAAAAATTAACACTCCCCGATGTAATTGTTCGTAACAATTTTGATTATAAAAGATTGTTACAACAAATTAAGGAAGATACCACATTTTACAAGGCTTTCCGCAATTTGCGGGTGATAGGATTTACTTCCTACAACGATATTAAAATGTTGGATAAAGAAGGCAACGCCAAAGCTTCTTTACTTAGTAAAACAAGACAAAACAGATTAGGCAATTGCCGAACAATGGATGTTTTAGAAGAAACAATCACAGGTAATTTTTACGATGCGGATCATCATTATAATTACCTCACACCGGAATTATATGCAAGCCTTTTTTTTACCAAAACATCTATTTGCAACGAAAATAATATTGTAAAAGGGCATGATTTTTCAGCATCAGATAAAAAGGGAATGGAGAAGCATAAAGAACAACTGAAAATGTTATTCTTTAACCCTGGGAAAAAAATTCCCGGTATTCCATTTATTGGTGAAAAATTAGATTTGTACGATGATGGTGCTAAAAAAATATATCAATACAAATTGGATATTCAGGAACGCAATGGTGAAATGTTTTACGTTTTTGCAATCACCCCAAAAGAAGATTTAGGACTACTGAAAAAAGATAGGGTAGTAGTTGATGAAATGATAACCTGGTTCAATCTTAAAACCCTCGAAGTAATGTATCGCACCTATGTACTCAGCTACAAAGCCGGTGTGTACGACTTTGATGTGAGTATGGAAGTAGAAATGACTAAATACAATAACTTAATTGTTCCAAAATTGCTGCGTTATCGAGGCAATTGGGATGTAATATTCAAAAAGCGGGAACGTGCTTTGTTTACAGCTACTTTGTTTGATTTTAAATGAATTTGCTAATTATTCCTATACTATTTTTTGATTATTAAATTTTTCTATTTCAAACTATTTCGCAATTTCAATCTTTACTTTTTTGTTTTTTATTTTCTGATCTCTGATTAATAATAATGCAGCGCCAATTTTTGTTTTTCTGATAGCAACAAAAGAGAAAAAGTCTTTAACATCAATCAAGCCAATATCTTCTTTTTTAAGTTGACCTCTATTGCTTAAAAAACCAACAATATCTATTTTATTTACTTTGTCTTTTTTGCCTGCAGCTATGAAAAGTGTTGTCCACTTTGGTTTTTCGGGCAATGGACTTGATTCGGGTACATCCAAAACTTCTGAATTTGCATCGATGTAATTCGGTAATTTTTCTTCAGGAGAAAGTAAAACAATTGCTGTACCACTTGATTCCATTCTTGCCGTTCTGCCATTGCGATGTGTGAATATTTCTTCGGTATGTGGCAAGTGATAATGAATAATATACCTGATGTTGGGAATATCTAAACCTCTTGCTGCCAAGTCGGTTGTAATTAAAATTAAATTACTGCCGTTTCTGAATTTACACAAGGCGCTGTCTCTTTCTTGTTGTTCCATTGCACCATGATAAAATTCATTGGCAATTCCTTTTTCTTTCAGCATTGCACTTGTTCTTTCAACACTTTCTCTGTGGTTGCAAAAAACAATAGTTGATTGTCCGCCTAAAAAACAAAGCAATTTCGATAAAATACCCACTTTGTCTTTATCTTCTGAATGTACAATTTCGATCTTTAATTTTTCTTCAGGCAATAATTCATCCGATAAAAAATTAATTGTTTGCAAATCCTGTAAGCCAATAAAATCAGGTATTGTAACCGAATCTGTTGCCGAAGTTAAAATACGTTTTTTAATATTTGGAAGCGATTGGATAATGAAACTCATTTCTTCTAAAAACCCCAATTCCAAACTTTTATCAAATTCATCAAGAATTAAAGTTGTAATTGATTCTGTTTTGATATTGTTTCTGCGAATGTGATCTGCTAATCTGCCCGGTGTTCCAACCAATAATGTAGGAGCTTCTATTAAATTGTTTTCTTCAATTTCACGTTTATGTCCACCATAGCAACAAGTGATTTTTAAGTTGGTCCCCATTTTCTTGAATACACCTTCAATTTGTAAAGCAAGTTCTCTTGATGGAACAATAATAATTGCCTGAGTCTGATTTTTTTTGTCTTCTATCAAATCTAAAATTGGCAGTAAAAAAGCCAATGTTTTTCCCGATCCGGTGGCAGATAACAACATGATATCATGATTCGTTTTAACCGCTGCACCAGTACCCAATTGCATTTCATTCAATGCCTGAATATTCAAATTTTCTAAAATTTTTTCTGTCGATATGTTGTACTGCATAGCGGCAAAAGTACGTTAGATATTGTGAACTGCTTGTTTAATGATGAAATGACGTAGAATTAAAAAATAAAATTCCCGATTGATTTTATTTTCAACCCTATATTTGCAACGAGGCAGGTCTTATACGACCAGCTCCTGCTGAACCTCCCCAGGGTAGGAATACAGCAAGGATAAGTGGTTGAGCGGTGCGATATGAGTAGCCTGCCTTATTTCTTTTTTCTCCGGAGTTTAAATCTAAAACTAACGCCTTCGGGCAAAATATATTATGAAATTTTTTATAGACACTGCCAACCTTGCGCAAATCAGCGAAGCTAATGACTTAGGAATTTTAGATGGTGTTACCACCAATCCATCTTTGATGGCTAAAGAAGGCATCAAGGGTGAAGAAGCAATCGTTGCACATTACAAAACAATTTGTGATATGGTTGATGGCGACATCAGTGCGGAAGTGTTGGGCGTTACTTTTGAAGGCATTGTTGAAGAAGGGAAAAAGCTTGCTGCTATACATCCGAATATTGTGGTTAAAGTTCCAATGATTAAAGATGGTATCAAAGCTATCAAATGGTTTTCTGATAATGGTATTAAAACAAATTGTACCTTAATTTTTAGTGCAGGACAGGCAATTTTAGCTGCAAAAGCAGGCGCTACTTATATTTCACCGTTTATTGGTCGTATTGATGATGGCGGTTGGGATGGTGTACAACTGATTGAACAAATTGCACAAATTTATGCAGTTCAAGGATTTAAAAGCCAAATCTTAGCTGCCTCAATTCGTAATCCGAATCATATTATTCGTTGCGCTGAAGCGGGTGCAAACGTTTGTACTTGTCCTTTGGATTCTATTTTGGGATTATTAAAACATCCGTTAACTGATATTGGTTTAGCGAAGTTTTTAGAAGATGCTAAAAAAATGTAATTTTTTATATTTCTTAATTAAGCCGCTTTATAGCGGCTTTTTTTTATCAAAAATTTTAAACTGTTTTTTTGAATAAAATTTTTTACTAACAATCGTTAGCCTATTTTTGTCGCACAAATAATACATATGCATTTTACATTAAGCGAAGAGCATCAAATGATAGAAAAAGCTGCGAAAGATTTTGCAGTAAATGAATGTTTGCCTGGCGTTATTGACAGAGATGAACACCAAAGATTTCCGAAAGAACAAATTATGCAACTTGCCGATCTTGGTTTTATGGGCATGATGGTTAGTCCGGATTACGGAGGTAGCGGAATGGATACAGTAAGTTATGTATTGGCAATGGATCAAATCAGCAGAGTAGATGCGAGTGTTAGTGTGTGTATGAGTGTAAACAACAGCTTGGTTTGTTATGGTTTAGAATCTTATGGTACAGAATCGCAAAAGCAACAATATTTAACTCCATTGGCACAAGGTAAAAAAGATGGAGAATTGTACATTGGTGCATTTTTGCTAAGTGAGCCAGAAGCAGGCAGCGATGCTACAAGCCAACGTACAAATGCAGAAGACATGGGCGATTATTATTTATTGAATGGCACTAAAAACTGGATTACTAACGGTTCTTCTGCATCGGTGTATTTAGTAATTGCACAAACAGATGTATCCAAAGGCAGCAAAGGAATCAATTGTTTGATTGTAGAAAAAAACTGGCCAGGTGTAACTGTTGCAGCAAAAGAGAATAAATTGGGAATAAGGGGCAGCGATACACATACAATCATGTTTACAGATGTAAAAGTTCCAAAAGAAAATAGGATAGGTGAAGATGGATTTGGTTTTAAGTTTGCAATGAAAACATTGGCTGGAGGCCGCATTGGTATTGCATCTCAGGCTTTGGGTATTGCAACAGGTGCGTATGAATTGGCGTTGAAATATGCTAAAACAAGAAAAGCTTTTGGTAAAGAAATTGCACAACATCAGGCAATACAATTTAAGCTGGCAGATATGGCTACAAAAATTGAAGCAGCTCGTTTACTATGCTTAAAAGCAGCATGGGAAAAAGACAATGGTTTGGATTATACATTAAGCAGCAGCATGGCAAAAGTATTTGCAAGTGAAACAGCAATGTGGGTAACTACAGAAGCTGTTCAAATACACGGCGGTTATGGTTTTGTCAAAGAATACCATGTAGAGCGTATGATGCGTGATGCAAAAATTACACAGATCTATGAAGGTACAAGCGAGGTACAAAGAATCGTTATTAGCAGAAGTGTTTTGAGTTAAATTAAATTATTCAATTCTTTTTATTTAAATCCCAAGTAATAATATACTTGGTTTTTTTATAATCAACTACCAAATATCTATGTAACAGTCGTTGCGTCGCACGCTTCAGCGGTTTTATAAAACCAGTCAATTAATTCCTAAATTAATTTTAAACAGAAATTAAATTTGCTTTTAGAGAAATGTAATAAATCACATTAATAATAAATAACTAAAAGCCCCTGCATCATTGCAAGGGCTTTTGGATAAATTATTCAATTTAAAGTTTATTTTACTTCTTCAAACTGTGCATCTTCCACTGTATCTTCTTTGCTTGCAGCTGCTCCGGAACCTTGTGCGCCGGCTTGTTCTGCACCTGCACCTTCAGCTTGTGCTTTGTAAATTTCTTCACTCGCAGCTGTCCATACAGTGTTCATTTCGGCTAGTGCAGTATCAATTGCAGCTCCATCTTGTGATTTGTGTGCTTCTTTTAATTTTTCTAATGCAACTTCAATAGGAGCTTTTTTATCAGCCGGAATTTTATCTCCAAATTCTTTCAATTGCTTTTCAGTTTGAAAAATTAAACTATCAGCCTGATTGATTTTTTCAACTTTATCTCTTGCAGCTTTATCTTCAGCTTCATGTGCTTTAGCTTCGGCTTTCATTTTTTCAACTTCTTCCTTGCTTAAACCACTTCCTGCTTCAATACGAATTTTTTGTTCTTTGCCGGTGCCTTTATCTTTTGCACTTACATTCAACATACCATTTGCATCAATATCAAAAGTTACTTCAATCTGAGGAACACCACGCGGTGCAGGAGGAATTCCGTCTAAATTAAAAACCCCTAAACTTTTGTTTTGTGCAGCCATTGGTCTTTCACCTTGCAATACATGTATTTGTACACCGGGCTGACTATCAGATGCTGTACTATAAACTTCGGTTTTCTTTGTAGGAATCGTTGTATTACTTGTAATCATAGTTGTCATGATGCCACCCATAGTTTCAATTCCTAAACCTAAAGGCGTAACATCCAACAATAATACATCTTTAATTTCACCAGTTAATACACCTCCTTGAATTGCAGCTCCTACAGCAACAACCTCATCAGGATTCACGCCTTTGTTTGGTTTTTTGCCAAAGAATTTTTCTACAATTTCTTGCACTTTAGGAATACGTGTACTACCACCAACCAAAATTACTTCGTCAATATCAGAGGTATTGTAGCCTGCATCTTTCAAAGCAGCTTCACAAGGTTTTAAGCAACGGTCAAATAATTTATCTGCTAATGCTTCAAATTTTGCACGTGTTAATTTTACAACCAAGTGTTTCGGAACCCCATCAACAGCAGTGATATAAGGTAAATTAATTTCCGTTTCTGTGCTTGAGCTTAATTCAACTTTTGCTTTTTCAGAAGCTTCTTTCAAACGTTGCAAAGCCATAGGATCTTTACGTAAGTCAATCGCTTCCTGAGTTTTAAATTCATTAGCCAACCAGTCCATGATTACTTTATCAAAATCATCACCACCTAAGTGTGTATCACCATTAGTGCTTTTTACTTCAAAAACGCCATCGCCCAAATCAAGTACGCTGATATCAAATGTACCACCGCCTAAATCGAATACAGCAATTTTTTGATCTTGTCCTTTTTTATCCAAACCATAAGCCAATGCAGCTGCAGTTGGTTCGTTTACAATACGCTTTACATTTAAACCTGCAATTTCACCGGCTTCTTTGGTAGCTTGACGTTGAGCATCATTGAAATATGCAGGAACAGTAATTACAGCATCGGTAACTTCTGTACCCAAATAATCTTCAGCAGTTTTTTTCATTTTCTGCAAAATCATTGCACTGATTTCTTGTGGAGTATATAATCTACCATCAATATCAACACGAACGGTGTTGTTATCACCTTTAGAAACTTTGTAACTCCAATGGCTGATTTCTTCAGTAACTTCATCAAACCTTCTTCCCATAAAACGTTTTACAGAAGTAATGGTATTTTGTGGGTTTGTGATTGCCTGACGCTTTGCAGGATCACCTACTTTACGTTCGCCATTTTTTAAGAAACCAACTACCGAAGGAGTTGTTCTTCTCCCTTCTTCATTGGCTATTACTACAGGCTCGTTGCCTTCCATAACTGACACGCAACTGTTCGTGGTGCCTAAGTCAATTCCTATTATCTTTCCCATGTTTTTATAATTATGAACAGCATAAATCAACCATTATGCCATCTGAAGATGAAGTGTTAAATTGTCAGATGTTTGATGAAAAGATTTTATTGTAATGTTTTACAGTCTGTAAATCTTCATCAATAACGATTATAAATTTGGGCATTGATGAACAAAAGTGCATCTGCCAATATTTACAAAGACAGTAGTATTTTGCTGTTGAAATGACAATCTTACTTTAAAAAGTAGTTTAATTTGGGTCAATATCTACCACAACATGCATGCTTCGGTAAGTTTTGTTGTTCTGTAACAACCCAATTTGAGATTGGATTTGTGTTTTGCACTGCTGAATCAGTTTTGCATCTTTTGGTAGCTTTATTAAAATTTCCCACAAGTATTGATTGCGAATTCTATCAACAATTGGTTGTGCAGGACCATTAATGTAAGGCTCAAATTGTTTGCCAAGATTTTGTATAATAATATTTGCTCCCTGCTCTGCAATAGTTTTCTCTTTGTGCTTACAAGTAAGTTTGATGATTCTGAAAAAAGGAGGATATTGATAAGCTTTCCTGCTTTCCAGTTCATAGAAAAATAGTTTTTTATAATCGTGCAGTTTTACAAACTCCAATACCGGATGATAGGTATTACTCACTTGTACCAAAACTTTTCCATTCCCATCTTTTCTCCCTGCACGTCCGCTTACTTGTTCCATTAATTGATACGCCCTTTCATTGACCCTGAAATCGGTAAAATTTAAAATACCATCAGCATCTATAACTCCTACAAGCTGCACATGTTCAAAATCCAAACCTTTTACAACCATTTGTGTGCCAACTAAAATATCAATACGTTGTTGTTCAAAAAGTTTAATGAGTGTATCATGATCATTTTTTCCTTTCACTGTATCCAAATCCATCCTTGCAATTTTTGCATCGGAAAATTGCTCTGCTAAAAGTTCTTCAATTTTTTCTGTGCCAAAATTTTTCTGATTGAACTGATGACTGCCACAAGCCGCACATGTATTGATTACGGGATAACTGCTGCCGCAATAATGACAACTCAATTTGTTTTTTGCTTTATGAAATGTAAGCGTTACATCACAGTTGTTGCATTGCGGAATCCAACCGCAAGTTTGACAAATAGAGTAGGGACTATAGCCTCGTCTGTTTTGAAATAAAATAACTTGCTTTTTATTTTTCAAAGCAATATCAACTGCTTCAATTAATTGTGGAGATAATGCAATTTTTTCTTTAGTAAGATTGGGTATTTTTTTAAGGTCTATAATTTCAATAACAGGCATTGCAACATCACCAAATCTTTCATTCAATTCTACAAGTCCGTATTTGTTTTGTGTAGCATTGAAATAGGATTCTATTGATGGTGTTGCACTTCCCAACAATACTTTTGCGTTGAACAATGATGCATAATAAATTGCTGCATCTCTTGCATTGTACCTTGGTGAAGGATCTTGTTGTTTGTAGCTTGCATCATGTTCTTCATCTGCAATAATGAGTCCTAAGTTTTTAAATGGTAAAAACAAAGAACTTCTTGCACCAAGCACTGCTTTGATTGTTCCGTTTTTTACTTTGTTCCAAATTTCAACTCTTTCATTTGGATTGAATTTGGAATGATAAATTGCAATATTTCCACCAAAATGTTTTTGTAGTCTTCTGATGATTTGTGTTGTTAATGCAATCTCCGGCAGCATGTACAAAACTTGTTTGCCTTGTTGCATATATTGTTCAATCAACGAAATATAAATCTGTGTTTTACCACTTGATGTTACGCCATGCAATAAGCAAACTTGCTTTTCAACAAAAGAATTTTCAATAGCAGTAAGTGCAGTTTGTTGAGCATTTGATAAAGTAAAATCAATACTTGTGTCTTTGGGTATTGTTTTAATTCTGTCTGTATTACGCTTTTCCTGAATTAATATTTTTTTATCCACCAAGCCTTTCAATTGTGCAGCAGAAGCATTACTCTTTTTGAGCAATTGTGCTTGTGTTACTTCGCCTTCTGTTTTGCTCAAATGCAAATAGGAAAGCAGCAATTCCATTTGTTTTGGGGCTTTCTGATCATCAAATAATTTTGCTAATTTTTCTTCATCAAAATAATCGGGATGCAGTAAAATATAAGTTTCTGTTTTTACTTTGTATTTCTCTTTTAATTCCTCCCATACATAGCAAATTTTCTTGTCAATCAATTTTTTAATTATTGGATAAACATGGTTTACATCCAATAATTGTTGCACTTCACTCAGCCTCAATTCTTTCTTTATTTCTAGTGCTTGTGCTACAATATATTCCTCATCGCTAAATAAACTTCCATCGTTGAGATCAACAATATTTTCATCATTCCATATTAAAACACTTTCGCTATTTAATTTCAAATTGGCAGGAACGGCAGCTTGCATTACTTCTCCTTCGCTGCATAAATAGTAGTTTGCCATCCATTGCCAAAGTTGTAATTGGGCAGGATAAAGCAATGGGTCATCATCTAAAATATTGATGATTTCTTTTGGTTCGAATAATGGTTTTGTGGTGCTGATTGTTTTAATAACTCCGGCATATTTTTTATTGCGCAATTGTACTTCTACTCTAACTCCAATTGCAGCTGCAGTTTGTAAATGTGATGGAATTTTCCAGGTATATGTGATCGGTAATGCAAGTGGAATAACGACTGTAGCGTAACTACTTTCATCAGCAAATAATCCCTGTTTAGTTTCAATATGTGTGTGTTGATGTTTCATAGATACAATCAGCTCATCTGTAAAGATGCATCATTTGTCGGTTTTTTATATCTGTTCAATCCATCTTCCATCATGTTATAAACTTGTTGTTTCAATTGCGGCAGTTCAGCCATTGTCAATCCTGCTACGTGTACTTCGTGCAAATAAACAACTCGGTTTTTCCCTGGGGTTAATTCAAACAAACCTCTGTAATGCAGTCGGTCAATTGTATCAATAAATAACATTGGTTTTATGGGTGTTTGTGTTTCAATAGCAATACGGAATGCACCATCAAAAAAATCTTTCAATGGCTGATTGGTTTCATTAAATGTTCCTTCTGGAAAAATGAAAATAGATAACCCCTGATTCACTGCAAGCTTTAATTGACGCACACTTTTCGATCTTCGTTCTGCATCTCTTCTGTCCACTAAAATTACTGCAGCTCTGTAAATTGAACCAAATATGGGAATTTTAACCATCTCATATTTACCCAAAACCCTGATTGGCTGCTTTGCAGTAATTACAATAGGAGGGATGTCTAAATATGAAATATGATTGGCAACAAAAATGTATTGTTTCGATGTGTCATGCGGACTTTCAAAATATTCTAAATGACGAATACCCACCAATACATACCAAATGCTTGCCCATAATTTGCATACTTTGTAAATAAAGTTGCCACCATTAATTCCAAAAAACGAAGCGACGATAATAAACGGAAATGCAACAAACATGATTGCAATAAATACCACTAAAGCATATATGCAGTAAGCGATTTGAATATTTTTTTTTAAAAATGGTATCATGTGTGTTTTAAAGGAAAGCAATCTAATTAAATAATTGTGAGTGAAGTACAGAATTACAAACAATAACTAAAGATTCTGTTTTGGCTTATTGTAAAATATTAATTATCCTTCAAAAAATACCCTGATTGTTTGGTAAAACCATTTGTTTTGTGATGCATTGCCTTGTTTAAAATTTTCATCATTAAAGCCCTGCAATCCAAATAAGCCGGCAACATTTCCTTTATTCATGGCAAGTTCTAAATAGCTGGCAGAATTAAACCAAGCCAGATATTCTCCTTCATGAACAGTTGCGTAGTTATCGCTCAATGTTTCAATTGTTTCATTTCGCTTAAATACAATTTTAAATTTTCTGCCTTTGCGTTCTTGTTCAAATTCATCCTTTGTAATATTGATAATTACATTTTCAAAATTGTCAATGAATAATATTTGACCTTCCATCCAATTGTTGCCAATCATAGGTTTCAGCATACTTTTTTCAACAATTTTTTGATTGATTGTACAAATTTCAGATAAAGGTTTTCCGGAAATGATTTGTCCAATTGCATCAATTAATACCTGCGTAATTTCCATCATGTTTTTTGCTTGCAGCAAAGGCAGATGACCAATTGTAGCAGGAATATTTCCTGCAATCATTGTAAGTATTCCATTGTCGGGGCAAATGATAAATTGATTATTGTACAATGCAATTAAAAAATGATCGCTGACAGATTCAAACACATTCAACAATACAATATGAAATGTTTTTTCAGGATAAAATTTAAAAGCATTTTTACAGATATATGCAGCATGCGCAAAATTTGATTGCGGCAAATAATGAGAAATATCAGCAGTTTGAATAGATAATTTCTTGGAATGTATTTGTCCTTTAATTGCTCCTATAATGAAGTCTTGTTGACCAATATCTGTTGTAAGTGTAATTAAAGGCATTGCAGCTTGAACTAAATTTTATCTGTTGTTTATTTTGCTAACTTCCCATCTTTATAAAAAAAATTCCTAGTCAACCGGTCTGCTAGTTTAGGAAAATATTTATTCATAAATACAGCCCGCTTTCCTGTAAATGTAAGCACCAAAGTTCTTTTTCTTTTTTCAATAGCTTTTATAATATGTACTGCACATTCACTCGCACTCATCATTTTACCTTCATCCATAGAGGTTTCACCAAACGATTCACCTTTATTGTTTAAAGCAGCATTGCGAATATTAGATGCAGTAAAGCCCGGACAAACCCACATTACATTAGTGCCGCTATCCAATAGTTCTGTTCTCAATGCTTCCAGCCAGCCATTAACGGCAAACTTACTTGCACTGTATCCGCTTCTACCTGGTAATCCTCTGTAACCCGCAATAGATGACACTCCTACAATTGTGCCTTTGTTTTCAATAATGTATGGCAATGAAAATTTAGTACAATATACCGTGCCCCAAAAATTAATATCCATTACTTTTCTAAGTGCATCCAATGATACGTCTTCAACGGTTGCCCTCATCGATATTCCGGCATTGTTAATTAAAATATCTATTGTGCCAAAGGTTTTAATCACAGAGTCAATAAAATTATTTGCTTCTTGTTCTTTACTGATGTCAGCTGCATAAATCATCAAAGGTTTTCCTGAATAAGCAGATTGCAAAGGATATAGTTTATCATAGTTTCTTCCACAAGTAGCAACTTTTGCACCCATTTGCAAAAAACTTTCTACTAGCTCCTTGCCAATTCCATCGCTACCTCCGGTTACTACGATCACTTTGTTTTCAAAAGGATTCATGTGTCTTTGTAAATTATTGTTTATTTGCTAAATGAAATATATACTATCATATAAGTACAATTCATAAATATAAAATTATCCTAGCAAAAATAGGCGTTCGCAGTTGGTCTTTATAGAAATCTGTTACTTTAAATTAAATAAACAATAAAAAAAATTTGGTGAGAAATTTCATACCCCTATTTTTGCACTCCAATTCAAAACCTGCTTTAGTGTTTGTTTTTGAAAATGGTAAGATTTCGTAGCTCAGTTGGTAGAGCATATCACTTTTAATGATAGGGTCCTGGGTTCGAGTCCCAGCGAGATCACAAACTAAGGTTATCAGTAATGATAGCCTTTTTTGTTTTTTATATTTATAAATTATTCCTGTTGTTTTTATTCTTTTTTTTAATTTTTATTTCTTTATTTCTTCTTTCGCTTAAACTATTTATATGCTTAAGCCAATTACAACTATTTTTGCTTCTAAATTAATTAAGTTTTATTATGAAGAAGATGCATATTGTGATGCTTGTTATTATTGCAGCAGCTATTTCGTTTTTATTAATGTACATGGGTAATGTAACAACTTACGAAACTATTGCATCTGCCAGACAAAAACCCGGAAAAAATATTACAGTTATTGCCAAATTAGATACAGCTACCATTCAATATGATATAGCCAAAAATCCCAACTACCTTACATTCGAAGCAATTGATACTTTGGGCGATCGGATGAAAGTGGCTTACTATTACGAAAAACCTTACGATATGGAAAAAAGTAGCCGTATTGTTTTAAAAGGCAAAATGGAAAATGGCATCTTCGAAATCAGAAAGAAAGAAGGTATTTTAGTTAAATGCCCAAGTAAGTACAAAGATGATATGGACGCTGCAAAGAAAAATTTAGAAACAGCCGCTAAGTAATTGATCTATTGCTTTCTTTTTTTTAGGATTTACTTTTTATAAATATACAGAAACAATCAAATGAAATATATAGGCGAACATTTACTACCGGGCGATATTGGAAAATTCTTTTTAGTACTTTCTTTGGTAGCTTCATTAGTGGCTACCATTGCTTTTTTTAAGGCGAATCAATCCAACATTATTGGCGAAAAACAAAGCTGGCTGCGCATTGCACGGTTTTCTTTTTTGTTAGAAACCATTTCAATATTATCCATTTTTATTGTTCTATACTATATTATTTCTAATCATCTTTTTGAATATAAATATGCATGGCAACACAGCGACAGAAGCCTGCAAATAGAGTATTTATTAAGTTGTTTCTGGGAAGGACAGGAGGGTAGCTTTATGTTGTGGAGCTTTTGGCATTGTGTAATTGGATGGGTTTTAATCAAAACATCAAAAGACTGGGAAGCAGGTGTAATGACGGTGGTAAGTTTTGCTCAATTCTGTCTTGCAACCATGATTATTGGGATGTACTTTTTCGGAGCAAAAGTGGGCAGCAATCCATTTGTGTTATTGAGAAATGAAATGGATGCACCAATCTTCTCAAGACCGGAATACTTAAGTTTAATCAAAGATGGAAATGGCTTAAATACTTTATTACAGAACTATTGGATGGTAATTCATCCGCCCATATTATTTTTAGGTTTTGCAAGCACAGTTGTTCCATTTGCATTTGCATTTGCAGGATTAACCAACAACAAACACGAATGGATTAAATATTCATTGCCATGGGCTTCATTTTCTGCGGCAATTTTAGGTGTTGGAATTATGATGGGTGCAATGTGGGCGTATGAAAGTTTAAGCTTTGGTGGTTATTGGGCTTGGGATCCGGTAGAGAATGCTTCATTAGTGCCGTGGCTTACTTTGGTTGCAGGGTTACATTGCAATTTAATTTATAAAAATACCGGCTACAGTTTACGTGCAACTTATTTTTTCTACATCATTTCTTTCGTGCTCATATTGTATTCTACTTTCCTTACAAGAAGCGGTGTATTGGGCGATACTTCAGTACATGCATTCACAGATTTGGGCATGAACTGGCAGTTATTAATTTTTATTCTGGTATTTTTAATACCTGCATTATTCATGTATTTCAAGCGTTACAAATCCATTCCAACAATCGTAAAAGAAGAGCAAACTTTTAGCAGAGAATTTTGGATGTTTATAGGAGCTTTAATTTTATTCCTTTCTGGATTTGTAATCATTTTTATTACCTCATTGCCGGTGTTTAATAAAATTGTTACACACTTTGACTTTCTAAAAAGTATTTTCAAGAATTCCTTTGCACAGCCCGAAGATGCTGAGTTTACACACAATCAAATTCAAGTGTTTGTTGCGGTAATTCTTGGTTTTATTACAGCATTTACACAATACCTTAAATATAAGGATACTCCAAAAGAATACCTGAGAAAGAAAATCATGATTCCGGTGATAATTACAATTGTAATTTCATTATTAATCATCTTCTTTGGCGGCATCCGTTATGATAAAAAAGGAATCGGATTCTTAATTGCAATTCACTTGGCAATTGTTGCTGCTGTTTATACAATAGTTGCAAATGCAAGCTATATATGGCTTGTTTTAAAAGGTAAAATTAAAGTTGCCGGTGCAAGTGTTGCACACATCGGATTTGGATTAATCTTACTGGGTATTTTAATCAGCAGTGGCAAAAAAACTGTCCTCAGCTGGAACAAAACAGGCATCAATGTTTTAGAAAAAACCAAACAAGAAGATCCTGCTGAAAACACCACTTTGTTCAAAAGAATTAAAACTGATATGGATCAATACATGGTTACTTATACCAAAGACTCATTGAATGAAAGAGACAGAAAAAGATATTTTGAAATTGACTTCCAACCCAAAGATGGAAGCAAAGGGTTTAAAGTTTATCCCGATGTAATCAAAAACAACAAAGGGGCAGAAGGCTTTGCTGCTAATCCTGATGCTAAACATTTTCTTTTCAAAGATATTTTTGTGTACATCACTTCTTTTAAAGAAGACAATAAAAAAGATACTACGCATTTTAGAAATGAAGTTTTAAAAGCAGGCGATACAGTTTATTACGGCAATGGATTTATGATTTTCAATAAAATTTTATTAAACCCTACCGAGCAAAAACAAAAATTTGCCGATGATGAAACTGCTATGTTTTTAGACATTCAGGTAATCAGCAAAGAAGGAAGTCGATACGCTGTAAGGCCCGGTATTGCTATCAAAAATCAAACTTTAAGAATAATTCCCGATACAGTTGTTGCACAAAATTTGATTGTCCAATTTAATAAAGTGGTAGACCAAAAACTAGGCAAACTTGAAATTGGTGTGAAAGAAAGTAAATCTTTAACCACCTTACTTACACTTAAAGTATTGGAGTTTCCAATGATTAAACTTTTATGGTTAGGTGTCGTGGTAATGTTTATCGGATTTATTATGAGCGTCAGACAAAGAATAAGAAATTTAAAAGATTAGATTTTTTAACAAAATCTAGCAAATTATTTTTTATCTGCTAAACAAATTATTTTTAAATTGTGTCTGAAATACAATGAAAAGGACCTCTTTAAATATTATTTACTTTGTTTCAACTCTGTTGGCATTGGTTATTAGTAACAGAGCTCATGCACAACACAATCAGTTGGATACTATAAAAGTATATGCTTTTATTACTCCCTCCGGAGATACTATTCCTATGAGTTATTTGCCCGATGTTCAGGTAAATACCAAATTAACCAAAGCACAAAAAAGATATTGGGCAGAATGGACAAGGCTCCGCAATGCAGTATATGTTACGTATCCATATGCAATTACAGCAAGCAGGGTAATCAATGAAATCAATAAAAAATTAGTTGGAGTTTTTAATAAACAAGAAAGAAAGAAAATCATCAAGTCCAAAGAAAAAGAATTGAAAAGAGATTTTGCAGACAAGATTACACAACTTTCTGTATATCAGGGAAGGGTTTTAATGAAATTAATCAACAGGCAAACCGGCAACAATTGTTACGAAATTATTGATGAATACAAAGGCGCTTTCACAGCCGGGTTTTATCAAACAATTGCATTAATATTTGGCGGCAATTTAAAACTAACTTATGATCCGATTAGTAAGGATTTGGATATGGAAAAAATTGTGATGGATGTACAAAGAATGTACGGTTATACGAGTTGATGTTTTTAATTATTTAGTTTTTTTGTTGATTTTTTCATTTGAATTACCATTCCCTTTCTATAACTTTTGATGTAAATTTTTTTACCTAACTTTTTATTGCTAATTTACATTACATACAATATTTCTTGTTGTAAGCTTTAATCTTATACTTCCCCCGACATTATATTGGTTATTTATTAATTAAATACATTGATATATGTTAAACCTGTTGATCATAGATGATGAGAAGTATATCCGTAAAATTTTAAACGAAATTCTAAGCAAAGAAGGATATGTAATTGATGAGGCAGTTGATGGTGATGAAGGCTGGAATAAATTTTACATCAACACCTACGACGCAGTTTTATGCGACATTAAAATGCCTAAAATGGATGGGCTTGAGTTTCTTGCAAAAGCACAAAAATTAAATGCCGAAATTCCAATTATCATGATCAGCAGCCTTGGGGATGTTGAAACTGCAGTGGACGCAGTAAAAAGAGGTGCATTTGATTATTTACCCAAACCCCCCGACCTTAATCGCTTGCTGATAACACTTAAAAATGCAACTGATAAATTGGGCTTAATAAAAACGACAAAGAAATTAAAACGAAAAATAAGTACGGTACAACCAATCATTGGCGAAAGTATTCCTATCAAAAAAATAAAAGAAATTATTGATAAAGTTGCACCCACTGATGCAAGGGTCTTAATCACTGGAGAAAGTGGCAGTGGTAAAGAATTGGTGGCTCGTTGGATTCATGAAAAAAGCAATCGACACGAAGGTCCTTTTATAGAAGTCAATTGTGCGGCTATTCCAACTGACCTTATTGAAAGCGAATTATTTGGTCATGAAAAAGGGAGTTTTACTTCAGCCATCAAACAACGAATTGGCAAATTTGAACAAGCGGATAATGGCACTTTGTTTTTAGATGAAATTGGTGATATGAGTCTTGCAGCACAATCAAAAGTGCTCCGTGCATTGCAAGAAGGAAAAATTGCAAGAGTGGGCGGCGATAAAGAAATTGCAGTGAATGTAAGGGTTTTGGCAGCTACTAATAAAGACCTTTTATCTGAATTAGAAACGAAAAATTTTCGGCTCGATTTATACCATCGTTTAAGTATTGTATTGATTCACATTCCCTCTTTAAATAACAGAAGAGATGACATACCGCTATTAACAGATTTTTTTTTACATCAGATTGCAGAAGAGTATGGTCAGGAGAAAAAATCAATTGATAAAAATGCTTTGGAAGCCCTTAAACAACATAACTGGACAGGAAATATAAGAGAGTTAAGAAACGTTATTGAGCGGCTGATTATCTTTTCGGAAAACACAATAAATTCAGAGGATATTAAAGATTATGTACTTCATAATTGAAGAATTTGGGTCATTTACAAAAAAAACTAGTATATTTATAAAAATTTAATTCAACATGACAACAGGCACAGTAAAATTCTTTAATGAAACCAAAGGTTTTGGATTCATTAAATCAGACAATGGTGGCGAAGTTTTCGTACACGTAACCGGTTTAATTTCAGGTACTCTATCAGAAAATGATAAAGTAGAATTTGAAGTTGAAGAAGGTAGAAAAGGACCAACAGCAGTAAAAGTTAGAAAAATCGACTAATACGCTAATTCCTTTTTTAAATCAACAAAGTTTATTTAATGCGTTTTGCTTTTTTTTAACAAGCATTATACAATTTTAAATATTTAGGCTATACCAATTCTTGTGTATAGCCTTACTTTTGCCCTAAACTTTAAAATAATTATATGGGATTAGTTTTATTAATTATAGGTATCATCGGTTGGCATGTTGGTATTTATGGATTGTTTAAAAAAATGGGTATCGATGCAAACAAAGCATTCATCCCTTTTTACAATACTTGGATAATTGTAGAGCAATCTAACATCAAGAAATATTGGTTTTGGTTACAATTAATTCCAATAGCAGGTCAGTTCATCACCATTTGGATTACCATAATTTTTGTAATGAATTTTGGTAAAACAAATTTATTACACCATACCTTACTTACTTTTTTACCCTTCCTTTATTTACCCTATATCGGTTTTTCAAAAGATACCAAATGGGGCGGCAAGCCTGTTTTTGAAAGATATAAAAAGCCTGGAAGCCGCGAATGGATTGATGCTGCTGTATTTGCTGTAGTTGCTGCAACAATCATTAGGAGTTTTGTTTTTGAAGCATATGTTATCCCTTCGGGAAGTATGGAAAAAACGTTACTTGTAAATGATTTTCTTTTTGTGAATAAAGTTGCTTATGGTCCACGTATTCCTAAAACGCCATTAAGTTTTCCATTTGTACACAACTTAATGCCATCCTCACAAACACCATCTTATTTGAAATGGATTCAAATTGATTATACAAGATTACCTGGTTACGTTGATGTAAAAAGGAACGATGTTGTTGTTTTTAATTTCCCAGAAGGTGATACTGTTATTAATAAAGCTGAATTTGGTTCTGCAAGATCATATTATTCTTTGGTAAGACAATTTGGTCGCCAGGAAGTTTTGGCTCGTTTTGAAGATACAATTTTGGTGCATCCTGCAGATAAAACGGATAACTATATCAAGCGCTGTGTAGGCATTGCAGGAGATACTATTCAGGTAAAAGAAGGCATTTTATTTATCAACGGAATCAAACAACCTGTTCCCGAAAATTCACAAAGAACGTATACTGTAAAAGCTACAAAGCAAGGTTTAGATTTTGAATCATTGCAATCGCAATACGGTATCAACATCAGAACTGATGATAAGTATGAAGATTATAGAAATGATATCAACCAACAATTTGCAAATATGGAATCTGCAAATTTTATCATGACAGAATCTGATGCAATTAAACTAATCAAAGTTCCAGGCGTTGTTTCTGTTCAGCCATTTATTATTCCCTTCGATAAAACGGAAGCTTCATTCCAATATTTTCCTTTCGATACCGTAAACCATAGTTTTAGTGTAGATAATTACGGACCAATGTACATTCCTCAAAAAGGAGTTACTGTGCCTTTAAATGCAACAACTATTTCCATGTACAGAAGATTGATTGCATCATACGAAGGACATACATTAGTAGAAAAAAATGGAACAATATTGGTAGATGACAAAGCCGTTACTACCTATACTTTTAAATACAATTATTATTGGATGATGGGCGACAATCGCCACAATAGCCAGGACAGCAGATTCTGGGGTTTTGTTCCCGAAACACATGTTGTGGGCAAAGCATCTTTAATTTGGTTCAGTTGGGATAAAGGTCCACGTTGGAATAGATTATTTAAATCAATAAAATAGTTATCTTACATTGTAAATAAAACAATTTGAATCCTCACAATCAATGTTGTGAGGATTTTTTATCTCTAAATATTTATTATGGAAATGAATAATTACAGCTTTCAGTACCAGGTTGTAGAAACTGCTGAAAAACTTGCTATACAAGACTTTCAACTAATGGAAACAGCACGTAAAGTTGCCGAATCTGCTTATGCACCTTATTCCAAATTTTATGTGGGAGCAGCAGCATTGTTGCAAAACGGAGCTATTGTTACAGGCACCAATCAAGAGAATGCAAGTTACCCCGTAGGTATTTGTGCCGAAAGATCATTGCTTGCAACAGCAGCAACCTTACATCCCAATATTCCAATTGTTACCATGGCAATTACTTACCACAACCACAATGCCGAAAGCAACAAACCCGTTGCACCTTGTGGTATGTGCCGTCAAAGTTTGTTAGAGTACGAAATCCGCCAACAACAATCTTTCCGTTTATTGTTAAGCGGGGTAGAAGGGAATGTTATTGTGATAGAAAAAGCAAGTATGTTATTGCCACTTAGTTTTACAAAACATGATTTGTTGTAACCCCCAAACTATTAAACTTTAAACTCTCTAACCTCTTAAACTTTTAAACTCAAAAAACCTAATTCAACTGCACCGCAGGTAATTTGTACAATTGACTATCATACACAAACAATTCTTCAATTTCATAAGTCCAATATTTGTACAAAGGAGATTTTACCAAAATAGCATCAGCATCTGTTTTAGAGGCTGCATTCATCGTAATCCAGCAAGTTTGTGTTTCCATACTTACTGCATAAGTTTCAAATAACCCTTTGCTTAAAAGGTCATTGATGTATGTTCGGTGCGACTGAATAAATCCCATGAAATAATCATCCATTGTAAACTTAATGATAGCCTGGTACTTTTTCATTTTGATTAATTTTCCTATCTCTACACAAGATTTGTGCTAAAAATATTCTAAAGGGATTTACTTAACAAATATTTATGTTTTTTGTCTTTTTGCAAAAAAAATTACATAAAGAAACAATTATTTAATAAGCTACCACAAGCAATAATTACCATTAGTTAAAACTATAAATCCTTAATTATCAGTTTGATATACAAATAAAAAAACCAATTTAAAAATTAAATTGGCTTTTGCTTTATTATGGGGATACAAAAATTATTTTTCTTTCTTACCCTCACGCTTTTCTTTTCTTTCTTTCTTTCATTTCCTTTATCGCTTTTTCCTTTTCTTCAGCGGTCATTTTACTTAGCTTTTCCTGCATTTCTTTTTTCTTAGCATCATGTTTTGCTTTTTCTTCGGGCGTCATGTTTGCAATACGTTCTTTTCTTTTTTCTGCAAATTCTTTTGCTTTTGCCTTTTGCTCGGGAGTAGCATTTTTAGCTTTGTCTTTAAAGTTTTTCATACGTTCTACCTTACTTTTTTTGTGCGTGCTATCTTGCGCCTTTAAAATTGCAGGAGCGAAAAATAAGGTAGCAGTAATTGCCAGTGCGATGATTTTTTTCATAGTATTTGTTTTATTTTTTTTAAAGACTTTTTATTGTGTTGCAGGTTTAAAATAATAGTATTATTAATTTGTTAATACACCAATTCTCCCTTTATCACCCGCAAAAAATACCAATTTTTTATTGGGCGATACCATACAAACATTAAAACCTGTATCACTCGCCTTCATCCAGTTGTTACCATTATCATTGCTCATGTCTACGCCATTTGTACCGCAAGAAATCAGCTTGTTTTTTTGCATCCATCTTATACAACTCCTGTATCCATTAGGTGGGGTAGTAGCTGCATTCCAGTTAGCATCATTTATTTGTTTCCCTGCAAAATTGTTTTCAGTATTATTCGGTTGTTTGTAATCACCTCCAACTACATACCAGTTTTTATTGCCATCAAATGCCATCGAAAAAACACCTGCCGATGCAATGCCCTGATGTACAGGAGTTACATAACTTTTGTTGTGCCTTTTGTTTTTTCCAATAAAATTAAGATGACTCATTTTGCCACCCGTAACAAATGCATAATGATATTTAGAGCCCTTGTCAAACAAAAAAATATTACTCCCACTCGCCGAAAAAATAGCTTCTTCATCTCTATTTGCCACAGGCATTGCATCCATCGAAACTGCCTGCCAGCTTTCACCTGCATCATTTGTAGTAATCACATAAAAATATTTTTTACCACTGCTGTCTAGTGCAATTGGGTCGCCAATACAAATCCCATTGTTGCCATTAAAATCCATTGCATCTAAAAACATACCTTGTTGTGTTTTCGTATATACCACTTTCCAGCTTGCACCGCCATCGGTCGTTTTCAAAATATTGGCAGGGTTATCAATCGCCATAATTATTGCAGTCATACTATCAAAAGCATGAATGTCTCTGAAATCAATTTTCTCAAAATTTTTCACCACCATCCATTGCCAGGTCTTACCGGCATCCGCACTTCTGCCCACATTTCCTTTGCTGCCACTAACCCAAATTACATTGTCCGTAACAATACTCATTCCCCTGAAACTTGCATTCGCAGGAGCATTCGTGGTTAATAATTTTAATGCAGCAGTTTGGCTAAAACCAATATTCCAACAAAGTATTAAAACAGTTATTCTTAAAAAATGATACTTCATAATTGGAATTGATTTTTATTTGCGTAAAATAATTATTTCTTTCATTCATTGTTTTAATTCAATGAAATAAATTATAGCAGCATGACAATACCATATTGGATGAGCAGATCTCAATTGCTTTTAGGCGATACCGCAGTAGAAACGTTGATGAATAAAAATGTACTAGTCGTTGGTTTAGGCGGAGTAGGAGGTATCTGTGCCGAAATGATTGCCCGTGCAGGTGTTGGTAAAATGACAATTGCCGATGCCGATGTAGTAGATTTAAGCAACTGCAACCGACAAATTCCTGCCCTGCACAGCACAGCCGGAAAACCAAAAGCAGAAGTGTTGGCAGAACGCCTGAAAGATATCAACCCGGCAATAGAATTAACAGTGTTGCAATTATACATCAGAGATGAAATTACCAACGATTTATTAGACAAAGGCAATTACGATTATGCCGTTGATTGCATAGATACCTTAAGCCCGAAAAGTTATTTTATCAAAGCCTGTATCGACAGAAATATTCCCATCATCAGTTCTATGGGAGCCGGTGGAAAAATCAATCCACTAAAAGTAACCGTTACCGATATTTCCAAAACACACCAATGCAACTTAGCTTTTTATGTACGCCGAAAACTCAGAAGCTTAGGAATTAAAAAAGGCGTGAAAGTAGTATTCAGTGCCGAAGAAGTTGACCAAGAAAAAATCATTGTTACCGAAAAAGCACATCCCAAAAAATCATTAATCGGCACTATCAGTTATATGCCCGCAATCTTTGGTTGTGTAGCTGCAAGTGTTGTTATTAGAGACTTAGCCGATTTACAAGAAGTACAAATAGGAGCGGTGAAGAAGGTTGTTTAGTTGTTAGTTGTATAGGTTTTAGTTATATAGTTATTTAGTTTGGAGTTTTATAGTTCTAGAGGTTCAAGAAGTTAAAGAGGTTCAAAAAGTTATACAATCCTTAGTGTCCTTCGTGCCTTTGTGGTAACACTTCATTGCGAGGAACGAAGCAATCTGACTCGTACTTCAATAAGTTTAAAAAGTCCAAAACGTTGAAAACGTTCGCCCCAAACCTGCCATCTGTCATCTTAAATCTGTCATCCTTCTCCCGACTTCCGGTCTTCCTAACTTTCCTCAACAAAATCTCTATCTTCACTCCATGAAAAACATCCTCCTTTTCCTCCTAACCACTACCTTATTTTTCGCACAGTCATTTGCTCAAAAGCCCAATAACGACAGTACTTTACTGTTAACATTCAACCAACAAATAGACACCGACGTAGTTGCAAGAAATTTAATTGCATTGGATAAAGCTTATGCCGAAGATTTTGTGTTTAGCCATGGAAGCGGCAAAGTAGAAGGCAAGAAAGGTTGGTTGTCATCGGTAGCAAAAGGAGGTTTTGTGGGAAGACTACATGATTCGGTGAAAGTAGAACTACACACAGATATTGCAATTGTAAAAGGATTAATGCACATACAAAAACGAATTAAAGACAATCTAGACCGCTATCATTTAAAATACATTCGGGTATTTGCATTGCGTAATAAAAATTGGATACTAATATCACACAACACCACAGCCGAAGTGCATGATGCAATATAGTTTGCTACTTCAATTTGAATATTAGCAAAATATCAACGCCCATTATTTGTTCAATACAACAAAAAATCTGCTATTGCATCTTCCCAGTTCTGAAGTTTTGTTACTTGTTCAATTGCTTTCAAAAAAGATTGAAAAGGCAAATCAAACAATGCTTCGCTGTTTGGTAAGCCCATTAATTTATCGAGATGATGTTTTCCGGTAGGGTTTACAAGTGTAGGGTAGGGTTGCCATTTAAAATCATTGGCATGAATATCTTTTACCAGCTTAATAAACAACAAAGCTGTAAACACCGGCTGAAATTGTGCAGCATCTTCTACACCAAACGAAACGCCATTGCATTGTTGATGTGCATATTTACTTTCGGTGGGTGTAAATTGTATGGCTTTTAATACAACATCTTCTTGTATTTGATTAAACACCTCACAAACAGTTGTTGCATCAAACCAAGGTGCACCAGCTATTTGAAATGATAAGTCTGTTCCTCTTCCTTCACTGATATTCGTTGCTTCCAGCAATCCCAAACCAGGGTACAACAAAGCAGCCTCAAAGTTTTTTATAGCAGGTGATGTGGCAACAAAATCAATTCCCCATTGCGGTTGAAACAGGTTTCTGTTCCAGTTGTTGCAACGAATTACTACCAATGAAACTTGCAGTTTTTTTACTGCATTAAAGTACAGTGCTAGTTCGCCTATTGTACAATTATGCCTCAAAGGAATTTGCCATCGGCCAATAAAACTCGAACAGTTCAATGCATCTAGCATCGGCCCTTCAGCCAAAGCAATATTTCCTGAAATTGGGTTTGGTCTGTCCAATACAATCAATTGTTTTTTGTGTTCAGCACAAGCTTCCAACACATAAGTCATAGTCCATAAATATGTGTAATACCTGCAACCAATATCGGGTATATCAAACAACACAATATCTATGTTTTCTAGGTCTTTTGCAGAGGGTTGCAATTGCGTTCCATACAAACTGATGATGGGCAAATTTGTCAATGCATCTGTACCATGATGCATCAAATGTCCGTCTGCACCTTGTACATCCAATCCATGTTCGGGAGCAAACAAAGTAGTAATATTAAAACCATTATCAACTAGCACTTTTCTACTAGGAATCAATGTATTAGTAGTTGCTGCATGATTGGTAACAAGTGCAATGCTTTTCGTTTTCCAAGAAGGATTTTGTTGAAGCAACATATCAATTCCAAACTGAACCATTGATGTTAATTTGTTTCGTTTATAAAGCCCGTTGCTGTTTTTAATGATTCTACTACATTAAAAATAATCGGACATCTTTCGTAATGCATGAAAGTAGTAAATAATCGTTGTTTAAAATTGGGTAAGTGCATAGCCGGAAATTCTTTGCATCCCGCAAACCGTTGTGCATAAACGGTGCATTTATTGTCACTTAAAAAATTACAAGGAATCGTATTCATCAGCATCAATCCGTTGCTGCCTTTCTCTAAATACTTAGTATCAAATGTTGTTCGGTCGGTTTGCAGATGTTGCGATAAATCATTCGCTTCATCTTCCGAAACATTGATCATTAAGCTCTTACAGCAATTGCCACATTCTGTGCAATCAATAGCAGATTCGGTTTTTTTGTTAATATTTTCAACCAAGCTATCCAATAAAATTCCGTCTTGAAATTTTAAAAAATCTTGAAAATCCAAATTTTCCTGATGTTTTTCCGATGCAATGTTTTTAATACTTTCAATATCAGTAACCATACACAAACCTAAGATTTTAACAATTACAGGCAATGAAGCAATTCTTTTATCCACAATTAAACCCACCTTGTTTATAAACAGTACTTTGCCAACTAAACTAGATTTTTAGATTTGTATTTTTTAAAAAACAGTGAGGCATTTTGGTTTGGTAATTGATAGTGCATTATAATAATATTTTTTATGGCAGAAATTAAACCACAGTCAGGTTATACGGAAGATGATATTAAAAGTCTCGATTGGAAAGAACATATTCGGTTACGTCCGGGAATGTACATCGGAAAATTAGGCGATGGCTCCGCACCCGATGATGGTATTTATGTATTGGTGAAAGAGGTAATGGATAATTGTATTGATGAACATACAATGGGTCATGGTCGTCACATAGATTTAACCATTGAAAATAAAACAGTTACTATTCGTGACTATGGAAGAGGTATTCCTTTGGGTAAAGTAGTAGATGTTGTAAGTAAAATAAATACCGGTGCTAAGTATGATAGCAATGCTTTTCAGAAAAGTGTAGGGTTGAATGGGGTAGGTACAAAAGCGGTAAATGCACTGAGTCATTATTTTAGAGTAGAAAGTTTTAGAGAAGGCAAATCAAAAGTTGCCGAATTTGAAAGAGGGAACTTAACCAAAGAACACAAAGAAACAGCTACTAAAGAAGAAAATGGAACGCTTGTTACGTTCATTCCGGATGAAACAATTTTTACAAACTTCAAATTTTTACACGAATATTTAGACAACCAACTTTGGAACTATTGTTATCTTAATGCAGGGTTGGTAATCAACTTCAATGGCAAACGTTATGTAAGTAAAAATGGATTACATGATTTGCTTTCCCGCAAAACAAATGCCGATGAACTCCGTTATCCAATTATACATTTAAAAGGTGATGATATTGAAGTGGCAATCAGTCACAACAATGATTACGGAGAAGATATTTTTTCTTTTGTAAATGGTCAATACACCACACAAGGTGGAACGCATCAGCAGGCTTTCAGAGAGGCTTATGTAAAAGTGGTTCGTGAGTTTTTCAAGAAAGATTATGATGCATCAGACATACGTACAAGTATTGTTGCTGCTGTGAGTGTGCGTGTACAAGAACCCGTTTTTGAAAGTCAAACCAAAACAAAATTGGGCTCATCGGTTGTTGCTCCAAACGGACCAACAATGAAGAAATTTATAGAGGAATTTTTGAGCAAAGAACTTGATAATTTTTTACACAGAAATACCCCTGTTGCAGATGCTTTAAAGAAAAGAATTGAACAAAGTGAAAAGGAAAGAAAAGAACTGAGTGGTATCAGAAAATTGGCAAATGAACGTGCCAAAAAAGCCAATCTGCACAATAAAAAATTACGTGATTGCAGGATTCACTTTAATGATGAACCTCCTACAAAAAATAAAGAAGAATTTATTGCATTGCAAGCCAATAGCACCATCTTTATTACCGAAGGAGACAGTGCAAGTGGTTCTATTACAAAAGCAAGAAATGTAGATTCACAAGCGGTTTTCAGCTTACGTGGCAAACCATTGAATTGTTTCGGACTTACCAAAAAAGTGGTGTACGAAAATGAAGAATTTAATTTATTGCAACACGCACTGAATATTGAAGACGGCTTGGAAGCTTTGCGTTACAACAATATTATTGTTGCCACCGATGCCGATGTAGATGGTATGCACATTCGTTTGTTGCTGATGACTTTCTTCTTGCAATTTTTCCCGGATTTGGTAAAACGTGGACACGTTTATATTTTGGAAACACCATTATTCCGTGTAAGAAACAAACAAGAAACCATTTATTGTTATGATGAATCTGAGAAACAAGCAGCCGTAAGAAAATTAACCGGAAAGCCCGAGATTACCCGATTCAAAGGGTTGGGTGAAATTAGTCCGGACGAGTTTGAAAGATTCATTACCAAAGACATGCGCAGACAACCGGTATTGTTAGAACAAGGCGATCATATTCAGCAATTACTAGAATATTACATGGGGAAAAATACACCACAACGTCAGGAGTTTATTATTGATAACTTGAGGGTGGAGTTGGATTTGGTGGAAGAAGTTGGATAATCTTAATTTTAAATTATTAATTCTTAATTAAATAAATGATACACATCGTATTTGAACAAGCAAACGTAGAGGCATTAAGCAAAGCAATTGAACTAGATGAAACTTTGCATGGAGAAATTGTAGAAATTAAAGATGATTTTGCAGTAGGACCAATTACTAATATTTATGAAACAGAAGGTTATCAGGCAAGAAGAGACTGGTGGAAAGAATTATTAGAATTTTCTCCTTACAAAGAACAATTGGATATTGTAGATGATAAAATGACTGTTCATCAACTCATCAAAAAATTAGAAGAACCTGTTGATGAAAAACCCGAAGAATTATGGATTTGGATGGGACAAAACCAACATGATGTGTGCAGCTATTATTGGCTGATGAGTCAGTTAAAACCCTATCAAAGTAAGGTGCATGTGTTGTACTTAAACAATCTTCCTTTCATCAATGAAAAAGGGCAAATCTTTTATCCACAGCATTTACATGAGATTCAACCGAAAGAATTTTTGAAGGCAAAGAAATTAGCTCGTCCTATTACATTGAGTGAATTTGAACTCGACCCTGATGAATGGAAAAAGATTTGTGATGAAAATAAAATGGTTCGCATTTTAGAAGGTGGTAAAAAAATTGTTAACAAAGACGCTGATTATTTTGACAAAGAATTATTAAGTCATGTAACTGGTGAACCACAAAAATTGTTGAAAGTTTTAGGCAATGCACAAAGTAAAATGAAAGTAAAAACAGGAGATGTTTTTTTGGTAAGCAGATTCAAAGAAATGGCTGAGGTTGGTATGTTGGAGATTTCTGGTAATTGGGAAAAAGGATGGAAAGAATTGACCATCAAATTTGCATCAAATAATAGTGAGGTAGAAAATAATTAATCAGGTTGTTAAGTATGCTCAAAATAGAAAAAATACATCATGTTGCCATACTTACAGATAACTATAAAGTGAGTAAACGCTTTTATACAGAAGTATTGGGATTTGAAATATTAGCAGAAGTGTACAGAGCAGAAATACAATCGTATAAATTGGATTTAAGTGTGAACGGTGTGTATCAAATTGAATTGTTTTCCTTTCCTGAATATAGAGAAAGAGCATCGTTTCCTGAGGCGAAAGGCTTGCGGCACCTAGCTTTTGCAGTTGCTGATGTGGATGCAGCTTATTTATATTTGAAAGAAAAATCTGTAGATGTGCAGGAAGTAAGGGTAGATGAATTTACAGGAAAAAAGTTTTTGTTTTTCAATGATCCCAATGGTCAGCCATTGGAATTGTATGAAGCTAATGCATAAATAATTGATGGAGCAGTAATAAAAAAAAGTTCAGTAAAGTGCTAAACGTTGCAGTGTGCGACGCCGAGAACGATGAACAAAGAATCAACAGTTGGTAACAAAATAATGATACAACAGTGGCAAAAGAAAAAGTAGAAAACAGGGCATACGAAAATGAGAATGGCGTTCAGGGACAATATAAAAATTGGTTCCTTGAATATGCGTCGTATGTAATTTTAGAAAGAGCCGTTCCGGCAATTGAAGACGGGCTTAAACCCGTGCAGCGTCGCATTTTGCACGCCATGAAAGAAATGGATGATGGCCGTTTTAATAAAGTGGCAAACATCATAGGGCAAGCGATGCAATACCATCCGCATGGAGATGCAAGTATTGGCGATGCGTTGGTAAATATGGGTCAGAAAGATTTGTTGATTGATACACAAGGTAACTGGGTCGATATTAGAACGGGTGATGATGCAGCTGCACCTCGTTACATTGAAGCAAGGCTGAGCAAATTTGCTTTAGATGTTGCTTTCAATGCCAAAACAACCGATTGGCAATTGAGTTATGATGGCAGAAAAAATGAGCCTATTACATTGCCAATGAAATTTCCTTTGTTGTTGGCTCAAGGCGCTGAAGGTATTGCTGTGGGCTTATCTACAAAGATTTTGCCGCACAATTTTTGTGAAGTAATTGATGCCGCTATTAAATATTTAAAAGGCAGAAAAGTAGAATTATATCCTGATTTTCAGACAGGAGGCATGATAGATGTTTCTAATTACAACGAAGGGAAAAGAGGTGGGAAAGTGAAGGTGCGTTGTATTATTGAAGAGCTTGATAAAAAGAGTTTGATTATTCGTGATGTTCCTTTTGGCGTAACAGTTTCGCAGCTTTGTGAAAGTATTGGTAAAGCCAATGAAGCAGGGAAAATCAAGATTAAAAAGATGACGGAGTTTACGGGCAAAAACGTAGAGATACAAATTGATTTAGCCCCCGGAATTTCGAGTGACATTACGATTGATGCGTTGTATGCTTTTACAGATTGTGAAGTGAGTATTAGTCCAAACGCTTGTATCATCGAAGACCATAAACCGAAATTTGTTGGTGTACAGGAGTTGTTAAAAATATCGGTTGACAGAACCAAGAATTTATTGAAACGTGAGCTTGAAATAAAACTGTCTGAATTAGAAGACAAATGGCATTACACATCCTTAGAAAAAATATTCTTTGAAGAGAAGATTTATAAGGAATTAGAACAGAAATACGAAACCTGGGAAAAGGTGTTAGAGGCGATTGATAAAGCATTTCAGCCGTTTATTAAAAAACTGAAACGCAAAAATATTTCAAGAGAAGATATTTTAAAACTGACTGAGAAACCGGTAAGAAGAATTTATAAACTCGATATTGATGATTTGAATGAACAAATCAAAAACATTGAAGCCGATATTAATCAGGTGAATTTTGACCTTGAACATTTGAATGATTTTGCCATTGCTTATTTTGAAAATTTATTGAAAAAATATGGCAAAGGAAAAGAACGTAAAACGGAAATCAAATTATTTGATACCATTAAAGTACAGCAGATTACCATTGCCAATACCAAGCTGTATGCCAACAGGGAAGAGGGTTTCATTGGTACAAGCTTAAAGAAAGATGAGTTTTTATTTGAGTGCAGCGATTTAGATGACATCATTGTTTTTACCAAAAGAGGAATGATGAAAGTGGTGAAAGTTGGCGATAAAGTGTTCATTGGTAAAGATATTTTACACATTGCTATTTTCAAGAAAAGCGATGAACGCACTACTTACAATATGATTTATTTAGATGGTGCTTCGGGTGTGAGTTATGCCAAACGCTTCAATGTAACAGGTGTTACAAGAGATAAGGATTATGATTTAACCAAGGGCAGTGACAAGAGCAAGGTTCATTATTTTACAAGTAATGCCAATGGAGAAGCGGAAGTAGTGAAAATTGTTTTGAGTCCAAATTGTACGGCAAGAAATAAAGAATTGGATTTTTATTTTGAAGAATTGGAAATCAAAGGAAGAAGCAGTCAGGGAAATATTG
>CANLAE010000012.1 GCA_947488765.1 Chitinophagaceae bacterium | reverse complement strand
GATACATAATCGTTTTCAGGTAAATCGGTGCTTAATAAAAATAACGGAGCACTATTGAAAGTTGATGGTTTTAAATACCAGGCTTTGATCCAAACAGGATGATCGTGGATTAATATTTGAAATTTAATATTGGTATCTTCTAAAAAATGATTTGTTTTTTCCATCCAGGCTGGTTGGAGCGTTTGATCTTGGTTTCTTGTTTGATCATAATATCCATACTTCCATAAAATACCAATGCCAATCATATTTTGCTTTAGTTCATAAGCACTTCTTAAATGCGAACCAGCCAAAAATCCTAAGCCGCCACTGTATATTTTTAAAGGTTGATGTATTGCAAATTCCATCGAAAAGTAAGCTGCCTTTGTAGCATAATTAGGGGTTACTTGATATGGGACCTGATAATTTCTAAAATTCATAATTATGTTTTTATGGGTCAATCAAATTAGATATTAGGGCATTTGATTTGACATTTATTTTTTACACATTAAAATATATTATTCCAATTAATTTAATGAGCCTTTACAAAATTAATGCCATTAAAAAATGATTCTGGTCATTTTTAATGGCATCGATATTTTTTAAGCAATGGTATTTTATAGTTATTATTATAAATGTATTACAATTTTATGATTCTTACAAAGATTGTTTTCTTAGTCACAGATACTCAATTTTTATACTATTCTTCTTCCAGTTTTACATTACCAACATATCTTCTCCATTTATCAATTACTTGCTCCATGTCATTGGGGATTGGTGCCTCAAAAAACATGAGTTCATTTGTGCGTGGATGTATGAAGCCCAAAGTTTTGGCATGTAATGCACATCTTGGACAAATTGTAAAACAATTATCTACAAACTGTTTGTATTTAGTATAAATAGTACCTTTTAAAATTCGGTCCCCACCATATTCCCAATCGTTAAATAATGTGTGCCCCAAATGTCTCATGTGTACCCTTATTTGATGCGTTCTGCCTGTTTCTAACACACACTCTACAAGAGTTACATAGTTCATCCTTTCAAGCACTGAGTAATGTGTAATAGCATGTTTGCCTATATCACCTTCTGGGTAAGCTGCAAACATTTTTCTGAATTGTTGGTGGCGGGCAATATGTGCATTTACAAGTCCTTTATCTTCTTTAACATCACCCCAAACCAATGCTACATATTTTCTTTGTACAGTGTGGTTAAAAAATTGTTTTGCAAGATGTGCTGCAGCTTCTCCTGTTTTTGCATAAACAATCAATCCGGTAGTATTTTTATCAATGCGATGAACCAACCCAAAACGGGGTAATTCATCATCATCTAAATTGGGATTTTGTTGCAGTAAATGATAGGCAACACCGTTTAATAAAGTACCTCTGAAATTTCCAATACCCGGATGAACAACCATATTTGGCGGCTTGTTCAAAACCAAAACATCTGCATCTTCATACACAATATTCAATGAAATATTTTCTGCTTTTAACTCGGAATATTCTGGATTAACAAAAGTCATTACCAGAATTTCATCACCTGGTTTTACTTTGTAATTGCTTTTTATATTTTTATTATTGACAGTTACAAATCCACTGTCAATTCCCTTCTGGATTTTGTTTCTTGTAGCACCTTCAATTCTTATTTGTAACCATTTATCAATACGTAAAGGCTCTTGCCCTTTGTCAATAATAAATGTTCTTCGTTCATAAACATCTTCAGCAATATTTTCTATTTCAACATCTTCATTCATGTTGCAAAGATAATGGTTGAAGTAGTTTTTTAGTTAATCGATAATTAGCTGACAATAAGCATATCAATTTCACCAACTAAAAAAACACTTCCGCAAACAATGATCAAATCGTTGACTGATGCGGTTTGCAGGGCGTTGTTGATTGCTTTATTTACATTGCTGTATGTATTGCCTGTGAGTTGTTGTTGTTTTGCTAAATCTTGTAAAGCATTTTCTTCTAAAGCTCTAGGTATTTGGGCTTTAGTAAAATAATATGTTGCATTTTTGGGTAATAACGAAAGTACTTGATCAATATCTTTATCTTTTACCATACCAATAATAATGTGCAGATGATTGTATTGGGTAATTTGCAATTGCTGTAATATTTGTCTGATACCGTCTTCATTATGTCCAACATCTGCAATTATGGTAGGATTACTTTGTAGCAACTCCCATCTGCCATGTAATCCGGTTAGTTGTTTGGTATTTTGTAAACCAAATTTCAATTGTTCATTTGAAATTTCAAATCCTAATTGCTGTAATTGATTTACACTTTCAAGAACGGTACAAAGATTTTTGGTTTGATAAATTCCGGTTAAATCTAAATTAAACTCATCACTTTTTTTTGTTGCAACATCTTCAATTTTTACTTGCAATTGATGGTGTGTGTAATTGATATTGCTTACTCTTTTAAGCTCCTGAGCAAAAAATATTGGAGATTGTTCCTGATTACTTTTTTCTAAAAAAACATTTCTTGTTTCAGCAATAGATTCTCCAATAACAATTGGTACTTTATGTTTGATAATACCTGCTTTTTCATAAGCAATTTTTGGAAGTGTATTTCCTAAAAGCGCCATGTGATCAAATCCAATATTTGTAATGATTGAGAGGAGTGGAGTGATAATATTAGTGCTGTCTAATCTGCCTCCAAGGCCTGTTTCAATTACTGCAATATCTACTTGTTGTTTGGAGAAGTATTCGAATGCCATTGCAACTGTAATCTCAAAAAAAGAAGGTTCAATACTTTCAATTAAGGGTTGAATTTTTTTTGTAAAATCAATAACAAATTGTTCGTCACAAACTTTTCCGTTAATCTTTATTCGTTCTCTGAAATCTTTTAAATGTGGCGAGGTATAAAGTCCGGTTTTGTATCCGGCAGATTGCAAAATTGCAGCTAGCATATGGCTTGTACTACCTTTGCCATTGGTTCCTGCAATATGAATACATTTTACTTTTGTTTGTGGATTTCCCAGAGCCTCACACAATAAAATAGTATTGGTTAAATCCTCTTTATAAGCAGCTGCACCAATTCTGCTGAACATGGGAAGCTTTGCAAAAAGATAAGCTAATGTTTCTTGATAAGTCATTTGATAATTTACAAACTATAATTTCAAAAGTACTTTATGATCTAACTTTTTTTTATCATCAAACACATTGATGATATAACTTCCTTTCGCAAATTTTTGTAACGGAATTTCATAATCTGCAGTGCCCGAATTTTTGCTTTTGTTCATTTGTAATAATACGGAGCCTTTATCATCTGTTATTCTGATTGATAAATTTTTTACTGCATCATTTGTGGTAACTCTTACAACACAATAATCTTTTGCAGGGTTGGGTAAAATAGTAATTTTATCTGTTGCTGTATTTACATTAACAACAGGAGTAGCAATACATGCGCTAGTTAGATTTACAGAAACTGAATCAAAATAGGTGAAGCTGGTTGCTGCATTTGCAGTATCAATTGTTTGTTTGATGCGATATTTAATTGTGCCTGCTGAAACATTATTCAACGTGTCTATATAAGTATATGTTTTATTACTAAGAATTGTACCAGAGCCCTGCATATTGGCAATTTTTGTGTAAGCGGTTTGACCCGGGATTAACCGCTCAATTTCATATTTCATAAAACCAACATCTTTGCTTTTGAATGATATTGTTGTTTTGCAGTTAGTAATTGTTGCAGCAGTAATTTTTGCATAACTATTTAGTAGAATAATAAAAGCATTTTTGATATTTGGAATACCATATCCAATTCTGTCATTTGGTGTTGAAAAAATACTACTACTTTTTATCAATGCATTTCTGATTGCCATATTATTGCTCTCGGGAAATGCTTGCCACAAGCAGGTTCCAAGCCCTGCCATTTTTGGTGTAGCGTAAGAAGTTCCATTACCTGCACCGATTGTATTATTGGAGTTTTGTACATAAGCACTTACACCAACGGCACTCATTTCAGGCTTAATTCTTCCGTCAGATGACGGGCCATAACTAGAAAAATTTCCAATAACGCCTGAAGTATTTACTGCACCTACACTGATTATGCTATCAGCATCTGCAGCAGTTGACAAATATTTCCAGCTGTTTGCTCCGTCATTTCCCATTGCAACAAAAGCTAGTAAACCTTTTCTGCTGATAAATTTCGCTGCTTTTGCTGAGATAGTAGTATTGCCATTCATATTGGCATAAGTATAATCTAAACTACTATTATCAAAGGTTGTGTAACCCAATGATGATGAAATAATATCTGCTCCAATACTATCTGCTCTTTCTGCACCGCAAGCCCAGTTATGCTCTTCAATTGGATATTCTGTTGGAGCGTCTTCCGTTCTGTATAAAACAAAATTTGCTTTAGGGGCATTACCCATAAAGGTTCCAGGGATATTGCCTGCAATAGTACTTAAACAACTCATGCCATGGCTGTCATCTTCTACAACACTAGCTTCTCTTGCAACAAAATCCCATGTTTGTAACACTTGGTTATTGGCATTAATACTGTCAAAAGCTTTTAATGAAGTGTAATTGTAAAAGCCTGCATCTAAAACTGCAACCATCATGTTCTGTCCCCTCATGCCAATATTGTGTAAAAATTCTCCATTGTGCAAATGGATTTCGTTATAAGTATTACCGTAGCTGAAATAATCTTGTGTATTGGTTGTTTTTGAGGTATATGTTGATTCTTTGATTTCTTCACTTGAAAATTTGTTGTTTTTAGGAATTATGATATCAGTATTTGTAGTTTTTGCTGCAATGCCTGTTACGCTTAGTACAAATGAGAAGCCATTGATTTTTGCCAATGCAGTATTATCAGTTGTTTGAATAGAAATTTGATTTAACCATTTGGACGAATTTAAAATTGTCACAGTACCAGCTAATCTTACACTATCAATATATCTTGGTGTAATTGGTAAATCACTGCTGTCTATTGTAATACCATAGTTTGTTCTTCTAGTTATTGCGCGAACTGATAAATAATTTGAAGGTGTTGAAATACTATAAGGACTAGTTCCTTTGTTTTTAAATTTGATAATGTACTTACTGAATTGTGCATTTGAATGAAAAAAAGAAAATAATATAATAAGTAGAAGTAAATTTTTTTTCATGCTAAAATTCGTATTTGTAAAAGGTTTTCAATACTATTTGTAATCTATTAAACTTAGTTTTATGCCGTAGCTTCCTTCTTGATAATATATACCGGGTTGTTTCACCCAACGTAGAAATTCTTTATAAATCAATCCAATGCCATTTGCATAAACTTCTTTGCTGAGGCTACGTTCATGATAGTTATTTATATTGAAAGGTGTGCCAGTTGGTAGCGTTTCATCTTGCTGAGATACGGTATAAGTATCTTGTATAATACCTTTACGAACATTGAAAGGTTGACCAATATTTTGATACTGAAAATCCCAGTTATTAAAATATGCTAAAGGAGAGGGTAAAATAGAATTAATATATTGTGTTCCTTTCCATGTGTTGTTTTCTTTTGGTAAGTTGGTTAATACAACAAAACGAAGATTGTTGTCAACATATTCTATTCGATTTGCATCAAAAGTGGCTACATAAGTAGCTGTGTATGTCCATGATTTCGTATTTAATGTATCTCTCAAATACCTGAAAATTATGAATGATTTTCTGCCTTCATTGTCTACAAATTCATTGTCTACAGAATCCTTTGCATTGTAACTATGTACCACAAGATTTTGATTGAAATTGGCAAGTACAGTTGAGTCTAAACGATAATAAAAAACTTTTCCTGGTTTTAATGGGTAAATATCACTTATCGTAACTCCGCTTATCGTCTCAGTTTTACTGCAACCAATTGCAAGCGCAATAAAAAAGAGTAGAAAAAAGTGTAATTGATATTTCATTATTTAAATTAAAATTGAAAGATAAATGATTAATCCTTACAAGACAATTGATCTGAAAGAATCCTATTTTACTTAGGAAAATTCTTTGAAATACCTTGTCTTATTATATTCCAAATAAACTGCCACTTTGAATAATTCCACCTCCAATCACATCATTACCCTCAAAAAAAACAGCACTTTGTCCAGGCGCAATTCCCTTCACATTCTCATAAAATTTTACATTAATTCCTGAATCAGAAGTGTATAAATTACTTAATGCTCCTTTGTCTTTGTATCTGATTTTAGTTATAGCTTCCATGCCTTCTGTAATACCATCATATTTTACCCAGTTTATTTTAGAAACAAACATGTCGTTCTTATCCAAATCACTTTCGTCCCCAAGAACAACAGTATTTGTATCAGGATAAATTGCAGTAACAAATGCAGGTTTGCCCAATGCAATATCCAAGCCTTTCCTTTGTCCAATGGTATAAAATGGATATCCTTTGTGTGTTCCTAATTTTTTTCCTGATTTATCTATAAAAAAACCTCCTGCAACTTTTTCTTCCAGCCCATCAACCCGTCTTTTTAAGAAGCCTCTGTAATCATTATCAGGCACAAAACAAATTTCATAACTTTCATTTTTCTTTGCTAATTCCGGATAACCCATATCATGTGCCATTTGTCTGATGGCAGATTTTCTGTATGTTCCTAATGGCATAATTGTTCTACTCAACAACTCCTGATCCAATCCCCATAAAACATA
The DNA here is from genome assembly GCA_947488765.1 of Chitinophagaceae bacterium. Classification (GTDB taxonomy): domain Bacteria; phylum Bacteroidota; class Bacteroidia; order Chitinophagales; family Chitinophagaceae; genus UBA1930. Next base: position 66,173 of record CANLAE010000012.1, on the reverse strand, counting down.
ACTTTGGTCTTTTGTTTCATCCAATCCTTTGGTCAAATAATACCTACCTTCATTTGTTTTGTTCACAGTAGCATAATGTCCTGTAGCAATGAAATCACAATCCAGCGCATTTGCTCTTTTTAATAATGCCCTCCACTTAATATGTGTATTGCACATGACACAAGGGTTGGGCGTACGACCTGCTATATATTCATCTACAAAATTTTCTATTACAAAGTCTCCAAACTCTTCTCTGATATCTAAAATAAAATGAGGAAACCCATTTTGTACGGCAGCCATTCTTGCATCATTAAAGCTATCAACATTACAGCAGCCCGTTTCCTTTTTGGAGTTTGTACCCGCACTAGTTGCATAATCCCAGGTTTTCATTGTAATGCCAACAACTTCATAACCTTCATGATGAAGCATTAAAGCCGTTACAGTACTGTCTATACCACCACTCATTGCTACCAAAACTTTCCCCTTTCGACTCATACAATAATTTGAGACGTAAAAATAAATTTAATTATTGATTTTTCTAAGCAATAATTTTTATTATCCCAAAATAACAAGACAGATTATTGGTTTTTGTTTCTTATTGTTTTGTAAAAAATGTTATAGAGTAACATTCCATAAAATATCTAATGATTAATAATCACGTACAGTTTTCTTAATTTTATGTATAAAAAACAGGTTTTAAATAAATCATTGAATCCTAAGAAATGGCTAATTCTAAATTAAAATCAACAATAAAATTTATTAGCAATAAGCAAAAAAACTATATTAATTCTAATGAAATTAACTTAGAAAAAGAGTTATTAAGTGATTTCATGAGTAGAGATTCTGCCAAACTAGCTGAAACAAAATATACTACACTTGAGAGGGATAAAAGGACTAATACTACTAAAACTGAACTTACTACTTCCTCAAAATTTAAAACAAATGCTGTAAAAAATACTCCATCTTCCATCGAGAAAATTGGACGGCAAAAAAAACAAATTGGCAAACAAGATTTAATTACAGATTTATTGACAATAACCTTTCAATTAAAGTATACAACTCATTACGGTCAAACAATATTTGTTACTGGTAATCATCCATTATTAGGAAATAATGATCTTGAAAAAGCAATGCCATTGCAATATTTTAATCATGAGCACTGGCAAACAACGCTCACTTTAAATAAAAAAAATTTGGTTGATGAAATCATTACTTACAATTATTTCTTAAAAGAATTTGATGGTACAATTTCATTTGACTGGGGTTATGATAAATATTTCAATACTGCCTGCTCTGCCAATCAATTGTTAATGATAGATGCTTGGAATTCTGCCGGCTTTGTTGAAAATGCATTTTATACCGTTCCATTCGAAAAAGTTTTGTTGAAGTCGAATAATACATCATTAAAAAAAAAGCGATCCGGAAAAATTACACACACCTTTAATGTAAAAGCACCATTGCTATTAGAAGGTCAGTCAATTTGTATCATTGGTAGCTCAAAGGTTTTGGGTAATTGGAATTTAGAGAAAGTTGTTGTAATGCAACGAAAAAAAGGAGAGGTACATTATTCTGTTGATTTGGATTTTTCAAAAGAACAATTTCCTATTGTATATAAGTATGGAATTTATAACCTAATAGAAAACAAATTCATTCAATTTGAAGGAGGAGAAAATCGGGTTTTAAATGATTCATTAGCCTCATCAAAACATACAATTGTTAACGATGCTTTTGCAGTTTTCCCGAATACAACCTGGAAAGGTGCAGGGGTTGCAATTCCGGTTTTTAGCCTCAGAAGTCAATCATGCTTTGGCATTGGTGAATTCTCAGATTTAAAACTTTTAGTAGACTGGAGTAAGCTTGTAGGATTGAAAATGATTCAAATTCTTCCAGTTAATGATACCTCTGCAACAATGACTAATACAGATTCATACCCATATGCAGCAATTTCGGCATTTGCTTTACATCCAATTTATATCAACTTACTTGATGTTATCAATCCTAAATATAAAAGTTTAATAAACGAAATTGAAGTTGAAAAAATAATATTAAATAATACAATTGAGCTTAATTATAAAGAAGTAATTCAAGCCAAATTAAAATATTTGAATAAAATATATTCACTTCAAAAAACTGAAACATTTAAAAGTAAATCTTATCAAAATTATTTTGAAAAAAATAAAAGTTGGTTAACACCGTATGCTGTGTTTTGTTATCTGAGGGATGAATATGGAACAGCACATTTTCATGAATGGCCACACCATGGTGAATATAATCAGGCTGAAATAGATAAATTATTAATTGCTCATTCAGAAGCAATCGGGTTTCATTATTTTATGCAGTATCATTTGCATTTGCAATTGAAAGAAGCAACAGAATATGCTCATTCAAATGGAATCGTTTTGAAAGGAGATATTGCTATTGGAGTTTATAGATATGGAACAGATGCGTGGCAGCAAACCGAATTATTTAATCTTGATTTTCAGGCTGGTGCACCACCAGATGATTTTGCTGTAAAGGGCCAAAATTGGGGCTTCCCAACTTACAACTGGCTGCGTATGAAGCAAGATGGGTTTACGTGGTGGAAACAAAGATTTGAGCAAATGAGTGATTATTTTGATGCTTTTAGAATTGATCATATTCTTGGTTTTTTTAGAATTTGGAGCATCCCCTTCCATGCTGTTGAAGGAATTATGGGGCATTTTGTTCCTTGTATTCCAATTCATGGCAATGAATTTTTGGAGCATAAGATTGTGTTTGATATCAACCGATTTACAAAGCCTTTTATCAATGAAAAAATATTGTGGGAAGTTTTTGGATATGACAATGAATTGGTAAAACAAACATTTTTAAATGATGATGGGGTTGAACTTTATACACTTAAAAATGAATTTTCTACACAAGTACAAGTAGAGAAATATTTTGAGTTTTTAGAATCATCTGACCATAATAAAAAATTACTTCAAGGTATTTTTGATTTAATTAGCAACATTATTTTATTTGAAGTAGAACAATCAAATGGAACAGAATTCCATTTCAGATTTGGAATAGAGCAAACATCTTCATTTAAATATCTGGATCAAGAGCAACAACAAAAATTGAAAAATTTATACAATGATTATTTCTTTCGTCGTCAAGATGATTTATGGAGAAAAGAAGCGTTACAAAAATTGCCTTACTTAAAGCGGGTAACCAATATGTTGGTTTGTGGCGAAGACTTGGGAATGGTACCAGCTTGTGTTCCGGATGTGATGAAACAATTAGGGTTGTTAAGTTTGGAAATTCAAAGAATGCCAAAAGATACGGATAAACTATTCTTTAATCCCAAAGACGCATGTTATTTAAGCGTTGTAACCCCAAGTACACATGACATGAGTACCATAAGAGGTTGGTGGGAAGAAGATAAAGAAATAACGCAGCAATTTTATACTAGTGAACTTGGTTATTTGGGCATTGCTCCAATTTTTTGTGAACCATGGATTAATAAAGCAATTGTTACGCAACATCTTGCTTCTCCTGCAATGTGGAGTATATTTCAATTGCAGGATTTATTAGGAATTGATGATGCAATCAGAAAAGAAAACCCAAATGAAGAAAGAATTAATATCCCTGCAAATCCTAAACATTACTGGAATTACAGAATGCATTTGACGCTTGAAAATTTGATACACCATTCAGGTTATAATGATGAACTAAAGAAGTTAATAATTTCAAACGGGAGATGAATAATCTCTTTTTGAATTGTATAAATATTTTTCTTTTGTTGAAAAAGTAGATTTTTTTAGCTAATGATATTTGTACTTTAAATTGAATAAAAATCCTGAATATGAAAGAGGCAAATCAATTATTGAAATTAAGAAATGTAAAAATTGATTGGCAATAATATTTGCAAATCAATTTATTTATATTCTGGGATAATTGATAAATATTTTTTCGTTGATGTCTCAATTCCGAATGTTTGTTTTCCATTTGTTATTATTAAAAATGCAACATCTAAGCTTTGGTTGTAATTTAATATTTGAAGTATTGTTTTTTCTGAAAGTGTTACTTCCATTTCTTTGCATTCTATAATCATCCAAGGTTTATCGTTTTTATAAATTAGTACATCGTACCTTTTTTTTAGTTCTCCTACATTAATTTCTCTTTCTACACTAATTAAGGAAGCTGGATACTTTTTTGTTTGTATTAAGTATTGCAAAAAATTTTGTCTGACCCATTCTTCAGGCGTCAATAAAACCCATTTTTTTCTGTTGGTATCAAATATAAATTCTTGCTGACTCTCTGTTTTGATTTTGAATGCAGGTACCGGGTAATCAATTTTAATCATGCTAATAAAATAAAAAGTTTATTTTTACCGATTATCTAAAATGAATCATCATTGCTTTTTACAGAAACGATGCTGCTATTAGGTTAGAACTTAACAAAGTAAACTAATAAATTATGAAGACAAAAGAAGAAATTATAAACAATTGGTTGCCTAGATATACAGGTGAAAAATTGGAAAATTTTGGTGAATATATTTTACTAACCAATTTTAGTCATTACGTAGATTTATTTGCAAAATGGAATAAAGTAGAAGTGGTAGGGAAAGACAGACCTTTTCAGTGTGCAACTGCTGATGGGATTACAATTATCAATTTTGGCATGGGTAGTCCGGGTGCAGCAACTGTTATGGATTTGCTTGCTGCAATTACTCCAAAAGCAGTATTGTTTTTAGGTAAATGCGGGGGGTTGAAAAAACGAAATAAATTAGGCGATTTAATTCTTCCAATAGCAGCAATAAGAGGCGAGGGGACAAGTAATGACTACTTTCCTCCTGAAGTTCCTGCAATGCCTGCATTTGCCTTGCAAAAAGCCATTTCAACAACAATTAGAGATTACAAAGTGGATTATTGGACAGGAACAGTTTATACTACAAACAGACGCGTTTGGGAGCACGATGAAGATTTTAAAAATTATCTTACAAAAGTGCGGGCTTATGCTATTGATATGGAAACGGCAACAATCTTTACGGTAGGTTTTTACAATAAAATTCCAACCGGTGCATTGCTACTAGTTAGTGATAGTCCAATGGTGCCAGAAGGTGTAAAAACAGAAGCAAGTGATTCAAAAATTACGACAGAATTTGTTGAAAGGCACATTAAAATAGGTATTGATTCTTTGAAGCAACTCATCAATAATGGTGCAACAGTAAGACACTTGAAGTTTTAATCTTTAAATAAATATTCTGCTTACTTATTTGAATTCACAACTTCAGTATTCATACTGCCCGGATTAATACCTTTTGTTTCTAAAGTATATTTATATCTCTTTACAGCATTGGTAATCACCTCTGCAATTTCTTTTTGACCAACAACACTATTAAGGTAATCTTCCTCTTCTTGATTACTCAAAAAGCCTGTTTCTACTAATATTGCAGGCATTGCAACTGCTTGCAATACCCAAATGCCTTTTCCTCTTTGTTGTGCTTGCCTGCTTGGTCTGCCGGTTTTTTTAAACTCCTCTTCAACTGTTAGTGCAAGTCTTGCACTTCTGTCAAAATATTGTTTTGTTTTTATGTTGTAGATAATTGCTTTTTCAGGATCATTTGGATCAAAGTCTTGCAATTCTCTTGCAGAAATACTGTCTAAAAACATATCCTCATGGTCACGCAATGCTTTTTCTTTGGCATCAGTTTTATTTAAACCCCAAATAAATGTTTCTGTTCCTTTTGCAGGATTTGATGTAGTATAGGTTCTGTATTGTTTTACCTTACGTGTAGCCTTCTTTTTATTTTTTCCTTTCCCTTTGTAATAAGTTTCTGTTTTGTAACCAATAAATTCACTATGTCTGATAGGCCCTGCATCATTACAATGTATTGAAATAAATAAATCGCCTTTTGCTGCATTGGCTTTATTTGCTTTTTCAGTAACACGATCAAAAATATCCGTAGTTCTTGTCATGTATACTTCTACATCGGGAATCTGTGCATTGATTTCTTTTTCCAATGCCAAAGCAACTGCTAAAGAGATGTCTTTTTCATGAGAATATTTTCCGGAAGCACCAAAATCACTACCTCCATGACCCGCATCTATTACAATTCTTCTGAGTTTTTGCTTTTGAACGTAAGTAGGGTTTTCAATAACAAAAGCTGAACTGCAAATAACAAATACGGTTAGTAAAACGGATGCAGTAATTTTTTTAAACATCATATCAATTAGTTAAAAGTATGTATTAAAATTTCGTTTGTTAATTAGCGCTTATTTTTGCCTTAATCACTATGAGCAATTTCGACAAACTTACTGTAAAAAAAATATTCGCCATCAATATGATGGCGGTATTATTGCTAATATCGTTCCATATAACTGCAAGTTCAGTGAAGAAAGAAAATTTTCGAGTTTTTTTAACATCTTTTCAAGATACTATTCCAATACAAAAATTAATTACTTCAGGTACAGATAGTATTAAAAAAAATTCCAATACAAAATTAGTTTTAACAAAAGATACACTTTCCTTTTCAAAAGATTCCATAGAAGCCCCAATTGAATACACTGCAGAAGATTCAGGAGTGTTAATTATCAGCACCAAAGAATTTATTTTGTATGGCAAAGCAAAAACAACTTATCAGGATATTGAATTGGAAGCTGCAAAAATTGCATATCAACAAGATAAACAACAAGTAAAAGCAAGCGGTTCAGCAGATACATCTGCCAATTCTCTCAATAAAACAAAGTTTAAACAAGGTGAAATGACTACACTAAGTGATAGTATCACCTATAACTTGAAATCACAAAAGGGAATTACACACAATACTTATTATCAGGAAGGAGAACTATTTGTAAATGCACAAAAGCTAAAAAAAGCGGATAGTAATGTTGTTTTTGCATACAGAGGAACTTTTACAACTTGTAATTTAGATACGCCTCATTTTGTTTTTCGAACAAAAAAAATGAAAATCATCAATAATAAAATTGGTGTAAGCGGACCCACACATCCTGAGTTTGAGGGTGTTCCTGTGCCTATTTATATTCCCTTCGGAATTTATCCTTTAAACCGTGGTAGACATTCCGGAATTTTAGTGCCAACATTTACTAGTAGTGAGGATTTTGGATTGGGTTTGGAAGGTTTGGGATATTATAAAGTCATCAATGATTATCTGGATATTACAACCCGCATGAACATTTATAGTTATGGTGGATGGAACTTAAACTTTAACCCCAAATACTTAAGACGTTATCGTTACAGCGGTGCATTGAATATTGCTATTCAAAAAAATAAAACTTTATATCGTGGTGGTTACAAAGCTGCAGAAGAATTTTCGCAGTCATCTTCTTACATGATCAATTGGAGTCATTCACGTGACTCTAAATCAAGACCGGGAACTAATTTGAGTGCTAATGTAAATTTTGGAAGTACAAAATTCAATCGTAATATTTTAAACAATCCCTTTCAAAATTTTAATAATCAGTTACAGTCTTCTGTTGCTTATAGCAAAACCTGGGATGGAAAATACAATTTGTCACTCAACTTAAATCATGATCAAAATAACAACACGAAATTGGTGAATTTGAGTTTGCCAACAGGCTCATTTAACGTTGTTACTCTGTATCCGTTTCAAAAGAAAGAAGCAGTTGGATCTCCAAAGTGGTATGAAAAATTGGGAGTTGGTTATAGTACAAGTTTTCAAAATAGAATTTCATTTTATGATAGTACATTCAATGTAGCCAAATTGTTAGATACATTGCAATGGGGAATGGATCACAATATTCCAATTTCATTGTCTTTGCCATCATTAGGTCCAATTACCATTTCGCCTTCTGTTTCATTTCAAAATCGTTGGTTTGGGCAACGAATTATTAGAGAATGGAATAATAAAGACAGTTTGGTAAATACTATAGTTCAACGTGGATTTTATACACAAAGTAACATGAGTTTTGGTGTGAGTGCCAACACCCGAATATTTGGGACCTATCAATTTAAGAAAGGAAATTTAAAAGCAATAAGACACGAAATAAGACCAAGTTTTGGATTGAATTATAAACCTGATTTGGTGAGTAAAGATTTTTATAATTTAAAAGTAGATACTTCAGGGAGAACAATCAGGGTTTCAAAATATGATGGTGGGTTGTATGGTTCATTTTCTGAAGGAAATTTTGGAGGTATCAGTTTTGGTATTGACAATCTTTTAGAAATGAAGGTTAGGGATAAAAAAGACACTTCTGAAAAAGCAGTAAAAAAAGTAAAATTAATTGATGGATTTGGATTTAGTTCTTCATATAATTTAATGGCTGATAGTTTTGCATTGGGCGACTTTAATTTTTATTTGAGAAGTACTTTATTTGAAAAAATTAATATCACTGCCAACGCAAATATGACTCCTTACGATGTAGATAAATATGGGGTTCGTAAAAATTCTTTATTATTTTCTCAGGGTAAACTCGGAAGAGTTACAAGTGGAAGTGTAGCAATGAGCACCAACTTTCAAAGTAAACCAAAAGATGAAAAAAAGGATAAACAACGATTGCCAAATGATCCAACAATGACGCCAGACGAACAACAAAGACAATTAGATTATGCCCGACAAAATCCTGCTGAGTTTACAGATTTTAATATTCCCTGGCGGATTGATTTGTCTTATTCTTTTTCCTTTAACAGGACTTTGTTGCCAGATTATTCGGGCTTTACTACTTCCACTTTTAGTAGCATCAATTTTAATGGGGATTTTAGTTTGTCGCCCAAATGGAAAGCAGGAGGAACAGGTTATTATGATTTGTCAAATATGAATTTACAACAGTTCAGCATGTTTGTTACAAGAGAAATGCATTGTTGGCAATTAGCAATTAATATCACTCCGGTTGGATTGTTTAAATCTTTTAGTATAGCAATAAGTCCAAAAAGTGGCATTTTAAGAGACTTAAAAATAAATAGAAACAGAACATTTAGTAATCAGTAAACGCTATTTGTTTTTTATATAATAACTCCACATTTTTTCAAACACAATCTCTTTTAATTCAGCACTAGAAAGGTTTTCAGGAGCAATCGGTTCTAAAAAATGCATTTCTAATTTGTGCGGTAATAAGTAGAAAAATTTATTATTAGGCATTGCTTTGCTTGTATTAAAAAGTAATGTGGGTATAATCGCATTTTTTGTGTCAACTGACAATTTAAAAGCACCATCATAAAAGCTTTTTAATGGTTCTTTTGTTCTGTTTCTGGTGCCTTCCGGAAAAATACACATGTGTATTTTTTGGAACAAAGTTTTTTTCATTTCATCATAACTTTTAATTCTGCTGGCAGGGTTTTTTCTATCTACAAGCACAGCACCTTTGCTATAAAACAATCCGAATAAAGGAATTTTCGTAAAACTTTTTTTTGCAATAGTTTTATTAGCGCCGGGTATGTATGGGCATGTGATTGGAACATCTAACAAAGTGTTGTGGTTGAAAGTAATAATATATGTTTCTCCGTTTGCAAAATGCTCTTTACCTTTTACTTTAAGTGGACAAAGGATCAGAAGTAGCCAAATATCCATCCATATTTTAGCAATTTTTATAAACAGAGTTTGCCCTTTTGGATCGGATACAAAGTAAGTAAGCAGTGCAGGAATAATGATGATTAAGAATGTTGAAACAAAACTAATCAAACCCCATAACGCCCATATTCTAGCGAAAATATTTAACAGTATTTGACCTAGGTTGTAAAATATTTTTTTCATTTGAAATAATAATTAAGTTGTACTCCAATCAATTGCATTTTTTCCTTGATGAACAAGTAATGTATTCGTCTTACTAAAATGTTTGCAACCAAAAAATCCATTGTGTGCAGATAGTGGTGATGGGTGTGCCGCCTCTAAGATAAAATGTTTACTTGCATCAATCAATGTCTTTTTTTCTTGTGCATATTTACCCCAAAGTAAAAACACAACACCACTTTTTTTATCAGATATTTTTTTTATAACCGCATCTGTAAAATTTAACCAACCAATTCTTGAATGGCTGCCGGGTTCGCTTTGCCTTACAGTTAAAACTGTATTTAATAGAAGTACGCCTTGAGCTGCCCATTGTGTTAAATCACCATTATTTGGTATTGGCATTCCTATGTCTGATTGTAATTCTTTGAAAATATTTTGTAAGGATCTTGGTGGTGGTACATTATCGGGAACGCTGAAACATAATCCCATGGCTTGTTTTGGCTGATGGTAAGGATCCTGACCAAGAATTACAACTTTTAGTTTGTCAAAAGGAGTTTTATCAAATGCATTAAAAATGAGTGATCCTGGTGGGAAAATTACTTTGTTTAAATCCCGTTCAATTTTTAAATGTTCCGTAATTTGTGAAAAATATGGCGCAGTAAATTCATGATGTAAAACATTTTTCCAGCTTTCTTCAATTTTTACTTGCATACATTTATTTACAAACAAAAGTACTGAAAACAATACTTTTAGCAGATACAATCTTACACTTGCTACAGAATATTAAATTGGATGCTTACTTTTACACAATGCAACAACAAGTGCTTTTTACAGATTTAGGATTGCGTTCATACAAAGAAGTGTGGGATTACCAAGAAGCATTGTTACTTCAAAATGTACAAGCAAAATCTTCTACAAATAATAGCAATGGTATTACAAAAAATAGTTTACTTTTTGTAGAACATTTGCCTGTGTATACTTTGGGTAAAAGTGGAAAGAAAGAGCATATATTAATTAGTGAAAATGATTTACAACTTCAAGCCATCGAATATTTTCATATCAATCGTGGTGGTGATATCACTTTTCACGGACCCCAACAAATTGTAGGTTATCCAATACTTGATCTTGAAAAATTTAAACCAGATTTGGGTTGGTATCTTAGAAATTTAGAAGAAGTAATAATTAAAACCATTGCTGATTATGGATTACATGGTGATAGGAGCAAAGGGGAAACTGGTGTTTGGCTTGATCCTTTACTGGAAGGAAAAGCAAGAAAAATATGTGCAATGGGTATTAAATGTAGTCGTTGGATTACAATGCACGGATTTGCTTTTAATGTAAATACAGACTTAAAATACTTTGATAAAATTGTGCCTTGTGGAATAAAGGATAAACAAGTTACATCACTTGCAAAAGAGCTTGGGTATGAACTTGATTATGAAGAAGTAAAAAAGAAAGTACTTCAAAATTTCAAAGAGGTATTTGATGTAGATATATTGATGCAATAAAACCGGTGTCAAATGGTTCTTAAAAAAACTAATCAATTTTCAGAAAAAACTTATTTTTCTCTTTCAATTTATCATTTTCATATAGTTCAAAAAATATCCATCCTGCCTTTCGGAAATTAGATTTGTCTATAATTAAATCACTTTCCTTTACTTGTTCAATTTGAAATATACTTTTTCCAAATTCATCAAAAAATAAAATTTTATATTTTGTTTTTTTTGCAAGAGGAAGTAATAATTGAATGAAATCCTTTTCGTTGGTAAACAAATAAATAGAAGCTTTCCAGACAATTATTGGTACAAAGGGTTTAATGATTATTTCATTAGCAACAAGATTTATTTGCAAGGTATCTTTTGAATTCTTAGCAATAGAATCCTTGAATTTTTTTAACTGGCTTGCCTCAATTTTATTCACAATTGAATCCCTGGTCTTTTTGTAAATTATGATGAGTGGCTTTTCAATTTTTATTGCTTCGGGCGTTATTTTTATTGGCTGAATTATTGGAGTTGAAATTTCTGCTGAGATTTTTTTTGAAATCAGTTCAGGTGCAGTTGGAATTAAAGTTTCAGCATTAAATATTGAAGGTTGCTTACTTTTTGTGAAAAAATAGGCTCCTCCTTCAAATACATAAAGAATTCGATAATATACTTTGACCCCAATAGGATTTTTTTTATCTATAAACCCATTCTGTGGCAATTGTGGTGATTCAGAAGAAAAGATACTTCTGAAATGTGATATACTGTCTAAAGATCTTTGCACTGTAAGTTGTACCAAATTTTTGAAATTATTATTCCAACTGATTTGTACCATATTTTTATTGAGTAATCTGGCACTGAATTTTGGTAATGTATCTTGTGATTGAGCCAAATAACTTGAAAATACAATCATCAAAACCAATCCAATTACTTTGATAAATTTCATACATTCAAAGATAATGAGTTGGTGATTATTAAAAACTTAAAGTGCCATTTGGTAAAGATAAATTGCCTTGTAACCCTCCACTTTGTATGATTAGTAATTTACTGACTTTTGAAAAATAGCTTTGATTGCATAAATCAATTACGCCATATATTAACTTGGAAGTGTAAACAAAATCTGTTGGTACTTGTGTTTTGTTATAAATGAAATTCATGAATCTAATAAGTTCTTTAGTTTGCTTTGCATATCCACCAAAATGATAATCATGAATTATTTTGTAAGGCTTGTTCTTAGAGGCAACTGGAATGATTTTTAAAATATTTTCTTCGAGTTCAAAGTTCCCTTTTAAAGCACTAAAGCCAATAGTGGTTTGATGTGGTAATGCCGCTGTAATTAAACCCGCCATCATAGTTCCAGTTCCGCAACTGCAAAGGATATGAGAATATTCGCTTGTATCAACTTGTTGTAATATTTCACTTGCCCCTTTGGCTCCAAGTATACTATAACCGCCTTCTTCAATCCAGTAAAAATAATTTCCAGCAAGTTTTATTTTTTCTTTCTCTTTATAATCTTCTCTGCTTAAAAATTTTAATTGCATTCCAAAACTAACTGCTTTTTGAAGTGTATGAGAAAATGATTTCGGTTCTTCACCTCTGATATAACCAATGCTATTCAATCCAAGAGTATTACAAGCAAAAGCAGTTGCTACAATATGATTGCTATATGCCCCTCCAAAAGTAGCAATAGTAGTATGTTTTAAAGCATTTGCTTCTTCGATCTGATACTTTAATTTAAACCACTTATTGCCGCTTATAATAGGGTGTATTAAATCCAAACGTAACACATCTGCTTTCGCTACGTTTTCGCACAAATCAAGTATTGACTGCAGCTTAATTTGATTGGTATCAAGGTTCATTTTTTGGTAAATTTTTTATCCTGTTATATTTGCAAAGTTCAAATAAAATAATATGCAACCAACATTAGTAATTTTAGCAGCGGGTATGGCTAGCCGTTATGGCAGTATGAAACAAGTACAAAGTTTTGGTCCAAGTGGTGAAACTATCATGGAGTATAGTATTTATGATGCAATAAAAGCTGGTTTTAGTAAAGTCGTTTTTATTATCAGAGAAGAGTTTTATGACATGTTCCAAGACGCTTTTGGTAAAAAGTTGCAAGGAAAAATAAAAATAGACTATGTGTTTCAATCATTAGATAGTTATGTTGGGGAAAGAAATATTCCGGAAGAAAGAAAAAAACCATGGGGTACCGCACATGCTGTTTTATGCTGCAAGGACAAAGTGAATGAGCCTTTTGCGGTAATTAATGCAGATGATTTTTATGGTCAGGATGGTTTTGTAAAAGCATATCAATTTCTGACAAATGAAGTTTCTGAAAACAATTATGCAATCATTGGATATGAATTGAAAAAAACATTGAGCGACAATGGTAGTGTGAGCAGAGGAGTTTGTAATGTAGATATAAATGGTAACTTGGTAGATATCAATGAGCGTACAAAAATTTATAGAAATACTGAAGGCATTATTACTTATGAGGATGAAAATGGCTTACATGAAGTAAGTGAAGATGCAAGTGTAAGTATGAATTTTTTTGGTTTTCATCCAAATTTTATAGAGCAATGTAATGGCTTTTTTGGTGAATTCTTAGACGCAGAGATAAACAATCCTAAAGGTGAGTTTTTTATTCCATTAATAGTTGATAAGGTTGTTAAATCAAATTTAGGTCGTGTTAAAGTAATCCCTACTTCTGCGCAATGGTTTGGAGTTACGTACAAAGAAGATGCACCTGTGGTTCAAGATAGTATCACCAAATTAATTGCTGATGGTTCCTATCCTCCTAATTTGTGGGTTTAGTTTTGTCAATTTTATTTCCTAAATCATCAAATCCATAAGATTAAAAAATGCTTAGTATTGCTCAATAAATTTTGAGCAGTCTTGTTTTGATGCTATTTAAAATTTTACATTTAAATCTATTTACTTAGTATTCAAATTGGCGATATAAAAATAACTTCACAAAGTTTCAAATTCTCTAAAATACAAGATTATTATATTACTGATTCATACATAATTATAGATGTAGAGAATTAAAATAAATTCATATTGCACTTATCAAAATTGTTATGCACTATACAATACTTGAATTGTTGTTGGCGTTCTTTGTGTTAAAATAATTTTTTTGTCTTCTGTTAATTTCTCAAAAACTTCATTTGTATAATGTCTTATTGTTAATAGCTTTAAATTTTTTTCAATTTGTACATTAAAAATAGAAGCTGCTGTGGTTGCTAATTGTTCAATTTTTTCTGGTCTGTCATCCAAACAAATTTGCACGCTGATAGCACCCGTTTGTATTAAGTTTGGTTTCACTTTTACTTCGGCAAACATTTTATAAAGTGCTGCCATTGGTGCCTCTCCAACAAAACTAAAATCCTGACTGTGTAATTGCATTAATACCTGATTGTCTTTAACAACAATAATTGGAGGTAAATTTTTCACCTGTTTTTTGGAGATAATTGTTCCGGGTAATGAAGTATTCAAAAAACATTTTACAAGTAATGGGATGCCTTTGTTTTGAAGCGGTTTAATTGTTTTTGGATGAATTACCTGAGCTCCGTAATAAGCCATTTCTATAACCTCATTAAAACTAAGTTCATGAATTAATTGTGCATCTTTAAATTCTTTAGGATCAGCATTCATAACACCTTCTACATCTTTCCAAATTGTAAGGCTTTCAGCATCTAGTAAGTTTGCAAAAATTGCTGCACTGTAGTCACTGCCTTCTCTGCCTAATGTTGTACTTTCATTGTCATCTGTACAACCTATGAATCCTTGTGTTACAATGATTTGCTGGTTTTCATTTTGTGCCTTCATCATTGTATCTAACATCAACGCAGTCTTTGTCCAATCAACTCCTGCATCCCTAAAATTATTATCTGTTTTAATGATGTCTCTTACATCTTTCCAATTATTTTTAATACTTAATTCTTTAAGATAATGACTGATGATACTTGTGCTTAATAATTCACCTACACAAACAATCTGATCATAATAATAGTCAAAATCTCTGACTGGTTTGTCATGCAACAACCATTCTACTTCAGTGAAAAAATCATTTAAATGTTTGTTGCAAGCATTGGCTTCAGTAACTAGTAAATACTTAGCGGTATTTAAATGCTGTTGTTTTACAACATTAAATAAATTTAATGCTTCATCCTTATTACCTGCATAAAAAACTTCAGCTACTTTTTCAAGCGCATTGGTTGTTTTGCCTATGGCAGAAATAATAATTACAAGAGATTCATCCCCATAATCACGAATAATATTTGCAACATTTTGAACTCTTTCGATAGAATTTACACTGGCACCGCCAAACTTAAAAACTTTCATAAATGATGTTGAATGATATATGAAGCAAATATAAATGTTGGTTTCACAAGACTTTATTAATAAAATTTGAAATTATTAAAATGATTCTTCTCACTCATTACTTTAAGTTTCTAAAATTTAGTCTCTTTTTTATGCTGCCCCTTTATCTTTACATAAATTATTAAGATATGATGGTGAATAGAAATATACTTACACTTGATGAATTTACAATCCAGCAAATGAGAAGTTTTCCTGCTGCCACCGGAGAATTAAGCAGTTTGTTACGTGATATAGGTCTTGCTTCAAAACGTATTAATGTAGAAGTTAACAAAGCAGGACTAGTTGATATTTTGGGAGATTATGGTACAACCAATGTTCAAGGCGAAGAAGTTAAGAAGCTAGATATTTATGCCAACAATCAATTAATGGGCGTTTTAAAACATGGTATTAGCTGTGCAGGTATTGCAAGTGAGGAGTTGGATGATATTGTTGTATTTGATGATGAGGTAAGCAATAATAGTAAATATATATGCATGTTCGATCCTTTGGATGGTAGTGGTAACATTGATGTTAATGTTTCAATTGGTACAATTTTCTCCATTTACAGAAGGGTAAGTAAATTAGGAATACCTTGTACAAAAGAAGATTTTTTACAACCCGGAAACAAACAAGTTGCTGCAGGTTATGTAATTTATGGTTCATCAACAATGTTGGTTTATGCAACTAAAAGAGGGGTCAATGGCTTTACACTTGATCCTCAAATTGGTGAATTTAGTTTAAGTCATCCCGATATTCAATGTCCAGCAGATGGAAAAATATATTCTGTGAACCACGGAAACTTTTTCCAATATGAACAAGGTGTGAAAGAATACATTACTTGTTGCCAAAAGAAAACGAAAGCTGATGGTGGACCTTATACCCAAAGATATATAGGCAGTATGGTTGCAGATGTACACCGGAATTTAATTAAAGGTGGAATCTTTACTTACCCCGGAACAACAGATAAACCTAATGGAAAATTACGTTTATTGTATGAATGCAATCCATTTGCATTTATTGTAGAAATGGCTGGTGGAAGGGCTACTGACGGAAAACAACGAGTGATGGATTTACAGCCTACAGAATTACACCAACGCACTCCTTTTTTTGTAGGCAGTAAAAATATGATGGATGAATTAGATGCTTTCATTAAAGCTGATTAGTTGTCATTCATGATAGGTTTTCATTTTAAAAACATAATATCAATTTGAATTCGTGAAAAAAATTGTATTAATACTTGGTCTGTTTTTTTGTTGCATACATATTTTTGCACAAAAAAAAGTACAAGAGCAATTGTATTATTACAGCCCCAAAGGGTTGTCGTTTATTCCGCCACTTTCAAGGCCAGGCTTGGTTTACAATGGGAAGTTATACATTGGAAAAACGAAATTAAATATTCTTTTTAATGAATTGAATGATCAACAACTCCATAACTATTTTAAAAAGTACAAATCAAATAAAACGGCAGCCGATATACTAACTTTTACTGGTGGTTTTGTATTGCCATTGGCAAATATTTTTATATCCACCAATCAAGGAAAAATCAATTGGTGGTTAATTGGAACAAGTGCTGTATTAAACGGCACTGGAGGATTTTTGAATGTGCAGGCAGAGAAAAATCTGTTGTTGTCCTCCTCGTATTTTGATAAAAAAATGGGTTATGCAAATAATATCATTCCACAGCAACAATCTTTAAGTGTTCGTATTCCTTTAAGCAAATAAACCATGAGTAAAACAATTATACAAGTTAATCAATTACATAAAAAATATGGCGATTATCATGCTGTAAAAGGCATCAGTTTTTCAGTAAATGAAGGTGAAATTTTTGGATTGCTTGGACCAAATGGCGCAGGAAAATCGACCACATTGGAAATTATAGAAACCTTACGTAGTAAAACCAGTGGCGAAGTATTTGTAGATGGAATTAATTTAGATACAGATCCTAATGAAATCAAAAAAATTATTGGCGTACAATTACAAACAAGCGGGTATTATCCAGGGCTGAATTTGGTAGAATTATTACAACTTTTTGCAGGCTTATATAATGAAGAAATTGAACCAATGGCATTGTTGCAAAAAGTAAATCTTACGGATAAAGCAAAAGCAAAATTTAAAGAATTAAGTGGGGGTCAGAAACAACGATTCAGTATTGCTACAACATTAATTAATAAACCCAAAATCATTTTTTTAGATGAACCAACTACTGGCTTAGATCCTCAAGCAAGAAGAAATTTATGGGACTTAATTTTAGATATCCGCCAAATGGGTACAACAGTTATCTTAACTACCCATTACATGGATGAAGCTGAAATTTTATGTGATAGAGTAGCCATTATTGATAGCGGAAATATTATTGCACTTGCTAGTCCCGATAAATTAATTGATGATTTGGTTGCAACAGGATTTGAAAGACCCAAAGAAGTAAAGCAAGCGAATCTCGAAGATGTTTTTATACACTTAACCGGTCATTCCATAAGAGAAGATTAATAAAATCATTATGACAGATCCTCGTTATCCAATAGGTAAATATGAACCGGTAGAATATTCTGCAGAGCAAAAAAAGAAATGGTTTTTAGATATTCAATTTTTACCACAAGAATTAGAGCTGGCTGTTCAGGGTTTAGATGAATTTCAACTTCAAACTCCATACAGGGAAGGAGGTTGGACAGTGCAACAACTAGTGCATCATGTTGCTGATAGCCACATGAATGCTATGATCCGTTTTAAATTAGGATTAACGGAAGAAATGCCAATTATAAAACCTTATGATGAAAATGCCTGGTCTTTATTAAATGATATTGAATCTGTTCCAATAAATATTTCAGTAACTTTATTACATGCACTACATATCCGTTGGTTGCATACCATAAAAGATTTGACAGAAGAAGAGTTTCAAATAAAAATCATTCATCCCGAAAGTGGTCGAGAGATGACTTTATGGGTTTTATTGGGATTGTATGCATGGCATGGAAAACACCATGTTGCGCATATCACAACTTTGAAAAGTCAAAAAGGTTGGTTGTAAATTTATAACATGAAAGATCTTACTTGGAAATTACATTCCTCAAAATACGTGGTCAAAAATGAATGGTTTATTGCAAGAGCAGATTATTGTGAAATGCCCGATGGCACAATAGTTGAACCCTATTATGTCCTGGAATTTCCGAATTGGTGTAATGTTGTTTTGATTACCGAAAATGAAGAAATTGTAATGGTAAAGCAATACCGACATGCAATACAGACAACCACAATTGAATTACCTGGGGGAGTTATAGATACAAATGAAAATCCGGAAGATGCTGCAATTAGAGAAGTATTGGAAGAAACTGGATATGTAATAGACAAAGTAAGTTTGCTCTATAAAACCGCACCAAATCCTGCTACAAATAATAACTATGCTTTTTTATACTTGGCAACAGGAGCAAAACAATTAGTAAATCAACAATTAGATAAATTTGAAGATATTGATATTGTAGTATATCCGAAGGATGAAATAATTACACTTTTAAAAGAAGGCAAAATATTACATGGAGTCCAGGTAGGGGCTTTATATGCTGCTTTTTATCACCTTAGGTGGTTATAAAAATCATCAGACTTATTGATTGTTATTTTATTTGTATTTTGAAAATAGCGTTCTTATATTTTTTTTACTACATTTGTGTTATAATTTTTCTATGAGACTATTTTTTCTTATTATATTCTATTCTATTATTTCCAATTCAACTTTTTCACAAACTACCAGATTTTCGGCAGCTTTGGGGTGGAGTGCATACTTTGGTGAATTAGTTGGTATGCCAACACCAAAAGACTTGTCTCCTGCTGTTAGTTTTGGTGGGAGCTATGATTTTTCCAATCAGTTAAGAGGTCGTATTACAATTTCAGGACTAGGTATCAGAGGAAATGATAGAAATAGCGACAAACCAAGTCATAAGGAAAGAAACTTAGATTTTTCAAGCTTTGTATGGGACGTTAATTTAGCAGCTGAGTACGATTTTTTAAATGAAAATGATTTTAAGATTATCCCTTATGCATTTGTCGGTCCGGGAGTATTCGGTTTTAATCCTATTACCCACGATGGTACTACAGGTGAGAGAGTGCAATTACAGAAATATGGTACCGAAGGGCAGGGATTAGCTGCGTATCCTGATAGAAAGCCCTATGATTTAACACAAATCAACATTGGAGGAGGCGGTGGGTTGAAAGTTTCAATAAATAAATCCACACAAGTTTCCGCAGAAATTTTTTTTAGATACACATTTACAGATTATTTGGATGATATTAGCATCATAGGTTACGTCAATCCAGTTTATTTTCAGAATGAGGGAAAACTTAAAAGTCTAGAGTATTCGTATAGAGGAAGTGAATACCCAAATTTTACTCCTTTCAGTCAAAAAATATATAATAGGGGGAATACTATCCCAGTTGATTTTTTTTATTCAGCTCAACTAAAAATAACATTTAATATTGGGGGTGAGTCTTCAGATTATTACTACCAAAAAAAATCAAGTAGCAGTAAATTTAAATGCGTAAGACTGGTATTGTAATTTAACCTAAATACAGACTTTGGTTTTATTATTTCACCAAGTTTTTGTTTAAGACTTATAAGCAAGTAAAAGTTAAACACAAATCATCAAATAGTCTATAATCCATTTCAAGATTTGATAACTTGGAATTACTGCTCTCTGTAAAAGCTGCATCTATTTTACCGGTGGTTTCTAATTTAAAATAATCTATGGTAATCATTTTCTTAAAGTCAACTTTCCCATTTCCCCACCATTTGTAAATGGTTTCTTTACAACTCCAAAGTATTGTTAAAAGTTTAATTTGATCATAGTCAATTACATTGTAATTTTTCTCACTTGAAGAAATTGATAAGTTTAAATTATTTTGATTATTTAAACCGAAAATTACTATTTCATTGTCACTTAAAAACTTATGCGCTATTTTCATCACTCTTTCATTTGCTATCTCAATATCAATGCCCACATTATTTGATTTACTTACAATTGCAGCAGCATAATTTGAAGTGTGTGATATAGAAAATTGAAATACTTGATTTTGCAAATATGGTTTGTTTGATTTAGAAATTAATATTTTATCAAAAGGGAATTCAGGATACAAATAAGTTAGTAAATACCTGCCAGCATAATGTTCAATTCTCTTTTTTGTATGAATAATATTCGAATCAACTGAATGCCTATCTTTAAAAAAATCTTCATCTTCCTCAATTTTCCAGATTGCCAGTTTCGTGTTTTCGTTGATATCTTGTTGATAAAACAATGGCATCTTTAAGTGAAACTTTTTGAATGATGAATTAGGATTTATATTGCGGTTGTTAATACAAAAGTAATGGCAGAAAATTGAATTTAATGTTTCAACTTATTTCGAATCACATTCGAATAAATTCAATGCCGTTTTAACATGATTTATTAGTTTAACCAATTGACTATGATTTTAACAGACAAAAGAATTTTGGAAGAAATGGAAAAAGGTACCATTAAAATTGAACCCTACAACCGGGAAAATTTAGGTACAAATAGTTATGATGTGCATCTTGGTGCTACCTTGGCAAAATATATTAATGCAGAACTAGACGCTAAAAAGCATAATAAGATTGAATGCTTTGAAATTCCTGATGAGGGTTTTTTATTATTGCCACATGAGTTTTATTTGGGCGTAACAGCAGAGTACACTGAAACACATGCACATGTTCCCTTTTTAGAAGGCAAATCCTCTACAGGTCGCTTAGGTATTGATATTCATGCAACAGCAGGAAAAGGTGATGTTGGCTTTTGTGGAAACTGGACTTTAGAAATTTCTGTAAAACAGCCCGTTCGTATATATAAAGGAATGCCAATTGGACAATTAATTTATTTTCCTGTTGATGGTGAGGTTGAAGTAAAATACAATGAAAAAGGAAATGCTAAATATAGTGGACAACCCAATAAGCCTATAGAAAGTATGATGTGGAAGAATAAATTTTAATATCTTTTTTAATTATAAGTATAAATATTATTTGATAGTTCATTGTAGTAACAAAATTCAATTCTCTTGAGAATTATTTCTATGTTACTTTCGTACTATTCAAATCAATTCTAACTATGAAATTACAACTTACCCGTCCACTAGCATTTATCGATTTAGAAACAACCGGTACTAATATCAGTATAGATAAAATTGTAGAAATAGCTATAGTGAAGATTTTACCTGACGGAAGTAAACAGGTTAAAAGAAAACTAATTAATCCGGAAATGCCAATACCTGCAGAATCTACTGCAGTGCATGGTATAGATGATGCAATGATAAAAGACGCACCGACGTTTAAACAATTAGCAAATGAAATTAAGCAATTTATTGAGGGTTGTGACATTGGAGGTTACAATAGCAATAGATTTGATATGCCATTATTAATTGAAGAATTTTTAAGGTCAGGATTGGAATTTAGTATTGAGGGGAAAAAGTTTGTTGATGCGCAAAAAGTGTTTCATCAAATGGAGCAAAGAACTTTATCGGCTGCATATAAATTTTATTGTAATAAAACATTGGAAGGTGCTCATGGTGCCGAAGTTGATGCAACTGCAACCTGGGAAGTATTAGAAGCACAAATTGAAAGATATCCGCAATTAGGTGATACCGTTGAAAGCATCGTTAAATTTACAGGAGAGGACGATATTGTTGATTTTGCTCGCAGATTTATAAAAGTAAATGGAGTCGAAGTTTTTAATTTTGGAAAACATAAAGGTAAATTAGTTACTAAAGTACTTAAAGAAGAACCGCAGTATTATGACTGGATGATGAAAGGAGATTTTGCAAGAAATACCAAACAAAAGCTTACCGAAATTTTAAACAGAACATTAATTAAATAGGATCTAAATATTTCATAACAAATTCATACTTTTAAACTTAGAATAATCAAGACTTTTATTGGAAAAAATTGTTATCATACCAACCTACAATGAGAAAGAAAATATTGAAAACATTTTGTTTGCTATATTTTCTTTGAATCAAGGATTTCATGTTTTAGTTATTGATGATGGAAGCCCCGATGGAACCGGAGAAATTGTAAAAAATCTATTTGATAAATATCCTAATCAACTTTTTTTAGAAGAAAGGAAAGGCAAATTAGGATTGGGTACAGCATACATACATGGCTTTAAATGGGCTATTGCAAAAGGTTATGAATTTATCTTTGAAATGGATGCTGATTTTTCGCACAATCCTAATGATTTAGACAGATTATATCAAGCATGCAAAACAGGTGGGGGTGATGTTTCAATAGGAAGCAGATACGTAAAAGGCGGTTCTATTGAAAATTGGCCTTTGGACAGACATTTATATTCTAAAGGCGGTGCATTTTATACGAAAATGATTACTTGTATGCCTGTTCAAGACCCAACTGCAGGTTTTGTTTGTTATCGAAAAAAGGTTTTAGAAACAATCAATCTAGATGCAATCCGATTTGTAGGATATGCATTTCAAATTGAAATGAAATTCACCGCATGGAAACTTGGTTTTAAAATTATTGAAGTGCCCATTGTATTTGTTGATAGACAAGCTGGTTTAAGCAAAATGACCAAAGGCATTATCAAAGAAGGCATTATCGGCGTTATTAAAATTCAATTACAAAGCATGAAGAAGCATTATCGCATGCAGGTTTCTCACTAATTTATCTGCAGTTTTTTACACCAAACTTTTCTTACACTATGAAAGCTGCATTACTAAAATTACACTTTGCAGTTTTTTTATGGGGGTTTACAGGCGTGCTTGGTAAAGCTATCCAATTAAATGAAGGTTTACTAGTATGGTATAGATTACTGATTACGGTTGTTACTCTATTTTTCCTGATGCTTTGGAAAAATGAATTTAAAAAAATTACACTCAAAACTGCGTTGAAATTATCTGCAATTGGTTGTGTAGTTGCATTGCATTGGGTTTGTTTTTATGGAAGCATTAAATATGCCAATGTATCAATTGCTTTAATTTGTTTATCAGCTGCAGGAGTTATTACTGCATTGATAGAACCAATATTTACCTCCAAAAAAATAGTAGTAGTTGAAGTGCTTTTAGGTTTAATTGCAATCATTGGAATTTACCTGATATTCCATTTTGATACAAAATACAGAACAGGTATTTTGATTGGTTTTTTATCTACCATTTTATCAGTTTTATTTTCTGTTTTAAATAAAAAAATGGTTGATCTAGTGCCTCCAAAAAC
The DNA here is from genome assembly GCA_947488765.1 of Chitinophagaceae bacterium. Lineage (GTDB taxonomy): Bacteria > Bacteroidota > Bacteroidia > Chitinophagales > Chitinophagaceae > UBA1930. The sequence goes on along the minus strand of CANLAE010000012.1, from coordinate 42,469 downwards.
AATGATTTTATTTGAATTGTCAGGTGGATTGTTATTCCTGAGCTTATTGATGCCATTGTATTTGAAGCATTTTCCTGTAATTAATTTATTACCAACATTTCAAGATTGGATGTGGTTAATTATTTTAAGTTGGATCTGTACCATTTGGGCATTTGATTTGTCGCTGCAAGCACTAAAAAAAATATCTGCTTTTACGCAAAATCTAACACTGAATTTAGAACCTGTTTATGGAATTGTACTTGCCTTCTTTGTGTATCAGGAAAATAAACACCTCAATTTTAGTTTTTATATTGGTTTTGCGCTGATTGTACTTGCAGTAGCACTTCAAATGTTGCGAATTGTAATTCAAAAGAAAGTTTAGATATTCAATTTTAAACCTCTCTCCAAGTATGGTCTGCCAATAATTGCACAGAGCTGATGAATTGTTTGAATGGTCCGGATCCTCCCCATTCTTTTGGTGCAACCAAACTTAATAAATGGCTTCCGTCTTTCTTCTCATATAAATGATAAGTACTTCCTATTTGCGGTTTGAAATTGAGTTTTGCTTCATATATCATCAAACTAAGTTCCTTTCTTTTTTTAATTTCTTGCGCTTGTCTTGCCAATAATTCAATCTGCTCTTTAATTTGATTCAATTGCATATTGGTTTGTTCTTCCATTGCACTTAGTGCTTTGTGCTTTATAACACCTTCTTTTGTTGGTCTGATTGCAACCCCTGTAAGTGAACTTGCATAAGGCAATACACTCATTTGTTTGTGATAAATCTCAACGTTTGTAAAATTTTTGTTTTCAGCATTAATTCCTTTGTGACTTACTTTCATGTAGCCGTTTGCTAAAATCTCATTGGTTACTTCCAATACAATAATGTCATTTTTATAAAAAATCGTTTGAAGAGTTGAAGCATTTACAATCTCTGTTTTAATACTATCAGCCAAATCCTGGTTTGAAAATGGTTGTATGGTGCTTTCAGGTATTAATTGATATTGGGTATAAAATGCCTCATTTTCAATACTCACCCAACTAATGTCCACGCTTAATTCTTTGCCATTTTTTACACTGTCAATTTTATAATTTCCGCTTTTAGGAACTAAACCAAATTCAAAATTGCATTTTTCTGGAAATAATTGCCAGGAAGCTAAAAAATTATATGCTTGAACCATTGATTGATTATTTAAGTTACTAATACAATTTTAAAACAAAAGAGTTCAGATTGGATACAATTTGAAAATTTCAGTTTTCTTATCAAATTAAATTAAAAATAAAAATTTCATTTTGTAGAAAATTGGACCAAAAATTGCATAAACCATTCTATAAACGTACATTTGCAAGCGTTTATCCACGTTGTGGTTAATTTTAACGCAAGTCATTGCAACGAATATGGAAATTTAGGAGTCCTATAACATTCATAATCACAATTAGAAGTATACACTATGAGGCAGCTCAAAATCGCAACCCAGATTACCAACAGAGATTCACAAGCCGTAGAAAAGTATCTGCAAGAGATTTCTAAAATCTCCATGATCACTCCCGAAGAGGAAACAACATTGGCTCAGAAAATCAAAATGGGTAATCAGAGAGCGCTTGATAAGTTGGTGCAAGCCAACTTAAGATTTGTGGTATCTGTGGCTAAGCAATACCAACACCAGGGTTTATCACTTAGCGATCTCATCAACGAGGGAAATCTCGGCTTGATAAAGGCGGCGCAACGCTTTGATGAAACAAAAGGGTTTAAATTTATTTCTTATGCGGTTTGGTGGATTCGTCAATCTATTTTACAAGCTTTAGCAGAACAAGGTCGTTTGGTTCGTTTGCCTCAAAACAAAATTGGTACTTACAATAAAGCCAATAAAGCCTATATGGCATTTGAGCAAGAACATGAAAGAGAACCAAGTACTGAAGAGTTGAGCGAAATTTTGGAAATGAGCGAAACAGAAATCAACAACATTTTTCAAAGCAATACCAGACATACAAGTTTAGATGCTCCGGTACATGAAGCAGAAGATGTTGCAATGGGTGATTTATTAGAAGGCAGTGATGATACAGATGAAGACGTTATGAAAGATTCACTTCGTGAAGAAATCAGACGTGTATTAAAAAGTTTAAGTCCAAGAGAAGCTGAAATTGTAAATGCTTATTTTGGTTTAGACGGAGAAACAGGAACTACAATTGAACAAATTGGAATGAAATACGATCTTACCAAAGAACGTATTCGTCAAATTAAAGAAAGAGCAATCAAACGTTTGCAGAAAGCTAGATACAGCAATGCTTTGAAAGCTTATCTCGGATAAATATTTTCATTTTTTCTAGTTTTTTTCCACCAATTTTTGGTGGGATTTTTTTTGATTGAACATTTAAGATTTCTGTTTGTTTTTATTAAATATCTTTGATATTATGAATAAATGGATTCCTTTTTTACTGCTTACAATTTTCTTTTTTTCCTGTGAAAAAAACATTTCTTTAGTTCCGGAAACCCAAGAACCCAAATTGGTAGTTGATGCGCAAATTGAAACAGGTCAATCACCAGTTGTAATACTTACCAATTCAATCAATTTTTTTTTTGAGATTAATAGCAATTTGTTGATGGGTAGTTTTGTGCACAATGCAAAGGTTACAATTTCTGATGGGGTTAAAACCCATCAATTAAAAGAATATAATATTCCGGTAGGGGGCGCTACTTATTTCTTTTATGCAAATGATTTTACGAATCCTGCAACAGCAATTACCGGTGAAAATGGCAAACAATATTCTTTAACCATTGAAGCAAACGGGAAAACTTATAATTCATCTACCAATATTCCATTGCCCTTAAAAAAGATTGATTCAATCTGGTGGAAGAAACCACCTGTTGATGTTGATACAACTTTTGCAATTGTAATGGCTAAAATAACAGACCCAAAGGGATTGGGAAATTACATCAGGTATTTTACTAGGAACAGAAACAACAGTATATTTTTACCGGGAGAAAATTCTGTTTTTGATGATCAGGTTATTGATGGAAAAACTTACGATATACCTATTACTGCTGGGATTGACAGAAATAAACCACGTACATCATTTGATAGTACAGGATATTTTTTAAGGGGTGATACTGTAACTATTAAACTCTGCAATATTGATAAATCATCTTACACTTTTTGGAATACTTGGGAGTTTGCTTACCAATCAATTGGCAATCCTTTTTCTTCTCCCGTTAAAGTGATTGGAAATATTAGTAATAATGCATTAGGAGCCTTCAGCGGTTATTCTGTGCAATTGAAAACAGTGATTATCCCCAAATAAGAAATTTTCTGTGTACAATCAATATGCTCAAAGTGAAATGAAATAATATTTTTGTTATAGAAAATTATTAAGTATGTCAAACGAAGTATCAGAAAAAGTAGAACTATTAATTATTGGTAGCGGACCTGCCGGTTATACTGCTGCAATATATGCTGCACGTGCAGGCTTGAAACCTGTTTTATATCAAGGGATTCAGCCCGGTGGACAGTTAACCATAACTACAGAAGTTGAAAATTATCCCGGTTATCCTGATGGGATTCAAGGCCCAGAAATGATGGTACATTTTGAAAAACAAGCAACAAGAATGGGAGCAGATATCAGATATGGCTTGGCTACCAAAGTAGATTTTTCAAAGCAACCTTATAAAGTAGAAATTGATGAAGAATATTTAATTGAATCAAATGCAATTATTATCTGCACCGGAGCAAGTGCAAAATGGTTAGGAATTGAAAGTGAACAACGATTAAATGGCTTTGGTGTAAGTGCTTGTGCTGTTTGTGATGGATTTTTCTTCAAAGGAAAAGAAGTAGCAATTGTTGGTGCAGGAGATACAGCAGCAGAAGAAGCATTGTATTTGAGCAAACTTTGTACAACCGTTCATATGATTGTTAGAAAAGGTGAAATGCGTGCTAGCAAAGTAATGCAAGAACGTGTATTGAATACTTCTAACATCAAGGTTTATTGGGATAGTGTTACCGATGAAATTTTGGGTGAAAATAAAGTGAATGGAGTAAGAATTCACGATACTAAAAACGATACAAAAATTGAAGTTCCAATCAGTGGATTTTTTGTTGCAATTGGTCACAACCCGAATAGCGGAATTTTTAAAGACTATATTGATATGGATGAGACAGGCTATATTAAAACAATACCAGGCACTTCTAAAACAAATTTACAAGGCGTATTTGCTGCAGGAGATGTACAAGATAAAAACTACCGACAAGCTGTAACAGCTGCTGGAAGTGGCTGTATGGCTGCTTTAGATGCAGAACGTTACTTAGCAACATTAGGACATTAATTTTTCAATTCATTCATTTTTTGCATTTGCTTACTATTCATTTAAATAATCTCCTTTTTCATGCACATCATGGATTGTATGCAGAAGAACAACTACTTGGAAATGATTTTGAAGTAAGCATCACCATACAACATAGGCCAATTACAACTCAAATTATTGCTTTGGATCAAACCATTAATTATGCCGCTGTTTATGATATGGTTAAAAAAAGAATGAACATCCCAACGCCTTTGCTAGAAACACTTGCACAGGAATTGTGTCAGTCGATTTTAAAAAATTTTAGACAGGCAGAATCGGTGTTTTTCTCAATCAAAAAATTAAATCCACCAATTACTCAATTTCAAGGAAGTGTGGGTGTTAGTTTTGAAATGAACAGAAATCAATTGTAAAATAATTTACCAATGAAAAAATTATTCAAACTAACTTTTTTGTTTTTGGTATTGCAAAGTGTATCATTTATTGCAAAAAGTCAGGAAATAAATGTTTTATTAAAGGAAGCAGATAATTTAGAAATTAAATTAAAAGAATCAGAGGCACTAGAAAAGTATAAACAGGTTTTATTAATTGATGCAAAGAACATGAAAGCATTGGTAAAATCTTCTGAATGGAGTGCTGCAATAGGAGCAAGGCTTGCTGATAAAAAAGAAAAACAAATCTATTTTCAAACTGCATTTTCTTATGCACAAAGGGCTTTAGCTGCTAATGAAAATGATGCTGACGCAAATTATACAATAGCAATGGTAAGCGGTAAAATGACTGAAATAGAAACGGATAATAAAAAAGTAGTGGCTTATGTAAAAGACATCAAGTCCTTTGCTGATAAGGCTTTACAGATTAATCCCAAACATGCAAAAGCAAATTATACTTTAGGCAAATGGCATTATGAAATGGTGAATTTATCTGGGTTTAAAAAAGCTGCAGTAAAATTATTTTATGGCGGACTACCAGATGGAACACTTGAGAATGCCATTTTGTATATGGAAAAATGTAAACTGTACGATCCCTATTTTGTTTTAAATTATTGGGATCTTGCAAAAGCATACCAACAAGATAATAAGCCAACCAAAACGATAGAAGTATTACAGAAATTGGTGAAACTTCCATTACGAACATTGGATGATGCTGGATACAAATCAGAAGGTCAGAAATTATTAACCCAACTTCAATAAAATAAAATGGAAATACAACAATTATTTGAACAGGCAGTTGCTAATAGTAAAACATTAACTGAGAAACCGGATAATGAAACCCTTTTAAAATTATACAGCTTATACAAGCAGGGAACACAAGGAGACAATAAAGAAGAAGCACCTGCCAATCCATTTGACTTTGTTGCAAAATTTAAGCATGAAACTTGGCAAAAATTGCAAGGCACTTCAAATGAAGAAGCAATGCAACAATATATTGATTTGGTGAATCAGTTGAAGGGGTAATTATTTAATTAGTTTATCTCTAAATCTTTTTATTTTTCCATCTACCAGATTTCATGTAGAAGTAAGAAGGAATCAACATACTCAGCCAATACAGCCATTCACTTAACCAACCATACACAATGGATAATTGTAATTGTTCCAATACTATATATACATAGCAACAGTATAATGTAATCGCCATCATCTCTATATACAGATTGATTTTTGTATTGCCTGTTCCGGTAACTGCATTCAACCATACAACCGAAGCGCTCATAATGATTAAAGCTGCTGAAACTACTCTCAACACTGGGATTGCGGTTGTTATAAACTCAGGTCCCTGACCATAAACGGATAAAAATAATGTAGGGAATGAATTTAAAATAATGCCAACTATCAATGCAAATGCAATATTTAATTTCATGATTTTATAAATCAATTCAATTACCCTGTGTTGTAAGCCTTGACCAATTAAATTGCTTACCATAGCATTACTTGTACTTGCAAATGCCCATGTAAAACATCCAAAAAACCCAAAAATATTGCGCATTGCATTACTAACTGCCAAATCTGTATTACCATGATGCTCTATTAAAATATAAAAGAACTCCCAGCTGATAATGCTGATACAGTATTGTGCAATCAATGGAGATGATTGAACTAAAATTAGTTTGGTTGTTGCCGCGTCGTATTTGAATTTTTTAAATAATTCAAACTGTTTGTTGATTCCTTTCCAATGGAGCACTGCAAAAATTACAATCAAGCCCAATAATTCTGAAATGATTGATGCAACGGCAGCTCCATTAAATCCCATCTTAGGAAAACCAAATTTTCCAAAGATGAACAAGTAATCAAAAAGTAAATTACTCAATGCTTCTACCGCTGTTCCAATAATTAAAAATTTACTTTTATTGATACCAACCAACAATGCATTTCGCATTTGGTAGAGGTATAAAAAAGGAAGACCAAAAATTCGGATATGCAAAAAATCAATTGACATCTGAATGTTTTTTTCATCATGCAAACTGAAACGCAGAATAGTAGGGATAACCAACCAGGTTATTAAAATACCAACCAGACTTAAAACCAATGCAATAAAGACTCCTTGGTTGAATAAGTTTCCGATATCACTCATTTTGTTTTCTCCAGCTCGTCTTGCAATTAAACTTTGTAAACCATTGTTTAAGCCACTTCCAATTACTGCAAAAATTAAATAATATACTCCCGTAATTCCTGCAATTGCCAAAGCTTCTTTGCTTAAGTGACCAAGGAAAATATTGTTGGTAATGAAATTTAATTGAGGAACAACAATAGAAGCAGCAATAGGCAATGCAATTGCCAAAATTTGTTTGTACGTTATCTTTACTTGTAAAGAGTTATTAGTTATTGATTCCATGAGCAGGCAAATCTAAGACTAGAAACTACTTTTATAAGATTACTTTACAGAAATGCGGGATAATTTATATTATAAGCATAGTTTTTACACACAAATAATTTTTATATCATTGCAAAGCAATATAATTACACATGCTACAAAAAACAATTGGTTTTTATTCTGATGCTGCAACCACAGAATCTTCTGCTGAAGATAGAATGTTGCTTTTTATACAAACTTCCCAACTCGTTTGTATGTTACAATCATTTACAACCAAAGAAATTTTAGGTTTTGAAGTTTTTAAATTAGTTGATACATATACGAAATGGGATGAAGTTTTTTCTCAGGTTAAAAAAATATCAGATTTATTAAAAGATAATGTAGATAAAATATATGTTGTTCATGAAAATGCAGAAGCTGTTTTAATACCAACTGAATTATTCAATTCTAATTCAACAAAAGAATATTTGAAATTGGTATATGGAGAAAAAGAAAATTCGATATGCTGCTCAAATGAATTAAAGCATGAAGAAACAATTATCAATGTATTTAGAATTGAAACTGCATTGTATGAATCTCTTAGTGCAAACTTTAAGATCATTCAACATATTCATTCTTATACAACCCAATTGCAACAAGTGTTTCAGCAAAAATTTTACGATGGGAAAAACTGGATGAAACTGGTATTCGATGAAAAACATGTTATTGTCACAATCCTTAAAGATGACCAATTACAATTGATACAAACATTCAATTACCAATCTTCAGAAGATGTTTTATATCATATTATGAATGTTATTAATCAACATGATATTTCAATTGCTTCATTGAGTGTATTGATCTCGGGTAAAATAGATTTGGATAAAACAACTTACAATTTAATTCAACAATATTTTTCCAATATTGAAATTGAAAAAAGTGAATTAGGAAATGTATTTAGTGAAAAATTATCTGCCTATCCGTCTCATTATTTTATACCATATTTTAATGTTGAATTATGAGAATAATATCAGGAAGGTTTGGCGGCAGAAAAATTTCACCACCGTCAAAAATGCCACTTACAAGGCCTACAACAGATATTGCCAAAGAAGGATTGTTTAATATTCTTCAAAATAGAATTTCATTTGAGGGCATTACAACTTTAGATTTATTTGGAGGCACCGGATGTATTTCTTACGAATTGGCTTCAAGAGGTGCAGAAGATGTAACTATTGTAGAAAAAGATCCAGTCATGCATGCATTTATTAAAAAGAATATTGAAATGCTCAGTATTGAAAATGCAAAAGTTCTGAAAATGGATATCTTTAATTACTTGAATACTTGCACTACTTCATTTGATTTTATTTTTGCAGGACCACCTTATGCATTGGGCAGCATTGATGAAATTCCAAAAATTATTATTGAAAAAAAATTAATTGCAAGTGAAGGTTTGTTTGTATTGGAACATACTCCAAGAAATAATTACGAGAAATTTAAAGGCTTTCAATTTGTAAGAAATTATGGAACTACATTGTTTAGTTTCTTTGGAGAATAGATTATTGTGCATTTCATAACTATTATTCTGATTTGATTTTTTTAGTTTCACAATTTTAAATCCATGTTGAAAAAAGAGCTTCGAAAAATATATAAAGAACAACGTGCCAATATTTCTTCAAAAGAAAAATTGAAACTCGATGATTTAATGTTGTTGCAATTGCAAAAAATGTATTTTGAAGATTCTATTACTTTACTTACTTATTGGCCCATCGGAAATAACAATGAACCCAATACACATTTGTATTCCTCTTTTTTAAGACATACCATTCCAGGTTTGCAAATTGCTTATCCCGTTAGTGATTTTACAGATTCTTCTATGAAAGCAATTTTGATAAATGAAGACACAGCATATACAACTAATCAGTATGGTATAACCGAACCAAAAGAAGGCATTGAATTGAAACCAACAGATTTAGATTTAATTTTTGTGCCATTACTTATTTGTGATGAACAAGGCTTCAGAGTTGGCTATGGTAAAGGTTTTTATGATAAATTTCTTGCCCAATGCAAGTCAGATGCTATTACTTTAGGGTTTAATTATTTTTCTCCTATTGATAAAATACAAGATACTGATGAATATGATATACCTTTAAATTACTGTATTACACCAGAGCATATTTATGAATTTTAATACAATTTTTTTAAAATCATTTCGGGTATTATTACTTCCTTTTGCAGCGCTTTACGGAGTAATTGTGGTTGTTCGAAACTGGATGTTTGATAAGCATTATTTGAAAAGTGCCCGATTTAATTTCCCTTTAATCTGTGTTGGCAACTTAGCAGTTGGCGGTACAGGAAAATCACCAATGGTTGAATATCTTATTGAGTTATTACATCCTCAATTTGTAATTGGCACATTGAGCAGGGGATATAAAAGAAAAACAAAAGGATATGCTTTGGCAAATGCTTCTACAACAGCTTTAGAAATAGGAGATGAGCCCATGCAGTTTCATCAAAAATTTCCTGAAATAGCCGTGGCTGTTGGTGAAGAGAGAATTGTAGCAATACCACAAATGTTGCATGACAGATCAAATTTGCAGGCAATTATTTTAGATGATGCTTTTCAGCATAGAGTGGTACAAGCAGGTTTTAATATTTTATTGACGGAGTATAGCGATATCTATACCAACGATTTTTTTCTGCCAACCGGTAATTTAAGAGATGAATGGAAATCTGCAAAACGGGCAAATATTATTGTGGTTACAAAATGTCCTTCAGATTTAAGTCAGGCAAATAAGTACAAAACTCTTCGGAGCTTAAAACCAAACACAAATCAAAAAGTATACTTTACTTCAATTGAATATGGTATACCATATCATATTTACAATAAAAAAGACGAGTGGGTATTAACATCAAACGATGAAGTATTATTGGTTTGTGGAATTGCAAATCCAAAGCCTTTGAAAGAATATTTATTAAACAATACACATGTTTATTATCAAAAAGATTTTAGCGATCATCACATTTTTTCTATAGAAGATTTAAACGAAATAAAAAATCTATTTCACAATATTTCATCCAAAAGAAAAATTATTTTAACTACTGAAAAAGATGCGGTACGACTTACCAAATTCACTACTGAGTTAGAAGATATTCCATTATATGTGCTACCTATAAAGCATCGTTTTTTATTTGATGAAGGAGAACAGTTTAATTCTCAAATTTTGTCCTTTGTTTCCAATTTCACTTTCAATCCAAATTTATGAGCAAGAAGAAAAAATTAAATTATATCCCTAAAAAAACTGCTCAACATACAGCTTTGCGTGGCATTTTAGACATCACGAGAAGTGGTATTGGGTATGTTGTAATAGCAAATGGTACAGGAGATGTTTTGGTTCGTCAGGGCGATTTTAATACCGCTCTGAATGGCGATACTGTTGTTGTGAAAGTGATTAAAGAAAACATGAACACCGGTAAAAAGGAAGGTAAAATTGTTGAAGTAGTAAGTCGTAAACAAACTGAATTTATTGGGCATTTACAATTGAGTACCAACTTTGCTTTTTTTGTTTCGTCTTCAGATAAGCCGATGCCAGATATTTTTATTCCATTGAATAAATTGAATGGAGCAAAAAATAAAGAAAAGGTTGTTGCAAGATTATTGACCTGGGAAAACGGGAATAAAAAACCGGTAGGTGAAGTTGTAAGCATCATCAAACAAGAAGATGAAAATGATGCAGTGATGAAAGAGATATTGGCTGAAGCAGGCTTCCCGCTATCGTTTCCGAGAGATGTTCTTGCAGAAGCCAATCAAATACATGAAAAAATTGCTGCTGCTGAAATTAAGAAACGAAAAGATTTCAGAGATACACTCACTTTCACAATTGACCCTGTTGATGCAAAGGATTTTGATGACGCCATTTCTATCAAAAAATTAGAAAATGATATGTATGAAATTGGCATTCATATTGCCGATGTGAGTCATTATGTAACTCCCGATACAAAATTAGATGAAGAAGGTTTCTTGCGGGCAACATCTGTGTATTTGCCTGATAGAGTGAATCCAATGTTGCCTGAAAAAATATCTAATGAACTTTGTTCGTTGAGACCACATGAAGATAAACTTACTTTCTCTGCAGTTTTTGAAATGAATGAAAAGGGAGTGATAAAAAATTATTGGTTGGGTAAAACAATTATTCATTCTGATCATCGCTTTACTTATGAAGATGTGCAACAAACGATAGAAACCAAAGATGGCTTGTATTTGCAGGAAATTTTATTATTGAATGACTTGGCACAAACCTTAAGAAAAGAAAGATTTAAAAGTGGTGCTATTAATTTTTCATCGCAGGAAGTTCGTTTTAAATTAGACGAAAAAGGAAGACCAATTGGTATCATGGTTAAAGAAAGCAAAGAAGCCAATCAATTAATTGAAGAGTTGATGCTGCTTGCTAATAAAACTGTTGCTGAACATGTTTTTAAAATAAAAGTCAAAGGTCAGGAAGTGCCTTTTCCTTATCGTGTACATGACCAACCTGATGAAGAAAAATTGAAACCATTTATCGTATTTGCAAAAAAATATGGTCATCGTTTTGATACTTCATCTCCTCAAAAAATTGCTGAAAGTTTTAATCAACTATTGCTAGATGCAAAAGGAAAACCGGAGCAACAGGTTTTGGAACAATTAGGAATCAGAACAATGGCAAAAGCCGTTTATACAAAAGATGACATTGGGCATTATGGTTTGGCATTTGAACATTATTGTCATTTTACTTCTCCAATTCGCAGATATCCAGATGTGTTGGTACATCGTGTATTGGAAAGTATTTTATTGCAAAAAACCATCATTGATAAAAAAATGGAGGAGAAGTGTAAACATTGCAGTGAAAGGGAAAGAGGAGCAATGGAATGTGAACGAGCAGGTAATAAATACAAGCAAGTGGAGTTTTTGAAAGGGTATATTGGCGAAACTTTTGAAGGGGTTATTAGCGGTGTTGCTTCGTTTGGATTGTTTGTTGAAACACTTGCTCACAAATGCGAAGGGTTGGTGAGCATCATAAGCTTGAGTGATTTTGATGATTTTAGAGTTGTGGAAGGTGATTACAGTTTGGTAGGCAAAAGAAGTGGTAGAATTTTTAGAATTGGAGATAAAATTTTCATCAGAGTAGTAGCAGCCAATTTAGATAAACGCCAATTAGATTATGAATGGGTAATGAATAAGGATGTTGAAAGTTTAAATGAAAACACCCCTATTAATACGAAAAAATCTATTGAATCTAAAAATAAAGGAGCCAAAAAAAATGCCAAGAAAAGTAAGTAATTTATTTTCTTGACATTTGAATTAAATAATTGCTATTCTGTTAACTTCTAAGTTCTTGTTCCAATAATACTTTTGAAGTTTCTACATGGTAAGGAGAAAAATCATTCAGTTTTGTTTTGCCCCTATTGGCTCTTGCCATTCTTGAAAAGATGGATAGTTTTTTATCAAACAAGAATGTAAATAATAAAGCAGTATAAGAAGTGTGGTGATGTAATGAATCATAATGTTCACCACCAATTGTCTTTATTTTTGGTAAATTATTCCATGGCACAGAGGGAAAATCATGGTGTTCATTGTGGTAACCAACATTCAAATTTACGGTATTCAATGGACCATAATAGCTCTTTGTTTCCTGATGATCATGTGTTAAATAGTGCTCCTGAATCCATCTTGCTCCCAATGGATGTAATCCTACTGAAAAGAAAAAACTTGCCAGTAAAAATATCAAAGCCTTAATTCCTAAAAAGTAAAATAAGAAACCAATAAATGTTACTTCAACAATAATGTTTATAAATGTCCACGTATCAAATAATGAAATCTCTTTTAATCTTGCAGGACGTAACATTTGAAATAAAGGATAGAACAACAACCAAATTGCTTTACCAATTGCAGAATTATTAATCAATCTTGCTTCCCAGTGGTAGGGCATATCTCCATCTAATTCCTCAACACCTTGAAATGAATGGTGTTTGATATGGTATTTTTTAAATGAAACAGAACTAGGCAATACCATTGGCAAATTGGCGATAATACCGGCAATAATGTTTAAACTACTTTTCTTGAAAACTAAATTGTGCGCACATTCATGTATACAAACAAATAAAGTATGACATGCAAATGCGCCGATTAAATAAGCCGCTCCAAAAATTAACCACCAACTTTGATCTCTAAGGAAATATGCCAATAAAATTTGTAATGACACACAAAAAAGTATAATCAAAAATGTATATGGGTTTCTGCCAATTAAACTGCGTATTTCAGGATGTTGTTTGATAATTTCTTTGGTACGTTGTTTATGTGGTTCTGCATTATCGCTCCATACAAAGCTGTTCTTTTTTTCCATATTCATTTGATAAGATTTTTCAACTTAAAAAAATTTCTGCTTAATTATTAAAAATATTGAATAAAATTATATTTGATATTTAGTAATACAACTTTGATAGCTATTTTGTTGACTTTAGCAAATTAACTACAATTTTATCAATTGGAAGACTGACAATATCCTCATGCAAATCATGCCATTCAATGAATCGGAAAGATTCTGCCTGTAATGTTTTATCAGCTTTTTGGTTTTCTGTAAAGTTGAAAGGAATTGTAGATGTTTTCAAACTTGCTATTTGGTCAGTATGAACGAAGTAATAAATGGAGATAATTTGATGATTTTCATTGAAAGCAGATTGCTGAAAAAAATCTGTGGTATAAATATGGTCTCCAATGGTTACGTCTAAATTTGTTTCTTCTTTAAATTCTCTAATCAGGCAATCTCTTGTGCCTTCGCCAATTTCTAAACCGCCGCCGGGGAATTTTGTAAAATAATTTCCTCTTATTAATTCATCACTTACTAAAATTTGGTTTTGGTGTAATAAAATACCATAAATCCTAATATTTATTTTTAAATTTTGGTTCACTATCTAAATAATTATTGTATTTTCCTTTTTAAATAAATATTATGAAAAAAATTTCTACAATTTTAGTTCTTTGTTGTTTAATTATTACCCTGCAATCTACAATTAAAAAAGTGGATTCTAGCAGCAATCCTCCTTCGGGTTATTCAGGGGCAACAGGTGATTATTGCAACTCTTGTCACAGCAGCTATCCACTTAATAGTGGTGGAGGCAGTGTTTCTGTTAATGGATTGCCAGGTTATACCTATACACCCGGACAAACCTACAATTTTTCTTTAACAATTTCTCATGGAGCGTCAGACAGAAAAAAATGGGGATTTTTAGTTTCTGCCATTAACTCAGGTAATAATATTGGAACTTTCTCTTCAACAAATACCAACGCACAAGTTAATAGCTCAGAGCTAGGACATAATACTGCTGTTACAACGACAAGTCAATCATCGTATACTTATTCTAATTTATCTTGGACAGCTCCAGCCACACCTAATTTGCCAGTTACATTTTATTTTGTAGGAAATGCAGCAAATTCAAATGGTTCAACAAACGGGGATTACATTTATTCATCATCTAAAATAATTGCACTTCCAATTGATTTACATAGTTTTTCAGGTACTTCAAACAAACAAGATATACTAATTAATTGGCAAACGAGTAACGAGATTAACAGTGATTATTTTGAAGTTGAAAAAAGTGATGATGGTCAATTTTTTTACAGTATTGCAAAAATTATGGCTAGCGGTAATTCATCAGTTTTGAAATCTTATCAATACATTGATACTAAACCATCCTATTTTGAAAAGCCTATTTTTTATCGTTTAAAGTTGGTCGATAAAGATAGAACTTTCAAATATTCTAAAATAATTAATGTCAAATTAAAAGCCTTAAATACCTTTGTTAAAAAAGTATTTCCTTCAATAAACTATGCCGGTGGCAATTTAAAAGCTGAAGTTGTTAGTGATAAAAATATGGATGTAAATATTTTGGTCTTGGATGCAGGGGGTAAAATTTTACAACTTAAACGTTCTATCATAACTAGTGGTAGTAATAATTTAAATATATTGTTACCTAATGACTTACAAAAAGGAATGGCATTTATAAAATTTATTGGCAATGATTTGTCTCAGACAATTTCGATTGTTATTCAATAGATTAAATTAAAAAATGCCTTAGGTGTAACATTTAAGGCATTTTTTAATAATTTTAAAACCATTTCTTTTTCATAAAATACCAACTAATAATTACAGAGACAATTAAAGACAAAATAATAGGAATATAAAATGCATGAGTAGAATGTGCGTAAGGGATTTCAACATTCATGCCATAAACGCTTGCTACCAAGGCAGGCAAAGAAAGTATGATGGTGATAGATGTTAATCGCTTCATCACATTATTCAAATTATTGCTGATAACACTTGCAAAAGCATCTAAGGTACTCGTAAGAATATTGGTATAAATATTTGCCATCTCAACAGCCTGGCTTGTATCCACAATTAAGTCATTCAAGAATTCTCTTTCATCGTCGTTCAATCCTAAAAAATTTGTTCTTTCTAATTTTAGCATGAGTAATTCATTGCTGCGTAATGCAGTCATAAAATAAACCAAACTCTTTTGAATACGCATTAAATTTAACAAATCTTCATTACTGTTACTTTCGTATAAACTTGTTTCGTATTGATTTCTTTGGTGATTGATTTGTTTCAAATACTCTAAAAAATCGGTAACAATTTTTTCAAAAATTTTCAATACCATCATATTTCTTTTATCGGGATGGCGTTTTTGAAAAGAGCCTAAGAATTTTTTAATTGCCCCATTATCAAATGAATTAACTGTTACAATATGGTGATGGGTTAATATGATACAAATAGGAATGGTGATGTAAAATGCATCACTGTCATTGAACGAATTGTTTTCAGTAGGAGTTTTGATAACAATGAATTTTACATTGTCTTCAATTTCAAAACGTGGCCTTTCGTCTATATCTAATGAATCTCTTAAAAATTCAATTGGAATATCTAAATTTTCTCCAAGTTCAATAAACTCTTCTTCTTTAAATGGAGGCACTAGGTTTACCCAAATACCATCTTCTGGCTTTGATATTTCAATCGTTTGGCTTTCTATATTTTTGAAGTATTGAATCATAAAAATTTGAAAAGATAAACTGTGAAAAAATGTGCGTGTAGAATCGCGAAAATAGCTTAAGACTTTGAAAGAAGAATAAGTTTATCACAAACAATCAATTTACAAGGTAATTTCACCTTTAAATACAAATTCAGCAGGCCCCGATAACCAAATGTTTTCAAAGGTTTGATCATCAATTTTGTTAAACTCTACAGCCAGATTTCCTCCTTTGGTGA
The DNA here is from genome assembly GCA_947488765.1 of Chitinophagaceae bacterium. Lineage (GTDB taxonomy): Bacteria > Bacteroidota > Bacteroidia > Chitinophagales > Chitinophagaceae > UBA1930. The sequence continues at coordinate 26,113 of CANLAE010000012.1, read as the reverse complement.
TAACATCAATATGGTTAAATCCATTTTGATTGTGCGCAAATATTAAAGCACTTGCAGTAACACCTGTACCGCAACTTAATGTTTCATCTTCAACTCCACGTTCGTAAGTTCTTACTATAATGGTGTCTTCTTCTTTTTGCTGTACAAAATTTACATTGATACCTTTTTCTTTGAAAGGCTTACTGTACCTAATTTTTTTTCCTTCATTTACAACATCTAAATTCATTACATCTTCACAAGGATTTACAAAGTGTGGCGAACCGGTATCCAGAATAAAATCATCATTTGCACGGGTAATTTCCCGAACATTTTTCATTTTTAAATTCACCCACTTTTTTTCTTCCATCATTTCGGCTTTGTGTTTGCCATCACTAGCCAAAAAATGATAGGTAGAAAGCTTTATATCACAGTCGTATGCAAATTTCACCAAACACCTACCACCATTGCCACACATACTTCCTTCATTGCCATCGGCATTGTAGTATTTCATTTCAAAATCGTATCCTTCAGCAGTTTGCAGAAGCATTAATCCGTCGGCACCAATTCCAAATTTTCTGTCGCACAGATGATGAATTTGTGTTGCGGTAAGTTCAATTTTTTTTGACCTGTTGTCGATAATTACAAAATCATTTCCTGCACCTTGGTATTTAAAAAAAGTTATTTTCATTTCTTAATTATACATTTTATGATTTTCTTGTTTTTTAAATCTGCTCTATTATTCCCAATGATTGTTGAATTAAATTTTCAACAGCCTTGCCACCATCTTTACTAAATTCTTTTCGCACTCTGTTGGCAACAATTACATTCACACTCAAACAATGATGTCCCAATAATTTCCCTAGTCCATAAATAGCACTTGTTTCCATTTCAAAATTGCTGATGCGATGATTGCCAAATTGAAAGCTGCTCAAATTATCTACCAATGAAGGATTGGAAATTCCTAATCTTAAAATTCTTCCTTGAGGACCATAAAATCCGGGACAAGTAACCGTAATGCCACGATGAAAACCTGTAACAAAATGTTTTAAAATACTTGCGCTGCTTGATACAAGATATGGCTGAATATTGCCTGTTAGCTGTGTATGTGTAATAAAATGTTGGAGCATTTGTTTCTCTTCATCATTGCTTTGCAAACGATAAAAATTGAGTAAGTTGTCCAAACCCAATCCGTGTGTTCCCGCTACCAAACTGTCTACCGGAATTTCTTCTTGCAAAGATCCTGAAGTACCTAATCTGATAATCGTTAATGAACTCAATTCGGGCTTTATAGTTCTTGTATTTAAATCGATATTTTTTAAAGCATCTAACTCATTTACCACAATATCAATATTATCAGGGCCGATGCCTGTAGAAATTACGGTAATTCTTTTTTTACCTACATAACCTGTGTGGGCAATAAATTCACGATGTTGTCTTTTCACTTCAATACTGTCAAATTCTTTACTTACAACAGCAACTCTGTCCGGATCGCCAACTGTAATTACTGTATCAGCTAATTCATCAGGTGTTAAATTGATGTGGTAAATAGCACCTCTTTCATTCAGTATTAATTCACTTTCGGCAATTCTATTCATAAGGCAATAATTTTGTTGTAAAATTAAGAATAGTGACTCGTATAAAGTTGCTTTTACTTATTGGGTTGTAAATAGTTTTGCCTTATGTTTGCATCCAACAAAATGGTCCTGTGGCCGAGTGGCTAGGCAGAGCTCTGCAAAAGCTCCCACAGCGGTTCGAATCCGCTCGGGACCTCTCTAATAAAAATCCCGTCTATCATTGACGGGAATTTTATTTTTATAAGATAAAACTTGTTTAAAACGAGTTCTTTTTTTGATTTTAAAATTGAGGAGCTAAAAAAATTAACGCATGAAATATTCTCAACAAATAGGTATTATTACTGCAATTGCATTAATCGGAATTTGTTTTTTACCTTGGATTTATGTTCCGTCTGTTCAGCTTGAATTAAGTGGTATTAATGGTAAAATAAATGATCAACTAACTTTTGGCAGACAAATTATTCCACATAGTTTTTTCTGCTCCATTATGATTATTCTTTTTTCTATTCAAAAAGTTTGGGCAAAGCGAACAAACTTGTTTATTGGATTTATTAATTTGGGTTGGGCAATAAAAAATTATATCATCTTCACTATGTGCAGGCCCGAATGTCCGGAAGTGCAGCCTGGCTTGTATTTACTCGTTGCATTGGCAATTGTAGTGCAGATGTGTGTAATGTTACCGAAACTGAAAATCGCGGTTGATCAATAATTGGTTATTTTAAATATTGGATTTAATTGAATTGTAATTAATGTATGCTTCAAAATAATAGCACTCAATTATCTAATAAACAATTGCTATCAAAATTGATATTGCCTTTGCTATTGGTTGTATTGATAATTGTATTGAAGCGTTTCCCTTTGCTGATTGAAGATTACTACAGCACAACTATTTACATCAAAATTTCTAATTGCTTACGCATTCTAATAGGATGGTCGAAAATCAGTCTCGGTGATATTTTGTATGCTATTATTGGATTGCAAATATTAATATGGTTTATAAAAATTGTATGGCTATTGTTTAAAAAACAAACGAGTTGGTATGATTTTAGAAAAGGAATTGTTGTAATTATAAAAAAATTATTATGGCTTTATATTGTTTTTAATTTTTTATGGGGATTGAATTACAATCGCCTTGGAATAGCTTATCAACTTCATATTGAACCCAAAAATTATTCTAAAGTTGAAGTTGAAAATCTGGTTTGCGATTTAGTAGATAAAGTAAATGAAAGCAGAAGAAAAATTGGAAGAGATTCATTACCTGTATTTTCATACCAACAAATATTTAAAGTTGCAGATAGTGCTTATGATATTGCTACAAAACAATATCCTTTTTTAAAACATCAATACTCATCTGCTAAAAGAAGTTTGTACACAGGCATCAGTCACTATGTAGGATTTACAGGTTATTATAATCCATTTTCGGGAGAAGCTCAGGTAAGTACAGATTTACCCAATATTTTGTTACCTTACATTTCTACCCATGAAATAGCACACCAGTTGGGTTATGCAAGCGAAGCAGAAGCCAATTTTGTAGGCTATTTAGTGGGGAGTAAAAGTGATAATATTTACATGAATTATTCTGTTTACATGGACTTGTATAAATATGCTGCAACTGAATTATTTTTAAAAGATTTTGCAACAAGTCATGGTTGGGAACTAGATAGTTTGGTAAGAAAAGATTACAGAGATATTCGAAAATTTTTCAATAAAAAAAATAATAATCTTGCTCCTTATATGTCTGGTTTGTACAATCAATATTTACTCGCAAATCAACAAATAAGGGGCATTGAAAGTTATAATGATGTTATAGGATTTTTAATCGCATACAAAAAAAAATATGGCAAAATCTAATTCTTTGAAACCAATTGTTTCTATTATTTTAATACTTGGCTTTGGAAGCTTAGGTGCTGTATTTACTGTGTCTGAAATTCCAAACTGGTATGCAGGGTTACAAAAACCATCATTCAATCCACCTAATTTTTTGTTTGGACCGGTATGGACACTTTTATATATTTTGATGGGAATTAGTTTTTATTTAATCTGGAAACAACCATCATCAAAAATTAGAAATAAAGGGATTATATTTTTTATTGTACAATTCACACTCAACTTTTTCTGGAGCATTATCTTTTTCAAATACCATTTAATTTTTTGGGCATTCATTGAAATTATTGCAATGTGGCTTTTCATTTTATTTACGATTTCTTCATTTGCCAAACTTAATAAAACAGCAGCCTGGCTTCTGGTTCCTTACATCAGCTGGGTAAGTTTTGCTGCAATTTTGAATTTTGCAATTTTACAATTGAATAAATAATTATTACCTCTTTCAAGCTCAAATCATCTTTTTTATATTTTAGTAAAATACTTGCATTTTACTGTTGTTATTAATAAGTATTATACCGAATTTGCAGTCTTATGCATACAATAGAACCTTATTTTAACTGGCGACATATCTATATCGCAGAGGAAGACAGACGAAGTCCTTTTTATGGCAAAACCTATAGTGAATTTGAATTTAGCCAAACAGTTTACAACTATTATATTCATCCGCAATGGGATTATTTTGGCAGCAAAACATTGTACCTGAAAATTATTTATGTTGATTATGAGTTAAACTTTGCAATTATTGAAATGATAGGCGAATGGAATGATGCAATTGAAAATGATATTATGGAATTTAAACGTGAAATCGTTGACAAATTACAGGCACAAAAGATTTTCAAGTTTATTTTAATTACAGAAAATGTTTTGAATTTTCATAGCAGTGATAAAGAATATTATATTGAATGGTATGATGAAGTAAGCGAAGAAAATGGTTGGATTGTTTCTTTGAATATGCCGGAAGCAACACAATATGATTTCAAGAAAAAGAAACTAAATTATTATATAGAGTTAATGGAATTGGAAAACTGGAGGGTGTACAAGCCTTATCATTTATTCAAAAAAATTGATGACGAGTTGTTGAAAAGAATCGGGGAGTAGTTTTGTCAATAACCAATATTTGTAAAATTTGAGCACTTAAAAAGAGGCTTCTTTAAATTTTCCGCTCTTATAGTAGCCATTAATATCCATATGGTCTAATCAGATGGGAAGATGAATACAAGCAAAAAAGATATTAATTGTTTTATAAATGCCATTAATGATAATCATTTTTTAAAAATACAGTAATAAAACTATTGTATTTTAGCTGCCTATTTGTAAATATTTCTAATGTCATTTGAAAAAATTTTACGGCAAAGTTTAATTTGGAGAGGATTATACTTCTTCACATTATTGTTGTTGAATGTTGTGCTTAGCAGGGTTTTACAAGCAGAAGGGGTAGGGTGGGTATATTATCTTACCAACTTTTTTTCATTGATATTATTGGTTGCAAGCTTAAGTATGGAAAGTGCTTACACTTACTATGCATCAGGTAATCAAATCCATCATAATAAACTTGCCTGGTTTTCTATAATCTGGACGGCATGTATTGCAGTAATACTTGCTATTTTTTTAGGTATTTATTTCAGCAAAATCAAACAAGAATCAGTTGTCGTTACTCAAAATTACTTATTGTATGCATTAACCTATATCTGTGGAATATTATTGATTAATTTCTTCTCAGTTTTATTCTATGCAAGAAAAAATTTTTTCACTCCCAATATTATTTTAGGTAGTATCAATTTGGGATTAATTGTTGGGATGATTATTGTTCATCGTTATAACTATTCTTATACGTTTCTTGTAAAAGGATATTTCATTGCAATACTCATCCAGGGAATATTATTAGCAATTTCATTTTTATATTTAAATAAGGGGATTACTCAATTTTTATCACCTCAGAAATCAGAGTTAAAACTAATGTTTGGGTATGCATTGATTGCACTTGCAGGAAATCTGTTGTTTTTTTTCATGTATAAAATTGATTACTGGTTTGTGAAATATTATTGTACTGCAAATTCATTGGGCAACTATATTCAAGCCTCCAAACTTTCACAAATGGTATTAATTGTTCCGCAAATAATAGCTAGTGTTATTTTTCCGCATACCTCAGAAGGTAGCAAACAAAATAATGTTGGTGATTCAATACTTATTTTATTCAGGGTGATGCTTCAGACTTTTTTTGTATTGATTTTTGCAGTTTGGTTATTTGGGGCAGGGTTTTTTATTCAAATTTTTGGTAATTCTTTTAATCAGTTGCACATCCCATTTTTGATTCTTCTGCCTGGAATATTTTCGATTTCTATTTCGGTATTATTAGCAGCATTTTTTTCGGGTAATGGTTTAGGAAAATATAATGTAATAGGAACAGGAATAGGTTTGTTGATTGTAGTAATTTTAGATTTGTTATTGATTAATAAATTTGGAATAATTGGTGCAGCAATTTCAAGTTCTGTTGGTTATTTTGGATTCTTGTGTTTTGGATTATTTCAATTTAACCGCTTACATCCATTTCAATTAAAACAATTATTTGCTTTTACTTTACATGATTGGCTTTGGGTTAAAAAAGTTTTATTTTCTAAAAAGCAACAATCATGAGAGTATTATGGCTTGCAAGTTGGTATCCGTCAAAAAATGATCCATTAACCGGAGATTTTTTTCAGCGTCATGCAAGTATTGCTGCTATTAACCATACAATAGATGTGTTACACATAAAACGTGATCATCAAATTCAGGCTAATATTGATATATCATTCAGTCAAAAAAATAACTTATCCGAGAAGATTATCCTTTACAAACCATTTTTGTATAAAATAAAATTTGTTAGTACTTTCTTCTCTGCAATTTATTGGTGGCGATTTAATTTAAAAGAAATAAATAAATACATACAAACACACGGGAAGCCGGATATTATTCATGTTCAGGCTGCGTGGAAGTGTGGCTTGATTGCATTGTGGTATAAAAAAAGATTGGGTATTTCTTATTTTATTTCCGAGCAATACACCGGTTACTTTGAAGAAGCAAAAAATAAGGTTCCTACCTTCAATTTATTGCAACATTATTTTTTAAAAAAGATATTTATCAATGCAAATAAAGTGTTGCCCGTATCTGATTATTTGGGTAAAGCTTTACAAAACAAGTATGGGATAAATTACACTGTTTTAGATAATGTTATTGATACATCTATTTTCAAAATATCGAATTCAGAAAATATCAATCAAATATTTACAATACTGCATGTTTCATTATTTAACCTGCAAAAAAATCCATTGTATTTATTAGAAGCTTGTAACATTTTGGCACTTCAAAACAATGTTTTTAAACTTCAAATTGTTGCACCAGCCAATATTGTTGAATCTTATTTAACAAGTTTCCCCGAATTAAAAAAGCATGTAGAGCTAATTCCTGAAACCAATCAATCGGGATTAGCTAAATTAATGCAACAAGCAGATGTCTTTGTTTTCCCATCTTTATTTGAAAGTTTTGGATTGGTGCCCTACGAGTCTATTGCTTGCGGTACACCTGTAATTGTAAGCAATATTGAAGTATTTAAAAGTAAATTAATAAATCAGCCATTTGTACAATTTTGTGATCTTCAAAATTCAACCAGTTTAATTAATGCAGTTTTAGCCGTACAAAAAAATAAGTGTACCAATAATAAAAATGAGCTATTTCAGTTTATTCAAAGTAGATTTTCAACCGAAGCCATATCAAGCCTGTTTAAGAACTATGATTTTGAGTTTTAACAACCTTTGTCAGTACTTTATTTAAATAGAATAAACAATTATAACTAAATTTTTTCTCAGTACGTTATCTTTGCCATAATTATGAAGCAGATTAGAAATTTTTGCATTATTGCACATATTGACCATGGGAAAAGTACATTAGCAGACAGGTTATTAGAACATACGCATACGATTGGTGAAAGAGATATGCAAGCTCAGGTGTTAGATGATATGGATTTGGAACGTGAAAAAGGAATTACCATTAAGAGTCATGCCATACAAGTAAGTTATAAACTTGAAAATGTTGATTATATTTTCAATCTCATTGATACACCCGGACACGTTGATTTTAGTTATGAAGTAAGCCGTGCATTAGCAGCTTGTGAAGGTGCATTATTGTTGGTTGATGCAAGTCAGGGAATTCAAGCACAAACAATCAGCAACTTATACCTTGCATTAGAAAATGATTTAGAAATCATTCCCGTAATCAATAAAATTGATATGGACGGCGCAATGATTCCGGAAGTAACAGATCAAATTATTGATTTAATTGGCTGCAAAGCAGAAGATATTTTACTGGCTAGTGGTAAAAGTGGTATTGGAATTGAAGAGATTTTACAAGCTATTGTCAAAAGAATTCCTGCACCATCTGGAAGCTATGAAGCTCCTTTGCAAGCATTGATATTTGATAGTGTTTACAATAGTTTCAGAGGAATTATTATTTACTATCGCATCATGAATGGGGTACTCCGAAAAAATGATAAAATCAAATTCATTTCTACAGATAAAGATTATGATGCACAAGAAATTGGTATCTTAAAACTTACAATGGAAGAAAAGAAAGAAATGAAGAGTGGGGATGTAGGTTATATCATTACCGGCATTAAAAATGCCAAAGAAGTAAAAGTGGGTGATACGATTACATTGGCATCAAAACCCGGGGAGCTCATTCAAGGTTTTGAAGAAGTAAAACCAATGGTATTCGCAGGAATTTTTCCGGTAGAAACAGATGCATTTGAAGAGTTGAGGGATTGCATGGAAAAGCTTCAATTAAATGATGCATCCTTAACTTTTGAATTAGAAACATCGCAAGCATTGGGCTTTGGTTTTCGTTGCGGCTTTTTAGGATTGCTGCACATGGAAATTATTCAAGAACGTTTGGAACGTGAATTCAATCAAACAGTAATTACTACTGTTCCCAATGTAAGTTTTATTGCATATACAAGTAAAGGAGATACCATTCAGGTAAACAATCCTACAGAAATGCCTGATCCTACTAAGTTAGACAGAATTGAAGAACCCTTTATCAAAGCACAGATTATTACACAAAGTGAATACATTGGAAATATCATGACTTTGTGTTTGGGCAAACGTGGTAACCTGATTAATCAATCTTATATCACTCCAACAAGGGTAGAATTGATTTTTGAAATGCCATTAACTGAAATTGTATTTGATTTTTATGATAAATTGAAAAGCCAAACCCGAGGTTATGCTTCATTCGATTATGCACCAATCGGTTATCGTGAAGCAGATATTGTAAGAATGGATATTTTATTGAATGGCGAAAAAGTAGATGCTTTGGGTTCATTAATTCATAGAAGCAGGGCACAAGATTTTGGAAGAAAATTATGTGAGAAACTGAAAGAATTATTAACCAAGCAACAATTTCAAATTGCTATACAAGCTGCTATTGGCGCTAAAGTAATAGCTAGAGAAAATATAAGTGCCATGCGTAAAGATGTTACTGCAAAATGTTATGGCGGAGATATCAGCAGAAAAAGAAAGTTATTGGAAAAACAGAAAGAAGGTAAAAAAAGAATGCGTCAAATTGGAAATGTGGAAGTACCACAGGAAGCATTCTTAGCAGTGTTGAAGCTTGATTAAACCAAAATATTTGTTTTCATAATAAAGTTGGATAATTAATGTCCAGCTTTTTTATTTTTAGTACATTTATACACAAAACGAACGAATCACTTTATTATTTTTGTTATATGGAAGATCAAAATATTGCCATGATGACCAACAATGATATGCTATCATACGAGGGCTTCAGAAATACTGTTTTAAATGATTTTAAATACATGGTTTTAAGCCGTGAAGTAAGTTTATTAGGCAGGAGAGAAGTACTCACCGGAAAAGCAAAATTTGGAATTTTTGGTGATGGAAAAGAATTGGCGCAAGTAGCAATGTCTAAGTTCTTCAAGCCCGGTGATTTTAGAAGTGGTTATTATAGAGATCAGACTTTTATGTTCGCATCAGGATTGGCAACAGTGCAACAATTTTTTGCCCAGTTGTATGCAGATCCTACAGATAATAACGATCCATTTAGTGGCGGTCGCCAAATGGTGAGCCATTTTGCAACAAAGTTTGTTGATGATGAAGGTAATTGGTTAGATCTAGTAAATCGAAAAAACATCAGCAGCGATATTGCTCCAACAGCTGGTCAAATGGTTCGTGGGCTTGGTTTGGCATTTGCAAGTAAATGTTTTAGAAATGCTTCATCACTTAAGCAATACACAGATTTATCGGATAATGGAAATGAAATTTGTTTCTGTACTATCGGCGATGCAAGTACTAGCGAAGGACATTTTTGGGAAACAATTAATGCTGCTGGAGTATTGCAAGTGCCATTGGCAGTTTTTGTGTACGACGATGGTTATGGAATATCTGTTCCTAAAAAACACCAAACTACAAAATCTTCTATAAGTGAAGCGCTAAAAGGCTTTCAGAAAAAAAATGATACCAATGGAATTGATATTTACCGTGTAAAAGCATGGGACTATGCAGGCATGTGTGAAGTGTTTGAAAGTGCATTACAAAAAGTAAGGGAAACACATATACCCGCTGTATTTCATATTGAAGAAGTTACACAACCACAGGGACATTCCACTTCAGGAAGTCATGAAAGATATAAATCACCCGAAAGATTACAATGGGAAAAAGATTGGGATTGTCTGTTGAAAATGAAAGAATGGATTGTTACAAATGGCATTGCTAACGAAACAGAATTAGAAGATATTGTTGCTGCCATCAGGCAAGAAGTGAAAGACGAAAAAAATAAAGCATGGGAAAAATACCTACAGCCCATTTTACAACAAGTAGAACAAGCAACTGAATTAATCAAAAATATTATTGTGAATGATATTGATAAATACAATGCCATTCAAAAAATTACCTCCGATTTAGCAGCAATAATAGAACCACTTCGAAGAGATGTTTTATTTCATTTATCTAGTGCAATTGATATCACTCCTTCAAATGCTCCTAACATTGATGAAGTAAAAAATTATTACCAATTATTACTGCAGGAAAATAAAAAATTATACAACACTACACTTTTGAATGAAGGTAAAAAAAGTGCACTTCAGGTAATTGAAGTTAAAGCAGATGTTACCAATGATTCGGCAACATTAAATGGCTATGAAATATTAAATAAATATTTTGATATTTTATTTGCTTCCAACAATAAAGTATTTGCATTTGGTGAAGATGTGGGTTTTATTGGCGATGTAAACCAAGGATTCTCAGGCTTACAGGAAAAACATGGAGAGAATAGAATTTTAGACACCGGCATCAGAGAATTATCTATTATAGGACAAGGAATTGGTATGGCTTTGCGGGGATTGAGACCTATTGCTGAAATACAATATTTGGATTATTTATTGTATGGTTTGCAACCATTAAGTGATGATGTTGCCACCACACATTACCGTACAAAAGGTATTCAAAGTTGTCCGTTAATTGTTCGTACCCGTGGACATCGGTTAGAAGGCATCTGGCACAGCGGGAGTCCAATGGGCATGATGATACATGCTTTGCGTGGTATTCATATTGCGGTTCCAAGAAATATGGTTCAGGCAGTTGGGATTTACAATACTTTATTACAAAGTAATGATCCCGGAATTGTAGTTGAATGTTTGAACGGATACCGTCTTAAAGAAAAATTACCAGCTAATTTATTAGAGTTTACAGTGCCATTAGGTGTTCCGGAAGTTGTTAATGAAGGAACAGATATAACGATTGTTTCTTACGGAAGTACATTGCGTATTATTCAAGATGCATCGGATAGACTTAAGGAAGTAGGGATTAGTTGTGAAATTATTGATGTTCAAACATTGTTGCCATTTGATATACATCACGTTATTTTAGCTTCCTTACAAAAAACAAACAGAATTATATTCATTGATGAGGATGTTCCCGGAGGTGCTACTTCATACATGTTCAATAAAGTAATGGAAGAACAAGGCGGTTATAAATGGTTGGATGTTGCTCCAAGAACCATTACTTCAAAGGCGCACAGGCCTTGCTATGGAAGTGATGGAGATTATTTCAGCAAGCCTAATGCAGAAGAAATCATGACTGTTATAAAAGAAATGATGGCTGAATAAATCATTATCCTCTTACCCGCATATCCAAAATAATTGTACCCGACTGGTCTTCAGCTCCGGCGGAAAAACTAATGTCCATTGCTCTTTTCAAAGCAACTTTTCTGGTGTTTTGATTGGCTGTTGAAGTGCCCTTTGGATTAACTACGGCCGAGGTTACTTTGCCTGCTTTGTTAATAGTAATATCAACAGCAACTTTTGCATTCTCATTAAAATCATCTTCAAAACTTGGCATTTTGGTAGGCCTTCTACCTGTCAAACCATTTCTGATGCTAATACCACCCGGACCATCATAAGTTTTACCTGTAAATGTTCCATTTAATTTTCCTTTATCACCATTACCATTTAAGTCGTTACCCTCTCCGGCAGATTTATGATAAGTATCTGCATTGTTGCCGCCTGTTGCATTTCCACCACCATATTTCGACATCACCATTTTAGGTTTTGGTGTTGCAGGTGTCGGAATTACAGTAGTTTTTTTTGCTGTAGTAGTATTGGTAGTAGTTGAAATATTGGGTTTTGTTGGAGTACTAATTGGTGCTGCATCAGCATCGTTACTAGTGGGTGTATTATCAGGAGAAGCAGTGGCTGTTTGCGTTGCAGCAGAATTGTCAGCATTGCTTTCCGCACCGGGTTCGCCTGGCTCCATGGGTTGTTCCATGCCACTTCCAACATCACTATTGCCTATGTTCACTTCAATACCTTCTGTAAGTATTGGTTTTTCAATTACAGGGTTTGTCCATTGTACAAAAAAGAATAATAAAAAAATGCAGGTACATACCACCAATGTAGCAACAGAAGCCTTAATGTTTTTCTCCCTTTCAAAATGATCGTTCATGGTCATTGAATTTACTGTACAAATTTAATTTTTAATAGTTATCATTGTAACAATGTTGAAAATTACAAACATTAAGACGCAGCTATTCACTTTATTGCATAAATATTGGTTAAGATTTGTATGATAAATCCTATTATTTTAGACCGATTTGCGAACATATTTTGTCAAAATCACTATTGTATCACCTTCAATTTTTCCTTCAATCTGTTCTGCATTATCAGGTACTAATCTTATTTTTTTTACGGTAGTTCCTTTTGGAGCAATAAAGTTGGCACCTTTTACATTTAGGTTCTGGGTAAGTATTACCGTGTCTCCGGTTTCAAGTACAACGCCATATCCATCTTTAGGTATCACTTTTGCGCTTTCCAATTCATCCTCTGCATTTGCCCATGCAATTAAATCATCCGTTAAAAACACCGATTCCTTGGCTTCTAATGCCCAGTCTTCGGTTGCTATTTTACCCAGTATTTTATACGACAGCACTTGCACCGCAGGCACTTCGCTCCAAATGCTACCGGAAAGACAACGCCAGTGATTGGTATCTGAAAAATTATTGGCTGAAATCTGTGTAAAGCAATTATTGCATAAAACAACTGTATCATTCTCGGAATCGTCTTTTCTTGGCGGAACTGCATATGCTTGTAGGTTTTCATCTATACTGCTGCACAATTCACAGGTTTGGTTGCTTCGGGTTTCAAGTAGGGTGTTCATATTCATACAGCGAATGTAAACTTTTTAAATAGGATACTTTATGAAGTAAAAAGTGAAAAATTAGGTTTCAAATGTTCTGCCTCTTTTTATCGTTCCTGAAATTTAATTCCAAAAAGCTCCAGTTCTTTCAATACCAAATTATAAATAGAAGCATCAATTGGAATGTGTAAGCCCCTCATTGTAAGCTTATCCTCCAATAATAATTTGGCAGCAATGCCTAATGGCAATCCTACTGTTTTTGCCATTGCAGTATGTTTATTGTTTTCACCAATTACCTTTAAAATACTTGTTGAATTTTCTAATTTAGAATCCAAAATATATTCAATTTCATGAATCATCACTACCATATCTTGATCATTAGGAGCAAGTTCCCATCTTTTTTCAATTATGAATTGTAAAACCTCAGCTGCACTGCACAATCCTTTATTGATAAGTGTTTGATCCGCTAAGCCCAAAAAAAATAATTGCTTTATCAATAGATTTGTATCGGCAATTTTTTGAGACACATCAGTAAGGGTTTCTGTTTTTAAAGCATCAATTGGTAAAGTGTTTAATATGCCTTTTTCAGAAACTATCATTACTTCTTCATTTGATTGTTCTGTTGAAACATCCGGTTCAGTTATTTCTGCCAATTGATTCATAGTTTCCTTTGAAGCCATAATATTATTTGTAAGCAATAAATGAAGCCAATCATTAAATCCGTGTTTATCAAAATGTAATTTGAAAAAATTAGCAATACTCATTCCATCTGTTTCATAAAATTTTTCTTCGTTGGTTAATTGTAAATTCACAATATGTCTCCAACCAAAAACAAATTCAGGATGTCTTAATGTTGTTCTGATAAATGTGGGCGTTTGCTCTAATTGATACAAAGGCATGTAGCTTAAAGAATCCCTATTAGGATACCAAGCATAATTTTCTCTATCTGATACTTGTACCATTGTATTTTCACTAAAAATTTCCTGGTATTTTTTGTTAATAATTTGATTGTTTTTTTTATATACTGCTCCTGCTTTCCCGGCCATTACAATATTTCTGGGGTTCCAGCTGATTTTATAGTGCCATGGGTTATCGTCGCTCTCAGGTGCAATCAATCCACCGCAATGCGATTTAAAAGAAGTAATTACTCCACCTTTTCTATGTATCTCATCAATCATTTGCATGGCGCTCATGTGGTCTATGCCGGGATCTAAACCCATTTCGCAAAGAAATAAAAGTTCGTTTTCGTCAATCTTTTTTTCAAGTGTTTTAATATTTTCATCAATATAAGAAGCGGTAAGTAAATGTTTTTTAAAAGCCACACAATCCAATGCTATCAGGTAATGCAGGTGAGGGGGCATCATAGAAATTACCACATCTGCTGTTTCAATTAGTTCTTTTCTCGCTATTTCGTTTTCAATATCCAATTGCAAAGATTTTACCTTTGAATGAATACCTACTTTTTGTTGAACAACATTAATTTCATTGTCGGCAACTGTTACGGCCCAATTTTTTTCAATAGATAAATCTTTCAAATAATTAATTAAATATCCGGCAGATTTTCCTGCTCCAATTAGTACAATATGTTTCATGAAAGGATGTTTTTTATTGTCTGCAATCTGTTTTTTTTGATCTCAAAACTTGTGGGTGTTTGCTTAAAATTTACTTTCATTTTTCAAATCCAAATAAGTATTTTTTTGACTTCTCTATTCAATTTCTCTATTCAAATTTCAAAGCCTCAAAATCTTATAGTAAAATGTGGATAAAACACTATAAAAATAAGCTTTTTTATATGGTTTTACGGTTTCGAAAAATTATCTTCGTAAGCCACTAATCATAGTTTAAATTTAAGTGGATTAAATTCATAATCAATTAACCAATATCTACTCAAAATGGATGAAAATTTACAGCCTGAATTAACCAGCGATAACGACAGAATTATTCAAGTAAATATTGAAGAGCAAATGAAAACTGCTTACATTGACTACTCAATGAGTGTGATTGTAGGCAGAGCATTACCTGATGTAAGGGATGGTTTTAAACCGGTTCATCGTAGGGTTTTATATGCGATGCATGAATTGGGTAATAATTACAACAAAGCCTATAAGAAAAGTGCAAGAATTGTGGGTGAAGTAATGGGTAAATATCACCCACATGGTGATAGTGCTATTTATGATACTTTGGTTCGTATGGCACAAGAGTTTACAATGCGTCATACAATGGTAGATGGACAAGGTAACTTTGGTACACAAGATGGCGATCCGCCGGCAGCAATGCGTTATACCGAGGTTCGATTGCAACGTTTTGCAGAAGCCATGTTGGAAGATTTAGAAAAAGATACTGTTGATTTTCAATCCAACTTTGACGATAGCCTAAAAGAGCCAAGTGTTTTGCCTACTCGTATTCCTCAGTTATTGGTAAACGGAAGCAGTGGTATTGCAGTAGGTATGGCAACAAATATGATGCCGCACAATTTGAGTGAAGTAGTAGATGGTTGTATTGCATATATTGCTAACAGAGATATTACCCCAGAAGAAATTTTAGAATATGTAAAAGCACCTGATTTCCCAACTGGTGGTGTCATTTTTGGAATGGAAGGCGTAAAGCAAGGAATGCTTACAGGCCGCGGTAGAGTAGTGGTTCGTGGCAAATGCACAATCGATACCAAATCGAGCGGAAGAGAACAAATTATTATTACTGAAGTACCTTATCAGGTTGGGTTAGATACTTTGACTGATAAAATTGGACAGTTGGTAAATGATAAAACGATTGAAGGAATTGCCAACGTAAATAATGAAAGTAATAAACGTGAAGGTATCAGAATTGTAATTGATTTGAAACGTGATGCAGTTGCAAACGTAATCATCAATCAATTGTACAAATTCACAGAATTACAAACAAGTTTTGGTATCAACAATGTTGCTATCAGCAAAGGAAGACCAAGAATTTTTAATGTAAGAGATTTGATTGCAGAGTTCATCGAATTTAGAATGGATGTTGTAATCAGAAGAGCAAAATTCGAATTAAAGAAAGCCGAAGAACGTGCACATTTATTGGAAGGTTATTTGAAAGTTATTGCAGATAAAGATCATTTAGATGCTGCGATTTCTATCATTCGTAATAGTGCAACACCTGATGAAGCTAAGAAAGGTTTAATTGAAAAAAGTATCACAGACAATTGGCATTTACCAAATACATTATTCAATGAATTGTTTGAAAAGCACTACCAGCAGGGGGTTGGGCTTTCTGAAAAACAAGCTCAGGCAATTATGGAATTACGTTTGCAACGCCTTACTGGCATGGAACGTGAGAAAATTATTGAAGAGTTTAATGAACTAATGGTAACAATTGCACGTTTGAAAGAATTGTTGGCAAGTGAAGAATTAAGATTTGAATTAATCAAAACAGAATTAGAAGAAGTAAAAGCAAAATTTGGTGAGCCACGTAAAAGTGAAATTCAATATTTAGCGGATGAAGTGAATATGTTGGATTTTATCAAAGAAGAAGATGTAGTAATTACTATTTCTCATTTGGGTTATGTAAAACGTACAACAGGAACAGATTACAGACAACAACGCAGAGGTGGCAGAGGTGCGATTGGTGCTAAAACAAGAGAAGAAGATTATGTAGAACACTTGTTTGTTGCAAGCACGCATGATACCATGTTATTCTTTACAGAAAAGGGAAGATGTTATTGGTTGAAAGTGTATGAAATTCCAGAAGGTGAAAAACAAAGCAAAGGAAGGGCAATTCAAAACCTGATTCAAATCCCTCCCGATGATAAGGTTAAAGCAATTATCGATGCGAAAGACTTAGATAAAAAAGAAACCCTACAAGGCCGTTACATTGTATTGTGTACCAAAAAAGGAATCATCAAGAAAACAGATTTGGAAGACTTCAGCCGTCCTCGTGCAAACGGTGTAAATGCAATTACAATTAATGAAGGTGACGAATTGATTGAAGCAAGAATGACCGACGGCAACAGCGAAATTATGATGGCAGTAAAAAGTGGCAGAGCCATTCGTTTCCCTGAAGAAAAAGTTAGACCAACAGGCAGAGGTGCAATAGGTGTTGCAGGTATTGAAGTAGATGACCAAACTGATGAAGTAGTTGGCATGATTTGTATCAGCAGAGAAGACAAATCAAAAACAATTTTAGTAGTAAGTGAAAAAGGTTTTGGCAAACGTTCAAGATTGGTAGATGAAGATGGAGTAGATGTTTACAGAATTACGAATCGTGGCGGTAAAGGGGTTAAAACAATTAATGTTACAGAGAAAACAGGAAAATTGGTTGCAATACTTGATGTTACAGAAAAAGAAGACTTAATCATCACTTGTCAGTCGGGTATTACATTACGTACACCAATTGCAAATATCAAAACTGCCGGTAGAAATACACAAGGTGTTACTTTAATTCGTTTGGATTCGGATGATGCTATTGCAGCTATCAGTAAAATTGAAGAAGAACCAATTGAAGAATTAATAGAAGCAATTATTGTGGATGAAAATGGTGGAACAACTGAGAATGCTGATGGTAACATTACTGAAGCTGAACCGGAAAGTGAAAATCCGGAATCAAAAGACGAATCAATTTAACCAACAAATGATTAATTAATAATTGATTAATTGAATCTTTATAAAAATAAAATTAAAAACAAACACATGAAACATTTTGTAATAATGTTAACGCTTGTAGGAATGTTTACTTTTTCGAAAGCACAGGACAAGCTTTTTGTTAATATGCTTTTAAATTATCCGGCTAATTTGCCTAAGGCAAAAGCGGAAATTGATAAAATTATGGCTGATCCAAAAAACCAAGGTAAAGTTGAAGGTTGGTTATGGAAATCAAGGGTTTATGCTGAAATTTATTTTACAGAATCTTTGCAAAGTACCTATCCCGATGCTGGTAATATAGCTTTTGAATCTTTTAAAAAATATGAATCACTTGAACCTAGTTACAAACAATTGGGCGAAGTGGCAAGCTGGCGACCACTTGACTTAATTTATGTAACAGGATTTAATCAGGGAAGAAAATTTTTTGATGATGCATCGAAATTTAATAATCCTATTAAGGAAAAATCAGATTTAATGAATAGGACGAAAATCAGATTAGAAAACAAAACCACTGATTCAATGAATTTAAAAGAGGTTTACTATAATGCTAATAAATCAAAAGATTCTTTGACTGAAATTCAATCTAAATTATGGGATTCATCTTACCATTATTTTGTAGCTGCAGCTTATATGGGTGATATTATTGCCCAAAAAGATTTAAGAAAAACCGGAGCTAAATTAGATACAATGAGTGTAGTATATGCCGGCTATGCTGCACAAAATGCAAAGAAAGAAGTAGAAGCTACTAAGTATTATGCAAAGTTGATTGACATTCGTGCAAATGGCGATGAATACAAAGATGTTTATACGTATACATTGGTTCATTATGCCAATATAAAAGATGCCGAAAATTTCAATAAGTATTTAGCCATTAGCAAAGAAGTATATCCAAAAGGAGAATGGGATGATTACGAATTTGACTTCTTAAATAAAGCATATAATATGCAACAAAAAGAAGAACAGTATGATAAACAAGATGCAACAGGAACATTATCTGCAAGAAAATATTTATTGTTCGGTCAAATGTTTTCAGAAATAATGAAAGAAGAAAAAGCTATTTTAGATAGTTCAAAGAAAGCTTACTATGAAAAGAAATCAGCATCAGCATATATTAAGGCTTTTGAAAAAGACAATACATTAGGCTTGGCTGCTTTTAATGCAGGTGTTATTTATTATAATGAGTATAGCATATTAGATGATAGATATCGAGCAAATATCAAAATATTGCAAGACTTAAACAGCAATAGAATAGTAGAAAAAGATCCTAAGAAAAGATTGGCAGCAGATACTAAATATAAAGCAGATGTTGATGCTGTTAAAAAAATAAATCAAGAAGTTGATAAACAAATGTCAGAGGCAGTTGATATGTCTATTAACTGGTTAGAAAAATCTTTCAACTCGTTAAATGCACAAGAAACAAAAGACAGAACCACACATAACTGTTTAAATAAATCAGTTGATTGGTTAGCGAATCTATATCAGTATAAAAGTCAGAAAGTAAAAGGTAAAGACATGAAAGCATATGATGTATTTGATGCAAAATATAAACAATACGATGCGTTACATAGTAAAATGTAATTTCTAATAATGGTATTATAAAAAAAAATGAGTTTCAATTATGAAACTCATTTTTTTTGGTAGGTTGGGTAAAAATTTTATAACTCATTTGCTGCGGTTGAATAGTAGCAAAACTATATTGTGTGTTATAAATTAGAAAGTAGCATCAAATTATTTTTTGTTTTTAAAAGTTAAATTGTATTCCTTGTGCTAATGGCAAGTTGGCTCCATAATTAATTGTATTAGTTTGTCTGCGCATATAAGCTTTCCATGCATCGCTGCCACTTTCTCTGCCACCGCCTGTTTCTTTTTCTCCTCCAAAAGCACCGCCAATTTCAGCTCCACTTGTACCAATATTTACATTGGCAATTCCGCAGTCACTTCCATTTGCCGAAAGAAATAATTCTGCCTCTCTTAAATTCATTGTCATGATTGCCGATGATAATCCTTGAGGCACGCCATTTTGCAAAGCAATTGCTTCTTCAATGGTACTGTATTTCATGATGTACAAAATAGGAGCAAAGGTTTCATGTTGCACAATAGCCAATGAATTGTTTGCTTCGGCAATACAAGGTTTTACATAACAACCACTTTCATATCCTTCACCACTTAATACATCACCTTCTACAATAAAATGTCCACCTTGTTGTTTGCAAGCTTCAATAGATTGCAAATATTGTTCAACAGCATGTGTATCAATTAACGGACCTACATGATTGTTGCTATCCAACGGATTTCCAATTTTTAATTGCGCATAAGCAGCTACTAATTTTTGTTTGAATTGGTTATACACACTTTCATGGATAATCAATCTTCTTGTGGTAGTACAACGTTGTCCGGCTGTTCCTACAGCTCCAAAAACACAGCCAATCAAGCTCATATCTAATGCCGCATCTTGTGTTATAATTACTGCATTATTGCCGCCTAATTCCAAAATTGTTTTTCCCAAACGTGCTGCTACCACTGCATTTAAAGCCTTTCCCATTCTCGTACTTCCGGTAGCGCTTATCAAAGGAATTCTTGTGTCATTACTCATCCATTCGCCAACTTCCTTACCGCCTTGTATCAGGCAATTCACGCCTTCAGGCACATTGTTTTTTGTAAAAACTTCGGCAACTATTTTTTGTAATGCAATGCCACACAAAGGTGTTTTTTCACTTGGCTTCCAAATACATACATTACCGCAAACCCATGCCAGTGCTGCATTCCAGCTCCATACTGCCACCGGAAAATTAAATGCAGATATAATTCCTGTAATGCCCATCGGATGCCATTGTTCATACATTCTGTGATTTGGTCTTTCACTGTGCATTGTAAGTCCGTATAACTGTCTCGATAATCCAACTGCAAATTCACAAATGTCAATCATCTCTTGTACTTCACCATAGCCTTCCTGTAGGCTCTTTCCCATTTCATAACTCACTAATTTTCCCAATGCAACTTTATTTGCTCTCAATGCATCACCCAATTGCCTTACCACTTCGCCACGCTTAGGTGCTGGCCATTTGCGCCATTCTAAAAATGCTGAATGTGCTGTATTTATTACTATTTCATAAGCTGTATTGTCTGTGGCAGTTACACCACCAATCAATTTGCCATCAACAGGGGAGTAACTTGAAATATTTTCACCTGTGCTCGATATCCATTTTGTGCCGGTTGATACACCTGCATTAGAAGCATCTAATTTCAATTGTTGTAGAAATTCCATAGGGCAATAATTTAGTTGTGCAAGATACGATTTATGTAAGTCAAGTTCAATTTGTATTAAATGTGGCTGTCAGCTGCAATACAAATCCTGGCAGTAGTTCCGGCTTTTTATTGCAAGTTTTTTGTTCGTTGTTTTACTACGTTACATTGACTCCAAAAAAGCTTTTCACTCCAATCCGGCAGCCATTTATCAGCATAATAATACTCAGCAAATTATTGTGTAATTAATGCTTATTTATTTCCAATAATTTTTCATAAATATCCGCATAACTGCTGCCAATTGGAATTTCTTTACCAGCAATTTGAATTTTATTTCTGCTGAATTTTTCAATACGGTTCAGCGGCACAATATAGGAACGGTGCACCCTTGCAAATAACTGTGCAGGAAGTTTTTCCATAACACCCTTCAATGTCATTAAAGTCAATACAGGATATGGTTTAATATATATTTTTATGTAATCATCCAATGCTTCAATGTACTCAATGTTTTTTAAATTAATTTTTACCATTTCATTATTACACTTAACAAAAATGCTGTTGTGCTGCAAATCTTGATCAGATAAAAATTCAATATATTCTTTTGCTTTTTGTATAGCTTTTAAAAATCTCTCATTGCTGTAAGGTTTTAATAAATAATCTACAGCATCTATATTAAAGCCTTCAGCAGCATAATCTTTAAATGCTGTTGTAAAAATAACAACAGGTTTTTCTGATAAAGACTTATAAAACTGAATGCCATTGATATCAGGCATTTGAATATCTAAAAACAATATATCTACCTGGTTTTGTTCTATATAAATTTTTGCTTCATCTGGATTGGTAAATACTTTTTGCAGATTGATAAAATCAATGCTGCCACAATATTGTGCAATAATTTGAAGTGCCAATGGTTCATCATCTAAAGCAACACAAGTTAATCTCATGATAAATCAATTTCTAAGTTTGCTGAAAAATAATTTTCTATTGTTTCAATCCTTAACTCATACTTATCTGGGTATAATAAAGCTAATCTTCTTTTTACATTTTGTATGCCAATACCGGTTGTTTCATGAATTGTATTTTCATGTTGTACAATCGTATTGGTTACTGATAATTTTATTTTTTTTTCTACAACTGCCAAATGAATTTTTATTTCCGTATTCTCTTTTGTACTCACGCCATATTTAAATGCATTTTCAACAAATGGAATAAAAAGTAATGGCGCAATTTGTTTATCTTGTACTAAGCCATCAACTTTAAAATTGACCGATACTTTTTCTGTAAGCCTTACAGATTCAAGGTCTATGTAGTTTTTAATAAATGTAATTTCATTTTCAAGAGGAACAAAATCAGATTGTGTTTCTGTAAGTATATACCGCATAATGTGCGATAGTTTTAAAACTGTATCTGCCGTTTTATTGCTTTGTATTACGGCTAACGAGTAAATATTATTCAACGTGTTGAAAAAGAAATGTGGGTTTATTTGCGACTTTAAAAAAGACAATTCAGTTGTAGTTTTTTCATTTTCAACTTTGTCTTTTATTCGTTCTGTATTCAGCCATAGTTGTATTACGGAGATACAAATTCCAATGGTACAAATTAATAAAAAAACAATAAATGATCTTGGAAAATATTTCAGCGGAACCGTATTGTAAGGCTTGAGTTTTAAATCGCTTGACTTTACTTGTGAAGTATCTCTTTCAAAACTTTCTGCCAATCTTTGCTTGTAATCTTCTTTTAATTCTTGTCGTATAGATTGTTCTGTACTTCCATTAATTGCATGTGCAATTGGACGAGAAAATTTTTCAAAAACAAACAAATAAATTAATACAAAAGAAAAGTATAGTATCCATCTTTTTTTGAATAAAAATTTAGGTATTAAAACTAAAGTGTTGAGGTAATAAAATGCAACAAGTAAGGTGTTGATTACAATTAATAGCGTAAGCAAATGATTGCTGATGTTGTTGGGTTGTTCTTTAGGTTGATTAGAAAAAATATGTGGCAATACTAAAAAACAAACCCATGCTATGATATGAGCAATAACGACGAATATCTTTTTTTGAGGCTTCAAGTATATGATGAAATTTGTGTAAAATTGAATTTATTACAAGCTAGTATATAAATAATAATTCAAAAAAATATTTAAGGTTAACTCAATTATTTTATCGGTGAAAATTAATCCTGATCTGCTAAATTTTGAATAGTATTTACCAGTTTTTCCCAACTATATTTCTTTTTTTCTGATAATATATTAGGTAAAAAATAATTTTCTCCTAATAAATATAACTCTTCAATTTTCGCTGCAATGCTTGCTGCTGTTGGTTCTGCTACAAGCCCTACTTTGTAGTCGGGAACTAAATCAGGTAATCCTCCAACATTGGTAACCAACATTGGTTTATTAAAATGATAGGCTAGGGGAGTTACGCCACTTTGTGTTGCATTGCGATATGGTTGTATTACAAAATCGGCAGCACTTAAATAATATTTCACCTCACTATCTGCTATAAAATCTGTTCTTAAAATTAATGAGTCTGCAATGCCAAGTTGTTGAATTAAATCATCATACAATTTTCTGTCTTCATAAAATTCTCCTGCAACAAGCAACTTGATATTTTTTATTACTTCTTTTTTGTTACGAATCAATTGTATTGCTTCAAACAACATATCAAGTCCTTTATATTTTCTGATAAAACCAAAGAATAAAATAATGTTTTCTTGTTCAGAAATATTCAAATATTTTCTGGCGGTTTCTTTCGGAATTGCATCACCAAAATTATCATACAAGGGGTGAACAATTTGTTTGGCAGGTTTGCTGCTGAATTTTTTTAAATCAGTCATTACCTTTTCACTCATGGTAATAAAAGCATCTATCGGTTGAACAAAATATTTGGTGAATTGTGTATCTCCGAATCTCTTTTCATGTGGTATAATGTTATCTGCAATACAGATAATTTTTGTGTGTTTATTTTGCTTAATAATTCGTATGATAGTACCTAAGCAATAGCCCATAAATGGTAACCAATATCGTACTACAATGATATCAGGTTTTAATTTTTTTAAGCGCAAACCAACTTTAATCCAATTGAATGGATTTACTGAATTGATGCAAACCTGAATATCTAAATTTTCAGGTTTTGGTTCGGATGAATATTGAGTTGTACCAGGAAATAAAAATCCTGGATATTGTAATGAAAATGTAAAAATAGAAGTATCAAATCCTTGGTGTTGAAATTGCGTAGCAAGCCTTTCGTTAAAGGAAGCCAATCCTCCACGTAAAGGATGTGCAGGACCTATGATGATTGCTTTTTTATTGTTCATTCAGTGCTTTTAAAAGAGATTTTAATATTGTATATAGTCAATTGTATTTATATATCGATAATTTTTTTTTGATTTTTTTTAAAAGAGAATTCTTCAAAAAGCCTCAAATTTAAACGATTCTAGCTATTCATAGATACAAAAAATTCAATTTATTATACCGTTTGGTTGTTAATAAGTTTCGGGGGCATTTTGCGTTATTAACATTTTTTTATAAATTTAGCCTTTCAAAATTGATTTAAGAAAAATTAACTACAGAATGCATAAATCAAATTTTTATTTTACTGATAATGTTGAATAAAATTTGTTCTTCACCATTTTGATTTTTTTCTTCATTTTTATTTTAAAAATTATTATAAATAATTATTTTCTTTATCCCAATCTAATTTTCTTTATGAAATCTTTTTACAAATTGCTTGTTTTAGGAATTGCTCTTTATTTACCTATTTTGATGTTTGCACAAACTACTGTTCAAATTGGCTCGGGTACAGTTGTGCCTGCAAATACTTTGTATGGTCCTCTTTATAGGTTTAGTGCAACTTCAACTACTACAGGTTCTAGAACAAACATTGTTTTTACTCAGGCAGAACTTACAGCTGCTGGCATAGTAAATGGTTCAATTATATCAGAGGTGCAGTTTAATAAAACAAATGTTGCAAATTTTGTAACGCCAGCATCGTCTTATAAAATGTACATGGCTAACACAACTAATACTTCACTTGCAACAACATTAACCTGGGCTTCAGTTTTAACTACACACACACAAGTATTTACGAGTAGTTCTTTTAATCTCCCTTCTGCTGCAGGATGGGTTAGTTGGGCAATAACACCATTTACTTATACAGGTGGATCTTTAGAAATTGCTTTTGAATGTGCAATGGGTGGCAATGGAGCAGCAACTGATGCTTTTAAATGGGAGTATACTGATGGGTTTGCAGACAAAATTGTGGGAGTCGCCTCTTCAACCGGAACAACCCTAAATGGTACAGTCACAGGATACAAACATCGTCCAAACATAAAAATTGTATTTACAAGTAATGCTTGTACAGCCCCACCAACACCAGGTACAGCTACATCTAGTTTAACAGCAGTTTGTGTTGGCTCTAATTTTAGTTTAGGTCTAACTGGCAATTCATTTGGTCAAGGTCAAACTTACCAATGGCAGTCATCTCCAACTGACTCAGCTCCTTGGACTGATGTTGGAAGTGCCGCATCATCACCAAGTTTAACAACTAGTCAATCGATAACAAATTTTTACAGGTGTGGAGTAACTTGTAGTGGCAATACGCAATATTCTACCAGTATACAAGTAACATCACCAGCTTTGGTATCAGGAATATTTACAATTAATAGCGGTCAGCCAACTGCTGGTTCAAACTTTCAAACATTCACCGATGCCATAAACTATATAAAATGTGGAATTAATGGACCTGTAACCTTTAATGTTTTAGGTGGTAGTGGTCCTTACAGTGAGCAAGTAAAATTAGATTCGGTTTTTGGCACAAGTTCTACTAATACTATTACCATAAATGGTAATGGAGCAACATTAAGTTTTGGTTCACTCACTACTACAACTACTAGACATGGTATTCATTTAAATGGAGCTGATTATGTTAGAATCAATAACCTGATTATCGATGGCACAGCTGCTCCAACAACAACATCAGCATGGGGTATTGTATTAACTGCTCAGGCAGATAATAATATTGTGAGCAATTGTACTATTAATATTGGTAATTTAACCTCTACTTCAACTAACTATATTGGCATTGTATTAAACGGCGTTGCAACAACAACAGCAACTTCAGGTAATAATGGAAATGGTAAC
>CANLAE010000011.1 GCA_947488765.1 Chitinophagaceae bacterium | reverse complement strand
GATGAAAGCATAAATTCTGATAGTACTGAATAATTTTTTTCTTGAAATAAATATTGGCGTATTGTTTTTTTTTAACGTTGCTGCACCTATATTTGCAGCCCCTTTAATAAGGCGGGAGGTAGTTCAGCCCGGTAGAATACTTGGTTTGGGACCAAGGGGTCGCAGGTTCGAATCCTGTCCTCCCGACAATTATAAAGCCATCAATGAAAATTGATGGCTTTATAATTTAACATTATCTACAAGAAATTATCTTTCTTGCCATTTACCTTCTAATCCAATGAAGTCTTCTAAATGATATACAGAATCAGAGTAAGCAAAAAGAATTGTTCTATCATTTACAATTGTGTATTTTTTTCTATTGTCAACACTCAGTTTCTGCAATTCAGGAAAGTATTTTAAAGGAGTAATGAATAAACGCCCATCTTCCATTTTAATAGTAATCTTACCTGGTTCATTAAAGAGTAACTTTTCTATACACATAGTAGTGTTTTTTAAAGTAGTTTTCATTTTATTTAAATTTTATTGTTTTTACTTCTTTCCCTTGTTTAAATTTCTCAAAACTTTCTAATAGCTCAACTTGATGCAATTTAATAATTTTTAATGCTAACCTAATATCTGTATCATTTAAACTTCCTTTTTCAGCAATTTCAAGAGTTTTCAACCAAATTTTAGCTGATTTCTGTCTCATCCCTTTTTCTTTAACAATATGTAAATGAGGCGGTTCTCTTAAAACATCAAAACTATAAATGAAAAAGGTTAAAAACTTATAAATCGCAATTTTGGGCATAATAAAGTATTTCTTTAAAAATGGCAAATAGTATACCAAGCAATTTAATAATTCAAAATTGCAAAATTGTCATGACTTCAGCTAAAAAGTTCGTACTCTTGGTACCCATCCCGACATTACTACCAAAAAGACAATCTTGCAAGAGATTGTCTTTTTGTTTTTCGGCTACAATCTTGTCTGTATTGATATTTCATGGATTATGGTATTGATTTTACACTTTGTAGTTTGGTTGATATTTTTAATTTTTTCTAGTAAAGACTATTTTTTTAATATTTCGGTCAAATCTGAGTTACAACTATTTTTTTTAACCTATCTCTAAATTACATTATTGCTTTATTTAATTTCAACTAAGAAAATCAAATGTGCTATGTATGACACTAAAAAATAGTTAATTAACTTGTGAAAAAAAATGCGTAATCTCGTAAAATTTATTTTTGTTCATTATGCTATTTTATTATCAATTCCCCGCAGAATGGATTTCTATTCCATATATTTTTTTTGATGTAAGACGAATTTTTATCTTTACTTTTTTTCAATATTAAAGGGTATGAAAAATCTTCTAATTGTTTTTTCTTTATTAATTACTGTATTCACTCAAGCCCAGGTTGGTATAGGCACTACATCAACAGACGCTTCTGCAGCTATAGAAATTAAAGCAAACGGATTAATTGTTGGTTTATTACTGCCGAGGTTAACTACCGCACAACGTGATGCTACCATAAAGTCTCCAAATACGGGTTTAATTATTTATAACAGTACAAGCAAAGCCTTGGAAGTGGCTATTGCCGGATCGCTTTGGTCTGATGTTGTCAATGGCACAACAAGTGCTGTTGCTATCGGAACCACAACATCCACAGGCAAAATTGGCATCGGCACAAATACTCCGGATGCGAATGCAATATTAGATGTAACTGCTACCAACAAAGGAGTTTTGTTGCCAAAAGCAGCATCCGACCCAACAGGAATAGAGGGCATGATTTACTATAATACAACAAGCAAAGCAGTAAAGTTATATAACGGAACCTCTTGGGTTGTGTTGACTTATTGATAAAAAACTGAGTAATGAAAAAGTTAGCTATAATTATTCTTTGTGTCTTTAATATTTTATCTGCAATTGCACAAGTAGGTATTGGTACATCAACACCCAATTCAAACGTAAATTTAGAAATTTCGAGTACTACACAAGGAATACTATTTCCTCGTATCACTAGTGCTCAAAGAGATTTAATCTCAAATCCTGCTGAAGGGTTAACTATTTTTAATACGACAATAAATTGTATTCAAACAAATACAGGAACTACTGCTGTTCCAAATTGGAAATGTTTTGCCGGACATCCTTCTTCAAATGGTACGGCAGTTGTCTCAGCTTACACTTGCTCAACTGCTTCTGCTGGTACTTTGACTCCTAGTACTGTGGTATCTGGTGTAACGCAAACCATAACAGCCACGGTAACATCGGTAGGTACCTATAGTATTGCAACCACTGCAAATGGGGTAACTTTTGCAGCGAGTGGAACTTTTGCAGGAACAGGTGCACAAAATATTGTACTTACTGCAACAGGTACACCAACAGCATCGGGTACGAATACTTTTACATTGAACACAACACCCAATTGTAATTTTAGCCGAACCACAGAGGTCTACGTTGGTTCAGTCACCTCACCAAATACTGGCAAAATATGGATGGATAGAAATTTAGGTGCTTCGCAAGTAGCTACTGCTTTCAATGATGCACTTTCTTATGGAGATTTATACCAATGGGGTAGAGGTGCAGATGGTCATCAATTAAGAACATCATCAAAAACAAGCACAACGTCTAGTTCTGATGTACCTAGTCATGGAAATTTTATCACTAACAGTTCTGATTGGCGCAATCCACAAAATAACAGTTTATGGCAGGGTTTAACAGGCGTAAACAATCCATGCCCTAGTGGTTATCGCCTACCAACCGATATAGAGTTTTCTAATGAAGAATCTTATTTCTCCCCCCAAACCTATATAGGAGCTATTAACTCTGTGCTTAAATTGCCTATGGCAGGCTACCGTAGCACAACTGGTGTTGTATCTGGCCAAGGTAATAATGGATTCTATTGGACAGGTACAGTTTCAGTGACCAGCTCTGCAGACTACACCTTTAATAATGGTAATTCAAATATGAATACGATACCAAGATCATTTGGCCTCTCTGTTCGATGTATTAAAAATTAATAAAATTATAAATCTATTTCAGTATATAAATTTTCAAAACGGTAAGATGAAAAAAATTATAGTTGTTTTTTTAAGCTTTTTTATTCTATCAAAAGCCAATGCCCAAAAGGTTACTGGTACTTTTACTGCACTAGCCAATCAAGCCATTCGAATAGAGGGTTTTAATGGTTTTCAAACCTATCATATTGATTCGGATACGACTGATGCAAATGGAAATTTTAAACTTAATTATGCCAACAAAGACATCGGAATGGGTTATATCATTACATCAGATAATAAACCATTTATCATTATTTTAAGTGGCGAGGATATTTTATTGCAAGGAGTTTTACCTAGTAATGTAGAAAGTATCAATATTTTAAAAGGGAAAGAAAATCAATTGTTTGCCCAATATGCCAAAGAACATCCTCGAAGAGAGCAGGCAATTAGTGCATGGAACTATTTAGAGAATATATATAATAACGATTCCTTATTTCAACAGCAAAAAGAATCATTAAAAGCAATACACCAAGAAAAATTACGAATAAACAAAGAAGACACGCAATTTTTAAACAAATTACCGGCTAATAGTTATGTACAATGGTTCTTGCCTATTCGTAAGTTGGTAAGCAATGTTTCTACAATTGCGCAATATCATACAGAAGAAATTCCGGCAACTATTGCAGCATTAAGAAATGTCGATTATAAAAATCCACGCTTGTATAAAAGCGGTTTGTTAAAAGATGTCATTGAAAGCCATTACTGGTTATTAGAAAATATGGGGCAACCATTAGATGTTGCATATAATGAAATGAATATTTCAAGCGATTATTTAATTCGTAATTTAATAAAAGATGAAAAAAAGCTCAATGAAATCAGCCAATATCTTTTTAATTTATTAGAAAAACACAGCTTATTTAAAGCTTCTGAGTATTTAGCAGTTAAACTATTAACCCAAAATAGTTGTGTATTAAATGAAGCATTAAGTAAACAATTAGAATCTTACCGTAAGATGAAAGTTGGAAATATTGCCCCTGATATTTTATTAGAAGGGGATGTTTTTAAAAATGGCAATCCAACAAAAACGATTTCCAAATTATCAGAAATAAAATCAAATTACACTGTAGTCCTTTTTGGTGCAAGTTGGTGCCCTAATTGTGTTGAGGAAATAAATCAACTACTTCCTTTGTATGAGAAATGGAAGACAAAAGGATTGGAAATTGTATTTGTGTCATTGGATACAAATAAAGAAAGTTACAAAAAATATATGGAAAAACTTCCATTTTTAAGTTTCTGCGACTATAAAAAATGGGATTCAAAACCAGCACAAGATTTTGCTGTATTTGCTTCGCCAACATTTTTTTTATTGGATAACAACCGAAAGATTATTTTGCGACCGAATAGTGTAAAGCATTTAGATACTTGGATTGAATTTAATATAAAATAAAAAACAAATTCTTAAGTATTATTTTGTTACGATGAATCAGCGTTTCTGTTTAAAAAAAAAGATGCTATGAAGAAATTATTTTTTACCACATTGTTCTTCTCACTAATAATAGATAGTGAAGCACAATCATTATTTGTGGCATCAGGTAATACCATTACTGTAACCAATACGAATGAATTTTCGGCAGAAAATAATATAACGAATAATGGTACCATAACCAATCTTACCATCAGTGGGAGTAATGCATTAAACATTAGTGGCACTGGTACTATTAATAATTTAATCGTAAACAAAGCATTGGGTACTGCAACGTGTACCGGTGGTATGCAAACTATTACTGGCATATATACTCCAACATCGGGTGTATTGGCTGCAAATAATTATTTAAAGCTGCGCTCTAATGCTACAGCAACTGCTCAGGTAGCAGCAGGCTCTTCATCGGGTGGTTATATTACCGGAAATGTAAATGTAGAACGCTATATACCGGCCAAGCGAGCATGGCGTTTTTTAACAACTCCACTAATAGGCAGTAGTAACAATAGTATTTTTTACAACTGGCAAAACAATGGTTCAGCAGTTGCTAATTATGGTGTAGAGTTATGGGCACCAACAGGTACCACTGCACCGAGCATCTCCAATAATGGTATGTCATTGGGTGGGGCTACCAATATTAAAGCATATAATAGTACTACAAATGCCTGGGATTTAGTAACCAATACCAACACCAGTACCTTGTTTGATGGTACAACGAATAAAGCCTATGGTGTTTTTGTAACAGGTCCATTTACAACCAATAGCACAGGTAATATTTATACCGGAGCAACAGCTACTACCTTAAAAGCAACGGGTACCTTAATCCAAGGTACGCATACTAAAAGTTTAGGTACAGCAACAGCTGGTCAATACTTTTTAGTAGGCAATCCTTATGCAAGTGCACTAGATCCTAAAAGCATTTCACTCACAAACATTGCCAACAATTTTTACATGTGGGATCCCAATTGTGCTGGTACGTATAACTCAGGTCAGTACACTACCTACAATAGAACTGCCAATACCTATGCTTTAGTAGGAAGTGGCAGTGGAAGTGTTTATACTTCAGGTAGTTCAAATGTAAGTACTGATAATACAGCGATCCAAAGCGGCCAGGCATTTTTTGTGCAAGCTGATGCAGCTGCTGCAACAGCTATTACCTTTAACGAAACTGATAAAGTTAGTGGCAGCACCAATGTTTTCAGAACAAGCAGCACCAATGTGCAAACACTGCGACATACCTTAAAGAAAAGCATTAACGGAGTAGTAACCAATATAGACGGGGCATTGGGTATTTTTTACAACGGAGGCAATGCAGCAGTTGATTACAATGATGCAGCTAAGTTTAGCAACAGCACCGAGAACATTGTATTAAGAAGAGCCAACGGTAGCTTTGCAATCGAAGAAAGACCATTGGTAACAGAGAATGATACTTTGTTTGTAAGATTGACCAATACCAATCAGTCTGCTTACACTTTAGAGTTAACAGGAGAGAACTTTACCAATACACCGGGTTTAACCGCAACTTTAAAAGATGCATATACCAATACCAGTTTGCCATTAAGCATTACCGATACCAACAGGTACAACTTTACAGTAGATGCAAATGCAGCAAGTACTGGTGACAGATTTATGATTGTGTTTAAAACCAATACTACTTTACCGGTACAATTTACCAATATCAATGCAACACAAAAAGGAGCATCGGTACAAGTAGATTGGAAAGTAGCTACCGAGCAAAACATCAAACAGTATGTGGTAGAGAAAAGCACCAATGGGATAAACTTTACAGCAATTGCAACACAAGCAGCTAATAATATTGACAATAGCAGTTACACTGCAATAGACAATAGTCCAATGAATGGCAGCAACTACTACAGAATATTAAGTACCGACAATAGTGGCAAGCAACAATACAGTAATGTAGCAGTGGTAAAAATTGGTGGCAAGCAAAGTCGCATCAGCGTATATCCAAATCCGGTAACAAGTAACACAATGAATTTGCAATTAGAAAATATAGCCAAAGGCAATTACACCATACAATTGGTAAATACCCAGGGCAGTGTAGTAATGCAAACCAAATTACAACATGCAGGCGGCAGTGGTACGCAAAGCATTGATTTGCCAAATACATTGAGCAGCGGGAATTATGTGTTGAAAGCAGTAGATGAGAAAGGAGTTTTGTTTACAGAGAAAGTAGTTGTGATCAACAAGTATTGAGAATTCTGCACTTTAAGTATTGTGTCAGCTGCATTTACAGGACATTTTGTAAAACGAAGACAAAATCGCAACGATAATTTGAAATTTCACCGGACATAAAATTCTACCATCTACTATATAAGTAACTATTATCTGAAATAGTTACGGAAAATTCAATTTTTGTTTAGATGCCAAAAGTATTTCTTTTCGTTTTTACTAAAAGTATTATTTAGGGTTTATTAAAAATGGTTGCCCTTTATAAAAACCAAGATTTTTATTCTAGAACTATATCATTTCAAAAAAATCATTACCAACTCCAGTTTGATGTTACAATTGTTGACTCCAACAATTCTTCGGTTTGATTGGGTAAGCTTGCAAAAAAATCAATACCCGTAAGTTGTTCAATTTTATCTACTGTTGTTATAAATGAATTTAAACTTGCGTCATTGCTTTCATTGGGTAATAAAAATGCAATCATTTGTTTGCTGCTTCCAAAATCTTTAA
This sequence comes from Chitinophagaceae bacterium, assembly GCA_947488765.1. Classification (GTDB taxonomy): domain Bacteria; phylum Bacteroidota; class Bacteroidia; order Chitinophagales; family Chitinophagaceae; genus UBA1930. The sequence goes on along the minus strand of CANLAE010000011.1, from coordinate 81,786 downwards.
AAATAATTTTATAAAAAAAGCAGGGAACAGGAATTGTTTCATTGCTAATACTTCCACATTGATAATTGATGATACTTCCGGTAACAACATACAAGCCATTTTTTTCTATGGCCCATTCTCTTACTTTACTTTCAAGATTTTCCCAAATGCCCCTGTTAAAACCAGGGAATTGGGGTGAAATATTAGATAAATAAAATGACTCACTCATGGAGTTTAAATTTAATTTCATATCAGCTGCCGGACAAAGATGCCCACGGTCAAATCCTGTCTTGGTATATTCTTTACTTACAACCGGATTTTGCTTTACCATTGGATCCGGTTTGAAACTATTTTTTCTGACTTGAGTACCTTTTATTGATTGCGGAGTTAAAGGGTATGCTACCCATTCTGCTTGTCTGTCTTTCTCGCTGTAAGAAATTGTATAATAATTGTGATGAATGATGTAACCCTTGTGAGCCGTGGGTAACAGCGTATCATTAAATCCAAGTCTTTCAGCAATTGCATTGTAAAAAAATAGAAATGCAAAAGCTATTGTAAAAAAATATTTTTTCCCTTCCATAAAATAAGACATCTGTATTAATTTGTTTCAAGCATCAATGTTCCACCTGACATTAATTGTTCGTGAGTTATTTTTATTGGAGAGATTTGTTTTCCATTCAAGATTACACGAACAATCGAATTGGGTTTGTTTTTTATACCAAGTGATTTTGAGGAAATTGTAAGTGTTTTTTTATTCGGTAATTGAATGGTTGCATGCTTAATAAATGGATAACCAAAAACATATTCTCCTGAAGCAGGATTCATAGGATACAAGCCCAAACTTGTCCATATAAACCACGCACTCATTTGTCCGCAATCATCATTGCCACTCAAACCATCGGGTCCAGCTTTATACATACTATCAATAACTACTTTCAACCATTTGGCAGCTTTTTCAGGATGCCCTAAAGTGCTGTACATATAAATAATATGGTGGCTTGGTTCATTACCGTGTGCATATTGCCCTATTAATCCACTGATATCAGAACTTACGTTTTCACCATGCAAAACAGAAGATGCAGAAAATAATGCATCTAATTTTTTTACTAAATTTTCTTTGCCTCCATACAATGTTGCCAAACCATTTACATCATGTGGTACAAAAAAACTGTGTTGCCATGCGGTACCTTCTACGTATTGACCTTCAAAGCCGTGTTCTGATAAAATTGGATCAAATGGTTCAACAAATTTACCAGTACTTTTTTTTGCACGCATAAAGCCTGAAGTGCTATCAAATAAAGCTTTGTAGCTCATAGCACGTTTTGAAAACAACTGATAATCTGAATCATTTCCTAATTTTTTTGCAACTTGTGCAATGCACCAATCATCAAAAGCATATTCTAAAGTAATTGTGACACTCCATCCATGTTTGTCCTGAGGTAAGTATCCATACTTTATATAATCTTGTGTGCCTCTTTGATTTTGCATTGCACTTTTTTTCATAGCAGTGTAAGCCAGATTATAATCAAAGCCTTGAATATTTTTCAGCATTGCATCTGCAATAATTGGAACACTGTGATAGCCGGTCATGGTATTCGTTTCCCAACTGCTTAAATCCCATACAGGTAATAATCCATTGTCCTGATATAATTGCAACATGCTGTTAATCATATCGGGCAAACGTTTGGGTTGTGTAATTGTAAACAAAGGATTCAATGCCCTGAATACATCCCATTGAGAAAATACAGTATATTTATTTTCGCCTTTTGTAAAATTTTTTGTAACATTATTATGAGTCTGATAAAATCCATCATTATCACTGTAAATTACAGGCGCCATGCAGGTTCTGTACAATGCAGTATAAAATTGCTGGGCTTGTTTTTTATTATCTGTATTGATTTTTATTTTTTGTAATTCTTTTTCCCAAAGTACATCAGCTTTTTTTACAGTTTCATTGAAACTCAACTGATTCGTTTCATTTAATGATGCGAGTGCTTTTTCTGAACTCACAGAACTCAATCCAACCCTTACCAATAAAGGGTTCTGTGAAGCAAACTGTAATGCTAATTTTAATTTTTTTCCAATTGCTTTTGATTTATTTGAAATAGAATCTGAAATAAACAATTGCTGTAATATTTTTTCAGAAAATCTTGCAGCAAAATATACTTTCTGTCCTTTTGCCCAGCCTTCACTAAATCGATATCCAATGATGGTAGAATCATTGATAATTTCCAAACTACCTGCTGTTGTTTTATCCCAATTGATTGCAAATCCCATATCAAATCTCAACCATCCTTTTTCATTTGGGAAAGTATATTTGTGGTAGCCGTTTCTTTCAGTAGCAGTTAATTCGCAATTGATTCCGTTGTTTAATTTTACCTGATAATATCCAGGTTTTGCACTTTCATTATTGTGATTAAATGGCAATAGTATTCTTGGCTTTCTTATTTCAGAAGTGTCGTTTAATGGAAGCAAAGAAATATCGCACCAATCGCCAATACCGGTTCCGCTTAAATGTGTATGACTGAAGCCTGCAATTGTGTTGCTGCTGTAATGATATCCACTACACCAGTCCCAACCTTCAACACCATTATCAGGACTTAATTGTACCATTCCGAAAGGAACAGTTGCGCCTGGATAAACATGACCATGACCACCGGTGCCCAAGAATGGATCAACAAAAGAAGTTAGTTTTTGCGCATAATTAAAATTCGTATTTGCAATAAGAAATACCAAAACCATCATTTTTTTCATGCAGCAATTTAAGACTATTTTGTATTTGTATGTCAGTTCAAATTTCATTTAATATTTATCGTGTTTTGGAATATTAAATCTAATTTAAAAAAAAATATTAATTTTTCATTAACCTTGCATCTAACATTTTTACTTATGGGTGTTGAATTAAAAAATATCTTTCTTGCATTCGGGTTATCTGCTTTGTTTTTGGCATTGGTTGTTTTTTATTTTTTCTGGAATTTATACCGACAACAAAGGAAATTCAGAGACCTGCAATTTCAAAAAATCAATGCAGAAATTACTGCAACTGAAATGGAACGAAACCGGTTGTCTACAGAATTACACAACGACATTGCACCCACTTTGGCAAGTGTGAAAATGAGATTGGGTTTAATAAAAAATCAACCTCCCGATTTGATAAATGATCTTGATAATGCATTGAATAATACGATAGTGCAAATACGGGGAATCATGCAGGAATTAACTCCGCTTACTATTTATGAGTTACCATTTCAAGATATTTTAAAGCAATATATTGATTCTTTAAAACTCAAGGAGTTAATACAAATTGAGTTTAAAGATGAAACGGATTTTATTTTAAAATCTGAAAAAAACAATCAGGTATTCAGAATAATTCAAGAGATAATTCAGAATACGGTGAAGCATGCAAATGCAAAAACTTTGAAAATCCAATTATTAAAAGATAATAAATTTTTATTAATTAGAACAGCAGATGATGGTATTGGATATGATTTTGAAAAAATAAAATCTGCCAATAAACTTGGCTTGGGACTTTTGGGAATATTCAGTAGGGTTGAATATATAAACGGTACAATAATTAGTCCTGATAACATATCTAAAGGAACAAAATATAATATTAGGATTCCTATTTAGATAATACAATCAACTCTTGTAGTATATTTACTACCACAATTTGTTTTAGCTTGGATGAATTTTGCTTTGTCATTTTTAATCAGAATTAGATATATGGAAATTACCCTTTTAAAGTATCTCTCTATTGCATCTTTTAATTTTTTCTCAAATAAATATCAAGCATTATTATCACAATTCAATTCACTTCAAATTTTTATATCTCCAAAAGCAAAAAAATGCTTTGCCTTTAAACTAGTTTTTTTGCTCATTTTTGTTTGTAGTATTACATATGCAAATGCTCAAATAAATCGCACATCTGTTGGCAAGAAAACATTCTTCTTTAATAATGGCGGAAAATTGAAAAATCCAATTAAGGTTTATTATTTCAGTCCTTCAGCAGATGCAGATAGTATGCCTATAATTGTTATGATGCACGGAGCTCATAGAGACGCTGGTGTATACATGGATCAAGTTGTGAATATTGCTACTTCATTGGGTTGTAAGGTTATTGCTCCCGAATTTGATCAAGAAGATTATCCTGGTTTGGAAATGTATAATTTAGGCAATGTATTCAATAAAAAAACAAGAAAATATAATGCACCCGAAGATTGGAGTTTTTCTGTTATTGAACCATTATTTGATTTTGTAGTTCAACAAACACAAAGCAAATGTAAATCATATTATTTCTATGGACATTCAGGTGGTGCTCAATTTATTCATCGCTTTTTAATGTTTGTAAATCAAAACAAAATCAATGAAGTTGTTATTGCAAACTCTGGTTGGTATACTGCTACAGATTTTGAAATTGACTTTCCTTTTGGGCTAAAAAAATCACCGATTACAAATACCAATCTAGCTTCTTTTTTTGCAACTAAAATTACAATTTTATTAGGGGAAGAAGACATTGATAGAGACAGTAAAGATTTTAATGCAACTGCTGAAGCAGATCATCAAGGTAAAAATCGTTTTGAACGAGGAAAATATTTTTTCAACTTATCCAAAAACAAAGCTGCAGAATTAAATGTACCATTTAATTGGACAATGAAATTTGTGCCAAAGGTTGGGCATTCTAATGGTGGAATGGCTACTGCAGCATTTCCTTTATTTTTAAAAAACAATCAATAATTTATTTGTATGAAACATTTAAGTAAGCTATATATACAAGTATTAATTGGGGTTTTATTAGGCATTATAGTTGGTTATTTTTTCCCATCTCTAAGTAGTGTTGGAAAATCTATTGGGGAGATTTATATTAATTTAATTAAGATGCTGATTGCTCCATTAATTTTCTTTACAATAACTACTGGAATTGCAGGAACTGGAAATCTTAAAAAAGCAGGAAGAATAGGAGGTAAGGCACTAATTTATTTTGAAATAGTTTCAACAATAGCATTGCTTCTGGGAATTCTTGTTGCAAATATTGTAAAGCCAGGAGTTGGTATGCCACAAGAAACTTCAGATGCAGCAGTTGCTGTTGCTAAGGTTAGTAAAGAAATAAATTGGGCCGATTTTTTTATGCATATGATACCTTCAAACATTGTTGATTCTTTTGCAAAAGGAGATATATTACAAGTATTGGTATTTTCTGTTTTATTTGGCGTCGCTTTAAGCAAACTCGGTACAACAGGCAAATCTATCACACACAATTTTGAAAAAATCAATCAAGTATTGTTTAATATTTTAAACATGATTACTGTATTAAGCCCTATTGCTGCATTTGGTGGAATGTTGGCTACCGTTGGAGGCAAAAATGGATTTGCAATGTTGTTTATATTAGGGAAGTTTATGATGACTTTTTACCTCACTTGTGTGTTTTTTATTTTTGTAATTCTTGGGTTGATTATGCGTTTTTATAAACTGAATATTTTTAAATTATTGAGTTATGTTAAAGAAGAAATTTTAATTGTATTCGGTTCAAGCAGCAGCGAATCTGTATTGCCAAATATTATGAGCAAATTAGAAAACGCTGGCTGCTCTTCTACTGTTGTAGGATTGGTAATTCCAACGGGTTATAGTTTTAATTTGGATGGTACTACCATTTATTTGGGAATGTCTGTATTGTTTATTACACAAGCACTTGGCATTGATTTAGATATAATGCAACAACTTACTGTTGTTGGAATTTTATTGCTCACAAGCAAAGGTGCAGGAGGCATTACAGGCAGTGGATTGATTATCTTAAAGTCTAGTTTAGACTCCATGAAATTTATACCTGAAAAAGCACAATCACAATTTTTACCGTTACTCATTGGTATTGACAGATTGATGAGTTTGGGAAGAGCATTGACTAATGTTATTGGCAATACCGTGGCATGTGTGGTAATTGCAAAAAATGAAAATTTGATAGACCAAAATATATATAATGATGTTGTCGAAAATAAAAAAGAATTAAAACCAATAGAAGTAAAAATTAATTAAATTTCTATTAATCAAAACCAAAATTAATATGCATAAACCCCAAAAGATTATTTCTATTTTATTATGCGTATTACTCTGTAACGGAGTCCTAGCGCAAAATGAAGAAAGATTCTCAGAAGATTCTATCGAAACATTCTCACAGCCTTCAGGCAGTGTTCAAGTATTAAAACTAAAGAAGTCTTATGTTTTAGGTGATGGTGTTACCCTTCAATCATCTAACGGTAACATTAATCTTACACAAAGTCTGCAAACTGTTTTTTCTGTAAATACACCAAATAAAAACTTTACTGCAATGAGTTCTGCTTTCAATATTGCCAGAGCTCGTTTAACTATTGCTGCAAATATTTTTGATAAAAAAATTAGCGTAATTGGTAGGGTCAATTTGCCTGCTAATTATCAAAGTACTACTTCTGGTGGTAGAACGTTCAATACAGTTCTTCAAGAAGCTTTTGTAGAATATCGTCCAAATAGAAATCATGCTTTAAATATAGGGTTAAGAGCAGATTATATTGATTCTAGAGAAACAAGAATTGAAGGGGAGAGTATCGGATTTGTAAATAGAAGTGCTGTCTCAGGTTCATTTGATGCAATTTTTGATTACGGAATTAGGTATAAGGGTAACTATAAATTAGGCGGTAGACATTTGCTTAGACCTTATGCATCTATTACTACAGGCGATAGCAGAGCATCGTTGCAAAAAAACTTTGGTGGCTTCAAATACGGCATTCGGTTAGACTATTTGCCATTCGATAAGTTTTCGAAAGCTGGTGAGTTTTATATGGATGATTTAGCAAGAGAAGAAAAACCTAAATTGGTTATCGGAGTAGTTTATAGCTTTAACAATGGAGCGTCTTCTGCAGTTGGAACCAATGGTGGCAGATATATTTATGGAGATGTTAATCAAAAATCTTTGTTACCCGATTACAAAAAATTAGGTATAGATTATTTGTTTAAATACAGAGGGTTTTTTTCAATGGGTAGTTATGTATCCACGTCTGCAACAGTTCCAAATGGTATAGCAGGGGAGTTTAAGTTAAATGGTCAGTTTACCACATATAGTATCACTCAAACTGAAGCACAAACTACAAATACAGTTCTTTCAAGATTAATTCTTGGCAGCGGTTTCAATGTACAAGCGGGTTATTTACTTCCATCAGATTGGGCAATTTCAGGTAGATATACTACATTAAAAAATGATATTATATCTGCAAACTTTGCAGATTATAATAAGTTTTATACACTTGTTGCAACAAGGTATTTATCAGGTCATAACCTTAAAGTTCAAGCAGAGATTGGCTTTGATGAATTGCGAGCAGAATTAAAAACTGCAACTCAAGTAGGAAATTATTATACTCAAGTAATGGTAACAGTTCAATTATAATTAAAAATTATTCATAATGAAAAAATTATTTCTTTTTTATTGTCTTGCAGCCTTAGGCTTGTTAAATAAGGCAAATGCTCAAAATGTAGATGGGCAATCAACACCGATAGATTCATCAATAATGTATGTAAATGGCGAGGGAACCTTTTTGAGATTAGGTAAAACACAAGACACAAAGTTGAATCTAATTACAACAATTCAAACAGGATTTCAATTCAATCAATTAGATTCAACAAATGGGTTGACCAATACCAATAGAATGTCTTTAAATATGGTTAGAATGTCTTTTACAGCTTCTACTTTAAAAGATAAAGTAACTATGGGAATTGTAACAGATTTTACAAGTGTTACACCAATATTAGAAGGCTGGGTTGGATTTTCTGTTTGGAAAAAACATGGTAAAATTATTTTAGGACAAAGGCAAACCAATACCAATAATCGTTTGGCAATGGCAGACGAAAGATACGCTCAGGTAATGGGACAAACATTTGCTGGCAAATCAAACGATGGAATTGTTTATGGAGGCTTGATGCAAAACTTTGTAGGTTCAACAAGAGAAGGAGGGTTGTTTTTTGAAACTAATTTCAAATTTAAAAATTGGAAAATTTATCCTTCCGTTTCTATTACAACAGGCGAAGGACAAAACTTTTTTGCTTCACAACCAAACCTTGGATTTAAGTATGGTGGAAGAATTGATGTGTTGCCTTTTGGCGATTTCATAAAAAACAATGCATTCATTGCACATGATATTTACAGAGAACATAAACCAAAATTAGCAGTCGGTTTTGCTGCAAGTTATAATGTAAAAGCTAGTAGTGCCATTGGAACTGATAATGCTCAAATTACTGGTATTTACAATAAATCGGGAGTAGCAGATTATGCCAATTATACTAAGGTAGTAGCAGATTTTATTTTCAAACAAAATGGATTTGCTTTAGTAGCTGAATATGTAAATGGAAGTATCTCAGGTACCGATTTATTTACCAATGTTTCTAATACCAATAAACTAACTCCAGTGTTAGCAAGTGAATATTATAATTTGGGAAGTGCATTTAACATTCAATCTTCTTATGTATTTAATAATGGCTGGGCTGTTGATGGAAGATATGCATCTGTAATGCCAGAATTTGATGTTGTAAACTCTAATATTCGTACACAACAATGGTACACTTTTGGCGTGAATAAATTCATGAAAAATAATGCTGCTAAGATTGGACTAAACATAAATTATATGGAAAATGTTACTCCATTAATCACAACAAAAAAAATTGCAGCCAATCTAGCTGTTCAAATTTTACTTTAAAAAATGAATGATCATTTCTCAAAAAAATAAATTCAAACACATGAAATCAAATATCTTTCTTTTGTTTTTTACAATCATAACAATGGCAAGTTGTACATCTAAAATTGATTTTACACCTGTTGTTGTTGCACCAATATCAAAAGCCTCTGACTTATTGATTTCAGAAGTTTCAACGGGTATTAATACAGACCCTCTCGCAAGTGGATTAAGAAGTCATTATGTTGAAATTTATAATGGCACCAATGCTTCTGTTGATTTATCCAATTATGCAATTGGCTATAATGCAGTAACTGATACATTTACTTTGGCCAATTGGAGTTTCTCTACAGCAGGTTCTTATATCCAGCTAAGAAAAATGTTAGATACCGGTAAATGTTATGTGATTACATCCCCAATTTCTGATTTAGTTAAAATAAAAAGTGATACCACTTGGGGTACAACAAGTAATTTATCAGCTGCAGCTAGTTCTCCATTGCAATTAAGCGGAAACAGTGCAATTGCTTTATTAAAAAAAGATGCTGCCGGAGCATTTAGTTTGGGTGGTATAAATTATAAAATTATTGATGTATTTGGAAGCCCACTTGTAGTAAGGGTTAATACAAAAGGAACAACAAGTGCTAGAAATAATATAATGTGGACAATTGCAGGAGAAACAAGTGATACACGTAACAGAACATTTTGGAGAAAAAGTACAGTCTTAGATCCAACAACTGATTGGGCAACTGCAAAAGGAACTGCTGCAGATAATTCGCAATGGATGATTTCAGGAGACAGGCTTTGGGACTATACGAATATTGGTTTTGCAACTAAGTAATTTGAACAACAATCAAATTACTTTTCTGCAAAAAATTATTGAGAAATATTTGCAATTAAGTATTACCTAGATATTTTAAGTTACAGTAGCTGAATAATGAGGTTTGTTAAATCTTGTTATTCAGCTACTACTGCTGTAACTAAAACTTTATCAATTCTGTTGTGATCCATATCTACAATTTCAAACTTATATCCCCTCCACAAAAGCGTATTTCCTGTAGTAGGTATTTTTTTTAATTCATGTAAAATAAATCCAGCCAATGTATCAAAATCTTGTTCACCTTCTTTCATCCAATCCGTTTTGTCAATCTTGTGTAAAAAATCATAAAATGGAATTTGAGCATCTATCAATAAACTACCATCCGCTCGTTCTGTAATCTCATAGGACTCTTCATCGGGTTGGGGGATGTCGCCAACAATTGCTTCTAAAATATCATTTAATGTAATTAGTCCTTCAATACTACCGTATTCGTTTACAATAAAGCAATGATGAATTTTTGTTTGTTTAAATTTTTCTAAAACCTGATATGCAGTAATGTTTTCAGGAACATACATCGGTTGCTTCATGATAGATGAGAGAATGGTTTCATCACTATGCAACAATAAATCTTTCACAGAAACCATTCCTTTCAATGCTTCAATATTTCCTTCACACACCGGGTATACAGAGTGTATCACATCCACCATTTCTTTTTTTACAGCACCTACTTTTTTTGCTGCATCCAACCACATAATATCGGTGCGGTGTGTCATCAAAGAAGTAATATTTCTGTCGCCCAAATGAAATACTCTTTCAATAATTTCTTGTTCTGCTTCTTCAATAGTTCCCTGCTCTGTTCCCTCGCTAATAATAGCTTTTATTTCTTCTTCGGTAACATGTGTATCTGTTGTGCTGATGCGAAGCAGTTTTGATAAAAAATTAGTTGATTTAGAAAGCAGCCATATAAATGGAAAAGTAATTATAGAAATGATTTTCATGGGGCCGGCTACAGCTTTTGCAATCACTTCAGGCTTACTTAAGCCAATCCTTTTGGGGAGTAACTCACCCAAAACCAATGACAAATAAGTAATGATTATTACAACAATTACAGTGGCAAGTGTATTGCTGTATGGTTTTGTAAAATCAAATGACTGAAGCCAAATAACAATTTGAACTTTAATTTTTTCGCCTGAAAAAATACCGGTTAAAATTCCGATTAATGTAATACCTATTTGAACTGTTGATAAAAATGAATCAGGATGATTGGCTAGTGTCAATGCAGCTTTTGCTTCTGCATCGCCTTTGTTGGCTTGAGATTCAAGTCTTGCTTTTCTTGCAGATAACAACGCAATTTCTGACATTGAGAAAAGCCCGTTCAGTAAAATTAATCCTAGTATAATTAGTATTTCTAACATAATTGATACAGCAAAACTACGTATCAGAACTGTACTTGGAGATTGTTTTTTTTATTGGCTGAAGAGGATATCATTAATTTAAATAGTTGTAGGTTCTATTAAACTTGGCAAACCAAATCTTCTGTTGAACAATCCTGCCGAAGCCAATCCAATAAAGCAGCCTATTAATGCTCCTCCAATAACGTCTATCGGATAATGCACACCCACGTATACTTGCCCGTAACAAATGGTAGCAGCCCAAATAAAAAATAGATAATTCCATTTTTTGAATACGGGTTTTAATGTAAGAAAAATATACATTGCAGCAGCAAAATGATTGGTTGCATGGGAGGATGTAAAACTGAAGTTTACTGGACAACTATTGATGAGTAATCTTGCATATTGTTGTATAAAAACATCTGAACAAGGTCTGGGTCTTAAAAAGTAATTTTTGATGAGGTTACTGCTTAGTTGGTCTGAAATTGAAATGGTAATTATTAATCCAATAATCCACGGAATTCCTTTCCAGCCATAGTTCATAGCTATAAAGAGTAATAAAAAAATATACAAGGGATACCAAGTAGTTGCATCTCTATACCATGGAAAAATATCATCTAATAATGGGGTTGTCCAGAATACATTTATTTGAAGAAAAAAGTATTTATCCCATGCATCTAGTATCACCCATAATTTATGCAAAAAGCTTATGCCTAAAGTTGCTTCAATCATTCTGTAAAGTTAATTTTTATAAGATACTAAATGATGATATTTTCATACAAAAATCAATCGCCTTATTTTGTAAATGGTTTCTTTCTGGCCACAATGATTAATCTTGTTGATTTTTCTTGGTCATAATTTCCAAGTTGATAATCTCCAAAAACTTCTTCTACCTCCATATTTTGCAAATCAAGCATATTGGTAAAATCATTTAAAGAAAATTTTGCAACACGTTCCGTGTATAAGTCTTGTAACAAATGATTTGATTCATCCATTACTTGAATTTGTTTGAAGAAGTAGTCCTTGTCGTGCCATTTTTTTATATGAAATTCTGTGTTTTCAATATTTACCAATTTAGTATTTTGTTCGAGATTTTCTGCAAACTGTACATTTAAATAATCAATTACAAAAATTCCATTTTCTTTTATACTCTGGGCAATTGTTCTCAAAGCATTGTCATGTTCTCTTTTTGTTTTGAAGTATCCAAAACTTGTAAAAAAATTAAATGCAAAATCGAAGTAGTTAATCCAAAAGGGTAATCGCATGTCATGCTGAAAAAAATGTAGCTTTTCATGCTCAGATAATTTCGCTTCTTCAATAGATGGAAGTGCTAAATCTATACCGGTAACATCAAAACCCATTTCAGCCAAAGCTTTGCTGTGTCTGCCTTTCCCGCATGCTACATCAAGCATTGAACTTCCATTTTCAGGATGTAGATATGCTATTAGTTTTGCAATAAAATTCAATGCTTCACTATCGTCTCTATGTTGGTAGAGTTGATGATAATAAGGACTTGAAAACCAATCTTTGTACCAATCTTTTGCTATCATATTTTTCAAGGGGTTGAACTTATTCCTAAGATTTTTTCAAAAAGAAAATAATTAAACGGCAAATGTATCTTAGATAAAAATTATTCAACTTTTTTTTTAATTAAGATTATTTTTTTAACTTCTAGTAATGGGTAAAGTTGATTATTTTTTCTTTATTTCGATTGGGTTTTACCAAAATTATTTATATTTTTTAATTATATTTGCAGACCTAGAAAATAAAATAAATGGCATTAATAAAAAGTATATCAGGCATTAGAGGAACGATTGGAGGTAAACCCGGAGAAACACTTTCACCACTTGATGTAGTAAGATTTTCAGCAGCATTTGGCACATGGTTAATAAAACAATCAGACAATAAAAAAGTAATTATTGGCAGAGATGGAAGAATTAGCGGAGAAATGGTGCAACGCCTTGTTGTAAGCACATTAAATGCTTTAGGTCTTGATGTAATTGATGTGGGCTTAAGTACAACACCTACTGTAGAGATGGCAGTTACTTTTAATCAAGCTGCAGGTGGTATTATTCTTACTGCAAGCCACAATCCGAAAGAGTGGAATGCGTTAAAATTATTAAACCATAAAGGTGAGTTTATAAGTGGAGCCGATGGAGCAGCGGTTTTGAAAATTGCTTCAAACGACGATTACATTTTCGCATCAGTTGATAAATTAGGAACCTATTCTTTCAATGAAACTGCACTTCAGGAACATATCAACGCTATTGTCAACTATCCATTGGTCAATTTAGATGCAATTAAAAAAAGAAAATTTAAAGTAGTAGTTGATGCTATTAATAGTTCAGGTGCATTTGCTGTGCCAAATTTGCTGAAAGCTTTGGGATTGTCTGCAAAAGATATTATTGTAATAAATAGTGAAGTCAATGGAAAATTTGCGCATAATCCCGAACCATTGCCACAACATTTAACTGAATTATGTAATGAAGTAAATAAACACAAGGCTGATATTGGCATTGCTGTAGATCCAGATGTGGATAGGCTTTGCTTTGTTTGTGAAGATGGAACTTTATTTGGAGAAGAATATACACTCGTTGCAGTTGCAGATTATATTTTACAACACAAAAAGGGAAATACTGTTAGCAATATGAGCAGCACACGTGCATTAAAAGATATCACTATCAAAAATGGTGGTGAATACTTTTCTAGTGCTGTGGGCGAAGTGAATGTTGTAAATAAAATGAAAGAGGTAAATGCAGTAATCGGTGGCGAAGGAAATGGAGGAATTATTGTACCCGATTTACATTATGGTAGAGATGCATTAATTGGAATTGCTTTGTTTTTATCCCAGTTGGCACTGGAAAAAAAATCAGTCCGTCAGCTTCGTAATGCTTATCCTGATTATTTTATGAGTAAAAATAAAATTGAACTCGAAAACGGGGTGGATATTAATAAGATTTTCTTAGGGATACAAACAAAATATAAGAATAATCCTGTTAATACTGATGACGGTTTGAAAATAGAATTTGATAATGATTGGGTTCATTTGCGTACTAGCAATACAGAACCAATTATTCGTATTTATGCTGAAAGTAATTTTGATACTACTGCAAATAATATTGCCAAACAAATAATGAAAGATATTAAAGAGGTGATGTAATACTACTTTGTTGGCTCAAACTTGTTGTTTTTGGATAGTGTATTTACATTTTTTGGTAGTGTCAAATTTATCGTTCAATCGTAAAACAATGTTAAATAATGACATACTTTAACTGACGAATCAGCAGATTTATTTACTTGCAATATCGATAGGCATAAAATTTGAAAATATCTTGAATCTAAAATCCAATATTATGAATCTCAAAAACGTTTTAACTGTGGTTGCCATTAGTGCTACTACCGCAATTTTGAGTGTGGTAGGCTATGGCAAATGGATGGAAAAAAAGTATGCCGGTACGCAAGAGGCCGGAAAATTACCTGTAAATTATGCAGGCTTTTTTGGTAATAATGTTCCAGGTGGTCCTGCAGATTTTACCGCAGCAGCAACATCTGCAACTCCTGCTGTTGTGCATATCAAAACAAAAACAAAAGCTCGGCAGGTAGCAAATAGTCAGCCTCAACAAAATCCTTTTGGCGATATGTTTGGTGGCGATATGTTTGATCAGTTTTTTAACGGACCTCGTGTTGTTCCGGAGCAACAAGCAAGTGGCAGTGGTGTAATAGTTAGTCAAGATGGGTACATTGTTACCAATAATCATGTGGTAGATGGTGCCGACGAAATAAATGTTACATTAAACAATAAAAAGTCTTACAAGGCAACGGTAATTGGCACAGATGCAAGCACTGACTTAGCAGTAATTAAGATAGAAGGGGATAAATTTCCTTATTTAGTTTATGGCAACAGCGATGATGTAAAATTGGGTCAATGGGTTTTAGCCATTGGTTATCCGCTAAGTTTAGATGTTACAGTGAGCGCAGGTATAGTAAGTGCTAAAGCAAGAAGTATTAATATCAATCAAAGACAAAGCAAAACGCCTGTTGAGAGTTTTATACAAACAGATGCTGCTGTAAATCCGGGTAATAGCGGTGGTGCTTTAATTAATACAAATGGCGAATTAGTTGGTATTAATTCAGCTATTGCTTCACCAACGGGTTATTACACGGGTTATTCTTTTGCAATCCCTGTAAACATTGTAAAAAAAGCAATTGCAGATATGGTGAAATACGGTTCTGTACAAAGAGCATTTATTGGGATTACTTATATAGCTGAAGGAATATCTGACAAAGAGAGTGCTAGTTTAGATGAAAAATATGGAAGTTCTTGGAAAACAAACGATGGCGTTTTTGTTACAGGTGTAGCAGAAGGCAGTGCAGGTGGTGCAGCGGGTTTGAAGGAAAAAGACATCATCACAAAAATCAATGGAAGTCCAGTAAACAGTGGGCCACAAATGGTAGAACAAGTTGCATTATACAAACCAGGTGATAAGATTACAGTAAGCTATAAAAGAAATGGAATTGAAAATACAGTTTCTGTAACATTAAAAAATAAAGCTGGTAATACTGATCTAGTAAAAAAATCAACTATTCTCGATAGAATTGGCGGTACATTAGAAAATTTAGATAAGAAAACAGCATTAGCTAATGAAATTGCAGGTGGGGTTGTAGTTAAGAAATTAGGTACAGGTTTATTATCTAAAACTAGAATGCAAGAAGGGTTTGTTATTGCTTCTGTAAATGGAGTAGATATAAAAAATATTGAAGAATTAAAGGCTGCATTAAGTAATGCTAGGAATGGTAAAGTAAGATTTGATGGTATTTATCCTGGATATGAAGGAAACTATACCTATCCATTAAACCTAGGGGATAGTGAAGAATAAATAATTTATTATTAAAATTAAAAAGGGTTTCCACTATTTGATGGAAACCCTTTTTTTATACAGCAATGTTTAAATTATCTCTGAACTCTTCCGCTACCATCACCTTTTACTAAGTCTTTCACTTCGCCTAAAGTAGCATGGTTTAAATCACCCGGAATAGTATGTTTGATTGCACTTGCAGCAACTCCAAATTCAGCAGCGTCAGCCATTTTCATACCTGTTACTAAACCAAAAATCAAACCGCTTGCAAAGCTGTCTCCACTTCCAACTCTGTCTACTATACGAACATTATATTGTTTGGTATGATAAAAATCAGTTCCATCATATACTAATGCACTCCAACCATTATCACTAGCGCTATGGCTTTCACGTAAAGAAGATGCGATGAATTTGAAACCAAATTTTGCTTTCATTTGTTTGAATACATCTTTAAAACCATCTAAGTTTAATTCGCCTTTTGTAACATCTGTATCGGCTGCTTTGAAGCCCAATGTTGTATCAGCATCTTCTTCGTTTCCAATACATACATCCACATATTGACAAAGCTGGCTCATTACTTCTCTAGCTTTTTCTTTACTCCACAATTTTTTTCTATAGTTTAAATCAATGCTGGTAGTAATTCCTTTTGCTTTAGCAGCTTTCAATGCAGCCAATGTTAGCGCTGCAGCTTTATCACTTAATGCCGGTGTAATACCTGTTGTATGAAACCAGTCAGCACCTTCAAAAATTTTATCAAAATCAAATTCACTTGCATCAACATCAGCAATAGATGCTCCTGCTCTGTCATACACTACTTGAGAAGCCCTCATGCTAGCTCCAGTTTCTAAAAAATAAATTCCCAATCTATCACCTCCACGAGCAACAAATTGTGTATCAACACCATAACGGCGTAAATGATTGATAGCACTTTGGCCAATTGGGTTATTAGGCACTTTAGATACAAATGTTCCGTTCAATCCGTAGTTACATAATGCAGCAGCAACATTTGCTTCGCCACCTCCATAGGTAACATCAAAATTATCTGCCTGAACAAAACGCTTAAAATCTGGAGTAGATAAACGTAACATTATCTCACCCATTGTAACAACTTTCTTACTCATTGTTTTTAATTGATTATTGATGATAAAATTTAGTATTGCAATAGCGTAAGCAATGAGTTCAAAAGTATAAATAAACTGCTATTTTGAATTTTTTATTTTGAAAAATTTACGAATTCGATTGCGTAAACATTACCTATGAACCTTTTTTTAATTTGCCGAAAACGTTTCCGTAAAATATTAATGCGTTATTTGCAGCATATTATTTCATATAGGCATAACCCTGTATTTTTACCATCCATAAATAAATTATTATGTCTCAAGATCAAACCATCCAGCAATTAGTTGATAATCCTGTAGTTCCCGTGTTTTATAATAGTGATTTAGCTATTTGTAAAAATATTTTTGATGCCTGTTACAAAGGCGGAATTCGTGTATTTGAATTTACTAACAGAGGTGCAAATGCTTTGGATATTTTTAAAGAATTGGTTGCATTGTTGCCTCAATATCCTAATTATTCAATAGGTGCAGGAACAATTTTAAAATCAAAAGATGCTGAGGCTTTTATTAGTGCAGGTGCAAGCTTCATCGTTTCACCATGTTATACAAGCGAAGTGTTTGATGTGTGTTACCAGCACAAAATACCTTACATGCCAGGTTGTATGACAGTAAAAGAAATTTATGATGCAGCACAAGCAGGTTGTGAAGTAATTAAAATATTCCCAGGAGATGTGGTTGGAGCAAAGTTTGTAAAAGGGGTTAAAGCCGTTTTTCCAAAACAAAAATTAATGGTTACCGGTGGTGTAGAACCAACCAAAGAAAGCTTTGCAAGTTGGTTTGGAGCAGGTGTTACTGCAGTTGGTATGGGAAGTCAATTGTTTAGAAAAGAATGGCTTGATAGTGGAAATTATGAAGTAGTTAGCGCAATTTGTAATGAATGTATGCAACTTGTTAAATCATAATTTTATAAAATGCCAACATATCAAGTTGATATTTTAACATTTATTGCCTTCAAATAGGTAGAAAATAGAGGTTTTACACAAATATTTCTATAAATTTTTATTTCTTTTTAAAATTTCTTTTTACCTTTCGATTGCAATCCTTACTTTTGCCCTCCTTTAAATTTTGGTAAGCTAACTATTATTTTTATTTTCATTAAATAAATGATGTAAATTTAACAGCAAAGAATAAGAGGATTTTAAATTCTCGCCAAAGTTATTATTGCAATAAACCGGTTTTACAAAAATACTATGTCAACAAAAACTTTGAACAACAGGGTAAACTTCGGTAAAACAAAACATCTTGCTGAAACACCCGATTTATTAGACATTCAATTAGAGTCTTTCAAAGAATTTTTCCAGTTAGAAACTACTCCTGACAAACGTGATGTGGAAGGATTATTCCGAGTATTCAAGGATAATTTTCCGATCACTGACACCAGAAATATTTTCGTGTTGGAATTCTTGGATTATTTTATTGATCCCCCCCGTTATTCTATCGACGAATGTATGGAGCGTGGCTTAACCTACGCTGTGCCTCTAAAGGCAAAACTTCGTTTGAGTTGTAATGATGAGGAACACGTCGATTTCCAGACAATTGTACAAGATGTATTCTTAGGAAATATTCCGTACATGACACCAAGAGGTACTTTCGTAGTGAATGGTGCTGAACGTGTTGTTGTTTCACAATTACACCGTAGTCCGGGCGTATTTTTTGGTCAATCTGTTCACCCGAACGGAACTAAAATTTACTCTGCAAGGGTAATCCCTTTCAAAGGAGCTTGGATGGAGTTTGCAACAGACATCAACAATGTTATGTATGCATACATCGATCGTAAAAAGAAATTCCCGGTAACTACATTATTACGTTCCATAGGTTTTGAAACTGATAAAGATATTCTTGAATTATTTGGTATGGCCGATGAGGTGAATGCTGATAAAAAAGAATTATTAAAACATGTTGGCAAAAGATTGGCTGCTCGTGTACTTCGTACTTGGGTAGAAGATTTTGTTGATGAGGATACAGGTGAAGTTGTAAGTATTGAGCGTAATGAAATTGTAATGGAGCGTGATGTTGTGTTGGATGAAGAAGCAATCGACACAATCATTGAAATGGAAATCAAAAGCGTTTTCTTGCAAAGAGAAGATGTTGGTGGAGATTATGCGATCATCTACAATACATTAAATAAAGATACCAGTAATAGTGAGCTTGAAGCCGTTCAATTGATTTATCGTCAATTACGTGGTGCTGATGCTCCTGATAATGAAACTGCCCGTGGAATCATTGATAAATTATTCTTCTCTGATAAGAGATATGATTTAGGTGAAGTGGGCCGTTATAAAATCAATAAGAAACTTGGATTGGAATATTCTTTAACAAAAAAGGTATTAACCAAACAAGACATTATTGAAATCATTAAATACCTGGTTCGTTTAACAAATGCGAAAGCTGAGATTGATGATATTGACCATTTAAGCAATCGTCGTGTACGTACTGTAGGCGAACAATTGTATGCTCAGTTTGGTGTGGGCTTGGCTCGTATGGCTCGTACTATTCGTGAAAGAATGAACGTTCGTGACAATGAAGTATTTACTCCGGTAGATTTGATTAATGCAAGAACATTATCTTCTGTAATCAATTCATTCTTTGGAACATCACAGTTATCTCAATTCTTAGATCAAACAAATCCGCTTTCTGAAATTACGCACAAACGTCGTATTTCAGCTCTTGGACCCGGTGGTTTAAGCAGAGAAAGAGCTGGCTTTGAGGTTCGAGATGTACACTATTCCCACTACGGTCGTTTGTGTACTATTGAAACTCCGGAAGGACCAAACATTGGTTTGATTTCAACTTTGTGTGTGCATGCTGCTATCAATGATATGGGCTTTATTGAAACGCCTTATCGTAAAGTAGAGAATGGAAAAGTAAACATGAAAGAATTAACTTTCTTGAGTGCTGAAGAAGAAGATTCTGCAAAAATTGCACAAAGTAATACGCCATTGGATGACAAAGGAAACTTTACTGAAAGTAAGATTGTAAGTCGTGAAACAGGTGATTTCCCTATTCTTGATAAAAATGATGTTCAATACATGGACGTTGCACCAAACCAAATTGTAGGGTTAAGTGCTTCATTAATTCCATTCTTAGAACATGATGATGCCAACCGTGCATTGATGGGATCTAACATGCAACGTCAAGCTGTTCCATTAGTTCGTCCTGAAGCACCAGTTGTGGGTACAGGATTAGAAGGAAGAGCTGCACGTGATGCAAGGATTCAATTACATGCCGAAGGGAATGGTGTTATAGAATTTGTTGATGCTAATGAAATACATGTTCGTTATGAAAGAAATGACGAAGATCGTTTGACAAGTTTTGATGATGATTTAAGAATTTATAAAATTACTAAATTCATTAAAACGAATCAGGCTACTTGTATTAACTTAAGCCCAGCAGTATCTAAGGGACAAAAGGTTAAAAAAGGTGATTTCTTAACTGAAGGGTACGCAACCAAAAATGGTGAATTAGCTTTAGGTAGAAATTTACAAGTTGCCTTCATGCCTTGGAAAGGATACAACTTTGAAGATGCGATTGTAATCAATGAAAAAGTAGTTCGTGAAGATTGGTTTACTTCTGTACATATTGATGAATATGAATTAGAAGTTCGTGACACTAAATTGGGTGAAGAAGAATTAACTCCGGATATTCCGAATGTTAGTGAAGAAGCAACCAAAGATTTAGATGAAAACGGTATTATTCGTATTGGTGCAACTATTAAAGAAGGGGATATTTTAATTGGAAAAATTACACCAAAAGGTGAAAGTGATCCAACTCCAGAAGAGAAGTTATTACGTGCAATCTTCGGCGATAAAGCTGGCGATGCCAAAGATGCTTCTTTGAAAGCTCCTAACGGAACTGAAGGTGTTGTAATTGACAAAAAATTATTCCAACGTGCCAAGAAAGATAAGAATGCAAAGGTTCGTGAAAAAGCATTGTTGGATAAGGTAGAGAAAACACATCTGCAAAACGAAGATGATATTAAAGAACAATTATTGAATAAATTGGGAATGTTGTTGAAAGACAAAACTTCTCAAGGAGTTAGCAATAATTTTGGTGAAATGTTAGTAGGAAAAGCTGCTAAATTTAATCCTAAAAATATCGCTTCAATTGATTTTGCAAACGTAAATCCATTAGGTTGGACAGGTGATGCAAAAACTGATGATGCAATCAATACTTTGTTGCACAACTATAATATTAAGTTCAACGAAGAGTTGGGTAGATACAAAAGAGAGAAATTTAATATTTCAATTGGAGACGAATTACCTGCTGGCGTTTTGAAATTAGCTAAAGTATATCTTGCTGTAAAACGTAAGTTGAAAGTAGGAGATAAAATGGCTGGACGTCACGGAAATAAAGGGATTGTTGCTAAAATTGTACGTGCAGAGGATATGCCTTTTATGGAAGATGGTACACCAGTTGACATTGTATTGAATCCATTAGGGGTACCTTCTCGTATGAACTTAGGACAAATCTATGAAACCATTTTAGGATGGAGTGCTAAGAAACTTGGAGTAAAATTTGCAACGCCAATTTTTGATGGTGCTACTACCACAGAAATTGAAAACTATTGTAAAGAAGCAGATATTCCATTAAATGGACATACCTACCTTTATGATGGTGAAACGGGAGAACGTTTCCATCAAAAAGCAACTGTTGGTGTTATTTATGTAATCAAATTACACCATATGGTTGATGATAAAATGCATGCACGTTCTATCGGACCATACAGCTTAATTACGCAACAACCATTGGGCGGTAAAGCACAATTTGGTGGTCAGCGTTTTGGTGAGATGGAGGTTTGGGCATTGGAAGCTTATGGTGCTGCAAATATCTTACAAGAATTATTGACACTTAAATCAGATGATATCATCGGCCGTGCAAAAACCTATGAGGCAATTGTAAAAGGTGAGAATATCCCTAAAGCCGGTGTTCCTGAATCATTCAATGTATTGGTTCATGAATTAAGAGGATTAGGTTTAGACCTGAAATTTGATTAAGCAAAAAATTGTATATTGCCAAGAGGCTGCCAAATGGTAGCCTCTTTTTTTTGTAAAAGTGTTTGCAGAACCTCGAAAGGATTCTATTATTTGCAAGTTACTAATACCAGGCTTGCTTATTATAAATTAAATTTTACGACTAATTCAAACAACAATGCCCTTAACTAATTTAAGAGTTTTGTTAGCATAAAATATCAATTATACAATAGTTATTTCCTTCCTTGCCATTTTATACATTAGAAAAACTGATATTCTTGTATCATTATAATTACTTAATTGTGAGGATGGTTACAAGAATGGAGTTAGACATCTAGAAATTATTGATTCTTTACTACAAACAATTTTTATAAACGAGGATCAAAAAGTAGATTTATTGTTTCATTTTGTTCAATAAATAGAAAGGCAAGCAATGTTGTTTGATGTTCTGGAAGTGCTTTCGATACTTCTACTAAATTTAACTTTGAAAAGTTGATAATTCGAACATCATTTGGCAAAATCAATGCAGATAAAAATTTGGCTTAATTAATTTATTCTCATTTATTTTTCAGTCCTTTTTTATTGTTCAATACTATTTACACTGAAAAATATATATTATAATATAATAAATGTAATATTTATAGTCAATTTTGTTTTAAAATTTGATAATTTGCACTAGATTAATTAATATTATTAATATAGCAAATATATAAGTTTTAAAGCATGAGCAAATCCACATTTAAGGGTGTTACACCATTTTTTATTTTGTCTTTTATAGCCATTTTAGCATTATTTGTTACCCCTGATGCTTCTTTTGATCCAACTAAATTAATGGGTGCAGATGGCAAATCGCCCAAATATGTTTACAATACCGGAGACATTTCTTGGATGCTGCTATCGTGTGCATTTGTTTTTTTAATGACACCAGCTTTGGCTTTTTTTTATGGTGGAATGGTAGGCAGAAAAAATGTTCTTTCTACTATGATGAAAAGTACAGTATCTGCCGGTATTATTTCTGTACTGTGGATCGTTGTTCAATTCAGCCTTTGTTTTGGCAAATCTATCGGCGGTTTTATTGGGGATCCTCGTACATTCTTTATGTTTAAAAATGTAATGAATGGCGAACCCTGGAGTCTTGCTGCGACTATTCCTTTGCCATTATTTTCATTCTTTCAATTAATGTTTGCAATCATTACACCAGGATTAGTAGTAGGTGCTGTAGCCGAAAGAATTCGTTTTACAGCTTATACTTTATTTATTGTATTATTTGGTATAATTGTTTATGCTCCATTGGCCCATATGGCTTGGCATCCTAATGGATTAATGTTTAAATGGGGCGTATTAGATTTTGCCGGTGGGTCAGTAGTGCATATTTCAGCGGGTATGGCTGCTCTTACAGGTGCTTTGGTTTTAAAACCCCGTAAATCAACCAATCTTAATTCTCCTGCAAATATTCCTTATGTTTTAATTGGAACAGGTTTGCTGTGGTTTGGTTGGTTTGGTTTTAATGCGGGTAGCGCTACAAGTGCTGGATCATTGGCTGCGTATGCATTTGCAACAACCAATACTTCTGCAGCTGCTGCTGGGTTGGCTTGGATGTTTTTTGATGTATTAAGAGGCAAGAAGCCCTCTGTGCTTGGCTTTTGCATTGGTGCGGTTGTTGGCTTGGTCGCAATTACTCCGGCAGCCGGATTCGTTGGCGTTCCTCAAGCAATTTTTATTGGCTTTGTGGCTGCTATCGTTTCAAATTCTGTAGCAGAATTTTTGAAACATAAAACGAAATTAGATGACCCTTTGGATGTATTTGCATGTCATGGATTAGGGGGTATTACAGGTATGTTGCTTACTGGTGCATTGGGTAGTAAAGTTGTAAATCCATTGGTGTTGGATGGTCAGTTTTTAATTCAATTAAAAGGTATGGCATTTGCTGCATCTTATAGTTTTATTGCATCCTTTATTATATTCAAATTCATTAACTACCTTGTCCCATTAAGGGTTTCAGAGGCAGATGAAGAAGAAGGGTTGGATGCTTCCCAACACAATGAAAATTATGTTCAGGGAACAACTTTATTGGTTCAAAAGGAAGGTGTGCTTATTGAAGAAGTTTTGTAAACAGATTATCAATAATTTGTTGTAGCACAAAAGAAATTTATCTGGATATTTCCCTTCCAATATTCTTAAATACAAGCATCAAAAAGTAATTTGATTTGAAAAATTGATTTACTAAGTCATTTCTGCCAACTTATTAATTACAGTATCAATTTCTGCTTTGGTATTGTTTTTACAAAAACTAAAACGAACAGTTACCTGATTGGGATTGTTGTTAATTGCCCTAATAACATGGCTACCTGCATCTGCACCACTTGTACATGCACTGCCGCCACTGGCACAAATTTTATTGATGTCCAGATTAAATAAAATCATTTCACTCTTTTCTGTTTTTGGAAAATTGACACTTAATACGGTGTATAAACTTTTGCCAAAAACATCACCATTGAATGAGATGGAATCGAACTTCAGTTTCAACTGTTCGCTCATGTATAACTTCAACGATTGAATATAAATGCTGTCTGATTCGTAATGTTCTGTTGCTAATTGTAAGGCTTTAGAAAAACCAACAATGCCATATAAATTTTCAGTACCTGCCCGCATGTTTCGTTCTTGCGAACCCCCATGAACAAAGGGTTTGATGGTAATGTTTTCATTAATGTACAAAATACCAACGCCTTTTGGGCCATGAAATTTATGTCCTGCACCGGTAATAAAATGTACATGTGTATTGCGTAAATCAAATGGAAAATGCCCTACTGTTTGTACCGTATCACTATGAAATATTGCATCATATTTTTTACATAATTCACCTACTGTATCAATATCTAAAATGTTTCCAATTTCATTGTTGGCATGCATTAGTGTAACCAAAGTTTTTTCTGACGCAGAAGCTAATAAAGTTTCTAAATCATGCATATCTATATGCCCGTCTTCCAATAATTTTACATAGTTCAAACTTGCTTCTCCTTGTTGATGCAAATGTTCTACAGTATGCAAAGTAGCGTGGTGTTCAATTTTTGAACTGATGATATTTTTGCAACCCAAATCTCTTACCGCTGTGATGATTGCAGTATTGCTGCTTTCTGTTCCTCCGCTTGTAAAAAATATTTCTGATGGATGTGCATTTAAGATTTTTGCTACCGATTTTCTTGCATTTTCAATTGCCAATCTGCTTTCTCTTCCATAACTATAAATGCTACTTGGATTGCCAAAGTGTTGCGTTAGGTAAGGCATCATTGTTTCTAAAACCTTAGGGTCTAATGTTGTAGTTGCGGCATTATCAAAATAAATTCTATCCATATAAAAATTGATGGGGCATTTGATTCATTCAAAAAATAGCAATTGTTCTATTTGTAAAATTAAAAAAACTAATTGAGCATTTGACTATAATTCTTTATTTAGTTAATGCCACTAAAAATTCCATGGTATCTATTCCATCAGCATAATCTGTAAGGCTTGGCTGTTGCGCTTTTCCAAATGGTATGTTTCCATTTCCAACAATACATTGTACTTGTTGATTGGATTTTAATATCTCTGTTAATTGGGTTTTGTTTTCGTAGTATTCATAATTAATTTGACTGATAGGCGAAAACAATTGTGTGTCTTCAGAAAAAATTATCGTGCCATTATTCATGTACAATTTATTGCCCATTATTAACAAAGCCAGATGATAATCAAAGTTGTGTTTGTACTTATGAAAGTCGGCATAGAATTCATATTTTTTCAATGCTTCCATTAAGGGTATAAAATCATATTTTTCAGGCACATAAAGTTTGGTAACATTTCTGCAACCCAATCCAAAATATTGTTGAATGTCATCGGCCAATAAACTCAATTCTTCTTTTGTTTCATCACCGGTTAAAATTGCAACAGATGTTCTATTTTTTCTGATGATGCTTGGGTATTTACCAAAATAATATTCAAAATACCTGCTGCTGTTGTTGCTGCCGGTTGCTATGTATGCATCACAGCCATTTAGCCTTTCGGCGAAAGAAATAATATGGGCTAAATCATTATTCCATTCAAACATTTTACCAACAAGATGCTTGATTAAAACATCGTCTTTTGAAGATGTTTTGATAGTAATGTTGTGACCACTGATAAATACACATAAAAAATCATGAAATCCAACTAGTGGAATATTTCCAGCCATTACAATCCCAACATTTTTTGGTACACCAATTTCAGCTTTTAATCCATAATTCTCAGTCCATTGCTTCAATAATTTTTCATCTAAAAATGCTATAGCAATATTTTTTGTACTTGTTTCCACAAAAACTTCCGCAAACCAGGGATTAGATCTTGCTGCCCGGTCTTTTATTTCCTGCCATTCATCATTATTTGTAGCAATATATTTGCCTAATTCAACTAAAATTTTAATTCTATCTTGTAAAATCATTTCTAAACTTTATTTTTGAATAACGCAAATGTACGGCATCCAATTTCGTCGCATTTTTGCAAAACAAAAACCAATCAATTTAAAACAGTTTTTTATGGCTATTAAAATAACAGACGAATGTATCAATTGCGGAGCTTGTGAGCCCGAATGTCCTAACAATGCTATCTACGAAGGCGGTGTAGAATGGGCAATTGCAGATGGAACAACTATCAAAGGAAGTTTTGTATTAATGGACGGAACGGTTACCGATGCTGGTCAGCGTTATGCACCAATTAGTGTTGATACTTACTATATCACACCTAATAAATGTACTGAGTGTCAAGGCTTTCATGAAGAACCACAATGTGCTGCAGTTTGTCCGGTAGATTGTTGTGTGCCTGATGAAATGTACAAAGAAACCGTGGAAGAATTAATGGCTAAGAAAGCTAAAATGCACATTTAATACTTATTGTTTTATTTAATCACCGGTCTGTCTTTTTACCAAAATATAAACTTTATAAAAGGATTTTCAAAAAAATATCATTATGAAAAATATTGTTTTAACAATCGTCTCTTTATTTACTCTTGTTGCTTTAAATGCACAGCCACCAAGCGTTCCGGCTGAAAAAGGAACTTTCTTTGGTGAAAAATTTACTGCCGGAAATGCTGTTTCTGTTAGTGATTTAGTAGCTCAATTACAAAAATTACCTGCTGATAAAAAGAAAGTAGAAGTACAGTTAAAAGCCAATGTAACTGATGTATGTACTAAAGAAGGTTGTTGGATAAAAATCAAAGGAACTACCGATAAATTTATGGTAAAAATGAAAGACCATAAGTTCACTGTTCCTTTGGTATTAAATGAAAAAGAAATCATCATCAATGGAATTGCCGAAGAGAAAACAACTTCTGTAGAAATGTTACAACATTATGCCGAAGATGCAGGAAAAACTAAGGCTGAAATAGCTGCTATCAAAGAACCTAAAAAAGAAATTGTGATCGTTGCAAAAGGTATTTTGGTAAATTAAGTACTACTGAAATAATTTTTGTTTTCTTTGATATTGTTGATTTGGTTTTTGAATTTATAATTGCCGATTGCTATGCCACATTATTATACATTAGGAGATATTCCTCACAAGCGTCATACACAATTTCGCAAACCTGATGGAGGCTTGTATTCCGAGCAATTATTCAGTACAGAAGGCTTTAGCAATGATTATTCTTTGTTGTATCATGTTCATCCGCCAACTCAGATAATCAGTACAGATGAACCAATAGTTGTTGCTCCAACAATTGCAGAAGAAAAAATGCTGAAACACAGGAGCTTCGAGGGTTTCAACATAAAACCTGCCGCTGATTTTTTGCAAAGTCGTGTGCCAGTTTTGGTAAATAATGATTGTCATATTGTACTTGCAGCACCTCAAGAAAGCTTAACTAGTTATTTTTATAAAAATGCCGATGCCGATGAAATGATTTTTGTGCATCAGGGAACCGGCAAGTTGCTTACACAATACGGAGAAATTGAATTTGGTTATGGTGATTATTTGTTGATTCCAAGAGGAACAATCTATCAGATTCATTTTGATACACCTGATAATCGTTTGTTTATTGTAGAAAGTTTTAGCCCAATTCGTTATCCAAAAAGATACATCAGTACTAATGGACAACTATTAGAAAATGCCCCATTTTGTGAACGTGATATTAGAAAGCCAAAAAATTTAACTACAAAAGATGAAGCCGGTGATTTTGTAATTAAAACAAAAAAGAAAGGTGTTTTATATGGGTTGCATTATGCCCATCATCCTTTTGATGTAGTAGGATGGGATGGACAATGTTATCCTTCGGCTTTTAGCATACATGACTTTGAACCTATTACCGGAAGGGTACATCAGCCACCGCCGGTGCACCAAACTTTTGATGCACATAATTTTGTGGTGTGCAGTTTTTGTCCGAGGTTATATGACTATCATCCACAATCTATTCCTGCGCCTTACAATCACAGTAATATTGACAGTGATGAATTATTGTATTATGTTGATGGTGATTTTATGAGCAGAAAACATGTAACAAAAGGTATGCTTACATTGCATCCTGCCGGAATACCACATGGGCCACATCCCGGTGCTGTTGCAAAAAGTATTGGCAAAAAAGAAACGAACGAATTGGCTGTAATGGTTGATACTTTTCATCCGCTGATGTTAACCAAAGAAGCACTCGAAATTGAGAATAAAGATTATGTAATGAGTTGGGCAGAATAAATGCAACTTTTATCATGCTTGCAATGCCCGAGGGAGTTATCGATTGATGACTCCCTTTTTTTATCTAAAATTTAATTTCAAATTGAAAAAATTAGTTGCATAGCTAACTAATTTTTTCTTTAAATTTGTTACACAATGAAAATGCTCACTGATAACACAGATAGCACGGATATTGTTTGTGTGGGTTGAAGTGATTTCTTATCTATATAATCATTAAAATTTTTATTTGGATTTCGTAATTAAAAAGTTATTTATAAAAAACTGATAACACAGAAATTATTCATGGAGATAAATGACATAACCTATAAAGTTCGGGGTGCTATTTTTGAAGTATATAATAATTTAGGTCCTGGATTATTGGAAAATGTTTATGAAGCTGCATTAATGAAAGAGTTTGAATTGATTGGATTGAAAGCAAAAAACCAATTGGCTCTGCCTGTAACTTATAAACAATATGATATTGAGCTAGGATACAGGATTGATATTTTAGTTGAGAACAAAATTATCATAGAAATAAAATCAGTTAAAGCTTTAGAAGATGTTCATAAAAAACAATTACTAACTTATCTCAAACTAAGCGGAATAGAAGTAGGGATATTAGTAAACTTCAATGTAGCTTTTTTAAAAGACAAAGAATCAATTGTTAGAATAGTAAATAATTAACAACAACGAATAATTATCTGTGTTATCCGTGTTATCTGTGAGAAATTAAATTTTTATTTTAACCGAATTATTTGAAAGAAATATGAAAAGAGTCATAAAAAAAGTAGCTGTTCTTGGAAGTGGAGTAATGGGTTCTCGTATTGCTTGCCATTTTGCAGGCATTGGTGTTCAGGTTTTATTATTAGATATCATACCTAAAGATGTAGCCTCAGATGCGAAGCCTGCATTGAAAAATAAAATAGTCAATGATGCTTTGGTAGCTGCCATCAAAAGTAATCCCAGTCCGGTTTATACAAAAGATGTCGTTAAAAAAATTACTACTGGCAACTTCACCGATAACATGAAAGACATTGCTACCTGCGACTGGATCATAGAAGTAGTAGTAGAGCGTTTAGACATCAAGCAAAAAATTTATGAGCAAGTAGAACAATACAGAAAACCAGGAACACTCATCACTTCAAATACTTCGGGTATTCCTATTCACATGCTTTCAGAAGGAAGAAGCGAAGATTTTAAAAAACATTTTTGTGGTACGCACTTTTTTAATCCGCCACGTTATTTGCGGTTATTAGAAATTATTCCAACACCTCATACAGATAGGGAAGTGGTTGGTTTTTTAATGCATTATGGCGATTTGTATTTAGGAAAAACAACTGTGCTTTGTAAAGATACTCCGGCGTTTATTGCCAATAGAATTGGGGTTTTCAGCATCATGAGCATTTTTCATTTGATGCAAAAAATTGGATTAACCATTGATGAGGTTGATGCATTAACAGGACCAATTATTGGTCGTCCGAAATCAGCAACTTTTAGAACAGCAGATGTGGTTGGTATAGATACTTTAGTGAAAGTTGCAAAAGGCGTTGCTGATAATTGTTCAACAGATGAAGCAATTTCCATTTTTACTATTCCGTCTTGGTTAGAAAAATTGGTAGAAAATAATTGGTTGGGTGATAAAACAGGTCAAGGATTTTTCAAGAAAATAAAATCTGCAGAGGGCAAAGAAATTCTTACGTTGAATTTGCAAACCATGGAATATGGTGCAAGATTGAAACCAAAATTTGCAACACTTGAAACTGCAAAACCAATTGATGATTTAAAAGCAAGATTAAAAGCATTAAATGTTGGTACAGATAAAGCTGGAGATTTTTACCGTCAATTTCATTATTCTTTGTTCTCTTATATTTCTCATAGAATTCCTGAAATCAGTGATGAGATTTATAGAGTGGATGATGCAATGATGGCGGGCTTTGGCTGGGAAATTGGTGCATTTGAAAGTTGGGATGTGTTGGGTGTAGAAGCTACTGTGAAAAAGATGCTAGATGCTGGATATAAAGTTGCCGGCTGGGTTACAGAAATGTTGGAAGCAGGTTGTACCTCTTTTTATAAAGTTGAATCGGGCAAAAGATTGTATTATGATGTGCCCACAAAATCATACAAAACATTACCCGGAGGAGATGCATTTATTGTATTAAATCACAACACCGATAAACTACTTTGGAAAAATGCAGCATGCAGATTATATGATATTGGCGATGGTGTTGCAGGTTTGGAATGGAATACAAAAATGAATAGTATAGGCAGCGAAGTTTTAGAAGGGGTTAATAAAGCAATCGGAATTGCAGAAGAGGAATTTAAAGGATTGGTAATTGCAAATGATGGTCCAAATTTTAGTGCGGGTGCTAATGTTGGAATGATATTTATGTATGCAATTGAACAGGAGTATGACGAGTTGGATTTTGCTATTCGTTATTTTCAAAACTCCATGATGCGTTTAAGATACTCTGCTGTGCCTGTTGTTACTGCACCACATGGATTAACATTGGGTGGGGCATGTGAAATGAATTTACATGCCGATAAAGTTTGTGCAGCTGCTGAAACATATATTGGCTTGGTAGAATTGGGTGTAGGATTAATTCCGGGCGGTGGTGGAACAAAAGAATTTGTGTTGCGTGCTAGTGATGAACTACACAATGATGAACCAGAAACAAATACATTGAAAGACCGCTTTTTTGCTATTGCTACTGCAAAAGTTGCAACCTCTGCGCATGAAGCTTTTGATATGGGAATATTAAGAAAAGGGCATGACCAAATTGTAATGAATCAGGGAAGAAGAATTGCCGAAGCAAAGAAAAGTGTAATTGAAATTTTTGATGCAGGTTACACAATGCCACAACAAAGAAAAGATATTAAAGTATTGGGGCGGCTGGGCTTGGGGGCAATGTTGGCGGGCATAAACGGCATGTGGCGTGGAAATTATGCAACAGATCATGATGCGTTGGTAGCACGTAAATTGGCTTATGTAATGTGTGGCGGAGATTTAAGCGAACCTCAAATGGTAAGTGAACAATATTTATTGGATCTAGAACGTGAAGCATTTTTGAGTTTGTGTGGTGAACGAAAAACATTGGAAAGAATTCAAAGCGTTTTAAAAAGCGGTAAGCCTTTAAGGAATTAGTTTTAATTTTATTCATATATTTATCATGTTAAATAACAAAAATGAGCGTACCTGTTTTATCAATCAATAAGCTTATAAAAAAGTATGGAAATATTACTGCATTAGATGAAGTAAGTTTTGATGTTCCTTCTGGTTCAGTCTTTGGTTTGTTAGGTCCTAATGGAAGCGGTAAAACAACGACATTGGGAATTGTAATGGATATTTTAAAACAAACGAGCGGGTCATTTCAATTTTCAGGAAAGATGCCAACTGCTGATACCAGAAAAAATATTGGAACATTGTTAGAGACACCCAATTTTTATCATTATTTATCTGCCCAAAAAAATTTAGAAATTGCTGCTGCAATAAAAGGCAGAGGCAAAAATGATATTGGTGCTGCTTTGGAAAAAGTAAATCTTGCACACCGGAAAGACAGCAAATTCAGTACTTACAGCTTAGGTATGAAACAAAGACTTGCTATTGCAAGTTGTTTGTTGGGTAATCCGGATTTGTTGGTATTTGATGAACCTACCAATGGATTGGATCCTGAAGGTATCGCCGAAATAAGAACTTTGATTTTGAGGTTAGCAAAAGAAGGAAAGACCATTATTATGGCAAGTCATTTATTAGATGAAGTTGAAAAAGTTTGTACACATGTTGCCATCTTAAAAAAAGGAAAATTAATCACCGCAGGTGCTGTAGATGATGTTTTAGTTAATGAAGATATTGTGGAAGTTAGTGCATATGATATTACAAATCTAGAATCTGTTTTACTGCAATTGGGCGGACATTTCAGTACTTTAAAACAAGTTGGAAATAATTTTCAGTTGTTTTTTTCTATGGGGAAAGCTAATTTGGCTGAAGTGAATCAGCATTGTTTCAATCATGGAATTGTATTAAATCATTTGCAGTTGAAAAAGAAAAGCTTGGAGTCTAAATTTTTCGAACTAACCAATAACTAAAGACTTACAGTTTTAAGCTGAAATTTTCTTTTACAAAAAAACGTATTTCTACAAATTAATTTTATGGTAAAACTCTTACATATTGAATGGCTGAAAGTAAAAAATTACAAAGCCTTTTGGGTTTTTTTAGGTTTGTACGTTTTAGGTTTATTCAGTGTAAATTATATAGCCTATCAGTTTCAGATAGAGGTTAAAAAAAATGTACCACTCGATTTATTTCCGTACAGCTTTCCCAAAGTGTACCAAACAATTGCCTGGATAAGTAGCTGGTTATTGTATTTCCCGGGGATGTTGATGATATTGATTATCTCTAATGAATATACTTTTAAAACACATCGTCAAAATATCATTGACGGATCAAGTCGAAGAGAATTTATTACAGGTAAAATTTTAATGGGATTAATGTTAAGTTTAATCACTACTTTGTTTGTAACGCTGAATGCATGGGGCTTTGGTGCTGCGGTAAGTGGAAAGTTTTCTTTAGAAGGTATTGAATTTATCGGCTATAGTTTTGTACAAAGTACATGCTATTTATTTTTTGCAATGATATTGGCTGTCTTGCTTAGAAAAAGTGGCTTGGCAATTACTATTTTCTTTATGTATGGTTTAATATTTGAACAATTGATTGGCGGTTTTGTAGATAATAAAATTTTGAATAAACATTACTTTTTTTATTACATGCCATTGGAAGTGACAGATATTTTAGTTCCAATGCCTTTTGGCGGAAATATGTTTTTTAAAGATGCTCCGGAAACTTATGTTTTATTATTCTTGAGTCTATTATACATTTCAATATTTTGCTTTTTTGCAGTTAGGAAATTTGAGAAAGAGGATTTGTAAATTATTTTTTTAATAAATGATCCAATGAACTTTCAAGTGTAGGGTATAAAAAATTGTATCCTGCATGTTTTATTTTTTCTGCACTAACGGTACAACTTTTTAATACTTCAATACTCATGTCACCAAGTATAAAGTTTAGAACAAAACCAGGAACATAAATCGGAATAAAAAACTTTCCTCTTAATTTTTTTGCCAGTGCAAGTGTCAATTGTTTATTGCTTACAGGGCTTGGTGCTACTGCATTGTAGCTACCATGCCAATTGTTATTTTCAATAGCATTGATATAGATTGCACACAAATCATCAATATCAATCCAACTAATTTTTTGTTTGCCATTGCCCAAAATTGCAGCGATACCAAATTTCAAAGGCGTTAAAAATTCTTTCAACGCACCACCAAATTTACTCAGTACAATTCCGGTTCTTAAAATAACCAAACGTTTGCCTAATAAGGTTGTTGGCTGAATACTTTCTTCCCAAAGTTTGCAGGTGTTTCCCAGAAAATCATTTTCAGGCACATCATTTTCATCAAATCCATTTTCATGTGTCGAAGGGTCTGGTCCATACCAACCTATTGCACTTGCACTGATAACTGCTTTGATTTTATTTTCATTTGTTCGTAATGCATTCACCAATAATTCACAGCTTTTAATTCTGCTGTCAACGATTTCTTTTTTTCGTTTAACTGTCCATCGCTTATCCGCAACACCGGCACCGGCTAAATGAATAATGTAATCCGATTTTTTAATAGCATTTGAATCTATTTGCCCGGCTTCTACATTCCACAAAGCATATTGAATATTTTTTTGAGCCGATAAAGGAATCTTTCTGGTTACAATAATTACTTCGTAACCCTTTGAAACCAATATTTCAGTAAGTCTTTTGCCCACTAATCCTGTTCCTCCTGTTATCAGTACTGTTGCCATAATTTTAGTATAAAAAATTAAAAATACAATTTGTATAGTTTAAACACACAATCATTTTAGTTTGTTCAAATTTGAAATTTATTAATGACTTCGTTTAATTTCTGACTAATTCAACAAACTGTTTGTATTAACATCTCAAAGATTAATTTCGCAGCATGTACAAAGGGTTGATTTTTTTATACGTTGTTTGTTTTTCGTTGTATATTTTTTACAGCAGAGAACCAGATTATTTTGATGGTGAAACACTAGGTGCAACTATTCATTATCGTTTGGATAGTGCAACACAACAAAAAATTCCGAAGGCTGTTTTTGAAGTAAATACAAAACAATATGCTGTTGATGCAAGCTACGTCTTCAGAAATTTAACTGAGAATAAAGCCGTAGAAATAATTTATCATTCAAGGCATCCCGAACTGGCGAAGATTTACAACTTTTGGGGTTACTGGATTACATGGGGAGAGTTACTTACTTCAATTGGTTTATTCATTGCATTGTTTCAGGTTGCAGTAACTGTTACAAAAAATCCAACAGCAGAATCTTTATTAGAGCAATTGGAATACAAGGAAGAAAAAAAGAAGAGATACGATGATTGATATGGCTTGGAAAAAGTAGCGGAAACATGA
The DNA here is from genome assembly GCA_947488765.1 of Chitinophagaceae bacterium. Lineage (GTDB taxonomy): Bacteria > Bacteroidota > Bacteroidia > Chitinophagales > Chitinophagaceae > UBA1930. Next base: position 46,834 of record CANLAE010000011.1, on the reverse strand, counting down.
TTATATATTGCTTTTCAGTATTTCCATAAACTCATTTCTTGCAATCATTATTGCTCCAAGGCTTTCTAAATGTGATGTATATACTTGGCAATCTATCATTACAACACCTTCCTTTTTTAATATTTCTACATACTGAATAAATGCATATTTGCTGGCATTGCTTTGGTTGCTAAACATACTTTCTCCGAAGAAAATTTTACCCAAACGTATGCCATACAAGCCTCCTACGAGTTTTCCATTGCTCCAAACTTCTGCACTGTGTGCAACACCCATTTTGTGTAATTGACAATAAGCCTTTTTTACATCTTCATTTATCCATGTACCATCCTGATCTTTTCTGCTAATGGTTTTGCAATTATTAATCACTGCTTCAAATGCAGTATTGGTTGTAAACTGAAATGCTTTTTGTTTGATTAATTGCTTCATGCTTTTGCTGACAATTAATTCATTTGGAAATAAAACAAAGCGAGGATCAGGATGCCACCACAACGGCAAATCATTATCGTACCATGGAAAAATACCAGATTTGTAAGCTAATAATAATCGGTCGGTATTTAAATCTCCTCCCATTGCCAAAAGCCCATCTGACATTGCATCTTCAGCTGGAGGAAACCATAATTTTTCTGTAAGGATATGAAGCACTATTGTTGTTTGTAGTAGGAAAGAAAAAGATTTTTTTAACTACCAACAGTTTCTTCTATTGTAGCGCCAATGCCACGTTCGGTTATACTGTTACACATTGGTTTTAAAGTGTCGTAATCACCATTTTTTACAGCATACTTTCCTTTGAAGTGAATCAACATAGCACACTGTTCTGCTTGTTCTTCCGAATGCTCACAAACTTCTATCAGTGTTCGTATCACCCAATCGAATGTATTAACCTCATCATTCCATACAATTAATGAAAATGGAAAGGAAGTAGACTCTAAAATAGCTACATCAGATTTTTCTGAGTATTCAGTTTGATTGTTCCAACTCGGCATGCTGCAAAAGTAATAACTGTAGATTCAATAATAAACTGAGTTGCAATAATATTTTTAGCGTAAAACCATATTTTCTAAAATTTATTTCTTGCTTTTACGTATAAATTCAACTTGAATTAAATATTTCAATTAAAAAAGTAAAAAATATTTTTGTCTAATGTATCTAAGCCCCTATTTTTGCACTCCGATTAATGAAAGGGAGTTTAGCTCAGTTGGTTTAGAGCATCTGCCTTACAAGCAGAGGGTCGGCGGTTCGACCCCGTCAACTCCCACTCAACAACAACAAGGGTTTCAGTGAAAACTGAAACCCTTGTTTATTTTCTGGTTTAAACATTTAGCTGTTTTTAGCCTTTGAAACCTTTCGTTTTGTTTTAAAAAAATTGAATAAAACCCTTCATTATTAACCTACAATCATAAATATATTTATCTTTCACCCTAAACTAGTGCAAATATTTTCATATGTAACTGTACTAAAATCCAATTTTTTAAATATTACTTGAATTTAAATTTTTATTCTTTTTTATCGTTAATAATTTCTCTTAATTTGGCTACCAAAAATCTTAATGGTGCAGTTGATCGATAGAATTGTGATTAAAATATTTTAAGCAATTATCTCTTTCTGAAATTTTTTCACAATATGTTGATGATTTATACAGAATGTAATTAATGATTTTTATAAAAATTAAATTCAGTTTCACATTTTAACGAACAAAATTCAGGACAATTATAAATATTAATAACCAACATTTCTTTTAAATATTTATCAACTTTGTTCATTACAAAATTGTCAATTTCTGGGTTATCCTCAACTCCGTACCTCTTTTTTGCATCATTTAAATTTTTGCTCATAACTTCATCCGAGTTTCTATTTTGAAGTGCCATTTTGTACATTTCAGCTGAAAAAGATTTTCCTAATTCTATAGCCTCATTAGAATTTTTTTCACAGTTAAATCTTTTTTTGCACCATTTACAAGTTGTTACAGATGTTTTGTTGTATTGATATTTTATTTCTGTTGGCATTTTTTTCTGCTCATATACTGTTTTATTCGGTTTAATTAAGTTCTTTGTTTTGTCAGCATTTTTGTCTAAATCATTGATTTTTATTTCTTCAATTTCCTGATTTATAGTTGAGTTTAAATCTGCTTTTTGAACAAAGTAATTTAAATTAATTATAGGATTGGGTAGTTTAAATTTTAAAAAATAGAATTTATCTGATTTTGTATTCCACTTGATAATATAGAGATTGTTATTGTTTGAATTTGTAAAAACTGCATGACTTTCGACACCTAAATCATAACGCCAAATAATTCTCTTTTTTTCGAGATCAAAAGCAAGAATATTATCATCAATATTTGTAATTACAACATTATCATTTTCGCTTTCGGCCAAAATTTCACCCGCAACCCCATAATATAAATTATTATTTAGAAAAATAGTTGTACCTAGTGCCCCGGATGAACCAGTTTGATAAAACAAATAAATTCCATTTTTCGAAAAAGAAACTTTTCCTAATAATATTGGATTATCACTATTAGTTTTTTTTGCAAAAACAGTCGATAATTTTAGAAAATTATTAAGGCTGTAATACTCTAAATAAACATGTTCATTATCCCTTGAATTAATAGCCATTCTATTGCTTTTTTCATCGATACAAAAATCATATATATTAATGTTTGGCAATATTTTTTTTTGTAAAATCTCATGTTTTTTAGAATATTTTATTATTATACTTCCATGACTTGTATCACTAGAATTCAAAAATGGGTTGTATTTACAATATATTTTTACATAAGAACTATCCTTCAGTAAAATATATTTATTCTTTAAATCACTAGTAAAATAAATTCTGCCTATTGCATGATAGTTTTCAAAATCACTGTTATACAACTTTTGTTCAAATCGAATAGATTCAGTTATAGGTTTTACAAATGTGTTTATTAATGATTTTTGCCCGTTGTTTAAGTTGCATTTAACATATATAATTGATTTTTTTTCATTAATGAATTTGAAATAAGCAATCTTATTTAATGAATCAAAAGTGACAAATTCTGGAATTCCTGAATAAGAAATAGGGTTATCATAATTACCGAATTGATTTATAACCTTGTTTTTATCTATATCGTATTGTGTAATCCAAAAAACATTGTAATCCTTACCACGTTTTTTATTTGGCTTTTTACATGAAATAAACAGCACAGAATTGGTATTTGGGATGTTGATGCCACCATCGTTAGTAATTTCAGTATTTATTGCTAAAATATCTTCAACTTTTTCAGAAGGCGATGGTATAGTATATGAATCCATTCGATTACTAAACCATTTTCCATTGCTAAAATTTTCCAAAGTAACCATATTGTTATTTCTAATATACATACAAGGACCATGAAGAAGAAATCCTTGATTTGGACCAATTACGACCAATTTTTCTTTTTGAAATAAATAGTCTAAATACAGGTCTTGAATTTTATTATTAGTAAAATAACCTTTCATTAAAGTTCCATTTTCAAACTGTAAAGTTCCAAAACCATTTGCTTGGTTACCTTGGCAATTACCTTGATAATAAGTTGCACTACTACTAATATTTTTTCCGTTGAACTCACAATAATTATTTTCTCGTATTATAGTATCAGTATTTATAATTATTTGTGAATTGCCATTTATATTGAATAAAAAAAAGAGTAATGAGAAACATATTTTTTTCATAACAGTTAGTTTGTTTTAGAATTAAAAATAAAGAAAAATAATAATTAATAAATATTGAAAAATTCCCTTTGTTGTAACATCTAAAATTATATTTCCAAAATCTTCTGGGTAATTTATTATCAAAACGTAAATATCAATAATTATATGTGGGTTGCCTTACAAGCAGAGGGTCGGCGGTTCGACCCCGTCAACTCCCACAAAAAAGGTTTCAAGCAATTGAAGCCTTTTTTTATTTTTTAAATCCAATAGAACATTGATAAAGATCAGTAGATTTAACAAGTAATTCAATAATTTTGAATTAGTGTTAATTTGATTTAATTCACCAACAAATAGGTTCTTTTTCGTACAAAAACTTTACATTGTAGTCTTAAAATCATAATAAAAATGAGACAGTTTATTATTTTACTCTCTATCATTGGCGTAATATCAAGTTGTCATTACGATAAAGCAGAGGTTGATATGCCCAATATTCCTAAAGACACTTTGAAAATTTCTTATTCGCCTTCTTCTTCAACTATCATAGTTGGTACAGCAGGAAGTTCTGTTTCTCCCATTATTAAAAATACCGTAGTTGGCATTGTTACATTTAAAATTTCAGTCCCTACAACAGGTTTTTCTTTAGATAACAATGGTGTAATCAGCTGGGCTAATAGTGTTCCGAAAGGAACCTATAATTTGGGAATTGTTGCAACCAATACAAAAGGAATGGTTGATAGTACACGATATACCCTGTATGTAAATGCATCGGGTGTTGCTACAGCGCCTTCAAGTTTTGTTTATTCTCCTGCTTCAAGTACTGTAAATCAGGGAACGGCTGGCAGTTCACTTGCTCCATCTATTAATACCGGAGGAGCAGCTATAACTTATTCATTAACCACTGCAATTACGGGAATTACCATCAGTGCTACCTCTGGCGTAATCAGCTGGGCAAATACAATGTCGCCTGGTACTTATTCAATTACCGTAAAAGCAACAAACTCTGTTGGTTCAATATCTACAACCTATTCATTAACCATTGTTTATTTGGTAAGATTTAGTGTAGATATTTTGCCGATAATAAGTAATCAGTGTGCAACATGTCATCATGGTTCTCATACTACCTGGACTCAATGGTCAACAATTAACAATGAAAGTGCAGCCATTTATAGCAGATTAAAACCTACGGGTAATATGCCTCAAGGTTCTTCTTTATCTCCAGTTCCAACAACTCAAGTTTCAAGTGGGTTATTCAGAGACTTATTTCAGTTGTGGATTACGCAAGGGAAATTAAATAATTAGATTTTTAAATTTTTTTGATATGAAACTATTTTTCGCTTCAATATTTATGCTTGTGTCCATAAGTATTTTTGCACAAAAAACATACAGCACAAAAACCGGACAAATATCTTTTGATGCTTCTGCAACGGTGGATATTAAAGCAGTAAACAATCAAGTAGATTCTAAGTTTATTGATAACACAGGTCAGATGATTTTTAGTCTGTTGATTAAAAGTTTCAAGTTTGCCAATGGTTTAATGGAAGATCATTTTAATGAAAACTATATGGAAAGTACAAAATTTCCTAAAGCAGATTTCAAAGGATATATATCTAACATTGCTTCTGTAAACTTTACAAAAAATGGAACATATCCAGTAAATGCAGATGGTACACTTACCATTCATGGAGTAGCTAAAAAAATCACCGCACCTGGAACTATAACTGTTAGCAATGGAAAGGTTACCATCAAAACTTTATTTAAAATAAAGTTGAAAGATTTTATAACAGGAAGTTATATAGGCTCACAAATTGCTGAAGAAGCAGCAATAACAGTAAACTGCGAATATCAATAAATCTATAATTACATTCTATTCACTTATTATATCAATCATATGTTCAATCATAAAAAAAATATCATTTTTACAATTTTAATTTTTACAATTTCTCTTATTCAAATAAGTGCAAAGGCACAAGATAAAAAGGGTAAAAAGGAATCAGAAAAAAAATCAACTCTATCAAAACAAACTACAACCGTTGATACAACAGTAAAACCATCGGGCGATTTGTTTGCAGAATTAGACAAGCAAAATGTATCGGGCAAACAATCTGAAACAGACCTTACCACTGCAACATTTAAAACCACAAGATTAATCAATGGTCATTCTATTGAGAATGTAGCAAAGGGAGTTTTGGATGTTAAAATCAGCCATCGTTTCGGAACTTTAAATGAGGGGGCTTATGCAATTTGGGGCTTAGATGCAGCTACGATGCGCATGGGCGTTGATTATGGCATTACTAATCGTTTAATGGTGGGTATTGGAAGAAGTGAATATCAAAAAACGTATGATGGTTTTTTTAAGTACAGAATGCTTCGTCAATCTACCGGAAAAGTAAACATGCCTATTTCTGTAAGTTATGTTGCTTCTATGCATTGGAAAACTATTCATTTTGATGCTACACAAAATGATATTATACATTATACAGATCGTTTAACGTATGCCCATCAATTAATCATTGCAAGAAAAATGAGTGATTATTTTTCTTTACAAGTAGTTCCCACTTTAGTGCATTATAATAATTCTGCTCCTTTGAATAAATATCCCAACGATTATTATTCTATTGGTATTGGTGCAAGACAACGTATTACCAAGCGTGTAAATTTAACAGCAGAGTATTATCCTCGTATTACCAAATTAGATGGATATGTAAATTCTTTTTCATTAGGTGTTGATATTGAAACAGGCGGACATGTATTTCAGTTAAATTTCAGTAACTCTACAGGCATCAACGAAAGAGCCGTAATCAATGAAACACTTGATACTTGGGAAGATGGTGGTATTCATTTTGGTTTCAATATTGCTCGTGTTTTTACTATTAAAAAAGCAAAGAAGTTAGGTTGGTAATTATTTATTTGGCTTATTTGTTGCTTTAATCATTTTTATGAAAAAGAAAATAGTACTTAGCTTATTATTATTAGGACTTATTACCGGAGCTGGAACATGGTATTATGTTTTTGTATACTCTGCCAATCATCACAGAAGTGCAGCAGAAGAAAAAACAATTGATATTGCTGCTACCCAGTTGGTAACTGAATATCAAACAAATGAAAGTGCTTCAAATGCAAAGTACCTGAACAAAGCACTGAAAATAGTTGGTGAAGTAAGTGAAGTAAAAAAAGATCAGGAAGGTAAAACAACTGTTACCATAAAATCTAATGATGCATTTGCAAATGTTTTTTGCACATTGCAATCACCAAGCGCTACATCACCAACAGTTGGATCTAAAATATGCCTTAAAGGCTTTTGTACAGGGTTTTTAAGTGATGTTGTAATTAAAGATGCAATTGTTGTTACTGAATAAATTGTAGTCTACAGTCTAGTTTATTCTGTTTGCAAATGTATAATTTGCCTTATCGCATAAAAATTCTATTTACAATTTGTATTGCTTTCAAACATTTTTTTTGTGGCAATCAGCTGCAACGCTTTGCCAAGGTGCATTTGGGGCTTTTCGCATGTAGTCCTCGCAAAGCTGCGGGCTACTTTGCTACAATCCCCATGCCTTTGAACTGTAGTACTTTATTGAACTTTTGTAATACGCATTTCGGGCACAGTCCGATAAAATTATTTAACACAAGAGAACCGCTTCTGCGGAACACTTGCGCTAGTGGAGATGAAAAAAAGTATTGATTATTGAATAATCAAGTATATATTTACTTGTGATGATCGTGAAACAGTGATTACAATAAACGGAGATAATTCTGAAAAGCCTAAAGAGTAAGACAAAAATTAAAAATGTTTAAAAAATTTAACTTAACAGACAAGTTGCTTTTTGTAGCGGCTCTACTTTCCCTAATTTATTCTGAAATCTTATTTTTTTCAGGGCACCAAAATCATGCAATTTTTCTTGGACTTTGGGTTCCTTCAATTCTATGTTTCGGAATATACTTGCGACTAATAAATAAAGATAAAAATGATTGATTTTATTCCCTACTTTGCTGGATTGATAACCTTGTTGTTCGGCATCGCATTTGGTTATACACTTTTCAAAGCTACTCCAAAAAAGAATGGTAACTAAACTTTTTTGTTACCCAAGAAATTCCTGAATTTTAAAATTTCTCAATATTTTTTAGCTCTATTCATTGAGTTAAAATGAATTAACTTACATTGTGTTTGTAACAATTCAAGTGTTGATGCAAAACAATAATTTAATTTATTGTCGTAAATTATAAAAAAAGGGATAAAGATGTTTGAAAAATTATATCAAAATATTCTCTCAGAAAAAATAAAGGAAAGAATCGAAAAAATAATTTTATCGATAGCTATCGCTAGTTTTATTATACATCTTTTAATTATCTATTTAGTCGATCTGAAATTTGTTTCTTTAAGCACAACCTCTAATCTATTTACAAATCCAATTGCTGCAATTTATACTCCTTTTTCATTTATACTTTTGTACGAAGTATATTTATTGATTTATTATCTCCCAAAATCTTTTACAAAGTATGTAAGTAAACAGTATGAAATAATGAGCTTAATCATTATTCGAAGATTGTTCAAGGATCTTTCTAATTTAAGAATTTCAGGTGATTGGTTTAATATAAAGTATGATTTACAATTTTCTTATGACTTAGCAACTTCCTTACTAATGTTTTTTCTAATATATCTTTTCTATCTACAGAGTGAACCAAAGAAAAATATTGTAGATACTAGTGTTATAAGCAGTTTGTCGCTAATGAATTTTATAAAAATAAAAAAAATCTTGGCTTTACTATTAGTGCCAATATTTATTTCCCTTTCTATTTATTCTTTTGCTACATGGATTAGTGACATAATTTTTAGTGATGTGAATAGTACAAATTCATTCTCAAACATTAATAACATCTTTTTCGAGCAGTTTTTTAATATTTTAATCTTTGCTGATGTATTGTTATTGCTATTTTCCTTTTACCTAACAGACGACTTTCACAAAGTAATGAGAAACTCTGGATTCATTATTTCAACTATTTTGATTAGAATATCATTTTCAACAACTGGCTTGGTCAATAACTTATTAATTATTTGCGCAATTGTTTATGGCCTATTTATAACCATAATACACAATAAATTTGAAAAGAAAATTTCAACTACCAATGGTAATCAGGAAATTTAAGAAGCTTTCGAATAAAATATCAGGAACATAATAATCATTAACTACAGTTAGCTGCTAGCGTAATTCTATTGCAAACAACGGTGAGCATTTTTTCGTAAAAAATCAAAATCACAGCTCCTTTGCTTGGCGTATTCCCCCACTAGCGCAGATATGCCGTCATGTTTTGTGTGCAGCGTATCTGTGTATCGTATTTTCAATTTTAGAAGTATTATTATAAATCATAAAACAATTTTTATTGTTTTATGATTCTCGTAAAAAAGTCCTAAAAAGTATCAAGCCCTGAAGTGTGCGACGCCGAGAGTGCTGAACAATGATGTGTTGCTTGGCTAAAAAAATATATTGATTGTAAATGTTTGAGTTTAAAGATGAAGCGGTTGGAGTTTATTTAATAAAAAACCCACGAAATCGTGGGTTTTGAAAAGCTTGGCGGAGGGAAAGGGATTCGAACCCCTGGACCTGTAACAGTCAACAGTTTTCAAGACTGCCGCAATCGACCACTCTGCCATCCCTCCACGTGCAAAATAATAGGTTGAAAGCTTAACTTCCAAAAAAAATAATAATACTTTATTTAACTTCGTTTCAAATCTCTACAATTGAAGCATCTTTCTGTTCTAAATAAGTATTTTTTTAAGTATAAACGATATTTTTTATTTGGTATTCTTTTCATTCTTTTATCCAACTATTTCAGAATCTTAAGTCCTCAGATTTCGGGGTTTGTGGTAGATAAAGTACAACAAGCTATTGCAGCCAATACCGGTGCTGAATTTCATGTAAAGCGAGTTGGTAGCTATGATATTTTAGTAAGACAACTGGTGCTGCTGATGGAAGGTAAAACTTTATCATTAAGTACAATTGTTGTTTGTTGCGCAATTTCATTATTAGTGCTTGCAATTTTAGGTGGTTTGTTTATGTTTTTGATGCGGCAAACAATTATTGTAATGAGCAGGCACATTGAATATGAACAAAAAAATGAAGTGTTTAATCATTATCAAAAGTTGGACATCAATTTTTATAAAACCCATAGCACGGGAGATATGATGAACAGAATATCTGAAGATGTGAGCAGGGTAAGAATGTATACGGGTCCGGCAATTATGTATTTCATCAACTTAGCTGCTACAATAGGTTTCAGTATTTTTTTTATGCTCAGAGAAAATTGGCTGCTTACGTTGTATGTGTTGTGTCCATTACCGATTTTAGCGGTTACAATTTATTTTGTGAATACAATCATCAATAAAAAAAGTGAACATATACAATCACTGCTTTCAGACTTAACTACTACAGCTCAAGAATCTTACAGTGGCATACGGGTGATTAAATCTTTTGTGCAAGAAAAAGCGATTTTTAATTTTTTTAACAATAACAGTGAGTTATATAAAAAAAATGCGGTTGGACTGGCAAAAGTTGAAGCTGCTTATTTTCCTTCAATGGCTTTGATGATTGGGCTTAGCACTTTGGTAACAATTGCAATGGGCTGTGTGTATGTTTTGAATAGTGCTACAACTAATGTTACTGCGGGTACCATTACAGAGTTTGTAATTTATGTAAATATGCTCACTTTTCCAGTGAGTGCAATTGGCTGGACGGCAAGTATCACGCAGCGTGCAGCCGCTTCTCAAAAAAGATTGAACGAATTTTTGCAAACTGTTCCTACTATCAATGAAAATGAATTTGCTTCAAAAGAAACTATTTCCGGTGACATACATTTTCAAGATGTAAGCTTTACCTATCCGCATACCGGAATTGAAGCATTGAAGCATTTTAATTTAAGGGTTCATCAGGGAGAAAAAGTGTTGTTGTTGGGTAAAACCGGAACGGGCAAAACAACAATCGCTCAATTATTACTTCGCTTTTATGAACCGGATAATGGAAAAGTTTTGATAGGCAATAAAGAACTGAAAGAATTTTCTTTGCATAGTTTGCGAGAACAAATTAGTTATGTACCTCAGGATGTTTTTTTATTTAGTGATACCGTACATAACAATATCAGCTTTGGTTTGAAAGAAAGAGCCACTGCTGAAATGGTACAAAAAGCTGCCGAATTTGCAAGCATTCACAATGAAATTACACAGTTTGATAAGCAATACGAAACAATGATTGGTGAAAGAGGCGTTACATTAAGTGGCGGACAAAAGCAAAGAATATCTATTGCAAGGGCTTTAATTAAAAACCCGGAAATTGTAGTGTTTGATGATTGTTTAAGTGCTGTAGATGCCAAAACGGAAAGTGAAATAGTGAAAAATTTATCTACTTTTTTAGAAGATAAAACTGCATTGATTATTACGCATCGTATTTTTTCATCTATCACATTTAATAAAATTGTGGTATTGGAAAATGGGGGTATTACCGAAGAAGGAACACATGAACAATTGTTAGCTTTGAATGGCTATTACGCTGAGTTGTACCGTCATCAATTACAAGAAAGCAAACAATAAAATTTTGTTAGTCAAATAGGCTATAAATATTTTTGGATTTGTGTAATAAAACTATATTTGCTTTAGTTTAAAATCAAAACCTTTATTTGTGGCATACGATAACAACGACAACAGCGAAAAAAGAATTGAAAGCGTTTTTAGTAAACGTATCAGAGCTGGCAAAAGAAGAACTTACTTTTTTGATGTAAGGGAAACTCGTGGCAGTGACTATTTTTTAACGATTACTGAAAGTAGAAAACGCTTTGATGATAATGGTTATGACAGGCACAAAATTTTCATTTACAAAGAAGATTTCAATAAGTTTATCAAAGCATTGGGCGAAACAATTGATCATGTGAAAACAGAATTAATGCCTGATTTTGATTTTGATGCTTTCAACCATGAATACGAAATGGAAGGATCTGAAGAAAATGTAGAAGCTGCAACAGCAACACAACCAACAACAGAAGCACCTGCTGAAACACCTGAACATATTGAGGTTAAGCCTACACCAACAGAAAATATTGCTGATACCAATGATAACCTTTCCAACGAAGAGGTAGATAAATGGTAGTTGTAAAAACTTAATATTATAAACCTTCAATTACGAAGGTTTTTTTATTGCTTTTTATTTTACGAATTTTTGCTAAGTGCCATTTGATTTCTGATGAATTATTTAATAAATTGATTAATGAAAAAATTTTCAATTGCCTTATTTGTTTTGAGTATTGCTATTGTTTATTCAACTGCTTGTAACAATAGCAGTGAAAAGGGCAATGTGAAAATTGAAAAGGCATCAGACTCAATTGCTATGTTGCCAATTGTAGATACTAACCAGATTCCCAATGATTCAATGGGTAACATGATTCGTTATGGAAGAGCCTTGATGCTTAATACAGCTTATTATATTGGTCCGAAAGGAATTGTGAAAACATATTTGGGTAATAAAATGAATTGTACCAATTGTCATCGTGATGCAGGTACAAAACCATTTGCATTTAACTTAATGAAATCGCATGATCAATATCCTCAGTATCGTGCAAGAGAAGGCAAAGTGCTGTCTTTAGCAGAACGTGTAAATAATTGTGTAATGAGACCACACAATGGCAAACCTTTGCCTTTAGACAGCAGAGAGATGCTGGCTTTTTTGGCTTACTTAAAATGGATCAATGGTTTTACTGAAAAACATAAAGAATATAAAGGTGAAAAACCTCTTGAAATTGAATTTATTGATAGAAAAGCAAGTAGTGAAAATGGTAAAATACTTTATACACAACATTGTGTGCGATGCCATGGTACAAATGGAGAAGGGCAAATGCAGTTTGATGATATAACGTATGTGTATCCGCCATTATGGGGTAAAGAAGGATATCAGCCTGGTTCGAGTATGCATCGTGTAATAAAACAAGCACAATGGTTAAAAGCGAATATGCCTCATGATTCTGCAACATGGCAAAATCCTTTGTTATCAGATGCTGAAGCTTTTGATGTTGCTGCGTTTGTAAATGATGATGCTATTCACTCAAGACCGAATCCTAAAACTTTAGATTACCCAAATGCAGTAGAAAAAGCAATTGATTATGGAGTGCCACCTCATGCCGATACATTCTCTGCTAGTGCCCATAAATTCGGGCCATATAAACCCATCATCAAATACTGGAAAGAAAAAGGATTGTATCCTAAATATTAATTCAATGCAATGAGTTTTGAATTGTAAGCATATTCTTTATTGTTGAGCGGAAATATTTCTAAATAAATAGATTGCAGATTTTTTATTTTTTTATTCAGTTGAATTTTTACTGACTTAGCAGATCTGTTTTTAACAGAAATATTGGAAGACATTAATATTGTTTTTTGATCAGCATCAAAAATATTTATCTGATAAATGTCATCTTCGGTTCCTTCATTATTGATTGTGATAACATGGTTCTTTAATGAAATTGAATCTGTTACAACGCCCATATCTACTGTATAATATTGAGGATACAAGGAACTTGTAAAATTTGTTCTGTAATTATTTACAGGTTGCCAAGTGTTGGTTGTAGCATCCATTTTTTCGAAAAAACATTCCCAAACTATTTTTTTATTTCTGGTTACTTCAAAGCTTCTATTAGCCCCGCCCATACTTATTAAAATATTTCCATTGGGTAATTCTTTTGCAAATCCTTCTTTACCATTTACTCCTTTTGGAAATGCATTTGTGCTGCACTCATAGTCCCAAACAATCTCCGCTTTTTTAACTTTTGTGGGCGGATTTATGATTACAATATGCGGAAATACTGCATTGCCGTTTGTATTGATAAAATCAACATTGTTGTTGTAAAATAGTATGTTCCCATCTTTAAGAATGGTGGCATGGTGTTGTTTGGAAAAGTCAACCGCAACAACACTTTCGGGCAATAATGTATCTTTTTTACCTGTAAATTGATATTTGAATAAACCTGTTTTTTTATCAATCATTGCAATTCTTGAATTGTTTCTGTAGCTAGTCAAGATGCAATTATTTTTTTCATCCACAAAAAAACTATTCAAATGTGTTCCGGCACTTTCTGTTTGGTCTTTTAAAATTCCAGCAAACATTGTTTTGGTGTCTATGAATTTTTTTTCATTCCAACTCCATAAAACTTTTTTATTGACATCATATTGAATCAATGTGTTGTAACGAATTTTTATAAATGCTTTTGGATTGAATGGATTCGATGTTTTATCGAAAATATAACTACTTGTAAAAAAAGTACCATCTTTCAACTTTGCAAAATCATGGTGATAATATTCAGCACTATCTCCGGAAACCTTGCCATCATTGGGCGCCAGCCAAATTACATTTCCGAGTAAATCTTTTGCAATGCAATCGTTGTCTTGTAATAAAGTGATGGTTCCATTGCTACTCATTTCAATATTGCGATACGTTGATTTTCTTTCGTTTGGTAAAAACCAAATTGGTTTTCCTTTTCTATTTACTGCAATACCTAACTGATCTAAGAATAAAATATTATTGGTGAGAGCAATTGAATCGTATTGTGTTACAGAAAATTTATAACGATTTGAATCAACAAAAGGGCAAGTGTTAATGCCGAAGAAAAATTCGTGAGAAGTTTTTAATTTACAATTGTTTTGATAGGCTTCGTAATACCATTTATAATTCTCTCCAAATTCAAGAACATTATCTACAATAATTGCAAGAGAATAGTTGCGAATAATGATTTCTCTTTTAGTGTCGTTGCCTCCAAATTTAGTTTGAGGAAAAATGTGAATTCTGTATTCAGTTGCGCCAAATACCGGATTGTATTCAAACATGATTTGTGTGTAGTTCAATCTGATTCCTTCCGAAGGAAAAATTCTTGCAGCAGACTTCATACTCAATGAAATTAAGGCTATTGTGAGAATGAAGCAATATTTTATTTGTTGCATAATTTATAATTATCAATCTGCAATGTCTCTTAACATCCAAATATCACAACCAGTATGACCGGAGTTTCCCAATGGATTTTTTAATCTTTCAAAACCTACTTTTTCGTATAAATGAACTGCATTTTTTAATTCTGGTAATGTTTCAAGATACATTTTTGTGTATCCCAATTCAACAGCAGTTTCCATACATTTTTCAATCATCATTTTACCCAATCCTAATCCCCTTACATTTTTTGAGAGATACATTTTTACCAATTCGCAAATACCTTTTGGTAATCCTTCCGTTGGAAAAATTCCGGCACCGCCTAATATTTGATCATGGTGAACAACAACATAATAAAAGCTCATTTTTTCTTGCTCAAACAATTCAAATAAATGGTCGGTACTTTCATCATAGTAAACTGTGCCGGCTTTATCAGCCCCAAATTCTTTTAATGCAGCACGAATAATAGTTGCGATGGTTTGATTATCCGAGGGCTCAATTTTCCTGATTGTTATTCCTTCTAACGTACTCAAGGTTGTTGAATTGTTTGTTTTGAAACTATTTATTTTTTCTGAAATATTTATAACAATTAATCAATCCATTGGTAGAAGCATCATGAGAATTTATTAATTCATCTGATTGCAATTCGGGTAAAATTTTATTGGCTAATTGTTTCCCTAATTCAACACCCCATTGATCAAAACTGAAAATATTCCAAATAATTCCCTGAGCAAAAATTTTATGTTCATATAACGCAATCATTGTACCAAGTGTTGTTGGATTGATTTGTTTAATAATGAATGAATTGGTTGGTTTATTGCCTTCAAAAACTTTGAAAGGAATTAATTTGTCTATTTCTAATTCAGACTTTCCTGATTGCTCTAATTCTGTTCTTACTTCTGTTGCTGTTTTGCCATTCATCAATGCTTCTGTTTGCGCAAAAAAATTGCTCAATAGTTTGGTGTGATGGTCTCCAATAGGGTTGTGGCTAATAGCAGGAGCAATGAAGTCACATGGAATTAAAGGTGATCCTTGATGTATCAATTGATAAAAAGCATGTTGCCCATTTGTACCCGGTTCGCCCCAAATTACAGGTCCTGTAGGATAATCAATTGTATTGCCTAACCTATCAATTGTTTTACCATTGCTTTCCATATTTCCTTGTTGAAAATAAGCTGCAAAGCGATGTAAATATTGATCGTAAGGAAGTATCGCTTCACTTTGAGTACCAAAAAAATTGGTGTACCATATTCCAATTAAAGCCATGATTACCGGAATATTGGTATTGAATTTTTCATTCTTAAAATGTTCATCAGCAATGAAAGCGCCTTGTAGTAATTGCTCAAAATTATTATAGCCAATCGTCAACGCAATTGATAATCCAATGGCACTCCATAAACTATATCTGCCGCCAACCCAATCCCAAAACTCAAACATATTTTCTTTGTCAATTCCAAATGTAACAACCGCTTTTTCATTGGTGCTGAGTGCTACAAAATGTTTGGCAATATGTTTTTCCTCTTTTGAAAACTCTAAAAACCAAGACCTTGCAGTTAGTGCATTTGTCATGGTTTCTTGTGTTGTAAAAGTTTTGGATGCAACAATAAATAAGGTTTCTTCGGGATTTATCTTTTTTAATATTTCTGCAATATGAGATGCATCAACATTGCTTACAAAAAAAGTTTCAATACCCTTTACCCAGTAAGGTTTTAAAGCTTCTGTAACCATTACTGGACCTAAATCGCTGCCACCAATTCCTATGTTTACAATGTATTTTATTTTTTTATCGGTGTAACCTTTCAACGTTCCGTTGTGAATATTGGTACAAAAATCTTTCATTCGTTGTAACACCTTTTTTATTTGCGGCATTACATCAGTACCATCTATAAAAACCGGTGCACCAGAAAAATTTCTCAAGGCTGTATGCAAAACACTTCTTTGTTCTGTTTCATTAATAGCTTCCCCCGAAAACATTGCTGCTATTGCATCTTGCAGTTTACAGTCTTCTGCTAATTGTAGTAAAAGCTGAACAGTTCTGTTGTTAATAATATTTTTAGAGTAATCAAAAATAATATTGTCTATGCACAAAGAAAATTGCTTGAAGCGGTCATGATCATTTGCAAATAATTCCTTCATTTTACAGTTTTTCATTTCCTCGTTGAAATGTTGTTGTAATGAAGCCCATGCTGCGGTATGAGTAGGATTTATTTTCGGAATCATAGTTTCTGAATATTATTTATTGGAGCTGAAAAGTACAATTATTTTTATAAGCGGTTAAATGCATCTATTGTTTCAGCTACCATTGAAGGAGTGATATCTAAATGTAAAACCATTCTTACCTGTGTTGCTGAAACAGCAAACATCCAAATATTATTTGCTTTCATTTTTTCTACAAAATCATTTGCAGATAATCTGCCTTTAATTTCAAAAATGATGATGTTGGTTTCTACAGGTAAAATTTCTCCAACAAAATCTTTTTCTTTTAATACCGCTGCAATAATTTGTGCATGTTCATGATCTTGTGCCAATCGGTTGATATTATTTTCCAGAGCATATAAACCGGCAGCTGCAATAAATCCGGCTTGTCGCATGCCGCCGCCAAATACTTTTCTCCATCTTCTTGCTTTTTTAATAAAATCCTTATCACCCAATAACACACTGCCCACTGGGGTTCCAAGACCTTTGCTTAAACAAATTGAAATGCTGTTAAATAAAGCACCGTATTGTTTTGGTGTTTCATTATTTGCAATTAAAGCATTCCAAATTCTTGCGCCGTCTAAATGAAATTTCAAATTATTTTCTGTACAAACTGTTTTTATTTTTTCAAGTTCATTAAAATTATAACAAGCACCTCCACCACGATTAGCTGTATTTTCAACACTTACGAGTGTACTTATCGGTTTGTGCACATCTTCTGGATTGATACTTTGAATTACTTGTGCTGCAGTAATTCTTCCTCTGTCGCCATCAATCAATCTTACACTACAACCGCTGGTGAATGCAATGCCACCGCCCTCATATAAATACACATGACTCATTTTATCGCAAATAACTTCATCACCGGCTTGTGTGTGTACTTTAATGGCAATTTGATTGGTCATTGTTCCACTCGGACAAAAAACACCTGCTTCCATTCCAAACATATCAGCTGCTGTTTTTTCCAGTAAGTTGATGGTAGGGTCTTCGCCAAATACATCATCGCCCACAGGTGCTGCCATCATTGCCTGAATCATTTCTTGTGAAGGCTTTGTAACGGTATCGCTTCTAAAATCAATCATCATTATTTTTTAAAATTGGTATGGATATTTCATAAAGGTAACGGTAGGTAATAAATTACTATTTCCTCAATTCCTAAAATTAATTATCCTTTCTAGCATTTACTCTTTTTTTTAGCATTCTTTTTTATATAATCAGTATAAAATAAAAATCCCTTTTGTAATTTTCACAAAAGGGATTTTTATATTTTTTTCTGTCTTATTTGCCTTGAACGGTAGGATAGTGATCAATTGTTTCAAATACATTGCGATTGTCCTGCTTTAATGTACGAATGAATTTTCTTAATGAATCAGCATATTGTTGCTTTTCGAAAAGTCTGTCGTGTGATAGAATTACAATCATATTTTGTTCATTGGTGCTGCCATCATCTAATTTTTGATTGAGGTTGCGAATCATTTCATCAACACTTTCTCTCGGAGCTTTCATTTTACTTTGCTGCCCCCATTCCATATCCCAACCAACTAATTTATAGCCATTGGCATCTAATTTTTTGATTAAAGGGTTATCGGCTTTTTGCCCATGAATATTGCCATTAGAAGCCCAGGTATTATTGCCTGGAAGGCGAATGATTTTTACACCAACTTTTAAGTCTCTTTCATTTCTCATAAAATCCTGATAGGCACTATCAGGTGAGCTGTAGAACTTACTATACTTATCATTGAAGCCATGTGAAAAACTATGATTGGCTAATAAAACTTCGGGATATCCGTTTCTGATTGAATCAATCAATCTTTTTTTGAAAGGTCCAACCTGATTAAAACCAACTGCGAAGAATGTTGATTTTACACCTTCTTCATGAAATATTTTTCTGCAATTAGTAGTGCCCGGTGGTTGAGGAGAATCATCCCAAGTAAGAAAAATATACCGTTTTGAACTGTCATATTTTATGGGAGTTCCAGGTATGGGTTTTGTTGAAGTAGCTACTATTGAGGAATCTTTGGATTCAGTATTTGTTTTGCCATTGTTACACGCATTTAATACAAAAACAATTGCAACACCAACTATTACATTCTTCATCATGTTCATTATAATTTTTTATTGAATAAAGGTAAGAATTGATAACTCAGCTTGATTGGTTAAGTTATTCTTTGGGTGTTAATAATTATAGAAATGTATCCAATAAACTTATTTCAGATTTATGTATGAGAAATAATTTTATTATTTAAATATAAAAACTGAAGAATTAATATTTGTTGATTATTCTATTCAAATTTTCACAATGTTTGTTTTTGATATTTTGTATATAAAAAGAAAAACCCACCTCAAAAGAAGTGGGTTTTTGCTGATAAAAATCAACTATATATTAATATCTGTATGCATCAGATTTAAATGGTCCAAACTGAGGAATACCAAGGTATGCAGCTTGTTCAGTTGTTAATTCATCCAACTCAACACCAATTTTTTCAAGGTGCAAACGAGCTACTTTTTCATCAAGATGTTTTGGTAAAACATACACTTGATTTTCGTATTTGTCTGCATTTGTCCAAAGTTCCAATTGTGCCAATGTTTGGTTTGTAAATGAATTACTCATTACAAAACTTGGATGCCCTGTAGCACAACCTAAGTTTACCAATCTTCCTTCAGCCAATACAATTACATCTTTCCCTTCAATATTGTATAAATCAACCTGTGGTTTAATGGTATCTTTTGTATGACCATAATTGGTATTCAACCAAGCCATATCAATTTCAATATCAAAGTGACCAATGTTACAAACAATCGCTTTGTCCTTCATCAATCTGAAATGTTTTTCAGTAATTAAATCTCTACAACCTGATGCAGTAACAATGATGTCAGCTTCAGGAACTGCTTTAACCATAGGCTTTACTTCAAAACCATCCATTGCAGCTTGTAAAGCACAAATTGGATCGATTTCAGTAACAATTACACGGCAACCCGCACCTTTTAATGAAGCTGCAGAACCCTTACCTACATCACCATAAGATCCAACAACAGCAACCTTTCCGGCCATCATTACATCTGTAGCACGACGGATAGAATCTACCAAAGATTCTTTACAACCATATTTATTATCAAACTTAGATTTTGTAACACTATCATTTACATTAATCGCAGGAATTGGTAAAGTTCCTTTTGCCATACGCTCATATAAACGGTGAACGCCGGTTGTCGTTTCTTCTGATAAACCTTTGATGTTGGCAACCAATTCAGGGTAAGTATCAAAAACCATATTGGTTAAATCACCACCATCATCTAAAATCATATTCAATGGTCTGTCGGCAGCACCAAAGAACAATGTTTGTTCAATACACCAATCAGCTTCTTCTTGTGTTTGTCCTTTCCATGCAAATACACCAATACCTGCAGCGGCAATTGCAGCAGCAGCTTGATCTTGCGTAGAGAAGATATTGCAAGAACTCCACTTTACTTCTGCACCTAATGCAACTAGAGTTTCAATTAAAACTGCAGTTTGAATTGTCATGTGTAAACAACCTGCAACTCTTGCGCCTTTTAATGGTTGGCTAGGACCATACTCTGATCTTATAGACATTAAGCCCGGCATTTCAGCTTCTGCTAAACGAATTTCTTTTCTTCCCCAATCTGCAAGACTCATGTCTGCAACCTTGTAGGGTAATGAAAAATCAATTGTTGATGATAATGTTGACATTTTTATTTGTTTTAAGATGCAAATGTAGTTTTAATAGAATAAAATAATAGGATTGAATAATAATTTAGAATAAAATTCTAAATTGCACCTTTTTAAAATCATTTAATACTATTTCTGTATGCCAAAAGCACTTAAAACAGAACAATCTACTAACAGCAATATTGTTTTGGATAAAACAGACTTGATAATTTTAAATTTATTGCAACAAAATGCAAGGGTCACCGTAAAAGAAATTGCTGAAAAAGTTCATTTAAGCACCACGCCTGTCCATGAAAGAATAAAGCGATTGGAAAATACAGGTGTTATAAAACAATATGCAGCACTTGTAGACCATAGCAAAGTAAAAAAAGGGCTGATGGTAATTTGTTATGTTTCTTTGAAAGAACACAGCAAAACTGCAGGAACAAAATTTATTAAATTGATTCATGCATTACCTGAAATTATTGAGTGCTACAATATTTCGGGTGAGTTTGATTTTATGCTGAAAGTAGTGGCAGAAAATATGGATACTTACTATGATTTTCATGTAAACAAATTAAGTCAAAGTGAAAATATCGGAAATGTGCAAAGTGTATTTGTAATGGGCGTAATCAAACAAACACATGTATTGGTGCATTAATAATGATTGATTGAAACAATTTTATAATTTTTATGGAGGATGAATTGTTTATATTATCTTGTAGCACCAATATTTACTGCACATGAATCAACAATCATTTTCAAAACCATTTTATATTTTTTTTCTCGTGTTGCCTTATGGTATAAGCATTGGGTTTATAACAGTAACACTGCCTTTTGTATTAACGAATAAAGGATTTTCAGTAGCTGAAGTTGCAGGCATTGTATCGCTCGGACTTTCTGCAAATATCTGGCGGTTTTTTTGGGGACCTATGGCGGACCTTACACTTAGTTTAAAAAAATGGTATTGGATTGGTGTTACAGCTTGTGTATCAACGTTAATACTATTGTGTTTTATTCCTTTCAAAATTCAAAATATTACTTTAATTACCGGTGTAGTTTTTCTTTCACAAGTAGCTGCAACATTTGTGGTATTGCCTGTTGGTGGAATCATGGCAAAACGTATTGAAGAAAACAAAAAAGGAAGTGCAGGCGGTTGGTATCAAGCAGGAAACTTAGGCGGAATGGGTTTGGGCGGAGGTGCCGGACTGTGGCTTACAACACATTATAATGTAGGCGCAGCAGGTATTGTGCTGGGTTTAGGAAGTTTGCTTTGTGCATTGTTTGTAATTTTTATAAAAGATGTTTACAGTGAAAAAAATGAAAATATTTTTGTTTCTCTGAATGTAATGCTAAAAGATGTGGTAAGCATGTTGCGCATTCCTATTGTAATTTTTGTGATGCTTTTATTTTGTATGCCGATAGGCACAGGAGCAGCTTCCAACTTATGGTCTTCTATTGCAGCAGATTGGAAAGCAGATGCAGATACAGTTGCATTGGTAACGGGAATATTGAGTGGTATTATCAGTGCAATAGGTTGTGTTATCGGAGGGTTTTTTGCTGATAAATTTGGCAATTGGTGGGCATATCTTGGAGCCGGATTTTTATGTGCGTTGATTACCATTTTGATGGCTTTGTTACCTTATCATCCAATGACCTACATTGCCGGTGTTTTGGCTTATGCATTTGTATTGGGATTAATTAATGCAGCCTTTACTTCTCTCGCATTGTATGCTACTGGCAAAAAAGCTGCTGCTACTAAATATTCTTTATTGTCTTCTATTGCAAATATTCCAGTGGTATACATGACCGCATTTGATGGCTGGGCACATGATTTGAAAGGCAGTAAATACATGCTTGTAACAGAGGCTTTGGCTGCTGTTGTGTTTATTGCGTTATCAATTGTGGTGTTGAAAAAAATGAGTCAGCGAAATCTTGTTCCTGCAGGTATTGAGTAATTAAAAATTACTTTTTAAAAAACACATCGTATCCAAATCGGATTAAAGTACCCACCACAACTAATAAAAAGAAAATTCTGATAAAAGAGTTGCCTTTTTTAATGGCAATTTTTGCACCGATAAATCCGCCGGCTGCATTGCACAAAGCCATTGGTATTGCTATGTTCCAGAGAATTGTTCCTTTGATGAGGAAAAATAAAATTGAACCAAAATTTGTTGCCAGATTTACCATCTTAGCATGAGCAGATGCATGCAAAAAATTAAATCCTACAATCGTAATAAATGCAAGCACTAAAAAACTTCCAGCACCGGGTCCAATAAATCCATCATAAAATCCAATAATAATGCTGATAATTATTCCATAAAATATTTCTCTTTTTGGTGTAAGATTTTTTTCAGTGTTTGCTCCAAAATTTTTCTTGCTGTAAGTATAAATTGCTACAAGTGATAAAACGATTAATACAATGGGCTTCATAAAATCATTATGTATCATTGATAATAATTTTGAGCCAATGAATGCCGCACAAAATGCCAATAACATCATTGTTAGTAACATTTTCCATTTCATTTTTACTTTTTTGATGTATTGAATTGCAGCAAAAAATGTTCCGCTGAAAGCCGGAATTTTAAGCGAACCAATTACAGTTGCAACAGGTAAATTAGGGAGCAGAATCAATCCTACAGGTGTTTGTATCAAACCACCACCGCCAACAATCGCATCTACGAGTCCTGCGCTGAAAGCCGCAATACACAATAGTATGATGGTAGTTGTAGCCAAAAAATAATGATTAAATTAATGAGCAAAATCTGCTTCGTAATTTCCTTTGATTCGTTCCATTGGTGGGTTAAAATATCCAAATTTTAAATCAGGAAACTCTTCCTGAATCAATTCTTGCATTTGTTTTACGCCCATTAATTCTCCCGTTTCAACAACTCCAATTTGTCCGAGATACCAATCAGGATCAATATTAAAATTGCGCCATTGAATCATATTTAATCCGGTTTCCTGAATTAATTTTCTAAGGGCTTCATATTCTTCAACGCAATCTGTCATTCCCGGAAAAACAAAGTAATTAATACTTGTCCAAGCACCCATACTTTTTGCAACTTTCAAACTCTCAATAATGTCTTCGAAAGTATAATTATTGGGGCGATAATATTTTGTATAAATATCTTTTCTTGCACTATTTGTACTTACCCTAATGCTGTTCAAACCCGCTTCACACATAGCTTTCACGGCATCGGGTTTGCTGCCGTTTGTATTGATGTTGATACTGCCTCTTCGAGTATGTTTTCTGATTTCTTTAATTGCTTCACACAAAGTTTCCCACATCAATAATGGTTCACCTTCACAACCTTGTCCAAAGCTAATAATTGGAAAAGGTGCATTCATTAAATGAGGAACCGTAAACTCTACAATTTCTTCAGCAGTTGGTTTAAAGGTTAATCTATCCTGAGGAGAAGTAATTTCTTCTTCCTGTGGTTGAAAAGAAACACAACCAATACAATTGGCGTTACAAGCAGGTGATGCAGGAACGGGACATTCCCATCTGCTCAATGAAAAATTTCTGGCAGCAGGACAATTATAAGTAAGACAACATTTTTCCATTAGGTGTTTCACCAAACGGTTGTGTGGAAAGGATTCTAGCAAATATTCCGTTCCTGTTTGTATTTTATTATCATCATATCCAGCACATTCCTGACGGATATCTTTTTCAATTCTAACTCCGGCAACATACGTTTTTTCATTCAACCAGCCGGCTGCTGTGTAACAAAACAAAGGAAGCATAGGTGCTTCGGGCAATGCTTCATAAGCTGCAAGAAATAATCCTGTGTGAGCCGGCGGAATGAATGCAGCAACAGCCCAACCTTTTTCGCACAAACGCATTTCTCCATTTTCAACATCTATACCAATACCTCTTCTGCCAGGTAGTTCATACAAGTTTCCTCCATCAGGCAATTCAATCCAGTCTTCTTCCGGAATTGGAAACGCATCCCAACCAGCTCTGCCAACTGCATATAAACTTGTGTCTTCAAAAATATTTCCATTTCCGTCAGAGTATAACAAATAAGGCGATTGATGTGGCATATTAATTGATAATAATAAATGAAGGTAGCAATTAAGCAATTACTGTTTTCAGTTGTGTGTTACAAAAGTCGTTAAATTCTTTTTCTTCGGCTGAAGAATATTCAGATTCAATTTCTTTCTGGTAAATTTTATTGTTGGTAAAATCCAATGTCAGTAATCCATCTTTTAAAACAATATTGTTGAATTCATTCCATTCGTATCGCTTAACCGGAAAATCATTCAGTACAATTTCATTTTCACTGAAACCAAATTCAGGATTGAGTTTTACAGGTTTTTCCAACCATCCAGCAATGACATAAACAAAGCAAATCCAAAGTAAACCTGGAATAATCATCCATGATATTGATGCTATGAAAAGTAAATTTCTGTAATTGACTTCTTCTTTTTTTTGAGCTTGAATTATCAGATAAATCCAGCCGGATAAAATAATGAAAATGAACAATGAAGTTTTAAAATGTAGTGAACCAAAAACCAAAATTTCTTTAGAAAACCCACCCAATAAATTGAATTGAATCACTAAAAATACCAAAGACAATAAAACTAGTAATTGTGAAATCCAGTTTACGGCTGCACTATATTTTCCTTTTTTTAAAGTAACAATGTAATCGTATGTTTTCAAGTTGGTATGATTTAGCAATTAATCTTATTTGACAATAAGGTTACACATTCTGAATAGTATTCTTGCAGCTACATTGCTATCCCAGTCTTGTTCGCTTACGCCTGTTTCAACCAAATCGAAACCAATAATTTCTTTCCCCGCTTCTTTTACTTTTCTAAATAAATATAAAATCTGTTCTACTTCAAATCCGCCGGGGACAGGGGTTCCGGTGTTAGGGCAAAGTTTTGGGTCTAATCCGTCAATATCAAAACTTAGATAAATTTTTTCGGGTAATGTCGCAATAATTTCATCAACAATTGTTTTCCATGTTGTTCCTTCAAACATGGCTTCTTTAATATTTTTATCAAAGAAAACAGCTATTCTATTTTCATTGTTTTTTATAAAAATACTTTCTTCTTCACAGTAATCTCTCACACCCACCTGAATCAACTTAGTAACTTCAGGAATTTCACTTAAAACATTGTACATAATGCTTGCATGACTATAAGTAAAATTTTCGTATGCTTTTCTCAGGTCGCAATGTGCATCAATTTGTAAAATTCCAAAGTTTTGGTGTTTTTCTGCCAGCGCTTTAATATATCCAAATGAAGTGCTGTGATCTCCACCAACTAATACAACAAATTTATTTTTTGCGAGGATTTGTTTGGTTTGCTCTAGTACCCAGTTGTTTAAAAAATTACTTCCTTCATTGATATCTTTTAAACTTTTATTCATGAATTTATTCTCACCGGTGTTTCCACCTTTAGAAATATAGTCAATATACAATTCAGCTTCTTTTCTTAAATAATCACTCTTCAATAATATTTTCTTATCAATAGGCTTTATAAAAAAACCTTTTCTCCATTCGTCACCACCATCAGAGTCAAATAAATCTACTTGTAAAGCTGCTTGAACAATATGCTCTGCAGACCTTGCTGTGCCTGCGTTATAGCTTGCAGTAACATCCCATGGAATTGGTAATAACACAATTGCTGCTTCTTCTTCTGTAAAAGGCAATCCGAAAATATTATTATTGGGATTACTAACTGAGTTGGGATTAAAATTAGATAAGTCTGCCATCTGAAAATTGTGAAAATTATGATTTAATCATTTGTAAATAATGCCTTCAATTCATTTGCATCGCTGGGTTTCATTTTGCCAGCTAAAATTAAACGAATTTGTCTGCGGCGTAAAGCACCTTCAAACAAACGAACTTCCTGTTCGGTTTCAGGAACCAATGCAGGAACCAATCTTGGTTTGCCATTTGGGTCCAATGCTACAAATGTAAAATAGGCTTCGTTACTTTCATATTTGTACTGATGTAATAAATCTTCGCCCCAAACTTTAATATGTATTTCCATCGAAGTATTGAAAGCCCTACAAACCTTGGCTTCTATGTGTACAACATTCCCTAATTTGATGGGATTTTTAAAACTGATATTATCTACACTTGCTGTCATGCTTGGCGTGTTGCAATGTTTGCCTGCTGCAATGCCTGCTGCAATATCCATCCAGTACATTAAACGACCACCCATCAAGTTGCCGAATGTGTTGGTATCATTTGGCAATACCAGTTCATTCATAATTGTAAAACTGTCGCTTGCTTTTCTAGTTTCCATTGGTTTATTCATTTGTGGTGCGAAGTTAATTGATTGCAACAGCTGAATGAATGGGAATTTGTAATTTTTTGATAAATGCAAGTTATTTCTCAGTATTTAATCACATCCTGATTAATTTCTTTTCCCTTAAAATATCAAGCGTTAAAGCCTTTCCCTCATTAATATTTTTATAACTGATTACTTCACACAAAAAAAGCCGATGATCTACTTGTTCATCTTTTTTTGCTGTTAAAGGTGTTGCTTTCATTTCCATCACTGCAATGCAATCTTTCAAAATAGGAAATCCTTTCCAATCGGTTAATAAATTTCTTTTTTTAAGCCTTTCAATTTTATTAATATTTTTTCCCGATTTTTTTCCCAATAAATCTACCAATCGATATTGGCCTTCGGCTAAAATTTGTAACACAAAATGTGGATTGGCTTCAACATTTTCCAGAGTTTTGGTGCCGTTGTAAATGGCACATACAAATTGTTTGGGCTGCATACTAACTGCCTGTGCATAGGTAATGATGTGCATGTTGTAACTGTCTATTCTATTAAAACTGCTGATGGAATAAACGGGTAAATTTACTCTGTTCCAGGGACGTTGCATGAGCTTATATGATTGAAGATTGACCGGTTACGGAAAATTATTTTTATGCTACTTCAACAAAATCAAAGTCATATTGTTTAACCTTCTAAAATACAAACTCATGGAATTATTAAAAGGCAAAAATGTTTTATTAACCGGAGCAACAGGTGGTATTGGCAGCAAAACAGCTAAATTACTATTAAGCAGCGGTGCCAATGTTTTTATCACCGGAAGAAATGCTGAAAAATTAGAATTAATAGGCAACGAATTAAATATCAATGTTGATAAAAGATTTGCTGCAGATATTAGTAATGCACATGATGTAGCTTTATTGAAAGAACGTTTTTTTACAGTTTTTGAAACCATAGATGTGCTTGTAAATGCAGCAGGAATAGGCATTATAAAGCCAATGGATACATTGACAGAAGAAGAATTTATGCAAACGATTCAATTTAATTTGTATGCTCCTTTTTTATTGTTGAAACAATTTTTACCTGCCATGAAAATTGCTAAGAAAGGTTTGATTGTAAATATTCCGGGCGTTTTGGGTAAAGTGCCAATGGCAGGAGCTGCTGCTTACTCTGCAAGTAAATATGGTTTGGTTGGAATGATGCAAAGCATAAGAGAAGAAGTAAAACGTACAGATATCAGAATTACCAATTTGTTTTTAGGTGGTGTGGACAGTAGTTTTTGGGATACGATTGATTTGCGTGTACAACGCGATAAAATGATTGTTGCCGATGAAGCAGCAAAGGCAATTTGGTTTTTGTGTCAGCAACCTGTGAGTGGCGTGGTAAGTGAAATGGTGTTGCAGCCGTTTAATCATCAGGCGATTTAATAAGGAGTTTACTCTAGCCTCTTTCAAATTTTGACAGGATTTTATTATGAGTTTTTCTTGCTGAAAAGTGTTGTGAACGTTGAAATGTGCGACGCAACAGGTGTAACATAATGGTTCATTTGCCGGGTTCAAAAAAAATATTTTTTGTATAGACTTTTTTATTGGGAATAAATATTGCTTTTATATAAAAGCAGCAATCCCTACTTTTACCGTCCAAAAACTATTTGTACGATGCCTCAATACCCGAATAGACAATTTCTGGATTTTGAACAACCTATCAAAGAGTTGTATGAACAAATTGATGCTACGAAAAAATTAGCAGAAAAAAATCCGAAGATAGATTACACTTCTACCATTGAACAATTGGAAGCTTCAATCATTGATAAGCGACAAGAAATTACTGCACATCTTACACCTTGGCAAAGGGTACAATTGAGCAGACATCCCGACAGACCTTATACTTTGAAATACATTAGCAAAATGACATCTCATTTTTTAGAGTTGCATGGCGATAGAAATGTAAAAGATGATAAAGCGATGGTGGGCGGTTTTGCTGAACTAGCTGGAGAAACAGTTATGTTTATTGGTCAACAAAAAGGAATCAATACCAAAACAAGGCAGCTTAGAAATTTTGGTATGGCAAACCCGGAAGGCTACAGAAAAGCATTGCGATTGATGCGTTTGGCAGAAAAATTTAATAAGCCAATTGTTTGTTTGGTAGATACTCCGGGAGCTTATCCTGGTTTGGAAGCTGAGGAACGTGGACAAGGTGAAGCAATTGCAAGAAACATTTACGAAATGATTCGGTTGAAAGTGCCTGTAATCATTGTCATCATTGGCGAAGGCGCAAGTGGCGGTGCACTAGGCATTGGCGTTGGCGACAAAACTTTGATGATGGAAAATACTTGGTACACTGTAATTTCTCCGGAAAGTTGTTCTTCGATTTTGTGGCGTAGCTGGGATAAAAAGGAAATTGCAGCCGAACAATTGAAACTTACAGCCAATGATATGAAAGGGTTTGGATTGGTAGATGAAATTGTTCCCGAACCAATTGGTGGTGCACATTGGGATTATGACGGGGCTGCTGAACTTTTGAAACAACAGATCATTGCAGCATTGAATGAATACAAGCATATTAAACCCGAAGATCGCATCAACAACAGAATAGCAAAATTTGAAAAGATGGGCTTTTGGGATGAAGTGGCTTCGTAGTAAATATTTGCTTGTGAGATTTTATTTTTTTATGAACCAGGCAACATAATTACTATTTACAGTGGTGGCGTCGCATACTTCAGCTTGATAACAATATTGAACAATGAAGTTTTTGAAATAAATAATGAATAAAAACATGTCTTTACGCTCACAATTATCCGGTACAGGAGTTGCACTGATTACTCCTTTCAAACAAAATTCCCAAGTAGATTTTGATGCTTTAGGTAAGGTGATAGATTATGTAATAGATGGAGGGGTTAATTATTTAATTACACTTGGTACAACAGGTGAAACACCAACAATTTCAAAACAAGAGAAGTTTGATATTATTCATTATACCAATGAAAAAGTAAATGGCAGAGTGCCTATTATTGTTGGTATTGGCGGTAATAATACTGCTGAATTAATCAATGATTTACAAAGCTATCCTTTGGATAAAGCAATTGCTGTGTTAAGTGCATCGCCATATTACAGCAAGCCAAGTCAGGAAGGCTTATTTCAGCATTATAAAGCATTGGCTGCGGCAAGTCCGAAACCAATTTTATTATACAATGTTCCGGGTCGTACGGGCAGAAATTTAGCAGCATCTACAACAATTCGTTTAGCGCATGAAGTGCCCAATATTGCAGGTATTAAAGAAGCCACTGACGATATGAATCAGTGTATGCAATTATTGAAAGATAGACCCGAAGATTTTTTAGTAGTAAGTGGGGATGATGCATTGATATTACCACAAATTGCCTGCGGAATGGATGGTGTAATTAGTGTGGCTGCAAATGCGTTTCCGAAAGATTTTTCTGAAATGATTCGTTTGTGTTTGGCAGGTGATTTTGCTGCAGCAAGAAAAATTCATTACAAATTACTAGAGGCTTATGACTTGCTTTTTGTAGAAAATAATCCTGCTGGTGTTAAAGGGTTTTTATATGAGCAGGGGCTTATTGAAAATGTATTAAGATTGCCTGTAGTTCCTTTAAGCAGAGGCGTTCAGGAGAAAGTGAAAGATTTTTTAAAGCAATGAAATACATTGTGTAAATAATTCAAGAGTGCAAACTTTTCTCATAATATCATGAAAAAAATTATCATAGCAATAGACGGATTTTCTTCATGTGGTAAAAGCACATTAGCAAAACAATTGGCTAAAAAGCTTAACTATGTTTTTGTTGACAGTGGTGCTATGTACCGTGCAATAACATTGTATTTTTTAAGAAATCATATAGATTGGAATAGCGAAAATGCTGTTCACGAAGCATTGCAAAATATTACTTTAGATTTTGAATACAATGATTTAAAAGGAACAAGCGATATCTTTCTTAATGATGAAAATGTTGAATCATTTATTCGTGATATGCTGGTAAGTGAAAGTGTAAGTGAAGTGAGTACAATTAAAGAAGTTCGCGAATTTGCAGTTGCTCAACAACAACAAATGGGTAATAAAAAAGGTATCGTAATGGATGGGAGAGATATTGGTACCACTGTATTTCCTGATGCCGAATTAAAAATATTTGTTACTGCCGATGTTGCTGTTCGTGTGGCAAGAAGGTACCAGGAATTGTTTGCAAAAGATGCAAATATCACATTGGAAGAAGTGCAACAAAATTTAGAAATGCGAGATTATATTGATAGCAACCGTGAAGTAAGTCCGCTAAAAAAAGCTAATGACGCAATTGTTTTGGATAATAGCAATATCACTCGTGATGAGCAACTCTCCATTGCTTTGGAATGGGTAGATGAAAAGTTGAAAGACTAATAGTTAATAGCCGACAGACCATAGCCATTCGACTATAGTCTGTCAACCATCAATACTTACATTTTAATATTAAAAGCAAGCATAAAATTAGTCCCGGCCATTGGGTAAAAAAAGTTTTCTGTAGTAAAAGCTCCACCATAAATATAGCTGAATGTATAACCACTTGGTTCATACTTTTTATCAAAAATATTGTTAGCCTGCGCTATGATATTCCATTCATTAAATAACTTCTTCTTAATGGTATAAGATACTCTGAAATCCTGTGTGTAAAAGCTTTTCAGCATTCTTTCATTGTCTTGTGTGTTGTCTAAATATTGCTTGTTTATATATTTACTTATTAAACTCAATTCAAGATTTTTTGTTGGAATAATATTTATTGTTCCACCGGCAATAACACTTGGAGATAATGTAATGTCTGTATTGTTATGAGGTATTGCGACTTGTCCACCATTGTCATAATCATCAACATATTCTGTAAATGATTTTATTTTATTGTTGCTGAGTGTAAGGTTTGCATTTGCATTTAACCAATTGTTAATTACATAACCACCTTGCAACTCTAAACCCATTCGATAACTGTTAGGTTCATTGGTTCTTGTGTATGATCCCACATCATTTATTTTGCCTGTCAGTACCAATTGATCCTGATACATCATGTAATAAAAAGTTGCAGCAAAATGATAGTTGTTTGTTTTCTTTTCAGTACCTAATTCAAAATCATGCAGTACTTCTGCTTTAGGTTGTAAGCTTTGTCCTGCTTCAAAATCATCTCTGTTGGGTTCTTTACTAGCCATCGCATAACTGAAGTAAGCTTGCCAACCTTTTTTATTGTATGTAAGTCCGAATTTAGGATTTACAAAATCAAACTTTCTATTTATCAATAATGTAGGATTATATTTAAAGCCATTCATTTTATGTACTACATTTCTGTATTGAACATCAGCAAATAATTGAAGATTGCTATTGATTTGGTGTTCCCATTTTACATAAATATTGGCATCACTTTTTTGAGCGTAATTGTTGTAAAATTTAAACTCGTTATTAATCCCAACTTTTGCCCAAATTATTTTTCCGTAATGTAAGCCTTCGTAGTTATTCCATCCACCACCAATCGTTATGGTGTTTTTAGTTGTTTTTTTCTGGAATGATAATAGTTGTCCATAAAAATAATTATCCAACCATTGTTGAATAATTAAGTCTGATTTAGTTGATGAAAATATATTGGGTAATCCATAATCAGATACATTTCTTTCTGCTCTGTAATTTTCAAAATAACCCAAACCTCTTGTTAAGAATGCAGCGGTGCTAAAATTCCATTTATTTTTTAATTGCTTGTTGTAAAACAATTGATAATGGGTTTGTTTGTAATTATCTGTTTCATTATCGTATGGTGCATCAGCTTTTTCTGTACCGGAAGAATTGAATTTTCTTTGTGATGCTAATAAATAATCAGGAACACCATTCCATGCCTGATAGGTTTTTTCTTTTCCATAAAAAATATTCAATCTCAAAGAAGATGTAGCATTTAAATAAGCTGTTGATAATGCAAATGATTGAAGGTTGCTTTTGGCTCTGTCAATGTATCCGTCACTTGTAATCTGACTCAATCTTGCATCTACTGTAAAATGTCCGTCAATTAGGCCAGTACCGGCTTTCATTGTGTTTTTCCAGGTGTTGAATGAACCAAAACTATTGTTGATTTCGCTGTAAGCTTTTTCATTTAATTCATTGGTAGAAAGATTAATAGTTGCTCCAAATGCACCTGTTCCGTTTGATGAAGTACCAACCCCTCTTTGTACTTGAATTGAATTTACTGATGAAGAAAAATCGGGTAAGTTTACAAAAAATGTTCCCTGACTTTCTGCGTCATTGAATGGAATGCCGTTAAGTGTTACATTAATTCTTGTTGCATCTGTCCCTCTAATACGAATACCTGTGTAACCCACGCCATTGCCGGCATCTGCATTTACAACCACAGATGGAGTTTGATTTAAAATAAATGGTAAATCTTGTCCAAGGTTTACTTTGGCAATCTCTTCTTTAGATAAGTTGGTTTTTGTAAAAGGTGCTTTATTGCTAGCTCTTATTGATTTTACTTCGAGTGCTTGCAAGTTCAAAGCAATACTTTTCATTTTGATGATGATGCTTTTTTCTGCAGCTGCAGAAGTGGTTGTTTCATTGAAATTAGCATAACCAACAATTGAAACTTCAATTGAGAAATTTTGTTTTGTTATTTTTTTAAAAACAAAAGCACCGTTGTCATCAGTAACCATATTTTGTTTGTTGATGGTAACAGTTGCACCACTCAAAGGTTGATAGGTAATGTTGTCTAATACAATACCGGTTACTACAATTTTTTGGCTGAATGCGATGAATGTAAGACATGTAAATGCCAGTGTTCCCAACAATTTTTTCATTGTTTGTTTTTTAAATTATTAAAAAATGGGAACAGGAAAAACGCTACAGAAAGAAGACTATACACAAAGAAAGAAGTCACCTTCCCTTCGCAGGAATTACCCTGTTCAGGTTCTACGGGTTTGATCTCAGCAGATTAAGTTGTTGATGCATCAAAAACTTAACAGCACCCCGAGGAAATTTTCGAAGCGAAGATATTGAGATTAGTTATTGACGAGAATCAAAAATATTTTTTTATTTATTATAGTCTTTTCTAAGTTGCTTATAAGGTGATAAAAGTTGTTAAATAATCAACTCATTTCAAAATAAATTTTGGTAGTACCAATTACAAGGCTACATTTGCCGTCCAATAAACCGCGAGGTAGAGCAGCGGTAGCTCGTCGGGCTCATAACCCGAAGGTCATAGGTTCGAACCCTATCCTCGCAACTAAAACAAAATAAAGCCTCTTTTGAGGCTTTTGTTTTTTAACTCAAAGGCATAGAGACCGGTAGT
Organism: Chitinophagaceae bacterium; assembly: GCA_947488765.1. Lineage (GTDB taxonomy): Bacteria > Bacteroidota > Bacteroidia > Chitinophagales > Chitinophagaceae > UBA1930. The sequence goes on along the minus strand of CANLAE010000011.1, from coordinate 12,814 downwards.
TAAAATAATACTATTGTTCTGTATGCTTTTGGTGTTTTATAGGTTAATATTTTTGTAACATGAGATCAGGGTTTGTAAACATATTTGGAAAGCCCAACGCTGGTAAAAGTACATTGCTCAATGCCTTAATGGGAGAGAAGATGGCGATTGTATCTCCTAAAGTACAAACTACAAGGCACAGAATTAAAGGCTTTCTTACAAAAGCTGGAGAATATCAAATAATATTTTCTGATACACCGGGCATCATTGAAACAAAATATAAGTTGCATGAAAAAATGATGGCTGCCGTAAAAGGCGCATTAGAAGATGCAGATGTAGCTTTATTGATTGTGGATGTGAATGATAATTTTGAAGAGAATGATGCTATTTTTCAGCAATTAAATCTTAAAGTCCCGTGTTTGTTGATTTTGAATAAAATTGACTTAGCTGTAAATGGCAGAATTGCCGATGCTGCTGCTTTTTTTGAAGTAAAGCCGTATGTAAAAAAAATCATTAAAGTATCTGCATTGCAACAACATCATATTGTAAAACTTACAAGTGCAATTGTTGAGTTATTGCCCGAAGGCGTTCCTTTTTATAATGAAGATGATTTGAGTGATTTGCCTACAAAGTTTTTTGTGAGTGAAATCATACGAGAAAAAGTATATCAATTGTTTGAAGATGAAATTCCGTACCATGTTGCTGTATTGATTAATGAGTTTAAAGAAAAAGAAACACTGGTTAAAATTCAGGCAGATATTATTGTACAACGAGAAACTCAAAAAGCCATTATGATTGGCGAAGGTGGTAAAATGGTTCGTCAAATTGGTATCTTAGCAAGACAGGATATAGAAAAATTTATTGAAAGAAAAATATTTTTAGAATTGTTTATAAAAGTGAAACCGAAGTGGAGAGATAATGAAATGCAGTTGAAGGAGTTTGGATATTAGGCTTTTAGTTATTTAGTTATATGGTTACTTGGTTTAATAGTTTAGGGAGTTTAAAGTTTAAGAAGTTCAATAGGATGAAAGGGTTCAAGAAGTTGGCGTCATTGCGAGGAACGAAGCAATCTTCGATTTGATGAGGTGAAAGTGATTGAAATTTTTATTTTTTTTGTTGATTGAAAATATACAGTACAAATGTGCGACGCAATAGGTGCCTGACAGCATATCTACAGCTTAGTACATCATTTTTTAATTAAAATCGTGCCCTTCGGGGGAATTGGTTATGAGTTATACAGTAGCAATTGTGGGAAGACCGAATGTAGGGAAAAGTACTTTCTTTAATCGTTTGTTGGAACAACGTAAAGCCATTGTGGACGATGTGAGTGGCGTTACAAGAGACAGGCAATATGGCATTAGCGAATGGTGCGGTAAAACCTTTAATGTAATCGATACCGGGGGGTTTGTGCCAGATAGTGTAGATATTTTTGAAACTGAAATCAGGAAGCAGGTAAAGATTGCAATTGATGAAGCGGATGCTATTATTTTTATGGTGGATGTTGCTACCGGCATTACAGATTTAGACAACAGTATGGCTGCTTTACTACGCCGTAGCAAGAAGCCAGTATACCTTACAGTGAACAAGGTTGATAATGGTCAACGTGAATTGGAAGCAAGTGAATTTTATAGTTTGGGTATTGATACAATTTATACCATCAGCAGTATCAGCGGTACCGGAACGGGCGAATTGTTGGATGCGCTGACAGCACCAGTTCCTATGGATAAAACGGATGAAGAAGGCAGCGTAAATGAAATTCCAAAGTTTGCAATTATTGGACAACCGAATGTTGGAAAATCTTCTTTGCTAAATGCATTGATTGGACAAGAAAGAACGATTGTAAGTGAAATTGCAGGAACGACAAGAGATACGATTCATACGCACTATAATTTATACAACAAAGAGTTTGTGTTGATTGATACAGCGGGTATCAGAAAGAAAAGTAAAGACAAAGATGATTTAGAATTTTATTCCATCATACGTGCTATAAAAGCGATGGATGAAGCGGATGTTTGTTTACTGGTAATTGATGCAGACAAAGGAATTACTGCGCAAGATGTTACGATATTTGGATTGGCTGCAAGAAAAGGAAAAGGTATTGTGATATTAGTAAACAAGTGGGATTTGGTAACTAAAGAAACCAATACTGCAAGAGATTATGAAAAGCGATTGAAAGAAAAAATTGCGCCTTTTACAGATGTGCCGATTATTTTTATTTCGGTGATTGAAAAAACAAGAATTTTTAAAGCGATTGAAATAGGACTTGAAGTTTATGAAAGTAAATCACGCCGCATTGCAACTTCTAAATTAAATGAAGTAATGTTAAAGGCAATTGAGCATTACAGGGCTCCTGTGGTACGTGGGCATATTGTAAAGATTAAGTTTGTAACACAATTGCCAACGCATGTGCCAAGTTTTGCATTTTTTACCAATTTCCCAGATGATATTAAAATGCCCTATAAAAATTATTTAGAGAATCAATTAAGGTCAAATTTTAATTTCAAGGGTGTTCCTGTTAGAATATTCTTTAGAAAGAAGTAAAATCTATTACTTTCTAACATTAATAATGAGGCATTTTATAAAACTTTACTTGTTACTTATAGTTTAGTTTTTAGACACTTCAACTTTTTCCAATTAAGAGGTGTAATTGTAACTTAAATCGTATTCCAAATTCGGATTGCGATTTTTTTTATTCATTTAGTGTAAAGATTTATAACAATTGAATTCCTACTCATAAATAATACTTGTTTTCAAACAATATTTATCTTCTTGAAATGTAAACTATTGAAGCTTTCAATAAAATCTTATTTTGTGATAACATATTTAAATGCTCACAGGGCAATAGAAATTAAATATTTTTATCATCAGATAGGAATGTTAATGTAGGATATTTTCAATTCTTATGAGAATGTAATGATTCATTAGAAAATATTCATCAATAATGTATTTTTTAATTCAATTCCAATCCATACCTTTGCCGCCTTAACAATTTTGAAGAATTGTATCCCTTTTATTTATGATTTGAGCTAGACGGCAGCTTGTCTTTTTTACACAGGTAATAAAGAACGTACAAGTATCTTATGCTATGGAAGCCAAATGAATCAATAATTGATGAAGACAAATGTTCAAAATCAAAAATCTTTTTTAGCATTATGGCAATCAAAAGAGAATACAACAAACCTAGGAGTGCATTTTCACAAATCACCATCAGCCTTGCTTCTCCAGACAGTATTTTGGAAAGAAGTTTTGGCGAAGTATTAAAACCTGAAACCATTAACTACCGTACGTATAAGCCGGAAAGAGATGGTTTATTTTGCGAAAGAATTTTTGGACCTGTAAAAGATTATGAGTGTGCTTGCGGAAAGTACAAGCGTATTCGTTATAAAGGTATTGTGTGTGACAGATGTGGTGTTGAAGTAACTGAGAAAAAAGTTCGTCGTGAGAGAATGGGTCACATCAAATTAGTAGTACCTGTTGTACATATTTGGTACTTCAAAAGTTTACCAAATAAAATTGGTTACTTATTAGGTGTAAGCTCAAAAAAATTAGAAACAATTGTTTACTACGAAAGATATGTAGTAATTCAGGGTGGTATAAAAGAAACCTTAGGAACCGGAGATTTATTAACTGAAGAAGAATACTTAGATATTATTGATGGGTTACCTAAAGAAAATCAGTATTTGCCAGATGAAGACCCACAAAAGTTTATTGCTAAAATGGGTGCTGAAGCAGTACATGATTTGTTAGAAAGATTGGATTTGGATGAATTAAGTTATCAATTAAGAAATGCTGCAGCAAATGAAACATCTCAACAACGTAAAGCTGATGCTTTAAAACGTTTGAGTGTTGTTGAAGCATTTAGAGATAGCAGCGAACGTATTACCAATCGTCCAGAATGGATGGTGATGCAATACATCCCTGTAATTCCACCAGAATTAAGACCATTGGTTCCTTTAGATGGTGGTCGTTTTGCAAGTTCTGATTTAAATGATTTATACAGACGTGTAATCATCAGAAATAATCGTTTGAAAAGATTGATGGAAATTAAAGCTCCAGAAGTAATCTTGAGAAATGAAAAAAGGATGTTACAAGAAGCAATTGATAGCTTGTTTGATAACAGCCGTAAATCCAATGCTGTAAAAGCAGAAGGTGGTCGTCCTTTAAAATCATTGAGTGATGTACTTAAAGGTAAGCAAGGTCGTTTCCGTCAGAACTTATTGGGTAAGCGTGTTGACTATTCAGGTCGTTCTGTAATTGTGGTAGGACCAGAGTTGAAAATGCATGAGTGCGGATTACCTAAAGATATGGCTGCAGAATTGTTTAAGCCATTTATTATTAGAAAACTAATTGAAAGAGGTATCGTAAAAACAGTAAAATCTGCTAAGAAATTAGTTGATAAAAAAGAAGCTGTTATTTGGGATATCTTAGAAAATATATTAAAAGGTCATCCAATATTATTGAATCGTGCCCCAACATTGCACCGTTTGTCTATACAATCTTTCCAGCCAAAATTGGTAGAAGGTAAGGCAATACAATTACATCCGTTGGTTACAGCATCATTTAATGCGGATTTTGATGGTGACCAAATGGCCGTTCACGTTCCTTTGAGCAGTGCTGCTGTGTTAGAGGCTCAATTACTAATGTTGAGTTCACACAACATTTTGAACCCTCAAAATGGTACTCCAATTACCCTTCCTTCTCAGGACATGGTGTTGGGCTTATACTATATTACTAAAGTTAAGAAATCAACTCCAACAGAAATTGTAAAAGGAGAGGGTAAAGCATTTTATAGCCTTGATGAAGTGGTTATTGCATACAATGAAGGTGCAATTGATTTACATGCAGGCATTAAAGTACGTACCAATGTTCGTGAAGGTGGTGTACTGGTAAAAAGATTAATTGATACTACTGTTGGTAGAGTTCTTTTCAATCAATTTGTACCTAAGGAAGTTGGTTATGTAAATGCGTTATTAACAAAGAAAAGCTTGAGAGAAATTATTGGTGATATCATTAAAATTACCAATATACCTACTACAGCAAAATTCTTAGATGAAATAAAAACACTTGGATTCCGTATGGCATTCAAAGGTGGATTATCATTTAGCGTTAATGACTTAATTGTTCCAGATCAGAGAAATGAATTATTGGATAGTGCTAAGGTTGAAGTAGAAGAAGTTTGGGATAACTACAACATGGGTTTAATTACCAACAACGAACGTTACAATCAGGTAATTGATATATGGGGTAGAGTGGATATGAAAATTACGGAAACACTTATCCGTGAAATGGCTACTGATAAGCAAGGATTCAACTCTGTTTTCATGATGTTGGATAGTGGAGCTAGAGGTAGTAAAACACAGGTTAAGCAGTTGGTAGGTATCAGGGGATTGATGGCAAAACCAAGAAAAAGTGGTAGCACAGGAAGTGAAGTAATTGAAAATCCAATCTTATCAAACTTTAAAGGTGGCTTGAACGTATTGGATTATTTCATTAGTACACATGGAGCTAGAAAAGGTCTTGCAGATACGGCTTTGAAAACTGCGGATGCAGGATACTTAACTCGTAGATTGGTAGACGTTGCTCAAGATGTTGTAATTGCTGATGATGATTGTGGTACACTTCGTGGTATTGCTACAAGTGCATTAAAAGATAATGAAGATGTAATTGAAGGTTTGGCAGATAGAATTGAAGGTAGAACTTCATTGCATGATGTAATTAATCCATTAAACGATGAACTAATTATCAATGCAGGCGAAGAAATTAGCACTGATGTTGCTAAGTTTATTGAAGAGTGTGGAATTGAAACTGTTGAAATCAGAAGTGTACTTACATGCGAAGCTAAACGTGGGGTGTGTGTGAAATGTTATGGCAAAAACTTAGCTACAGGTTACATTGCACAACGTGGAGATGCTGTTGGTATTATTGCAGCTCAAAGTATTGGTGAGCCTGGTACACAGCTTACACTTCGTACATTCCACGTAGGTGGTGTGGCAGGAAGTGCAAATATTGAATCTTCATTAAATGCAAGATTTGATGGTACAATTCAGTTTGATGGTTTGCGTACAGTAAGCACATTGAATAATGAAGGTAAAAAAGTAAATGTTGTTATCGGAAGAACAGGTGAGGTAAGAATCATGGATGTGAAAAACGACAGATTACTTATTACCAATAACGTTCCTTATGGTAGCACATTGACTGTTAAAGATGGTCAACAAGTTAAAAAAGGAGATGTTATTTGTACTTGGGATCCATTTAATAATGTAATTGTTGCTGAACAACAAGGTACTATTAAGTTTGAAAGCATTTTAGATGGTATTACTTACCGCGAGGAAAGCGATGACCAAACAGGTCACCGCGAAAAAGTGGTAATTGAAACAAAAGATAAAACCAAGTTAGCTACTATCATTGTTGAAGGCAAGGATATGAAGCATTATAACTTACCTGTAGGTAGCCATATCGCTGTAGAAGAAGGAGATGAAGTAAAAGCTGCTCAGGTATTGGTTAAAATACCACGTGTATTGGGTAAATTGAGGGATATTACGGGTGGTCTTCCTCGTGTTACAGAATTATTTGAAGCTAGAAATCCTGGTAATCCTGCCGTTGTTTGTGAAATTGATGGTGTAGTTACTTTTGGAAATGTAAAGCGTGGTAACAGAGAGATTATGGTAGAAGCAAAAGATGGTATGACTAAGAAATACTTAGTTCCATTGTCTCGTCAAATTTTAGTTCAGGATGGTGATTTTGTAAAAGCAGGTGCTCCATTATCCGATGGTCAAATTGCTCCTTATGATATTTTAAATATTAAAGGACCATTTGCAGTTCAGGAATATGTAGTAAATGAAATACAAGAAGTATACCGTTTACAAGGTGTGCGTATCAATGATAAGCACGTTGAAGTAATTGTTCGTCAAATGATGAAGAAGGTAGAAATTGTAGATGCAGGCGATACTAAATTCTTAGAAGAAGATTTGGAAGACAGATTTGACTTCATTGATGAGAATGACAGAATATTTGATAAAAAAGTAGTTACAGAGCCTGGCGAAAGTACAAAAATGAGAGCTGGACAAATTGTTACACTTCGTGAGTTTAGAGAAGAAAACTCTATCTTACGTCGTGCTGATAAAAAACTAGTAGAAGTTCGTGATGCTAAACCTGCTACTGCAACTCCGGTTTTATTAGGTATTACAAAAGCTTCCTTGGGAGTACAAAGCTGGATAAGTGCTGCATCATTCCAAGAGACTACTAAAGTACTAAGCACCGCTGCAATTAATGGTAAAGCAGATTATATGATCGGATTAAAAGAGAATGTAATTACAGGTCATTTAATTCCTGCAGGTACTGGTCAGCGTGACTTTGAAAACTTGATTGTAGGTAGTAAAGAAGAATATGAAGTTTTATCTGCTACTCGTGAAGCAATGAGCTTTGATGAAGAAGAATAAAAATTCATTTAGTTAAATGAATTTTATGAATAAATAAAAGGGGCAAAAAGTATATACTTTTTGCCCCTTTTTAATGTCTAATATTCTGCTATCTAATTTAATTCAAGCGTATTATTTTCTAACTAAATTGAAATAAATTTATAGATGATGGTGGGTAAATATCCAATTTAGGATTGTACATTTATTTGTTATTTATTTCTTCTTTTTTCCCGAATATGGGGAAGGTATTAGATTCAGTTCTGTAAGAAATACTTACACCTTTTCTGTTTCTGCTACCTAAAGTAAAGCCGCTAATGTCCAAACTATTTTTGCTGAAAGCAATACCTAGTAATTTAGAATTATTACTTTGAGAAATAATATATTCAATATTCAAATCAGGTAGCCATTGCAAATTACCGCTTTGTGCTGCTGTATTTCCAACATTAAAATCAAGGTCGCCACCAAATGTTACCAATAATTTATTGTTGAGAAAACTCCTGCCAATTTTAAAGTTAACCCTTGTTCTGTCAAGCTTGTTGTTGTTTGTTGCACTTAAGTTGGTATTGAATAAATTAGAGCTGCTGTATACCGACGAACCCAAATCAAATTTCAAGTTCTTGTCTTTGAATAATTTGAATAAAACATTTGAGACTTGTTTGTTTATTTCTGTTGTTATTTTTTGTGAAATAGTATTAATCCCCAATGAACTATAATTGATTGAACTTGCAGCCCCACCACCTATTAAACCCTGACCATAAGGTGTAAATGTTTTGAATACAATTAATGACGTTGCCTGAGTCAGCATTTCGTTGTCATCCTTTTCAATTCGAGCTAAAAATTGTCTGAAACTAGGGTCTGTTTTTGCAGGACTATTTTGTGGAAAATCAATTTTAAATTTAATGGTTGGTTGTATTAATTTATCTCTTAGTTGAGCAATAATATAAACCGGCCCTCTTTGTGCTTTTAATGAGTTGTCGTTTGATCCGAAATTTGCATTATTCAGCAAATCAGCAAGACTAATATTTTCAGCTTCATATTGTGCATCAACATGTAATTCTGCTTTGAATGGATCGCCACTCCATTCTATATAATTACCAGACTGAGGTAATAACAAAAATGGTCGTTTAATAATGGATTGAAAGTTGAAGTCGTACAAGCCATTTTCTATATTATATCTGCCTCGAATATCCAATTTTTCATTGGTCCCTGCTTTGATTCTTAAACGACCATTTCCAGATGCTTTAATCACATCGCCTTCTGCCTCATCTAAGATTACATCAATATCAACTTTGTTATTTGCTGTTAAATCTAAATCAACAGATAGATTAAATTTATTCTCAGATTTTTGTTGTATAATCTCTTCACCAAATTCTTTAAAAACTATAAAATCTGCCTCACCGCTTTCCTTACTGCTACTAATTGGTAAATAGATATGTGATGTATCATTGGCTTCACCAACGATTACCAATTTAGAATTGCTTTCGGGCCCCTTGAAACTAAGATTTGCCTTGCCAATTGCTTTTCCATAAAACTGTTCATTGTCTTTGGCTTTCGTATCTATCAACAATAATTTTTTGGTAGCTAAATCAAAATCAAAAATCATATCCTTAAATCCTCGTTCATACAATTTTCCTTTTACAATACCCTTGTTGTTATATTTATCCCTAATGTTTATTGTACCGCAATTGATACCATCTTCTTCAAACTTAATAGTAGCAGTATCTATGCAATAATATACTTGCGTATAATTTACCATCATTCCGGCATCATGTATTTTCACATCTCCTAAAAAATTTAAATTATCAGGATTGCCACTGATTTTTAATACCCCTTTCCCATATCCGTCAAAATGAGAAAAAATACTGCTTAAATATTTTTCTACAACCGATAGTTTAACATTAACCAATTTAGACTCTGTATACAAAGGAGAACTTTTTGCAGAGTCTTTGGTATTATAAGTCCCTTTACTAGTAAAGTTGTAATCTTTATTATTTGAATTCAAATCCCATGAAACAACACCCGTTTTTTTTGTAAAGCCAGCTTTTAATTCTATTCGACCTATTGAGTCTTGATCTAATCTCATTTGTTCAACTTTCAAATCAGACTCAGCTTCAAAATTTCCGAAAAAGTCTTTCAGTTTAATTTTGCCCGATGTAATACCTTCTAGTTTTGGATCTTTAAAAAACATTGATGTAAAATCACCTAAAACAACATTACTTAATTGCACAATTAAATTACTCGAATTATTGTCTTCTTCATTTTCAGTTGCAATATTAATTTCCTGTAATCCTTGAACTAACTTCAATTTTTTAGCACTTACATAGCTCTTTCTAAGTACAAGTTCGCCATCTGTGTCAATGTTCCATTTTTTTTCATTAATTACAAATGAAGATGGTCTGAACTGCAATCTGATACCATCATCTAAAGTAAAAACATCTGCCAATAATGATGCGTCATTTAATGTATTATTTGCTTTTGTTTTTATACTTACAATGGAGTGGTCATTGGATGAAGTAATATTGATTTTGGAGGTTGGCAAATAAAAACTATCATTTAATTGTGTACTTGTAATAGAACCAATCATTGCCAAAGAATCCAAATTGCCATCACCTTTCAAATCAATTCCTGTAAATGAATAGGTATCATATTTAAAATAAGGAACTTGAAATAAAACTTGAAACTGATTTTGTTTTGTATTAATTGAACCCTCAATATTTATATCATTTAACCCGGATAATTTTTTATCAAATAATTTCAAATACGGATCAATATAATTTGTATTTACCCTAAATGAAAAATCTTGATTTTTTGGGGTAGAGTTAGGTGCTGAAACATAGCTGGGATAATACTTGTGCAGAAAAGATTGAAGGCTGTTAGGTAAGTCTAGAATATTAAACTCACCTGAAATGCCTGCCATAAAATCACTGCCAGATATTTTTAAATTTTTGATGTTATTGATAAAAGATGAAACTAGATTAAGTGAGTCAAATTTTATTTCATCATCATTGCTTTTTACTATTGCATTCAATAGTTTGGCCTCACCTAAAAAGTTATCAATATTGGTTCCTGAAAAATTTACATCCAAAGTTCCTGTAAGTTCAAGATTGTCTTTCGTAAAGTTGGTATTTTTAAAATTGAAGTTTACCAAATCTCCAAATAGATTATATCTTGGTTGATTGCTGGAAAAATCAATTTGCATTCCACTCGTTAAATCAACATTAGGGTCATTTATCTTCAGATTACCTGTAAATGTTTTATTTTCAAAAGTACCAGAAGTGGAAATATTAGTGTAGTTATAATCATTAAATTGAAATTGATTAAACTGTCCTTCAAAATCAGTTTTTAATTTTTCAGGATTAAAACTATATCCTTTAATTTTTCCATTGAAATCAATATTTCCAATAGAAGGAGTGTTGATCAAACCGCCTAAGTTAAATTGTGATGAGCCAATAATGCCATCATAAGTTGGTTCTTTATTCGCAGGAAAAGTTAGCTTTAAATCTGCCAAAACATTTCCCAATGCACTATTGATAATGCCTTTGGCAGAAAAATTATTATAGTAACCATTAAAAAATCCTTTGTAATTAATGCTACCAAGTGCAGCTAAATTTGGGTTTTTCATTCCCTTCAAATCAGGTACTATCGTGCATAAATCCTGATAGTTTGTAATGATATTTCCATTAGTAAAATTGATGATTGTTTTATCAATATCAGGTAAGCCTTTCATGCTCAGATTGCCATATATTGAAGATGATTTTGTTTTTAAAAATAAATTTTTAGTCGAAAAATCTGAAACAGTTCCATCAAAACTACCGGCTATAATAGCTTTTAAAGCCCAAGATTTTAATTCGGGTGCGAAGTATGCTATATCATCTGAATGGATAGTGCTTGGTTTAAAATTCGCTTTCATAATTACTTTGGTTTCATAATCTCCAAAGTCCTTATTGAAATGCTGATACTTCATTGCGTAATAATTCCCTAATCTGCTTTTGTTGGTTTGCAAATCAAGTTTTGCAAACTCCATAATTTGTGGAGTTACTTTAAAATTTGCTGTTAAGGATTTTATTTCAATTCCACTTCGGTCCTTACACGTAATACTGATATTAGCAGTAATTGTGTCATTTCTTAAATCAATGTTTCTGCAGTTCGCATTTATTTTTGTAATATTTAGATGTGCTCCATCAAAATAGGTAGTTGGTTTATCATCATCTGCATCATCAATAAAACTACCATTTGTTATCGTAAGATTTTTAACCAAAAGTCTAATTCTCGATGGGTTTAGCAGCAATCCAGTATCAATAATTTTTTTATATGCAGGTACTATTGGTTTTAATCCATCATAGCTTTTGATACTTACATACGGTCGATCTATCTCAAGGCTGTTTAAACTGATTGTATTGTTATCAAAATTAATATTATCAGCATCTAAACTTAAACTAGATAAGTTGCAAGTTAAATTCTCGCCACTCCATAAATCATTTTGTATGAAGCGAATATTTTTTAAATCAATTTTTTTAAAGCGGAGAGATACGCTACCCTTTTTCTCTTTTTTCTTCGGCGAAGAAAAGTAATCAGCAATAAACTGATAATTCCAAATTGAATCTTTTCTATTCAATTTTATGGTGGCATCTTCAAGCCCAATGTATTTTAGTTCTGCTTTGTCCTTCAAAAAAAACCAATCAGTAATACTCACTTTTAATTTGCCTGCGTATAATAAGGTGTCCTTTTTTTTATCTTGAATAAAAGTGCCCTCAAGATTCGCTTTATTAAAAAAAGAAAAGCTCACATGTTTAATGCTTACTTCAGTTTGAAGTTCTTTGGAGAGTTTTTTTGTAGCTATTCCAACTAGCCAGTTTTGAACGGGCGTTAATTGTATAGCTATCCATAATAAGAGCACGAGTGCAATTATCACCAAAAAAATGTAACGAAATATTTTTAATGTTTTCTTCAGGAAATATATTTACTTAGTAAAAATAATTGATTCAATCCACTACAAAAAAAAAACCCTGCTTAAACAGAATTAAACAGGGTTATAAAAATGTCAAAAAAAGTTATCGCTTCATATTTTCCTTGTCAATTTTATTATCAATGCTGTCTTTTACAGTTTCGCATCGTGCATATTTACAAAGATTTTTTTTAAATAGATCAAAAAAGAGGCTTACTAAAAATTTATTTTTCAGGGATTACTACATTTATTGTTGGACTTCCTTTACTTGCTAAGCTTGGATATACTGGCAAACCGTTATTTGCATTTTCATAAGTGTCATCTTTATATCCGTCACCACAAGCCTTAATGTATATTGGTATTCCTAATTTAAAACCTTTGCTTTCAAACCATTTTAAATCAAATATTAAGGTTTCTTTCACTTCATCTTTACCCGAAGTAAATATTTTTTCAGTTACTGAATAATTGCTGG
>CANLAE010000010.1 GCA_947488765.1 Chitinophagaceae bacterium | reverse complement strand
GAGATTCAATAATTTAATTAGATGCATAGTTCAACTAGTAAATACAACTCTTTATAATCGATGAAAAAAAAAATATTAATTGTCGGTTCGAGTCATATTTCTGCATTAGAAATTATTTATAAAAAACACCTAACTAATCTTGATAATTTGGTGGAAATATACCCAATACAAGATCTTTTTCTAGATTTTTATAATAAAAGTATTTTCAATAAAATTATTTTTAGATTAGGCTTAAGTAGTATTTATAAAAAAATACAACAGGGGCTATTAAACTTTGTAAATGAAGTTCAACCAAGTCATATAATTATATTTAAAGGAATGGAAGTTTTACCTAGTACTTTAAAAATTTTGAAAAAACAAAAAATTAAGATTATTAACTACAACCCAGATAATCCATTTATATTCTCTGGAAAAGGAAGTGGGAATAGAAATTTAACCAATAGTATTTCATTATTTGATTTGTATGTTAGTTATGACAAGGATATAGTGCAACAATTGAAGTTGAAAAATTTACATTCAATGTTAATACCATTCGGCTTTGAATTAGAAGATTTGGAATTTGACCAAATAATAGCTGAACCAGAAATTCTTAGAGTTTGCTTTGTTGGTAATCCTGATAGCGAAAGAGTAAATTTTATTAAGAAGCTAAATAGATATAACATACCAATAGATCTGTATGGTAATGGTTGGGGGAAATATATTCAGTCCAATATAATTAAAATTTTTCCTTCTGTATATGGTATCGACTTTTGGAAGACTTTAAGAAAATATGCCGTACAATTAAATCTAATGCGAATTCATAATTTAGATTCACATAACATGAGAAGTTTTGATATTCCTGGAGTTGGCGGAATCATGTTAGCTCCCAAAACAAAAGATCATGCTTTATATTTTAAAGATAATATTGAAGTTGTCTTATTCGAAAATATAGATGACTGTGTAAAAAAAATTAACTTCCTATTAAATTGCGATGCTACAAAAAGAGAGTTAATAAGGAACAATAGCAGAAAAATCTCTTTAGAAAATTACACTTACCAAAATAGAGTATCACAATTGAATAGTGCATTAGATAATTTATAATGAAAAAGATTGCTGTTATACACTATCAACCCTTAGAAAAGTATCCTCCAATTATGAATTTTATTCATAACTTGGAAATCAAGAATATCAGTTGCAAAGTTTTTACAACGAATTCCCAAATTAATTGGTTCAATTCTAAATTTAACATATACAGGCTAGGTTCATTTTCTAAAAATGCAGTTGTAAGATATTGTACGTATATCAACTATAATTTGGTAACTTTTTTACAATTACTTTTTTACAAACCAACGAAAATTATTTATTACGAAACTTATTCTTCTCTTCCTGTTTATTGGTACAAACGATTGTTTAGGGCTACTCCAATTTTTATACATTTTCATGAATATGTTTCGCCAGAAGAAAAGCATCAGTCATCTTACTTTGTTAAATATTTACTCAAAAATGAAGCATATTTATTAAAAAACGCTAACTGGATTAGCCAAACCAACAAAGAAAGAATGGAGTTGTTTCAAAAAGATTATCCATTTTTAAGTCAATCTGAATGTCATATTTTTCCAAATTATCCACCAGCAAATTGGCAGAATTTAGCTCAAGCAAATAAAAGAAATAGGGCACAAACAACTTCCACAAAAATAATTTATGTAGGTGCTTTAGGAATAAAGAGTACTTACATTGAAGTATTTGCAAAATGGGTTAATCAACAAAAAGGGGCTTATTACTTTGATATTTTTTCAGATAATATTGAAAAAGAAGTTATGGAAATGATTGCTGCTTTAAAATCGCCCTTCATCTCTATTAAACAGCCAATCAACTATTTTGATTTGCCTTCAATTCTGGCAAATTATGATATTGGTGTGGTTTTATATACAGGTCATATACCCAACTATGTTTATAATGTGCCAAATAAAGTGTTTGAGTATTTGGTTTGCGGTTTAGATGTTTGGTATAGTAAAGATTTGATTTCTACCGCAAAGTTTCAACAAAATAATAAGATTGAAAATTTGAAAGCAGTTTGTTTTAAGGATCTCTTTATTATGGAAGAAAATAAAACAAATCAAGTTCCATTCTATTATTCTTATAGCTGTGAAGCTATCTATACAGAGATATTAAATGATTTATAGCATAGCTAATCCAAGTTATGTAACTTATATATAATAAATATTTTTGTTTCAATGATTCATAAATAAATACCCAATATTGAATATTTCCAAAGAACAAATAATTATTTTGTTGGCTTCATTTTTGTTGACCATCATAGATTTTAATCTTTTTTATTGGTTGGTATTGGAGGTTGCTTTTTTTATTTTTTTAATTAGAGATTTTAAAAAAACAATTGCATTTGCATTTCCAACAGGTTCCATCATTGCCATTTCATTTTTTGTAAGCAATGTATTTGCATTGAGTATTTTAGAATTATTGGAAGGCAGTAATTTAACCCTCGCTACCCCCTTTTATTTGGTGGTACCTATTGCAGCGTATGTACCATTTGCCTTTATTGCAGCTCAGTTAATGATCATGGGTTATCAGCTGGTACAAAAGCCACAAGCACAGTGGCTTTATTTTTTACATAATATACAAAATAGCATACGGTTGCAAGATATTAATTTACTGATTGTAATAGGATTTGCATCCTCATTGCTAAACCTAGTGCATATTGCCGCAATTGACCAGGTAACGCATGTGCTCTCCAACTTTGCAACTTGTGGCTTTTTTGCAATTGCCATGTATAAAAAAAGCTTCACCAACAAATATTTAATTTTGGGAATTATGCTGCAATTATTGATTGTGGTACGTTCTAGTATGTTTGGTACATTCACGGTATATGTTGTTTTTTTTGCTATAATGCTATTGCTTTTATTCAGAGACAAGGGTTTTCGACTGAATTGGGTTGCTTTATTGGTAATGCTATTTGCCGGAGTGGTATTTTTAGCCAATTTACAAAATACGAAAGCCAGCTATCGAGAAGGGATTTCTGCAGGTACCCAAGATGCTTCGGTGAATAATTTTATTTCTGCTGCTGCAGAGGCATCATTGGGTAAAACCTTTACCGACAAAGAATTCTACTTGCCTATTGTTTATCGCCTCAACCAGGCTTGGTTGGTATCTTCAACAATGATAAAAGTGCCTTATGCCGAACCTTTTGCAGGGGGAGGAACTATTTTTCGTTCCTGTGTAGATGCAATTGTGCCCCGTTTTTTAAATCCCGAGAAAGAAAAAGCCGGAGGGAAAGAAAAGATTAAAAAATACACTTACTTAAAATTAACAGAATCCACCAGTATGAATATTGGGCTATTGGGTGAGGGTTACGTTAATTTTGGAAAATGGGGAGCCCCGATAGTCATTTTTTTGTATGGTATGTTGATTGGCTTTTTAGAAAAAAAAATCTTGGTATATTCTTTCAAAAAACCCATTATTTTATTGTTGTTTCCAGTATTTTTTGAGCTGGTATTAACTTCTGAGACCGATTTTTTAATTATTATCAATGGCATGGTTAAAAATACCATTATCGTTTTGGTGGTGCTGTATTTACTGGATAGTGCCAAAAGTAAAAACAAATTACAGTTTTCCTGAGCCACTTGGTAAAGGTCCTCCAGCATTTTAAGGTGTAAAGTATTATGTGCAGAATAGCAGGTATTATTGATTTTCAGGTGTCTCCCTCGGAGGAGGCAATCAACCGAATGACCAATGCAATGCAACATGGTGGTCCGGATGACAATGGTATTTACATAGATGAACAGTGGCCTTTGGCATTTGGTCATTGTCGCCTATCGTTAATTGATTTGTCGCTGTTAGGACATCAACCTATGATGGATCATGACCAACAACTCATGGTAATATATAATGGCGAGATCTATAATTTTTTGGAAATCAGAAAAGAACTGGAGCAAAAAAAATATGCTTTCAAATCTACTTCCGATACAGAGGTTATTTTAAATGCTTACAAAGAATGGGGCACCGCATGTTTTCAGAAGTTCAACGGCATGTTTGCATTGGCAATTCTAGACAAAGCCAATCAAAAAATTGTATTAGCACGAGACCATGCCGGTATTAAACCGCTGTACTATTCTTTACAAAACAACCAACTTATTTTTGCCAGCGAAATCAGGGCTTTTAAAGCCTTGAAACCTGATTGGGAAGAAAATAAGGACTGGAAAAAATATTTTTTAATGTTTGGGCATCTGCCCGAACCTATTACAACATTAAAAGGAGTACAACCTTTAGAGAAGGGCACTTTTTTAGAAATTAACCTTCCTTCTTTGGAAACTAAAAAACAATGTTTCTATACACCCAATTATAACTATACTATATACAATGAAGCAGATGCTGTAGAAAAAGTAAGCGATACACTAACCAAAGCAGTTGAGCGTCACCTGATTTCTGATGCACCAATAGGGCTTTTTTTAAGCGGCGGAATTGACAGCAGTTTGCTTACTTTATTGGCTAAGCCGGTTGTAGGAAATAATTTGCAAACATTGTCCATAGTATTTGACAATGACCAATTTTCTGAGAAAAAATACCAGGATATTATTATTGCAAAAACGGGTGCCAAACATCGTTCGTATTTGGTATCTGAGGATGAATTTAAAAATGCCTTGCCCGATATTTTAGAAGCAATGGATCAGCCAAGTTGCGATGGTATTAATGCTTATTTTATTAATAAATATGCAAAAGAATCTGGGTTGAAAGCTGTTTTGAGCGGATTGGGCGCCGATGAATTATTTGGAGGGTATCCTTCTTTTACAAAAACCAATCTGATGCAAATACTTGGCACAATGCCACATTTTTTATTTGCAGCAGCAAAGCTTTTTCCGGATGACAGACGCAAGAAAATTAATTTTTTGCAATGCAAAACAGCCTTGGGTAGTTACTTGTTTAACAGAGGATTGTTTATTCCGGCACAAGTGGCGCAGTTATTGGACTGTAGTGAATATGAAATCAATCAATTATTGCATTCACTTGTTTTACCCAATCATATTGATGCTTTTCATCCCTTAGAAAAAGTAAGTTATTTTGAAACGGACTGGTATATGCAAAACCAACTTTTAAAGGATACGGATTGCATGAGCATGTGGCATAGTGTAGAAGTAAGGGTGCCATTTTTAGATAAAGATTTGATGGAACTGGCATATGCAATTGCACCTGAAATAAGGTACAATTACAAACAAAAAAAACATTTGCTGATTAAAGCATTTGAAAATGAATTACCCCGTGCAATATGGGACAGACCTAAACAAGGATTTACATTTCCTTTTGAAAATTGGATGAAGAATGTGCGTTTAAATATTGCTGCAGATGATGTTAAAACAAATGAATTGTACCGGGGATTGTTCAATGGAAATACCCATTGGAGCAGGTATTGGACCTATACATTAACCCAACAATATCAATAAAAGGTAAGTCCAAAAATAGTTATTGTTTTTTTGTAAAATTTCTTAAGTTCGCTCCCCAAAAAAGTCTACTTTACTCTGGAAGCCGTATGATAAAAAAAATTGTTACTAATTTATATTTACTGTTATTTCTCAATGGTTCATTGCTTACAACCCTGTATTTTTTTAGAGCAGAGGATTTGTATGAGCGAGACTTATTTACTGCGATTACAACAAATGTAAAATCAGTTTTACAAACGGAAAATAAAGACACATTCTTGGTTCATGCTGTAAGAATGACCCATGAGTTGTTGCATGAACGTCAAAATATTTTTCAAAATGCACAAATTGCAACAATTACCGATGGCAATTATTTTCAGTCTGTCAGAAAAGATTTAATGGCAGCTAAAGGATCCTGTGGCAGTAATGCCAAAGTACTGGCAAGAATTTTGAAAGCCAATGCCTGTGAGGTACGTATCGGACAGATGATGGCGAATAATACATTTGGAGCGCATATTGTAGTGGAAACAAAAATTAATAATAAATGGGTTGTTGTTGACCCACTTTATAATTTATATTTTAAAAATCCGGATGGAAGCCTTGCAAGTTTTAAAGAAGTACACAATAACTGGGCATATTTTAAAAATCAAACGCCTCCGAATTATGATTCGGTATACAAATATGAAGGGATACGTTACACCAACTGGAATAAGATTCCGGTGATTTTGCCCTTAGTAAAAAAAGTACTGGATATAACTATGGGCAAAGGGAAAGCAGATGAAATATCGATCCGCCCAAATGTTTTGAGGATACATCATATTTTATTTTTGATAGGAACTGCGTTTTATATTTTATTAACATCGTTTACTTTTTGGCTTATCTATCAAAAGTGGAAAGTGTTGCCGAATGGATCAAAAAATTAAGGTTGTTTTTTTTCAGCGAAAACCACTTCCTTTTCACAGGAGTATTGAAGCTATTTTTAAAGACGTGCGGCACAAAATGCCCAACAGGCTATTGGGATTGATGTATGAATTTACTTGTTTCAGTAAGGGCATTTTTCCAAGAATACGAATTGTTATAGAGGCAAAAAAAAATCAGGGACAGATTAATCACATAACGGGGGATATTCATTTTGCAGCAATTGGATTGCCAAAAAAAAATACGTTATTGACAGTACATGATTGTTTACTTTTAGAAAACTCAAAGGGCTTAAAATACTTGTTGCTAAAATATTTTTGGTTTACACTTCCTTTGAAATATTGTAAGTATGTTACAGTGGTTTCAGAAGCAACCAAGAATGAGTTACTTAAGTTTACAAATTATCCGGAGCAAAATATTTATGTAATTCCCAATGCAATTGACGACGGGTATAAATATGTACCGAGTGATTTTAATGAATCCTGTCCTCAAATTCTTCTAGTAGGAACCACTTACAATAAAAATTTAGAACGGCTAATAGAAGCAATTAAGGATATACCCTGCCGGCTGAATATTATTGGAATTTTATCGCAAGATTTGATATATCGGTTAGAAAAAAATAAAATTGTGTATGTTAATTACACTAATCTTTCACAAGAAGCAATCATACAACAATATATCGATTGTGATATGTTGAGTTTTGTATCAACCTACGAAGGTTTCGGAATGCCAATCATTGAAGCAAATGCAACAGGCAGGCCTGTAGTTACAAGTAATTTATTATCTATGCCCGATGTTGCAGGAAATGCAGCACATTTGGTAGATCCTTATGATATAGAATTCATCAGATCTGGAATATTAAAAATCATTCAGGATAAGCATTACAGAGATACTTTGGTAGCAAATGGCTTGCAAAATTGTAAGCGGTTTGATGCACAAAAAGTAGCTGATAATTATGTAGAGCTGTATGATAAGATGTTGGCTGAATGATTTAGGGTAAATGTTTTCATGAATTTAGTGTATCCATTATAAAAGTTATTTATCAAAAAAAAAATTCTCATATTTTACGATTATTTTTTGCCTGGTTTTAGGGCAGGGGGACCTGTTCAATCTTTGGCTAATTTAATTGTCACACTTGGGAATGAGTATCAATTTTTTGTTGTAACCAGTGCTTTTGATGTGGGTGATATTGAGCCCTATAAAAATATTCAGTTAAACAGCTGGAATGAATTGAAGCTGGAGGAAAATACGGTCAATGTTTTTTATGCCGAAAAAAAAATTGATTATATAAATTATCATCAAAGATTAAAAGAAATATCTGCCGACTACATTTTTTTTAATTGTATGTATTCGTATCGCTTTTTTTTATTTCCGTTATTGAATAAAAATAAATTGTTTGCTGCATCACAGAAATTAATAATTAGTCCAAGAGGAGTGTTGCAGCATGGGTCATTGGCAGTAAAGTCATTTAAAAAAATGATTTACTTGTTTTTACTTCGAAAATCAAAGTTATTGTTGGGTTGTTATTGGCATGCTGCAGCAAAATCTGAATCTGATGCAATCATCAAATATTTTGGTAAGAATTGTAAAATTGAAATAATTGGAAATGTACCAAAAGTACCCTTGCAATTTATTACTGCACCAACAAAGCAGGCTGGAGTATTAAGGCTGATTCATTTGTCATTAATTACTCCGGTTAAAAATATCAAACAGCTAATACAAATTTGTAAAAGTTGCAATCAGTTGATTGTTGTAGATATTTATGGTCCTGTTAAAGATGCAGATTATTGGAATACTTGTATTGAAGAGATGAAGCAATTGCCCAGTAATGTTGTGGTTGAATACAAAGGAGATTTACAGCCAAGTTTGGTACAAACTACCATCTCAAAATATGATGCACTTATTTTATTGACCAAAGGAGAAAATTTTGGACACGCTTTATTTGAGAGTTTGAGTGTGGGTAGACCAATTATTACTAGTTTTTTTACTCCTTGGACTAATTTACAACAAAAAAAATCGGGATGGAATGTAGATATTGATGACCCAAAACAGATTCCTGTTTTATTAGATCAATTGGCATTCATGGATGGCATTTTATGGACGCAATATTGTACCAATGCACATATATTAGCAAAAGAATACTTTTATAACCAATCAAATTTACTAACTTCTTATAGCAAGTTATTTGTATAAAAAAATAATTAGATGATTGTTTTAGGAATTAATGCATACCACGCAGATTCATCAGCCGCTATTTTCAAGGATGGTGAAATGATAGCAGCAACAGAGGAAGAACGATTTAGGCGAATTAAACATTGGGCTGGATTTCCGAGCTTGGCTGTCGAATTTTGTTTGCGAGAGGCCGGAATTACACTAGCGGAAGTCGATCATATTGCTATAGGTAGAGATCCTAAAGCTAAGTTCTTGAAGAAACTATTTTTCTTTGCAAAAAATGCAGCCACTTCTTTTAATTTCATAAAAGATAGATTTCAAAATTTACAAAATATAGCAAGTATTGAAGTTGAATTAAGTAAAATTTCGGGCTTAAGTGAAGCGTCTATAAAATCAAAAATTCATCAGGTAGAACATCACCGTAGCCATTTGGCAAGTGCTTTTTTTGCATCACCATTTAACGAGTCGGCTATTTTGAGTATCGATGGCTCGGGAGATTTCAGTACAACAATGTTTGCTGTTGGCAGGGGTTCAAAAATAGAAGTAATTGATTCCATAGATTTTCCGCATTCCTTAGGTGTTTTTTATACAGCATTTACACAATTATTGGGGTTTCCATATTATGGCGATGAGTATAAAGTAATGGGTCTTGCACCATATGGTACACCAAAATATGTAGAAAAACTTAGAGATGTAATATTGTGGAAGAAAGGAGGACTTTTTGAATTGAATTTGGATTATTTCCGTTCAGCAAGTCAAGGCTATGTTGAATATGAAAATAACATTCCAATTGTTCATTCACTGTTTGGTAAAAAAATGATGGAAGTTTTTGGACCAGTTCGTAAAAAGGAAGAAGCGTTAACCCAATATCATAAAGATATTGCTGCTTCAGTGCAAAGATTCACAGAAGAGACAATATTTCATATTCTTAAAGGATTGCATGAGCGGACAGGATTGACAAATGTTTGTATTGCAGGAGGTGTTGCTCAAAATAGTGTGGCTAATGGAAAATTAACCCGAAATACACCTTTTAAAAATGTGTATATTCCAAGTGCCGGACATGATGCCGGTATTAGTATGGGTGCGGCTCAGTATGTGTATCACCATACCTTGAGTCAATCACGTGTTGAACCAATATATAGTGCTTATACAGGTGCTAAATTTTCAAATGATGAAATTGAAGCGGTATTGAAAGCAGCTAATGTTTCATATAAAAAATATTCGGATGATGAGTTGTATGAAAAAGTTGCCAATAAATTAATAGATGCAGGTGTAATTGGATGGTTTAATGGTAGAGCAGAGTTTGGGCCACGGGCATTAGGAGCTAGAAGTATTTTAGCTGATCCTCGAAGAAATGATGCAAAGGAATTATTAAATTCAAAAATTAAACGAAGAGAAAGCTTCAGACCTTTTGCACCAAGTATTTTAAAGGAACATGTGAGTGAATATTTTGAAGTTGATGATATTGTACCATTCATGGAAAAAGTATTTCCTATAAGAAAAGAAAAACAAGCATTGATACCGGCTGTTACACATGCAGATGGAAGTGGCAGGTTGCAAAGTGTTGATGCTGCTATTTCTCCTGCATATCATAAATTAATTAGCACATTTTATAAAAAATCGGGTGTGCCAATTTTACTGAATACATCGTTTAATGAAAACGAACCTATTGTTAATACTCCTCAGGAAGCCTTAGATTGTTTTCTAAGAACTTCAATGGATATGCTTGTGATGGAGAATATAATTATTGAACGTTAAGAATTTACATACATGAAAGTTTCTATAATTACAGCTACCTATAATAGTGCCGCTACGGTAGCTGATACTTTATATTCTATACAAAAGCAAACGTACCCTGCTATTGAACATATCATTATTGATGGACTATCGAATGATAATACCTTACAAATTGTAAGTGGTTTTAATCACGTACAGCAGGTTATTTCAGAAAAGGATACAGGTATTTATGATGCTATGAACAAAGGTATTACATATGCTACTGGTGATATTATTGGCATACTTAATTCAGACGACTTTTATCCTGCTGAAAATATAATTGAAGAAGTAGTAAAAATATTCAATACTACTAATTGTGACGCACTATATGGGGATTTGGTTTTTGTAGATTCTGTGCAAACCAATAAGATTTATCGCAAATGGATTGCCGGTAGCTATAGCGATCAATTGTTTTTAAAGGGATGGATGCCTCCCCATCCTACATTTTTTGTAAGAAAAGAAATTTACAATCAATTTGGTAAATTTAATACAACATTGAAAAGTTCGGCTGATTATGAATTGATGGTTCGGCTTTTATACCTGCATAAAATTAAAGTTGGGTATTTGCATGGTACTTTGGTACACATGCGAATTGGGGGGCAGAGTACAAAATCATTGTCAAATAGATTAAAAGCAAATTATGAAGATTATCAAGCTTGGCGCTTAAATAGTTTAAAACCTAAGTGGTATACCTTACTTTTGAAGCCAATTAGGAAAATAAAACAATTTTATTTCCCTAAATTATAATTGCAGATTTCTTGACCATATTTCAAATAAATTCAAATTGTCTGGCAGTTAATACATATAATACCAATTGTTGTTTAAGTAAAATCTTTAAAGAGTTATTGTAATTTTTTAAAACATTATTTTATATGCGTATTTTCTTTCTTTTTTCTTTCTTTTTACTAAGTATAGCTGTCTCTGCTCAAAGTTCTATTCAAGACCTGATGAATAGCAAAGATTTATCTGGATTTAAAGTAGAAATGTTGAGTAATGAAGATATTGCGAAATACAAATCAATGCTGCAAAGCTCTGGTTTTAGCGAATCTCAGGCAGAACAACTGGCATTGCAACGCGGATTGCCAACTTCAGAATTAATTAAATTAAGAACAAGAATTTCTGATGTTGCTGTAACATTTAATAAAAATATTCCTGCACCTTCTGATAGAAATTCTACTAGCAGGGCTGCAGTATCAGACTCTATTGCGCCTAATAAATACAGTTCAAGTAAATCTGAAAATGAGATTTTTGGTTCAGATTTATTTGCCAACTCTGACAGTCGTTTTGAAGTAAACTTAAGAATGCCAACGCCCAAAAATTATATCATTGGTCCAGATGATGAAATCAGTATTGATATTTTTGGGTATCAGGAAGCTAACTATAAATTGGTAGTAACGCCCGAAGGTGTTATCAATATTCCTAGTATAGGGTATGTATCAGTGAACGGATTAACTATTGATCAGGCAACTCAAAGAATTAAAAGTAAAATGATTAAGACTGGTTATTCCAGATTAGCAAATGGCGGTCAAACTCAATTAGCAGTTAATATCAGTAAAATTCGTACCATTAAAATTTCTGTGATTGGGCAGGCTGTAAGACCAGCTACCTATAGTTTGTCATCATTATCTACTTTATTCAATGCATTGTATGCATGTGGTGGTCCGAATGAAAAAGGTTCTTTAAGAAAAATTGAGTTAATCAGAGACAATAAAGTAATTGTTGTATTTGATGCGTACGATTATTTATTAAATGGTTTTCAGAGTAAAAATATCAGGCTGAATGATCAGGATGTGATTCGTATTCCGGTAGCCGCAGTTCAGGTAAAATTAAGAGGTGAGGTTATGCGTCAGGGTATTTTTGAAACATTACCAAATGAATCGTTGGCACAAGTAATCAACTTTGCGCAAGGTTTTACCAGTAGTGCTTATACGGCATCGGTAGTGGTAGATCAGTTTACTGACAAAGAGAAAAAAATACAAGATATACGAAAAGAAAATTTTGCAAATTACTTTCCCAATCGAGGCGATGTAATTACTGTTGGAAAAATATTAGACCGATATGCCAACAGGGTTGCAGTAGCAGGGGCAGTGTATCGTCCGGGATATTATGAACTTACGTCAAATTTATCCTTAACCCAACTTATACTAAAAGCGGATGGCATTAAAGATGATGCCTATATTGAAAGGGGATTGTTGTTCAGAACCAATAATGACTTAAGTAAAGAAGTTGTTGCTTTTAATGTTACTGCAATGATGAAAGGGAAACAACAAGATGTTTTTTTAAAAAAAGATGATTCAGTTGTAATTGCATCAGCAAAGGATTTTGCACATGTATATACTTTGTTTGTTGAGGGCGAAGTTAAAAATCCGGGAACTTTTGAATACTTTAAAGGAATTACATTAAAAGACTTATTATTTCAAACAGGGGGCTTTACAGACGCTGCAAGTGCACAGAGAATAGAAATTGCAAGAAGAATTCAAGGAGATTCTACAGCTAAAACTATTATTGCAGAAGTAATTGAAATAGCAGGTAGTAAAGATTTAAGTTTTAAAGGCAACGAAATCTTATTACAGCCGTGGGATGTAGTTAGTATTAGAACTAATCCGGGTTATAAGGTGCAAGAAAAAGTAAGAATTGAAGGGGAAGTGTTGTATCCTGGTACTTATGTACTTAAAAGCAAAGAAGAAAGAGTAAGTGATTTATTAAAAAGAGCGGGAGGATTAACCCCTCAGGCAAATAGTGGTGGAGCCAATATTATTAGAATTAATACCAGTATTCTAAAAAATGAAGCTTATGAAACAATCAATAAATTTAAAAAAGTAAGTGATACCTCTACTCAATTAATAGAAGCATTGAATAAACCTACCGTAAAAATTGGGTTACGTTTAGATGAAATACTTAATAATCAAGAAAATAATTTAGAAAATATTACGCTTATTGAAGGGGATATCATTACTATTCCAAAACAAAAGAATGTAGTAAAAGTAAATGGTGAAGTAATGTTCCCTACAGAAATTGTATATAAGCAAGGAGAGTCTATTAACTATTATATCAATAAAGCCGGAGGTTTTACAGATAATGCAAAAAAGAAACGCCTGTATGTATTAAATGCCAATGGAACCGCATTAAAAACAAAGAAATTTTTATTTTTCAGAAAATTTCCTAATGTGAGTGCAGGTTCAGAAATTTTAATTCCAAAAATACCGGAGGGTGGTAAAAAAGGATTGACAACAGCAGAGTGGTTGGCAGTTGCAAGTGGTATGGCTTCATTGGCCGGAATCGCTGTCGCAATTATTAATGTTTCAAAAAAATAAGAAAAGAATTAAATAGCAAATGGACAATACCAATACAAAAATTGAAAGTGCACAACAAAAGGAACAATTCGTTTCTTTTTTGCATTATATCAAAAGGAAAAAAAGAGTTGTTATACTTATTACAACATTGGGAATTTTGCTAGGCATTGCTTATTCATTAATAAAAAAGCCTGTATATACAGCATCTCTAACTTTTTCTTTGCAAGAAGAAACAAAAATGAGTGGAGGTGGGTTGTTAAGTTTGGCCTCTTCATTTGGTTTAGATATGGGATCTTCTTCGGGAATATTCAGCGGAGATAATATTGAACAAGTATTCAAAAGCAGAAAAATTCTTGAAAAAACATTGTTTCAACCATATCCCAATACTTCAAAAACCTATGGCGATTGGTTTTTACAAACAAGTGGATTGAATACTTCCATTGATAGTTCTGATCCTGTTCAAATTAGTGTTTCTATTACAAATACAAGGAGAAGGGATAGTATAATTGCTGTCATTCATAAATACCTGAGTGCCGGTTATTTAGAGATTGCTCGCCCTGATAAAAAGTATGATATTTATCAGATTAGTTATAAAGGAAAAGATGAATTGTTTTCCAAAATGTTTGTTCAGGAAATTGTAAATCAGGTAGCTTCTTTTTATACTGAAACAAAAACAAAAAAGGCTAAGCAAAATGTTGAAATATTACAAAAACGAGTAGATTCTATTCACGATGCTTTAG
Organism: Chitinophagaceae bacterium; assembly: GCA_947488765.1. GTDB lineage: Bacteria > Bacteroidota > Bacteroidia > Chitinophagales > Chitinophagaceae > UBA1930. The sequence goes on along the minus strand of CANLAE010000010.1, from coordinate 76,554 downwards.
GTGATTTAATTACTCAAAAAGCAAATATTGCTGATGCTAATTTAAATCCCATTTTTCAGAAAGTAAAAGTTAGAGAGCAAAAAGGACAAATAGATATGACTGCTTTAAGCGCAGGGTACGGGGAGTTGTTGAAAAACTTAGAATTGGCAAAATATACTTTACTGAAAGAAACACCACTCATTCAAATAATAGACGAACCAAAACTTCCATTGAAGAAAAAAACATACAGTTTGGTTTTATATTCCATATTAGGCGGCATGGTATTTTTTATATTATCAATTGGATTATTGGTATTTCTAAAACTATATGCTAGTTTGAAGCAATTACTGACTTCTTAAAAATAAATTTTGGCTTCAAGTAAACTCAATTTTTTCTTTTACAGTTTAGGAATTGCTGTGTCGGGTATTTTATCTTTTTTAATGATACCCTTGGTTGTGCAACTTTGCGGGAAAGAGATTTATGGTGTGTATTCCATAGTTTTCAATACTTTAAGTATTGTTGCCATGTTTTGTTATGCCTGGATTGGTCAAAGCTATATTCGCTTTTATTCTCAACAAAAAAATCAATTAGATATAGTAAGTGAAAGATTACTAAGAAAAAGTCTATTGGTTGGTTTTTGTTTTTTTGTTCCACTTTCAATTTTACTGACTTCTGCAAGCATAGGCGAATTGATTTTTTTTATGCCTAGTTTTTTTTTGTTTGGATATTATTGTTATTATCTGTTGGTATTTCAGGCAAAACAAAAGGCAGTACTGATCATGATTTGCGAAATTATCAGAACTGCCATTAATATTCTTGTCGCATTAACATTACTCAAGTTTTTTGGTAACAAACATTCTATTGAAATATTAGCAGTAGCGCTTTTCTTTTCATATCTCCTTCCTTTAATGATTTTGATATATAAAAACAAGTTGAATAAAGTTGAATTGGATAATAAATCCGTTCAAGCAATTACAAAACAAATTGTTCAATTTGGTATTCCTATTGCATTGTTTTTATCGGGTTCATTGGCACTTTCTGTAAACGATCGGTTTATTATTTCGTATTTAATTAACAAAGAATCTGCAGGCACTTATGCTGCAATTTATGATGTGATGAACAAAGGTGTGATTGCTGTTTTTTCTCCAATATTAATGACCTTTTATCCAGTTATAGCAAAGCTTTACAATGAAAAAAAAGAAGAAGAAGCATTTTTAAAAATAAAAAAATTATTAATGCTTGAAGTGTGCTTAATGGCGGTTGGATTTGTACTATTGATTTTTGTATGTCCGTATCTTTTAAAAATTGTTTTTAAACAAGAAGCTAGTCCACAGTTATTTCAAATTACGTATTTAATTTTTATTGGAGTTTGTTTATGGCAGATAGCTATGTTGGTACATAAAAGATTGGAATTAAAATCGCAAACAAAATACATGGCAATTGCAGTATTTATAGCCTTTTTGGTAAATGCAACTGCAAATTATTTATTCTTGAAAATAAGCAATAATTTAATGATACCGGCAATTACTACAATTGCTGGGTCGGTTGTTTACATAATATTGGTAAAAGTATTTTCACAAAAAAATTTTTTTGAACAATAGATATTTTTTGTTAGTTCAACATTGGTATTCTTAATTAAAATATTCAAATGTTTTATATTAACTACAACGAGTTTTTCGGATTCTTTTTTTATTACTTCATATTTTGTACAATACTATTTTTTTCCGTTTTAAAGTTTGTTAATTGGATTAATTCTAAACAATTATTTATTATTGTTGGAACATTGTTTTTGTTTACTGCTGCATTCAGAGGGGTTGGTATAGATAAAGATTATGCTACTTATCAGTATTCCTTTTCACTGGTAAGTTCGCCCATACAATATTTTATTAATTATACTGATTGGAGCAACTTTGAACCATTTTATTACATCATACCTTCAATACTTAAATTTATTAGTTTTCCATTTTATGAGCAAAGTCTCTTTTTTATCTTTGCTTTTGTTGCAATTGCTGCGAAGTTTTTTGGTATCTATAAATTGTCAAGGATAGATGGATTAAGTTTGCTAGTTTATTTTTCTTTCTTCTTTTTTCTTCACGAGATGACCCAGATTCGTGTTGGTATTGCAGCAGGTGGTTTGTTGATTGCTACATATTTTTATTACAATAACAAGTTTGCACTTTTTTTTCTGGTACTCATTTTATCAACTTTTTTTCAGTACACAGGCATTTTGATTGGTCTTATTTTATTATTGAATAAACATCGGTTTAATGTTGTTATTAACTTATCATTACTGATTGCATCTTTCTTATGCATTCTGCTTAAAGTGAATGTTATTAGTGAGTTGCTTTTTGTAGTTAAGCTCCCTTTCACAGATAAACTTATGCTTACCCTAAAAACACTTACAAAAAAAGAGAATGAATTAAATGCTTTTAATATTCCACTTGTGCTTAGTTTTTTGATTACCATATGGTTGTTTTTAAATCACAAAAAAATAATTATTCAAAATCAATATGGCTACTTACTTCTCAAAATTCAAGTGATTAGTTTTATATGCTTTGGTTTGTTTTCATCTATTGCTGTTATCGCATTTCGTTTATATGAATTTTTTGGTATTGTCTCAATTATTACTACCACATTTTTAATTTATACAACACGATATAAATTAATCGGATATTTTGCTGTTTGTCTTTATTCTCTGTTGTTAATGGTTAATTTATTGCACATAACAAAATTAGTAGCACCTTATAAATTTATTTTTTTTCAAGATTAAAATTTTTTTTTAAAGAATGATTGATAAAATTGATATTCTTATTATAAACTGGAATGCAGGTGAAATGCTGCTCAGCTGCGTGAATTCAGTTTTGTCAAGCAACTTTCAAAATTTTTCTATTATTATAATGGATAACGGTTCTTCTGATGATTCTTGCAGCAGGCTGCCGTTAAATGAAAAAATTCAAATTCACTATCTCGATCAGAATTTTGGTTTTGGTAATGCTTGTAATCAGGCATTAAAATATTGCACTGGCAATTATATTTTATTGCTAAATCCAGATGCGGTTATCAATGAAAACACATTGCAACAAGCAATGGATTTTATGCAGAACAACGATATTGCTGTATACGGAACTGCACAACTTGGCGACAATGGCAAACTGATGAAAACCTGTGGACGTTATCCTAATTTTATTACATTTTGCAATGATGTACTAGGGTTGTACCAGCTCAATAATAAGTTTTTTAAGAATGGTTTTATACAATATGATTGGAGTCATAATGAATCAAAACAAGTACAACATGTAATGGGTTCTTTTTATTTAGCTCGTAAAAATGTTATTCAAGAAATTGGTTTTATGGATGATCGATATTTTGTGTACATGGAAGATTTGGATTTATCATTGAGAATAAATAAGGCCGGATATAAAATATATTATGACACAACGAATATAATTTATCATAAAGGTGGTGGTGTTTCTCAACAGATTAAATCTACCAGATTATTTTATGCATTACACGCAAAATATTGTTTTGTCCAAAAGCATTTCTCTACATTAGGATTTATGTTAAGCGCATTTGTATTAATTTTTTTGAGTCCTTTATCAAGGCTTGTTTTTTCTTTAGTAATTAAAAGAAGTAAAATAGAATTATTCCAAACATTAGGCGGGTATTACAAATTTTATCAGTACTTACTTTTACGCAAAATATAAGCATGTCTAAAATTGTTTATTTTACTAAGTATACAGCAGCCGGACCCAGTAGCCGCTATAGAAGCTATCAATATAAAAGTTATCTTGAGTCAAATGGCTTTGAGGTAATTACCCATGCTTTATTTCCAACAAAATATATTCAGGATTTATATGGAAAGGGTAAAAAAAATTGGTTGATTTTGATTCCAAGATATATTCAGCGTTTTTTTCAAATACTGATGTTAAGAGATTATGATATTCTTTTTATTGAATACGAACTCTTTCCTTATTTGCCGTTCTTTGCAGAACTGATTGCTTTACTTGGAAAGAAAAATGTAGTATTGGATTACGACGATGCAACTTTTCATACTTATGATAGTAGTAATTACAAATTGGTACAATTAATGTGCGGTAAAAAAATATATAAACTAGTTAAAAATGCATCATTAGTGATTACCGGAAGCCCTTATCTCACAGAGGTTTTGAGTAAGTACAATACAAATATTACGGAGATACCTACCAGTATCAATTACAATAAGTATCAGCAAAACAGTACTCCTGTTATTAAAACAAAAAATGAATTTTTTAAAATTGGTTGGGTTGGTTCAAAAAATACTAGTGTCAATATTTTGCCATTGAAAGAAGTGTTTCTTGAACTCCAAAAAAATCATACTATTGAATTGAGTTTAGTTGGCTTTGATAAAAAATTATTGCCAAAACTTGAAGGAGTCAATTATCGGTATATTGAATGGAAAGAATCTAATGAGGTAGATACAATTTATTCGTTTGATGTGGGCATTATGCCATTGGAATACAATAAGTTCAATTATGGAAAATGCGGTTTCAAACTGATACAATATATGGCTTGCGGAATACCGACAATAGCAACTCCATTGCCTGCTAACATAAAAATCAATAGGGATAATGAAAACCTATTTGCTACAAACAAAAATGAGTGGATTGCTGCATTTGAACAATGTATTGCACAGAACCAAATAATCAAACAAAATGTAGGAGGAAAAAACAGAAATATTGTAAAGCAGTTTTATTGTACCGAAGCTAATTACCTACAATATTTAAATAGCTTTAATCAATTACTAAAAAGTAGTACCGAGCATGAAGCATAGGATATTATTCATTATAACAAAAAGTGAGGTTGGGGGTGCTCAAAAATTTGTAAAAGAACAAATTGAAATTTGTGCTGAAAATTTTGAAGTCTATTTATGTACCAACCAGGAAGGATGGCTTTCAGATTCTTCAAATATTTTTTTAAGAGGGACTTTAATTAATAATGCTATAGAGGGTAAAACTTCAGTAGCATTTTTATTTCAACTATACCGGTATATTAAACAAAATAAAATTAATCTGGTAGTCACCAATTCTGCCAATGCAGGTTTTTATGGAAGATTGGCAGCATTTTTTGCTTCTGTTCCGTCTTGTTACTATTCTCATGGTTGGAGTTCTATATACAATGGAAAAAAAATCACCTTTCTGTTAAATTTTATTGAAAGGATACTTGCATTCATTTCACACAAAGTAATCTGTGTGAGTGAAAATGACTACAATACAGCTCTTGATAAAATAAAAATTCATCCAAAAAAATTGGTAGTAATTAAGAATGCAACGTTTCCAATTTATACGACTAGAGCTTTAGGATTAAACAATAATAATCACCTCAAAATAATTGCACTTGCAAGGTTTGCAAATCCAAAGCGCATTGATTTAATGGTAAATGCATTTAAAGAAATATCATTTGCAACCCTTTATATCGCAGGTTCGGGACCGGATTTAAAAATATGGCAAGACTATATCCAACATAACCAGATAAAAAATGTAATGCTGCTTGGTGAAATAAAATCTTTTGATGCTTTTTATGATTACGATGCTTTCATGCTTATTTCAGATAGTGAAGGTTTGCCAATTTCAGCAATAGAAGCAATGAGTGCCGGACTGCCATTGATATTAAGTAATGTAGGCGGTTGCCCCGAACTAATAAAAAACAATGGAGTATTGGTTGATAATAATATTGCCGCAATTGTGAACGCTGTAAAAAATGTTTCAGACAATTTTATAAACTATCAATCTGGCTCTATAGCCTTATATGATGCATCATTTAATATGAATCTAGTTAAGAAAAACTATATCCAAACGTACCAACAAATAATTAATTAATGCAGGCAATTATTTTAGCAGGAGGATTGGGAACAAGATTAAAATCGGTAGTTTCAGATAAACCTAAAGTATTATCACTGGTAGCTGAAAAACCTTTTTTAAATTATATTATTCAGTATTTATTACAACAAGGGATTCATCATTTTATTTTTTCATTAGGCCACTTAGCAGATCATGTAGTTGATTTTTTGAATGAAAACTATTCAAATTTAAATTATCAAATTGTAATTGAGGAAACACCATTAGGAACTGGTGGTGGTATCAAAAAAGCAATGGAATATGTAACAGAAGACAATTTTTTTATCATTAATGCAGATACTTTTTTTGACGTTTCGTTAAAAGATATGATGGGTGTTCATTTGCAAAATAATGCAGATTGTACAATTGCTTTGAAACAAATGAATTATTATGACAGGTATGGAACGGTGATAATTGATGAAAAAAATACGATTGTTTCATTCAAAGAAAAACAATTCACCGACCATGGGTTGATTAATGGTGGGTATATAATATTTAATAAATCATTTTACAACATGGCTTCTCAAAATTTACCTGTTGTATTCTCTTATGAGAAAGAGATTTTAGAAAAAAATGTTGCTTCTACAATCATAAAAGGATTTATTTCAGATGGATATTTTATTGATATTGGCATACCTGAAGATTATTTAAAGGCTCAAAAGGTGTTTAAAAACTTTCCAGTAACTGCTGGTAATTAATCTATTTTTTTAGAAAAAAAATTTCATTGTCCCAATAACGCACATTTCCTTAACTTTCCCGCCAAAATATTAAACTTAAAGATGAACGTTTGCATAATAGGAGGATCAGGATTCATTGGTAGTCATTTAATTAATACTATTGCCTCTCATCATAGTGTTACTAATATTGATAAACAATTACCAGCTTTTGATATTATTGGCGTCACCAGTAAAATAGCTGATGTAAGAGATTATGAATCAATAAAAGCTGCTATACCCGATAATACAGACTACGTTATATTGCTAGCGGCCGAACATAGAGATGATGTGTCTCCGGTTTCTTTGTACTATGATGTAAATGTTGAGGGTGCACATAATGTGCTTAAAGTAATGGCTGAAAAAAATATTGAGCACATCATCTTTACGAGTTCCGTATCAGTTTATGGACTTAACAAGAAAGATCCGGATGAACTTTCTGAAATAGATCCATTTAATCATTATGGAAAAAGTAAATTCGAGGCAGAGAAAGTACTCAGGAGATGGTTTGATAATGATAGAAATGGAAAATCATTAACAATTATCAGGCCCACAGTAACTTTTGGGCCTGGTAATAAAGGAAATGTATACAATCTGTTGAAACAAATTTCAAGTCGCAAATTTGTAATGGTAGGTAATGGACAGAATAAAAAATCAATGGCTTATGTAGAAAATGTTGCAGGATTTATTAGTCATTGTATAGATAAAAAACACAAAGGCTACCATGTTTTTAATTACATTGATAAACCTGATTTATCTACAAAACAATTGGTAAAACATGCAGAAGCTGCCTTGGGCGAAAAAATTATTCCCATCAAAATACCTTATTTAATAGGCTATGGCGGTGGATTGTTTTTGGATATTATTTCAAAATTTACAAAACAAAAATTCTCAATAAGTGCAGTCAGGGTGAAAAAGTTTTGTGCCACCACACAGTTTTCATCTGTAACAATACAAAATACCAATTATACTCCTAAAAAAACATTGGCTGAGGGGTTAGAAATTACTATAAAGAGTATTGTTGCTGATAAATAAAAATTATGAAAAAAGCAATTATTACAGGCATTACAGGGCAAGATGGTGCTTATTTATCTGAGTTGTTATTGAAAAAAGGGTATGAAGTGCATGGTATTAAAAGAAGAAGTTCATTGTTTAATACCGGAAGGATAGACCATTTCTATCAAGATCCGCATATTCCCGATCGTCACTTGCATTTGCATTACGGTGACTTAACAGATAGCACTAACTTAATCAGAATTATTCAGGAAGTTCAGCCAGATGAAATTTATAATCTTGCTGCAATGAGTCATGTGCACGTAAGTTTTGAAACACCCGAATATACCGCAAATGCAGATGGAATAGGAACTTTGAGAATTTTGGAAGCTGTTCGTTTATTGGGTTTAACAAAAAAAACAAAAGTATACCAAGCCTCAACTTCAGAATTATACGGATTGGTTCAAGCTGTTCCTCAAAGTGAAACAACTCCTTTCTATCCTCGCAGTCCATATGCAGTTGCAAAAATGTATGCCTACTGGATTACAGTAAATTATCGTGAAGCTTATGGAGTGTTTGCCTGTAATGGAATTTTATTCAATCATGAATCTCCATTACGTGGTGAAACATTTGTAACAAGAAAAATTACCAGAGCAGTAGCTAAAATTGCTTTGGGCTTTCAAGAAACTTTATACTTAGGTAATTTAGATGCGAAAAGAGATTGGGGACATGCAAAAGATTATGTAGAAGGAATGTGGTTGATTTTACAACAAGAACAGCCAGAAGATTTTGTATTGGCAACAGGAATTACTACCGAAATCAGAGAATTTGTAAAAATGGCTTTTGCTGAAATTGGCGTTGAATTAGCATTTAGAGGTACTGCTGAAAATGAAGAAGGCTATGTTGTTGCAAATACTGGTAACCATGAAGTCACTTTGGGTAGAGTGGTGGTTAAAGTAGATCCTCGTTATTACAGACCAACAGAGGTAGATTTATTAATTGGAGACGCCTCTAAAGCATATCAAAAATTAGGATGGAAACCAAAATATACATTAGCAGAGATGGTTACAGAAATGGTGGCTAGTGATATTCAGATATTTTCAAAAGAAAAGTTTTTAAAAGATAATGGTTTTGAAACAAAAACCGGATTCGAATAATTAAGATGAATAAGCAATCAAAAATTTATATAGCTGGCCATCGTGGTATGGTAGGAAGTGCTATTTACAGAAATTTGTTGCAAAAAGGGTTTACCAATATTGTATGTAAAACTTCTGCAGAATTAGATCTACGCAATCAGCAAGCTGTGAATGATTTTTTTGTTGCAGAAAAACCGGAATATGTGTTTTTAGCTGCTGCAAAGGTGGGTGGTATTATCGCTAATAACACCTATCGTGCTGATTTTATTTATGAAAACTTAATGATTGAAGCGAATATTATTCATGCTGCATTCGTTAATAAAGTAGCCAAACTTCTATTCCTTGGTTCCTCTTGCATTTATCCCAAATTAGCTCCCCAACCATTAAAAGAAGAATATCTTTTATCGGGTTATTTAGAAAGTACCAATCAGCCTTATGCAATTGCCAAGATTGCCGGTATTGAGTTGTGTGATAGTTATAGAAGACAATATGGATGCAACTTTATTTCAGCCATGCCTACTAATTTGTATGGTCCAAATGATAATTACGATTTAAATAATTCGCATGTTTTGCCCGCTTTGCTTAGAAAATTTATCACAGCAAAAAACAACCATGCATCAGAAGTTGAAATTTGGGGAACAGGAACACCACTACGTGAATTTTTACATGTAGATGATTTGGCAGAAGCCTGTTATTTTTTAATGGAAAATTATCAAGAAGAAGGCTTGGTAAATGTAGGTGTAGGAACTGATGTAACCATTTATGAACTCGCACAATTGATTCAAAAAATTGTAGGATTTACAGGTGAAATAAAATTAAATACAACCAAACCCAATGGAACACCACGGAAGTTAATGTGTGTTCAAAAATTGACTAGTCTGGGATGGAAAGCATCTATTACTTTGGAAGAAGGAATTCAAAGCGTTTACAATGAAGTAAAGCATAATCAATGGAATTAGGTGCCTTGAATATATGTATCTAGCCTTAAAGCGTTTAAAATTTTAATAAAGAATAAATGAGTAAAACTATTTTAATTACTGGTGGTGCAGGTTTTATTGGAAGCCATGTAGTAAGATTATTTGTTACCAAATATCCTGAATACAAAATTGTAAATTTAGATGCATTAACCTATGCAGGTAATCTCGAAAACTTAAAAGATATTGATCAGTCAAAAAATTATTTTTTTGAAAAAGCAAATATTCTTGATGTCGAACGAATAGAGCAGATTTTTGATGAACATGCAATAACAGATGTAATACATTTAGCTGCAGAAAGCCATGTAGATCGTTCAATTGTTTCTCCTTTAGATTTTGTGTACACTAATGTGATAGGTACTGTTAACTTATTAAACGTTGCCAAAACAAAATGGAAAGAAGATTATAGCAAACATTTATTTTACCATGTTTCCACTGATGAAGTTTATGGAGCTTTGGGTGCCGAGGGATTATTTACTGAAACTACTCCGTACAGTCCCAACTCTCCATACAGTGCAAGTAAAGCCTCATCCGATCATTTTGTAAGAGCTTATGCTGAGACTTATCACATGCAAACAGTAATTTCAAATTGCTCTAATAATTATGGTCCATTTCATTTTCCTGAAAAATTAATTCCTTTGTTTATTAATAACATCATTACTAAAAAACCTCTACCGGTTTATGGAGATGGATTATATACAAGAGACTGGTTATTTGTAAAAGACCATGCAACTGCTATTGACAATGTTTTTCATAACGGAAAAATAAATGATACGTATAATATTGGTGGGTTTAATGAGTGGACAAACATTGATTTAATAAAATTGCTCTGCCAATTAATGGACGAAAAACTAGGCAGAAAACCTGGTGAAAGTGCCGAATTAATTACTTATGTAAAAGACCGTCCCGGACATGATAGAAGATATGCTATTGATGCGTCTAAAATCAATCAGGAGTTGGGTTGGAAACCAAGTGTTACTTTTGAACAAGGACTAGCAGAAACAATTGATTGGTTTTTGGCAAATCAGCAATGGTTGAATAATATCACTTCCGGGGCTTATGCCAATTATTATACATCAATGTACGCAAACAGATAATCATGAAAGTAGAAGAAACAAAACTAGCCGGCTGCTTCATTATTCATGATACCATTTACGGTGATGAAAGGGGGTATTTTTTTGAGAGTTTTAATAAGCAAACTTTTAATCAATTAACCGGATTGGATATTGATTTTGTTCAAGATAATCAGTCTATGTCCAAATACGGAGTTTTGAGGGGATTGCATTTTCAAAAAGGAACTTTTGCACAATCCAAATTGGTTCGTGTAATGAAAGGAAAAGTTTTAGATGTTGCGGTTGATGTGCGCTATAATTCACCAACTTTTGGCGAGCATGTAGCTGTTGAATTGACAGAAAATAATGGAGTTCAACTATTTGTTCCCCGCGGTTTTGCGCATGGTTTTGTAGTGTTAAGTGAAGAAGCTGTATTCTTTTATAAATGCGATAATTATTACAATAAACAAAGCGAAGGAGGAATTTTATATAATGATCCTGCTTTACAAATTGATTGGCAAATAAATGATTCGGATGTTGTTTTATCAGAAAAGGATAAAACTAATACATTACTAGCCGAAGTAAAAACTGATTTGTTTTTTGGTTAAAAATTAAATTCTTTTTTAAAATAATAGGACATGAAAGGTATCATATTAGCAGGTGGAAGTGGCACAAGGTTGTATCCAATTACAAAAGGAATTAGCAAGCAATTGATGCCTATTTATGATAAGCCAATGATTTATTATCCCTTGTCTGTATTGATGTTGGCAGGGATTAATGAAATTTTAATTATTACTACACCCGAAGACTCCTCTCAATTTCAAAGGTTGTTAGGAGATGGATCAGAAATTGGCTGTAGTTTTTCTTATGCAGTGCAACAAGTTCCTAATGGGTTGGCACAAGCATTTGTGATAGGAGCTGATTTTGTTGGCAACGATAAAGTTGCATTGGTTTTGGGTGATAATATCTTTTATGGTGCAGGATTTAGTAAGTTATTGCAATCATTTAGCGATGTTAACGGTGCTGCTGTTTTTGCTTATGAAGTTAGTGATCCTGAACGTTACGGAGTAGTTGAGTTTGATGCCAATAATAAAGTGATATCAATAGAAGAGAAACCGTCGCATCCAAAATCCAATTACGCAGTACCCGGTTTGTATTTTTACGATAATTCTGTGGTTGAAATTGCAAAAAATATTCCACCTTCTGCGAGAGGTGAATATGAAATAACCGACGTTAACCGTGTTTATTTACAACAAGGCAATTTACAAGTTGGCGTAATGAGTAGAGGTACTGCATGGCTTGATACAGGTACATTTGATTCATTAAGTGATGCTTGTGAATTTGTAAGAGTAATTGAAAAAAGACAAAGCCAAAAAATTGGTTGCATAGAAGAAATTGCATACAGAATGGGCTTTATAAACCATGACCATTTATTATCACTTGCAGATAAATATGCAAAAAGTGGTTATGGTGAATATTTGAGAAATGTTAAAAAATAGGTTGTTCCATTTCATTGTTCGAAAAATTATTCCTTAAAACCAACCTTTTTCAATTGTAAATGTTACATCACTAAGAAATTAGTATGTATGAATTCTTTTACAATAAAAGATATAGAAAATATAACAGGAATTAAAGCGCACACTATTCGTGTATGGGAACAGCGTTACAATTTTTTAAAACCTCAACGATCCGATACCAATATCAGACACTATAGTAATAATGAATTAATTACTGTTCTCAACATTGCCCTTCTAAATAAAAACGGCTTCAAAATCTCTCACATAGATAAAATGTCTGAGGCTGATGTAAAAGCTAAAATATTTGCTCTCACTCAAGCTCAAGCACAACAGGAACGAACTGTAAACGAACTTATCGAACACATGATTGATTTGGACGTTGATAAAGTTGAGAAAATTCTAGACAATTTCATTTCTTCGAAAGGTATTGAACGTACCATCACTCAAATTATATTCCCCTTTCTAGAGCGTATTGGTATTTTGTGGCTTACCAATAGAATTAATCCTGCACAGGAACACCTCGTTACCAATATAATTCGTCAAAAATTAATTCTTGGTATTGACGGAGTAAAAAGTCCAATTCAAACCAACAAATCTGTACTACTTTTCTTACCCGAAGGAGAACATCATGAACTTGGGTTGTTGTTTATTTACTATTTACTAAAAAGCAGAGGTATTAGGGTTTACTATATTGGTGCCAATGCTCCATTAAAAGATGTTGAATACCTAACGCAATACAAGCCACCTACTTTTATTTATTCTCACCTTACAGCAGTGGCACATAATTTTAATTTTGAACGTTTTCTTTTCAATGCCGGTGTGCAACTGAAAAATTTTAATGTTATTATCTCCGGATTACTAACCCAAAATTATAAAAAGAAAGTGCCGGCCAATATTAGTTTTAAGAAATCTTTGAATGAGGTAATGGAATACATTGCTGCTATTTAATTTTCGTCACAAACTTTTTCTTATTGTTTTCAAATTCAATGCATCGCATATACTGTAAGATTACCTTTCAAATTTAATTTTCGATACATGAGCGACATTATCAAAGTACGAAGTCTTACTAAAAAATTTAATCATTTTACTGCCGTTCATGATCTTTCATTTACCGTTGCAAATGGTGATGTATATGGCTTCCTCGGCCAAAATGGTGCAGGAAAAAGTACAACAATGCGCATGTTGCTTACTTTAATTCAACCAACCGAAGGAAGCATAGAAATATTTGGCTTGCCATTACACGCCAATCGCAATGAAATACTCCGTCAAGTAGGTGCAGTGATTGAAAAACCTGATGTATATAAATATTTATCTGCCTACGAAAATTTAAAATTGTTTGGTAAGTTGAGTGGCATCAAAATAACACATCAAAAATTACAACAACAATTAGAAGTAGTTGGATTGGCAGATAGGGCAAATGATAAAGTAAAAAATTTTAGTCAAGGGATGAAACAACGATTGGGTATTGCAATTGCATTGGTTCATAATCCGGCATTAATTGTTTTGGATGAACCTACCAATGGATTGGACCCGCAAGGTATTGCAGACATCAGAAATTTAATATTACACCTTAGTAAAAATGAGGGAAAAACAATCTTAGTTTCATCACATTTATTAAGTGAAATTGAACAAGTTGCAACCAAAGTTCTAATTATTGATAAAGGAAAAAAAATTATTGAAGATAGTGCCCAGTCTTTATTTGATCCTGCTCAAACAATTGTTGAAATCAGCACCTTAGATGATGTTTTTGCACGTCAGCAATTGTTGCAATCCCAATGGGAAAGCGCATTTCAAGAAAATAGACAAAATCAAATTGTATTAAAAATTGACAGGCAACAAATTCCGGTTTTACATCGGGATTTGGTTGCAATGAATATTCAACTGATTAGCTTACAGCCAAGACATAGTTTGGAAGATTATTTTCTTCAGGTAACAACAGGATCTCAAAATGTACACCAATACATTCAATAACATATAATACTTCAATCACTCGAAAAGAAAGGAACATCATGTGGACATTATTGCAAATTGAATTGTATAAAATATTTCGCCGACCAAGAACGTATATTGCTTTTGCAGCAATTACATCACTCATAGCAATTGTACAACTTGGCTTAAAAGTAGATGGTAAAGAATACGCAGATTTTGTAATGGCTGATTTTAAAAATAGCTTCAGCATTGATGGAAATACATTGAATGGTTATTTTGTATGCTATATTTTATTACAATTATTATTAGTACATGTCCCGCTTTTAATTGCATTGATTGCAGCAGATATGATTAGTGGCGAAGCAAATGGTGGAACGCTTAGGTTTTTACTTACAAAGCCGGTAAGCAGATTTAATTTTATTATGGCTAAATTTTTAGCAGCCACTATTTATACAATAGCTTTATTGATTTGGCTTGCGATACTAGCATTGTTTGTAAGCATGTTTATTTTTGGAACGGGAGATATGTTGTTATTAAAAAATAGTTATGTAGTACAACTGCAACAAGATGATATTTTCTGGAGATATTTTGGGGCATTTGGCTTCGCAGCCTTAGCAATGACAACCGTTGCAGCGCTTGGCTTTTTCCTTTCTCAATTTGCCGAAAACTCTATTGGTCCAATTGTTGCAACGATGAGTGTAATTATATTTTTTACCATTTTAAGTACCATGAGTATTCCATTGTTTAACCTTGTTAAACCTTATTTATTTACTACGCACATGGTTTCCTGGAAAGAGTTTTTTGATATTAAAGTAGATGAAAACAATGCCACTATTAAAGGTACAATTGAACATCCTGAAAGAATTGTAAGAAGTGTTACCATACTTGCCGTTCACATATTTTTATTTGTTGGCGCTTCATTATATGTATTTAAGAAAAAAGATGTTTTGAGTTAGTTGCATTAATCACAAGATTTTATGAATAGAGTAATTAAAATATTTTCAGTAGTAATCAGTTTGTTTTTTACAACAATAATTCATGCACAAGATGTTGCTGCATTAGTTCAAAAAGTAAAAGTAAAATTGGATGTTGTAAAAGATTATGTTGCTGATGGAACAATGAAAACTGATGTCAGTTTTATCAAAGCTCCTGTTGGGCAAGTGAAAATTTATTATAAAAAACCCAATCAATTTAAGTTAAAGCGTGATGGTGGAATTTCTATTTTACCAAAAGGTGGCGTTACTGTAAACATGAGCAGCATTGTTTCTACCAATGATTTTGATGTAATTCCTGCGGGAGAAGAAATGCTAAATGGCATTAAAACAAAGAAGGTGAAATTATTACCCCGCAACGAAAACAGCGATGTAGTAATTACAACCATGTATATAGATGAAGCAAATCTTGTTATTTGTAAAGCTATAACCACTACTAAAGAAAATGGGACTTATGAAATTGAAATGAGCTATGGCAAATACAGTAATTATGGCTTGCCCGATAAAGTAGTTTTCGGCTTTAATACCAAAGATTACAAAATGCCAAAAGGTGTTACATTAGAATTTGATGATGAGGATAAAGCTACAAGGGATAAAATGAAAAATAAGAAAGGTAAAGTTGAAATTATCTATAAAAATTATTCTATCAATAAAGGAATTGATGATGCTATTTTTAAAAAATAATTTCGTTGAAACTATGAAATATTAAAAAGGCGTTGAAATTTTCAACGCCTTTTTTGTAAAAAATATTTTATGTTTTTATACTGCAAAACTTTCACCACAACCGCAGCTTCTGCTTGCATTGGGATTGTTGAAATAAAATCCTTTGCCGTTTAATCCATCACTGAAATCCAGTTCAGTATTTACCAGGTATAAAAAACTTTTTAAATCGGTAACTACTTTTACGCCATTATCTTCAAACACCTGATCCATGGGCTTTTGCTCATTATCAAAATCCAATTTGTAGCTCAATCCGCTGCATCCGCCACCTACAACACCTACACGTAAAAAGTAGGATGGGTCATTTGTAACACCTGCTTCTTCCATAAGTTTAATCACTTTGGCTTTCGCTTTGTCACTAACGTATATTGCATTTTCAGTTGCTGTCATAGTTTATTATCCTAGTTAATATTTTAATGATCAATTTGGTAAAAAATCAAAATATTAATGAACCCCTTTTTCTTCAAATACCAATTGCTCTAAACCATTTTTACTGCGGTAATCATTGATTGCTGCTTTGATAGCATCTTCTGCTAAAACAGAACAATGGATTTTTACCGGAGGTAAATTTAATTCTTCAACAATATCCATATTGTCTATAGCAATTGCTTGATCAACAGATTTTCCTTTTAACCACTCGGTTGCCAATGATGAAGATGCAATTGCAGAGCCACATCCAAAAGTTTTGAACTTTGCGTCTTTAATTATTCCTGTCGTTTCATCTACTTCAATTTGTAAACGCATTACATCACCACATTCCGGTGCACCTACCAATCCTGTTCCAACATTTTTACTTGCTTTATCTAATGTTCCAACATTTTTTGGATTGCTATAATGATCAATTACTTTTTCTGAATATGCCATTGTATATAATTTTAAATGTTAAGTGTTTAATGATATTTGATCAGCTAAAATCGTGTTTTTTACTTAATTCTGAAGTTAAATATTTAATACTTATCGAAATTGAAAAGACTTTTCTAGAATAATGTTTTTTCATTCAACATTATTAATGATGTGCCCATTCAATGCTATTCAAGTCAATTCCTTCTTTGTACATTTCCCACAAAGGACTCATGTCTCTCAACTTTAATACTGTTTCGCTGATTGCTTTAATTGTGTAATCAACTTCTTCTTCTGTTGTAAAGCGACTCAATCCAAAACGTAATGAACTATGTGCCAAATCATCACCCAAGCCCAATGCTTTTAAAACGTAACTTGGTTCTAATGATGCAGATGTACAGGCAGACCCCGAACTCAATGCAATGTTTTTATTAAAGCCCATCAACAAACCTTCACCTTCCACATGTTTGAAAGAAATATTGGTTACATGTGGCAAACGTGCTTCTGTGGTTCCATTGATATATGCCTCTTCCAGTTTCATCAATTCCGTTTCTAATTTATCTCTCAATACAGAAATACGCGTTGTGTCTGCTTCCATTTCTAAACGACATAATTCACATGCTTTACCAAAACCTACTATGCCCGGAACATTCAATGTCCCGCTTCTCATACCTCTTTCATGACCGCCGCCATCCATTTGTGCAGTTACTTTTACACGTGGGTTTTTACGACGAACATATAATGCTCCAATTCCTTTAGGACCATACATTTTATGTCCGGTAAATGTCATTAAATCAATACCATCTTTATTTACATCAACAGGTATTTTTCCAACAGCTTGTGTAGCATCTGTAAAGAAAAGAATCCCATGTTTTCTTGCGATTGCTGTAATTTCCTGTACCGGTTGTACCACACCAATTTCATTGTTGGCGTACATAATAGAAATTAAAATAGTTGTTGGTTTAATTGCAGCTTCTAACTCTTGCAAATCAATTAATCCATTTGCTTTAACTTCCAAGTAGGTAACTTCTCCACCTAATTTCTCAATGTGCTTACAAGTATCTAAAACAGCTTTGTGTTCGGTAGTGGCAGTGATAATGTGATTGCCCTTGCTTGCATACATTTCAAATACTCCTTTGATTCCTAAATTATCTCCTTCAGTTGCACCGCTGGTGAAGATGATTTCTTTAGGATCTGCTCCTATCAATTTCGCTACTTGTTCTCTTGCATAATCAACAGCTTCTTCCGCTTGCCATCCAAAAGGGTGGTTTCTGCTTGCTGCATTCCCAAAATGTTGGGTAAAATAAGGAAGCATTGTTTCCAAAACTCTAGGGTCCATTGGCGTAGTAGCATTATTATCTAAATAGATAGGCAATTTCAACATAAAAAGGCTTTATTGTTTTTTATTATTAACAGTTAGCAAAAATACTAGTTCAGAGCTATAAATTTGAATACTAAATTTTCAAATTCCATATATCGAAACACAAACTTTAAACAAATTATAATGGTAAAAGTTGAGCATATTGGTATTGCAGTAAAAGATTTTTCAAAAAGCATACCACTTTTTGAATCTTTACTCAATACAAAATGTTATAAAATGGAGCAAGTAGAAAGTGAAAATGTAAACACCGCTTTTTTTTCGCAAGGCGATACCAAAATTGAATTGTTACAAAGCACTACAGAAGAAGGGGTTATTGCTACATTCATTGAAAAAAAAGGTGAAGGAATGCATCATATCGCTTTTGAAGTGGAGAATATTATAGATGAAATGAATAGATTGCAAAGTGAAGGATTTGTTTTGTTAAATGAAAAGCCAAAGCAAGGAGCTGATAATAAGTTAGTTTGCTTTTTGCATCCAAAAAATACTAACGGCGTTTTGATTGAATTGTGTCAGGAAATCAGAACCATCGAATAACAATAATTAATTTTTTTAACAGTATTGTATGACCAGATTTTTATTTTTAGTTTCACTTAGCATCATGCTAACAAATGCAAGTTGTCAAACACCAAAAGACAAACAAATAAATGCTGCAGAAAAAGATCAGGCATTGTATAAAAAATACAACCTCGATAAAATAAAATTGCCCGAAGGCTTTGCTGTCAGTGTTTATGCTGAAGTTTCTAATGCAAGAAGTATGTGTTGGGGTGCAAAGGGTACATTGTTTGTTGGCAATAGCCGTGAGGATAATGTATATGCCGTTGTAGATGTAAATAATGATGGCAAAGTAGATTCTGTTTATACGATTGCTCAGGATTTGGTAATGCCAAATGGAGTTGCATTTAAAGATGGGAGTTTGTTTGTAAGTGCATTGGATAAAATTTATCGATACGACAATATTGAAGATAAGTTGAGCAACCCTCCAACACCTGTTTTAATTACAGATAAATATCCCGATAAAAAACACCATGGATGGAAATATATTGCATTTGGTCCTGATGGAAAATTATATGTTCCGGTAGGTGCTCCGTGTAATGTATGCGATGAAAAAGACTCCATTTTTGCAACGATTACGAGAATTAATCCGGATGGATCGGGCAGAGAAATTATTGCAAAAGGTGTACGAAATACAGTTGGATTTACCTGGCATCCCGAAACAAAAGAAATGTGGTTTACAGATAACGGAAGAGATTTAATGGGCGATGATATTCCTTTTTGTGAGTTGAATTATGCCCCTGCAAAAGGAATGCATTTTGGGTTTCCTTATGTGCATCAAGGCGATATCTTAGATCCTGAATTTGGGAAAGGGAAAAATATAACAGATTATACACCGCCTGCTTTAAAAATCGGACCCCATGTTGCACCTTTAGGATTGAAGTTTTATACCGGAACAATGTTCCCCGCATCTTATAAAAACAATATTTTTATTTGCGAACATGGAAGTTGGAACAGAAGTAAAAAATCAGGTTATAAAATTGGTGTTGCAACCTTAGATGGAAATAAAGTAATCAGCTACAAGCCTTTTGCAGAGGGCTTTTTACAGCCTGGTGAAAAAGTGAATGGAAGGCCTGTCGATTGTATTATTGCACCCGATGGAGCGTTGTTGGTAAGCGATGATTATGCAGGAGTAATTTATAGAATCAGCTATAAAAAATAATAAAGTGCATGGTTACAATGCGATCTCTTTTTCAATCATCAATTTTCTTAAATTAATTAATCCATAACGCATTCTTCCCAATGCAGTATTGATACTGCAATTTGTCACTTTTGAAATATCTTTAAAATTCAATCCGGCAATAAATCTTAATACAATTACTTCACGCTGCTCTTCGGGTAAAGATTGTAACATAGTAGTTACCAATTGGTGACTTTGTTTACGCATCAACTCTACTTCCGGACTATCTGCTACTACATTAATGACTTCAAAAATATCTCTGTTATCACTTGTGGTTATAGTAGGTGTGCGTTTTATTTTTCTGAAATAATCTATACATAAATTATGGCTTATTCTTAATGCCCACGGTAAAAATTTCCCTTCTTCGTTGTATTGTTTCTTTCTTAATTTATCTATAATTTTAATAAAAACATCCTGAAACAAATCTTCTGCCAGATATTCATCTTTCACAAGAAAAAAAATAGAAGAAAAAATTTTTTCTTCATGACGTCGAATTAAAGTTTCAAGCGCATCGTTATTACCTTCCTGAAATCTTTTAATTAATGCAGTATCTGTGCTTTGAATGAAGGTATTCATAGACTATTTTTTTATGTGCATCATAAATATAAAATGATATTATAGCGATTTTATTATTTACATTATTTTTTTTGCTATCAAAATGCTAAAATTTAATAGAAGACTTTTATTTCACTTCTATTTTTTTAGTGTTTTATAAACCTTACACACAATTTTATGTTTACTTTGTTACGATATGTCAAAAGCAGTAAAGCAAACTTCTATAAATACAACCAAAACATCTCCATCTGATACGATTAGTGTTCATGGAGCAAGAACACATAATCTAAAAAATGTAACAGTTGATTTCCCTCGCAACAAATTTATTGTAGTAACAGGTGTAAGTGGAAGTGGTAAATCATCATTAACGATTGATACTCTTTTTGCTGAAGGACAAAGGCGCTACGCTGAAAGCCTTAGTGCTTACGCTCGTCAGTTTATGGCACGTATGGTAAAACCGGATGTAGATTATATCAAAGGGTTATGCCCTGCAATTGCTATCGAACAAAAAGTAATCACCCGTACACCAAGAAGTACTGTTGGCAGTATGACAGAAATATATGATTATCTACGTTTGTTGTTTGCAAGGGTTGGAAAAACAATTTCTCCTATAAGTGGAAAGTTGGTAAAGAAAGATGATGTTGCTGATGTTATCAATGCCATTCAACATTGTAAAGAAGGGACTAAAATAATTATACTTACACCATTTAAGCAACATGTAAAACGTGCTATTAAAGAAGATCTGAACATATTGATGCAAAAAGGTTTTGCACGTATTGCAATTCCAAATAAAACAAACAAATCATCATTGGAACATGAAAGAATAGAAGCGCTGCTTGAATTGACTGATCAGGAATTGGTAACAAAATTTAATACCGGTATTTCATATACAGTTGTAGATCGTATTGTGGTAAAAGCCTTTGATGAAGATGATTTGCACCGATTGAGTGATTCTGTCGGCACTGCGTTTTATGAAGGAGATGGGGCTTTGTTTATTGAGTTGGATGGTGCTAAAATGCTGCACTTCAGCAATAAATTTGAGTTAGATGGAATTCTGTTTGAAGAACCTGTTCCCAATTTATTTTCATTCAATAATCCATTTGGTGCATGCCCTACCTGCGAAGGTTTTAGTCAGGTTTTAGGCATTGATGAAACATTGGTAATTCCTGATAAAAGACTCAGTTTATATGAAGGTGCCATAGCTCCTTGGAAAGGTGAAAAATTAATTTGGTGGAAGGAACAGTTTATCAAAAATGCAAAAGGATTTCCAATTCATAAACCGATTGTTGATTTGTCTGAACTGCAATACCAGCAGCTATGGCATGGCATTGGAAACGCATTGGGTATTCATGATTTTTTCAAAGAAGTTGAATCCAATTTATATAAGGTTCAATACCGTGTTTTATTAAGCCGTTACCGAGGCAGAACAACTTGTACAGAATGCAAAGGTTATCGCTTACGCAAGGAAGCTTTGTATGTACAAATTGAAAATAAACACATTGGTCATTTGTGTGAAATGCAAACCAAAGATCTACAAAACTGGTTCCATAATTTGAAGTTAAGTGAGCATGATTCTGCTGTTGCTAAAAGGATATTAATTGAAATACATCAACGTTTGCAAACTTTGGTAGATGTGGGTTTGGGCTATTTAACACTCAACCGTTTGGCTAATAGTTTAAGCGGAGGTGAAAGCCAGAGAATACAACTTACTCGAAGTTTAGGTTCTAACCTTACCAATTCATTATACATATTAGATGAACCAAGTATTGGCTTGCATAGTAGAGATACCGAACGCTTAATTAAAGTATTGAAAGATTTGCGAGATCTGGGCAATACAGTAGTGGTGGTAGAACATGATGAAATGATGATGAAGGAAGCTGATTACATTATTGATATGGGTCCTTTTGCATCTCATTTAGGAGGCGAAGTTGTTGCAGCGGGTAATTATCAGGAATTGATTGCAAACCCAAAAAGTTTAACAGGAAAATATTTATCTGGTGCATTGCATATTGAAGTGCCAAAACAAACCAGAAAATGGAATAAAAGTATTGTTGTACAAGGTGCAAGACAAAATAATTTAAAAGATATTACAGTTACATTTCCACTCAATGTATTGTGTGTTGTAACGGGTGTAAGCGGCAGTGGCAAAACAACTTTAGTAAAACAAATTTTGTATCCTGCATTACAAAAGCTTAAAGGTGAGTTTGCAGATAAAGTTGGTTTTAATAAAGCAATTACTGGCGATATAGATACGATTACTCAAATAGAAATGATTGATCAAAATCCAATTGGTAAATCTTCAAGAAGTAATCCTGTTACCTACATTAAAGCTTATGATGAAATAAGAGATGTTTATTCCAAACATCCGCTGAGTAAGCTTCGTGGGTTTCAACCAAAACATTTTTCTTTTAATGTAGATGGCGGCAGATGTGATGCATGTAAAGGAGAAGGAGAACAAATTATTGAAATGCAGTTTTTGGCAGATGTGCATTTAACGTGTGATGTATGTAATGGAAAAAGATTTAAAGAAGAAGTACTCGATGTGCAACTGCACCATAAAAATATTCATGATATTTTGGAAATGAGTGTAGATGATGCCATTGCATTTTTCGGCGAACATAAGGAAAGCAAACAAATAGTAACAGCCATACAACCATTGCAGGATGTGGGTTTGGGCTATATTAAATTAGGACAAAGTTCCGATACACTTTCCGGTGGAGAAGCCCAACGTGTAAAGCTTGCTTCGTTTTTGGGAAGAGGGAAAGGTCGTGGCCACATCTTGTTCATTTTTGATGAACCTACAACAGGGCTTCATTTTCATGATATCAACAAATTATTGGCTTCATTTCATGCATTGATAGAACAAGGACATTCACTAATTGTAATCGAACACAATACCGATGTTATCAAAACAGCAGATTGGGTAATTGATCTTGGTGCAGAAGCCGGTGATGCTGGAGGAAATCTAGTATTTGCTGGCATTCCAAAAGATTTGAAAAAAGTAAAAGAAAGTTGGACAGGTAAGTTTTTGTAATTCAAATTTTTTTACTTAAAAAACTTCTTCAATTTTAAACAACTTTATATTAAAATACACTATATTGTAGTTTAATATAAAATACGTATCATCTCAATTCAATTTATCCTTCCTGATATTTTTTTCATCTAATAATTTGAGGCGTCACTATTTTATTTAATAAAAATATAAAGTAGTAATATGTGTCAAATCTGCTATTGCATTGCAACTTTTATTCATACATTTTTACACGATGGAACTCAATAAAAAAGATGTATCAAAAAAAGTTGGGATAAAAATCCGTGAACTACGCCTTAGCAAAGGCTTAAGTATGGAGCAACTTGCTTTTGATGCAGGTATGGAATATACTCAGTTGAGCAGAATAGAATTGGGAAAAATTAATACAAGCATTTATCACGTTTACAAAATATCAAATTCCTTATCTGTAACAGTTCCGGAGATATTTAATGTGTTAGAAGGCAAATAAGTTTATGAAAATTTGGGGTTATTGGGGATCTTTCATAAATAAGAGGTAATGACTTCAAAATCATTACCTCTTATTTTAGCTAAATATTTTTCAAGTTTAATCCAATCGGAAGCATTGGACATATACCAATCTTGTATCAATATTTCTGATTATTTTTTATCATCAGGCTTATTGGGCGGTGTTGTTTTTTGAATAGTAGGTCGTTGCTGTGGTGGTCTTTGCGGCCCTTGTTGTTGCGGACGATCATTTCTATAGTCTTGTCTTCTGTCATTATTGTTGCCCCTGTCATTTCTATTATCACGCTGTTGATCTCTTCTTCTTCGGTCATTTTTTTCTAAACTGCGCAAACTGATTTGCCCAACTACATCTACAAATTGTGGTTCAATTTCTTTTGGTTTGCTGCTGGTAACTTCTACTGCTTCCAAATCTTCCGGTTGTATGCCCTGTGCATTTAATCTTTGTATTTCTTTTACTCGCTGAATCGTTAATGGGTAATGTTTACTGCCGCCCTGAATAACATACCACATCAAGTTTTTAAAAATATCTTTTTTAATTAGGAACGCTCTTCCCTTTGCAGTTTCAAAACTCTCGGCATTATCCGGAAAATGTTGCAATGCATCTAAATAAGTATCTAGTTCAAAATTCAAACAGCATTTTAATCTACCACATTGCCCACTCAATTTTGTTTGATTAATAGATAAATTTTGATAACGTGCAGCAGTTGTATTCACACTTTTAAAATCCTGTAACCAAGTGCTGCAACACAATTCTCTTCCACAACTTCCAATACCTCCCACTTTTGCTGCTTCTTGTCTTATCCCAATTTGCCTCATTTCTACTTTTACCTTAAACTCAGTTGCAAATTGTTTGATCAATTCTCTAAAATCTACTCTGTCATCGGCAGTATAAAAGAAAGTCGCCTTTTTCCCATCGGCTTGAATTTCTACTTCACTTAATTTCATCTGCAACTTATACTGTATGGCAAGTTCTCTGCTTCTTGCTTGCACTGCAGGTTCACGGTCTTTACTTATTCTAAAAGCGTCAATTTCTCTTTCGTTACTTCTTCTTAAAATTTTCTTTATTTCATCACTAAATTCGTTGATTCCTTTTTTCTTCAATTGCATGCGCACCAATTCACCACTTAGGCTTACTTCACCTACATCAAATCCATTTACACCTTCAACAGTAACCAATTCACCTTTCTCAAAATATTGTGATGATAAATTTCTATAAAAATCTTTACGGCTTCCTTGCTTAAAACTTACTTCAACAATTTTGCAACTGCTCTCTACATCATCGTAGGGTAGGTTTGCAAGCCAATCATGCACGTTAAGCCTGTTACAGCCGCCTGTACTGCAACCACCATTGCTTTTGCAACCATTAGGTTTTCCTGTTCCACAACTTCCACAGCTCATATAAATAAGTTAAATCAGTGATTAAAATTAAAATTGAGAAGAGAATTTTAAGGCAGCAAACTGTAGATTATCTATAAAGCATTTATTGCGTCGCACCCTTGTACAATTTGTACTTTATTGAGCAAGACCGGTAAATTGTTTAACGCTGTAAACATGAAATGCTATAAATAGATTAAAAATTTCGAACGGATGAGCAATGCTTCATAGTTTGTTATGTTGCATAACCCATATCTACAATTCACACAAAAAATCTCTTCACTTCAAATCAAAAGTAGGGAATTTTTTAAGAAGGTAGGCTGTTATCCATTAAAATGCCGATAATCGAAAATAGAAAGAAGTGATTTCCTCATTCGATATTTAAACTTCCAAGACTATTTTGTTTTGAATAATATGAAATAGCTTTATAGAAAGTGCCTGAAACAACATTTTACTGTTTGCATTCCTTTCAATGTAATAACTGGCATTATCCAGCTCTTCAATTATTTTTTGCATCTGGCTTACACCGGCTATCTTATTCAATCGTTGTGCAAAATCTTTTTCATTCTCGGGTAGTGCAATGTTCTCTGCTCCCAATATTTTTATCCTGATTGCTTGTTCAAGCATATGGTTAAAATATCGGAGAAATTGTTTTTGCTTTTCTCTGCCCAGTTTGCTTATTTCATCTGCAAATTTTACCTGATCATTCAACATTTGTCTGATAATAAATTTCAGCCAATCTCTTAATAATGCCTGCCAATCTTCTTCTGCATGTTGTAATAAATGTAAAGCTTCTCTGTAGTTTCCTTCGGCAATAGCAGCAATTTGTCTTGCCGTATCTTCATTTGCATTTGCTCGGTGTATTAATGCGGCTTCAATTTCATTGTTTTCCAACAAAGGAATTTTAATCAACTGGCATCTACTTAATATTGTGGGTAAAATTTTTTCTTCGCTCTCTGCAACTAAAATAAATAAAGTATTTGGTGGTGGTTCTTCAATTAGTTTCAAAAGTTTATTTCCTTCTTTTCCTAAATATTCAGGCATCCAAAGCACCAATACCTTGTATGGCGATTCATAACTTTTTAAAGATATTTTTTTGAGGATGTTGTCACATTCTTCTGCAGTTATATTGCCCTGCTTGTTTTCGGCACCAATCATTTGTAACCAATCGTATGCATTGCCATACGCATTGTTTTTTATAAAATCCCTCCATTCCGAAATAAAATCATTACTCACAGGTTTATCTCCCGATTTCCTGGCAATAACAGGAAATGAAAAATGCAAATCTGGATGAATCAATTGTTCAGCACGCTTAAAAGATGCTTCACCTGCAATATCATCTGGATGAATAAATGCAGGTCCGCTGTTCAATGCACTCATGCCTCCAAACAAATCTTCCAACATAGGCGCTTCTCCGGGCTGACAAATAACAAACTGTGCAAATGCAACAGCCATAGGCAATGCACCACTTCCCTCTTTACCCAAAAAAAGTAATGCATGTGATAAACGGTTTTGCTGCACCATTTCTATTAAATGTTGCTTTACCGAATCTTGTCCTATTACATCTTTAAACTCCATATGCTACAAAATAAAAGAAGATATCCATAACTGCATATCTTCTTTTGTACACAAATAATTAAACAATTATTTTTCTATTTTAAATAATTCAATATTTCTTCACTATCTGGCTTTACACTACTTGGGAAATAAGCCAACATGTTTCCATTTTCATCCAATAAGAATTTATTAAAATTCCAAGATATTTTCGTATCTAAAACACCATTTGCTTCTTTACTGCAAAGCCATTTGTAAATTGGTGCTGCATCTTTCCCTTTTACATCAATTTTTTCGGCTAAAGGAAATGTAACACCATAATTGGTTTTGCAAAATGTCATAATTTCTTCGCTTGTACCGGGTTCTTGTCCTAAAAACTGATTGCAAGGAAAACCTACCACCACTAATTTTTTGTTGTATGTTTCATACAATTTCTGAAGTCCTTCGTATTGCTTGGTATACCCACAGCGTGAGGCTGTATTTACTACTAAAATTTTTTTGCCCTTAAACTTTGAGAAGTCAATCTCTTTTCCATCAATGCCTTTTACTTTAAATGCATGAATGCTATTGCTATTAGGTTGGATAAATGCTGTACTCATAATTAACAATGCAACGGTGATTAAATTTTTCATATGAATTTTTTTATGATTTACAATTATTCAGGTCAAAAGTTCAATTCGATTTAATGAATTATATCATTGTTTTTCATAACACCCCAAATCAGGTAATCCAATATTTCTATTGTTTCCATCTAAATCAAACAACAATCCTGTTGTAATAGCCCCTTTATTAATGGCAGCTGAGTTTGATTTCAATCTGTAATTAAAGTATCTACTACCAACATCAACACTATCAAATCCGGGATTTATATTTTTTAATTTATTTCCAACAAAGGTTGCAGCTCCCGGATCATTGCTTTTCATTTTATACAATACATTTTCAAAGCTTGCATTAAATGCAGTGGTACCTTGTTTGCTGATTATTATTTCATCATCTACAATGCCCCCTTCTCCATAAAAAATGGAGTTTTTAATGGTGCAGTTGATGATATTGGTAGTATTGCTGCCACTAACATTGCTGATTGATAAAACGGGATTTTTGTGTTGAACATAATTGTTGCCGTAGCTTGTTACAGTACAATGATTAAAATTATAGTTGCCGCCGGCAGTTAAAAAAATATTGTATCCGCAATTGCTGATTAAGCAATTTCTTGCATCCAAAGAACTGTTGGAACAACCAACTGCAATATCAGAAATATTATCAAGGATGGTTTCTTGAAGTGTAAGTTTTGGATTGCTATTGCTTGCTGGGTTTTGAAGTATTACACCCTGATAAGCATTTTTGATATTGCAAAACTGCATCAGATTGTCTTTGCTACTTCTACTAAAATAAATACCCGGCCAACTTCCTGGAAAATCTTTGTAAGGTGCGTCTAATCTGTCTCCTGTAAATTGAATTCTTGTACTATCGTATTTCTCTCCAATTGCTTTTAATGTTCCATTTACGATAATTGGCGCATTTGCGTTGCAATAAATTTTACATCCTTTAGATATGGTTAATGTTTTGGCACTGTCTATTGTAAGGCTGCCTAAAATTACATAAGGCAAAGTATTGCTCCAGGTGCTATCTGATGTTATTCTTTTATTCCGATAAAAATTTGCGTTCTGTCCAAATGCATCTAGCTGTATATATTTTGTATTCCCGTTGTAATCAATTCGAATACTATCTCTGATAATAAAAGCCAAATTAGCTGCTGATGGATTGATTGTTACCATTGCAAATACATACAAACTATCATTCGCATTAATTTCTATATTATCAAATTTTGTTCCTGCAATACCATCTGCATTAATTTTAAAATAAGAAGTAGCACCACCCATTAGTTGAAGATTACTTAAAATAATTTTCTGATCATTGGGATTAAATATTTTGAAAGATTTGGTAATTGAACCAACCGATGTAAATACGGTATCATAATGAAGTGTATCAACCGATGTGTTTAATAAAGCATCATTGCTTGTAATGATACTTTCTTTTTTGCAAGCAAAAAAAATGATAATGATACCCAATGCCCAAATGCTTTTTCTCATGCAGTAAATGTAAGAAAGAATTTAACTGGTTAAAGCAACAGTTGCAATACTTAATACAGCATTGCAATTTTTGATAATCATATTGCCACAGGCTTCCATTGTTGCGCCGGTTGTAATAATGTCATCAACTAAAAGTACATGTTTATTTTGCAAAGCCGCAATGTTATCAATCGTAAAAACTCCATCCATATTTTGCCATCTCCCTATACGACTCTGATTGGTTTGTGTTTGTGTAAACACACTTCTTTGCACTGCTTTTTTTTCTATTGGAATATTCATTACTTCACTAATACCTCTGCAAATCATTTCTGCCTGATTGTAGCCACGTTTTGCTTCTCGTTTGGGATTGAGCGGTAATGGAACTAACACATCAACTGTATCAAAACGGCCACTTTGCAACAATTGAATTCCCAATAGTTTGCCTAAATAAATTGCAATGTCTTTGTTGCTTTTATATTTCAATTCATGCATTAAATGTTGCATCAATGAATCTTTCGTAAAATAAAATGCTGCACCTGCACTTGCAATATTTAACCTGCCATAAAATATCTTTTCAATGGGGTTATTGGGTTTAGAAATGAAATTTGTTTCAGGAAGTTTTACAATACAAGCACTACACAATAAGTGATGGTCTTCTAAAATATCGCTGCCACATCCTTCACAGCAATGAGGGAATATGAGATGTGCAAAATCATTGAGATACGATTGTATTGTAGAAATCATTTTTTAAAAAATAAGAATGTTAAAATAAAGCCTGATACACTTCATGAACTTGCCCTACCATGACTACCTGAATGGAATAATTTTTTGGATTGATGCTTTTTTTGTTGAATTTGCTGATGAATATTTTTTCGAATCCTAATTTTTCTGCTTCTGCAATTCTTTGTTCAACTCTGTTAACAGCCCTTATTTCTCCGTTTAATCCTACTTCTCCAGCAAAGCAGATTTGATGCGGCAGAGGGGCATCTTCGTAGCTACTTAATAATGCACAAATAACAGCAAGGTCAATAGATGGGTCTTCTACTTTTAAGCCACCAGCAATATTGATAAATACATCTTTAGTGCCAAACATAAACCCACCTCTTTTTTCTAATACTGCAAGCAATAATTGCAATCTTCTTAAATCAAATCCACTTACGGTTCTTTGTGGTGTTCCGTAAACACTTTGTGTGACCAAAGCCTGTACTTCAATGAGTAGCGGTCTCATGCCTTCTAATGTTGCGGCAATAGCACTTCCACTCAGGCTTTCATCACGTTGTGCAATTAATATTTCACTTGGGTTGTTCACTACTTTCATCCCATCGCTGTTCATTTCATAAATACCCAGTTCAGCAGTACTGCCAAAGCGATTTTTTAAAGTTCTTAAAATTCTGTAAGCATAATGACGGTCTCCTTCAAATTGCAACACAGTATCTACCATGTGTTCCAATATTTTCGGACCTGCAATTGAACCATCTTTTGTTATATGACCAATTAAAAAAACTGGTGTATTGGTTTCTTTTGCATAGCGTTGAAACTCAGCAGCACATTCTCTAATTTGGCTGATGCTTCCTGCTGAGGAGTCAATAATATTACTTGCTAAAGTTTGAATACTATCTACAATGACAAGTTGTGGCTGTAACTTTTTTATTTCCTGAAAAATATTTTGAGTGTTTGTTTCTGTTAGCAGAAAAAAATTATCGTTTACTATTTTCAAACGATCTGCTCTCATTTTTATTTGTTGTTCACTCTCTTCTCCGCTGATGTATAGTACAACATGTTTGTTCATCATTAATCCATGTTGTAAAAACAATGTACTTTTTCCAATACCTGGCTCTCCTGCAACAAGTACAATACTTCCGGGAACAATGCCACCGCCTAAAACCCTATTCAACTCTGCATCGTCGGTAATAATTCTTTCTTCTTTTATTTCACTTACATTTTGTAATGCAATGGCTTTGTTTATTTTTTTTTCATCTGTAAATCCTTTCCAAGTTTGTTCTTTAGTTTTCTCAATTACTTCTTCTACAAAAGTATTCCACTCATTACAGCTTGGACATTTTCCTAACCATTTTGCACTTTCATACCCACAACCACTACAGAAAAAAGATGTTTTTATTTTTGCCATACGTAAAGATAATTAGCAGCGATGAAGTGATTTGTAATTTCGTGATTGAATTATTGATAAACATGAATTTTTTATACTACTCAATGAAATAAAATTTAAAAAATGAGATGTTTTATCTTTAAAATATTATTGGCAAACAATGAATATTTTTATTTCAAACTAATGAAGCGATCATTTTATGTAAATAAAAAAGGGTCAGCATCTCTGCTAACCCTCTTACTTACTAACCCATTAAATTCTGATGCTAAATTACTATTTTAAGCCAAATTTCAAAAATTATTTTTTATGAAATGATGAGCGGTATAGTTTTGTAGAGGGTTAAGAGTTTTTGTTTTAATTGAAATATTGAAATTATATTATGCATTATTTCAATATTTAAATTATTAAAAACCAATTAATTAGAATATATTATTGGAACTAAAATTTAATTTCCTCCTCATTTTGGTCGAAAAAATGATATTCAACAATATTATAATTACTATTTGATTGCAACTTTAAATTAACCTTATATTTTCTTTTCCATTTTCTAGCAATAGAAAACAGCCATCCTTTGGTTATGTGGGAAAATACAATTGGGTTTAACGCTAAAGTAAGGTTGTTGTGGGAGTGGCTTGCCAAATAATTCAATCTTTTTTCAATTTCGTCCTCTAAAATTAAAGTTGAGGTTATTTTTCCGCTTCCGTTGCAAACTGGGCAAGTTTCTTGGGTATTGATGTTTACCTCGGGTCTCATTCGCTGCCTAGTAATTTGCATTAATCCAAACTTCGAAATTGGTAAAACTGAATGTTTTGAACGGTCAGCTTTCATAAATTCCTCCATTGCCTCCTGAAGTTTGCGTCTGTTGTCGGGCAATTTCATGTCAATGAAATCAACTACAATAATGCCTCCGATATCTCTAAGTCTAAGTTGCGTTGCGATTTCTGCAGCAGCTTCTAGGTTCGTTTGCAGTGCATTTTCTTCTTGATTATTACTGACGCTTTTATAACCACTGTTTACATCAACTACATGCAATGCTTCGGTATGTTCAATAATTAAATAAGCACCACTTGGCAAATTCACCGTTTTCCCAAAAGAACCTTTAACTTGTTTGGTAATGCCATAGGTATCAAATATTAGGCTGCTGCTATTGTAAAATGAAACTATCTCAGCCTTATCGGCAGCGATGCGTTGTATATAGCTTTTGGTATCGGTATAAATATTTTTATCATTGATGACGATTTTATTAAAATCTTCATTCAACAAATCCCTCAAAATACTTGTGGTTTTATTTTGCTCACTCAAAACTCTTGCCGGTGCTTCGGCACCTTTGAGGTTGTGCTGAATTTTATTCCAGGTTGCAATCAAATCTAAAAGATCTTGATGAAGTTCAGAAGTGCTTTTACCTTCAGCTGCTGTGCGTACAATTACTCCAAAGTTTTTTGGTCTAATTGCCTCAACAATTTTATGCAGTCTTTTTCTTTCATCTGAAGAATGAATTTTTTTTGAAACAGCAACTATTTCATTAAATGGGGTTAATACAACAAATCTTCCCGGAAGGCTTATCTCGCAGCTTAATCTTGGTCCTTTAGCGGCGATGGGTTCTTTTAAAATCTGTACTAAAACATTTGGCTTGCCATTAAGTACTTCGTTTATTTTACCTGTTTTAACAATCTCTGGTTCTACTTGAAATTTACTAAAATCAAATTCATGCTCAGACTTGTCATTCACCGCAAGTTGGGTAAACTTCAAAATAGACTTAGCAAAAGGTGATAAATCTGTATAATGTAAAAAAGCATCCTTTTCAAAACCTACATCTACAAATGCAGCATTCAAACCAGGGATTAATTTTTTTACCTTACCTAAATAGATATCACCGACACCGAAATGGGCATCTGATTTTTCGTTGTGAAGCTCTACCAGTTTTTTATCTTCTAGTAAGGCTATTTCAACGCCCGTAGGGGTTACGTTTATTATTAATTCTTTATTCACAGAAATTTGCAACTTTTAAAAATGCACAATCATATCCCGAATTGATTCAGAATACTATCTAAAAAATATTAATGGTTAATTGCCACACGAAAAGGAAAGGAATGGAAAGGAAAAGTTGCAGCGTGAAGAAGAAGTGGCAAAAACTAGAAATATTTTATACATCAATAAAAGATATGTCCTGAAGGAAAACACCTGCAAGACATATCTTTTATGCTGTTTAGGCTTCGCAGCCTATAATACATCTAATAAGAACTATTTATTCTTTTTCTTATGACGATTTTTTCTTAAACGTTTTTTACGTTTGTGTGTAGCGATTTTATGACGCTTTCTCTTTTTACCACAAGGCATAACTCTATGTAATTTAAAACTGTTAAAAAAATATGTTTTATAAAAATCCTCACTTTTCAAGAAAGGAAAATTTCAATGTTTGATTAACCATTTAACTGATTAATTCTATCCTGTAATTCTTTTTTTGCTTCAGGGTTTGGTATGATTTTTTGTATCATTTGATACCAGGTGATTGCATTTTTTTTATCACCTTTTAATTCATAACACTCAGCCAATTGAAACATAGCTCCTAAGTCATTGGGGTTTTTCTTTACAATAATTCCAAAGCGTTCTATAGCTTTATCATATTGTCCACTTTTCTTTCCTCCCAAACCCAATACCAATTGTGCATACAGATTATCCGGGTTTTTGGTTGCAATTTCTCTCACAGGTAGAATTCCCTGCATTGGCTGGTCTGATATATTTCCTAAAATATAACAAGCGCCCAAACTAATCTTACTGCTATCATTTGCCGGATTGATCTCTAAAGCTTTTTCTAAAAGAACTTTTCCATTTGAAGCGAGCCAGTTTTGCATAGCCGGCTCATTCTCTGCCAATAGATTGTCTATAAACAGTTGGGCGGCAAATGTGAGGCTTTTTTCTGAATTATCCAACTTTGCTGCTTCTGCAGTGTAATATGCGTATGGTTCAAAGGCTTTTGCCGAATCTTTCCAAAAAGTTGCAAGTTCATGATATACATGTATTTTCTGATTTTGCACATCTCCTCTTACCACACTGTTTTCTAATGAAGTAAGTTGGGCATTTTGTTCGGCAGTAAGCTTTTCCTTTGATGTAGAAAGGATATCAGCAAAGAGAATAGTAGTTTGGGCTGACGTTGGTTTTGCAGCTGTAATCTGCTTATTTGGGTTTACAGTTTTGCCAAAAAACAATAAACCAATAAATAACAATAATCCAACTGAGACAAGAATAATTTGGGCACGTTTCACAAATAATAATTTGATGCGAAGTTACTTGGGCTTGTATTTGCTTTTCACTTCTGCTACAAATTCTTTTGCAGGTTTAAACGCTGGTATATAATGTTCAGGAATGTTAACGGCAGTATTTTTTTTAATATTTCTTCCAATTTTTGCTGCTCTTTTTTTGGTAATGAAACTCCCGAAGCCACGTATATATATATTTTCACCCGAAGCCAAACTTTCTTTTACCTCTTTAATCATGGTTTCAATAGTTACTAAAACATCTACTTTAGGAATACCTGTTTTGTCTGAGATGTTAGTGATAAGATCAGATTTTCTCATGAAAAAGAATTTTTAATCATTAAAAATTAATACTATAAAATTATAGCAATCTTATTGGTTTTTAAAAAGAATTTTTTTTAAGGTGAAATTTTACTGATCAATGACTCAAAATTCCGTTTTTAAATCATTTAGTTGTTCTTTTGTATGATATGGAAAAGGATGTGAAAAAGCATTTTAAACTGCTATTGATGAATTGGCATAATCATTCCAATAACAGGCAAATGCCATGGAAGGGAGAAAAAAATCCCTATAAAATTTGGTTGAGTGAAATTATTTTACAACAAACGAGAGTAGAACAGGGATGGAGTTATTATGAAAAATTTATTCACCACTTTCCAACCATACAAGATCTGGCAAATGCCAAAGATGAAAATGTTTTTAAACTTTGGGAAGGATTAGGCTATTATAATCGATGTAAAAATTTATTGTTTACTGCAAGAGAAATTACCGAAAAAAATAAAGGTAAATTTCCTGATACTTATGAAACTTTGATTGAATTAAAAGGTGTGGGTCCATACACCGCTGCTGCTATTGCATCCTTCGCTTTTAATTTACCACATGCTGTTGTAGATGGTAATGTATTTCGTGTTTTGGCAAGGGTATTTGGAATTACTACACCATCCGATAGCACAATAGGAAAACAAGTGTTTACCAATTTGGCAAATGAAGTAATTGACACAAAAAATGCAGGACTTTTTAATCAGGCTATCATGGACTTCGGGGCTACTGTTTGCAAGCCTTTCATCCCATTATGCAGTTCGTGTGCATTGGAAAAAATCTGTTGTGCAAAGTCTGAAGGAAAAGTAAATCAACTGCCGGTTAAAGAAAAAGTAATGCAAAAAAAGAATCGCTTTTTCTCCTATTTTTTATTTGAATATCAAGGTAAAATATTGGTAAATAAAAGAGATGGAAAAGATATCTGGCAAAGTCTTTTTGAATTTTATTTATTAGAAAGCGATGAGCTGATACAATGGGATAAAAATACAATCAGTGCATGGATTCAACAGCAATTTGCTGATTTACAATTTGATATTGCTCATGTTTCTGCAACACAATCACAACAACTTACACATCAAAAAATCAGGGGACAATTTGTAAAAATTAATTTAAAAAATATGCCGTTTGCTTTGAAAAAACATCAGTGGATTGATGTAAAAAAATTAAATGAATTAGCTTTTCCAAAGTTTATAAATCAGTATCTTGAAATTGATTTTTTGCAAACAAATCTGTTTTAAAAAAAATCCCAATACGTTGCTGTATCGGGATTTCAGAAGATATTTAAATGTAAATTACTTTTTCATTTCATCATAATATTGATAAAAATATGGAATAGTTTCAATGCCTTTGTAGAAATTGAAAATATCATATTTTTCATTGGGGCTGTGCAAATTATCACTGTCTAAACCAAATCCTAAGAACACAGTTTTACAGCCTAAAACACTTTCAAATAAAGAGGTTATTGGGATGCTTCCTCCGCCACGAACAGGAATAGGAGCTTTGCCAAAAGAAGTTTCAAGTGCTTTTGCTGCTGCTTTGTATTCAATGCTGTCTACAGGCGTCATGTAAGGGTCTCCACCATGGTGAACGCTTGCTTTGAATTCGATATAAGGAGGTGCAATTTTTTTCAAATGATTGATTAATAATTCTTCTGTTTTTGCAGTTGTTTGATTGGGTACTAAACGGCAACTAATTTTTGCAAAAGCTTTTGTTGGCAATACTGTTTTTGCACCTTCGCCTGTATATCCACCCCACATTCCATTGAGTTCTAATGTAGGACGAATGCCCGTTCTTTCATGTGTGCTGTAACCTTTTTCTCCCCATAAAGCGTTAACCCCTAAATCATTTTTATACTCTTCTTCGTCATAAGGAGCTTTTGCCAAAGCCGCTCTTTCTGCATCGCTGCACACAACTACATCATCATAAAATCCAGGAATTGTAATATGGTTGTTTTCATCGTGCAAGCTGCTAATCATTTGAGCCAAAATAGTAATTGGATTTGCAACTGCACCACCATAAACACCACTGTGCAAATCACGATTAGGTCCTGTTACTTCTACTTCAATATAAGTTAATCCACGAACGCCCACATCAATGCTTGGGTTTTCCATGCTTAGCATTGCGGTATCGCTAATAAGTATCACATCGGCTTTCAATAATTCTATATGCTCCTTTAAAAAATCACCCAAATTTTTACTGCCAATTTCTTCTTCACCTTCAATTAAAAATTTTACATTGGTAAGTAATGAATTGGTTTTTACCATTGTTTCCAATGCTTTCACATGCATGTAAAATTGTCCTTTATCATCACAGGCACCTCTTGCAAATATTTTTCCATCTTTAATGACAGGTTCAAAAGGACCGCTGTGCCAAAGCTCTAAAGGATCGGGAGGTTGCACATCATAATGTCCATATACTAACACAGTTGGTTTGCTAGGGTCAATCATTTTTTCTGCATACACTATAGGATGACCAGGTGTTGCATAAATTTCTACTTTATCTGCTCCGGCTTCTAATAAACGTTCTTTAACTGCTTCGGCGCAGTGAATCATGTCTGCTTTATTTTCACTTCTTGCGCTTATGCTTGGGATACGCAATAAATCGAGTAATTCGTTTAAAAATCGGTCTTTATGTTGCTGTTGATAATCTTTCCAAACTTGCATTGCGATAGTTTTTATTGAGTAGCGAAAGTAAGTTGTTTTAGGTATTTTATTTTGAGTTGTGTAACGACAATTAAATATTTAGCCTGCTATCTTCATAATTCTAAACCTATGATTACTTTTGTTGAATGACACCTGAAAAACAAAAATTACGAATTGATAAATATTTGTGGGCAATTCGCTTGTTTAAAACGAGAAGTCAGGCTGGTGATGCATGTGATAAAGGAAAAATAAAATTGAATGGTGATAATGTTAAAGCTTCAAGACTGGTAAATGTTGGAGATGAATATGATGTAAAAACTGAAGCAAAGCGATGGGTAATAAAGGTTACCGGACTTTTAGAAAAACGAGTTGCATACCCTGAGGCAATTAAATTTTATACCGATATTACGCCACCCGATGAATTAGATCAAGTTACATTTGAAGCTTCGTCGTTCAATACTGGTAAGCGTTTGAGCAAAGTGGGTCGTCCCACAAAAAGAGATAGAAGAGATATTGAAGGTTTTATGGAATACTAATATAATCTTTGCAACATGCACATTCACATTATATCAGTTGCTCCCGAATTATTGGATAGTCCTTTTGCACATAGTATTATGAAACGAGCCAAAGAAAAAGGCTTGTTACATATTCATACGCATAATTTAAGAGATTGGGCAATTAATAAACATGGTCAGATAGACGATTACCAATATGGCGGTGGTGCAGGAATGGTAATCATGTGCGAGCCTTTGGTAAATGCAATTGAAGCATTACAAAATGACCATCAATTTGATGAAATTATTTACATGACTCCTGATGGTGATACTTTCAATCAACAAGCAGCAAATCAATTTTCTTTAAAGGAAAATATTTTGATTATTTGTGGTCATTACAAAGGCATTGATCAACGCATCAGAGATCATTATATTACCAAAGAAATTTCTATTGGTGATTATGTGTTAAGTGGTGGAGAGTTAGCAGCAGCAGTAGTTGTAGATGCAATAGGCAGATTGCTTCCGGGGGTTTTGAACGATGAAACTTCTGCATTAACAGATTCATTTCAAGATAATTTATTGGCACCTCCTGTTTATACAAGACCTGCAGATTTTAAAGGGTGGCAAGTACCTGAAATTTTATTACAGGGCGATCCTAAAAAAGTAGAGAACTGGCGTCAGGAACAGAGCTTATTAAGAACAGAACAACGCCGTCCCGATTTATTGAAAAGTGATGATATGTTATAGTTTTTATTTTTTGATTCCAATTACCGGTATTTGTTTTTCATGAATCAATTTATTCAAAGTTTGCAATTGGATTTTCATGATTTCATTCAATTTAATTAGTTGAATATCTGCTTGTGCTGATAAGTCTGCAAATGCTTCTTTGGCTTGCTTTGCCACAGGACAATAGCCACTGTTTACATAATCATACAAGCCACTTATTTTGTCGTTCAATCGAATTGGGTAATTCAGAACATCTTGTCCGCTTTTGGCTTTTGTTTGATACAATGCTTCTTCAATAGATGTGAGTTTTGTTTTAATACTATCTGAAAGTTGCATGATTTCTTTGTTGTTCAAAGTGTCCATTTTATTTGTAAAATCATTCAACTGATTTCTAATGCTACGTATGTTTTTTATACTCTTTTGAATATCGCCAAACTTATCTCTAATTTGTAACAGAAATGTAACTTGTTCATCATATTCTGCTTCTGTCATTGTATAATTAGGATCTGCTTTAATATTAAATACAACATCAATAGAATCCTTATCTGTCTTGATTCTTGCTGTGTATTTACCCGGTGCTGCTTTTGGCCCGCCTACATTTCCATTCCATAAAATCAACCCATCTAATTTTTCAGCAGGGGTATATTTCATATCCCAAACAAATTGATTCATCCCTTTTGAAATAGTCAATTTATTCGATTCTTCTTTTGCATCATTTGAAAAAGTATTGATTACTTTTTTTTGTTTGTCAAATATGCTAATTGCAACTTTAGTACTATCGTTAATTTCTTTTAACCAATAATTTATTATAGATCCATTTGGAGGATTAAATCCTGCATTTTTTACATTTAAATTTTGTATGCCTTCCATTCTGTATGCATCATTTACATCAAATACATGAAAGCCTTTCTGAGTAATGCTTTCAGCTTTTTGTTGTACAACAGTTAAGTCATCCAACACCCAAAAACTTCTGCCTTGTGTTGCAACGATTAAATCATTTTCTTTTATGGTTAAATCAGTAATTGGTACAATCGGCATATTTAATTGAAAAGGCTTCCAATTGTTGCCATTATCATAACTGATGTACATACCATACTCAGTTCCTGCATACAACAAACCTTTTCTTTTTTTATCGGCACGAATACATCTTGCAAAATGATTTTCAGGGATATTATTTGTAATCAGTTGCCAGCTTTTTCCGTAGTCAGTTGTTTTGTAGATGTAAGGCGTAAAATCATCCATTTTATATTTTGTTCCAACAATATAAATTTCACCATTGTTGAAAGGGCTTGTTTCAATACAATTCCACATCATAAATTTTGGTGCATCTGGTGGCGTAACATTTGTCCAGGTCTTTCCGGCATCCTTGCTTACATGTACTAATCCATCATCGCTTCCCGTCCATAAAATATCTTTTTCAGTTACACTTTCGGCAGCAGTAAAAATGGTGCAATAATATTCTACACTAGTATTGTCTTTTGTAATGATTCCACCACTACTTTGTTGTTTTGTTTTGTCATTGGTTGTTAAATCTCCGCTCAATGCTTTCCAACTTTGACCTTCATTTTCTGTTGCAAAAAGTACATTGCCTGCGGCGTATAATTTTTTAGGATTGTGTGGTGAAAAGAAGATTGGGAAGTTCCATTGAAAACGATATTTTGCAGCAATAGCGCCATCTCCAAGGGTATTGTCTGGCCAAACACTAATTGCTCTATTCTCACCGGTTTTATGATTGTATCTAGACAAATAACCTAAATAATTTCCTCCATAAACTATATCATTGTTCATTGGGTCGGGAACAACATAACCACTTTCTGCACCAGCTGTTGGCTCCCAATCCTGCTCTGTAATTGCAGCGCCATAAGTCCTGCTTTTTATACGCAATGTGCTGTTGTCTTGTTGTGCCCCAAGAATTCTATAAGGAAAAGAGTTGTCTGTAGTGACTCTGTAAATTTGAGTAGTTGGTTGGTTCATATAAGTGCTCCAATTTGCACCACGGTCAAAACTGATTTGTGCTCCACCATCATCTCCAACAATCATTCTGTTGCTGTTCTTTGGATCAATCCATAAATCATGGTGATCGCCATGAGGTGTATTAATTGATTGAAAAGTTTTTCCGCCATCTTCACTTCTGTATAAGCCAACATTCAAAGCATATACCACATTTTCATTTTTGGGATCACAGAATATTTTTGAAAAGTACCAACTACGTTGACAAATATTTGCATTATCTGTTTGTTTGTTCCAGGTTTCGCCGCCATCATCACTTCTGTACAAGCCTTTGCTTTTACATTCAATGATTGCATAAATTTTTTCGGGATTACTAGCACTCACTGTAACGCCAATAATACCAATCGTTTCCTTACCAGGTAAACCTTTTTTATTCATCAAATTTGTCCAGGTTTCACCACCATCTGTACTTTTCCATAAAGCACTTCCTTCGCCTCCGCTTTCCAAGCTGTAAGGTGTTCTTATTACTCTCCATGTTGTTGCATACAATGTTTGAGGGTTTTCGGGTTCCATTACCAAATCAATAGCTCCGGCTTGATTATTAGCAAACAAAACTTTCTTCCAGGTTATGCCGCCATCTGTTGTTTTATATACGCCTCTTTCATCGCTTGTGCCGAATAAATTACCTGCAACAGCTGCCCACACAATATCCGGATTTTTTGGATGAATCACAATCTTAACAATATGTCTGGTATCTTTTAAGCCAATGTTTATCCATGTTCTGCCACCATTATTACTTTTCCAAATACCGTTCAAACCTTCACTCACATTGCCTCTCATGGTATTTTCTCCTTCGCCCACATACATAATATTTTCATCACTTGGTGCGATTGCAACAGCACCAATACTTCCACCAAAAAATTTATCTGAAATATTTTTCCAGTTACTACCACCATCATTTGTTTTCCAAATGCCACCACCTGTAGCGCCAAAATAAAAAGTATTTTCATTTTTAAAACTTCCAGCTACAGCAGCACTTCTGCCACCACGAAAAGGTCCAATTAATCTGTATTTTGTTGAAGAAAAATAGGTTGAATCATTGCTGCCAAAACCAGTATTTACAACAGTTACAGCTTTTCCTTTTTGTTTTTGTGCATGAGCACAAAGCGAATAAATTGAAATTAAAATAAAAAGAATGTTTTTCATGAAATAGATATTAAATTGAAAAGATAGTATTAGAAACTAAAAAATAAAATTCAACTGTAAAGTTTATTGATTTGTATGAACTAGTAAAATTATTTACTGCTTAATATTTTGATCAGCTATTATTTTTAATTACTGTATTGATTTCTTTTAATTCTTTCATTAAAATTAATTCGGCATTTTCCCAATTATCCAATGAAAATCTTTTTGCTATTTTAATAAATTTTAAATTTTCTATTATTGTACTTGTGCAATCAGACAATGCTTTATAATTATCTGTTTCAAAATCATTTCTCCATTCATCCTCATTGATACATATGCTCCAATCTTTTGCAAATGCTTGTGTGATTTTGTTATTACAATATTTCCCTTTCAGATGTAATGTGATACTGAAAAAATTCCCCCACCAAAATAAAGTTCTTATTGCAAATACATCTTTCTGATTGAAAAATCTCGGACAATCTAGTATTACCCATGGCAAACCTTCTAAGTTTTCTCCTCTTGAAATTTTTGGTGAAACAGAAAGTACTTCTTTCGGAATATTATTATTTACTTCTAACTCATAGATATACTTATTTGTAAGTCTTCCAAAGAGTTCATACACATAGTTGATAATTTTATTTTTTGTTAAAATAAAATGACTATTTTTTACCAAGTCAATTTCTGCAGCTGAAAGTTTTACATTTGCCATAATATTTAAAATCTATTTACTATTGTAATAATAGGATTAGTAAAGAAAAGCCAAAGTGATAAAAAAACTAGACATACTTATACTGCGTTCCTTCATAGGTCCTTTTTTTGCTACGTTTTTTATTTCGCTCTTTGTTTTAGTGATGCAATTTTTTTGGTTGTATATTGATGATTTGGTGGGTAAAGGGTTAGATTTTGGAACTATCATCAAATTAATTGTTTTCTTTTCAGCTACAGCTGTTCCGCTTGCATTGCCATTAGCCATGCTACTTTCATCGATCATGACACTTGGAAATTTAGGTGAGAACTTTGAATTGGTTGCCATTAAATCTGCCGGTATTTCTTTTTTGAGATTTTTAAAACCTTTGATATTTTTTGCAGTATTTATTACAGGTATTGCTTTCGTGTTTGCCAATAATATAATACCTGTTGCCCAATTAAAATTAGCAACTTTAAAATATGATATCATCGTTTCTAAACCTGCATTTGATATTAAAGAAGGAACTTTTTATAATCAAATTCAAAATTTTACAATAAAGATTGGAAAAAAAGAAAAAGACGACAGCACTATCAGAAATATTATCATTTTTGAAAAAAAATATGGACTACAAGATAACATGATGACTGCCGACAGCGGTATCATGCGTATCACTGAAGATAAAAAATTCTTAGAATTCATTTTGCGTAATGGTTGGAGATATGAAGAGAAGGGGCCACATCAATCCTTACAAACTGATTATATCAGAATGGGTTTTAAGGAGTATAAAAAAGTATTGGATTTAAGTACTTTTAAAATGATGCAAACTGCAGATTCAAGTTTTAAGTATGATGCTAAAATGCTTACTATTCGTCAGTTAAACACTACACTTGATTCATTAAAAAAAATAAATACTAATTTTTTAGTCAGAAACAATAAAGAGGTAACACCTTTAATTTCATTTGCAAAATTTGCAGATACTGGTTGGGCAAAAATTAATCAAGCTTCATTGAAGCAAAGAGATTCATTTGCTAAAATCATTCCAGATTCCTTAAAAGTTATGGTATATGACCGGGCAATTAATCAAATCAGTGGAGCTAGAAATTCAGCGTCTATAATAGCTGATGATTACGTAGATAAAATGAGGTCTTTACGATACCATGAAATTGAATGGCATAGAAAACTAACATTAAGTGCTGCTTGTTTGGTTTTGTTTTTAATTGGTGCTCCGCTTGGTTCAATTATCAGAAAAGGCGGACTAGGCATGCCTTTGGTGTTTTCAATTGCATTCTTTGTACTCTTTCATTTGTTTAATACGTTTGGAGAAAAGTTTGCGAAAGAATATATTACCAACGCATTTGAAGGCATGTGGCTCAGCACATTAATAATGATTCCTATCAGTGTTTTTTTAATTTACAAGGCAATGAGAGATTCTCAATTATTCAATAAAGAATATTACTACCGAATTTTTAGAAATACACGAAATCTTTTTAGTAGTTTCAAGAAATAAATATTCAACCAATATTTTATGAACAATACCAACAGTTCTCGCAGAGATTTTATTCTTAATGCAGGAAAAGCAACAGTAGCAGCAGGTTTATCATTTTCAGTACTTCCTGCCTTGGCAAATGAGTTAACTAAAGGAAGTGGGCCAGAGCAATTCTTTGTACAACAACCATTGCCTTATGCATATAACGATTTAGAACCTTTTGTTGATGCATTAACTATGGAAATCCATTATTCCAAACATGCAGCGGCTTATTTGAAAAATTTAAATGAAGCTGCAACAGCTGAAATAAAATCTGCCGGAAAAATTACTTTGGAAGAAATTTTAAAAAACATATCAAAGTACTCTTCTAAAATGAGGAACAATGTTGGCGGACATTACAACCATGAGTTTTTCTGGCAATGTATGTTACCCAGCAATACGTCAAAACCAAGTAGTAATTTAAGTGAAGCAATTGTCAAAAATTTTGGTTCTTATGAAAACTTTAAAACCCAATTTTCTGATGCAGGTAAAACAAGATTTGGTAGTGGTTGGGCTTGGTTAATAGTTACACCAGATAAACAATTAAAAATTTGTTCAACACCCAATCAAGATAATCCATTAATGGATATTGCTGAGGTGAAAGGCACGCCAATATTGGCTTTGGATGTTTGGGAGCATGCCTATTATTTGAAATATCAAAACAAACGTCCGGATTATATCAACAATTGGTTGGGTATCATTAATTGGAATTCTGTATCGCAACAATTTGATAAAGCAATGATTTAATATTTTTAGAATAGAATTTTTTACCAATTTAATTTTAACATGAAAACAACTGCAACCTGGGTAAGTGATTTGGCATTTGATGTTACAAGCGACAACAATCATACGATTCGTTTGGATACAACAAAAGAAGGAGGAAGTATTGATAGTGGTATGAGCCCGAAACAAGTAATGTTAGGTGCATTGTGTGCTTGCAGTGGGATTGATGTATTGAGCATCATAGATAAAATGAGGGTGACTTATTCTAAGTTATACATAAGTGCAACGGCTGAACAAACGGCTGAACATCCAAAAGTGTTCAAATCCATTGAAATGCTTTACAGCATTGATACAAAAGCCGAAGATGCTGAGAAAGTTGAAAAAGCAATTCATCTTTCTCATGAAAAATATTG
The DNA here is from genome assembly GCA_947488765.1 of Chitinophagaceae bacterium. Lineage (GTDB taxonomy): Bacteria > Bacteroidota > Bacteroidia > Chitinophagales > Chitinophagaceae > UBA1930. Next base: position 31,629 of record CANLAE010000010.1, on the reverse strand, counting down.
TGGAATAAGCGCCATGCTGAAAAAACATTGCGACATTACTTTTACAATTGAACTGATTTAAATTTCCTGTATTGCAATACGCCAAACAAAACTTCAAACTGCAACTATTTGTAACCATTTTGGGTGTGGTTCTTTTTGCCATAAAAATGATGGCCTATTATTTTACCCATTCATTGGCAATACTTACCGATGCGTTGGAAAGTATTGTAAATATGCTTGCCGGTTTCATTGGTTTATATTCTTTATTCATTGCTGCAAAACCAAAGGATTCAGACCATCCGTATGGACACGGAAAGGCTGAATTTATTTCAGCTGCTGTCGAAGGCACGTTGATTGTAGCAGCCGGATTATTTATCATTTATCAATCTGTAGAAACATTTTTTCAAGAACAAAAAATTGAAAAACTTGATGCAGGGATTTGGCTAATAGCTTTTACTGCTGTACTCAATTTTATTGCCGGATATTTTTGTATCACTCTTGGAAAGAAAAATAATTCACTCGCATTGAGAGCAAACGGTAAACATTTGCAAGTAGATACTTATTCAACTTTGGCAATAGTTGCAGGTTTGTTTTTGATGTTGGTTACAAAATTATATTGGCTCGATAAAGTAATTGCATTGATTACCGGAGTTTTAATTATTTACAACGGGTATAAAATTTTACGTTCATCATTGGCAGGAATTATGGATGAAGCTGATATTGAATTATTGAATGAAATGGTACAGGTATTAAACAACAACAGAAATGAAAACTGGGTTGATTTGCATAATCTAAGAGTAATTAAATACGGTAGTTTGCTTCACATTGATTGTCATTTGACAGTGCCCTGGTTTTTAAATGTTCATGAAGCCCATTTAGAAATTGATGCACTTACAGATTTGATTAAAAATAATTTTGGCGATAGCATTGAATTTTTTGTACACACGGATCCATGTCTGCCTTTCAGCTGCAGTATTTGTGACAAGCAAAATTGTGCAGAAAGAAAAAGTCCATTGCAACAACGTTTACAATGGACTTTAGATAATATTTTATCAGATACCAAACACCAGATTACTACTATTTAATAATGTACGATTGCAAGGTATAAACTTCATTAATATTTACTCCGGCTGTTGTATTAGCAATTTGAATATTACTTTCAATGATGCCAATATTCTTAGAAAAATAAAATTCGCAAAAGCCAAAGTTTAAGTTACCTGCCAAAGGAACTGCTGCAACTAAATCGGCTCTAACTTTTATTACATTGTTGTATGTTGTATTATTTACCAATCTCGAACCTCCCTTACTTTCAATTTTATATGAAGTATTAATTGTTATTGATGTAATTCCCGCCGGCAATCCGGCTAATCCACTTAAAACTTGACTTGTATTCCAAGTGCCATTTACACCAAGGTTATCTTTTAGGATTAATAATTCCAAAGCCGAGGTGCCTACAGCTCTCAAAGTAAAATAATCATTTGCATTTTTTGAATAGTATTGGTTCGATCCTGTAGTGCCTGATACAACATTATAAGTCCTGTTATTAGCACTTGTATCTTTATTTGATACTGTAAAAGTTCCCGTTGTGGGAGTGCCGCCTGCAGTTACCATTTTATAGGTCCAATTGCTGCCTACAGTTGATGGTAAATAAGTATCTGTAGTTGTTCCAGAACCAGAATCATTTTTTTTACAACTGCTAATAATTGAAGCAACTGCTATCAGTAAATACTTAATTTTTTTCATCATTTTTTTGTAAAGTTATTGTTAATGAATATAAAATAAATTAGGTGTTATGATTTTATATTACTTGAAATAATTGGATGTAAATATCCAATTTTTAAATTAATCTTGTATCATGATGGGAAATATCAAAGAAACAATTCTAAAACATCAATTCCTATTTTCAAAAGTTGTTGCTTTTAATCCAACACATGAATCAATTGTTCAAATGGATTTTTCATTGGAGAATGGGCAACTAACAAAAGAGTTGATTTCGGATACAGAACAGTTTTCTCAACATCTCAATTCCGAACTACAAAATCACAATGCTATATTGGGCATAGGAGGATATCTTGAACAAAGAAGTTTATACCAGCGAAGTAAAATTTTTGGCAATACTATTTCAAAAAATTCTATAAATGGTGATCTGCAAATTGAGGAACCAAGAACACTTCATTTAGGTATTGATATCTGGGGAAATGCCGGAACACCTGTATTTGCGCCATTAGATGGAGTTGTTCACAGCTTTGCATTCAATGATAATTTTGGAGATTATGGCGCTACAATTATTCTTCAGCATCAACTGGAAGATTGTATTTTTCATACATTATACGGACATCTTGCATTGGCCGATTTGCAACATATAAAGAGAGGAATGTCTGTTGAAAAGGGTCAATTAATTGCACATTTTGGACAGCCTCTCGAAAATGGTAATTGGCCTCCACATCTTCATTTCCAAATTATTATTGATATGCAAATGAAAGAAGGAGACTACCCGGGAGTTTGTAAATTAAGCGAACAAGATTATTATGCTCAGAATTGTCCCAACCCTGATATTATTTTACAAATGATGCATTTTGTGAAATAATAAAATGATTCCTGAGAATTTTTTTGAAAAAATCATATTCAATAACGCTGTTTATTTTATCTTCACACCGAAAAATAAAATTCTATGGCACAACATTTTGAAGGAGATACAAAAAAATTTACCCTTACTGCTTTTCTTTCTTTTGCAACTGTTTTTTGTATTTTAATGTTATTTATGCAATGCCATGGTAATTATGAACCTAAGAATGCACATTCAGGTACTACGCATGAATCAGTAGGAGAAGCGCCAGCAGAACATAAAAGTGACGCTCATTCTGCAACATCACATGAAGCAAAAGATACAGCTGCACATCATGAAATGGCAACTGATACTTTACACAAATAATTTTACTTTTAATTTACCGCAACGGTTATTTTTTAATTTTAGCAGCCTGTTTTTTTCCTGTAAGGGTTTTCAAAAATGCGACTAAATCTGTTTTGTCCTGCTTGCTTAATCCCATAGGTTTTTCAACTGTTTCATCAATGTTGATCGGATTGCTAACGAATGCACTTGTATTGTTGTAATACTCCACAACTTCTTCTAAAGTTTTGAACCTGCCATCATGCATGTAAGGTGCTGTAAGGGCAATATTGCGTAGTCCCGGAATTTTGAATTTTCCTAAATCGCTGCTGTCTTTTGTAATTTCAAATCGCCCTTTATCTGTTGATTGATCATTGTCGTATAAACCAATATTTTTAAATTCATCCGTTGTAAAATCCTCTCTTTTATGGCAATCAAAACAATGGGTTTCATCACTCAAAAACAATTGCCTTCCTCGTTCTTCCTGTGCTGACAGTTTGCCTTTATTATCAAATGCCAAATCAAATTTGCTATCGCCCGTTTCCAAAGTTTTTTCAAATGCAGCAAATGCAGCAGCTAAGTTTTTAGCATTTGGTTTTGTTCCAAATATGTTAATGAATAATTTTTTGTAAGTTTCATTTTTATTCAATCTTTCAATAGCTTCTTGTATTGGAAGCCCCATTTCATCGGGATTTGAAATTGGCATTAATGCTTGCTTTTCAAGGCTTTCAGCCCTTCCATCCCAAAAAAAGTAAGGTCTATTTTTCATGTTCAATACACTTGGTGTATTGCGTTTGGTTAAACGATTGTGAATACCCAAACTAAATGCACTTGTATCTGCAAAACCAAAGTCAGGTTTATGACAACTGGCACAGCTTACAGAAGAATCTTTGGACAATATTTTTTCGAAAAATAATTTTTCTCCAAGTTTTGCTCTTGTATTTATAGGAGTAGTTGAAATAAATGCATAACCGGCAATTATTAAGGTCAATAGGAAAGCGGTATAAAACAATTTCTTCATGGTATTTGATTCTATGCAACAAGCAAATTAATCTGATTGCAAATGTAATTCTAACCGATGGATATTATTAAAAATTTCAAGTGCTATTGTTAATACGATGTCCTCAGTTGCTTTAAGTAAGCTAATGGCTTTAACCTTTCAACAGAACCCTTTATCTTTATTGTTATTTAAAATTATACAATGTCTTTAAAAAGAAAAATAATCAATGATCCAGTATACGGATTTATAACTATTTCGGATGATTTGATTTTTGATATTGTTGCACATCCTTATTATCAAAGACTTCGAAGAATTCATCAAATGGCATTGGCTTATCTAGTGTATCCCGGCGCAGTACATACAAGACTCCACCATTCTTTAGGAGCGTATCACCTGATGTGTTTGGCTGTAACTGAATTAAGAAATAAAGGCACAGTTATTTCTGTAGAAGAAGAAGTTGCTGTGAAAGCAGGTATTTTACTGCATGATGTAGGTCATGGTCCGTTCTCGCATGCACTTGAAAATAAATTTTTATCCGGTGTACATCACGAAACATTGAGTTTGCAAATAATGCAGGTGATGAATGAAGATTTGGGTGGACAACTTGATTTAGCAATTGAAATTTTTACAGATAAGTATCCAAGAAAATTTTTACATCAATTAATCAGTGGGCAATTGGATGTTGACAGAATGGATTACTTAACAAGAGATAGTTTTTTTACGGGAGTAAGTGAAGGTGTGATTGGTTATGATAGAATTTTAAAAATGCTGGTAGTACATGAAGATGAGTTGATGGTAGAAGAAAAAGGAATTTACAGTATTGAAAAGTTTTTAGTGGCACGAAGACAAATGTACTGGCAAGTTTACTTGCATAAAACCGTAATGAGTGCTGAGGTGATGCTGGGCAATATTTTAAAGCGTGTAAGAGAATTGAGTGCAAATGGTATTGAGGCATTAAAAACTGGAGGTGCAACAGATTTTTTCTTGTACAATTTTGATGGCAAAATGAACAGAGAAACATTGAATCAGTTTTGCCAGTTGGATGATATTGATTTTTCATTTGCCATAAAACGCTGGAGTCATCATCCGGATTTTGTGTTGAGTGAACTTTGTAAAAGATTACTCAACAGGCAATTGTTGAAAATTAAATTACAGGCAGAACCTTTTGAAGCAGCTGAAGTGCAAGAAAAATTAGCTGATGCGGCAAAGCAATTGGGCGTGGATGAATCAATTGCATCCTATTTTGTGTTTACCGGAACTGCCAATAATACAATGTATCAATCGCAGGATGAGCGAATTAATATTTTATTTAAAGATGGCACGGTTAAAGATATTGCGGCTATTGACAATTCTTTGATTCATCAAACTATTTCAGCGCCAATTAAAAAATTCTACATTTGTTCGTTATAAAATACAATTTTGTTGTGTTTTCAAAAATCAATTTGTAACAACTATACCCCTAATATGACATTTACTGCGTCGCAAATAGCTTTATTAATCAGTGCAACAATAGAAGGCGATGCCATGGTATCGGTTCATTCCTTTGGAAAAATTGAAGAAGCAAAATCAGGTCAGCTGGCTTTTTTGGCAAATCCTAAATACGAAGATTTTTTATATACAACTGAAGCTTCTGTAATCATTATCAATAATAGTTTACAACTCAAAAGTCCTGTTGCAGCTACTTTACTTCGTGTATCTGATGCATATAGTGCATTTGCAATTTTACTGGGCAAATACCAGGAGATGGAAGCACACCAATTACAAGGCATACAGCAACCGAGTTATGTATCATCAACAGCAACTATAGGTAACCATGTTTTTGTTGGTGCATTTGCTTATATCGGTGACAATGTAAGCATTGGAAACAATGTAAAAATTTATCCCGGTGCATTTGTTGGAAACAATGTAACGATTGGAGATGATACAACTTTGCATCCCGGCGTAAAAGTGTATCATGAATGTAAGTTGGGTAAACATATTACCATTCATGCCGGTACGGTAATAGGAAGTGATGGTTTTGGTTTTGCTCCACAAGCAGATGGTGGTTACAAAAAAGTTCCGCAAATTGGAAATGTGGTAATTGAAGATTTTGTTGAAATAGGCGCCAACACTACAATAGACCGAGCAACTATTGGAAGTACAATTATCAGAACAGGGGTTAAATTAGACAACCTTATTCAAATTGCACATAATGTAGAAGTAGGAAATAATACGGTTATTGCTGCGCAATGTGGCATTAGTGGCAGTACTAAAGTTGGTAAGAATGTAATGATGGGCGGACAAGTTGGAACTGCCGGACACATTAGTATTGCAGATGGCAGCAAGATTGCCGGACAAAGTGGTATTACTAAAACGATAAAAAATATCAATGCTACTGTTACGGGAAATCCTGCACAGCCTGCATCAGCTTCACTTCGTAGTCAGGCATTGGTGAAAAACTTACCAGACTTAGAGAAACGAATTAAAGAGTTGGAGAAATTGGTTGAGGAATTGGTGAAGTTGGGAAGTCGGGAAAGTCAATGAAGTCCTGAAAGACGGGAAAGACGGTAAAGTCGGATGACGGGAAGTTGGGAAAGTCCGAGGTCGAGGAAGTCGGAATTAGGAAAACATTTTCAACTTTTTGAACCTTTTGAACCTCATGAACCTTTATCTGTATTTTTAAATCAGGGACAGCTTTCATAAGTATCACTTATTTTTGCCGAATTGTATTCTAATCGTTGAAGGGTGCGACGCCACAAAAGTTGAGTATTCTGAAGGTGATCGTTACCCAAAAAAATAATTATATGGACATACATTTTAATCCTGATAAGCAACATACGTTGGGAAGTTCTATTAGTATCAGTGGTACAGGCTTGCATACAGGAGTATTGGTAGATATGACTTTGAAACCTGCGAATCCGGGTTTTGGCATTCAATTTCAACGTATTGATTTACCAAATCAGCCGATTATAAAAGCTGATTGTGATTTGGTAACAGATACAAGCAGGGGAACTACTTTACAAGTTGGAGATGCTAAAATAAGTACGGTTGAGCATGTGCTGGCAGCTTTGGTGGGCATGGGGGTTGATAATACTTTGATAGAATTGAATGGGCCTGAAATCCCGATTATTGATGGCAGCAGCGAACCATTTGTAAGGTTGATTGAGGAAGCTGGTGTGTTAGAACAGGAAGCGAATAAAATATGGTACAGTATAGATGAAAATATTTATTTGTATGATGAAGCCAAACGTGTAGAGATGGTGGCAATGCCGGCCTTGGATTATCAGATTACAACATTGATAGATTTTAATAGTCCGGTATTGGGTACACAGCATGCTGGTTTGAAATCGATTAAAGAATTTAAAACGGAAATTGCACCTTGCAGAACATTTTGTTTTTTGCATGAGCTGGAAATGTTACTGGACAATGATTTGGTGAAAGGCGGGGATATTAACAATGCAATTGTAGTAGTAGATAAGCCGGTTAATGAAGATGAAATGAACAGATTGGCTAAGGCTTTTAAAAGGGATAAAATTGAAATTAAATCTGAGGGATATTTGAATAATTTGGAGCTTCGTTTTCCGAATGAACCTGCAAGACACAAGCTATTGGATGTAGTAGGAGATTTGGCGTTGATTGGTTATCCAATTAAGGCGCGAATTATTGCAAACAGACCCGGACATAGCAGTAATGTTGATTTTGCAAAAAAAATAAAGCAGTACATCAAGAAGAACAAGCATGTAAAAGACGTACCGGTTTATAATCCAACATTACCGCCTGTATTTACTTTACAAGAAATTGAAAAAACATTACCACATCGTCATCCTTTTTTATTGGTGGATAAGATTATTGAATTAACCGACAATCAAATTGTTGGTGTAAAAAATGTAACTTTTAATGAATGGTTTTTTGTGGGTCATTTCCCCGGAAACCCTGTAATGCCTGGTGTTTTGCAGATTGAAGCATTGGCACAAACGGGTGGTATATTATGTATTAATTCTATGCCCGAAGGACAATACGATACTTATTTCTTAAAAATTGATAATTGTAAGTTTAAACAAATGGTGAGACCCGGAGATACAATGCTTTTGAAAATGGAAATGGTAGGTGTTATTCGCAGGGGCATTTGTGAAATGAAAGGAACGGTATATGTAAATGGAAAAGTTGCTACTGAAGCTGACTTGGTAGCACAAGTAGTAAGGAGAAATAATTAGATGCAGCGAATTAAGGAAAAATTGTATCTTAAAAAATAATTAGAAAGTTGCAATCAGAAAAAATTGCAAAAAACAAAAATTACACACTTAACAAAACTGAATGACACATCCATTTACTTACATTGACCCCAATGCTAAGGTTGCTTCTAATACAAAAATTGATCCCTTTACAGTAATACATGGAGATGTAACTATTGGCGAAGGCACTTGGATTGGCAGTAATGTTACTATTATGGAAGGCACTAAAATTGGAAAAAATTGTAGAATTTTTCCGGGTGCTGTAATTGGTGCAATACCTCAAGATTTAAAATTCAGTGGTGAAAAAACCACCGTTGAAATTGGCGATAATACCACTATCCGTGAATTTGTAACTGTGAATAGAGGTACAGAAGAAAAAGGTAAAACGATAGTAGGCAGCAATTGCCTGATTATGGCATATAGCCACATAGCTCATGATTGTATTATTGGCAATCATTGTATTATGAGTAATAGTGTGCAGGTTGCAGGACATGTAATAGTTGGTGATTATGCTATAATTGGTGGTGTGAGTGCAGTGCATCAGTTTGTGCATATTGGTCAACATACATTTATTGCTGGAGGAAGTTTGGTAAGTAAAGATGTGCCACCTTATATCAAAGCAGTTCGTAATCCTTTAAGTTACGGAGGTGTAAACAGTGTTGGATTAAAAAGAAGAGGGTTTACATTAGATAAGATTAATCATGTGTTGGATATTTACAGAATTATTTATAATAAAGGATTGAACACATCTCAGGCAGTTGATTTTATCGAAGAAGAAATCAAGGCAAGCGATGAACGTGATGAGATTGTAACTTTTATAAGAGACAGCGGAAGAGGGATTATCAAAAAGTTTACAAAAGGATTAACTGACGAAGATTAATTCCTGATTCTGAGACAAATATTTTTTCTATTCAACTTTTAATTTTTACCCTTGAGTGATTTTTTGATGGATGGGTCACTTGCTACAAAACCAGCTTTACTGGCAGAAAAGGTTACTATTGCACTTACTGATGCCGGTAAAAAATTTAACCGAGACTGGATTTTCCGCAACCTTAACTACACTTTTCAATCGGGTAAAAATTATGCTATTACCGGACCCAATGGAAGCGGTAAAAGTACCTTGCTGCAAGTGCTTGCAAGCAGCACCAATGTAAGCGAAGGTAAAATTTATGTTACAACACAATCTAATTCAATTGCTAACTTCCATACAGCAACTGAAATTGAATCTGAAAATTTGTATCAATACATTTCAATGGCTGCACCTTATTTGGAATTGGTTGAGGAAATGACGGTAACAGAATTTCTTCAATTTCATTCCGTATTTAAACCATTGATGCTTTCTGTAGCTGAAATTATTGCTGTTATTGGATTAGAAAAAGCAGCTACTAAACAAATCAGGTATTATAGTAGTGGTATGAAACAACGCGTAAAATTAGCCCAAGCAATTTTTAGCAATTCGCCAATATTATTATTAGATGAGCCTTGTACCAACTTGGATGTAACAGGCTATGATTTATACCATCAGCTTATACAAAAATATTGTTCAGATAAAATGGTTATCATCAGCAGTAACGATGAAAATGAAATTGGATTTTGCACCGAGCGAATTAGTATGAATGATATGAAGGGGTAGCTGTTGTTTAGTTTTATAGTTAGTTCATTGAGGAGTTTATCAAGTTTAATAGTTTAGATAGTTTAAAACACAATCAACTTCCGGTCTTACCGACTTTCTGACTTTCCTAACTTCCCCTCTTAGCAACTTCCAATAATTTTTCAATCGCGGCTCTTCCTTCTGCACCAAGGTTGATGGAGTAATTGTTTACATACAAATCAATATGTTGTTTCATTACTTCTTGTTCCATTTCCTGTGCATGCAATTGTACATATTCTGAAATGAGTGGATATTTTTCAAATGCATATTCTACACTCTTACGAATCAATTGATCAACTTGTAATCTGGTATTTTCACTTAATCGGTGATGTGCAACAATTCCGCCTAATGGAATGGGTATTTGTAATTGTTGTTCCCAATATTCACCCAAATCCATTATTTTTTTCAAGCCCTTTTGTTGGTAGGTAAATCTATTTTCATGAATGATAACACCAGCATCTACAATGCCATTGAGTATTGCATTTTCAATTTCATGAAACACCATGTATTTTTTTTTCTTCACATTAGGATATGCAAGCGAAAACAATAAATGAGCGGTTGTGTTTTCTCCGGGAATAGCAATTGTTGCATCTTCTAATTTTGAGCTGTCTGAAATTTTATTTGAAACCAATAATGGTCCTACACCCTTACCCAATGCACTGCCACTATTTAATACTGTGTAATGATTTAGTAATAATGGCAGCACGCCAAAGCTGATTTTTGTAATATCTAATTTTTCTTGTAATGCCCATTCATTAAGGGTTTGAACATCTTCCAAGACAACATCAAACTCCAAACCTCCTGTATCAATTTTATGATTCACCAATGCATCAAAAATAAAGGTATCATTGGGGCAAGGTGAAAATCCAAGGGTAAGTTTCATGATTTTTTTCTGTTATTATTTTCTACAACTTGTTGATGAGTTGAACCAATGATTCATTTAAAATTTCGATACTTTCTTTCAATAACCATTTCGTTTTGTTTCTTTCCCCAATATAATTACTGGTAGCACGCAGTTGTAAAAAAGGGATATCCATTGTTCTGCAAACATAATGCAATGCTGCACCTTCCATGCTTTCAAGGATAGGATTGTAGTGCTGTATAATTTGTTCCTTACGTTTTTTTTGCGTGGTAATTTCGTTTACAGTAACAGCAACAACAGCGGGCAATTTCAATAAGTTATATTGCTTTAACCATTGGTTTGGTAAATGTTTTTTTATAAATGGCGGTGTATTATTTTTTTGCAGTTGCAAATTAAAAATATCTTTCCAAGTGCCTTTTTCGGTAACACCCAAATCACCAATTGATTCTTGTTTTATTACAAAGACTTTTGCCAATGATTGACTACTATTAAAAGTGCCGGCAATCCCCACTTGAATGATGAAATTTGGTTTTTCAGATGCAATAACTTTCATTAAAGAAACAGCTGTTGACAACATGCCAACACCACTTTGGTGAAATATAATTTGGTGTTTAGGTTTATTAACTTTTGAAAGTGCAGCAATTTGTTTGGAAGCCTGCATCCATTCATTTTTTGTTGCTGCTGTAATAATTATTTTCATGTGCTTATTTCTTGTGCTGCAAGTTTATTTACAGATTGTAAAGGTGCGTTTTTTTTGATTGTTCTTTTAAAAGCTATTGGTGATCAGATAAATTTTATTTTAACAGAAATAATAGACCAATTGTAAAAACAATTTTATAAGTGGCTAACTATCATTTATTTTTGGAGATCTCATGAAAAACGCTTCATATAAGCATAGTCTTTTTTTTCTAATCACAACATTCATTTGTTTTGTATCAATTGCACAGCCTAAAAAAATTATTGGCTTTGTAAAAGACAAACAAAGTGATGAACCAATTCCTTTTGTTTCTGTCTTTTTACAATCTGCAAAAACAGGAGGCTTAACTGATACTTTGGGCAGATTTTCAATCAGCACCAATCAATTTTACAATAATGATACATTCCAAATTTCAAGTGTTGGTTATAAAATCGTTTCTATTCCTTTCTCATTGATCAAAGACTCGGCTTCGTTTGTGGTTCATTTAGAAGTATTGCCACCTTCCGGCGAAGCTATTGTAAAAAGTAAATACAACAGGGCATTGTGGTTTTGGAAACGTATCATAAAAAACAAATTAATCAACGATAAAACCCGTTGGGATAATTATGCCTACGAAATTTACAATAAACTCGAACTTGATTTAAACAATGTCAATAAAGATAAACTGGGTAATAATAAATTATTGAAGCCATTAAATTTTGTTTTGAGTTATGTAGATTCTACTTCTGAAGCAACAAAATATTTGCCTATTTTTTTAACAGAAACTTTATCAGATTATTATTTTCAAAAATCACCCGAAAGAATTCATGAGTATATCAAAGCCACTAAAACCAACGGTATAGAAAATGAAAGTATCATTAAAGAATTGGGTGGCATGTACCAAAATATCAATGTGTACAAAAATTTCCTTCCTGTTTTTGATAAACAATTTATTAGTCCGCTGAATGATAACGGAGAAAAATATTACAACTTTAAATTACTGGATACGCAATATTTAAATAAGAAAAGATTGGTGCATTTACGCTTCACACCAAAACAAAAAGGTACTGATGTTTTTGAAGGTGATTGCTGGGTAAATGATACAAGTTATGCCATTCAAAAAATTACACTCAGACCAAGTGTAGATGCCAATATCAATTACATTTCAGGCTTAACATTAATCCAGGAATTTAAGTTATTACAAGATAGTATTTGGTTTTTGTATAAAGATAAATTTGTTGCAGACATTGCACCAATAGGTAAATCCAAACTTGCATTGATTGGCAGAAAAACGACAACCTATAAAAATGTAGTTTTCAATAATAGCTCCATCACCACTAACTTACAACAAAATAAAAAATCCCAACAGGTTGATTTAAATGCAGCATCAGCAAGCTTTGCTGATAGCTTTTGGGCAGCAAACAGACATGAGCAATTGAATAAAAATGAAACAACTGTTTACAAAGTTTGGGATACACTCAATAATAATCCAACCTTCAAGCTATATCGTGGTATATTGCGTGCAGTAGCATTAGGTACACAAGACATTGGTAATATTACAATCGGTCCTTGGTTTTATTGGCTTAGTGCAAATCCGTATGAAGGTATCAGAACAAGGTTTGACGTAGCAACCAATACGGGCTTCAACAAAAACTTATATCTGCATGGTTATATGGCTTATGGTTTTTCTGATAAGCGGTATAAAGGCAAATTAGAAATGCGTTATTTATTCAACAGAAATCCCTGGACTTATTTGCATCTAAGTTATAGAAATGGTATTGATAATGGTCAGGTATATTATGATCAATTGGGTTCTGATAATATTTTTGCTACGTGGTTTCGTCGTCCAGGCATTCCTTTTAAAATGCAACGTGCCGAAGAAATAAGAGCAGAATTTTTTAAAGAAACCAACACTGGTTTTTCATTTGGGGCAACGGCCTCTAGTAAAGCATTTGAGTCTTTAATAAATTTACCTGATCAATCACTATTTCCAGTAAATAATGGCACACCACTAAAAACTTTTGAAACAAGTTTTCGTATTAAATATGCTTATGCTGAAAGGTTTTTAAGTGATAATTTTTATCGTGCTTCTTTGGGCAGTAATTATCCGATTGTTGATTTTCGGTTTACACATGGATGGCCGGGTGTTTTGAAAAGCAGTTATCAGTATGATAAATTTGATTTAACAGTTTCAGATGATATTAGTATTGCGCCTCATGGAAGATTAAATTATAATTTCTTTGGCGGAAAGGTTTATGGTACGGTGCCTTTTCAATTTTTAGAATTATTGCCGGGTAATGAAATGTATTATTACAATCGCTATGCATTTAATTTGATGAATCGCTTTGAATATGTAGCAGATGCATTTGCTGGATTCAGCGTAGAACATAATATTGGCAGCGGGTTGTTTAGATATATACCACTAACACGCAAATTAAAATTCAGACAATTTTATAGTGTGAAAGGAGTCACCGGAAATATCAATGATGAAAATAAAAAACTCAATTTCGTTGGAAATTATCCATACAAATCTCTAGATAATAAAATGTATTTGGAACTAAGTACTGGGGTTGATAATATCTTTAAAATCTTTCGTGTAGATTTTGTGTGGCGTGTGTTACCCGAAAATGATCCTAAAATTCAGACATCAAATTTTGGTGTGTTTGGAAGTTTTAGAATTAGTTTTTAAATGAAATAATTTTCTAACCACAGAACATAAATTTTGCCAAAATCCTTGAAAGCATATGTATTTATGAACTTTCTAAACTACCTAAACTACTAAACTTTCTAAACCTCTTAAACTAAAAAACTAAAACTCCCATCCAATATCTCTTCTATAATACATGCCTTCAAAACTAATTTTCTCTAATACTGCTTTGCTTTTTTCAACAGCAAGTGTAATAGTATCTGATTGTGAAGTAACTGCCAAAACACGACCTCCATTTGTTACCAATTCACCCGCTTCATTTTGTTTTGTTCCTGCATGAAAAATCAGACTATCATTGGTTTTTGCATCAGGCAAATGAATGATTTTATTTTTTTCATAATCCTGCGGATAACCGCCACTCACAGCCATTACAGTGGCAAAGCTGCCTTCATGGAAAGTAATATTGGTATCAGCCAAAGTACCATTATCCATTGCTGCAAATAAACTGACCAAATCAGTTTCTAGTCTTGGTAAAACAACTTCTGTTTCAGGATCTCCCAATCTGCAATTGTATTCAATTACATAAGGTTCGCCATTGCAATTCATCAAACCAAAAAATATAAATCCGTTGTAAATAAAATTTTCTTTTTCCAATCCATCAACTGTGGGTTGAATGATTTTTGACTCCACTTTTTGCATAAACAATTCATCCATAAAAGGCACAGGGGTTACACAGCCCATACCACCGGTATTCAATCCTGTATCGCCTTCGCCAATGCGTTTGTAATCTTTTGCATGACCAATAATTTGGTAATCTTTTCCATTCGTTAATACAAATACACTTACTTCAATTCCTTTTAAAAATTCTTCAATCACAACTTTACTGCTTGCTTCACCAAATTGTTTGTCTACAATCATTGATTCAAAAACCTGTAAAGCTTCATCATGCGTTTCACTGATTACAACCCCTTTTCCTGCTGCCAATCCATCGGCTTTTAATACCACAGGTAAGCTGTGTTGTGCAATATATTTTTTCCCTTCCTCAAAATTGTTTAAAGTAAATTCAGCATAACCCGCAGTTGGTATTTGATGCCTTTTCATAAAGGCTTTGCTGAAAGCTTTACTACCTTCTAATTGTGCAGCATTTGCTGAAGGCCCGACTACAATTCCATTCCATTTTTTATTGTTATTTGTAGCAGTAAGAAAGTCTGTAATACCTTTTACCAAAGGCTCTTCGGGTCCTACGACTACAATATCTATATTCTGTTCTAGGCAAAAATTTTGTATAGCTTCAAAGTCTGTAAGTGCTATTATTACATTTGTTCCTATTAATGCAGTTCCTGGATTTCCAGGTGCAATAAATAGTTTATCACAATGATGACTTTGTGTCATTTTCCAAGCCATTGCATGCTCACGGCCACCGCTGCCAAGTAATAAAATATTCATAGTAGTTTGTTGTATTAAAGTAAGGCGAAAGTAATTGGGAAATTTGAATTTGAACTTTCATTTTTTTGTATTTATGCAACATTTTTAAAACAAGGATTTAATTGTAAAAAATTCTCTGTATTTTGAGCCACATTAAATTTGAACACTAAAAAAAATCGTATGAGTCAAACTGCCATTGAACAAAAAGGACATCCTAAAGGGTTGTATGTGCTATTCGCAACTGAATTTTGGGAGCGTTTCAGCTATTATGGAATGAGAGCAATTTTTGTATTGTTCATGACGAAGTATTTGTTTTTTGACAAATCCTATGCAAGTAATATTTATGGAAGTTATACAGGATTGGTGTACTTAACTCCGTTAATTGGAGGGTATGTTGCCGATAGATATTGGGGAAATAGAAAATCAATTTTTGTTGGAGGATTATTGATGGCTTTGGGTCAGTTCATTTTATTCAGTTGTGCTTCAATGCCTAGTACATCAGGTTTGTCTCAAACATTATTGTGGACAGGGTTGGCATTTTTGATTTTTGGAAATGGTTTCTTTAAGCCAAATATTTCAACAATGGTTGGACAATTATATTTAGATACTGAAAATAGCAGGAAAGACGGAGCTTATACCATTTTTTACATGGGTATTAATGCAGGTGCTTTTGTTGCGCCTTTGGTGTGTGGATATTTGGGTGAGAATGTAGATTTTAAATGGGGATTTCTTGCAGCCGGAATTGGTATGTTGGTGAGCTTGGTAATTTTCTACTACACAAAAGATAAATATGTTATTTCACCTTCCGGTGTTCAATTGGGTGTTAGTCCAAATAAATCAAACGATGCCGTTAGTACTGAAGACAGTTCAAAAACAGGGTTCAGTAATTCTCAAATTATTATTTTAATAGCATCTATTGTTGCTGCAATATCATTGATTCATTTAGTTTTGAAAGTTGACTTTTGGGGTTCTGCAATTTATGGTATGACATTGTGCTTGCCATTCGCAATTCTTACCGATCGTTCACTTACAAAAATTGAAAAAGAGCGTCTGACAGTAGTTGTAATCATCATGTTATTTGTTGTTTTCTTTTGGATGTGTTTTGAGCAAGCAGGAGCATCACTTACCTTTTTTGCAGATGCACAAACTGATAGAAAAATTTTTGGTTGGGAAATGCCGGCAAGTTATTTCCAAAGTTTTAATGCCGGTTATATTGTGTTGCTTGCACCCATATTTGCATTGCTTTGGGAGAAGTTGGCAAAGAAAGGTTTTGAACCACCAGCGCCTATGAAACAAGCTATGGGATTGGGTTTTCTTGCTTTAGGGTTTTTATTTATTGCATTTGGAACCACCGGCGATCCTGCAGTTAAAGTGAGTATTTTATGGTTATCTGGTTTGTATTTTTTACATACTGTAGGTGAATTGTGTTTGAGTCCGATTGGATTATCCATGGTAAATAAATTAGCTCCAGGAAGATTTACAAGTTTGATGATGGGAATTTGGTTTATGGCAATTGCTACAGGAAATAAATTGGCAGGTACAATGAGTTCATTATATCCTGATCCTGCATCAACCGGACCTAAGCCTGTTTTTCTAGGTATTACTATCGACAATCTTCATACATACTTCATGATTTTTGTTGGCTTCTCCGGAGTTGCTGCTGTGATTTTATTTTTCTTGTCACGTAAGCTTCAAAAAATGATGCACGGAATAAAATAATTTAATTCATATTCTTAAAAGCCGATTGATGAATGTGTCAGTCGGCTTTTTTATTGCTTTTATTTTATCATTCTCAAAACTATTGAAGAACTTTATCTTTGCAGCAAATTCTTGATTATGTTTATTAAACAATTATATACCGGCTGTTTGAGCGAATCGGCCTATTACATAGAAAGTGAAGGCATTGCAGCTGTGATCGATCCGTTAAGAGATATTGATGAATATTTGCAATTGGCTACAGAACGAAATGCCACCATCAAATTTATTTTTGAAACACATTTCCATGCTGATTTTATCAGTGGTCATCTTGACCTTGCGCAAGCAACAGGCGCTACTATTGTTTACGGTCCTGATACGGTAACAAAATTTCCTGTTCATGTTGCCAAGGATGGAGAAATTTTTTCAATTGGCAAATTGACTGTTGAAGTAATGCACACACCCGGTCATACTTTGGAAAGCAGTTGTTTTTTATTGAAAGATGAAGCAGGAAAAGATCATGCTGTATTTACAGGAGATACTTTGTTTGTTGGGGATGTAGGTCGCCCTGACTTGTCACAAAAAGGTGCTGAGTTAACCATGGAGGATTTAGCAGGGATGTTGTATGATAGTTTGCAAACTAAAATTATGCCCCTTGCAGATGATGTTATTTTATATCCCGCACATGGTGCAGGAAGCAGTTGTGGTAAAAATTTAGGTCCTGAAACATTCAGTACAATCGGAGCGCAAAAGCATTCTAATTATGCATTACAACAACAAACAAAAGCAGATTTTATTACTGCTGTTACAACAGGATTAAGTGCACCGCCACAATATTTTCCGATTAATGCAAAAATTAACAAAGAAGGATACGATAGCTTGCAATCTATACTAGATAAGGGTTTGCAGCCGTTGTCTGTTGCAGCATTCAAAGAAAAAGCTGCACAGGATGATACCATAATTGTAGATACTAGAAAAGCAACGGTATTTACAGAAGGGTTTGTGCCAAACAGTATTTTTATTGGATTAGAAGGGCGCTTTGCAGAATGGGCTGGAAGTATTTTGCCTTTTGATAAAAACATTTTATTGGTTACAGAAACTGGTAAAGAGAAAGAAACAATTGTACGTTTGACAAGAGTTGGGTTTGAGCATTTTGTTGGTTACTTACAAGGTGGTTTTGAAGCATGGAAAAATGCCAATGAGAAAATTGATTTGATTATAGATATTGAAGCGGATGAATTAGCAATGGATATTCCGTTTGATGATCAGTTATTAGTTATAGATGTTCGTAAAGAAAATGAATACGCAGATGGGCATTTGGCACAGGCAATGAATATTCCTTTAACTAATTTAACAGACCCGGGAAGTATGGCAGACTTGGATGATAGCCACAATATGTATGTTCATTGTGCCGGTGGTTACAGAAGTGTAATTGCAGCTTCGCTTATCAAACGACAAGGATTGCATAATGTAAGAAATGTATTGGGAGGATGGGGTGCTATCAAAGAATTGAAAGATAAATTTACTATCGAAAAAAGTGTTGAGGTTGAGAGTTAATTAGCATTATCCTTTTAGAGAATGTAGTCAAATGTAGTTGATGCAATTCTCTGTAACATAATACAAAAAAGGGTTTCAGGTGAACAAATTGAAACCCTTTTTTATTTTTGAAAATTATTTGATTACCAAATGTCCATATTTCTCTTCTTCAAATTCCCATTTCCATCTGCGGTGGCTCCATAAATAATTGGCGGGTCTTTCTTTTACCCGGGCTTCAATAAATTCGATTAATTTTTTTGTTATTTCACCACTCGGTAATTCTTTTGGTGTTGTAGTAAGTACAGTGAAATCTATTTTATAATAACCACGTTTTACTTTATAGTAGTTCATCATTACAACAGCAGTATTCATGCGTACTGCACCTTTTTCAGGTCCATTATAAAAAGGCGCCATCTTTCCAAAAAAAGGCAACCATACTGCTTTGCTCGGATTGCCGGGGTTTTGATCGGCAACCAATCCCAATGCATATTGTTCTTTGTTGTAATTATGAAAACTTGTTCTAAACTCAGGCACAGATATTAATATGGTATTAAATTTTGTTCGAAGTTTAACAATCAGCTTATTAAAGTTTTGATTCGTTAATGGCATATAAATACCAATAAATCGGCCTTTCAAATTTTTTGCAATTCCTAAATTTCCAAATTCCCAGTTAAAAAAATGTCCGGTATGAATTTGAATATTTTGTCCTGTTTTATACAAGTCATTTAAAACCTCCGCATTAGTAACACAACGTTTATCAAATGCTTTTGGAGAGATAGAAATTAGTTTGATTGTTTCAATAAAAGTATCTATAAAATTGTGGTAAAAATCTTTTGCAATCCGAATTCTTTCTTGCTCTGTTTTATCGGGAAAAGCAATGGATAAATTTCTCATCACCACTGCTTTTCTGTATCCAAATACATAGTAAATTAAAACATAAATCCCATCTCCAATAAAATAAATAACCCTCCACGGAAGCAATGACAAAAGATAGAAGAGTGGGTATATGAGGTAGTACATGTTTTAGTTTCTGGTTATATAGTTCTTTAGTTGTGTTCTATTTTTTAATCGTTATTCTCTCTTTAAACTTGTTCCCGGCCATAGTGCTTTTATTTAAATAGGCTATAAAAGTAGATAACATTTTTGCAACTTCTTCAGTTATTGCATAATGGGTTGTAAATAATTCTGTAGTAATATATTCTCTGTCCATACACCTATAAAGTTGTGATTGTAATTCTGTTAATGAGCCTCTTGAAATAGTAAGAAATTGAATGAATTCATTTCTACTTCCTCGTCCAAAACCTTCAGCAATATTATCCATAATCGATCCGGAAGATCTATTCATTTGATTTTTTAATTCAAAGTCCTTTGATAATTTTGATGTTTGAAACAATTCATAAATTTTATTTTCTAAAAGTCTTGCCTTTTGCCAAACTTCTAAATCTTCAAATTTTTTAATTGTAGCCATTAAAAAAATTATTTTAGGTTTTGAAATTAAACGAACCAACTATAAAACTCCAAACTAAATAACTGTAAAACTAAAGAATAATATTCTGCAACAACTCACTCTTCAAAGGATGATCTGTATTGAAATGTAAGCCAATGCTTTCCTTTCTGAATTCAGCACCTTTTACAATTAAATATCCAACGGTAATAATATTTCTCAACTCACACAATTGCGGTGAAACTTTTGTATTTCGGTAAAGATTTTCGGTTTCTTCAAACAACAAATCCAATCGTTTCATGGCACGTTGTAATCTTATATCCGATCGAACAATGCCCACATAATCACTCATGATTTGCTGCAATTCTTTTTGACTTTGTGTAATCAAAATCATTTCTCTTGGATCAGATGTTCCCTTGGCATTCCAATCAGGAATTGCATTGCCAATATTTTCTGCAAATGCAGATGCAGCAAGTGTTTCAGCATTTTCTAATCGAGTAAAAATATCTAAAAATGCACGATGTGCAAACACCATTGCTTCCAACAAACTATTACTTGCCAAACGATTAGCGCCATGCAATCCCGTGCTTGCACATTCGCCGCAGGCATACAAATTTTGAATGGAAGTTCTTGCATGTTCATCTGTCTTAATACCGCCACAACTATAATGTGCAGCAGGTGCTACGGGAATCATGTGTTGTGTAACATCAATTCCTATAGACAAACATTTTTCGTAAATATTAGGAAAGTGGTGAATGAATTTTTCTTTACCCATGTGTCTGCAATCCAAGTATACATGTTCTGTTCCAGAAATTTTCATTTCATTGTCAATAGCTCGTGCAACAATATCTCGTGGCGCAAGGTCTTTTCTTGCATCATATTTTTCCATGAAGGCTTCACCATTTTTGTTGCGCAAAATTCCACCATCACCTCTTACTGCTTCTGTAATTAAAAATGAAGGAGAAACGCCCGGTTCAAATAACGCCGTAGGATGAAACTGAATAAACTCCATATTTTCAATTCTTCCTTTAGCCCTGTATACCATTGCAATTCCGTCTCCTGTTGCAATTTTGGGGTTGGTAGTTGTTCTATATGCTTGTCCGCAACCACCCGTTGCCAGTAAAGTAAAATGGCTTAAAACTTTTTCAATTTTATTGGTCGTTAAATTTAAAATATATACACCAAAACAAGTAATGTCCAATGTCGATTTTGTAACCAAATATCCTAAGTGATGTTGTGTAATAATATCAATTACAAAACAATGGTTGTTGATTTCAATATTTGGTGTTGCAGCAACTTCATGTAACAAAGCACGTTCCATTTCTTTGCCCGTAACATCTTTGTGGTGCAGAATTCTGTATTCGCTATGTCCGCCTTCACGCCCTAACGCGTAATCGCCACTTTCGTTTTTATCAAAGTTTGCACCATATTCAATCATCTCTCTGATTCTTTCCGGACCTTCCTTCACAACAATTTCAACAATATGTTTATTGCACAATCCATCGCCTGCAATTAAGGTATCATCAATGTGTTTATCAAAACTGTCTTTGTCTTCATCCCACACGCCTGCAATACCGCCTTGTGCGTATTTGGTATTCGTTTCATCGGCATTGGTTTTAGTAATTACCAATACTTTTTTGTCCGGAAATTGTTTTGCTGTTTTTAAAGCATACGTTAATCCCGCAATGCCACTACCTATAACGAGGAAATCTGTTTGCATATTTTTTTGTTATCGGCTTTTGAATGTCTGTTGAACTTTTGTTGCGTCGCACACTTGTACGCTTTGTTCTTTACTGAACTCTTTGAAACCCAAACCTGTTAAGCATTTGGTTCAACCCAAGCTTCATTTTCTTTCAATAAATTAATTAATTCATCTACTGCAATTTCGCTGTCCAAATTTCTTTTCACTACTTCTTTTCCTTTGTATAAAGTAATTTTTCCTACGCCGCTGCCTACATAACCAAAATCTGCATCAGCCATTTCACCGGGTCCGTTTACAATGCAACCCATGATAGCAATTTTAATGCCTTTCAAATGATTGGTTCTGTTTCTGATTTTTGCAGTTGTTTCTTGCAAATCAAATAATGTTCTGCCGCAACTTGGGCAACTGATATATTCTGTTTTGGAGATACGGGTACGTGTTGCTTGAAGTATGGAAAAAGCGGTAGAGTTAATGAATCCTTCAACACTATGATTGTTTAAATAATTTCTTCCACTTGCATTGGTTGAAGCTGCATTTTCATAAGAAGTGTTTGTCATTCCAAAACAAACCCCATCGCCAAAACCGTCCAATAATAAGGCGCCGGCTTCTGTAGCATAATGAATCAAATGTTCGTCAGCTGTTTGCCAGTTGCTATCAACAATTATTACAACAGGATTTTCAATTTTTCTGTTCATCAATTCAATAAACATTCTGCGAACAGCAGGCATTGCATGTATATTCTTACTACTCAAACATAAAACTACTGAAGGATTATTTGCTAATTCATCTAAGTAAGTAAAATCATTGATAGCAGTTGCATCGCTAAAACAATCTATCATTACAAAATTGATGCTGTTGTGTTTAACATCCGATTCTATAAATCCCTTTGCATCAAAGATGGGAATGTATTTTGCCGAATCGCTTGCTGTTGCTGCATAATTGGGCCATGTAATTACTTTCAATGTTCCCGGCAAAGCAAAATTTAATTCAGCTTTTGCAGTAAAAATATAATCCGCTGCTGCATCACCAATATTCCATTTGTCGGTGGCAACATCATATTTATAACCAATACTTTCTAAAGAATTTGGAGTGATATTTTCTACTTTGCCAAAGTTGGCAATCACAACAGGCACATGGGTTCCGCCAATATTATCAACTGTAAAAGTTTTTCTTCTTTTGTATTCAAACGGGCTATACGGCAAACGAAAATCCGAAGTATCTGCAATCGTCGGAATCAAACCTTCCGTCTTTCTGTCTTCCTGTCTTTCGGACTTCTCTTCTTCGGGACTTCCAGACTTCCTCACTTCATATCGCTTCACCAAATCTCTACACACCGGTATTTCAAATTCAGGATCTTCAGTTAAGCTAACCCTTACGGTATCACCGATTCCATCTTCTAATAAAGTACCAATTCCTGCTGCACTTTTTACACGTCCATCTTCACCATCACCTGCTTCGGTAACGCCCAAATGCAAAGGATAAATTTCACCAAATTCATTGTCCATTTGTTGTATCAAAAGTCGGTAAGCCTGCACCATTACTTGTGGGTTACTGCTTTTCATACTCAAAATAATATTGTGGTAATCGAGGCTTCTGGCAATACGTAAAAACTCCATTGCACTTTCTACCATTCCGTTTGCAGTATCACCATAACGACTCATGATTCTGTCGCTTAAACTTCCATGATTGGTACCGATACGCATTGCAGTTCCATGTTTTTTACAAATCAAAACCAATGGGGAAAAGCGTTCCCTAATACGTTCAATTTCTTCGGCATATTCTGCATCGGTATAATCTATTTGTTCAAACTTTTTTTTATCTACATAATTCCCCGGATTGACCCTTACTTTTTCTACAATTCGTGCAGCAATTTCTGCAGCATTTGGGGTAAAATGTATGTCGGCAACCAATGGTGTATTGTAGCCGCGTCTGCGCAATTCATCTTTTATATTTTGTAAATTTTCTGCTTCTTTTTTTGAAGGTGCAGTAATGCGAACTAGTTCTGCTCCGGCTTCAATACAACGTATTGTTTGCTCAACTGTAGCAAGGGTATCCATTGTATCTGTTGTAGTCATTGTTTGCACACGAACAGGGTGAAAATTGCCCAACAATAAATCGCCAATTTTTACTTCTCTTGTTTTTAAGCGACTGTATTGAGTAAGTGAGTTGCAATATTGTTGCATGATACTTTTATTAAATTAGTTGTGGTGCTTTTAAAATTACATTTTCCCTTCCAAATAACCCAGTTGGTTCAAAATATCTTTAAGGATACTTTTTCTTATTGGCATTAAATCTTTTGATTGATCACCTTCAATATTTAATACAAAAAAATGCGGGTGTTTATTTTCTTCTACCCATCCTACCATCCATGTGAGTGCTTTGCCATTTTCTTTAAAACCATAGCCTGTTTTGTATGCTAATATATAATTGGCGTTGCTTTCCTGAACCATCAATTTACGAACAACATCTTGTGTGGTTTTGGTAAATGGCAATTGGTTGAAGTATAGTTTTTTTACTAAACCTAGTTGTTCATCTGCTTTTATTTTTAAAGAATTATCCAGCCAAAAACTATCAATGTGTGTTGTGATTTTTTTAGTGCCATAACCTAAACTATCCAACCACCTTTGCATGGTATCTATTCCAATTCTTCTTGCAACTTCTTGGTAATAAGGTGCAGCAGAAGTTTTGAAAGCTTCCTCCATTGTTAAATCTTTATTCCAGTCTTTTGCAGTATCTCCATTTGGAAACAATCTGGTAATTTTATCCCATTTAATCATCATCTTTTCATTTACAATTTTACCAATTTGTAAACCAATTAAAGAATGTACAATTTTAAATGTAGAGGCAGGTAAATAGGCAGAATCCTTGTATCTACTCAAATTGTATATGATAAAATTCCCTTGTCCGTTATCAAACAATCCAAATGTTCCATCTACTCCATAGGCATCAAAATATTTTTTTAAACTTTTATCTTCTTTTATATTATTGGGCGAACAAGAAAAAATAGATGTGCTAAATAAAAGTATTGACCAAAAAGATACTAAACGCATAATTGAAAATTTTTACTGCAAATGTAAACCTAGCAACAATATAAATGTAATGACTTGTTTTTTAAGTACTAACTTATTTCTTTTTATTTAATTACATTTTCAGGTTTTTCGATTAAAAAAAAATTAATTTTTATCATTAGAAAAATTGTTTTGAATCATAACATGAATTGATAGTACTCATTCTCTACTCCCTACTTTCTTTGTACTCTTACATTATTAAAGATATAGTTTAAGGTTCTTTCTTAAACTATTAATTTTTTAGAGTTTTTTGAAATGAGGAGATATCCATTTTTATATAACAAATTTTTAAAAATTTCTAAAATTAAGATCTATGTTTTACACCTCTGCTAAGAAAAATCAATCAATTTTTACATGCTTACTTCAGCCATTTTTATTGGTTTTCCTTTAGCTAGTATACATGCAAATAATATTGCTGTATCTAATGTAATAGTATCCAAACAGAATACTTCATATGGGTTAAATAATATAAAAAATTATACTTATGTACAGTTTGACCTTAATTGGAATAATTCATGGAGAACAAATACTAACTCTACAAACAATTGGGATGATCCTTGGGTATTTATTAAATATCGAAAAGCTGTTGGGCAATGGCAACATGCCAAAATAAATGTAATTGTTAATAGCAATGGAGTCTGTACCCCAATACCATTCATTGGCATTTTTCAACTTTTAGTTAAAACCTCAAAATTTTTAGAAGAGATGTAGTTTAAATTTCATTTCTTAACTTTAATTTTCATTACCTGATTTGATTTTTCAAGTCATTTATTTATTTTTAGAAATGCGTTTTGTATTAAGCTTAATTTTATTTTGGGTTTGTAGTGTTGCTTTTGCCCAAAGCTTTAGTGGTACTGTTTTTTCTGCTGATACGAAGCAGCTAGTGCCATTTGCAAGTGTATATTTAAGTAATACATCTGTTGGAACAACTACCAATACTCAAGGTAAGTTTTTTATAAATAATTTTCCAGAAGGCATATACGATTTAATAGTTTCTTGCATGGGGTATGAACCTTACCAAACAACTATTCAATCAAATAAATTAAATACCATAGAAATTTTTCTTAAACCCCGTGTTCAAGAGTTAAAAGAAGTTGTAGTAAAGTCTTATGAAAAAGATGGGTGGAGTAAATGGGGCAAGTTGTTTTTAGACTGTTTTATTGGACATTCTGCTTATGCAGCCAACTGTATAATTAAAAACACATTTGCTATTAAATTTCGATATGATAAAAAAGGAAGAGTTCTTTCAGCTTTTGCAAATGAACCATTAGTTATTATAAATGAATCATTGGGGTATGAAATTAAGTACGATTTGGTAAGTTTTGAATACAACCAAGCAAAGTCGCTATTGTTCTATTCCGGATATCCGTTCTTTACTCCGATGGATACAAAAAGAAAGGGCAAACAAAATCGCTGGGAGAAAAAAAGATTAAATACATATCATGGATCGGTAATGCATTTTATGAGAGCTATTTACCTCAATAAAATAGCGGATGAAAAGTTTGAGGTTAGAAAGCTTATAAAAGTACGTAATGAAGAAAAGAAGCGAATACAGGCAATTGTATCCAATAAATTAAAAGCCAATGCGGCAAATGGCAAAGCTATTGTTAGAATTGGTTCAAATGGTTCTTTTAATGTTGGAGAAAGTGAATTTAGTGATTCAAGTTTTTATTATAATCGGATACTTGGTGAACCAGATGAGAAAAGTATTTTAATCAATCAGCTTTTACCAGGTGATAGTATTGCTTATGCTCATGATAGTACAACTGCTGTATTGAATTTTACAGATTATTTACAAATAATTTATCGGGAAAAATCAGAACCAATCGAATATGCCAAAATGCAAATGCGATTAGATGCTTATAATTTTCAGGAATCTACGATTCAATTAATTAATAATAAGCCTATTTACATTACATCTAATGGTATGTATTATTCAGGCACAGATATGCTCTCAAATGGCTTTTGGGGATGGAACGAAAAAATGGCAACAATGCTTCCTTTTGATTATAAACCTCCAAAAAATAAAAGGATATAGCTTAACTATATGCTCTTCATAATTTATAAAAGACTGTTTTTATTTTAATACTTCCAATTCCTTACCAACTTTTATAAATGCTGTAATAGCTTTATCCAAATGTGCTTGTTCGTGTGCAGCACTTAATTGTACCCTTATTCTCGCCAAACCCTTTGCTACAACTGGGTAGAAGAAGCCGATTACATAAATACCCTCTGCTAATAATTGGGCTGCAAAGTTTTGTGCAACTACTGCATCATACAACATAATCGGAACAATTGGATGATCGCCAGGTTTAATATCAAAACCTGCTTCTGTCATTTTTGTTCTGAAATATTTTGTATTGTATTCAAGTTTATCTCTTAGTTCGGTTGTTTCAGTAAGCATATCGAGTACAGCAATACTAGCGCCTACAATGCTTGGTGCTACTGTGTTTGAGAATAGGTAAGGTCTTGATCGCTGACGCAACATTTCAATAATTTCTTTTTTACCCGAAGTAAATCCTCCACTTGCGCCACCCAAAGCTTTACCCAATGTACCGGTAATAATATCTACCCTTCCCATAACATTTCTAAATTCATGCGTACCACGTCCTGTCTTTCCAAGAAAGCCCGAAGAGTGGCATTCATCAATCATTACAATAGCATTGTATTGATCGGCAAGGTTACATATTTTATCTAACTGTGCAATTGTTCCATCCATGCTGAAACTACCGTCAGTTGCAATAATTCTGCTTCTTAAATGTTGTGTTTCAATTAATTTGGCTTCTAAATCAGCCATGTTGTTGTGGTCGTATCTGTAACGTTGTGCTTTACATAATCTTACACCATCTATGATACTTGCATGATTTAATGCATCGCTGATGATTGCATCTTCTTCATTAAATAATGGTTCAAATAATCCCCCGTTTGCATCAAATGCAGCAGCATATAAAATAGTATCTTCTGTTCCTAAAAAGTCTGCAATTTTTTGTTCTAATATTTTATGTATGTCTTGTGTGCCACAAATAAATCGCACACTGCTCAAGCCATAACCATGGGTTTCAATTGCTTGATGCGCAGCTTCAATTACACTTGGATGAGAGGATAATCCTAAATAATTGTTAGCACAAAAATTTAATACGCTTTGTCCGTTTACAATAATTTCAGCACCTTGTTCGCTGGTGATAATTCTTTCTTTTTTTAATAAACCTGCAGCTTCAATTTCTTTTAATTCATTTGCAATACGTGAGACAAAGTTTGTGTTCATAATACCAAGCATTTGATGTTTCGGCAAAGATAGTATTACCCATCATTGTTTAAATGTAAAAGAATAAATTGATTCTAACAATGAACTTTAATTTTTTTATTTCGAGATACCGGGAAATTAGAAATAATTATTTCATATAATCTTAACAATTTCGCATACTATTTTTTATTACCTATGTTTTAAATTAATATTTATATGAAAAAAATAATTGCCTTTTCAGTACTATTAATGCTACTGCAAATCATAGGGTTTTCACAGACAAATTCAACTAAAAAAATACAAGTTTGTTTAACTGAAAATGAAATGGAATTATATAGATTAATTAATAATTATCGCCAACAAAATAAACTACCAATTATTCCACTTTCTACATCATTATGTTTTGTTGCCCAAAAGCATGCAAAAGATGTTTGTGTAAATAAACCTGATATTAGCGAGTGTAATCTTCATAGTTGGAGTAATAAAGGAAATTGGTCACCCGTTTGTTACACATCAAATCATAAACAAGCAAGGGGAATGTGGTTAAAACCAAGGGAGCTCACCAACTATCAGTCAAATGGTTATGAAATTGCACACAGCACCTGGCATTCTGATAATGCGGATTATATTGTTACAGCTGCACAATCTTTAGATGGATGGAAGCATAGCGAAGGGCATAATCAAGTAATTTTAAATCAAGGTATTTGGAAAAATATCCCCTGGAATGCAATAGGAGTAGGTATTTATAAAGGATATGCCATGGTTTGGTTTGGTGCAGAAACTGATTCGGAAGTAATTCCTTTACTTTGTAAATAATCAAAATGAAAAATTATCAACCGGATAATTATTTTTGCATCAATTTAAATTTATTCTCACTTCAATTTTAAAATATGAAACAATTTTCAGTATTCATTTTTTCACTTTTTGTAGTTACTAATTCATTTGCACAAACCAAGGAGGGAAGTGTGGTATTTGAAAAGAAAATGAATATGCACCGCAGAATAACTGACGAGCAGATGCGTGCCTATATTCCTGAATTTAGAAGCAGTAAACACATGCTTTATTTTAGTGACAGTATTTCCAATTACAAACCTTTGGTAGAATTGGAATCAAATGAAGGTGGCGAAGGTGGTAGAATGATAATGACAATGGGTGCTTCAATGATGGGAGAAACAACTGACTTGTTTAAAAATTATCCAAAAGCTACAGCAACAAACATTATTGAATTTGGATCAAATACTTACAATATTACCGACAGCATCAAAAGTCAAAACTGGGTTTTACAAAATGAAACAAAAAACATTCTAGGTTACAATTGTAAGAAGGCGTTATTTAAACAAATGCAACCTGTTCGTAAAGCGATGCGAATGAGTTTTGGTATGGGCGGTGATAACGAAACAAAGAAAGACACGACAGCTTCTGATACGCCAAAATTTAAAGAAATTGAAGTTGTTGCATGGTATACAACTGATATCTCTTGTCCTTCAGGTCCTGAAGAATTTGGCGGGTTACCAGGTTTAGCATTGATGGTTGATATAGATAATGGTGAAACAGTCTATTCAGCAATTGAACTTAAAAAAGAAGTCAGTAAAAAAGAATTAAAGGAACCTACCAAGGGCAAAAAAATCACCAATGAAGATTTGTCAAAACTGAGAAAAAAAATGATGGACAATATGATGCAAAGTGGCGGCGGACAGGGTGGTGGGTCTATTAGAATTATGCATTCTGGTAATTGATTATTTAGTATCGAGAATATTAAATTGTCAATCTATTCCTCATATCCTTTTTATAATTCTGAGTTGATGGGTACGAAGTTCAGTATCGCAATTAACAATACCCATATTGTCAATTTTATCAATTCTTACTTTGCCAGAAGCATGTATAATTTCTTGTGGGTTTAACATGATCCCAACATGTGTAATACGCCCTTCAGCATTATCAAAAAAAGCGAGATCCCCTAATTGTACCTCTTCCAAAAAGCCTACTGATTCTCCTATAGTCACTTGCTGATAGGCATCTCGGGGCAATACAATCCCTAGCATTTTATACACTTGTTGCACAAAACCACTACAATCAATTCCAAAAATACTTTTGCCGCCCCATAAGTAAGCAGTATTCAAATATTGTTCAGCAATATTGAATAATTGTTCTTTGGTAGTCAGTTTTTCAAACCCAATACTATTGCCTTTGTACTCAAATTTATGACTACCAATTTGCAAATATTCATCATTCATTGCTCCTAAATAACTACCTTGTGGTAATATCATTTTTTTATTATCCAGCAAAATAGTATTGAAAGCATCAGTACTTATTTTTTTATGATTTTCTGTTGTAAAATTTTCATCTACAGCAATCAGTTGACTACTTTGACACCAACCTTCATAACCATCATACAAACTTTTTATTTGCATAAAATCTTTGGTAGATTTTAATATTGTTGCACATTCTCCAAACAACAATTGGCTTGTCATTTGGCTTCTGTGCGCAGCTTCTTCTCGGAGAGGTGCAACAGGTACAATGCAGGTAACATAATTCATTACTAAAATATTTTCTAATCTTATTATTCAAATAATTGTAAAACTATAACCCGTATTTATCTATCAAATAAATCAATGCGGTCATATTTACTGCACCTAATAATAGCTCACGTTTATTTACATTTTCAAACACATCATTTGCGGCATGGTGTATATCAAAATAGCGTTGACCGTCGGGCATTAATCCCCCTAAAGCTGTTCCAAATTGTTGATTCAAAGGACCAATATCTGAACCGCCCCCACCCATACTCAATTGCTCTATTCCGAATGGTTGTAGCAATGGCAGCCAGGCTTGCACTTTATTCAATTGTGCAGCGTTCATAGTAAATCCAAAGCCTCTTGGCGTAAAACCACCTGCATCACTTTCCAATGCAAAAATGTGTTTTTCATTTTTTGCTTTTGCTTCTGCTGCATATTTTTCAGCACCTCTTGTTCCATTTTCTTCATTGGCAAACAATACAAAACGGATACTGTGTTTGGGCTGATAATTTAAAGCTTTCAGGGTACGCAATACTTCTAAAGTTTGAACAACTCCAGTGCCATCATCATGTGCACCTGCTGCCAAATCCCAACTGTCTAAATGACCACCAATTGTAATGTATTCATTCGGAAATTCTGATCCTTTTATTTCACCTATAACATTGTGCCCAATAGTATCGGGTAATATTTTTCCATGTGTCAATAAAGAAACGGAAATAGTATTTTGTTTGCTTAATTGCCAAAATATATCTGCATCTTGAATGCCCAATGCAACCGCAGGGATTTTTGGAAAAGAATCATTGTATGCCATTGCACCTGTGTGCGGAAAATTATCAGTTGACTCAGACAAGGAACGAATCATAACACCAACAGCACCATATTTAGCTGCTCTGCTAGCTCCATTTCTTCTATAAACTCCTGATTCGCTATAACTTTTAAAAGGTTGGATATTGGTAACATTAAAACCTGAATTGTAATACACAATTTTACCTATTACCTCCGCTTTTCTTTTTTCCAATTCGTCAAAATCAGCAACTGCCAATACATCTGCAATAACTGTTTTTTGACTTCCCATAGAATTGCCTA
>CANLAE010000009.1 GCA_947488765.1 Chitinophagaceae bacterium | reverse complement strand
CATCGATGGATTACCTGTTAGGGTTCCATCAAAACCATCCGTTTGGTCAACAGTACTTCCTGTAATATGCGTACCAAAACCCGGATTTGGATTTGCTGTATTGGATGTTGCACCCTCCTGCCAGTTGTCTTTAATCGTTCCCGTTGTAGTAACACTTGGTGTTAAGAAGCGGAAAGCTCTGTTGCCCGCAGGGATGAAGCGTTCTACGGTGACATTACTTGCATTAATTAATGTGCCAGTAATGGCAGCTAAACTTGCTGCAGAACCTTGGGTAGCAGTGATAGTAGCACTTGAAAGTGCTGTTGTGGGAAATGAATTTATAATAAATTTTGTACTATTTAAAATACGAATTACCGTAGTATTTGCAGCCAGTGTACTTCCTGTTAATAATGCACCCGGAAACAATCCATTTGTACTTGATACAATTAAAGTATCTCCTGTACTATTTACACCATTATATGTATTAGTTATCCAGCTAGACTTTAAACTTACAGGCCTATTATTAAAATCAAGCGTACCTCCGGCTGAAATAGAAGTGGCCGAACTTGGACTAAGTACAGCAGAAGCACTACCACCCAATGATAATGAAAAGGCGCCTGTTGATAAAGTACAATTTCCATCATGTAATAGTTGTCCTAATACTGTTACATTTCCTCCTAGAACTTTTGTTGATGTATAACCAATAATCATTAAATTTTGATAATCTGAGCGTGCACTAATAGTTTGAGTTGTACCTGAATTAGCACCTAAATCTCTAGAGTATTCAATAGTGCTCCCAGCATTTAAAGTAATATTATCGCTACCACTAAATTGTATAGAACCATTTGAGCTTCCAGGAATAATATTACTACTTGAGAACCCAGTTACCCTAGGTGTTCTTATTGTTCCTGAAACAGATACAGCAGCACCTGAAGCATTTATGTAATATTGTGATGTACTTGAAAGGTATAAAGTTGAATTTGCTGCAACAGTTAGTGATGTAAGAACCCTGTAAGGATTACCATACAAACTCACAACTTTTTCCGGATCACCAGAATCTACGAATAATTTACCAAATGTTGTGGCTCCAAAGCTAGAATATTTAGCTCTGAAATGAACTTCAGAGTTGGCATCCAAAGATCCAAAAATCGGTTGAGAAGCATCATTTAAAATAATACTATTTGAACCTGAACTAGCAGCAGTAATATCTAATATTCCCGTAATTGCAAAACCAGATTGAACCGTTAATGTTACAGCACTTGATGTTAAAGACCCTAAAATAATTTTAGAAGAGGCTCCAGAAACAGTCCATGAAGCAGTTGTTTGTGCATTATTAAAAATGAAGAATTTTTGATAATCAGCTGTAAATGAAGCTGGGTTATTTGATGGGGTTGAAGATCCGGAACCATCGCTGTTTAAAGTCCAACTAGTTAGATCGTGTAAATTTCCTGTTCCGTTGTAGTAATAACTAGTGAAAGTAGCAGGTGTTATTTGCATTTTAAAGTTATCATATTGAAATGAATTGGTAGCATTTGTGCTAGTAGAATGAGTGGCACAAAAACCAAATCCTGCTAGTGGTGTTGTTGTAAAAGTAGAATTGTTAGATGTACCAGCAGAAGTTAGAGTACCTGACAATGGATCAGTAAATGATGTTGAGTTTGCATCTTCTCTGGTAAATAATTCCCAAACACCTGTGTATGCATTATATGTGACTTTTACACTGATAGATCTTGTTAAATTTGCAAACGCAGCAGATTCAATAAGATTAGCATAAGTTGCCCCTGCTGAGCCTGCAACCAACCCATTGGTGAAGGTACTCAATCTTACACTATTTTTTATAGCATCTACTGAACTTCTTTGAAAAATTACAACATACCCATTTGTTCCAGGTGTCAAAAAATTTTGACTGGTAGCACCCAAAACTACAGCAGCGGAATAACTACCATCAGCATAGCCAATATTAGTAGCACTGCTCATTGCGTTAGTTCTAGCTGTTTTAATATTAAAACTCCATGTTATAACACCATCATTATTTGCAAGAGTAGTGTTGAAACCTGGTGCTAAACTCGTAAACGGTGCAGATAAATGAGGTCGCCCGTTGGCACCACTAGATACAAAATTTAAATAACCATCATTGGCATTATATAAAGCTACAGAATTTGTAGTAGAAGGTGTTGAGTCAGTGTAATTTACAGTGGAAGGTGTAGTTGAAGTACCTCCTGTATAAGTTGCAACTGCTGCAGTTCCAAATGTTTCATGAAACAAAGTTGTTTGCCCGTAAATGCTATTACTTAATAGCAACAAAAGTAAAATAGTTAACGGTTTAGATGCTTTCTTCAACAAAGCAATGTTAGGTAGCGATTTTTTCATAGCAGTTTCGTTTGGTTGTTTGCGGGTTTATCAAGAAATCGGATTTTACAGTAATCTCTTTAGAAAACGCAAGTTAAATAAAAAAAGGGTACAATTTTACATTATTATGAAAACGATTTCGTAATGTTTATTTTATCATACATAAGCACTATCTAATGAGTCATTTTTTATTATTTATAGCAAAAATCAGGAAAAAAAATTTGAGCTTTGATTTTGATTCGAAATACATGGGTTTCTAATTTATCTACAGCTATTGCTGTTGATTGAAGTGTATAAATATTCAAAATTGTAACGCTGCTAATTAAAAAAATTAAGACAACGGTCCATGTCTTTTAACCTGTATTATCCTTTTCTTTGCACATGGCAATTGAAAAAATAATTATCATCACAGCTCCATCTGGTGCAGGCAAAACCTCCATTACAAAATATTTATTGCATAAATACCCTTTTCTATCTTTCTCAATTTCTGCTGCAACACGAGCCCAAAGAGGTGAGGAAAAAGATGGCTTAGATTATTATTTTATTTCTGAAACATCATTTCAACAAAAAATACAAGAGCAAGCATTTGTAGAATGGGAAATGGTGTACAAAGGCAAATACTATGGCACATTGAAAAGTGAATTGCAAAGAATCTGGAATCAAAACCAAATTCCGGTATTAGATATTGATGTAAAAGGAGCGATACATGTGCAACAACAATATCCGCAACAAACATTGTCCATTTTTATTCAACCCCCAAGTATTGAAATCTTGGCCGAAAGACTTGAAAACAGAGGCACTGAAAGCCCTGAAAGCATTGCCACAAGAGTCAGTAAGGCGGAATACGAAATTTCTTTCAACCAAAATTTTAATGCCATCATTATAAATGACGAATTAGAAAAAGCCTGCAAAGAAGCAGAGGAAGTAATTCTGGCATTTCTCAATATGCATTAAATTTATTTCAATTTTTTATGTGCTATTTTTTGAATACTTTCATATAATCAACTATTTCATCTCAATTAATTTACGCTATGTCATTCAATAATAAAACGGTTTTCATTACCGGAGCAAGCAGAGGCATTGGTAAAGCAATTGCATTAAAGCTTGCTGCTGAAGGAGCAAATATTGTAATTGCTGCAAAAAGTGCCGAAGAAAATGCAAAACTGGGAGGCACTATTTTTTCTGCTGCCGAAGAAGTAAAAGCAGCAGGAGGCAAGGCTTTGGCTGTTCAAACAGATATTCGCAACGAAGAACAAATTCAACAAGCAGTTGAACAGGCTGTAGCAACGTTTGGAGGGATAGATATTTTAATCAATAATGCTTCTGCCATTCAATTAACCGGAACAGAGCAAACAGAATCGAAGCGTTTTGATTTGATGCATGATATTAATGTACGTGGTACTTTTTTAGTTGCTAAATATTGTTTGCCACATTTGAAAAAAGGAAATAATCCGCATATTCTTACCCTTTCTCCACCTATCAATATGCAACCAAAATGGCTGGGTCCGCATATTGCTTACACCATGAGCAAATTTAATATGAGCATGATGGTTTTGGGCTGGGCTGCAGAATATAAAAAAGCAGGAATTGCGAGTAATGCTTTATGGCCCAAAACAACTATTGATACGGCTGCTGTAAGAAATTTATTGGGCGGTGAAGCATTGGCTAATATGAGTAGAACTGTAGATATTATTGCAGACAGTGCATATTATATTTTATCAAAAACAGACCTTGCTTATACCGGCAATACATTTATTGATGAAGAAGTACTTGCCAAAGAAGGTATCACCGATTTAAGTAAATACAGCGTAGTACCCGGAGCACAATTGTTTCAGGATTTATTTGTGTAGTAATGCATTGCATTTTTCTTTTATTGATCTCAATTAAAAACAACAGTTGTAAATAATGATACAGTATAATCGTTTTGTTTTAGAAAATGGATTACGAGTTTTGGTACATGAAGACAATAGCACACCAATGGCTGTTGTAAATATTATGTACAATGTTGGTGCAAGAGATGAAAACCCCGAACAAACCGGCTTTGCACATTTATTTGAACACCTCATGTTTGGTGGTAGCATTAATATTGAAGATTATGACGAGCCATTGCAAAGAGCAGGCGGTGAAAACAATGCTTATACGACCAATGATTTAACCAACTATTATTGCACCCTTCCTGCAGAAAATATTGAAACAGCTTTTTGGCTAGAGAGTGATAGAATGTTGAGTTTGGCATTCAGCGAAAAAAGTTTGGATGTGCAACGCAAAGTAGTTTGCGAAGAATTTAAAGAACATTATATCAACAAACCCTATGGTGATGTTTGGCATAAAATGAGGGCACTTGCATACCAAAAACATCCTTATAGATGGATGACTATTGGTAAAGAATTAAGCCATGTAGAGAATGTGAAAATGGAGGATGTAAAGCAATTCTTCTTTACGTATTATCGCCCTATCAACGCAATATTGGTTGTTGCTGGTAACGTTCAAACAGAACAGGTAAAAGCGTTGGCAGAAAAATGGTTTGGAGATATTCCTTCAGGTGAAAAGTACAATCGCAATTTACCACAGGAACCTAAACAAGAAGCCCCAAGGGTATTGGATGTAAAGGCTGATGTTCCTTTAGATGCTTTGATAAAAACTTGGCACATGGATGGCAGATTGGATAAAGGATATTATGTAGCAGATTTGATTACAGAAGTATTAGGCGGTGGTGGATCTTCGAGGTTATACCAGGCTTTGGTAAAAGAAAAACAATTATTCAGCAACTTAGATTGTTATCATTTTGGCACCATCGAAAAAGGATTATTAGCTATTGAAGGCAAACTTGTAAAAGGTGTAGATATGAAGGTTGCCGAACATGCGGTGAATGAGGAAGTAGAAAAAATGAAAAATGATTTCATCAGCGAACTGGAGTTACAAAAAATAAAAAATAAAACAGAAAGTGTGATTGCTTTTGAAGATATGGCTGTCATGAGCCGTGCCAACAGCTTAGCGTTTTATGAACTATTGGGTGATGCTAGTTTAATGAATGTAGAACTTGAAAAATACCAAGCTATTACTGCAGAAGATATTCGGAATTATTGTTTGCAAATTTTTGATATCAACAATAGTAATACCATTCATTATTACAGCAACAACTAAATTGTATTTATAGAATAATTTCAAATCATCCCTCGCACTAAAAGTGCTAAAAAATAAATATGAACAGAAGCGAATCACCTAAAATAGTAGATGCTGTAGATTTTAATTTGCAACTAAAAAAAATACAACAATTTTCTTTAGACAATAGTCTTCCTGTTTATGCAATTAATGCAGGCGCAGAAGAATTGGTTATGATTGAATTTGTGTTTTATGCAGGAAACTGGTACGAAGAAAAAAATATTATTGCAGCCACTACCAACTTCATGTTGAAGAACGGAACAACAAATAAAAAAGCTTTCGCCATAAACGAACACTTTGAATTTTATGGCTCCTACTTAAACAGAAATTGCTACAATGAAACTGCAACACTTACCCTACATACATTAAGCAAACATTTACCACATTTATTACCTGTAATCGCTGAAATACTTACAGAGAGCATATTTCCGGAGGATGAGTTGGTGATATATAAACAAAATCAAAAACAAAGACTTGAAGTTAGTTTGAAGAAATGTGATTTTGTTGCCAATCGTTTTATCGATGAATATTTGTTTGGCATTCAACATCCTTATGGAAAATATACTTCTGTTGAAGATTATGATGCATTGCAAACGGAAGAACTCAAAAACTTTTATCGTCAGTTTTATACCAAAGGAAAATGCATGATGTTTGTTGCCGGAAAATTACCTGCAGACATACAAGAACAACTCAATAAAAACTTTGGTTCGCTTCCTTTTAATACAACCGATTTAACTGAAATTATTCATCCGGTAAGTCCTGCTTCAGAAAAGAAACAACATATTACCAATGATGTAAATGGTGTGCAAGGCGCTATTCGTATTGCAAGACCTTTTCCCAACAGGCATCATCCCGACTTTCAGAAAGTTGCAGTGCTGAATACAATTTTTGGCGGTTTTTTTGGCAGCCGATTAATGAGCAATATTCGGGAAGACAAAGGCTATACGTATGGTATTCATTCTTACATTCAAAACCATATTCATGAATGTGCCTGGATGATTAGTACCGAAGCGGGTAAAGATGTATGTGCTGCTACAATTGAGGAAACATACAAGGAAATGGAAATTCTTCGCAATGAATTGGTTGATGACGAAGAGTTGGATTTGGTTAAAAATTTTATGATGGGAAGTTTATTGGGCGACTTAGATGGACCTTTCCAAATTATTGCAAGATGGAAAAATTACATTCTAAATAATTTAGATGATCAATATTTTTACTCCGGCATACAAGCTATCAAAACCGTTACTCCGGAAGAGTTACAGGCATTGGCTCAGAAATATTTGAACCCCGATGAATTTTATGAATTGGTCGTTGTTTAATTAAAAAAATATGGCATGAATAAAATAATTATCAAAACAATTAACACAGCATTATCGGTGCTTATTGCAGCTTATTTATTAGAGGGTGTAAGCATAGACAATACCATCACAGCATTATTTGTAGCAATTGTACTAGGATTATTAAACACTTTTATCAAACCAATTTTAGTAATTTTTACAATACCAATTACCATTTTTACATTAGGTTTATTTCTATTGGTAATCAATATTATCATTGTAAAATTTGCAGCAACATTAGTCCCGGGTTTTTATGTTGCCAATTGGTGGAGTGCATTGTGGTTCAGTATTATTGTTTCCATTTTTTCTACGGTACTCGAAGGGCTTATTGGAACCAATAAAAAATGAAGACACCAATAATTAATTGATAATATTGCCTCCGAAATAACTATGCAAAACCTCCGGTAACGCAATGCCATCAGCAGTTTGGTTGTTTTCTACTAATGCAGCAAAAATTCTTGGCAAAGCCAATGAACTTCCATTTAAGCTATGTGCCAATTGTGTTTTTCCATCTGCATTTTTATACCTGCATTTCATTCTGTTGGTTTGAAAAGTTTCAAAATTAGAAACACTACTCACTTCTAACCAGCGTTCTTGTGCTGCACTCCAAACTTCAAAATCATACGTAAGTGCCGATGCAAAACTCATATCACCACCACATAATTTTAATATACGATAAGGCAATTGTAAATTTTGTAATAATACTGCAACATGCTGTACCATTTGATTTAAAGTATCGTAACTTTTTTCAGGCTGAACCAATTGAATAATCTCTACTTTTTCAAACTGATGCACTCTATTTAATCCCCTCACTTCTTTACCAAAACTTCCGGCTTCTCTTCTAAAACAAGGACTATAAGCCGTCATTTTTATAGGAAGTTGTTCTTCTTTTAACAAAGTATCTCTGTAAATATTGGTAACAGGTACTTCAGCCGTAGGAATCAAATAAAATCCGTCTGCGGTTACATGGTACATTTGCCCTTCTTTATCGGGTAATTGTCCAGTAGCATAAGCACTTGCTTCATTCACCATAAACGGTGGAATAAATTCGGTGTAACCCGCAGCAGTATTGTAATCTAAGAAATATTGTATTAATGCTCTTTGCAGTTTTGCACCTTTGCCGATATACACCGGAAACCCTCTGCCCGTAATTTTAGAGCCTAAATCGAAGTCAACTAATTTATATTGTTCAATTAAATCCCAATGCGGTTTTGCATCGGCATATAAATTGGGTTTTTCGCCATGTTCATCCACCGTAATATTATCATCAGCACTAACTCCGGCAGGAACTAAATCACTTGGAAGATTAGGCAACAATACCAATGCATCATGCAACTTTTTTTCAATTGTTTCTTGTGCTTCGCCAAAGCCTGCAACTTTCAGTTTTAAATTACCCACTTCTACTTTCATCAACTCTGCTTCCTCTTTTTTACCTTGTCCCATCAATTTACCAATTTCTTTAGAAGCTGCATTAATATTGGCTTGGATAGCATCAAAATCGGCTTGTAATTTTTTACGTTCATCATCTAAAGCAATGATGATATCTACCAAATCTAATTGCTTAAAATTTTTTATTGTTAATTTTTTCTTTACATCTTCCTTATTATTTCTCAGCACTTGTACTTGTAACATATCAACATAATATTTTGGCAAATATAGTTTTTTGATAACAAGGTTTTAAACACAGTTATTGCTTTATTGTTGAGTTGCTCTTCTCAAGCAGAAGTAATTTGAAGGAATTTTAAAATAATCTTTGTTTGGACATCAAATAAATTTTTGAAACAAAAAAATTGAATACTTATTGCAGCGTAAATTTGCTGCTATGTTTGTAAATGATGATATACAGCAACGCTGGTGGAATTTGGAAGCTAAA
The DNA here is from genome assembly GCA_947488765.1 of Chitinophagaceae bacterium. GTDB lineage: Bacteria > Bacteroidota > Bacteroidia > Chitinophagales > Chitinophagaceae > UBA1930. The sequence continues at coordinate 92,567 of CANLAE010000009.1, read as the reverse complement.
TTAGCAGAACGATTTGGGAAAAAACCCGATGTTGAAGCCATACTTTTTTTAATAGGATTACAGGAAACAGGTTTTGAAGAAATAAAAATCAGCAAAGAGCAAAAACAAGATTTAATGCACGTTGCAGTTTGTACCGTTTTACAACCAAGTGGGTATTTTATTTTTGAAGGAAAGGATCCAGACAACTGGCCTCATTTTAAACAAGTAAAAGAGATGCCTGCTTATAATTTACCGGAACAGGAAAATTTTCTGAAAGACCATATTTTATTATACTTTGAGCAACAAGATTTTTAGTTTAAACCCTTGAATTATAAAAATAGAAAACAAAAAATGAATACTAAAATTTTTACTTTAATACTATCGCTTTTTTGTTGTGTTGTTGCACAAGCCCAGGTAAAAAAATCAGCATCAATAAGCACTAATGTTGTAAGCAAAAAAAAGGAAGTAAGAGCTACTGAAAAGTTGGTTGAAATTACTACAGATTATGGCGTAATGATTGCGAGATTGTATGATAGCACCCCCAAACACAGAGACAACTTTTTAAAACTAGTTAGTCAGAAATTTTACGATAGTCTTTTATTTCACAGAGTCATCAATGGATTTATGATTCAGGGTGGAGACCCAACAAGTAAAAATGCAGATAGTACGACTATGTTAGGAGGTGGTTCTGCACCGGGCGAAAGAATTCCTGCAGAATTTAAGCAAAACTTTTTTCATAAAAAAGGCGCATTGGCAGCAGCAAGAGATGGCAACCCTGAAAAAGCAAGCAGCAATTGTCAGTTTTATATTGTTCAAGGAAAAAAAATTGATACTGCACAATTAAGACAAACAGCCGAACAAAGAATTAAGGCAAACCCTAATAGTTACAATTATACAGCAGCACAAAAAGAGATTTATCAGAGAATTGGCGGCACTCCTTTTCTCGACCAAAACTATACAGTATTTGGAGAAGTAATAAGCGGGTTAAATGTTTTAGATGCAATTGCAAATACTCCAACACAACCGGGCGACAGACCTAAAAAAGATATTATAATGAAAATCCGACTTTTAAATTAATTTTAATTTTTCAACCCAAAAAATACAATCATGAATTTTCCTGCAAACTTACGCTACACGAAAGACCACGAATGGATTAGCCTTGAAGGCAATGTTGCAACAATTGGTATTACTGAATTTGCTCAAGGCGAATTAGGAGATATTGTTTATGTAGATGTAAACACAATTGGCAAAACATTGCATGCTGAAGAGGTTTTTGGAACAGTAGAAGCAGTAAAAACCGTAAGTGATTTGTTTTTACCTGTTGCCGGAACGATTACTGAAGTGAATACTACTTTAGAAAAAGCACCTGAATTGGTAAACAACGATCCTTATGGTGAAGGCTGGATGATAAAAATGACAGTTGTAAACCCTGCAGATGTTGAAGAATTGTTAAGCAGTGAAGCTTATGCAGCGATTGTTGGATAAATTTACTCTAATTAAAAGAATGGTTTTGATTATTTATAAAAAGTCTTATTGTTTCAACTAACAATAAGACTTTTTTTTATTAAAGGTTATACTTTGCTCAATTCACGGAATTCAAATTCAATGAGTAATATCATTACTATTGCATGCTATTTTTTTGAATTTAGAATTAATAAAAGTCTCCACTTTTTAACTGATTTATTTTGAAAAATTTTATAGGTTTTGGACTAGCATTTTTATACTTCCTTATTACATTATGGTTGCTTACCTTACCAGGTTCAGCTATTCCACATGTTGAATGGTTCGATACTTTACAGGTAGATAAATGGGTGCATATTTCACTTTTCTTTGGATTGTGTTATTTATTTATGCTGCCAATTTTTCAAAGTAGCGAATCTATTTCTGGCAAGATAAAAACCTTTGTTATTATCACAATTCTTGCTATTGGATATGGTATATCCATTGAGTTTATACAAAGAGACTATATACCTAAACGTTCATTTGACATGTGGGATATTGTTGCAGATACAATTGGTAGTGTTTTGGCTTTTATTTGGTTCAAGCGAAAGGTTACAAAAAAAATTGGTCCTAGTGGAAACCAGGACCGCAACCAAAACTAACTGCTTATGAGAAAAAGTTGAATATTTAGATTAATGGTTTATGTACTCCAATAACGATGCCAAACGCTTTTTTGTTTCTTAATAAAATATTAAAACAAAACCTTCCAAACTCATTCCGTTATAACATACAATCACAATACAAACTTCTTATTTAAAGATTGAAATAAATGCTAAAGGTTTAATAATATATTGTTAATTCACAACTGCAAGTGCAAATAAAAAAATTGATTTTTCAATTGAAATTTTGGATGAGATCCTTTGCTATTTCACAATTTTACTTGTCAGTAAAATATTGTTTCCTGCAATCAGTTTTACTAAATAATTCCCCTTGGAAAAATGTCTGAAAGATACTTGCAACAATTCGTCCTGACCCAAAGTATCAAATTGTTCTTGAGAAATTAATTGTCCGACTGAGTTATAAATTTGAACAGTCAATTTTTTATCTGAAGGATTTTTTAGGCTGATATTTAAATTATCATGAACCGGATTGGGATATAATTTTATATCATTGATATTAGCTGTTAAACTATTTATTTTGGTTGAAGTATTGTTCTTGCTAATTAACTGTTTTTCTGTGTCTATTAAAACTGTATCTGCAGCAAACCCAATATCAGCAGATGTTTCAGCACCATTTGAATTAACTTGAATTACAATTGTTTTTTGTTGTGTTGCATTTTTGAAAGTAAGTGCCAATGGTGTTTTAAAAAATGAAACAGAGTTATGAGAAGTCGTTTCATTCACTTTTATTTTTGCCCAATTGTTTTTATTTTGACTCCATTGAATTTGAAAACTTGGATACCCTTGCCCTGTAATCCATTGGTCAAAAAAATAGGTCAAATCTTTACCACTTACCTGTTCTATATTCTTTTTAAAATCAGCAGTTCGGGCAAATGAATATTGCAAAGTAGTATCATTTTGGTATTGACGAATTCCTCTAAAGAAAAGGCTATCACCTAAAGTAAAACGCAACATTCGCAAAACATACGCTCCTTTGTTGTAACTCAATCTGCTGCTGAATATTCTGTTTACATTGGTTGTATCATCTACTATTACTGAGCCGTCGGGTAATGAAGTAATTTGAGCCAAATGATTGGTGAGTATCAATTGAAAAAAACTAGTATCAAATTTTTCTGCATAATAATTGGCACAATAAGTTGCAAAGCTTTCGTTTAGCCAAATATCTTGCCAACTGCCGCAAGTGATTTTATTCCCAAACCATTGATGACCCAATTCATGTGCCATTAAATTAGCATCGGTATTGACTAAAAAAGTATTGGTTTGATGTTCCATTCCTCCACCCCATCCAAACTGTGTATGGCCATATTTTTCTTTGATAAAAGGATAAGGTGCAAACGTGTTGTGAAACAATTGCATCGCATCTAAAACTTTGTAAGTGTATGGCTGAAAATCGTTAATACTCTCGGGGTATACATAAGATACTACAGGTAAATTCACAGTACCCAATTGTACATTATTTGTGAAAACAGAAAAGTTGGTAACCGAAAAACAAACTAAATAAGATGCGATAGGATATCGATGTTTAAAAAAAGTGGTTGTGGTTGTTCCTGCTGTAATTTCACTTTGCAACAAACCATTAGAAGTAGCTTTGTATTGAGCAGGCTGAACAATAAAAACATCAATGCTGTCTATCTTGTCATCCAATCCATTGCGACAAGGCCACCAATCCCTTGCACCATAAGGTTCGCTGAGTGTCCATATTACAGGTGTATTATTATGTATAGTTTGTATAAAAGAACCAAAGCCTGTATTGCCCGGAATGCCTTTGTAGCAAATGGTTACAGAATCTTTTTGATTGGCATTTAATGTTGCAGAAAGTTGTACATCAAGCGTTGAATTGGCATTTTGCGTAAACCCAATTTTTTGATTTCTAAAAAGAATACTATCTACTAGTAAGCTATTGGATAAATCAAAAGTGATTTTATTGGTTGAAGTAGAAGCAGTAATGTAAGAAGTCACTTTTCCTTCGATGTACCTCACTGCTGGATCTACTTTCCAAATGCAACGGCTGTAGTAAATAGTATAATTGGATGATGCAAATGTTTTGGTTACATTATTATTAGAAGAAGTAAATCGTTTCTGCTCCAATGCAGCTATATCAATAAAATTTTGCTTGCACTGAATTTCTTGTGCATGCAATTCAGCAACCCAAAAAAACAAACAAGAAAATAAAATTTTCATTGTACAAAGATTGAATAAATTTTAATCAAATAAGGTTAAAATAAATTTCAAAAAATAGTATTACAATTATTAAATTAATGCATTTGCAACATTTTCTCTTTTCCTACCAAATAACTAAATAATATAAAAAATTATTCGCCTATTTTTACAATTACAATATGCCTTACTTCAATTTAAATGATAGTCTTAATTTAATTTCAAAATTTACTTTCCGTCGCACATGGAATGCAGGTATCGTTTGGTTAAGTTATCAAATGAGTAAAATATCTGGCAAGCCGGTTCAATGGGGTTATCCTATTTCTATTTCATTTGAACCAACAACTAGTTGTAATTTAAGGTGCCCTGAATGCCCGAGTGGGTTGAGAGAATTTACAAGACCAACGGGCATGCTAGAAAAATCATTTTTTGAACAAACCATCGATGATATTTATAAAGAATTATTGTACCTGATTTTTTATTTTCAAGGAGAACCCTATTTGAATCCTGATTTTTTGAACATGGTAAAATATGCACACGACAAAGGCATTTATACCGCCACAAGTACCAATGCACATTACCTCACCGATGCCAAAGCAAAAGCAACCGTAGAAAGCGGTTTAGACCGATTGATTATAAGTATTGATGGTACTTCACAGGATGTTTATCAATCTTACCGTGTAGGTGGAAATCTGGAAAAAGTAATTGAAGGCGCAAAGAATATTGTAAAATGGAAAAAAGCATTGAACAGCAAAACACCATTTGTATTTTTTCAATTCTTAGTTGTAAAACCTAATCAACATCAGATAGAGGAAATAAAAAAACTAGGCAAAGAAATTGGGGTAGATCAGGTAAGATTCAAAACTGCACAAGTGTATGATTTTGAAAACGACCCCAATCAATTGATCCCTTCAATAAAAAAATACAGCCGATACAAAAAAGACAAGGACGGGAAAACAATTTCAAAAAGCGGCTTAGGCAATCATTGCTGGAAATTGTGGCATGCCAATGTAATTACCTGGGATGGATTGGTAGTTCCTTGTTGTTTTGATAAAGATGCTACACACCAGTTGGGCAACTTAAAAACCCAAAGCTTCAAAGCAACCTGGAATAATGATAATTACAAACAATTTCGCCGTGAACTGATGAGCAGCAGAAAAAATATTGACATCTGCTCTAACTGCAGTGAGGGATTGAGCGTTTGGGAAGATTAAAAAAAATAAAAATTTTTGTTTCAAATTGTTTTTTGTGTAATTTCAAACCCTAAACTTAATCCGCTATGATAAAAAAAACTACACATTAACCTTTTTACAACAATTTGTTTATTGTTTTTTGTAAGCTCAGTATTTGGGCAATCTGTTTCAATAACTGCAAATCCAAGTTCTTCAATCAATGCAGTTGTTGGTCAAAGTAATCATCACGCTTTAGAATCAATTTATTTAGATAGCGAAATAGGCGCTTCAAATTTTATTGGTGCCGGTAATGGAATTACCAGAATTGAATTCTCAAATAATGCTACAAATACAAGTGCCTCATTACCGGTAACTATTACCGGCTATAATATTTACATGAAAAATGTTGCAGCTACCACCACTACTTTCATCACTGGTACATATTCTTTATCAGGATACACCTTAGTTTATTCAGGAAATTTTATTGTTAATGCATCTGGTTCTTGGAATGGTATAGATTTAACCACACCTTTCGAAAGAACAGCTGGTAGTAATTTACAGGTTTTACTTATAAGAAATAGCGGTACTATTCAATCTGGTCTGAGTTTTGATTGTTCCCTAGGAAATAGCGTATCAAGTACAGCTCCTAGTTGCAGAAGATATAATTCAATAAATCCACCTGTAGAATCTTCTTCAAGCCTATCGGCAAGTACTTTTAGAGCCGCTATAAACTAGTTAGAGCATTTGCTAATGATGCAGCTTTAACTGCTTTTACAAGCCTACCATCACCATCATGCTTTAATACAAATGAAACTATTTCGGTTATCTTAAATAATGCTGGAAGCAATGCAATTGCTGCATCTGCTGCCCCTGTTACTTTGGCTGTAACTGGTGCAAATACTTTTTCTTCAACTGTTTCAAATATATCAAGTATTGCATCTGGTGGTTCTACCACAATTACTTTTACTGGTGTAAATTTAAATAATGTAGGAACGAATAATATTACTGTTTATAGCAGTTTATCTGGAGATGCTTCTGCATTAAATGACACATTGAAAACAACAATAACAACAACTACTACAACAACAAGTTTCCCAGTAATTACAGGTGCTGAAACTAGTACATTAATTTTCGAATATCTTAAAGTTCTTAATGGTACCAGAACGCATTGGGGTTTAAACAGCAGTTTCACAACTAGTGCTACTGGGGCATATAAAAATGCAGATTTAACAGATTCCTTATACCCTAAAGCGGGAACTAAGTATTTTATATTCGACAGCTATTCAGGTGCTAGTTCATTAGGAAATAGGGTCGTTCTTTTCGCAGGATGTTTTGCATTGCCTCCTGCTGATGGATCCAATGTGTATGATATGAAATTTTGGATGAGCCAAGATAATTCCTATTCTACTGACTTAGATAGCATTTATGCGGTTGTTTCTGTAGATAAAGGAGTGACTTGGACAAGACTTTTGCCTGGGTTTGGCAGAGTAAATGCTAGTTTTACTACACCCGGTTGGACTCAAAGGGCAGTTGATATAACCACTTATGCAGGTCAAACTATTCAATTAGGCATTGAAGGGGTTAGTGCTTATGGTAATATTATTGGAGTAGATGATATTGCTGTTAGATCGAATAGCCCATTACCTGTAACTTTTGTATCTTTCTCTGGTTTAAAAGACGGAGTTAAGAATATTCTGCAATGGAGTACAACTACCGAGCTTAATAATGCGTTTTTCAGTCTAGAAAGAAGTTTAGATGGTACTAATTTTAGTGAATTAACCACTATAAATTCTAAAGCTGTAAATGGTAACAGTAATGCTCTTTTAAACTATGAGTTTACTGATTTTAAACCAATTATTAGCAATAATTACTATCGCTTAAAGCAGGTAGACAAAGATGGCAAGTTTAGTTATAGCCAAATTGTTCTATTGAAGGGCAGTAAATTAAATGGTGTTTCTGTAAGTGCTGTTTATCCTAACCCTGCCAAAAACAATGTTTCTATTGTATTTAATGCTGAACTTGCTACTAAAGTAAATATCACAATTGTAGATATTGCCGGTAAAATAGTGCAACAAAAACAAACTACATTAAATAGTGGACAAACAAGTTATATATCTGATATTAGCACATTAAGAGCTGGTAACTATGTTATAAAGGTTACTGATTTAAGTGGTGCAACTATTAATATTCAAAAATTGAATAAGCAATAAGCTTTTTATACTTCTTTTTCAAAAGCCATCTGCATTGCAGATGGCTTTTTTGTGAATTAAACATTAAATAATAAGTATTTCATCCACAAATTGTAATCTCTGTGCAGCAAAAATTATCTTCGATATATGAAAACGATTTTTTTTGCCATTTGCTTCGCTTTTTGTAGCATTTTTCTATCAAAAATTAAGGCACAACCCATATTTGAAGTAAGAGCCGTTTGGGTAGCATCAGTTGAAAATATCGATTGGCCCAGTAAAAAAGGCTTAGGTATTGAAATACAAAAATCAGAATTTACCAAGCTTTTAGATATGCACCAACGCAATGGAATGAATACTGTTTTTGTACAGGTTCGTCCTGCAGGTGATGCATTTTATCCTTCGGCTTATGAACCATGGAGTGAATATTTAACAGGCAAACAAGGCTTGCCACCCACACCTTATTACGATCCTTTACAATTCATGATTGAAGAAACACATAAACGTGGTATGGAATTTCATGCATGGATTAATCCTTATCGTGCAGTTTTTAATATTGGTAAAAGTTCTATAGCACCAACGCACATTACCAAAATTCATCCGGATTGGTTTTTAAATTATGGCACTAGCAAGTTCTTTAATCCAGGATTACCGCAGGTAAGGGCACATGTAACAAGAATTGTAAAAGATATCGTTGACAGATATGATGTAGACGGCATTCACATGGATGATTATTTTTACCCTTACAGAATTGATGGCAAAGAATTTCCCGATCAAAAAACATTTACATTGTATGGCAATGGCTTAAATAAAGATGATTGGAGAAGAAGTAATTGTGATTCTATTATTTTACAACTATACCAAACCATTCGAACTGCTAACCCAAGAGTGAAATTTGGCATTAGCCCATTTGGTGTTTGGAGAAATCAAAGCAAGGACCCAAGGGGTAGTAATACAAAAGGCGGACAAACGAATTACGACGATTTGTATGCCGATATTTTATTGTGGCTTGAAAAAGGCTGGATAGATTATGTAACGCCACAATTGTACTGGGAACGTGGACATAAATTATGTGATTATGATGGCTTATTGGAATGGTGGAACAACAACACTTTTGGTAAACATATGTACGTTGGGCATGGAATTTACAGAGCCGGCACAAATACAGCTTGGAAAGACAAAAATGAATTGCCAATGCAAATTCAGAAATTAAGATCTTTATCCAACACACAAGGAAGTGCCTACTTCAGCAGTAAGACTTTTGAAAAAAATCCAAACGGTTGGAACGATAGTTTACGGAACAATTATTATACATATCCTGCTTTACCCAACCCAATGCATTGGATAGATAATATAGCTCCTGAAATACCATATTTAGAACCTTTGAATGATGGCATTAACCGAATATCTTACAAAGGAAAAGAAAAAATAAAAGGCTATGCAATTTTTACGGTTGATGAAAAGCAAGAAGTAATTTTAGCCAATGCTAAACTAGTTCAAATCATTTTACAAGGAGGTACCAACAACGTAGATGCATTCAAATGGTTTAACCAAAACAAACGTGTATTTGTAAGCACGGTTGATTGGAACAACAATATTAGTAAATGGGTGGAAATGAAATAATCATTAACCAAAAACAACTTCATTTATTGCACCTTGCCATTTGCCAAATTTTTCATCAACGGCTTTGTAACGATGGTTGAAAATTCCACGAAGTTGGCTCTTAACTAAAATAATATTTGCAATATCTCCTAAGAAAAACAAGGGTAATTTGTAATGCACAATATCTGTCATTTCAACGCCGCCTTCTATTGTTTTGAAATGATGTTGGTGATGCCACATGCTGTATGGACCATATCGTTGTTCGTCTACAAAATATTTTTTGTCTTCAACGTGTGTTATCTCTGTCATCCAATACAACGGTATACCTAAAATAGGAGAAACTTTGTACTCAATAATTTGTCCAGGATACATGTTTGTACCATGGTGTTTGCTGATGATATTAAATCCTAAATTATCAGGTGTGATTTCTTTTAAATTATCTGGCTTACTAAAAAAATCCCATGCTGTATCTAAACTAATTGGAATTTTTTGTATCGTCTTAATGGAATAAACTTTACTCATAAGATATTAAACAACATCGCAGATAAAAAGTTGAACTAAAAAAAATTAAAATATTAACCAATCAATCAAAGTACCCAAAAGAAAGTGTTTTAATTGTATCACTTGTAAATTTTCATACATAAATTTACCATGTTGGATATTAAAACCGCCAGTGAAATAATATGAATCTACAAGAGAAATTACAACAACAATTCAATGATATATATGCTCAATTAAATCCTCAACAAAAAATAGCTGTGGATACAATTGAAGGTCCGGTAATGGTAATAGCAGGTCCGGGCACTGGAAAGACACAAATATTATCTGCAAGAATTGGTAAAATATTATTAGAAACAGATGCTGCTCCCGAAAATATTTTATGCCTTACCTACACCGATGCCGGTGCATTGGCCATGCGTAAACGATTACAAAAAATGATTGGCAGCGATGCTTACAGAGTTCAAATACATACCTACCATAGTTTTTGTAATGATGTGATTCAAGATAATTTAAGTCTGTTTGAAAAAAATATTCTTGACCCAATCAGCGAACTGGAACGAACGCAACTTTTCAAAAAACTCATTGATGCATTTCCCAAAAACCACCCTTTAAAAAGATACAGAGGTGATGTGTATTTTGAAATCAACAACTTGCAAAAACTTTTTAGTAATATGAAAAGAGAAGGTTGGACAGTTGACTACCTTCTTCAAAGCATTGATAACTATATCAACGATCTTCCCAACAGAGATGAATACATTGCAAAGAAAGCTGTTGGTACATTTAAAAAAGGAGATGTACGTACAGATAAAATTAAAGTTGAAGCAGAATCAATGGATAAACTGAAAGCTGCAATTTTAGAGTTTGAGAATTTTCAAACATTGATGAAAAAGTCTAACAGGTACGACTTTGATGATATGATAAATTGGGTCATCAATGCATTTGAACAAAATGAAAATTTATTACGTCGTTACCAGGAACAATACCAGTACATATTGGTAGATGAATATCAAGACACAAGTGGAACACAAAATAAAATTGTAGAATTATTAATTTCATTTTGGGATGTTCCAAATGTTTTTGTGGTGGGTGATGATGATCAAAGTATTTTCCGTTTTCAAGGGGCTAACGTAGAAAATATGGAGCACTTTGTGCGGAAATATGATAAAGATTTATTGAAAATTGTTTTAACCAATAATTACAGAAGCACGCAAAAAATATTAGATAGTTCTAAAACCATCATTGAAAAAAACAATGAAAGATTGGTTAATAAAATAAACGGATTAAGTAAAAATTTAGTTGCCAGTAACACATCTATTAATACGTTTCAAACACCATTATCTATTCATCAACACCAAACACAAAAACATGAAATGATTGGTATTACCCTTGCCGTTGAAACCCTTATCAATAGTGGCATTCAGCCGGGTAATATTGGAGTGATTTACAAAGAAAATAAATACGGAGATGAGCTTACACGGTTTTTTAATTTGAAAGAAATTCCTGTTTATAGCAAACGAAGTGTCAACATTTTTGAAATCCCTTTAGCTAAAAAAATAATTCTGCTTTTAAAATATCTTTCGGCAGAACATGATATTCCTTTTGGCGGTGATGAAATGTTGTTTGAAATTTTACATTTTGATTGGTGGGGAATTCCGGCAATTGAAATTGCGAAACTAAGTGTTGAAGTTGCAAGCAAACAATTTGGTGCAGATAAAACATCGATTCGAAAATTATTAATTGAAAAAAGTAATGCCCCACAAAAAGATTTGTTTCAACAACCCTATAATGAAGCCGCAAAAAATGCAAGTATTGTTTTAGAATCGCTGATTTCTGATGTTCCCAATGTTACACTACAATCCCTGGTAGAATTGATTATTCAGAAAACAGGATTATTGAATTATATTTTAAACAGCAATGAAAAACACTGGCATTTGCAAGTATTGACAGGCTTATTTGATTTCATTAAAGAAGAATCTCGAAGAAATACACAAATGCAATTGCAAGATATTGTAACTATTATTGAACTGATGCAAAAAGAAGCAATAAAACTTCCATTGGCTCAAATTAGTGGCAATGAAAAAGGTGTAAATTTATTAACTGCACATGGCAGCAAAGGACTTGAATTTAAGTATGTATTTTTTGCAGGATGTAATTCTGGAAGCTGGGAAAAGAAAAGAAATCCCAACAATGGTTATCGATTGCCTGATACCATTTTTGAAGCAACAACTGCTGATGTAAAAACTGCTGATGCAGAAGAATTGAGAAGATTATTTTATGTTGCATTAACCCGAGCAGAAACAAACTTACAACTAAGCTATGCTCAATTTCAAGACAATGGAAAGGAACTTGAACCTAGTAAATTTGTTGTAGAAATTGCAGAGGAACATGAACTAACTACAGATATTATTATATTACCAACAACAGTTACATCAGATTTTGAAATATTGCTCCTGAGCAAATCTCTTATGCCTGAAATTGCAAAAGCAGAAACAGATTTTATAGATACGTTGTTGGATAAATTTACCATGAATGTTACTGCATTAAACAATTACCTCAATTGCCCTTTACAATTTTACTACAACAATTTAATTCGTGTACCAAGCGGTAAAAATGAATCTACCGAATTTGGAAGTGCAGTGCATTATGCATTGGAACAACTCTTTCAAAAAATGCAAGAGAATAGTCAGCAACAATTCCCTGATAAAGCTGTATTCATCGCAGACTTTGATTTTTACATGAAACGTAACAGAGAAAGTTTTACAAAAGAACAGTTTAATAGAAGAATTGAGTATGGACATGAAGTATTGGCAAATTATTACGATAAATACAGCAATAGTTTTAATAAAATAGTTGCCATAGAACGAAGCATTAAAAATGTAGTGGTACAAGGTGTTCCATTAAAAGGCAAATTGGATAAACTTGAATTTGATGGTAAATCTGTAAATGTTGTTGATTATAAATCGGGGAATTATGAAAATGCTTTATCCAAATTAAAACCACCTCATGATAAAGAACCCAATGGTGGGAGCTATTGGAGACAAGCTGTGTTTTATAAAATTTTAGTAGATAATTATCAGTCGAAAGATTGGAAAGTAGTGAGTACAGAATTTGATTTTATTGAACCAGACAAAAAGAAAGAATACCAAAAAGAAAAAATAGTTATTTCTCCTGCAGATATTGAAACCGTAACCAATCAAATTACTACTACTTGGCAAAAAATTCAGAATAGAGAATTTTATAAAGGCTGTGGTGAGGAAGATTGTAAATGGTGCAATTTTGTTAAAACGAATAATTTATCAATTCTATCTGAAGGTGCAGAAGAAGAAATTTAGTATTTGAAATTTATTTAAGAAAAATAAAAAAGCAAACAGAGTATGTTTGCAACTCAATGCATCGCAACTATTACTGATTATGAAACGACTTTTTTCTTATCCATTTTTCATCTTTTGTTTCGTTTCATTCATTGAAATGAGTCAAACAGGTTGTGCTAATATGATTCCGCCAAGTGGTGGTGTAAGAGATACGATTCCACCAAGATTAATAACAGCTATCCCAAGAGATTCATCAAAAAACATAACAATAAATAAAATTGTTTTAACCTTCGATGAATATGTTGAAGTAAAGGAAATAACTGAAAATATTGTGGTAAGTCCCTTGCCAAAAAACAATCCTTTAATAGAATACAAACTAAAAAATGTAACAATTAAATTGAAAGATAGTTTAGAGGCTAATACTACTTACAGTATCAATTTTGGCAAAAGTATCAGAGATATAAATGAAGGCAATGAAGCAAAAAATTTTACTTATACATTTTCTACAGGAAACAGTATTGACAGCAACACATTATCAGGGAAAATTATTCTTGCTGAAGACGGGAAAATCGATTCTACACTCATTGCAATTTTACACAGAAATACAAACGACACTGCTATTTATAAAACTAAACCACGCTATATAGCAAAGCTGAAAGGAGATGGAAGTTTTACTTTTATAAATTTACCCGAAGGAGAATTTGCTTTGTTTGCATTACCCAATGACTACAGTAAAAAATATGACGACAGCACCAAATTATTTGCCTTTACCGATTCTATCATTAGCATCAATAAAAACACATCACCCATTACATTATATGCATTTCAGGAGGCAAAGAAAAAACCAATTATTTCTGCTTCAACAACTACCAACGACAGTGATAAAAAACTACGTTATCAACTTGATCTAGCTTCAGGAAAGCAAGATATTTTAAACGATACTTTTAGTTTAGAATTTAATAAAAAAATAAAAATTTTCGATAGCTTAAAAATGATGCTTTGTGACACATCGTACAAAAGGATTACCAATTATTCTATCATAAAAGATTCACTCAAAAACAAAATCAATATCATATACAAATGGCAGCCAAATTCTCAATACAAATTACTGATTCAAAAAGACGCAGTGACAGATACTACGAATAGTATGTTGCCAAAAAATGATACTATAAAATTCAGCACCAAAAAACTAGAAGATTACGGAAGCATTAAAATTAATTTCAATAAAATAGATACTTCCAAAAACCCTGTTTTGCAAATTATAAAAGACAATAAACTAATAGAATCTATCAAAATTTCTGAAAAAATATTAACCAGAAAGCTATTAAATCCTGGTGAATACGAGTTAAGAATTTTATTGGATAAAAATAATAATGGCATTTGGGATGCAGGTAATTACAAGCAGAAACAACAACCCGAAATAGTAAATCCCATCAAACAGAGATTGGGTGTACGAGCCAATTGGGAAAATGAAATTGATATCATTTTATAACGATTGAAACTTAGATCAAAAAATATTGCACGTACATTTGTAGACAATTAATTTTCTCCATGCAACTACCTTCTACCCTTCTTGAAAATGCTGTAGCACAATTTTCCAAATTACCTGGAATTGGAAAAAAAACTGCATTGCGATTGGTATTGCATTTACTAAAACAAGATGTAAATGAAGTAAAATTTTTTGGAGAAACTATTTCAAAAATGCGAAGCGAAATCAAGTTTTGTAACCGCTGTCACAACATCAGTGATGGTGATATTTGCAGCACTTGCAGCAATAGTATGCGCAATCAAAATTTAATTTGTGTAGTTGAAAATATAAGAGATGTAATTGCAATTGAAAACACACAACAATTCAATGGAACTTATCATGTACTCGGCGGAATTATTTCTCCGTTAGATGGCATAGGGCCCGATCAGTTGAATATTGAAACATTAATTCAACGCATTCAAAAAGAAGAAACCCAAGAAATTATTTTTGCTTTAAACCCAAATATTCAGGGCGATACAACGATTTATTATATTCAGAAAAAAATCGCTCCGTTTCATTGTAAAGTAACCACAATTGCAAGAGGAATTGCATTTGGTGGCGAACTGGAGTATGCCGATGAAATGACACTAGCAAGAAGTTTAACCAACAGGTTGCCGGTTCAACAGTATGTTCAATAATATATTTCAAACTACTATAAAATAAAAGCATGTTCAGCCTAGTAAAAGATTTACCTGTGATGTTTGGAATCATTTTTGCAACTTGGGTTGCTGTTGCAATCATTGTATTGATGCATCTTTTAAAAAGAACAGATATTTCCAAACAAAATAAAATTATTTGGGTCATTGTTGGGTTAATTCCAATTATTGGAATCGGTACATACAGCGTTGCAAACTTCAAGAAAAATAAATTTATCTTAATCATTTTTTTATTCGCCATTATCATTACCATTTCTTCCATTTGGTACTATGCTATTTATTTGCAATCACCTGCAAAAACAGACAGAACTGCTGAAGCGGGAATTGGCATTAGTGCAGACAGTTTAATGAACGAATTTTATACCAACGAAGAAGCCGCAAATAAAAAGTACAACAATAAATTATTAGAAGTAACGGGCATTATAGCAAAATCGGAATACAATACGAACACGATTTTATTTTTAAAAACTAATTTTCAGGAAGGTATTGTCTCTGCAAATCTGAAGGAAAAAAAATCATTTTCAATCGGAAGTTTAGTAACAGTGAAAGGAATTTTTACAGGATTTATTCTTGGTGAAATTCAGTTAACAGAAGCGATAGTTTTAAATTCAAATAATGCAGCATCCAATACACCAACCACTGCTAATACAAATCCAGATACTACCTTTTCAAAAAAGGATACCACAACTTTACCAAGTGCTACTAAAGTTTTTAAAAGCACAACAGGAAGTATTCGATTTTTTTCAAAAACTCCTGCAGAAGATATTGAAGCTACAAACAAACAACTAATCAGCAGTATCAATGCATCAACAGGAGAAATAAAATTTGCAGCATTGATAAAAGGTTTTCAATTTGACAATCAATTGATGCAAAAACATTTCAATGAACCAGATTACCTCAATAGTGATTCATTTCCTAAAAGTGAATTCAAAGGAAAAATCAAAAATACTGCCTCAGTTGATTTTACAAAAAATGGAACTTATACTATAACTGCTGATGGTCAACTTTCTATACATGGCATAACAAAGAAAATTGAAGTTGCAGGTCAGTTGATAATTAATAACGGTAAATTAAATCTGAAAGGTATTTTCAAAATACATGTACAGGATTATAGAATTGATGGTAATGATGTAGCTGAATTATTAGATGTTACAGTGAATTGTGCTTATAAATAGTTTAAAACCCTTTACTACAAAATATTTGAACATCAAGCCTATCAACGTATATTTGCGATGTAGGAAGATTTGTTTATTGTTCACCCTACTTTAAAATCTGAACTAATAAACGATGTCCGATGCTGTATTAATACAGTTTACCACACGTTAAGTTTCTAGCTTTTAAAGTTTCCTTCAAACATTTCTTTCTTTTTACAATCTGATTGTATTTCCAATCTGAAAAATAAAATTATTAGAAAAATAATGCCAACAATTAATCAAGAGTTAGAAAAAAGAATTTTAGTCATCGATGGCGCAATGGGTACTATGATTCAGCGCCATAAATTAGAAGAAGCTGATTATCGTGGAGAGAGATTTGCTAGCTGGCATAGTGATGTAAAAGGCAATAATGATTTATTAAGTATTACGCAGCCCGAAATTATCATCGGAATTCACCTTCAATATTTAGAAGCTGGTGCAGATATTATTGAAACAAATACATTCAGCGCTACTACAATTGCAATGGCTGATTATGAAATGCAATCATTGGCTTATGAGTTGAATGTTGCATCTGCAAAATGTGCCCGTCAAGCAATTGAAAGATATCAATTAACAACAAATAACACCGTTCCAAAATTTGTTGCAGGTGCTATCGGTCCCTTGAATAAAACTTTATCGCTTTCACCCGATGTAAACAATCCCGGATACAGAGCTGTAACATTTGATGAAGTTGTAGCAGCCTATTACGAACAAATCACAGGCTTGGTAGATGGTGGTGTGGATGTGCTTTTAATCGAAACTATTTTTGATACTTTAAATGCCAAAGCTGCAATTTTTGCTGCAAAAAAATATTTCAGAGAAAAAGGAATTGAGTTGCCTATCATGATTAGTGGTACAATTACCGATGCAAGCGGAAGAACATTAAGCGGACAAACTTTAGAAGCATTTTATGTTTCTGTTGCACATGCCAACCCTCTGAGTGTAGGATTAAATTGTGCACTTGGTGCTTCTGAAATGCGCAGCCACATTGAAGAACTTTCTCAAATTGCAAGTTGCTATGTATCTGCTTATCCAAATGCAGGATTACCAAATGCGATGGGAGAATATGATGAAGCCCCGCATCAAACGGCACACTTTTTAGAAGATTGGGCGAAAGAAGGATTTGTAAATATTGTTGGTGGATGCTGCGGTACAACCCCTGATCACATTCAACATATTGCACAAAATGTAAAAAATATTGAACCAAGAAAGTTGCCAATTTTAGCAACTTCATTAGCATAATATAAAATGACTACAAAAAATATTCCTCCATATTTACGTTTATCAGGATTAGAACCTTTGGTGGTAAGACCTGAAACCAATTTTGTGAATGTTGGTGAAAGAACCAATGTTACCGGAAGTAAAAAGTTTGCAAAATTGATATTAAACAATCAATTTGAAGAAGCGTTGAGTGTTGCACGTCAGCAGGTCGAAAACGGGGCTCAGATTATTGACATCAACATGGATGATGCTTTGTTAGATGGCAAACAGGCAATGGTTACATTTTTAAATTTGGTACAAAGCGAACCCGATATTGCCAAAATCCCTATCATGATTGACAGTAGTAAGTTTGAAATCATAGAAGCTGGATTAAAATGTGTACAAGGGAAGTGTATTGTAAACTCCATTTCAATGAAGGAAGGAGAAGAAAAATTCAGAGAACAAGCATATATCTGTCAGGCTTTTGGCGCCGCTGTTATTGTAATGGCTTTTGATGAAAAGGGACAAGCAGATACGATGCAACGCAAAGTTGAAATAGCTGAGAGAGCTTATAAAATATTGGTAAATGAAGTGGGCTTTCAGCCGCAGGATATTATTTTCGATTTAAACATTTTCGCTGTTGCTACCGGATTAGAAGAACACAATAATTATGGTGTTGATTTTATTGAAGCTACTCGCATTATCAAACAAAAATATCCTTTAGTAAAAATTAGCGGAGGCGTAAGTAACTTATCATTTTCATTTCGTGGCAATGAACACGTAAGAGAAACCATGCATTCAGTTTTTCTGTATCATGCTATTAAAGCAGGTATGGATATGGGTATTGTAAATGCAGGCCAGTTGGTGGTGTATGATGAAATTGAACACAACTTAAAAACACTATGTGAAGATGTTATTTTAAATAGAAACAATGACAACAACGAGGCTACAGAAAAATTAATTGTATTTGCTGAAACAGTAAAAGCCAAAGGAAAAGTTGTTGAAAGAGATGAAAGCTGGAGAAACGAACCGGTTGAAAAAAGACTAGCTCATAGTTTAATCAATGGCATTACAGAATTTATAGATGCTGATACAGAAGAAGCAAGACAACAATATCCAAGACCATTAGATGTAATTGAAGGTCCATTAATGGATGGTATGAATATTGTGGGAGACTTATTTAGCGCAGGTAAAATGTTTTTACCACAGGTAGTTAAAAGTGCCAGAGTAATGAAAAAAAGTGTAGCTGTTTTAACGCCTTTTATTGAAGCCGAAAAAGAAGAACGCAAACAAGCACATCTTGCCGCAGGCACCGTAAATGAAGAAGGCGCAGGTGCTGCAAAAATTTTATTGGCAACAGTAAAAGGTGATGTACATGATATTGGAAAAAATATTGTTGGTGTAGTATTAGGCTGTAATGGTTATGATATTATTGACTTGGGAGTAATGGTTCCTGCCGATAAAATATTGGATGCTGCACAAAAAGAAAATGTAGATATCATTGGCTTAAGCGGATTAATTACACCAAGCTTAGATGAAATGGTGTACATCGGAAAAGAAATGAAACGCAGAGGTATGAAGCAACCTTTGTTGATTGGCGGTGCTACAACAAGTCGTATGCACACTGCTGTAAAAATTGCGCCGGAATATGACAATGGCGTGGTGCATGTTTTAGATGCAAGCAGAAGTGTTACAGTTGCCGGAAGTTTGTTGAATAAAGATTTAAAAGAAAATTATTTAAGCGAAACTAAAAATGAATACATCAGACTTAAAGAAAGTTTTGATAATAAAAAAGTAGTTAAACAATATTTATCATACAATGATGCCGTTGATAACAAAGTAAAAATAGATTGGAATGCCTACGAGCCTGTAAAGCCTAATTTTACTGGTGTACAAGTGTTTCAAAATTTTGATTTGGCTGATTTGAGAAAGTATATTGATTGGAAACCTTTCTTCATTGCTTGGGAAATGCATGGCAACTTCCCTGCTATTTTAGATGATGAAATTGTAGGTGTTGAAGCTACCAAATTATACAATGATGCAAACAAACTTTTAGATAAAATCATTGCAGAAAAATGGTTAACTGCAAAAGGTGTAATTGGTTTTTGGCAAGCAGCAAGTAATAATGACGAAGTAGTTGTAAGAACTGATTCTGCTGAAATGAAATTACAATTTATAAGACAACAAATTAAGAAAGCGCCCAATCAGCCAAATATTTCATTAGCAGATTTTATCAAACCGCAACAACATAATACATCAAACAATCTTCCAGACCATATTGGTGCATTTGCTGTAACTATTGATGGCATTGAGCCTCATGTCAAAGCATTTGAAGCAGTTTTGGATGATTACAATAAAATTATGTTACAAGCTTTGGCTGATAGATTGGCTGAAGCATTTGCAGAATGTTTGCATGAAAAAACAAGAAAAGAATTTTGGGCTTATGCAACCGATGAACATTTAACCAACGAAGAACTTATTGGCGAAAAATACCAGGGCATACGACCTGCACCAGGTTACCCTGCTTGTCCCGATCATACTGAAAAATATAAATTATTTGAGTTGTTGAATACAACCGAAAATATTAGTATCACGCTTACAGAAAGTTTGGCAATGTATCCTGCTAGCAGTGTTTGTGGATGGTATTTTGCCAATCCGCATAGTCAATATTATGGAGTTGGTAAAATTCAACCCGATCAGTTAGCAGATTATTCAAAAAGAAAAGAAATGCCTTTGGAAATAGTTGAAAAATGGCTCGGACAAAATTTAGATTAGATAAAAATATTTTATCGAAATTTATTTCTATAAAGTACTCAAATCAAAAGTTTCGAGTACTTTAATCCCTTTTTCTGTTCGTTGTAACGTACAACATTCATGAATTGGATCGTGCTCAAAAAACAGGATATATTTTTTGCTAACCGCCTCTTCTAAAAAATTTTTCTTCTCCATTAGTGTAGTTAAAGGAAACATATCGTAAGCCATAACATAAGGCAATGGAATGTGCCCAATACTAGGCAATAAATCTGCCATATACACGATGGTTTGGTTTTTATATTTTATTTGTGGCAACATCATTTCATCGGTATGCCCATTGGCAAAACGAATTGTAATATTTTCAGAAAAATTAATAGCACCTAGTTCTGTTAATAATGGATTTTTTTCAGGTGTTGCAATAAATTTCAATTGCCCACTTTCCTTAATAGGTAAAATGTTCTCTTTTAAAAATGAAGCCTTTTCTCTGTCGTTAGGTTCAGTTGCCCACTGCCAGTGCTTTTCATTGCTCCAATATGTAGCATTTTTAAATGCAGGAACCAATGTATCATCAACTCTTTCAATACTTCCTCCACAATGGTCAAAATGAAGATGGGTAAGGATTACGTCGGTAATATCATCTTTCGTAAACCCATATTTCGATAATGATTTTTCTATGGTATTATCTCCATGCAAATAATAATGAGAAAAGAATTTTGCACCTTGCTTGTTTCCAATACCGGTATCAACTAATATCAAACGATTTTCATCTTCAATCAATAAACAACGCATTGACCATGTACATAAATTATTTTCATCGGGTGGATTTAATTTTTGCCACATGCTTTTTGGCACAACCCCAAACATAGCACCACCATCGAGTTTAAAATAACCTGTTTCTATTGAATATAATTTCATCATGCAATTGAAGTATTTCTTTTCATTTTTACAAATAAAAGTAAGACAAGCCCAATAATAAAAAAGACCATTAAAGCCAATACAGAATTCCGCATTCCACCTAAAAACTCACTCACATAACCAAATGAAAGTGTACCAATAACCGTTCCCATTTTATCACACACATCATAAAAACTGAAAAATGAAGCAGTGTCTTTTGTGTCAGGCAATAATTTAGAATAGGTTGACCGACTCATTGATTGAATTCCACCCATGACCATTCCAACACAAAATGCAATCATATAAAATTGTGAGATTGTTGTAACAATAGATGCGAAATAGCAAATCAGTATCCAGATACAAATCAAGGTACATAGGGTGAAAATATTATTGGTTTTATCAGACAGTTTCGAAAACAATGTTGCACCCAATATGGCTACAATTTGTATAATTAAAACAGTAATGATTAATTGTGATGACTCCATTTTAAGTTCATCCGATGCAAAATATGTAGCTAAATACATCACCGTTTGCACCCCCATATTGTAGAAGAAAAAACCTCTTAAAAATTTACTTAAGTTGGGATGGTGCTTCAACTCAAACCATACTTTTTTTAATTCATGAAAACCATTTGTAAAAAGATTGTATTCTGCATGTTGTTCAGGTATTTTAGAGGGCGGCAAACGATTGAATGTAATTTGTGCAAATCCAGCCCACCATATGCCTACTGCTAAAAATGAAAGCCTTGCCGGATAAGCTCCCCAGCCTAAATTCATTTTATCATTCATCATAATAGCTGCAAGACAAACAATCATTAACAATACGCTTCCAATATATCCCATTGTAAAGCCCTTCGCACTGATACGATCCTGATCCTCCTCTGCTGCAATCTCCGGTAAATATGCATTGTAAAAAACGATACTGCCACAATAACCAATTGATGCTACAACGCTTGCAATTATACCAAAACTGATATTGTCTTTTGTAAAGAAAAACATGCTACAACATGCCGCCGAACCAACATAAGTAAAGAATTGCATAAACGCTTTTTTATTCCCTTTGTAATCTGCAATAGAAGATAAAATGGGAGATATGCATGCAATTAATAAAAACGAAAATGAGATTGCATATGATGCCAGAGCAGACCTATCAAATACTCTTCCAAACATGTGTACTTGAGCAGGTGCAATAGCAGTATAATATGCAGGAAATATAGCAGAAGTAATTATCAACGAATAAGCACTATTTGCCCAATCGTACATAGCCCAGCCATTGATTACTTTTTTGGAAGCAGTTTGCATGTTAGCGGTTTTGAGTTTTAAAGATAGCAATTCACAGGATTAAAAACTCAACCATATTTTAACGAAGCAAGATTCAAAATAATTAGCCTAAATGCTTTGTATAAATTAAAATAAGCACAATAATACCAGCAACAATTCTATACCATCCAAACATTTTAAATCCATTTTTTTGTAAGTACCCAATAAAAAATTTCACGGCAATCAGCGCTACAACATAGGCCACCAAAGCACCTAAGCCCAATATTGCAAAATTATCTTTCACCAAAACTTCAGGATGATCTTTATAAACATCTAAAAAACTTTTAGCACTTGCCGCAACCATTGTTGGCACTGCCAAAAAAAACGAAAATTCAGCAGCAAGTTTTCTCGTCAACTTTTGAGACATCCCTCCAATAATCGTACTTGCACTTCTGCTCAGACCCGGAAGTATGATACTCAACACCTGAAAACATCCTATTACAAAGGCTTTCGGATATGTAATCTTTTCTTCCTCTTGAATTTCATTTTTTGAAAACAACTTATCAATGAACAATAAAATAACACCGCCGCCAATCATTACACAAGCAATAAATGTCAGGTTACTCAATGCAGCATCAATATGTTTTTTTAAAAGGATTCCACCAAATAATGCAGGGATTACTGCAATCACTAATTTAATGTAAAGATCAAATTTTAAAAAGTTGAAAAACTTTTTCCAGTAAATAGTAACTACACTAAGAATCGCAGCCAATTGTATCACCACTTCAAACAAATCAGTAAAAGCATTATCAGATATGTTCAACAATGGATTAGCAATTTTCATGTGGGCGGTAGATGAAATAGGCAAAAACTCTGTAAGCCCTTCTATTATTGCTATTACAACAGATTGAATGGTATTCATATCTCAGAAATTAATTTGGAGAATTAAAGAAACAAAAAAGCGATGAAATTTTCATCGCCATTTGCATTATTTTAAAATTAGATTAGTTAGTCGCTTTTGGCTTCTTAAAAATAGCGTAAATCTCAACTACAAATCCCAATAAAATCAAAATAGGCGCCACTGTAATTCTTGTGAAACTATATACCACATTGGTATCAAATACTTTCGGGTCCTGGTTTTTTCCGCCACTCATTAAAAACATACCAATAGCAATAATTACAGCCCCAATTGCCATCCAGATATAGTTTTCTTTGCCAAAAAGAGAAGAAGACACATTTTTTTTATCACTCATAAAAACAAATTAAGAGTTGCAATATAATGAAAAGTTATTTCTATCTAAAAACCAATCGATTTTAATACAAATCGTCCAACTTCATTTTCAAATACTTCAATACACTTCTGTGTGTGCTGTACCAGGAAATCCCAACACCTACAAACAACATTCCGGCAAACAAAATAATATTCAATTTTGTATCCCTGATAGCTTTCAGTTGTGGTTCCAAACTCTCAGCCCATGTAATTAAACTAATGATTAATATTATCGCAATTGTTGCACTAATCATTCCGTTGATAATTGCCCTAATTGTCATCGGGCGACTGATGAAGCCTCTTGTTGCACCAACCATTTGCATGGTTTTAATTAAAAATCTGTTGCTAAACATGGCTAGTCGTATAGTATTGTCAATGCTCACAATCACAATTACTGAAAGAATAATTCCCGCCACTAAAAATATTAAACCCAAAGTTTTTGCCTTCGAATCAATATTACTTACCAACGACGGTTGATATTTAATATCTGTAATTTGATTGCCATAAACACTGTTTATATTGGCTACAATTTTTTCCAAACTATCCTTATTTACATACTCCGATTTGGCAAAAAAATCAATGCTTTCAGGCAACGGGTTTACATCCAAAATTTTACTCCATTCTTCATTATTTTCAGCATTCCAAATTTTCTTTGCAGCTTCTTTATCAATGTATTTCACATTCTTTGCATACGGCTGAGTGGCAATGTATTCCTGTATTTGACCAATGGTATCTTTATTCAAAGTTCTCAAATAAGCATTAATAGGCACATCTTCTTTCAACGCTTTTGACATACCACTTGCATATAAAAAAAACCAACCCATAATACCCATTACAAGCAATACCAACGCTACGCCAACAATGCTATTAATAAAATTAGGACTCCGTTTTAAAGATGTTTTTCCTGCACTTGCCATAGTTAATATTTTAAGAGTTTCAACAAGCAAATGTAAGGCAATCACTTACATTTGCACACACGAAAACAATGAAATAATCAGATACTTACGGCAAACTAATAAGTTTACGGTTAAGAAAATGTTATAACGTTTTTTATTATTATCTTAAATCTTTGTAACCCGGCAGTATCAATTAGTTCAACGTTCTCGGCGTCGCACACTTGTAGGTTCACAATATATCCAATCAAGACAGCAATACTAAGTTGCTTTTTTGAAAAAATAAAAATGTACGAACTTGCAATTACTGTGTATTTTAATACCCGAATAATTCGTATAAAATTTTAATATAAATGGACTATCGTTTCAGAGATATCGAAAAAAAATGGCAACAAAAATGGAAAGCAGATAAAGCCTATCAGGTATCCAATCAAAGTTCCAAACCAAAGTTTTATGTTTTGGATATGTTTCCTTATCCAAGCGGTGCAGGCTTGCATGTAGGTCATCCGTTAGGCTACATTGCCAGCGATATTTACAGTCGTTACAAAAGGCTGAAAGGCTTTAATGTACTGCATCCTATGGGTTTTGATAGTTTTGGTTTACCTGCCGAACAATATGCTATTGAAACAGGCCAACATCCCGCTGAAACAACTAAAAAAAATATTGCTACTTTCAAAAATCAGTTGGATAAAATTGGTTTTTGTTACGATTGGGAACGTGAAGTACAAACCAGCAATCCCATCTATTACAAGTGGACACAAAAAATATTCTTAGAATTATTCAACAGCTATTTCTGCAATAGTTGCAAACAAGCCAAACCTATTTCAGAATTAGTAAAAAAATACGAAACCAAAGGTGGTAGCAGCTTTTCAGCCGAACAATGGAATGCTTTTTCCGAAGCCGAAAAAGAGGAAATTTTAATGAAACGCAGATTGGCTTTTTCATCTTATGGAGAAGTTAATTGGTGCGAAGCCTTAGGAACTGTTTTAGCAAATGACGAAGTGGTAAATGGGGTAAGTGAGCGTGGCGGACATCCGGTAATAAAAAAGAAAATGCGTCAATGGTATTTACGCATTACTGCTTATGCCGATAGATTGCTGCAAGGCCTGGAAACAGTGGATTTTAGCGATAGCATGAAAGAAATGCAACGCAACTGGATTGGTAAAAGTGAAGGTGCAGAGATTGCATTCAACATTCAACATTCAACATTCAACATCAATGTTTACACCACCCGCCCCGATACCATCTTCGGTGTAGATTTTATGGTTGTGGCACCTGAACATGAGTTGATAGAAAGTATTACAACCGATAATCAAAAAGAAGCAGTTCAGGATTATATCACGTATGTAAAAAGCAGAAGCGACAGAGAGCGACAAGCTGAGAAAAAAATCACAGGTGTATTTACTGGTGCTTATGCAATCAACCCTTTTGATGGCAAACAAATTCCAATTTGGATCAGTGAATATGTTTTAGCAGGTTATGGCACAGGAGCTATTATGGCTGTGCCTTGTGGCGATGAACGTGATTTTAAATTTGCCCAACATTTTAATATTCCCATCACTAATATTATCGGAAAACATTTCGATGCAACAGCCGCAAATCCTACCAAAGAAGCCGTTTTGGAAAACAGTGGTTTCTTAAATGGGCTATTGATGAAAGATGCAATTGGTATTGCCATTTCAAAAATCGAAGAAATAGGAATTGGCAAACGAAAAGTAAATTTTAAAATGAGAGACGCAGGCTTTAGCAGGCAGCGTTATTGGGGCGAACCATTTCCTATTATCTGGGAAAACGGTATTGCAAAACCTTTACAGGAAAATGAATTGCCTTTGCAATTACCACATGTTGAAAAATATGGTCCGGGTCCTGAAGGTGAAGGACCACTTGCAAATATTACTGAGTGGATCAACACGCCAAAAGGTAAAAGAGAAACAAGTACCATGCCCGGTTATGCAGGATCTTCTTGGTATTTTTTACGTTACATGGACCCACATAACAATGAATCGTTAGTTGACAGAAAAGTGAGCGATTACTGGAATAGTGTGGATGTATATATTGGCGGTACAGAACATGCAGTAGGGCATTTATTGTACAGCCGCATGTGGACGAAAGTATTGTATGACTTGGGTTATATTGGTTTTGAAGAACCGTTTAAGAAACTCTTGAATCAGGGAATGATAACCGGTAAGTCTTACTTCTTTGGAACTGCAATTCAGGATAACGGCACACATCAAATTGTATCAGCCGAAAAAGGAAAAGAATATAATGTAAACCCGAGGTTAAAATATGGGCATCAATTTGTTGATAGTTCCAATAGATTATATCGAAATGTTTTTGAAGAAAAAATCAAAGAAGGCTTAATTGAGGAACCATCATATTCAATTGGCGAATGGCTTAAAGATGAAAAAGGCGATGAGTTTATTTATGTTATTGAAGAGTCTGAAAAAATGTCTAAGTCAAAATTCAATGTAGACAATCCTGATGATGTTGTTGAAAAATTTGGTGCAGATACTTTCCGTATGTATGAAATGTTTTTAGGACCAATCGAACAAAGCAAACCATGGGATACCAAAGGTATTGAAGGCGTTCATCGTTTCTTAAAAAAACTATGGCGTTTGTTTTACAGCGATATAACTTTTAAAGACAATCAACCCATTGAAGGCAAAGCTATTTGGAACATTGAAAAAGCAACGCCCGAAGAATTAAAAGCCCTGCATAAAACCATCAAAAAAATTGATGACGATACCGAACGATTTTCTTACAACACAGCAGTTTCCGCATTCATGGTTTGTATCAATGAACTAGCAGATTTAAAATGTCACAAAAAAGAAGTGTTGGAACAAGTGTTGATTTTGTTGGCACCTTACGCACCGCATATTGCAGAAGAATTATGGGCGGCAGTTGGAAATAGCACAAGTATTTTAGATGCAACTTATCCGAATTACAATGCCAATTACACAACCGAAAGTGACAAAGAATACCCGATAAGCATTAATGGCAAAATGCGCACCACACTTACATTTCCATTAGATGCAGAGCAAAAAGATATTGAGCTTGTTGTTCTCGCAAATGATATTGTACAAAAATGGTTAGAAGGCAAACAACCCAAGAAAATTATTTTTGTAAAAAATAAAATGATTAATATAGTAGTGTAGTTTTTTTAATCATAAGCAGATGAAGTGGTTGATATAAAAGTGTTTTATATAGTTAAGATCTGAACTATTGCAGAAATGAATTTTTGTAAGAATTAATTTCTAAATTAATCAATTACCTAACTAAAAAGTTGATAAATACTCCAGCTCATCAGATAAGCAAGTGTAGTCATGTAAAATAATTGAAACAATGGCCATTTCCAAGATTTTGTTTCTCGTTTTACAACGGCTAATGTGCTCATACATTGCATTGCCAAAACATAAAATACCATTAAAGATAATCCGGCAGCCAAAGTATATACAGGACTTCCATCGGCATGTTTAGCGGATTTCATTTTTTCACGAAGTGAGGAATCTTCATTTTCTTCAACGCTGTACAATGTTGCCATCGTACCTACAAAAACTTCTCTTGCCGCAAATGAAGTAATAATGGCAATGCCAATTTTCCAGTCGTAACCAAGTGGGCGAATAGCGGGCTCTATCACTTTTCCTAAAATTCCTGCATAAGAATGCTGCAATTTTTCAATGTTCAATTGTCTTTGTACAGAATCTATTGCATTGGGATATTGTTGTGCTACTGTTTCATATTTTGACTGTATATTTTTTATATTTTCTCCGGGTCCGAAATTGCTTAAAAACCACAAAAGCAAACTAATTATCATGATTACTTTACCCGCATCTGTAACAAATATTTTGGCTTTACTTACCATTGTTAGGGCAACATTTTTCCAGCGTGGATTTCTGTAAATTGGCAGCTCTAAAATGAAAAAACTTTTTTCATTTGTTTTTATAAAATGCTTTAAAACAAAGCTCACAAGCAGAGCCATTACAGTGCCTAATAAGTACAAAGCCATCATCACCAATCCTTGTAAACTTAAAAATCCAAAATAATATTGAGATGGAATAACTAATGAAATTAAAATTGTATAAACTGGCAATCTTGCACTGCAACTCATTAGTGGCGTAACTAAAATTGTAAGCAATCTTTCCTTTTTATTTTCGATATTTCTTGTACTCATAATTGCAGGGACAGCACAAGCAAACCCACTGATCATAGGCATTACGCTTTTCCCATTGAGTCCAACTTTACGCATTAATCTGTCGCTTAAAAAACTGATTCTTGCCATGTATCCAGTATCTTCTAGTATAGTTATCATCCCAAACAATATCATAATCTGAGGAACAAAAACCAATATGCCGCTCAGCCCTGCAACAAAACCATTTACCAATAAATTACTCCACCAAGCTTTGGGGAAATAAGCGTTTAAATAAGTTCCAATGTGTTTGAAAGAAGCTTCAATTCCATCCATTGGATATTGTGCAATCCAAAATACACTTTGAAATAAAACAAATAAAACTATCAATAGGATTAGGTAACCCCATGTCTTGTGCAATAGCAAATCATCTAGTTTATCTGTAAATAATTTTTGCTCCAATGGATCCGGTTCCAAAACATGTTGTTGCATGATTAATTTAATCCGTTGGTATCTCTGAAGTACTTCTTCTGCCTGGGTTTTGGTAGCATTAAATTTGGTAGATTCTTCAATTTTTTCAATTGCCACTTGGACATCTTCATCCAATGGAAATGCCTGATGATTGATAAGATAATGAATGCTAGTGTAATCATTCAGCATCGGCATTATATTTTGTATTTGCTCAATACTATGCGGCGCTAAATTTTTATTATTAATAAAATCTCTTTGTAGTTTTTTCTTTGGTTGATTGGCTACTAGTTGTAACATTTTTTTCAGCTGCGCCAATCCTTTATTTATTCTTGGGTTTACTTCAATTACCGGAACACCCAACTCAGTCTCTAATCCTTCAATATCAATTTTAATTCCTTTTTTTGCAGCAATATCATTCATACTTAATGCCACAACAACAGGAATATGAAGATCTAATATTTGTGTACAAAAAAGTAAGTTTCTTTTTAAGTTGCTTGCATCTACCACCAGCAAAACAACATCGGCAGTAATTTCAACATCATTATTCATCAGCACTTTATAAGCTACCCATTCATCTGAACGTCTAGGGTACAATGAATAAGTGCCAGGCAAATCGATTAATGTTGCAGAATAATTGTCTTGAAATAAAATTGTTCCAGTTTTTTTATCAACTGTAACGCCAGGAAAATTTCCTGTTTTTTGGTGCAATCCGGTTAGTGTATTGAATAAAGTACTCTTCCCACAATTTGGATTGCCTACTAATGCAATATTGAAATTTTTTTTCGTTAACATGTTGAATAGCAACAAATGTAAAAGTGCAGTTTGGTACTTGGTTACGATATTAGGAAGAGAATAAGAAAACAAAGAAATTTACTTCAGTATTGAAGATTGGTTAATACTTATTTTTGTATAAATTAGTTTCATGTATAAATGGACTTTGTTGTTACTAATGCTTCCTACAGGCATCATGGCACAAAATAAAAAGAAGCAATTAAAATTGTTGATGGAGGCAGATCAAAAGTCTGCAATAGTATTAGTTAACAACCTGCATCATCATGTGCAATACTTAGCAGCTGACATCCTGGAAGGCAGACGCACAGGCACAAAGGGAGAAACGATTGCCATGAATTATATCTCAGATCAGTATGCACTTAACGGCATTGAAGCCAAAGGAACAAAAGGCTATATCCAAAATTTTGAAATTAATGAAGGCAAACAAATTACGGCTGCAACTTTTTTAAAAATTAATCATGTTTTAGCAATTGTACAAACAGATTTTTTTCCGCTTGCAATTAGCAGAAATGGAAAAGTACATGGAATGCCAGCAATTGCATTGAATGAAGCCAATCAGCCTTGGTTTTTTGATGTGAAAGATGCATTGGAAACCAATAAATCCAATCCGCATTTTGATATTGAATCTCTGCTGAAAGAGCAAACAACTATTGTTGCTAAAAAAGGTGCAACAGCATTATTTGTTTTTAATTCCTCAGCTACAACAGATAATATTTTATTCAATAAAAATGATAAAAGCGCAACTACAGAAATACCATTGATTTACATCACAGCTGCTGGACAAAAAAAGTTTTTAAAAGACTTGTCTGCTACGATTGAAGTAGAATTGGAAGTAGTATTAGAAGAACATAAACGAATAGGAAAAAATGTAATTGCATTTATAGATAATAAGGCTACAAATACCGTTATTATTGGTGCGCATTATGACCACTTGGGTTATGGAGAAGATAAAAACGCTTTAGACACCGGACATGTAATTCATAATGGGGCAGATGACAATGCAAGTGGAACTGCTGCTGTAATTGAACTTGCAAAAAAGTTAAAACAATCGGGACCGAAAAATAACAATTATCTCTTTATTCATTTTAGCGGAGAAGAGTTGGGACTCTTTGGTAGCAAGTATTGGATAGAAAATCCGAGCATTCAGATTACACCCAATTACATGATTAACATGGATATGGTTGGCAGATATGATACTACACATAAACTTACAATTGGTGGCTATGGAACTTCGCCAGTTTGGGCAGATGTTTTCAGTAATAGTGTGAGCAATAAATTAGTTGTGAAATTTGACAGCACTGGTAGCGGCCCTAGTGATCATGCTTCATTTTATAGGGCAAATATTCCGGTATTATTTTTCTTTACCGGCAGTCATCCAGATTACCACAAGGCGACAGATGATTGGGATAAAATTAATTATGATGGGATTAAAAATATTGTTCAATACACATATCAAATTATACAAAGTACAGACAAGAAAGGAAAATTGTTGTTTACAAAAACTGTTGAAACTCAAATGGGTAAAAGCAAATTTACCGTAAGCTTAGGCATCATTCCCGATTATGGATACAACGGAACAGGCGTAAGGGTTGATGGAATTAGTGCGGGTAAATTAGCTGAAAAAATTGGCTTGCAAACAGGTGATATTATTTTGCAATTAGGAGAATATAAATTTGTTGATGTGATGAGCTATATGCAAACGTTGAGCAAGTTTAAAAAAGGCGATACCACACAATTGAAAATAAAACGTGGTGATGGCGAACAACAATTTGACATCGTTTTTTAAAATTTAATATTTTATTTCTCAGCAACTATTTTACAATTGATTGAACCATGAAGTTAAAATTAGACATAGATTCACTTAATGATGACTTCTTTGAAACAACAAGACTGTTGGGCATCACAGCGCCTTTAAAAAATTTTCAATTGTGTTGGCAACTGAATAAAATGATGGGCTTTAATTTTCGTTTAAATCCCGACAATGAAATTCATGTAAAGAAAAAAGAACGCAATTATTTTTTCAATATCTACGAATGGCAGGAAGCCAATAGTTTTTTGGTGCATTATTTATACCACAATCAATACGATGGTGAATATTTATTACCAGAGTTTAAGCATATTGATTTTTTGTGGCTAATGAAAGGCGATTCTGTGGATGATGAAAAATGCGACTGGATAAAACAAGCCATCAAAAATGTAACCGGCGTTCAAATGGTAGCAGAACTAAATATTGAGCAAATTAAGAACAAGGGAAACATGGTTTTTTAATTGATAATATTTTTAAAAAATTATCTTATGTGGACAGAACAAAACAATCAACTCTATAAAAAATTTACATTTAAAAATTTTTCAGAGGCATTTGCTTTCATGACAAGGGTTGCAATTGAAGCAGAAAGATTGAATCATCATCCTTACTGGAGTAATGTTTGGAATACCGTTGAAATATGGTTACAAACACACGATGCGGGTAATATTGTTACTCAAAAAGATTATGACTTAGCGAAGCAGATTGATTGTTTATTATAAGAAGTTATCAATCCTATTCAACCAATGTCCAGGTTGTATTTCTTCCCAACCAAGTGAAGCCACAAATAAATCCGTGCAGTTTAAGTTCTTTCCCATTTAAGGTAAGTTTTGCACAATAAGTTTTGCCATTGTTGGGGTCATATACAGTACCTTCTTCGTACTCGTTGACAGATGCACTTTTTTTAAACTTTTTTATAATCAACAACCCCATAATGGGCTGGTTTCTTTGTTTTTCATCTTTATTTTGTTGATCCAATTTAGGCTTGCCTTTTTTATCATTCGGTTCTTTCAGCCAAATAACCTTGCCATAAAAATTTCCATCAACTGCCTTGTATATTTCAATTTTTGAAGTTTTTTCGGCACTCATCCAAATCCGCTCTACCGGATCTTTTTGTGCAAAAGAAAAAAATGAAAAAGTAAGGCTGAATAGTAAAATAGTAGCTTTCATTTGTTGATTTTTTTATAATGTAGTAGTCTTCAAAAGTTTGTAATTAAAAATTAGAACACTATTTTTTGTTTGACTAATTTAATATTGATACTTGCGAAAGTATCCTATATCACCAATTAAAAAAAGCTTGGTAAGCTAATGTTTAGACAAAAATCATGAATCAACATTCACAAAATTTTACAAGAAAATCGAATGGCTAATAAGCCCATTTAACTAAGGTTGCGCCCCAGGTAAATCCTCCACCGAATGCAGCAAATACTAAATTGTCGCCTTTTTTCAATTGGCTTTCCCATTCCCACAAACACAAAGGAATAGTTGCAGCTGTTGTATTACCGTATCGTTGAATATTAATCATTACTTTTTCTTTGCTAATTCCCATACGGTCTGCAGTTGCATCAATAATTCTAAGATTTGCCTGATGTGGCACAAGCCATGCAATATCGTTGCCAGTTAAATTGTTTTTTTCTAAAAGTTCAGCACTAACATCTGCCATTCCTTTTACTGCAAATTTAAAAACAGTTTTCCCTTCCTGAAAAGCGTAATGTTCCTTTGCCATAACGGTTTCAACGGTTGCCGGCCTTAATGAACCACCCGCTTTCATGTGCAGAAAATCTCTTCCGCTGCCATCACTTTTTAATAAACTATCCTGAATTCCAAAACCATTTGTATCAGCTTCTAACAATACTGCTCCAGCGCCATCACCAAATAGAATACAAGTATTTCTGTCAGTATAGTCTACAATAGCACTCATTTTATCTGCACCAACCACTATTACTTTTTTATATCGTCCACTCTCAATGAAACTAGCACCCGTTGTAAGTGCATATAAAAAACCACTACAAGCAGCATTTAAATCAAAACCCCAAGCATTTACAGCTCCTATTTTATCGGCAACAATATTTGCTGTGGCCGGAAAAACCATATCCGGAGTTACAGTAGCACAGATTATACAGTCTATTTCAGTTGGATCTAGATTTTTTTTAGCTAATATTTCTTGTATTGCAGGGGCAGCCAAATCGCTTGTTGCTTTTCCTGGTTCTTTTAAAATTCTTCTTTCACTAATTCCTGTGCGAGTTTTTATCCATTCATCATTGGTATCTACCATTTTTTCCAATTCTGCATTCGTAAGTATTGTTTCGGGGACATATCCTCCAATTGCGGTAATAGCTGCGGTAATTTTATTCATGTGTTTGTTTTCGATATAAAAGTGCTAAAAAGGTGGTAAATATCTGAAAAAAAAATCAAAATGCATTCTTTGTGTTGATATTGCAGTTTCTAGAAATTAAAATGCAACATACTGAGTAAATTCTTACTTTTGAATATTAGTAATATATGATAGCATTTGTTAGAGGAAATTTTGTACAGAAACAACCGGCTCGTGTAGTAGTGGATGTAAATGGTGTAGGATATGATTTACAAATCAGTTTATATACTTACAGCAGTATAGTAAATAAGGAATCTGGACAACTATTTACCTATTTGCACATTACAGAAAATGCACATACGCTTTTTGGTTTTGCAGAAATGACTGAAAAAGATTTATTTCTACAATTGATAAGTGTATCTGGGGTTGGTACATCTACTGCACGTATGATGTTGTGTGGCATGAAACCGGAAGAAATAACACGTGCTATTGTTCAGGGCAATACAAAACAGTTAGAAAGTATCAAAGGTATTGGCAGAAAAAGTGCAGAAAGATTGATTGTGGAATTGCGAGATAAATTTGGCAAACAAAATTTAGATACCAATTTTTCAACCACCACTGCAACAAATATTGGAGGAGACGCCGCAAACGCTTTGGTTAGCTTAGGTATTGCAAAAGCAAATGCTGAACAGGCTGTTCAAAAAGTAATTATAGCAAACCCTGAGATTATTGAATTACAGGAATTAATTAAACAAGCACTCAAAAATTTGTAACTTATTGGCTAAATCTCTACTTAACTAAGGCCTACAGCTTTGAATCACATTTTTTATACAAAGAAATACCACTTTTTATTCATCACTCTTGCAAGTGTATGCATAAGTCAATTTGTTGCTGCCCAACAAAAAGATTCATTGCGTTATCCTATACAAGACCGACGAGGCGATGCTTACACATGGTCTAACAGAAACCCTTTTTCACTTCGGGATACTTCCTTAATTAAACAGGATATTCAGTACGATCCTAAAACAAAACAATATTATATTGTAGAAACCATTGGTGGCAGACAATACAGAAAGCCAACCTTCTTAACTTTTGATGAATTTCAACGTATACAAGGAAGAAATGCAGAAGTAGATTATTTTAAAAAACGATCTCAGGCAATTACGGCTTTAAACAGAAAAGTATTAAGGCCCAAAATGAAAGTATTTGATAAATTATTTGACAGAATATTTGGAGTTGGGAAAAATGGATTTAAAGTAGATATTAAACCACAAGGATCGGTAGATATATTAGCAGGCTATCAAGGTCAAATTACAAAAAACCCAACATTACCTGAGGCTGCAAGAAAAAATGGCGGATTTGATTTTGATATGAACGCCAACTTAAATGTAAATGCAAATATTGGCGATAAACTTAAACTACCAATCAACTGGAATACCCTTACAAATTTTGATTTTGAAAATCAACTGAAATTTGATTACAAAGGAATGGATGATGAGATTCTGAAAAGTGTGGAAGCCGGAAATATTTCTTGGCAGAGTAAAGGAACCCTGATACCAAGCACACAAAATTTATTTGGTGTAAAAACGCAATTACAATTTGGTAAATTATTTTTTACTGCGGCTATTGCCAATCAGCGCAGTTCAAGACAAAGTCAAAATTTACAAGGAGGGGCTGCTACAACACAGTTTCAAAAGAAATTAGATGATTATGAAGAGAACCGACATTTTTTAATGGGGCAATATTTTAGGAACAACTTCAATACCGCTATGAAGAGCCTGCCATTGGTAAATAGTCAGGTTCAAATTCAAAGAGTAGAAGTATGGATTACCAACCGTACTGGCGCAACAACTGATGCACGAGATGTAGTTGGCCTTGCAGATTTAGGCGAAGTAACCCCTGCCAACCCTGTAATATCAGCATTAACAAGCAATACAAAACCTGAAAACGGAACAAACAATTTATATACCAACGTAAAAAACTTCAGAAGTCCTTCATTGGTTACAGGACAACTACAAGATTTGGGGTTGAGACCGGTTGATGATTTTGAAAAAACATATGCCCGAAAATTAACTGCAAACGAATATTATTTCAATCCGCAAATTGGTTTTATTTCTATCAATACACAACTACAACCAGATGAAGTTTTAGGAATGGCTTATCAATATACTTATAATGGTAAAGTATACCAAGTGGGAGAATTTAGTCAAGACATTGCATTAGATTCTACACAAGGAGTCCAAAAAGTATTGTATTTAAAACTTTTAAAAGCAACATCTGCAAGAACCAATTTACCTATTTGGAGATTGATGATGAAGAATGTGTATTCATTGGATTTGCCGGGTGTAAGCAGAGAAGATTTTAAATTAAATGTTTTATACGAAGAACCAAGTGGCGGCTTAAAAAGATATTTACCCGAAACGTCTTCAGCAGTAGAAGGACAATCACTACTAAGAATACTCAATCTTGATCGTTTAAATAACAGAAACGATCCGCAACCCGATGGTGTGTTTGATTACATTGAAGGATTTACCATTTTACCACAACAGGGAAAAGTAATTTTCCCTGTATTAGAACCTTTTGGCAGAGATTTAGAAACATTAGCTTTTGCAGGGGTTGCACCGGCTATCAAAGACAAATACATTTATCGTCAGTTGTATGATAGCATTAAAGCGATTGCACAAACTTATGCCAACTTCAGCCGATTTGTAATGCAAGGTCAGGCAAAGGGAAGCGGTGGCAGCGATATTTACTTGGGTGCATTTAATATCCCGCAAGGAAGCGTAAGGGTTACCAGTGGCGGACAAGCATTAACAGAGGGTAAAGACTTTACAATTGATTATAATTTGGGAAGTGTAAAAATTATCAATCAAGCTATTTTAAATTCAGGAATCCCTGTTAGTGTTTCTTATGAAAACAATGCAGGATTTGGAATGCAGCAGCGTGGATTTTTGGGCTTGCGTGCTGACTATATTGCAAATAAAAAATTAAGTATTGGAGCATCTATGGTTCGTTTGGGTGAAAGACCATTTTTTACTAAAATGAATTACGGTGAAGACCCAATTCGCAACACCATGTATGGCGTTGATTTTAGTTATCGCAGCCAATGGCCCGGTCTTACAAGGGTATTAAATAAATTACCATTTTATTCAACCAAAGCTCCAAGTTCAATCACTGCTTATGGAGAAGGGGCTTATTTAAAACCAGGGCATCCAAAACAAATTGGTAGCGGTGATCAGGGATTAATTTATGTAGATGATTTTGAAGGAACAAGAAACAGTTTGGATTTAAGATTTCCTTCAATTGCATGGACATTGGCTTCTACGCCAACAGGAGGATTTTCAGAAGCTGCATTAAAGGATTCTATTGATTATAATTTTAATCGAGCAAAGGTTGCCTGGTACAATATTGAGCCAACACTTCAAGATAAAAATGCTGCAAATAACCCGTTACGAAAAGATTTAAATGCATTGAGCGACCCAAGAGTAAGACAAGTGTATACCAATGAACTTTTTCCAAATACGACCACTAACATCACCAATGTTCAGGCATTTACTTTTGATTTAGCCTATTATCCAACAGAAAAAGGACCATACAATTTTTTAAGTAATAACACACAACTTAATGCAAACGGCAAACTTACCAACCCCAAACAAAGATGGGGCGGTATAATGCGTAACATTGATCAAACAGATTTTGAAACAGGCAATGTAGAATATGTAGAGTTTTGGGTTCAAGATCCTTTTATAAAAAACACCAATCCAAACGCATCGGGTAAATTATTTTTAAACTTTGGAAATATCAGTGAAGATATTTTAAAAGACGGAAAACGTTTTTATGAAAACGGATTGCCATCGCCTAATATTCCTGCAGTTACAAGTAACAGCACATGGGGCAAACAACCGATCAATCCAATTCAGGTAACACAAGCATTTAGCAATGATCCTGCAGACAGACCTTATCAGGATGTGGGCTTTGATGGATTGACTGATGACAGCGAAAGAATAGTAAAAAATTATTATTTACAAAGATTGAAAAACTCTTTTGGCACAACCTCACCTGTGTATCAAAAAGCATTGACAGATCCATCAAATGATAACTATGTGTGGTACAGAGATGCAGGCTATGATGCAGCAGGAGCAGGCATTTTACAGCGTTATAAAGATTTCAATAACCCAAGTGGCAACTCACCTGTTGCAAGCACCAACAGTTCTTTATCTGCTGCTGCTACATTGTATCCGGATAATGAGGATTTGAATAGAGATAATACTTTGAATGAAACGGAAGCCTATTATGAGTACCAGATTGATTTAACACAAAACATGAATGTTGGCACAACCAAATATGTTACAGACAAAAGAGTTGTAAATGTTTCTTATGCTAATGGAACCGCTGGACAAGAAAACTGGTATTTATTTAGAGTGCCCATTAAAGATTATACAAAAAATGTAGGCAATATCACCGATTTCAAATCTATTCGTTTTGCAAGAATGTATTTGTCAGATTTTGAAGACAGTGTTGTAATGCGTTTTGCAAGATTTGATTTGGTTCGTAACCAATGGAGAAATTTTACTTTCAAAATTGATACTACTGCATCTTATACAAAAGTAGATAACAGCAATTTTAATGTACTAGCTGTAAACCTTGAAGAAAACAGCAGCCGAACTCCCGTAAACTATGTAATGCCTCCGGGTATTGACCGTGTTCAATTGCTCAGTAACAATGGTATTAATCTTTTGCAAAACGAACAATCCATGAGTTTGCGTACATTGAATTTAGCCGATGGCGAAAGCAGAGGCGTATTTAAAACGTTGAACTTGGATATGCGTCAGTACGGAAAACTATCTATGTTTGTTCATGCAGAAAGTATTCCTAAAAGCACTACTGTAAAAGATAATGAGCTTTATGCTATATTCAGAATTGGTCAAGATTTTTTAAACAATTACTACGAAGTTAAAATACCATTAAAAGTTACATTACCGGGGAAATACGGCTCCAATGATTCATCCTCGATAAAAGTTTGGCCAGCAGAAAACAACCTTGATTTTAGTTTGAAGGATTTGATTAATCTTAAACTAAGACGCAATGCTGCAGGCTTGCCTTTGAATAATATTTATCGAGAAAAATTTGATAATAAAACATTCTCTGTTTATGGTAACCCTAATTTGGGTGAAGTAAGAGGTATTTTAATTGGCGTTGAAAATGCAAAAGATAATAATACATTTCCAGTAAGTGCAGAAGTTTGGATTAATGAATTACGATTATCACAATTAGATGAACGTGGTGCTTATGCAGCATTGGGAAGAGTTGACTTACAGCTTGCAGACTTAGGCAGCGTAAGTGTTTCAGCCAATACCTTTACACAAGGCTTTGGAACGATTGAACAAAGAGTGAATGAAAGAGCAAGGGATAATCTGTTTCAAATAGATGCCGCTGCAACAATTGATGCAGGAAAATTAGTTCCTAAAAAAGCTAAAATCAGTATTCCAATTTATACAAGCATCAACAAAACGATTCGTAAGCCCGAGTATGATCCTTACGACAAAGACGTGAAGTATGCAGATAAAATAAATAATGCCGGAAGTCAGGGAAAAAGAGATTCAATTAAGAATACAGCATTGGATCAGTCTACCATAAAAACATTTAATGTTACCAACGTAAGAGTGCAAGGTAATGGCAAACAACGTTTATGGAGTTTGAGTAATTTGGATATGAGCTACTCTTATACCAAAATTGAACAAAGTAGTCCGATTGTTTTGAAAAATGAAGTAACCAAACAAAGAGGTGGCTTAGGTTATACTTTTAATAAACAGTCAAAATACATTGAACCATTTAAAAAATTATTGCAAAAAAGAAAAAGCAACTGGTACAATTTAGTTAGAGATTTTAATTTCAATTTACAGCCGTCTTTATTGAGTTTCAGAGCAGATATTAACAGACAATTTGGGCAATATATTCCACGAATTGTAAATACAGACGGCACAGGAAAATTAGAAAGAGTAGATACTACTTATGATAAATATTTTACGTTTGATAGGTTTTACAACATGCGTTGGGATTTATCTAAATCACTCAACATTGATTTTACTGCAACCAATAATGCCAGGGTTGATGAACCAAGTGGAATGTTGGACACCAAAGTAAAAAGAGATTCTGTAAAAAATAATTTTTGGAATGGCGGAAGAAATACTTTGTACAATCAGAAAGCAACATTGGCTTATACTTTACCATTAAGTAAATTTCCATTAACAGATTGGATTAATGCAAGATACAGTTACACCACTACCTACAACTGGATTGGCGCAAGCAGAATTGCACTTACGCTTGGCAATACTTTAGAGAATAGCCAGGAAAATCTAATCAATGGTGAATTTGATTTTTCAAGATTATACAGCAAATCAAGATGGTTGCGTGCTATTGATAATGTTCCAGCTCCGAAGCCAAAAAACACGCAAGATAAAGGTGCTGATAAAAAGAAAGGTAAAACAGAAAATACAGCATTAACAAGCATTGTAATCAAAACTAAGGCAGAAGTTACCAAAGGATTAACTGGCGAAAAAAGAACAGCAGCAATAAAAAAATGGCGGCAACAAAAACGTGATGCAAGAATAGCAGCACAGTTACAAAAACAAAATACCCCTATCGAATTGAATGGTGCTGTAAGAGCCGGAGGTAAAATAATTACAATGCTTAAAAGAGTATCTGTAAACTACGGTGAAAATTATAAAAGCCGATTGCCGGGTTATATGGATAGCACAAAATATATTGGCAATAATTTTAAAAGTATGCAGCCGGGCTTGGATTATGTTTTTGGAAAACAGCCGGATACCAATTGGTTGAATAAAATAAATGCTCAAGGTTTATTATCAAAAGACACTTTGTACAATGGGTTATTCAGACAAAATTTTGAGCAGAAATTAAGCATCACTGCACAAATTGAACCCATCAGAGAATTTATTATTGATATAAATTTAGATAAAACATTTAGCAAAGAATATTCTGAATTATTTAAGGATAGCACCACAGGCGGAACAGGAAGAAGAGAGCATTTAAATCCATTTGCAAGTGGTGGTTTTAGTGTAAGCTATATTGCCTTCAGTACGTTGTTCGAAAGCAGCAATCCAAATGAAGTTTCTGCAACATTCAAACGCTTTCAGGATTATAGAATTATAACAAGTAAACGAGTTGCCGAAACAAATCCTTACTGGCAAGGGTTACCAGCAAGCGAAAAATTTGCTCCTGATGGATATGCCAAAGGATATAGCCGTTATGCACAAGACGTTTTGATACCTTCTTTTATTGCAGCATATACTAAAAAAGATATCAATAGTATTTCATTATTAAATCAAAATAATAGCACGGTTCGTTCCAATCCATTTAGTGGAATTATTCCAAAACCCAATTGGAGAGCCACTTACACAGGATTGAGTAAAATTCCTACGTTAGCAAAAACATTTAGTACCATTTCATTGTCACATGCATACAATGGAACATTAAGCATGAATAGTTATAACAGTGCATTGTTATACAGAGATCCATTTCGTTATGGCTCACCACAATTTTTTGATACGGTAAGTCGTAATTATGTTCCGTTTTTCTTAGTTCCAAATATTACCATACAAGAACAATTTGCTCCGTTAATTGGAATTGATATTACCACTATCAGTCAGGTAAATATTAAGTTTGAATTTAAGAAAAGCAGAACCCTGAGTTTGAGTTTAATCGATTATCAATTAAGTGAAACAAGGGGCACAGAATGGGTAATTGGTGCGGGCTGGCGCA
The DNA here is from genome assembly GCA_947488765.1 of Chitinophagaceae bacterium. Taxonomy (GTDB): domain Bacteria; phylum Bacteroidota; class Bacteroidia; order Chitinophagales; family Chitinophagaceae; genus UBA1930. The sequence goes on along the minus strand of CANLAE010000009.1, from coordinate 50,603 downwards.
AAAAAGGATTCCCGTTGCCATTTAAATTACCTGGTATGAAAAATAAAAAACTGGAGAACGATATCAATTTCAAATTGGATCTTTCTATGAGAGATGATGCAACAAGCAACAGCAGATTAGATCAGGCAACTGCATATGGAACAGGCGGACAAAAAGTAATAACGATACAACCAAGTATTGACTATGTTTTAAACAATAGATTGAACTTGAAATTATTTTTTGATCAGCGAAGAGTAACACCATATATTTCAACAGCTGCCCCAACAATCAATACAAGGGCAGGATTACAAATCAGAATTTCTTTAGCTCCTTAATATTAGTTTTAAGAAAGAAACTTATGTTTTGTGAATATAAATTCCATCGGCTTGGGCGGTACAAGTGATTACCAAATCATTAATGCACACATGTTCGGGTAATGTGCCGCAATAATAAACGGTATCCGCAACATCCTTTGCTGATAGGGCTTTGAAGCCATTGTAAGTTTGTTTGGCTTTGTTTTCATCACCCTTAAATCTTACAAGAGAAAATTCAGTTTCCGCAGCTCCGGGATGAATTGCGGTTACTTTTATTTGATGAGGCAATAAATCAATTCTCATGGTATGGCTAATGGCATCTACAGCAGCTTTTGTACCACAATAAACATTTCCAAACTGGTACATATCTTTTGCAGCAGTAGAACCAATGTTAATGATGTGTCCTTTTTTATTAGCAATCATCAAAGGCATAACTGCTTTACTTACGTACAACAAACCCTTTACGTTGGTATTAATCATCGTATCCCAATCATCAATATCAGCAACTTCAAAACTATCTCTGCCCAATGCAAGTCCTGCATTATTTACCAATACATCAATGTGTTGCCATTGGGTTGGAATACTTGCAATAGCATCAAAAACCTGTGATCTATTTTGAACATCAAATACCAATGGGAGTATTTCAACACCAAAATCTTTTTGTAACACATCAGCGAAAGTCAATAATTTTTCTTCTCTTCTTCCTGTGATAATACAATTCCATTTTGCTGCTGCAAATGTTTCAGCAATTGCTTTTCCAAAACCGGAAGTTGCGCCGGTGATTAAAATTGTTTTGGTCATAAATTTATTTTTATATGCCGGATATTAGATATTTGATTTTAGACGAAGTTATTAGCAGCACTAACAATTTTTTAAATTATTTGGCAGTGTGATTTATATTTTTACTGAAATAATAAACGGGTTTACCATTATTTCTAATGTTATGAAGTTCTTTCTTGGTGAATTCTTTTTTAAATCACCGGCATTTATCTTATCAACACAGCTGTTCCTTTTTTGAATACAACTCTTCCCAAATAATCAGCTCCCTGAGCCATGAAAACATAAGTACCACTTGCTTGATCCTTACCTCCAAATGAGCCATCCCAGCCATTTTCAAATTCTTTCGTTTCATAAATTAATTGTCCCCAACGATTATAAATCCGGAAATAATCAAGCTTTGTAATCCCAACACATATTGGTTTTAAAACATCATTTTTACCATCTCTGTTTGGCGTAAATGCTGTTGGTATAAAAATATCAGGTTCGGTTCTGAATAAACGTACTACAATATCATCCTCACCAAAACAACCTTCCGGGGTTGTAACACGAACTTTATATTTTATAGAGTCAGCTCCAATATTTAAAATAGCAATCGGATTGTAAATAGAATCAAAATTTAATCCTGTTGAAGGATACCATTTGACTTTACTCCCAGCTGATGCGTTGGTGTATGCAAAAAGTGGCAAAGGTTGATATAAAACAATAGCCGTATCTCTTCCTGCATTAACGGTAACAATAGGAATTACAACAACTGTAATGGTATCACTTGCCGGCTTTGGGCAACCAACGGTATCTGTTGAAGTAATAATGTATTTAGTAGTTTTACTAGGACCTGCAACTGGGGTTAATGTATTGGGATTTAACAAAGAATTGGTGGGTGTCCAGTAAAAATTTGACCCAACAATAGTAGCATTCAATTGTACTTTACTACCGAAGCAAATAGGATTTACATCTATAGCACTTGCTATAGGATAAGGTGCTACTTTAATGAAAACAGAATCATTATCCTGACATTTTCCCAAGTTGGCTTTTACATAATATTTAGTACTAACAAGTGGTTGCACCAATGGATATTTAATGGGATCAACAAGTACACCGGTAGAGGATATCCATAAATAACTTAAAGCTGCACTGATAGGTTTTAATCTAAATGTATCTGTTTGGCAAACCGCAGAATCAAGCCCTGCATCTACCTTAATAAATTCCAATGTATTTACTTTGATTGAATCTGAATTGATACATCCGTCTTCATTTACATGAATAACATAAGTTGTAGTATTTTTTGGATAGACCAAAGGGTTAGACGATGTTGGATTAATGATATTATAATTTGGAGACCAGCTAAAGGTGCCCGAACTATTAGCAGCTAATGCCAATGTATCAATTGTACAAATCAATGTATCTTTAAAAGGAAGGTTGATAATTGGTTTATCTCTTACAATGATATTTTTTACAACAGTATCAATACAACCTTTGCTATTGGTAGCAATTAATTTTACATTATAAGCATTTGAGGTAGGGTACAACCAAGCCGTATCTCTACTTAATGCAGTATCTGCAATGGTAGTCAAATCACCAAAATCCCATTTCCAGCTGTTTACAACACCATATACAGTTTTTGTAGAATCATAAAATTTTATGGGTGTTTGATAACAAGAGCCTACCACTTTAATTGCAGGAATAAATCCAGGATACACATAAACATATTTTGTTGCAGAATCTTTACAACCTGCACTGCTTGTAGCTACTAGTTTTACCAGAAATCTGCCGGTATCTTGATACGTATGATTTACAACGGGTAATGTTGATGTAGTGCCATCTCCTAAAGACCAGGCATAACTTGTAAATTGGCCTTGGGTATCATTAATAAAGGTAAAAGTTATACCATTACAAGTTTTTACATCAGGACCAAGGTATGTTTGGTTAACGCTGCAATCACCAATAGTTAAAATAAAATCTTTACGGTGTTCATTTATTTTTTCTCCGTTACGCCATTCCTCAATTGCCACACATACCACATACTTACCAGGAGAAGGCGGGGCTGTGCCGGTTATTTCTCCTGTACTGTTATTGATTACAACAGTTGACCCCAAAGGGCTTGTACCACTGTAAGGATTATTGTAATTTAAAGGAACTAATTGAAAAGTTGCAGGCGGTGTATTAGGAGGATTAAATGGTGCAGGATTAGAAGCACTTCCTCCAAAACCATCATATGCACTTACAAATTTGTAAGACAATGAATCTCCATCAGGGTCAATAGCTCCATAATCTAAATTTAGATTTTGATTTTTACAAACAATAATTGTATCCTTTAATTTAAATTTCGGACTATTGTTGTTACCTGTTGGTAATGCTTGTGTTCCGGGAATTTGAGTGGCAAATGTTGCTCCTAAATCTCCAGGCGAAATATTTGCAATAGGATTCATTCTTGTATATCTTGTCCAAACTAATGTGTATCCATTTAATGTATAAGGCAATTCAATTTCTCCACTGTAAAATCCAATGAGGTAACAAGAGGTAGTATTTCCTGTTAAACAGGGAATTGCACCAGGCGTATTTTGAAATGGATTTTGTGAAGCGGGTGGAGCACTATAAACAAGGGTTACCGATGTTTGAAAACTTAATCCAGGATTGTTGTATGCTGCAATGATTACACTCTCAGTTGCTAAGTTTACTCCAGAACTTGAGTTACATTCTTTAAACAACCGCATTGTTAATTTATACTTGGCAGAATTTACTGCAACTCCGGGACCAGTGTATTCATAATACAACTCACCACCTGCTATATGTGTAGCAAATAATGAACAATAAAAAAATAGCAATGCGGAGATTAAAAAAATTCTTTTCATTAGTACTTCCAATTACAGCCTGGTAAATGTACAAAAGTTGTAGATGTAACATTCAACTGCATATTAATTTAAAATAAACAATGTAATATTTTCTTTAAAGTTCTTCAAATCGATATAAAAAGAAATTACCTAATCAAAACTACTGTTCCATTTTTAACAATAATTTTTCCTGTATAGTCTGTACCCTTAGCCATAAAAACAAATGTTCCAGAAGATTGTTCAGCGCCATTAATAGAACCATCCCATCCCCGCTCTGGATCCTTGGTTTCAAATAATAATTGTCCCCAACGATTGTATATTCTAAAATAATCTAATTGACTGATTCCAACACAAGTTGGTTTTAGTAAATCATTTTTTCCATCTTTATTTGGCGTAAATGCAGTGGGTACAAAAATGTCAGGTTCGGTTGTAAACACCCTTACAATAATTTCATCTTCACCAAAGCAACCTTCCGGAATTGTTGCACGTACTTTATATTTTATACTGTCGGTATTAATATTTAAAATAGCAATAGGATTGGCAATAGTTGTAATGCTTAACCCTGTTGAAGGAGACCATAAATAATTGATGCCATTATCAAAATTTACCTTTGCCATTAATTGTAAGGGTTGATTTTTAACAATAGCAGTATCTCTTCCTGCAAATACTTTTACAACAGGAATTACAGTAATTAAAACACTATCTTTTACTATCTTAGGGCATCCCAAAGTATCTGATGCAGCAAGAAAATAATAAGTTGTTTTACTAGGTCCGGCAATAGGTGTAAGTGTGTTGGCATTGATTAAAGAATTAGAGGGACTCCATGTAAAAGAAGTACCAATAATACTACCTTGTAGCTGTATCTTATTTCCGAAACAAACAAATGAAGCATCTCCAGCTTTGCTTGATGGATAAGGTACAGGTTTTATCAAAATTGTATCTCTGTCAAAACATTTTCCCAAAGCCGCGTTCACATAATAAAATGTAATTACCATGGGTTTTACCAATGGATATTTTATTGGAGGTACCACTTCACTTGAAGATGCGCTCCAAGTATATTGCAATGCTTCACTTACAGGTTTTAATCTGAATGTATCTGTTTTACAAATTGCAGAATCTCTACCCAATTGCACCCTAACACTATCTAAAGTATTTATCCTGATTGAATCTGTACCAATACATCCCTGTTCATTTAAAGTAATAAAATATGTTGTAGATTTTTTAGGAAAAACAATTGGCAAAGCCGTGGCTGCATTTAAAATATTGTAATTGGGTAACCATGAAAAAACACCACTGCCTGTAGCTGATAATTGTAATGTATCGATAGAACAAATTAATGTATCTCTGAAAGGCAATTGGATTAAAGGCTTGTCTCTTATATCTACTAATTTTGTAATTATTTTTTCGCAGCCTTTACTGCTCGAAACAAATAATTCTACAGTAGCAGACCCTGGTGCTGAATAGGTATAGGAAGGGTTTTTTAATGAAGAAGTATCTGTATTTGTATTCAGATCTCCAAAATTCCAGGTCCATTTATTTACTATACCATAAGCTGCAAGCGTAGCATCCTTAAATAAAAATGGTATTTGAAAACAACTGCCATTGATGATGAAATTTGGTGTAAACCCAGGATATACAATTACGATAGTACTATCAACACCTTCGCACCCATTTGGACCTGTAACCATTAAGGTAGCTTTAAACCTTCCGGTATCTGCATAGTTATGTGAAGGAGTTGGTTGATTTGAAATATTGTTTGGAGATGTAGGTTCACCAAAATTCCACAAATAAGATTGTATTGCAGAGGAACTTGCATTATTTTGAAAATTGACCAAAAAACTATCGCATTGAATAATTTTATCTGGTAAGTCTGCTTCGATAAAATCACAGCTTTGCACTTTTAAAATAAAATCTTTTCTGTGTTCCGTAAAACCCACCAAATTGCGCCATTCGGTAATACAAACACTCACAATATATTGACCAACTCCGGGAGCTACTCCCGAAATAATTCCTGTTGATCCATTAATAGCAACTCCTGCTAAAGGATCTGTCCCACTAAAAGGGGTAACATAGGGCACAGGTATTAAAGAAAGTGTTGCTGCTGGTGGGGAATTGTTACTGCCACTACTTGCATTATAAGCATCACAAAATGAGTAGGTAAGTAGGTCATTGTCTATATCAGTAGCTCCAAAGTTTAAAGTAAAATTTTTTCCTGCACATACCAAAGCCGTATCCTTTACATAAAATTCAGGACTACTATTATGCCCTACCGGCAAAGTATTTGTTCCGGGAATTTTTGTGATATAGGTACTTCCAATATTACTACCCCCTGTTGTATTGGTAATATTATTTATTCTGCAGCAACCACTTCTTGCTAATGTATAACCTGAAGCATTAATGGGCAAATCAATAGTTGATGTATATAAAGCTACCTGATAACAAACATTTACACTGCCTACCAAACAAGGAAATGCAGATGTGTTAAGTTGTATTGTGTTTACACCTCCCGTTAGAATCAATGGCAATGTATAGGCTAGTGTACTATTTTCATAAACACCAACAGATACTTGTTCGTTTTGCAATAAGGGACCTGTAGAATTGCAATCCCTGAATAACCTAAGTGTAACTTTATAAGTGTAAGTGTTTGCTGCTGATCCTATACCAAGCCACTCATAAAATAATTCACCTCCAGCTACATGTCTTGCATTTATTGGACTTGTAAAAAGATAAAATAATATGATGAAGACGAACTTCTTCATGCAAAAATATTAGGTGATAATAAAATCAAGAAGATACTTGTTTAGTTGATCTGTGGCTTCCCACATACCCATATGCCCTGCCTCTTGAAGAATATGAATATACGAAAAATCCGGTAAGGTTGTTTGTTGCAATATATCATCTTTTGGTATGGCAACATCATCTGTTCCAATAATAAATAAAACCGGAATTTTGCTGTTCCTTAAAACTTGAGTTTTGTCTTTCCTCAAAATCATGATATTATAATACTGTACCAACGCTTCTTTAGAAAATTGTTTGCTTAATTCAATTAGCGCTTCTATTTTTTCAGCATGATTTTTTTTAAATTTTTCTCCGAATAAATTTGGAATTGTATTTTTAAGAAATGCAAAACTTCCATATTCATTCATTAAAGGAATTCCTTTTTGCCGAATGATTTTTTTCTCTTCTGAATCAGCAAAAGCAGTAGAATGTATTAAACCAAATTTGTTTAAATAAGATGGAAATAATGACGCAAATGCCAATGTTATGTAGCCACCCATACTATGACCAAGCATGATACACTTATCGATGTTGTGATTTTGTAATAACGCATGAATACATGTTGCAAATGCATCAATAGAATCAAGTTGTTCATTAAAATCAGATAACCCGGAACCCGGTAAATCAGGTACGATTAATAAACAATCGACTTTTAATATATCAATCTGATGATTAAAAATTGTACTGTCTTCTCCAAAACCATGCAGCAAAACGACTGCATTGCCTTCACCTGTCATTTGGTATGAAACATTTTTACCCTGATATTGAAATGCTTGATACATCTGTGTTTTATTGGATTTTTGTTTGCTGCTTTTTCTTTTCCTGCACCCACAAAATAAAATTCCAGAGTATAAATAATACTGCTAAAATTGAAAAAATGACATACAAATAATCTCCGTAACATACATAAAAAGTGAGTCCGGTAGTTATAGGAATTGCATGTTTAATTACTGCACTAATGTTCCATCCTTTGGTTTCTAAAATGTTTCCATAATCATCAATCACAGCGCTGATACCAGTATTAGCACTGCGTGCAACAAATCTCCTTGTTTCAATAGCCCGCAACTTTGCGTATTGTAAATGCTGTCTATGACCAGGGGTGTTACCCCACCATCCATCATTGGTAATAATGGTAATTAAATTTGCTCCTTTTTGTACATAGCTTGCAACATAAGCTCCATAAATACTTTCATAACAAATGATTGGTGCAGATACGAAAGGATTAATGTTGTTTTTAAAAACATGTGAAGCAGTGTCTTTGGCATAACCACCCGTTGTACCTCCAAATTGTTCAAATACAGGTGCTAAAATATTTAAGAAGGATGGCAATGTTTCTACTCCCGGCACAAGTTTACTTTTATAATAAAGTTGGGGTAAATCATTATAATGTAAAGCAATTGCAGCATTGTAGCTATCAAAATAAAACCCTTGCTGAGATTGACGTGCAGAGGTGGTTGTTTTTTCTGTACCTAAAATTTTATAGGTTTCAATACCTGTTACTAAAGTGAGATTTGGGTATTGCCGCAGTAAATTAAATACCGGCTGATAAATTGTAGCTGTTGTAATTTCAGTAATTTCAACATTAGCTGCCAATGCTGTTTCTGGCCAAATTAGTAAGCTTGTGTTACTATCTAATTTTGATTTTGAAAGTTCAATCAAATGATCAATTTGACCCGCGACAGAACTGCTTTCAAATTTTTGATATGGGTCAACATTGGGTTGAACAATTACAACATCATGTTGCTTGCTTGTAGTAATTTTTTTCAGTAATGCAAATGAAACAATTAAAGGAAATCCCATTAAGGCTATAAACCCAAAACAATTGCCAATACTGGCTTTCAGACCTTGAGTATTATATTTTTTAATGCTATTGAAAATAAAAATATTTACAACCAATATCCATAAAGTTCCTCCACTCACACCCGTATATTCGTACCATTGAACCCATTGTGTTTGTTGTGCAAATACATTTCCCAGTGTAAGCCATGGCCAGCTGATTTGCCAGTTGAGGTGCACATATTCAAATAACATCCAACTTGCAACAAAAGAAAGATAAGCTATTGGTTTGCTAAATCTGTTTTTGAAAAAATGATATCCCCAACAAGGAATACACATAAGTAAACTGTTAGTTAAAATTGCTGCAATTGTACCTACATCGGTACTATTCCAAATCCACCAAGTTGTTAATGTATTCCAGATTATTAAAGCAATAAAGGAATACAGAAAAAAAGAAAGTCTTTTGGTTGCATTATCAGCAACCATTAACAATGGAACCCATGCAAAAAAAATCAAAAAAGTGAATGATAATGCAGGCCATGAAGCCCATAATAAAATTCCACTTAATAAGGAGAGACCCAGTAACTGATTTTTTTTCACAGTAATAGTTTGGTGGCGTAAGTAGGTTTTTAGCGGTAATTACAAAGTAGTTTCAATTTTAAAAATATTGATACGTTATATTGTATAAAAAAAGCAAGTTATAGAAACAATAAATGATTGCATATAATTCCTAGGCAATTATCAACCTATCATCTAATACTTAATAACTACACAAGTCCCGTAAACTGCTTTAAAAACCGCACATCATTTTGTGAGTAAAGTCTTAAATCGTTGACTTGATATTTCAACTGACAAATTCTTTCTACGCCCATACCAAAAGCAAATCCGGTGTACTTATTGCTGTCAATGCCAAAGTTTTCCAATACTTTAGGATGCACCATTCCGCTTCCTAAAATTTCTACCCATCCGGTATGCTTACAAACATTGCATCCTTTACTTTCACAAATTAAGCAGCTGATATCCATTTCGGCACTTGGCTCTGTAAATGGAAAATAACTTGGACGAAAACGCACTTTAACATCTTTGCCAAACATTTCTTGTACAAAAAAGTACAATGTTTGTTTCAAATCTGCGAAGCTTACATTCTCATCAATGTATAACCCTTCCACCTGGTGAAAAAAGCAATGTGCTCTTGCACTGATTGTTTCATTTCTGTATACACGTCCCGGACAAATAACCCTTATTGGCGGTTTTTGATTTTCCATTACACGTGCCTGAACGCTACTTGTATGTGTACGCAACAACCAGCTCGGATTTTGGCTAATGTAAAAAGTATCTTGCATATCACGTGCAGGATGATCTTCGGGTAAATTCATTGCACCGAAATTATGCCAATCATCTTCTATCTCTGGGCCCTCAGCTATTGCAAATCCCAATCGTTGAAATATGGAAACAATTTTATTTCTTACTACACTTAAAGGATGACGTGAACCAATAGGAATGGGACTTCCGGGCAAACTCCAATCTATTTGATTAATATTTTCCTGAGTTATATTTGATTTAATGGATTGATAACTTTCAAACCTTTCTTCAACAAAAAGTTTAAAATCATTCAGCATTTGTCCTGCTTCTTTTTTTTGTTCGGCAGCAACATTTCTCATTTCACCCATAATGCTTTTCAAAATGCCTTTTGTGCCTAACCACTTTATTCTGAACTCTTCTACAGCATTTGCATCTGATACAATTGTTGCATCAATTTCCTGCTTGTAGTTTTGTATTTTCAAAATTAAACTTTCCATACGGCGAAGATAAGGGAGATGAATATTTTAGTAAGTAAGTGAGCGTTAAAGAAAAAAATTAATCCGTGTATTTGTATCCTAATCCCCTGATACTATGAAAGTATTGAGGATTACGGCTGTCCTCTTCAAAATATTTCCGAAAACTCAAAATAAAATTATCAATGGTTCTAGTAGTAGGATATACATTATACCCCCAAACAATTTGTAATATTTTTTCTCTTGTTACTACTTCATTTTTATTTTCAATCAACAACTTCAGCAGTAATGCTTCTTTTTTGCTTAAAGCAATTTTTTCGCCGTTATAGGTTATGGCATCTTGTGCATTAAAGTTGATAGTATTGTTCCCAAAACTATACGTATTACCAATAGTTTGTTTTTGTTGTAATCGATTGCTTTTATCAATTAATTTTTGAACCCTGAGTAATAATTCTTCTAGATTAAATGGCTTAGTTAGATAATCATCTGCCCCTTTTTTTAAACCAAGAATTTTATCGGCACTTGTGTTTTTTGCACTCAGCATTAAAATAGGTACTTCATTATTATGCACCCGAATATTTTCTGCAACTGTAATCCCATCTACCTCAGGCAACATCACATCCAAAATAATCAAATTAAAAAACTCTTTGTTAACTGCTTCCAAAGCTAGTTTGCCATCGTAAGCACTTGTAACTTCATAGCCATCCAATTCAAGATTCAGCTTGAGCGCTTCATGCAAATTTTCTTCGTCTTCTACCAATAATATCGTTGCTTTATTAACCATTCGTTGCGGTAAATGAGGCTGTAAAAATAGTTCCCTGTGTCAAATTATCTGTCACAGAAATGTATCCTTTGTGTGTTTCAACAATTTTTTTACAAAGGTACAATCCGAGTCCTGTTCCCTTTGTCATGCGTGTATTTTCATCACCGGTTCTATAAAATTTATCAAACACTTTTTTCTTTTCATCAGCAGAAATACCAATGCCATTGTCTGCTACACTAAACTGAATTTGATGATTGGCTTCTTTTAGAGCAATATCAATATCTGCATCTTTTGGAGAATATTTCAAAGCATTATCTATCAAATTATTTGCCAGCATTTGCAATAACAATTCTTCGCCCAACATAAAAATGTTGTTTTGAATTTTTACAATAAATTTCCTTTGTGGATAACGTATTGTAAAATCCTGAACACAAGTTTGCAGTAATTCTGAAAAATTAATTTCCTGGTGATTGGCTTGTAGGCTTCCTGCATCTATTTGGGCTGCTAATAAAATATTATTACATAAAGTATTAAGCCTATTGGCTTCTTGAATGGTATTTTGAATTAATTTATTCTGCTGTATTTCTTCCAGTTTTCTTTTTTGGAGTGTTTCCAAATTAAGTTGTGTAATGGCAATTGGTGTTTTTAATTCATGGGTAATTGCCATCATAAAATTTTGTTGTTGTACAGATAATTTAATTTGTTTTCGAGCTGCCCGATATACAAATACAGCGCCAATAACAATGAGTACAAAAAATGTTGTCCCTTCCCCAATATACTGTGTAGTTTTTCGTTGCTTCGAAGATTCAATGATTGCTAATTTTTGAAGGTATGCTGGATCATCTTTATTTATATCTGCTATCCGCATAGATGCCATTGCATAATTTTGATTGTTTAATGCAATAAACCACCACAGTAATGCACTTACCATGTACAATAGCAATACCCAATATACCAATGTAACTAGTGCAAATTTTTTTTTGATGAAACTCATGGCTTCATTTTTTCTACACGAATGCCGGCATTTAAAATATAACCCAGCGGATCTTCACGCATTGCTTGTTGTAGTGTAAATGTATATTTCCCTTTGACAAGACGTGCAGGTGTTTTATTAAAAGTAATTCTATGTTCTACAATATCAGACATGGTGCTACCCAACCATTGGCTATTGTTAGAAAGTATAAATTCTCTTTTAATTTGAATGGTAGAATCAGGAGATTTCATTTGAACATTCAACCAAATATTTTTATACCGGTAAGCATCTTCATGCCTAAGCACAACAAATAAATTATAAAATGCCGCAGTATCTTTTATTTCAAAAGTAAATGAAGGCATCTCAGAAGATTTCCATTGATGATTTGGGAAAGGTTTGCTTTGTTCAAATACATCGATTGTAGTACATGCATTAAGCATTAATATTAGTGACAATAAAAAACAATTTGCTTTCAAAGTATAATTTTTATTACAAAGATAAATTTACTGTATATGTATTGAGTTACTAAAAATATCGTTTTATAAAACATTTAAAATTTGCTCTTTCATTTTTTCCAAATCATCCTTCATTTGTACTACATGCTTTTGAATATCTGCATTATTGGCTTTGCTGCCCGTAGTATTGATTTCTCTGCCAAATTCTTGTAAAATAAAAGACAATTTCTTGCCCTTTGATTTTGCTTGCTCTGCCAAAATACTTCTAAAATATTCACAATGGTTTTTTAGTCTTACTTGTTCTTCGCTGATATCAATTTTTTCAATGTAATAAATCAATTCCTGCTCAAATCTGTTGGCATCATAATTCTCTTTGCCAACATTTTCATGCAAAACTTTTAATAACCCTTCCTTAATTTTTTCTCTTCTGATAGGCTCTAAGGCTTTTATATTTTCCTGATGTAATTCAATGTTGGCAAGCTTTTGAAGCAAATCAGCTATTAAAGATTTTCCTTCATCTTCACGATGTGCATTTAAATTCGCAATAGCAGTTTGTAATACCCCTTTAAAAAGATTCCAATCATTTTCATGAAGCATTTCGGTAGAATTTACTACAACTTCAGGCAGCCTTAAAATAGCAGCAAGCAATTGATCAACATCTGCATTCAATTCTTTTGCAACTGCTGTAACGCTTGTGTAGTAGGCCTTCAGCAAATCCGTGTTAATTGTAACAGGCCTTGATGCGCCATTTGATTTAATAGTAATCATACATTCTACGCTTCCACGTTCTAACCCTTCATTCAACAAATTTCTTACCTCAAACTCATACGGTTTTAATAAAGCCGGAAGTGTTAAACGAAGGTCAAACTGTTTACCATTAAGCGACTTGATTTCAATTAAAAATGTTTTATCACCTATCATTTGTTCTGCACGACCATAACCTGTCATTGAGTATAGCATAGAAAAGTAATTAGTAGGTAAAAGTAAGCTAAAAGTAATGGGCTAAAAAACAATTCCAATAGATTACCCTTTATATTTTGGTGTTTTTTGAAATCAAATTAATAAAGGTTTTGGGGCGAGGTGTCACTTCTTGTGCTATTTCAACCAAATCAATGAATAAATACATCGAAATTGTAATGAAGCAATTAATTTTATGCCCTAACCTACAATATGTACACAAGTCAAGAAATAAAAATATTGCAAGATTATACAACTAAATTCAAATTGCATTTACAAGATGTAGAAAATGCAATAAAGCATATTGATGAACTGAGAAGCGTATTGCGATTTCACGAATACAGATATTATATTTCAAACAATCCATTAATTAGCGATTACGAATATGACCAGCTTTTTAAACTGTTAGAAACGGTTGAAAAAGACCATCCCGATTTAATTACAAAGGACTCACCCACACAAAGAGTAGGTAGTAGTTTAAACGAAAGTTTTGTTACCGTTCAGCATCTTGTACCCATGTTAAGTTTGGATAATAGTTATAATGCAGCCGACTTAGAAGACTTTGATAGAAAAGCAAGAGAAGCAAGCGGACTCAGTGAAATTGAATATTGCATAGAGCCAAAATTTGATGGAGCAAGTATCAGTTTAATTTATGAAAATGACTTACTCACAAGGGCTGCAACCCGTGGAGACGGTGTAGAAGGAGATGATATTACAACGAATATCAAACAAATTCGTTCTATACCTTTGTCTGCTGCATTTAGCAAATATGGCATTCAGCAAATTGAAATTCGCGGCGAAATAATCATGTCGAAAATTTCTTTTGTTCAATACAATGAATGGCTAGAAGAACAAGGTTTGAGCCCCGTTGCAAATCCACGAAATACTGCTGCGGGTAGTTTAAGAATTAAAGATCCTAAAGAAGTGGGTAGAAGAAATTTGGATGCATTTTTATACCATGTTAGTTATTTCACAAAAAATAAAAATGCAGAAAGTCCATTGAGTAACTCCTTGGAAACCCACTCCAATCAGCTTTCTATGCTTTGGGACTGCGGATTGCGTTCGCCCGAAAAAGAAAAAAAAGTAGTAGCTGGCATTCAACAAGTAATCGATTACATACAAAATTTTGAAAGCACAAGAGATGATTTGCCTTATGAAATTGATGGCATGGTGGTTAAAGTAAATGATATTGCCTTGCAAGAAAAATTAGGCATGACATCGCATCATCCACGTTGGGCAATTGCTTTTAAATTCAAAGCAAGACAAGCAACTACAAAGCTGATTGGTATTGAGTTTCAGGTAGGAAGAACAGGTGCAGTAACGCCTGTTGCAAAGCTTGAACCCGTTCATTTAGGCGGCGTAACTGTTTCAAGTATTTCTATTCACAACGAAGATTATATCAAAGAAAAAGATTTAAAAGTTGGCGATACCGTTCTTATTGAAAGAGCCGGTGATGTAATTCCACAAATAGTTAACAGCCGACCCGAATTACGCAAAGGCAATGAACAAAACATTGAATTTCCAAAACATTGCCCAATATGTAAAAGTACATTGTTTAAAGAACAAGATGAAGCGGTGTGGCGATGCGTAAATATTGAATGTGAAGCACAGGTAATTGAGAAAATAATTCACTTCGTAAGTAAAGATGCCATGGACATTAAATCCTTTGGTGAAGCAAATGTGAGAAAATTTTATGAAGCTGGATTATTGAAAGATATACCTGGAGTTTATCAATTACAATTTGATGAAATCAGCAAATTGGAAGGCTTCGGAAAAAAATCAATTGATAATTTACAAACGGCTATTGAAAGTAGTAAAAGCCAACCATTGCATCGCTTAATTTATGGTTTGGGTATTCGGTTTGTTGGAGAAACAACAGCAAAAACATTGGCCAATAGTATTGAGCATTTATTTGATTTCAAGAATAAAACAGAAGAAGAGCTGCAACAACTAGAAGATGTGGGTATTAAAGTTGCCAAAAGTATTCAGCATTTTTTTAGCAATCATCAGAATATACAAATGCTGGAACAGCTAGAGCAATTGGGTTTGCAGCTGAAGAATACAAAAAAGGAAGTTGTTGTAAGTGGTGGTTTAGCAGGACAAACATTTTTATTTACAGGAACATTGCCAACATTGAAACGCAACGAGGCCGAAGTAATGGCAGAAGCAAATGGCGGAATCATTGTAAGTGGTGTGAGCGCTAAACTTAATTATCTTGTGGTGGGTGAAGATGCTGGCAGCAAATTAGAAAAAGCTAAAAAAATAAACACCGTAAAGATTATTTCTGAAGCAGAATTTTTGAAATTAATTCAACAACCTTCAGAGTAATATAATTGAAATTTCTTTTTATCAGAACTGAATCAAATAATTTTATGAATACGCATTTATCAAGCCAGTTTTTATTAAACCCAAACATCACCTTTTTAAACTTTGGTTCATTTGGTGCTTGTGTAAAACCTGTGTTTGAAAGATACCAGCAATACCAATTAGAATTAGAACAAGAACCCGTACAATTCATTACAGTAAAGGGTTTGGAGTATTTAAAACAATCCCGAACAGCATTGGCAAACTACATTGGCTGCGATGCCGATGATGTTGTTTATGTTACCAATCCGTCTTATGCTGTAAATACAATTGCAAAAAGCTTTGATCTTAAAAAAGACGATGAAATTCTCACCACCGATTTAGAATATGGTGCTTGTGATAAAACCTGGAGTTACTATTGCAAAAAAGTTGGTGCTAAATTAATTCGTGTTCCAACTACTTTTCCTTTAACTACAAAAGAAGATTTCGTTGCCAATTTTTTTAAAGGTTTATCACCAAAAACCAAAATGGTTTTCATCAACCATATCACCAGTTCTACAGGAATAAGATTACCCGTTGAAGAAATTTGTGCCATTGCAAAATCAAAAGGATTAATCACTTTTGTAGATGGCGCTCATGCTCCTGCCCAAGTACCATTGAACCTGCAAACTTTACAAGCAGATATTTATACGGGTGCTTGTCATAAATGGATGATGACGCCAAAAGGAAATTCATTTTTGTATGTAAAAAAACAATACCAGTCTTTATTCGATCCATTGGTAATCAGCTGGGGTTATGAAAGTGCATTTCCTTCTCATTCGCAATTTTTAGATTACCATCAATTGAATGGAACAAGAGATTTTTCTGCATTTCTTACCACACCAACTGCCATTCAATTTATGCAGGAAAATAATTGGCATCTTGTAGCTGCCCAATGCAGAGAACTTGTAAAAGCCAATGCACACAATATTTGTAGCATTTTAAATGCAGAACCACTTGCTCCTATTAGTGATGATTTTTTAGTGCAACTTTACAGTACACCTATTAAAACAGCTGAACCAGAAAAACTAAAATCTTTGTTGTATAATCAATATAAAATTGAAATCCCTGTGATGCGACATGCAGACAAAGTGTATTTACGTTATTCGATTCAGGCATTTAATACACAACAGGATTTAGATGTATTGGCATCTGCATTAAAAGACATCATTGCCACAACCAGTTTAATTGAACTGTAAATAAAAAATATGTTGCAAACAACTACCATCAAATTTTTAGAAGAACTAAAGAAAAACAACAATAGAGAGTGGTTTGATGTAAACAGAAAATTGTATGAAAATGCCAAAGCAGATTTTCTGAATTTGGTAAATGAAATTTTGCACGAAATGCAATTAAAAGATATTTCACTGCAAGGGTTAGAACCAAAGCAATGTGTATTTCGTATCAACAGAGATGTTCGTTTTAGCAAGGACAAATCTCCTTACAAATCCAATATGGGCGCTAGTTTCAACAAAGGCGGTAAAAAATCTATGCTCGCCGGTTACTACTTTCAGTTGGAGCCCGGTGGTAGTTTTATTGCTGGCGGAATTTGGATGCCGCCAGCACCTGAATTAAAAAAAGTGCGACAAGAAATTGATTACAATTTTGATGAATTTCAAAAAATAATCAGCTCCAAAAAATTTGTTGCACAATTTGGAGATATTGATAAAACCCAAGCCCTTAGCCGTCCTCCCAAAGGTTATGATGAAGCAAATGAGGCGATTGAATATTTAAAATTAAAAAGCTTTATTGCGCATTTACACGTTGCAGATGAAGCCTTAATACAAAAAGATTTAGTAAAAAAAATTATTACTGCTTTTGATGCGATGCAGCCGCTCATTCATTTTTTAAACAGAGGGATTGAAAGTTAATTTGTCCGTTAAATTAGTCCTAGCTTTTTAACTTTTATCAATTGATTGTTAAGGTAAAAAATTGTAATCCAAACTGTAATAAAAATAGAACTTGCCAACAACAGCAACCATATTGGTGCTTTTGCTGAATGTAAAAATTAGTCTTAACTATTGTAATTTTTTCTATGCTTTGGGCAAATAAGTAATGATGTTTCCGTCAGGAGTATAAAGGTGAAGCATCGTTGCGTCGCACACTTGTACGATTATACCATATTCAACTTTTTATTGTAGTCCTATTTATCCTTTAAAAATTACAAACATATTTATGATTGACTGCTGTCATTTACTTTACTTATCTGTCATAATAGCTTTAATATTCAATTTTAAAAAGAGTAAAAAGGGAAACTTTATTATTTACTAAAATCTTAAAAACAATGGCAACTTCAAGAAAAAAACAATTAAAAATTGTATCAATGATTGGTTTATTATTTATGGTATGGGGCATTCAATTATTTGCTCAGGATACTTTACCTGCTGTAACTGTTATAAGTTATAACTATAAATATTTAAAATCAATAAATGATACCAATGCAGCCCAGCCAGTAAAAATGCTGCAAAAACATTCAGCAAATTATGACATAAAAAGTTCAGAATTTTATGAAGAAGAATATGATGAATACATTATCTCATTTAATATTCCTAAAGGTGAAATTCTTGCTACGTATGATAAAGAAGGAAGAATAATACGAACTGCCGAAAGATTTAAAAACGTTGGTTTGCCGCCAAGTGTACGTGAAGCAGTATCCAAAAAATATCCTGAATGGTCAATAACAAAAGATTTTTATTTGGTCAATTATTATACCGATTCAAAAAACCCAACCAAGAAGATTTATAAATTATTATTAGAAAACGGAAGCAAAAGATTACGTATAAAAACAAATGAGAAGGGTGAGTTTATTGAATAACCAATAAAGTTATACCGCCGAAGTGTGCGACGCCAATACAGCTCATAAAAGTACATTGGCTCATATCTATACATAAAAAAGCGAATCACAAATTCAAAAAAATGAAAAAATAATTCGCTTTTAGTTTTCTAAAAATCTATTTTACAACAACCCTTTCTGTACCAGATACTCGGCAATTTGTACTGCATTGGTTGCAGCGCCTTTGCGCAAGTTATCGCTTACAACCCACATGTTTAAAGACTTTGGCTGTGTTTCATCTCTTCTCAGTCTGCCTACAAATACTTCGTCTTTTTCATGTGCCCATAATGGCATTGGATAAAATTGTGTGGCATCATCTTGCTGTAATACAACGCCCGGTGCGTTTGCTAATATTGTTTTCACTTCTTCTAAATCATACTCGTTTTCAAACTCTACATTGATGCTTTCACTATGTCCGCCTACTACCGGAATACGAACCGTAGTAGCTGTTACTTTGATGTTATCATCCTGCATAATCTTACAAGTTTCTTTCACCATTTTCATTTCTTCTTTGGTATACCCGTTTTCTAAAAACACATCAATTTGTGGAATCACATTTAAATCAATCTGGTATTTATATGCCATTGGACCTTCAACTCCTTTGCGCTCATTAAACAACTGGTCAACCGCTGCTTTTCCAGTGCCTGTAACACTTTGGTAGGTAGACACCACAACTCTTTTGATTTTATATTTTACATGCAATGGCTGTAATGCCACCACCATTTGAATTGTACTGCAATTTGGGTTTGCAATAATTTTATCATTAGCAGTTAATACTCCGGCATTTACTTCGGGTACAACCAATTTTTTAGAAGGATCCATACGCCAGGCACTACTATTATCAATCACAGTGATTCCTGCAGCTGCATATTGTGGTGCCCACTCCAAACTAGTACTGCCACCTGCGCTAAAAATTGCGACAGCGGGTTTGGCAGCAATTCCGTCTTGCATGCTTACGATTGTATATCTATTTCCTTTAAAATCTACTTCTTTACCAACACTTCTTTCACTTGCTACGGGAACTAATTCTGTTACATTAAAATTTCTTTCGGCTAGTACTTGCAACATTTTTGTGCCTACTAAGCCAGTGGCTCCTACAACTGCTACTTTCATTTTTTGGTTTTATTTTATTGGTTATAATTTATTTTTTTTGGAACAAAAATTATTTCTCACAGATAATACAGATAGCATGGATATAAAAATCTGCGATTACCTGCTCAATCTATTTAATCTGCGTTCTATACAAAACATCAACGTTCCATCAATTTCAAAAAAAAGCCTTCCCGTTTCATTGGAAGGCTTTTCAACTTTATTTATGTTTATCATACAAAGCGTTAGGCGACTTCCTCAATTGAGTAGTTTTTTTTGCTAAGCTTTATAGGTTTTATAATCATCATTGAAACGCTAAAGTAACAAGAAAAAAAATAAAGGCAAAATAATCACTCTTGATTTTTTTAGATTAACACTATCATACAATTTTTCATCAGGAATATTTCTTAACTTTCATATAGTTGCGGATTACTCAATTCAACAAAATTATTTCAACGAATAAAGACAGTGATTGTAGCTATTATCGTCTTTATTATGTTATAGCTTATTACAAAATATGTCAAACCATACATTTAATATTTCAGGGTTAAATACAGCTCAGGTAAAAGATTCCAGAGAAAAATTTGGTGAAAACAAACTGGAATATAAAAAAGAAAACACAATTTGGGAGGCAATAAAAAATCTAGTAAAGGAACCAATGATTTTGATGTTGATATCGGCTGCTGCTATTTATTTTATCAGCGGAAAAAGTGGTGATGGTTTTTTTATGATCTCTGCAATTGTAATTGTTTCAGCTATCTCACTCATTCAGGATTCGAGAAGCAGAAACGCATTACAAAAATTAAAAAAATTTACACAATCATACAGCAAGGTTATCAGAAATGGCAATATTGAAGAAATAAAGAGAGAAGAGTTGGTTATTGGCGATAGCATTATTGTTGAAGAAGGAAGCCTGATTCCTGCAGATGCAACTATTATTCATTCCAATGATTTTTCTGTAAATGAATCAATTTTAACGGGAGAATCTTTTTCGGTGTTCAAAGATGCAACAACGAATTCACAAATTTTTTTAGGTACTACTGTTATCAGCGGACTTGCAATTGCAAGAGTTACAGCCATCGGCAATTCAACCAAATTAGGATCTGTTGGTAAAAGCATTGAAGATATTGAAGAAGAGAAAACTCCATTAGAATTACAGATAAACAACTTTGTAAAAAAGATGGTAATTATTGGGGCGATTGTATTTGTAATTGTTTGGATTATCAACTATTTAAATTCAAAAAACATATTAGATAGTTTACTGAAAGCACTCACGCTAGCAATGAGTATTTTACCCGAAGAAATACCGGTTGCATTTACCACATTTATGGCTTTGGGTGCATGGCGATTAATGAAAATGGGCATCATTGTAAAACAAATGAAAACCATAGAAACACTTGGAAGTGCAACCGTCATCTGTACAGATAAAACAGGAACAATCACCGAAAACAAAATGAGTTTAGCCAAACTTTATTTGCTTTCCGACAACCAGTTTTATAATCCTGTGAATATGACTACAAATGAAATAAAAGAACTAATTAAAATAGCCATGTTTGCCAGTGAGCCAATTCCGTTTGATCCAATGGAAGTTGCTTTACATGAAACCTACACTTTACTTAATACAACAGATGAAAGACCCAATTATAAAATGGTTTATGAGTACCCTTTATCAGGTAAGCCGCCCATGATGACACATGTTTTTGAAGACAATAAAAAGAATAGAATAATTGCGGCAAAAGGAGCTCCAGAGGCTTTTTTAAATATTTGTAATTTATCATTTAAACAACAACAACAAATAACAAATGCGCTGAATGCACTTGCAAAGGAAGGCTATAGAATATTAGCAATAGCTACCACAACATTTGCTGGGAAAGATTTTCCTAAAACACAACAAGTATTAAATTTTTCTTTCAAGGGGTTGGTTGCCTTTTATGATCCGCCAAAGAAAAACATTCATGTTGTTTTGGAAAATTTTTATAACGCAGGTATTTCAGTAAAAATAATTACTGGTGATAATGCTGCTACCACAACATCTATAGCAAAGCAAGTAGGTTTTAAAAATTACGATAAAAATATTTCAGGTGATGAATTAATGACTTTAGACGCACCTCAGTTAAAAGAATTAGTAATCAGCACCAACATATTTACCAGAATGTTTCCCGATGCAAAAATGAAAATCATCAATGCATTAAAAGCGAAAAAAGAAATCGTTGCAATGACCGGCGATGGCGTAAATGATGGTCCAGCATTAAAGGCTGCACATATTGGTATTGCTATGGGAAAACGAGGAACAGAAATAGCAAAAGGCGCTGCTGCATTGATATTAGTGGAAGATGATTTATCTAAAATGGTTGAAGCAATAGCAATGGGCAGACGTATTTATACCAATCTTAAAAAAGCAATTCAATACATCATTTCTATTCACATTCCTATTATACTTACAGTATTTATTCCTTTGGCTTTGGGTTGGAAATACCCTAATATTTTTTCACCTGTACACATAATTTTTCTGGAGTTAATTATGGGCCCTACCTGTTCTATTATTTACGAAAATGAGCCAATAGAAAAGAATACAATGTTGCAAAAACCCAGACCATTTACAACAAGTTTTTTTAACTGGAAAGAGCTAATCACAAGTATCATTCAAGGAATAATCATTACACTAGGAACTTTAAGTGTGTATCAATTTGCGGTTCATGAGGGTTTGAATGAAGCAGTTACCAGAACGATGGTATTCACCGTTCTAATTACAGCAAATATTTTTCTTACACTAGTAAATCGGTCATTTTATTTTTCAATATTTACAACACTTCAATACAAGAATAATTTAGTAGGTATCATAATAGCAATTACAATTGCTATTTCTGCGTTGTTATTATTTATTCAACCATTGACAACATTTTTTGAGTTTGAAAACCTGAACACGAATCAATTACTAATTTGTTTGTGTGCAGGATTTGTTTGTGTGGTATGGTATGAAATAGTTAAGTTTTGGAAAAGAAGCAGATAATATTTTAATAAAAAACGGCTGCTTTTAAAGCAGCCATTACAATATTATATTTCAAGAAAAATTAATGGTGGTGATTATGCAATTTGGCTGCAAAATCTTCAGCACTGATGCTTTCATCTTTTGTTTTAACCTGATTTTCTAAAAGAGTAAATAATTTTTCTGCACTGATACGGTGGTAGCTGTCTTCAACAAATTTTTTATCTTTCATCATGCGGTCTGCATAATCTTCAATCCATTGTTGGTTATCACCCATCATCCCTAATTGTCCGCCCATGTATTGGAACAATTGTGTTTTTGCAAACCCACGAATATCTTCCGGTAATACTTCTATTTTATTTTCGTCTGCTAATTGTGTACTGATTAGCGTCCACTTTAAACTATTACTAAACGAAGGAAACTCAGTTTCTGCTTCTGCTGCTGTTTTTGGTTTTTCACCACCTGTTTGAATCCAGCGCTTTAAGAAATTTTCCGGCAATGCAATTGTTGTATGATCTAATAAGTGATGGTAAATTTGATCATGAATTTGGTTGCGACTTTGCGCAGCAAAATGTGCTTCAATATCTTCTTTAACAGCTGTTTTTAATTCAGCCTCGCTGTTTACTTCTTTGCTTGGAAATGCTGCTTTGAAAAAAGCTTCATCCATTGCTGCTTTCGTTACCAAACCAATTTTAGTAATGGTTAACTTAAAGTTTTTATCAGCAACACCTGGAGTGTTTTTTTCCAATCCCAAATCTTCTAAAACTACTTCTAATTCTTTATCTTCAAAAGCTGTAGCCAAATGAAGATCAACTACATCATCTTTCTTTTTGCCCAATAAATTAGCACGATAAGCAGGCGCAAAATATTTAACCAACAAACTGTTCGCTTTATTAATACCGCCTTCCAACACATTACCTTCTGCATCTATTTCGGTAAAAGTTACATTCAATACGTTTTCTTCACTGTCAACTGTTTCAGGCTCAGACATAGTACCATAGCGGGTTTGCAGTCTTTCTACTTCCGATTGTACCATTTCATCAGTAACTTGTACATTGTATTTTGTTACAGGAATTTTAGTTGTATCAATTGAAAAAGTTGGCTTTAACCCTACTTCAAATGAAAATGAATAATCAGAAGGATTGTTCATATCTAATTGACCAGCATTCATGTCCAATGGAAGTGGCTGCGCAAATATGTCTAACTTCTCATTGTTTAAATATTCATTCAATTTGGTTTCAACCATTCTTAATACTTCTTCCTGAAATACGCTTGCACCATGCATTTTCTTTACAAGACCTGCAGGAACCATTCCTTTTCTAAAGCCAGGTATATTTGCTGTCTTAGCATACTTTTTTAAATTTTGTTCAAAACTGTTATAGTAGTCTTCCTTTGTAAGGTTTACTGTAAGTTTATCAGTAAGATTAGCGATGTTTTCTCTGGTAACTGTTGCCATTTTTTTTGCTTTTTCTATGGTAATTAAAAGTTATAAAAAATAAAAAAGTTGATAAGTAAAAAATTGAAGAGTGTTAGTCTATCAACCTCTCAACATATCAACTTTTAATTGGTGCGGGTGGAGGGACTCGAACCCCCATGCCTCGCGGCACTAGATCCTAAGTCTAGCGTGTCTACCAATTTCACCACACCCGCTTGGTTGCCTCATTTTGACTTAGGGAGAGCAAAAGTAGGGTTTTTGATAGAAAATACAAGAATTGCAAGCATTAGAATATTTTTTATCTGAATAAATTATTCCAATTCAGATTTAAATTGTTTTAAAATGCGGATACCTAATAATAAATCAATGCTCAATAATTAACATACTAACTGGCGGCTGATGAAAAATAATTTGTAATTAATCTTCTTCCATTTTCTTTATCAGTTAACTTACAAAAAGCTTTCTTTTTTATAAAATATAGTTGCATTATTCTTTTATAGTTTTAAGTTTCAAATATTATGGCTTTGTTACTGTATAAAATTATTACTATTGCACAATGCAACAACAGCGTATTTTATTAACTACACTTAATGCCAAGTATATTCACATGAATTTGGCTATACGGTTGTTGTATGAATTAAATAAATCTGATGAAAGATTAAGCTGGAAAGAATTTACCATTAAAGAAGACCAACAAGAAATTGCCAATTTTTGTGCACAATTTGAAGTAGTTTGTTTTAGTTGTTACATCTGGAATATTACACAAACATTGGCTGTTTCAAAATTGATTAAAGCCCTTAATCCGAATACAAAAATATTGTTGGGGGGACCCGAAGTAACCTATGATTGGAAGGACGTAATTCAATTCCCTTCTATTGATTTTGTTGTTACAGGTGAAGGTGAAATTCCGTTTACAAATTTCTTGCAACAATATCCAAACGTGCACCAAATTGCAAATATTGTTTCTAAAGTTAATGGAGAAATACAATACCATAATCAAGCTGTAAATTTTGATTTAGAATTATATGCAAATACCAATCCCTATCAAAATGATGATGTAACTACTTTGCGAAACAGGGTATTGTATATTGAAACATCGAGAGGTTGCCCGTATAAATGTGAATTCTGTTTGGCAAGTTTGGATAACCGTGTTCGTTACTTACCTATGGATCACATCAAAAGCAACTTATTGTTTTTGATGACCCATGGAAAAACAATCAAATTTTTAGACAGAACCTTTAATGTTAAGAAAGATTTTACATTAGATATTTTTCAATTTATTTTGGATAATGCCCAACCAGACAATGTTTTTCAGTTTGAAATAACAGCTGATATTCTTCATCCTGCAATTATGCAGTTTATTATTGATAAAGTTCCTAAAGGCATGTTTCGTTTTGAAATTGGCATTCAAACTGTAAATCAAAAAGCCAACCTAGAAGTTAGCAGAAAACAAAATTTTTACAAAACGAAAGAAGTAATTTTAAAATTAAAAGATTACGTAGAGATGCATCTGGACTTGATTGTAGGCTTACCATTAGATTATTGGGAAGATACAAAATATAGTTTTGAAGAAGTGTTTAAATTATTTCCTCCGGAGTTGCAATTGGGCTTTTTAAAATTTTTAAAAGGCACACCTGTTCGTGATAAATATGAACAATATGGTTATGTGTTTGATCCTATTGCACCCTACCAAATTATCAAAAGCAATTATTTATCTGAACAAGAATTAGCAGATATTGTAAAGCTGGAACACGCATTAGAAATTTATTGGAACAAGAAAAGATTGGCGCATACTTTAATGTACGTTACAGCAAATTATAGTGTATTTGATTTTCTGTTGGAGCTTGGTAAGTTTTTTGAACAACGCAGTAGTTTCTTCTCTTATACCGCAATGGATATTTACAATATTGCCAATGACTTTATACAACAACAGTTTACAAATGATACCATCATTAAAGAGTTGTTGGCCATCGATTATTATCTGCAACAAAAAATAAAACCCGCCGAAAAATTTATTGCTGAAATTGATAAAAAAGAAAAATTCAGCTTGCTTGAAAAATACAATTTGCCGCACCAAAAATATCGTTATACAGTAATCCCTATCAACTTCGATTACAATATATTTAAACAAGAAAATACTATTGTACTTCAACAACAACTAGTGTTTATACAATATACAGGAACTACTAAACCGGTTGTTGTAAATGTCAATGCTGATAGTTTACGCAATAAGATTGAAAGTGATTTTATTACATGCTAAAAAAATTATAAACACTATATTTCAAATAATTCTTTGTGATCTTAGTATCATTATTTCATTAGTATGAAAACACCCATTGCTTTGGTTGTTAGGTTGTATGAAAACTCCTAATAATTAAAATCGCATTTTGTACTTAACTTCGGCGCAAATAAAGGATGCGGATACATTCCATTCTATTTTCTTAAAAATTAATCGCCAGGAAACGTGAATCAATTTATTTCCGTACATGATGTAGCAGATATCAATGCCTTAGTAGCAAAGGCTGTGAACTATAAAGCAAACCCATTCATGCATCATCAGTTGGCAGCTAATAAACGAATTGGTTTGTTATTTTTAAATCCAAGTTTACGCACCAGATTAAGTACACAAGTAGCTGCTGCTAATTTGGGTATGGAAGCCGTTGTATTTAATGTAGATAAAGAAGGATGGGCATTGGAGTTTGAGGAAGGTGCTATTATGAGTGGCAATACAGTAGAACATATAAAAGATGCAGCCCCCATTTTAGGTAATTATTTTGATGTTTTGGCAATAAGAACTTTTCCTTCATTAATCAATAAAGCAGATGATTACAGCGAAATGTACATTAACCAGTTTATAAAATATGCCGGTGTACCTGTGATTAGTTTAGAAAGCGCAACACTACATCCATTACAATCTTTAGCAGATATTATTACTATTCGGGAACAGATAATGCAAAATAAAATTACACATAAACCTAAAATTGTTTTAACATGGGCACCACACATCAAACCTTTGCCACAATGTGTTGCCAATAGTTTTGCACAATGGATGAATGCCTGGGGCGAAGCTGATTTTGTAATTACGCACCCTGAAGATTATGAGTTGAACGAAAAGTTTACAAAAGGCGCAAAGATTACACAAGATCAAGATGCAGCATTGAAAAATGCAGATTTTATATATGTAAAAAATTGGAGTACTTATAATGATTATGGTAAAATTTATGAGAATGATCCAAAGTGGATGTTGACCAATGAAAAATTAGCAACCACCAATAATGCAAAAGTGATGCATTGCTTGCCTGTAAGAAGAAACGTAGAATTGAGCGATGAAATTTTGGATGGTCCAAATAGTTTGGTTACGCAACTAGCTGGAAACAGGGTTTGGGCTGCACAAGCAGTGTTAGCAGAAATTTTAATGAATAAAAAATAGATTTATAAGAGTGACTTTATAGGGGCATGGAAAAATTAATTATAATAAAAATTGGTGGAAATATAATTGATGATGAAGTAAAACTTACTTCGTTCTTACAAGCATTTGCAAATGTTGAAGGGAAAAAAATATTGGTACATGGCGGAGGGAAATTAGCAACAAGGGTTGCAGAAGCAATGGGCATTCAACAACAAATGATTGATGGCAGAAGAATTACAGATGCAGAAACATTGAAGGTTGTAACAATGGTTTACGCAGGATATATCAATAAAAATATTGTAGCTCAATTACAAGCAAATGATTGTGCAGCAATTGGTATTACCGGTACAGATGGAAATTTATTACAGGCACATCAAAGAAAAAACAAAGAAGTTGATTATGGTTTTGTGGGCGATATTGATGTTGTGAATACCGAACTTTTATCCAAATTACTTAATGATCATTTATCTGTTGTTATTGCACCGATAACACATAACAATCAAGGACAACTATTAAACACAAATGCCGATACAATTGCGCAAGAAATAGCAAAAGCAATGACTAATTTATTTGAAGTACATTTAATTTACAGTTTTGAAAAAGCAGGTGTGTTAAAGGATGTAGCTGATGAAGATTCTGTCATTAAAGAAATAAATCCATCAAATTATATTCGATTAAAAGAACAGAATAAAATTTTTCAAGGCATGATACCTAAGCTAGACAATGCTTTTGCAGCTTTGGAAAGTGGTGTAAAGAGAATTGTAATAGGCAATGCAGAAAAGTTATCTGAATTAATTAATGGCTCATCAGGAACAAATATTATTCATGAGTAACCTTCAATTGAAAACTTTACAACAAGATGCTATTGGTTTATTAAAACAATTAATAGCCATACCTTCTTTTTCAAAAGAGGAAGATGTAACAGCAACTTGTATTGATAATTTTTTAAAAACCCGAGGCGTTCATACAAACCGTTATCTCAATAATGTTTGGGCTACTAATCAATATTTTGATGCAAGCAAACCAACTATTTTACTCAATTCACATCATGATACTGTAAAGCCGAATAAAGGCTATACACTTCCGCCTTTTGAACCAATAGAAAATGAAGGAAAGCTTTTTGGTCTTGGAAGTAATGATGCAGGAGGTTGTCTGGTTTCATTAATTGCTACTTTTTTATATTATTACAACAATAAAAATTTAAAATACAATCTATTATTAGCTGCAACTGCAGAAGAAGAAATCAGTGGTAATAACGGAGTTGAAATTTTGTTGCCATTATTACCAAATATTGATTTTGGAATTGTAGGCGAACCAACATTATTGAACATGGCAGTTGCAGAAAGAGGCTTGATGGTGTTGGATTGTATTGCCTATGGAGTAGCAGGACATGCTGCAAGAAATGAAGGTGAAAATGCGATATACAAAGCTTTTCGGGCAATAGAGTGGATAAAGAATTACAAATTTGAAAAGGTTAGCGATTTATTGGGAGCAGTAAAAATGACGGTTACTTCTATCAACACAGAAAATAAACAACACAATGTTGTACCGCCACAATGCAGTTTTATTGTAGATGTTCGTGTAAACGAATTGTACAGTTTTGATGAAGTAATAAATGTTATACAGCAACATATAGATTGTACCATTCAACCAAGAAGTTGCCGATTGAAATCTACTGCAATAGCTATTCAACATCCAATTATTCAATCAGGCATTCAACTTGGTAAACCCTATTATGGAAGTCCAACTACAAGTGATAAAGCACTCATGAATTTTCCAACTTTAAAAATGGGTCCTGGTGATAGTGCCCGAAGCCATACTGCTGATGAGTTTATCTACTTATCCGAAATTGAATCAGGAATTGAAACCTATATTCAATTGTTACAACCACTTTTATTTTAGCAGATAACTACTACCATTCAGTTCTATTGAATCATTATCTAATAAATGATTATGGTTGTTGTAGTAACTGATTAAAATTATACTTTCATCTGACTGTTGTTATTTTATAAGTACTCGGTTTGTTGTCTTTTTGTTCAAGGATTTTTAAGTGGAAAAACATCACCGTTTTTTCTGAACAATAAAACCACAAACCATGAAAAAATATTTTTTACTTTCCATTATTTTATTAGCAGAATACATTGCAAATGCGCAGTTCTTTGTAGCTACAGGAGAAAGTGTTAGTGTAATTTCAAACGATCAATTGTTTTTACAGGAAGACCTACAAAATAATGGAACTATTGCAAGATTAACTATCAATAATTCTAATACAATCTCTATTAGTGGCGTTGGTATTATTAATAATTTAAAACTGAATAAAACCGCTGGCAATACGACAATTACAAGTGGCCAACAAACGATTACAAATATTTATTCGCCTGCGGCAGGCACATTAAATACAGGAGGGAAATTAATATTAAGTTCTAGCAATTTGGGCTCTGCAAGAATTGAAGCCGGAAATGCAGCCGGAGGTTATTTATCCGGTAATGTTTTGCTTCAACGCTATATTCCGGGAGGTTTTAGAAAGTTTCGATTTATAGGTCATCCCTTTGATGCGCCATTAAGTTTAACAGAATTAACTGATGATATTGATATTTCAGGAAATTTAAATGATGGGAATACAAACGCATTTACCGCAACAGTTACCAACAACCCTTCAGCTTTTTACTTCGATGAATCTCTAGACAATGGATTTTATAACAGCAATACATCAACCAATTCAGGATGGGTTGCTTATACTGGTATAGCACCAACCAATATTGGTGTTGGACAAGGATTAAGGGTTTTAATCAGAGGATCAAAAGGACAAACGAATCCATTGACAGGTGGAGCTTATACCCCTGATGCAGTTACCATATCTGTCAATGGTCAATTAAAGCAAGGAGATTTTATTCAAAACCTGCAATACAGCAATGCCAATACCAATAAGGGTTGGAACTTAATAAGTAACCCTTATGCAAGTAATATTGATTGGTTATTGGTTGGCAGAAATAATGTAGATAACGCTGTCTATACTTATTTGCCAAGGATCGATGGTGGAAGATATGCCACTTATATCAATGGCTCATCAAGCAATGGCGGTAGCAATTATATAGAAAGTAGCAGTTCTTTTTTTGTTCATGCCAATGGCACTTCGCCTTTCTTAACATGGCAAGAAACCAATAAAGTAAGTAATGAACCAACCAATAGTAGTTTTAAATTAACTCCCATAAAAACCAATCGCTACAGTTTTGAAGTAAAAAACATGGCAACAAATTTGACAGATGAAGTGGTGATTCGTTTTGGAGAAGACAATGCTACCGATCGATTTGATAGTGAATTTGATGCATACAATTTACCAGGTAGCAGTCACGATTTATTTGTGTTGGATAATAAAAAAACAGCCTATTCAATTTATCATGGAAGCGATTTAAAAAATGCTTCTATCGAAAAGAGGATAATTCAATTAGGCTTAACAAATACGGTTGTTGGAAAGTATACATTCACTGCAAAAGAGTTGAACCCTTTTATTCTAAAAAATAAAGCATTCTTGAAAGATAATTATACAAACAATCTTGTAGAGATTGTAGATAATATGTCTTACTCATTTGAAATTAAAGCTGACACCGCTTCTCAAAAAACCAATCGATTCAGTATCATTTTCAATCCAATCAAAAACATTCCATTTGCAACTTCTGTATTACAAGTACAAATTGCCCCAAATCCTACTACAGACTTAATTAATGTTTATTATAGCCAACCAAAATCAGAAGGGAGTAATATCAAAATTACAGATGGTTTGGGCAAAGAATTTTACAACAAAAATTTGGGTACAGTATCTAATGGAAACATTTCAATCTCTATTAAAACCTGGAATAATGGTCTATACTTTTTAAGTTTTATCAGTGGCAATCAAACGATTATTCAAAAAATAATCAAAAACTAAAAAGAGTAAGCTTTCCTCAAAAATTATTTTTCTCATTTTAAAAATCATAAATGAAAACAACACAATTAATTCTAATTATTTCATTAGCGGTATTTCTAATTCCTACATTGTTACATGCACAACCAGATTTTATTGATGATACCACTGATGTACCTATTGATGGTGGACTTAGCTTATTGGTAGCAGCAGGTATAGGTTACAGCGCAAAAAAATTGCGGACTATTAACCCCAAAAATCAAAGTGAAAAAAACTCACGTTGAAACAATTAATTTAAAATTATTTACTATTTTAAAAATGTAATTATGAAATCTTTGAAGTTATCTTATTTCTTAGCCCTACTATTTTTTGTTACAATTACCAACGCACAAGTTGGTATTGGAGTAGCTACCCCAAACGTATCTGCACAATTAGAAGTCAGCGCAACCAATAAAGGCTTTTTACCTCCAAGAATGGATTCTGTAGCTCGTAATACAATCGCTTCTCCGGCAATAGGTCTCACAATTTACAATACATCATCAAAAGCATTCGAATGTTTCAATGGCACGAATTGGTATTCAACAGTACATTATGTAGGAGAGAAATATGGAGGTGGGATTGTATTTTATGTGTATGATAACGGACAACATGGACTAATTGCATCAACCACTGATCAAGGAACAAATGTGCAATGGTACAATGGGACAATTAGGCACACAGGATCTCAGGGAGACGGTGTCAATTCTGGTTCAATGAATACAACAATGATAGTGGCTGCACAATTATCTGATAACCCTACCGGTATTTATGCAGCAAAATTATGTGCTGAATATTCAGTTACGAACAATGGAAATACTTTTGGTGGCTGGTATTTACCTTCTAAAGAAGAATTAAATCTATTGTATTTAAATCAAAATATTGTTGGTGGATTTAACACCACCAAGGATTACTGGAGCTCTACAGAATTTGGAAGCATTACTGCATACTACCAATTTTTTGGTAATGGCGGTATACAGGGTAATGACCCTAAAAGTAATTCAACTGCAAGCATTAGGGCAATAAGGGCTTTTTAAAAAATTGTTTATATAACTATGTCAAAAAATATATTTTCTAATACTTATTCTATCAAAAACTATAAAAAATGAAAACCACAAAAACAATTTTACTTTCTTGCCTTGTACTTATTGGTTTATTTACTAAAGCACAAGTAGGCATTGGAACCAATACACCTGAAGCTTCGGCAAAACTAGATGTAACATCTACAACCAAAGGTTTTTTGCCACCAAGAATGGATTCTACAGCACGCAATGCAATTACTTCCCCTTCAGCAGGACTTACTATTTACAATACTTCTACAAATGCATTTGAATGTTATAATGGCACAAGTTGGTATTCAACTGTTCACTATGTAGGAGAAAATTATGGAGGTGGAATTGTATTTTATATTTATGATAACGGACAACATGGTTTAATAGCAGCAACAACAGACCAAAATTTTGGAACACAATGGTATAATGGTGTTAACAAACTGACTGGTACCACGGGAGATGGCTTAGGTGTGGGCATTATGAACACCCCATTGATTATTGCTGCACAAATAGCGGATAACCAAACAGGTGCTTTTGCAGCAAG
Organism: Chitinophagaceae bacterium; assembly: GCA_947488765.1. Lineage (GTDB taxonomy): Bacteria > Bacteroidota > Bacteroidia > Chitinophagales > Chitinophagaceae > UBA1930. The sequence goes on along the minus strand of CANLAE010000009.1, from coordinate 17,597 downwards.
GACATGTGCAAATTATTCAGTGTCAAATAATGGAGTTAATTACGGCGATTGGTACTTGCCTTCAAAATTTGAATTAAACTTATTGTACCTACAAAAAAATCTGGTTGGCAGCTTTGCAACTGACGATGTTTATTTTAGTTCTACAGAAGTTGATAGTACAAATGTGTGGGTTCAATCTTTTTTAAATGGAGCTGCGACAAGTGGTTTAAAAAATATTACTACCGGATATGTTCGGGCAATAAGAGCATTCTAAAAAATAATTTCAGCCATATACCCCAATTAACTGCATTGGTAATTTAGTATCATCCTACTGAACAAACCTTTGCAGTTTTTTTTGAATATCCATTTAAATTTTGTAATCACATTGCTATAAAGTTTTCATCAAAGCCCCGTTATTACTACATTTGCAATATTGGATTAGCTTACCAAAATCATAAAAGCTACTCTTAAATAATTATGAAACTTTGGCAAAAAGAAAACAATACACAAGCAAGTGATTGGAGTAAACAAGTAGAAAAATTTACTATTGGCAATGATAGAAATATTGATGTATTAATGGCTAGCTTTGATGTGCTTGGTAATATGGCACATGCAAAAATGTTAGCATCAGTAGGATTATTAACAACCGAAGAGTTAGATTTATTGTGTACTGCATTAAAAGATATTTATACTTCTATCCAAGAAGGAAATTTTGTAATTCAAGATTCTATTGAAGATGTTCACTCTCAGGTTGAATATTTACTTACCCAAAAACTAGGTGATGCAGGTAAAAAAATTCATAGTGCTAGAAGTAGAAATGACCAAGTTTTAGTAGATGTAAAATTATTTTTACGTAACGAAATTGAATCATTAATACAAACAATTATTCCGTTTTTTCAACTACTGCAACAACAAAGTGAAGCTTATAAAAAACATCTATTACCCGGCTATACACATTTGCAAATAGCAATGCCATCGAGCTTTGGACTATGGTTTGGAGCTTATGCCGAAAGTTTGGTAGATGATGTAATTACCCTGCAATCGGCATTTCAAGTAGTGAATAAAAATCCTTTAGGAAGTGCTGCAGGTTATGGCTCATCATTTCCCATCAATCGTTCACTTACAACAGAATTACTTGGTTTTTCAAACTTAAATTATAATGTAGTATACGCACAAATGGGAAGAGGAAAAGTTGAAAGGATTACTGCCCAAGCATTGGCAAATGTTGCCGATACATTGTCTAAATTAAGCATGGACATGTGTTTATATCTAAACCAAAATTTTGATTTTATTGCATTCCCTTCTGCACTTACTACTGGCAGCAGTATTATGCCACACAAAAAAAATCCGGATGTGTTTGAATTAATCAGAAGTCATTGCAATCAAATAAAAGCATTGCCTAATGAAATAATGATGATGACTACAAATTTACCTTCGGGCTATCATCGTGATTTGCAATTATTAAAAGAAAATTTATTTCCTGCTTTTACAACTTTGAAAGATTGTATCAATATGGCAACGTTGATGTTGAGCAGTATTTCTATCAAAGAAAATATACTTCAAGAAGATAAGTATCAATATTTATTTAGTGTAGAAGAAGTGAATAAATTAGTATTGCAAGGAGTACCATTCAGAGATGCCTACAAACAAATTGGAAATGCCATAGAAGCCAATGAATTCAAGTATTCTATTCAATTAAGCCATACACATGAAGGTAGCATTGGCAACTTGTGTAATCAACAAATTAATGAAATGATGCAAAAAGCAATTGGCCAGTTTGAATTTGAAAAGGTACATCAGGCAATAGAAAAGTTGTTGAAATAATAATCTGCATATAATAACTCAACTACTACTCTTCTGCTTTTGGGAAATCAAAAAACCAAAAATCTTTTGTAGCAGTTGCAAAATCTTTCCATGATTTTGAATGAATTCTAATTGCAAAAATGCCGCAAGTGGGCATATCCATTATTTTCTTATTAGTAAGTTCATTAATAAATTCTGTGATGCCGGGGTTGTGTGAGAAAATGGCTAGGTTTTGTAGATCATCATCTGCTTGTTCAATCACATCATAAAAATCACTTGTATTAGCATGGTATAATTCCGGTATTTGAATAATGTCATTTTTCTTTATATCAAACTCTTCAGCAAAACATTGTGCTGTACTTAAAGCCCTGTTTGCATTGCTTGAGAATAATGCATCTAATTTTATTTTTTGGGAAGCAAGTCTTTTTGCCATACTTGGGGCATCTTTCTTTCCTCGTTCATTTAACGGTCTATCAATATCTTTCATCGTTGGACTATCCCAACTACTTTTTGCATGTCTGATAAGGAACAACTGTTTCATTAATCTAGAAACAAAAAATTAAAAAATTGGTTTAATAGCCTCTTACATTTTTGCCATCCATATAGTTAATAAATGCTTTGTTGCAAACCTTATTGCCACCGGGCGTTGGATAATTACCTGTAAAATACCAATCACCTGTATTTGTTGGACAACTATCGTGTAAATCTTCAATTGTTTGATAAATAACCTGAACAGGAATTGTTATATCCGGAGGAGTAATTAGTTGTGCTATTTTATCCGAAATTTCTTGTGTACTAAATGGTTTATAAATCTGTCTTACCAAGTTTTCAGTATGTAACTGATTATTGCTTTCTAGTTCTTTAATTTTATCTACCGTTTCTGTAAGAATGTGTTCCATTCCTTTGTCTTTCAACAAAGCAACAGCAGCTTTAAATGCAATGAAATCACCCATCTTACTCATGTCTATGCCATAACAATCTGGATAACGAATTTGTGGTGCAGATGAAACAACAATAATATTTTTAGGGTGTAATCTTGCAAGCATTCGTACAATACTTTCTTTAAGTGTTGTGCCTCTTACAATGCTGTCATCTATGACTACCAAAGTGTCTTGATCTTTCCTTACTGTGCCATAGGTAACATCATATACGTGCTGTACCATCTCATTTCTATTGGCATCTTCGGTAATGAATGTTCTTAGTTTTACATCTTTAATAGCAATTTTTTCTTGGCGAATTTTTCGGTTCACCATCTCCTCCAATTTGTCTTCAGTAAAGTTGCCGTTCCAGCTTAAAATTCTTTCAACTTTTATTTTATTCAAATATTCTTCCATGCCTTTTACCAAACCATAAAATGCAACTTCGGCGGTATTAGGTATGTAAGAAAATATGGTGTTTTTTAAATCGTATTGAATAGTATCTAAAACAGTTTTGCTTAAATGATGTCCTAATGCAATTCTTTCTCTGTAAATTTTCTCATCGCTTCCTCTGCTAAAATATATTCTTTCAAAACTGCAAGCACGTCTTTCTTTAGGTGCTAAAATTTGTTCAATTGCATAGTCGCCTTTGTCATCTACAATGATTGAATTCCCTGGCATCAATTCCAATACTTCATTTTCACCAACATTAAATGTTGTTCTTATGGCAGCTCTTTCACTTGCTGCAACAATAAATTCATCATTAATAAAATAATAAGCAGGTCTTATTCCATTGGCATCACGCATTACAAAACTACATCCGTTTCCTATCAATCCACCAATGGTAAAGCCGCCATCAAAAAGGGTTGTGGCTTTTTTAAGTGCATTGGCAATTGTAGCATTGTTTGGATTTGTTTCATCTTCCTTCACTAAAAAATAATGAATTGCTTCCATCATTGCAGCCAAATCACTTTGCTTTTGAAACTCATCAGGATTTATTTTGAGCAAATCGTATAACTCGTCCGTATTTACCAAATTAAAATTCCCTGCAAGTGCTAAATTTCTGCCGGGTTGTATATCACGTTTTACAAACGGATGGCAAAATTCTACATTGTTTTTTCCTTGCGTTCCATAACGTAAATGTCCTAATAACAATTCTCCCAACATGGGTAAATGACCTTTGAATAAACCGGGAAATGTTGTAATATCTTTTTGATATTTCTCAAGCTCTTTTACTTCTTCACCAATTTTAAAAAATATATCTGCAATTGGTTGCGGGGCATTGCTGCGCATACGATGCATAAAAGGATAACCTGCTTCTACATTTAATTTTACAGCTGCAACACCTGCACCATCCTGACCACGATTGTGTTGTTTTTCCATCAGCAAATACATCTTGCTAAGGCCATAGGTTGCTGTTCCATATTTCTGGAGATAATACGAGAAAGGTTTTCTTAATCGAATGTATGCTAAGCCACATTCATGTTTAATTGCATCGCTCATGGGTAATACTTAAAAAGAAAGTGGCGAAGTTACAACTCCGCCACTTTTATCTACGTTAAATATCTTTTGTGTGAATACTTTCTGCAAGCCAGATAAATTCATGTATAAATAAATCTGTTGCTTTTCTGAAACTTTCATCTATTAAATTTCCTTCGGCATCAAATTTCTTATCAATTGTTGGTGTAATGAGCAATTGTGGAGAAGCAATTCCAAATAATGCAGGAACCAATAATAAAGCCTGTTGTGAACTTCTTGAGCCTCCCAATGCACCAACGCTTGCTGTAGCTATGCCAAATGCTTTACGGCTTTGTTTAGGGAAATGATCCAGTAAATTTTGCAATGCAGGAGTATAGCTGCCATTGTATTCGGGAGTTACAATAATAAACGCATTAGCAGCAAGCATTCTTTCTGCTAATGGTTTGAATTTATCTGGAGTTGTTGCAACAGTGCTAAAAACATTATTGAGCAACCCTAAGTCCCAATCTCTTACATCAATCATTCCAATGTTATGAGTTGTTTTTTGTTTCAACTCTTTTTCTAAAAATAATGCTAATCGGTGAGTAACACTTGCTGTTCTTGGACTTCCACTAATAATTTCAATATTCATAATTTGTTTTTCGGTACTTGATGTATGAGTACAACAATTACTTTATTGTAAAGTTGACTTTAATTTTCTACGCTTCAATTAAAACACCCATTTTGCCTTGTTGGTAATCTTTAAATGCCTCCATAATTTCAGTTTGGGTATTCATTACAAACGGACCATGACTTGCAATTGGCTCATTAATCAAGGCTCCGCTACCAACAAATAACATCGTATCATCCAATGCTTCTATGCTAAAATTTGTACCATCATGATTCATCAAAGCCATTTGTTTGGTGGTTAATGTTTCTTGGTGGTTAATGGTAATTGTTCCTTTTAAAACATATACCAAAGTGTTGTGGCTTGCATTAAAGTTGAACGTATACTTACCACCTATTTGCATTTCAACCATTGCGGTAGTTACATCTGTAAATGTGGGGATAATGCCTTTTGTTCCATTAATATCTCCTGCCGGAATACGAATAGTTGTTAATCCATCTTCAGAAATGATAGTTGGGGTTTCTGCTGCAGTTGCAGGATAATATTTAGGCTGATCCATTTTATGATCTGCAGGTGTATTTATCCAAACTTGCAGCAATTCTTGTTCGCCGCCATTTTCAAAAATATCATTGGGCACTCTTTCGCTGTGAATGATGCCCATTCCGGCACTTGTCCATTGTGTGCCGCCTGCATAAACTTTATGATTGTTGCCTCTGCTGTCTTGGTGATGAACGCCACCACGATAAATAAAACTCACCGCAGAAAATCCTCTGTGAGGATGTGGTCCAACGCCTTGTTGACTTATTGGAATATCCATATCGGCAATTGCGATTCCATGATGGAAAACTAAAAACGGGTTAAAGAATTCACCATTGTGTGGTAATAATTCTTGCACCTGAATACTGCCAACATTTATTGATCTTCCGGTTAAAATTTTTTGAACTGTTTTCATACTTTGTTTTTTAATTACAAATGCATGGGAATTTCCATTAATAAAAGTTCCGTATCAGTATCTGCTTTTATATTGAATGTTTCACTTTCCGTTATACCCAAACCATCTCTTTCATTGATTGAAATACCATTTATAGTTACATCTCCTTTGATAATAAAAATATACACTCCATTTTTTGATTGATGTAATTGATATGTGGTTTCAAAATTTTGTTTTAGATTTCCTAGTGTAAACCATGCCTCCTGATTAATCCAAACTGCATCAGCATTATCTGGCGCAACTACTGTGGTCAATTGATTCACTCTATCTTCCGGTTTGAAGGTTTTTTGATCGTAACGTGGTTCAATATTCTTAACTTTTGGAAAAACCCAAATCTGTAAAAATTTTACTTCTTTGTCTTTGTTGGCATTCATTTCACTATGTGCAATTCCTGTGCCTGCACTCATAATTTGCACATCACCCTGTTGTATTATTTTATCTCTGCCAGTGCTGTCTTGGTGGTGTAAATCGCCCGATAAAGGAATGGAAATAATTTCCATATTATCATGAGGATGTTTGCCAAAGCCCATTCCTGCTGCAACAGTATCATCATTTAAAACCCTCAATACCCCAAAATGATTTCTTGATTCATTATGATATCCTGCAAAACTGAATGTGTGGTAACTATTTAGCCATCCATGATTCGCATGACCTCTTGTAGATGCTTTGTGTAATATTGTTTTCATTATCGTTTGTTTTTATTCAATGTACATACATGTATTTTGACAAAAAAAATCAAATTTCTTTATGTCTTACTTTCTCCAATAAGTTGTTTAAAGTTACAGCTTCTTCATTACTTAAAGTGATGGTATCGCCAAGCATTTGTGTCATTTTAATTGTAGATGAAGCGAGTATTTCAATCCCGGTTGGAGTAAGTTGAATTACAGATTGTCTTGCATCAGTTTCCCCTTGTGTGCGAGTTACCAATTTTTTATCTTCTAATCTGTCTATGATTCTTGGTACGTTGGAGTTTTTTTCGATCATACGGCAAGCAATATCCTTAACGCACATTTCATTGGGATGTTTGCCTTTGAGAATGCGCAAAACATTGTATTGTTCGTGGGTTAAACCAAACTCTTTTAAAATAGTACAAGTTGTTGTTTTAAACCACCATGCTGTGTATAAAATATTGATACTTGCTTTGTGTACCTCGTTTTTAAACTTTGTGCTTTTTATTGCTTCTTCGAGTTTCATTGATAACACAAATATACATGTAGGTACATTTAATTTCCAAAAAATAAAATTTTTATGAATGTTTAATCAATGGCTTTTTAAATTAAAAGTAAAAACCTACAACTTATTTGAAGCATATTTCCACCATTCTCCAATGCTTGTGCAATTGTCAAATGATTTGTCTATATAAATATAGTATTGAGGTAAATGGTCTTTGAACCATTTTTCTAAAGCTGTTTGTTTTTTATCTTCAATTGCACGTTGTGCTATTTTGTTGTAGTCTTCTCTGATATTTTCTCTATGTGGTGAAGTGCGTGTTTTTAAATACACAATTCTTACTTTTTTTACACCTCTTTCCTCATAAACTTGTGGCTTACTGTATTGACCAACTTTTAAATCTTTAATGGCAATGACCATGTCTTTATCCAGCTGATCGATAGTGATGTAAGTACTTCCATCTTTGCCAGAAACTGTGCCACCATTGAATTTGGCGCTTTCATCATCGCTGAATTTATTTACGGCTTCCCCAAAATTAAATTTCCCATTGATGATGCTACTGCGAACAGTATCTAATTTTCTGATAGAAATATTTATCTCTTCATCAGTAATTGGCGGAATTCTAAGAATGTGTCTGATAACCGCATCATCACCTAATCTACTTACCATTTGAATAATATGATAACCAAATTTAGATTTGATAACAGGAGAAATTTGTCCTTCTTTTAATTTAAAAATTGCCTGAAAAAAAGTAGGATCCCACTGCTTATCATTTCGATTTACATTATACATACCGCCGTTGTCTTTACTCCCGGGATCTTCAGAGACCATTTTGGCAATTGTTTCAAATTTTTTAGAGCCCGATTCTATTTGTCTTTTGTATTCATACATCTGTTTTATCACATATTCTTCTACATCTTTATTGGCTTTCGGTTGTGACACAATTTGACTTACTTCAATTTCACTTTCATAAAAAGGCAAACTGTCTACAGGTATTTTACTTTCGTAATTTTTTACTTCGTTCGGAGTAATTTTAATAACATCTACAATTTTACCCCTCATTTGATCGGCTAATTTTTTGTCTTTTATTTGTGGTCTGAACTCATCTTTCAACTGATAAATAGTTTTGCCATAAATTTCTTCAATTGTTTCTTTGCTGCCGTATGCGCTGATAAAATACCTGATTCTATTGTCTAATTCAGCATCAATCTCTTCTTCTGTGACTGGCAAAGAATCTTTCTCTGCTTGCAATACCAAAGCTTTTTGTATCAACTGACCTTCTAAAAAAGCACACTCAGGGTTTGGTGGTAATTGTGCTTCTTGTCCTTGACGTTTGTAATCTGCAATTGCATTTACAACATCAGAATGTAATATAATTTTATCTCCAACTTGTGCAATAATTTTATCTGCAATTACTTTTTTAGGTTGTGCAAATAATGATTGTTGAATGGCAAACAATGAAAGGAGCAATAGAATTTTTTTCATATGTAAATATCTGTTGTTTTAAAATCTTATTTTTCTGCGATGAGTTGTAAAAATAATAGAAGCTTTTGTTCAATGATACTATCTATTATCTTTTAACAAAAAAAATAGCTTCAGGTATTGCAGCCTGAAGCTATTTAAAGTGTTAGTTTATATCATGTTAATCTGTTGTATCAAAAAATTATAAAGTTCTTTTTACTTCTTCTTCTTCATATGCAACAACAGTATCTCCTACCTGAATGTCGGTAAATCCTTTAACGGTCAATCCACATTCATAATTATTGTTTACTTCTTTTACATCATCCTTAAAGCGTTTCAAACTGCCCAATTCAGCATATCCACCTTCTTGGCGAGGATATACTAAGATGCCATCTCTAAATACTTTAATCTTATGATCTCTCTTAATTTTTCCTTCGGTAACATATGAACCGGCAACGGTTGCTTTATCAAATTTGTATACTTCACGAATTTCAACTGTTGCAACTTCTTTCTCTTCAACCTTCGGCTCCAACATACCTTCCATTGCATTTTTAATTTCTTCAATGGCGTTGTAAATGATAGAGTATTGTTTAATCTGAACACCTTCGTTTTCTGCTAATTTATTGGCTTGTGAAGATGGACGAACATTAAAGCCAATTAAGATTGCATCAGATGCAGCTGCTAACAATACATCACTTTCAGAAATTTGTCCAACGGCTTTCAATACCACTCTAATGGCAACTTCAGCAGTTGATAATTTTTGTAAACTATCACTCAATGCTTCTACAGATCCATCCACATCACCTTTGATAATGATGTTTAATTCTTTAAAGTTACCCAATGCCAAACGACGACCAATTTCATCCAATGTAATATGTTTTCTTGCTCTTAACCCTTGTTCACGTAATATTTGAGATCTTTTGGTTGCTATTTCTTTTGCTTCAGCTTCATCTTGATAAACCTTGAATTTTTCACCAGCTTGAGGTGCCCCATTTAAGCCCAATATTTCTACCGGTGTGCTTGGTGGCGCTTCCTGTACACGCTGATTACGTTCATTGAACATCGCTTTAATTCTTCCATAGTACTGTCCTGAAACGATTAAATCTCCCTGACGTAATGTTCCGTTTTGTACTAAGATGGTAGCTACATAGCCACGTCCTTTATCTAAAGATGCTTCAATGATTGTTCCTGTTGCTTCCTTTACAGGATTTGCTTTAAGGTCTAATATTTCTGCTTCTAATAATATTTTTTCAAGGAGCTCATCAACTTTTTCTCCTTTCTTAGCACTCAATTCCTGACTTTGAAATTTACCACCCCAGCTTTCAACTAGAATATTCATTTGTGAAAGTTGCTCATAAATTTTTTGTGGGTTTGCACCATCTTTATCAATTTTATTTACGGCAAAAATCATCGGCACATTTGCAGCCTGCGCATGACTGATAGCTTCTTTTGTTTGAGGCATTACGGCATCATCAGCAGCAACAACGATTACAGCGATATCTGTAATTTTTGCACCTCTTGCACGCATGGCAGTAAATGCTTCGTGACCAGGTGTATCTAAGAAAGTTATATGTTTTTTATTAGGCAACATTACTTCGTATGCGCCAATATGTTGTGTGATACCACCTGCTTCACCTGCTACTACATTAGCGTTTCTAATATAATCCAGCAATGATGTTTTACCATGATCTACGTGACCCATGATTGTAACAATAGGAGCTCTGCTGATTAAGTCTTCCGGATTATCTATTTCATCTTCTACCTCATCATCAACCTCTTCAACACTTGTAAATTCAACTTCAAAATTAAATTCACTTGCTACTAATTCTATTACTTCCGCATCCAAACGCTGATTGATAGAAACCATCAACCCTAAGCTCATACACTTACTGATTACATCTGTAAAGCTTACATCCATTAAGTTTGCCAATTCACTAACGGTTACAAACTCTGTAACTTGTAGTTTATTGTCTTGTTCTGTACCATCGCTTACAGCATCTGCTGCTTCCTGACGTTTTTCTCTTCTATATTTTGCTTTCAAGCTTTTGCCTCTTCCTGCTCCACCGGCTAATTTTGCTTGTGTTTCTTTGATTTTATCTTTAATATCTTTTGCGTCGATTTCTTTGTCTTCTCTACGCATAGTGATAGTTACCCTAGGTCCTGTTCTCGCAGGAGCTGAAGGACCACCACGGTTTGGACCTTGTTGACCACCACGATTTGGACCACCTTGACCGCCTCTGTTTTGTCCGCCGCCTTGTGCTGGTTGCTGACCTTGACCACCGCCATCTTTTCTGAAATCAACACGTTGAATATTTACGCCACCTTTTTTATCAAGTGGGATACGTTTACGTTTTCTTTGTTCTTCTTTTGCTCCGGGTTTTGGTCTTGTATCACTATCAACTGGTAATTCAATTTTGCCTAAAATTTTTGGTCCTGTAAGTTTTTCAGCCTGAATATTTTCAATCACCGGATTGTTTTCATCTGCAGCAGATTCTTGTGATGCAATCACTTCAACAACAGGAGCTGCAATTGGCTCTTCTGTTTTTTTAGACTTAGGCTTAACGTTTGGAGTAGCTGCTGGAGGTACAATATTTTCAACACCGGGTTCAACAGTTTTCTTTTTTGCACCTTTTTTAGGTCTTGTTGAAGAGTCTATTGCTGCTAAATCAATTAGAGTCTATTGCTGCTAAATCAATTTTATTTAAAACTTTAGGACCCTCTAATTCAGGAGCTTCAATTTTTACAATATCAGAAGTTTCAATTATTGGTTTTTGCTCTTCAACCGGTTGGATTTTTTTTACCTCAACTATTGGAGCGGGTTTAACCTCAATAGGTTCTTCAACAGGTTTTACAACTTCAGCTTTAGGCTCATCTTTCGAAAGTGGCTTTTTCTCTTCTTTTTTAAAGTGAATTTCTTCATCTTCTTTTCTTTTTCTGGCTTCACCCCCTGCTTTTGGTATTTCTACTAAATCAGCTTTGTTTTTTGCAACTTTATCGCTTTGAAACTCAGCTTGTAAGGCATAATACATTTGCTCTGAAAGCTTTGCTGTGGGCTTCAGTTCATCTTTATTAAAACCTTTTTTTGCTAAAAAGTCTACAAGGGTATCTTGCCCTATATTAAACTCGGTAGCTGCGGCTAAAAGCCTTGGTAATTTCAATTCTGCCATTCAATTTTTTTTAAACCGGTATTTGCTTTTTGCAAATGATTAATTGTTACACACCATTTGTTTTGCAACTGATTTTTTAAATTATTAGTTACTCCAAACAATATTTATTTTGATACACTCTTATTGATAATTGAATGTATTTATTCGTAAAGCATAAAGCTAATTAACTTTATAGTATTATGCTTCTTGTTCTTGATCAAATTCTGCCTTCAATATTCTTCTTACGTCTGCAATTGTTTCTTTTTCTAAATCTGTTCTTCTTTCCAACTCTGCATCTGACAATTTTAATACGCTATTCGCTGTATCACAACCTACACGTTTGAAAGAATCTATAATCCATTGTTCAATTTCATCGCTAAATTCATCCAAGTCAATATCAAACTCATCAACTTGTTCTTCATCCTCACGGAATACATCAATCTCATATCCAGTAAGCTCGCAAGCTAATTTGATATTTACACCTCTACGTCCAATTGCTAAAGAAACCTGATCTGCTTTTAGATATACATCAGCTTGTTTTCTGTCATTATCTAAATTCATGAAGCTGATTTTTGCAGGGGTTAAACTACGTTGTATCAACAACTGAACATTGGTAGTAAAGTTAATAACATCAATGTTTTCATTTTTCAATTCGCGAACAATACCATGAATTCTACTTCCTTTCATCCCTACGCAAGCACCAACAGGATCAATTCTATCGTCGAAACTTTCTACTGCTACTTTTGCTCTTTCTCCCGGATCGCGAACTATTTTTCTGATAGTAATTAATCCATCAAAAATTTCTGGTACTTCAATTTCTAATAGTTTAGATAGAAATAACGGGCTTGTTCTTGATAATATAATGACAGGGCTATTATTTTTCATGTCTACTCTGGCAATAACTGCTCTAGTAGTTTCTCCTTTCTTAAAATAATCCTGTGGAATTTGTTCAGTTTTTGGCAAAATAAGTTCATTGCCTTCGTCATCTAACAACAATACTTCTTTCTTCCATACCTGGTATACTTCTGCGCTGATAATTTCTCCAATTCTATCAGCATATTTTTTCACTAAAATATTTTTCTTTAAATCGCTGATACGACTAGCCAATGTTTGTTTGGCGGCTAAAATAGCTCTGCGACCAAAATCAACCATGTTTACTTCTTGGTATAATTCTTCACCAACTTCAAAGTCAGGTTCAATTTTAATAGCTTGGCTGTAAGCAATTTCTGCTAGTGGATCAATTACTTCGCCATCTTCTACAATCATTCGTCTGCGTATGATTTCCAAATCCCCTTTCTCCGCATTTACAATTACATCGAAATTGTCATCTGCACCATATTTTTTACGCAATAATGTTTTAAATACATCTTCTACTACTTTCATCAGCGTAGGACGATCTAAGTTTTCTGCATCTTTAAAGTCTTGAAATGCATCAATTAAATTAATACTTGCCATACTAGAAAAATTTAAGATTCCAAATTTTAACACTCCTATACAGGAATGATTTTCTAAAATTTGATTTGAACGGTTGTTGTTTTTATATTACTAAATGGAATAACCAATTGCTGGGTTATTGCTTTTTTTCCTTTTCCTTCTGTGAACTCAATTGTAATGCCTGTTTCATCCACTTCAATCATTTTCCCTTCTTTTTTGGTTTCGTCAGATAATACTACCTCAACGAACCTGCTAATATTTTTTTTATATTGGCGAAAGATTTTTAAAGGTTCTTCAATTCCCGGACTGGAAACTTCCAAACTAAAATCTCCTTCAGGAAAGTAACCTGCTTCTTCAATTAATTTGTACAACTTTCTATTAATTTGTACGCATTTCTCAATAGTTATACCATTGTCTCCATCAATAAATATTTTAAAATTATTGGTGGGTTTTACACGAGAATTTACTACAAAATATTCCGGCTCATTTACCATGATACCTTCCAGTAACAACTCTATTTGTATTTTTTTTTCTTCTGTTGACATAGGTATAAAAGAGAAGGGAACGACCTCGTTCCCTTCTACTGTTTCTTTTGCTCGTGCAAATATAGGCTATTGAACACTAATGTTCCAAATTTGAATGATAAAATCATTTTTTTGAATGCAGAAGATTATTTTTTTATCTTTTTTATTTAGCCAATATTTTTCCCTTTATTAATAAATTAACAATTTTTACTGCGGCATGTTATTGCAATAATTAATTTTACATCCTATGAGTTTATTTAAAATTATACTTTGGGCTTTTGTGTTGTACTACTTGTATAAATTTATTTTCACTTTAGTAGTGCCCGTAACTAAAGTAGCCAAAGAAATGAAAAGTAAAGTAGAACAAATGCAATCCATGCAGCAAGAACAACAGCATACACAAACAAATACAGTTCATCAGCAACCAACCAAAACCAATACTACTCCCAACAAGGCTGATTACATTGAGTTTGAGGAAATAAAACCTTAATTGGTTATACTATTTTACTAATGCAATTTATTATAAACCCAATTCACTGACTTTTAGCGGTGGCGCCAAATGTATGGTTTGCAAACCCGCTTCTTTTGCACCCTCAATATTTACTAAAGTATCATCAATAAATAAAGTTTCAGCAGCTAACATTTGTTGTTCTTCTACTATTTTTTGATAAGAGGCTGCATAAGGTTTGCGCAAACCAAACGTATGAGAATAATAGGCTTTTATAAAATAATTATCAAAATTACTTTTGCCAGTTTGTTGCTGAAACAATGCAGTAAAAGCCTCGTAATGAATTTGATTGGTATTAGAGTATAAAAACAGGCGGTATTTGTTTTTTATAGACGCTAACCAATTTATTTCTTGGGGTAAAAAATCTCCCAGCATTGCATTCCATGCAGATTTGATGGTTGTATCTGATAATTGGGTGCTCGATATATTTCTAAATTCGTTATAAAAACCAGTCGGACTAATTTTTCCTGTTTCCAAATCTTCAAAAACACTAGAAGCCCGGTTTTGATTATATAAATCTTTAAAATTTATAACACCTGCGTTGATAAATGCAGTTTCTGTTTTTTGGTAATTAATATCAATAAAAACCCCTCCTAAATCGAAGATGATGTTTTTGATATTGTTCATGGATTAGTTTTTTTAGATATGAAATTTTTCAACCACTTTTCTAATGTAAAAAGGCGAAGTCTTTAACAACTTCGCCTTTGTGGACCCACCTGGGTTTGAACCAGGGACCCCCTGATTATGAGTCAGGTGCTCTAACCAACTGAGCTATAGGTCCGAAGTTGAAAATTAATTTCCAACTTAAATTTTTTGTTTGGGGAGCAAAAATAATGGATTGAATATATCTTTCAAACACAATTTTAGTACGGAATGAAATAAATATCAATATTGAACAATAATTTTTAGCTAATGCTTCTTTTTTAACTATTTTACTACCTATTTCATATAAAAAAAATATTTTGCTATTTTTTAACCCTTGAAGTGCAGCCAATTCTATTATTTTTGTTGACTTTCTGCAATGAAACCATTTAACCAAATTAACATGAAGCAATTATTATTATCGGTTTTTACCATTTCTATGTTTATTTCTGCCAATGCTCAAACAACAAAAACTACAGAAAAACCTCCTGTAAAAATAGATTTAAGCAATCGTGCCTCTGATCATTTTATGATTCAATATGGTAAAGATAGTTGGGGCTCAACTCCAGACAGCATTCGTACTAAAAGCAGCTCCCGACATTTTAATTTTTATTTTATGTTGGATAAGCCGTTTAAAAACAATCCAAAATTTAGCGTTGCTTATGGAGCAGGAATCAGCAGTAGCAATATTTTCTTTGACAAGAATTATGTAAACATAAAATCAAATAGCAGCAAACTACCTTTCAGCAGAAGCGTTTCCGGTTCAGATTCATCTTCTTTTGATAAGTTTAAATTAACCACTATTTTCTTGGAGGCACCGGTAGAATTAAGATACTACAGCAACCCTGAACATCCTGGAAGCTCTTGGAAATTTGCCATCGGAGCAAAAGTGGGTACTTTACTAAGTGCTTATACGAAAGGAAAAGATTTGCAAAACAAAAACGGACAAAGCCTTTACAGTAATAAATATATTGCTAAAGAAAGCAGCAAAAAATATTTTAATACAACAAGATTGGCTTTATCGGCACGTGCAGGCTATGGTGCATTTGGTTTGCAATTCAGCTATCAACTAACACAAGTAATAAAAGAAGGATTTGGTCCTGAAGTAAGACCATATTCAATTGGCTTAACCATTAGTGGTTTATAATTGATATCATTTTGTTTTAAAAGCCTTGCTATTGCAGCAGGGCTTTTTTTTTAGCCTACATTTGCTGCATATAAAATTGAATCCATTTGATAGAGAAGCAACAGAAAATAAAAAATGAAGAAAAAGCGATTCTTGTAGGACTTGTTCAAAAAGACCAAACACAAGAGCAAGTGAATGAATACCTGGACGAACTAGCTTTTCTGGCAGAAACAGCAGGTGCAATAACTGTTAGAAGATTTACACAAAAAATGCCTCATCCCGATAGTAAAACTTTTGTAGGTAAAGGAAAGCTAGCCGAAATCAAAGAATATGTTGTAAACAAAGGTGTTGAGCTAATTATTTTTGATGATGAATTGACCGGCTCACAAATTGCCAATATTCAAAAAGAGTTAGCAATTACTACATTAGACAGAAGCGATTTGATACTCGATATTTTTGCAAGAAGGGCAAGAACAGCACAAGCCAAAGTACAGGTAGAGCTTGCACAATACCAATATATATTGCCAAGGTTAAAAGGAATGTGGAGCCACTTAGAAAGACAAGGTGGTGGCATTGGAAGCAGAGGTCCGGGGGAAACTGAAATTGAAACTGACCGCCGAATTGTAAAAGATAAAATTGCTTTGTTGAGAAGAAGATTGTCTGAAATAGACAAGCAAGCTTTTACCCAAAGAAAAGACCGAGGCGAATTTATAAGAGTTAGTTTGGTGGGCTATACCAACGTTGGAAAAAGCACATTAATGAATTTGTTGAGCAAGAGCGAAGTGTTTGCTGAAAATAAATTATTTGCCACATTAGATACTACCACAAGAAAAGTAGTTTTTGAAAATACACCGTTTTTATTGAGTGATACGGTAGGATTTATTAGAAAGTTACCGCATCATTTGGTGGAGAGTTTTAAAAGTACTTTAGATGAAGTACGGGAAGCCGATATTTTATTGCATGTAGTAGATATTTCTCATGCGCAGTACGAAGAACAAATTGGTATTGTAAACAAAACTTTGCAGGAATTAAAGGCATTTGACAAGCCTATACTTACTATTTTCAATAAGATGGATTTGTACGAAACTAACAATTTTGATGAGTGGCTCGATGATTCTATTAAAGAAGATATACGTAGGGAACTGAAAGAAAAATGGTCAAATATTACCGAAGGAAATTGTGTATTTATTTCTGCTTTGGAACGAAGAAATATTGATGCATTGAGAGATGCAATTCTTACAAAGGTTCGTGAAATTTATAACATACGTTATCCTTATAAAGCCATTCATTTTTAATTTGAATGAGCCAATCATTTTCATTGTAAACTTCGATGAGCAACAAAAAATACCAATGGTTTAAGATTGCCGAATCTTCAGAGGCATTGAACTGGCAAAGCAATAATATGTGTGTGGTTGAAGCCGATGGAAAAAAAATTACATTGGCAAAACACCAGGAAAAAATATTTGCTGTTGCATACAAATGTCCGCATGCTAGTGGCATTATGGCTGCCGGAAATATTGATAGTTTGGGCAATATTGCTTGTCCATTGCATCGGTATAAATTTAATTTGGCAACCGGCCGAAACACAACGGGTGAAGGGTATTATTTAAAGACGTATGCAATTGAGCAAAAAGTCGATGGAGTATATATTGGTTTTGAAGTTGGAGGCTTGTTTGGCGGTTTATTTTGATTTTACATAAAAAAATTTTGGTTACAAATATTGCATCCCTATTTTTGCAACCCCGAAAGGGAAATAGGAATTCCTCCTTAGCTCAGTTGGTTAGAGCATCTGACTGTTAATCAGAGGGTC
>CANLAE010000008.1 GCA_947488765.1 Chitinophagaceae bacterium | reverse complement strand
AAGTGCTCAAATAAATGAGACGCATAAACAATATCAACAGAGTTATCTTTAAAAGCCCATTTTTTGTTTAAATTCATATAAACTAAATTATTAGAGTCATAATCGACTTTATTAAATAATTTAGTAATTTTTTTTGCAATGAATGGAATTCTTTGAATATTGGCATTTAATGAAGAATCAGTATTAATCCAACCCATTGGCCTAACAGATCCACAACCTAAATTTAATTTCATAACTTAATCTACGATATTTAAAATTTCAACAACTCTTGAACACCAATCGTAATCAATAAAATTTATATTTTTACTATTATAAATATTTTTAAATAGAATTTGCCTATTCTTCCAAAGTATAGAAATTTGATCTTCTAATATATCGTCAGAAGCATTTATGTCAATTTCTTGCACAAAATTATCTGGGAATAAATGATTAAAAAATGGATTTTTAGGCTTTTTTCCAATAACAATATTTTTGGCTAAAATTGATTCATACCATCTACATGTAATAGGAGAAAGAAAGGCAGCACGTTCCTTGTTAGTTGTTTCAACGGATAGACTTACATTAAAAACTGAATTTGAAAGAGCCCAACAATAACTTTTATAAAGCTCCTTATTATTAGTCAGTATTTTTCCTCCTAATTCATGTGTACGATAAAAAATTAGATTATTCTTATCACAAAATTTTTGAATAACATTATTTAATTTAGAATCTGAACGCCCAAAAGAACTAAAAGCAATCTCCTTGCTTATTAAATCTTTGTCATACATGTATTCTATGCTAGATGCTTGCTGAACGAAATACCAATTTGAATTAGTTATTTTATTTAAATAAACAACAGCATCATTAAATGAAGTTATTTGATAATTAAATAAAGAATGAATTTTTAATTTTTTAATTAAATAGATTTGGTGTGGTAAAGTATCAAAAAAGTAAATGATTTTTACAGCTACATTTTCATACCCTTTAAATAAATCAAGTCTATAATTCTCGGGGCCCATTAAGATATACCAGAGTACGTCAATCTTTTCTGTATTATGAACTATTTTTCTTTTACGAATGAACTTTCTTAAAAATCTCCATTTTGAAACTTGGAGAAAATATTTTTCCCAAAATCCTAATTCCGGGAGTAATATTTCATCAGCGGCCGTAATTTTTTGAATTGCTTCTTGAAACGAAGCAAGAGTCCCGTATTCTCTGCCCTTCAACGTGGGATCCTTGATTATTATATGCTCCAAATATCCTTTAAAATTTGTTCCTTCCTTATTTCAAATTCACTAATGCTCAAATAACCGATGCATTGTGTGTTTTTTTCATATTTCATACATTCTTTAGGGTCTAAATGTCTGATAATTTTTGCTGGGTTTCCAGCAATTATACAGTAACCTTCGCTAAAAGATTTTGTTACAACACTTCCAGCACCAACAATCGTAAAATCCCCTAAATCAACTCCAGGTAATATCACCGAATTCATACCAACCCAATTATAATTACCTATTTGAATTGGTGAAGTACTAATGAGATTACGCAAATCATGTACATCGTGATTCGAACTCATTAATCCTACATTTGTACCAAAATAGGTGTAATCACCAATTATTATTCCATTGGACCCGTTGATAAAGCACCCTGATTGATAGCCTGGATAAGAATGTTTTCCAATTTTCACTTTATGTTGAAACTTAACCAAACTTGAAGGATGAACGGGCCAATATGCTGAACCATTAATGCCGCGCAATTTTTGATTATACCAAATACTAAACGTGATTGGATATTCATCACTTTTAGTTTTTCTGAAAAAACTATATAATGGAAAAATCCCTAAAAATTTTTCAAGTATAGCTACTGCTTTATTACGAATACGATATGGTTCAAACAATAAACTCATTCACAGTAAAAATTCTGATTAAATACTTTAAATCCTGAATATTCTTTGTTTTATAAACCCTATACAAAACATACTTTAATTTCGAAATATACATTTTTCTTAGTATTCTAAATCTATATTTTTTTAGTGGAAAATTACTTGAATTAATTGTATTCTTGTAAATCAAAGTCATATCTAAAAGATAATACTCAAACCCATGACTCGATTCTTGATTGATATGTGACCTCCAAAATCCTAGTTTACTTGGTAACCTTACTATTGGACCATTCAATGAAATTCTCAAAAAATAATCAATATCACTAGTCATTCGCCGTTCCGAAAAACCACCTAGCTTATAAAATATTTCTTTGTTAAACAAAGTGCCAAGAAGTCCGGTCTCTAAAAACCCACTTACAAAAAAATGATCATGCAATGCTTCAATTGACGATAGTGAATATGATTTTGAATTGTATGGGTCTTGATTTCGTGTCATTATATAAGCGCCATGATATGGGAACTCTTCAATTGCTGAAGCCATAGTCTCAAGTGTATGCGGAAAAATTAAATCGTCGGAATCAACAAATGTAAAATAATCATATGTTGAAAGACTGACTGCAAAATTTCTGTTTTTATAGTCCCCAAGATTTTTTTCATTTACATGTACCCGAATGCGTGCGTCTAGTTTTTCATATCCTCTTGCAATCTCTAATGTTTGATCAGTTGAACAATCATCTACAATAATCAATTCAAAATTTTGATAAGTAGATGCTAAAACACTTTCAATTGCTTCTGCTATATACTTTTCACGGTTGTAGGCTGTCATTAACACACTAATTAAAGGTGTATTCATTTGTAAATTTTTTGACATAATAAACTTTAAAGCCTATGTTGACGTGCCTTAATTGGTATTAGTGTTTATAATATTTAAAATATTATTATTAAACTTTGACATCAATGATTTCCAATCATAGTATTTCAAGATCATTTCTCTTCCTTCATTTCCTAATTCCCTTCTCATCTTACCAAGTTGATACAAACTAATCAAAGAATCAACAAATTCTTCAGGTGTATCTGCCAATAAAACTGCATTATTTTCTCTAATGCCTTCAGCACCAAGTGTAGTTGAAACAACCGGAACTGCAAAGCTCAACGACTCAGTAATTTTAAGTCTAATACCACTGCCGCTTAAAATTGGAACTATACTCACATCCGCTTCGTGATAGTATTTGTTGACTGATTCTACGGTTCCAATAAAATTAATATCATTTGAATCTTTTAAAAAATTATACCTATCAGAATTTGTTAATTTACCAATAACTGTTATTTTGAATAAAATGCCAAACTTTTTAAATAATGGAAGTACGCTGTAGTAAAACCATACTAATCCCTCATAGTTAGGCTCGTATTCCAAATTACCGCAGAATAATATATTAAACCTATCGTCATTTTTTTGGTGTGCAGGTATCTTTAAATCAGTATCTACCCCAGATTCAACTACTTCAATATTTACAGAACGAGTGGTGTTTAATTTAGACAATCTGATTTTATCATTATTTGTAACAGTTACAACAAGATCAGTGATATTGCCTAATTTCTTTTCAGTTACTAGTGCGGTTTTACTATTAGAAAGATATTGTTTATTTCCTGTTTTCAAATGCATTTGTAACCATAAGTCGCTATCTACATTATGTGCTTCATAAACAACTGGAATTTGGTATTTTTTTAATAATTTATTAAAACTTATCAGCGTATCAAGATTTTCACAAATAAAGGCATCAAATTTTTGATTAGTTATTTCATTTCTTATCAATTCAAACCCATCCAGAAAAACCTGATTGGTAGGTTGAAAAAATTGATTTGTATGAATACCTGACCTCAATCTGTCCTTGATTTTATTTAAAAGAGTACGTGTTTTATTTTTTGAATTCAATATTATAACATACCTGACATTTTTTAAAGATTCAATCCAATCTACAAATTCAGGCATGTTTTCCTGTTCAGAAATAAATAACACCAGATTGTGGTATTTTGATAATTCTTTTACAACATAGAAACAACGCAATGCTCCACCACCTAATGGAGGGAAAAAAGAATAAGGAATAATGATTCCAATATTTCTTACAAGGTTTTTATTCATTATTTAATACCTTTTTAAATAAAAAATGTTTTCAACAAAAATTTACCTAAACACTAGCTATAATTTTTTTTAACTTTTTGATAGGTGATGTAAAAAAATTTCTAGATTTTTATCATTCCCAAAAATGAAATCAGGGTATAATGACTTAAAATCTCTGATAACTCTTATTCGTTCTTCTTTAGATACATTTTTTTCCTTTTCTAAAATTTCGTAGAGATTTTCAGAATTGTAAATAATGAAAAAATAGGGTAATTCGTCATAAATATCCCACGACATCACCCAATTTCTATCTGGAATGGCAATTTTACAACCTAGACAAAGTGCTTCTCCAATCGATAGCCCAAAAGTTTCAGGCAATGAAAGAAATAAAATATTATGTTCTGAGTATATTTTTCTAATTTGAACGTTTGTATATTGACCTAATAATTGAGTAAATAAAATATTTTGACTTAACAGAAACATCTTTTGAAATGTCCGTTCTGACTCAACTCCTATTTGTTCAAAATCTAAAAGTATCTTAAAATCACTATCTACTTTTATTATTTCGTCAGAAATACACAGATTTACCCCGATTTTGTACTGATTTTTTTTTAGTGGAACTTTTCTTTCAATTTTATCAGTTAAAAACAAATTGAAATCAAAAAAGCCTTCATCCCGGTCATAATTATTTATCCATCTTTTCTTATGCAGCGGAGCAGAATCAAGTGGACCATCCGTATAACTAACAATCTTTGCATTGGTTATATTTCTAATTACCTCTATGTAGAGGTAATTTCTCCAAAACAAATTTGCATAACATTCAGAAATAATAATTACATCCTTATTTGCTAATTTTTTTTTTAAAAGAAAATCATGAAAAAAGTACTTTATCTTTTCACGAATTCTAAATCCAAAATTTGCTTCCCATCTTATAGGTTGTTCAATTAAAGGAAGAGCCCTCATTAAAAACGGAATTTCATGTAAAATTTCCACTTCAAACCCTTGCTTTTGAATCATTTCCTTCAAGCCTTTAGAAATAATATTCGGAAAACAATCACTAGGCCTAGAAATTATTACAATTTTCACTTTATATGACTTAATTACTGTAGAAATTATTAATTAATTGACAACTCTATTTTGTAAATTTTAGATAGGAGTAATGTCACAAGTTTGATAAATAACGTGTGTAAAAAAGTTGTAGGCTTTACATTTAAGTAAGGACCTAGAATTCTCTCCTCTTCAGTATAAAATCTAAATTGTGATTTATGACGGTGAATCGTTTTGATGGATTTAGATGGATTTAAAACTCTATACCCCATCGCATAAAATATGTAAGCAATTCGATTATCGCATCCTGGTACGCCCATTGGGAAATCACAGTATTTTAAAACATCAGGTCTCCCTTTAAAAATCCAAGTGTCCTGAGAATCACCTCTGTTTTCTCTAAATAACTTACCATTAGATTCATATCTTGTAAGTGTAATAAAATCAGAAGAAGTAATATATTTAAGCCAATTCAGCCTTGATGGTTCTAGAAATTCAATATCATTATTAGCGATAATATTGATACATTCTGGATCGAGGACATCTATAAAATCAGAAAATCTAGGACGTGATTGAATATGCACTTTATTTATCTTGGTATCATTAAATGAAATGTTATCATTAGGTTCACTAAAGATTACGATTTTATCAATAATTTGGTTTTGAACGTTCCTTTTCAAAACTCCTAGAATCTCATTTTTTCTCTCAGTATTTAATATCTCATACAATGATATATACAGGTTAATCTTTATTATCATAAAACAACTTTACTTTATCTAAAATTTCATAAATATCTTCTACTTGTAGGAAAATGGAAGTAACCCACTAAGAATATTAAAATTCTTTGAAGAAAATAAAAATCACCATTTGGAATTTTATTAATTTGTTAATAGAATCATTAATAACATTATCATTCTCGGATAAAAGCAAACGGAAAAATTCTCTTGTTTGTATTCCTCCAGAAGAATTTTACTTTCATCAGTACTATTTCTATCAAATAATATATGTTCAATTTTTTAATTTATTTACGCTTTCAATTGTTAATTGAAGACACTTTGAATTGTTGTTATTAATTGTTATTATTGAAAATAGTATATATAATTTGCGATAACTTTAGTTTTACTCGAACTACAAATGGTATCTCAATCAACTTGCGTCTTACTGTTAAAATCGGTGAGTCATATGAACTAGTCGAACTTTCAAATATTTCGTCCAGTATTAATGTCTCTTCATCAGAATACAAGTGAACAAGAATCGATAAAACCGATTGATCATGTCTATGAGAATTAAATTTGTCTTGTGTGACTTCTATTATTTCGTCAGCAAAAAGTTGAATTTGAGTTAAAGCCAAATCACTCCATTTATTGATAATATTATTTTCCTTCGACTTTTTAATAAAAAAAACGCCTGCTAATAACTTATCAATCGAATACCAATCAATGTTAGATTTTCTATTATCAAAATAATCTTTTAATGTTTGATGGCACCAGTAACCTAGTTTAGTGCTATTAATCCCGAAAGAATGCCATTTATAATCAACAGAACTATTGTAACGAAAAAAAATACTATTCTTAGAATTTAATTCACCTAGCCATTCTTTCCAGATGAAACTTTCTTGCAGCTTAGATCCTGAATCAACATATACTAGGACATCCCCTTCCTGAATTCTTTCTAATGACATTTTAATTATTATTGGTTTCCATACCCAATAACCCAACCCTTTCTTACCTTTTAAAAATAGAGACTCCCGCACCTCTAAGGGTAAATCAGAGGGTGTATAACTGAAGTACTTTGAAAAGTACTTCAGTCTTTTTGCCTCTTTTATTATTTCTTTCCGAGAATTCTCAAAAGCTTTATCGGCGAAAGTAACTAAAACAATTTCCATTTTATCAATCTATAAATATTACTCCTGATCCATTTTCATAATTGAAAACATCTGAATTTGCTAAAGGAAACCCATCATGATCAATAAAGACCAAAACCCATATTTTCATTTGTTGCATAAAACTCAGAAACATAGCTTTTAATAGAAGAAACTTGCATTAAAAGCTTATTATGCAAAAAAAATCTCAGCATCTAGAAATTCTATATATTCTACTTTAGCAATAGTAATTGGATTTGTTTGCATGTGAGATTAGTTTAATTTTTTATTTAATTTAAATTTATTAACAATAATACTTACATAGTAAATTATTAATGTTAATGCTGCATTATTATTGTTATTAACATATAATTCAAGTAAAATAATATTATTCTTGTGTTTAGAAAGTGGCCTTAACAAATGCAAATCAATGTATTTACTTCTAGGAAAACTTTATATATTTATATGCCAATTAGATCTATCAATACGGATAATTTGAAATAGATTTTGCCTACATCTCTCTAGATAATGTACGTTAATAAATTTTTGCTTTTCTTTTATGCATCTGCCTAAAAAAACCTCATCGGTTATCCATCCAAGTTTCATATTATACGATTTAATTTCATAAA
The DNA here is from genome assembly GCA_947488765.1 of Chitinophagaceae bacterium. Taxonomy (GTDB): domain Bacteria; phylum Bacteroidota; class Bacteroidia; order Chitinophagales; family Chitinophagaceae; genus UBA1930. The sequence continues at coordinate 94,201 of CANLAE010000008.1, read as the reverse complement.
TCCCCATAAAGTGAGAAAAGAAAACACTTAATGCAGCTATGCCTCGTAAAGAATCAAGTTGTTTATAACGTATAAGCTAGTGATAGTATCATTAAATTTTACTTTTAAGCTTAAATATTAGCGTTACAAACACTATAAGTAGTTTTGTCAAGTGCTTTTTTTTAGCTTTTAAAGTTATTGTTTTAACTTTTTCAATCTCTTCTGCATAAAGGCTATAGGGTCTAATTGAATGTGCATCAAAATAATAATCGGCTTTTAACAACATTTTGGAATATATCCAATTACCTCTATCAAGTCTAAAGCCATTCTGACCACCTTTTCGTTTAACAAAATGTATATTCTTTTTATCTACATAACTCAGAACTTTATCTGTACTATACAATTCATCAGCGAACCAAGCATATTTATCATGTCCAAGATTTTTAGCATATTTATCATTTGTAAGAATTTTTTTTAAAAATATTTCCCAATCCTCATCAATATCTAATACACTTTTAAATGTACTGCCTTGTGCAACATGATAACATGCTGGCAATCTCCCATAAGTTTCAAAACATGGGTTCAAATGAATATAAGATTCTTGTGGAAACTTAGCAATTGAATCGACAAAATAATCGTTAGCCAATGGAAGCATATCAATGTCGCATATTATGCTAGTTTCATTAAGAAATAAAGTAGTAGCCCAAAACCTTACAATTTGAGTTTGAAGATGAATTGGTATATCTTTAATAGGTTTTAATCTAATAATTATTCCATATGAGTTATCAACAGTAATATCTTCATCATCAATGAAAATTAAAACAGGAACTATAGAAAATTTTTTTTTCCATATTTCGGATACTACAGGCCAAAAGTCCAAATACATTTGGTTTGAATCAGAACTATGTATCGCGTAATTTATTAACATATAAATTTAAAAATCTAATTTTAACTAATCGTAATTGATTTAAAAAAAGTGTGATTACAAAGAATGTTGGATGAATTAAGAATAACGTTTTGAAGAACCTTATTTTGCTGTAAAAATTTTGGGAAATATGATTATTTCGACAACTGAAAATAGAACTTGAAATGTTTTTTGAATACTTCATTTTGTGGTTCACTTCATACCGAGTATATCAATATGAACTTATTATAAAATTTTCAATTTGAATTCGATTTTTATGAAAACGGTTCTTTGAAGAGTTATACTCATGTTCTCTGTAATAAGCTAAAGGAAGATGTAGATAAGAAATTTTAGCAGAAAAAGCTACAGTAACATATAGAAGCCAATCACCTGCATATTTAAATTTTATAAACGAACTTGAAAGTTCGACATTTTTTTTTCGAAAAAGAACTGAACTTACATTATTGATAGAACACCAATAGGATAGATTTTCCATTAACTCAGTCTCCCCATTATTGGTATAAGATTTACTCCACTTAGGAATAATCTTATTCCTAATAGCTGATCGATTTAAATCAGAAATAATGCCATCACTATTTATTGTGTAGGCATCAGTATATACTAATCCTATCCCAATATCTTGTTCAAGTATATCAACAGTTTTTTCCAAAAAAGTTGAATCAGCCGAATCATCGCTCTCTGCTATCCAAATATACTCTCCAGAAGCAAGTGTAACTCCTCTATGCCATTGAATGAAGGTACTACCGCTATTAAATTGATTGTATATAACATGACATACTTTTTCTGAATTTTTATATCTCTCAATTATCTCTCTACTTGAATCAGTAGAGCAATCATCTAAAATTATGACTTCAAAATTTTCGTACGTCTGATTTAAAACGCTTAAAATTCTTTCTTCTAAAAAAGAAGAGTGATTATAATTTGGAATTATTACAGAAACTTTTCCCATACCTTAATTAAGAACTTATTTTTTACGAGCTATTAATATCTGATATCCTATGCCATCAATCCCTAATTCATCTTCTGTAAATTGACCTTTAAATAAATCTATTTCCGAAAAATTGTATTTAAAATAATTATCATCCAGTTGTTTTTTTCTGAAGTATCCCATTTTTTTTAGTACTTTTTTAATTGCCCGAATTAATAACATTTTGTTTAGAAAACTTTTAGATTTCTGCTGTTCTCGATATACTTCTAATTTGGATCTATAAAATTGTACAAAAACACTATCGATAATAAAATACTCACAAATAAGTTCTTGGAATTTATTAAACCCCCACTCCTGTGTGTGATATGGATTTTTGGGTGATGAATCATAATCTTTACTAGAAATGGGTGTAGAAACAATAAAAATCCCATCCTGATTTAGTGCAAGAGACATTTTAGCTAAAAAACTATTAACATTCGGTAAATGTTCTATGGTCTCAAAGCTAACAATTACATCAAACTGTTTTTCGGATTCAAAGAGCTCTGCATTTGAAGTCTTGAAAACTATTTTGGGGTGCTCATAACGATGCTTTGCATAACGAATAGCACTACTGTCTATATCACAAGCTAAGATCGACTTTGCTTTACCCTCGATAGCCATTAAATAACTCCCTTTACCAGCACCACAAGCAATATCAAGAACATTCTTATTATTAGTATATTTACATGCTAAGCGATAACGATCATAATGAGACTGTTCTGTTGAATTATGTAAATAGTTGGGAATCCATCGTTCTGCTTCATTTCTTAATACAACGTTTGAAAAGCCTTCTAACTCGTATTTTAAACAAAAAACTTCTTCTTTTAGCTTAACTAAATCTTCATTCATATTTTATTCCATTTTTGATTTAAAACTAGATTCCCCTGAGATGAATCAGGGTAGATTAACTGAGATTTATTGTCGGAAACTTCAACGTATAATTTGAAACCTTTATCATAATAGTCATATATATTATAGCCATCTCCAATATAGACTTCAACCGTATATAATCCTGGTTTGATACAAAAATTAGTTATGGAGCAACCAATATTATTAAGACCAATATTTAAATCAAAAGAACTATTATAGAACTTGCTAAAAAAAGTAACTACTCTATTTTCATTCATATCATTTATGCCAATTCCAACTAAAACATTTTCAAGCTTTTTTTTACTCTCTATAATTATATTTACGTTAACATCATCAAATGTTCGTATTACCATCGAACTTTCACTTTGAAAATTCATATCGACTAACCAAACATCCTTGTTAGTAGAATCAATCTGAACTTTATCTGACTTTGAATTTAGTCTGTCATCAAAATATTCTTTTACTACAGAAGAACAATCCCCTAAAGATAAAAGGCTACCATTCTTCAGATAAATTCCTGCACTACATAAATTTAGTATAGCACTTATATTATGACTCACAAACAACACCGTCCTTCCTTCCCCTTTTGAAATGTCCCCCATCTTGCCCAAACATTTTTTTTGAAATTCAGCATCGCCAACAGCTAGTACTTCATCTACAATCAAAATTTCACTTTCCAAGTGCGCCGCTACCGCAAATGCCAGCCGTACATACATTCCGCTGCTGTAGCGTTTTACCGGTGTATCTATATAGCGTTCTACACCACTAAAATCAACAATTTCATCAAATTTTCGGTCAATTTCTTTTTTCCTCATTCCTAGTATGGCCCCATTCAAATAGACATTTTCTCTGCCTGTCAATTCGGGGTGAAAGCCGGTACCCACTTCCAATAAACTGGCTACCCTGCCCTTAATATTTATTTTACCGGTGGTGGGTGTCGTAACCCGTGATAAAATTTTTAACAACGTACTTTTTCCCGCTCCATTCCGGCCAATAATACCTACCGCATCGCCTTGTTGTATTTCAAAATTGATATCCTTTAAACTATACTCAATATCACTGTTTCCCCTTTTACTTCTGTCATTGCTCTCACCTATTTTTAAAAACGGGTCTTCTTTACCCATTAGTTTCACCTTTACCCATCGCTCCAAATCACGAGAAATGGTACCCGTGCCTATTTCCCCTAGTCGGTAAATTTTAGAAAGGTTTTCTACTTTGATGGCGGTGGACATGTTGAGGTTGAGGTTGAGGTTGAGGTTAAGGTTAAGGTTAAGGTTGAGGTTAAGGTTGAGGTTGAGGTTGAGGTTGAGGTTGAGGTTATTTGGTGAACTGGTCGTTATTCGTTGTTCGTAGACTGCACTTTCCAAAATCCCCCTTTAGCAGATCCTATGCGTTCGATAAGGCCAATTTCTTTCAATTTAGCTATATTTTCTTTTATTTTTCTTTGGGAAATTTTTACCTTTTCCGAAAGCATTTGGGTTGTTATTTTATTATTTTCAGAAATAAATTGTACGATTAATGCTTGATTATCGGTGACTTTATCGGTGACTTTATCGGTGACTTTATCGGTGACTTTATCATCAACCAAACTCACTCGCTGCTTCGTATAACTAACAGTCCATAAAAAACCGCTAGCAACCTCTGCAAACTCCATTTTCATTGTGGGATATTCCTTGATTCCTTTACGAATTCGTACAAAACCACTACCATATTTCTCTATGTCACCTGTAAGATAAAACGCTTCTGCTATCAATTTATTTCGGGCTATAGCTTGATAATTGTCCTTTTTAAGATCGGCTACGGTAAGATTCCCATAAAGCGTTCCTGGATTATAAAATGTAATATAATTATCGAAAATTTTAATTTGTATATCTATCGGACTCATATAGTCCCTATGAATAACGGCATTGAGAACTATCTCTCTCAAAGCGGGAAGCGGATATTCGAATATCTCCGTTCGCTGCGTAGGCATACCTTTTATCTCAAAGGCAACTTTTATCTGACCTATAATATACCGCATGGTTTCCTCGACCATATCGAACAAAGTGCCGTTAAGCATCTTATCGTCAATAATCATAGAAGGCGTTTTTAATCTGCCTAAATGAACATTATATCCTGTACTTTCTTTTGCAAATAACAACCAAGCTGCATTCGTAATCACGGCACCTTGTACCAACTTTAATTTATGAAGTTTTTCGATCCAACTGCCTTCAAGCCTAAACCGCCCCATCGAATTTACCCTTTCAAAAAAAGCATTCACTTTATGTGTATCTAAATCTTCTATACTTTTCCCATGCGCTATGTAAGAATCCCAGGAAAGTTGTAAAGATTGCAAACTCAAATTGGTGATTTCTATTGATGAAAGTTGGTGATTCGAGTTATTAACACGTTTGTAATACCTTCCTTTGTAAGAAACTGGTTTTACGGGAAACTCATTTACACTTATACAAACGACTTCTTTCCCATAACTAATTAAAGGTTCTATATCGGCTATGATACTGGGTTGTGTTTTATTTTTTATTTCATTAATCCAATTTGCTATGGTTTCCTTACCTATGGAAAAATTAGGAACCGGCATTCCTTTATCATCTATACCTACATACACTTTTCCTCCATTGGTGTTTACAAAGGCACACAAGGTTTCTATCACAGTCTCATTGAAACTCGATTTGAATTCTGTATGTTGATTTTCTGTTATCAATTTATTGGATTAATACGGTTTTGGTTTTTTGCTGATTTAATTAATTTAGATACGAAAACATAAGCGTCAAAAACTGCTCCATCAAAAAACACACCTTGATTTGGAGGTAAATTAGTGTTGAGTAATAATTTTATTTTAGTATCATGTTCGTAAATTTTTTTTTCAATACTTTCAATCCTATCCTGAATAACATATCCTTTCAATAAATACGTTTTTAAAGTATTTGTTGCCCAGATGCGAAATTGTGTTCCCGTTTTTGACTTCACTCTATAACCAACCGATATAATTACATCGAGATTATACAACTTTGTTTTATATTTTTTACCATCAGATGCAGTTGTCAATGAATACTTGACAACTGAGTTTTCTCGTAGCTCATCCTCTTTAAAAATATTACTTATATGCAAACTAATATTTTGCTTTGTCGATTGAAACAACTCTACCATTTGTAATTGTGTAAGCCACACGGTTTCATCTTCTAATAAAACATCTATATGAGTAGATGTATTTTCTGACTGATAAATGACTATTTCGTTGGATGACAAAGTAATTAGGCTAAGGTTAGGTTGAGGTTAAGGTTGAGGGTTGAGATTATTTTTAATAGATTTATTGAGCTTGTTTATTTCAAAATATATCTGTTCCAACTGTTTTATAATGACAGGATCTTCTTTAAAATAAGCTACTTTACAACCATATATAAAATGACTTTTTGTTTCCAATAGGCTTCCTTTTGCTATTATGTAGAAACGTTTTTTATCCATTTGCGTTTCTCTTCCAAAACCTTCTGCAATATTAGCGGAGACCGACAACGCTGAGCGTCTTATTTGGCTTGTTAACCCGTAATCTTCAGCCCTCGGTAAAGATTTTGTTATCTCAAAAATTGACACTGCCAACCCCATCGCATTTTTCCAAACCGGCATCTCTTCAAAAGATAAATATTTCATGAGGTTGAGATTGAGATTGAGGTTGAGATTGAGGTTGAGATTGAGGTTGAGATTGAGGTTGAGATTGAGGTTGAGATTGAGGTTGAGATTGAGGTTGAGATTGAGGTTGAGGTTGAGTTGCAATGCTTCAACGAACAACTACTTTATTTGTATCTTTTATTATTTTAAAATTAATTTATTTCAATCTTAACCTTTCTTTTCCCCCTCAACCTTATCCTTAAACTTATCCTCAACCTTATCCTCATCTCAACCTTTCTTTTCCCCCCTCAACCTTTACCTCAACCTTTCTCCCCCCTCAACCTTATCCTCAACCTTATATCGTATCCACAAACGTCTTCTCCGTTTTATTAAAAATTACAACGCCTAATAAAACAGATATTACTGTAAAAATAACAGAGTAACCCAATGTGTGCCAGGTAATAATGCCTTTGCCCAAAAACCCGTAACGGAAAGCCTCTATAATGCCTGTCATGGGATTGAGTGTAACAATGGTGTGGTACTTTGCCGGAGCGGAGCTCAATGGGTAAATTACTGTTGTGGCATACATCATTAATTGTACACCAAAAGTTATTAAAAAAGCCAAATCTCTATAAGTGGTGGTTAATGCGGTAATAATTAAACCCAACCCCAAACCAAGTAATGCCATAAGTATTATTAACAATGGAAATAGCGCAATTGCCCAAGTAATTTGAAAATGTGCCCCCTGAAAATAGTAATACACAACCATCATTATAAACAAAATCATTTGCACACCAAACCGCACCAAATTACTTGCTACAATACTTAACGGCATAATTAAGCGAGGAAAATATACTTTACCAAAAATATTGGCATTGTCCCGAAAAACGGTAGAAGTTTTGGTAAGGCAATCGGCAAAATAATTCCAGGCAGTAATCCCTGCCATATAAAACAAAGGCTGTGGCAAATCATCAGTACTAAGTCCGGCTAAATTACCAAAAATGAAAGTAAATACAATTGTTGTAAATAATGGCTGTATAAAAAACCACAAGGGCCCTAATATGGTTTGTTTGTAAAAACTCACAAAATCTCGTTTCACAAACATCACAAGCAAATCACGGTAACGCCATACATCTCTCAAATTTAAACTAAATAAGGAGCTTTGAGGCTGTATTACCAAATCCCACTCGGGTGTATCTGTTGTTTTTTGCATGTACTTTTTGTATGAATAATTATTTGTGCGACAGCTATTTTTTTGCGCTAAAAATATTTTTCCACCACTTCTTTTTTTCCATGTTATCGAAATAGCTGTTTTGTTTTGAGCCATAGCCGTAACCATAGCCGTAACCATAACCGTAGCCATAACCATAGCCGTAACCATAATATCCGTATCGTGCCCCTGCTTTTACATCATTTACCACAAAAGATAAATTTTTTAATTTGTTGGCATTTTTAAGTTCCTCTACCTGGGTTAGCTGGGTTTTGAAAGTATATCTTTGTCTGAGCACATATAAAACTGCATCGGCATAATTAGCCAGTGTAAAAGAGTCGCTTACCAACCCAATAGGGGCAGAGTCCATAATAACGTAATCGTAATTGGATTTAACATATTCCATCAATTGCCCCATGGCATCTCCAATAATTAATTCGGCTGGGTTATAGGGTAATGGACCGGTACGATAAATATGCAATAATGGAAATGATGCGAGCGATTGATGAATAGAGGCAGGATCGGTAACCTGACCTGTTAAATAATTGGATATTCCAATACTTGTGATGCCATCTAATTCGGGGATGGAAATACTTTTTAATTTACGCAAATCAAACTCAAGCAATGCCACTTTTTTTCCGGATAAAGAAATCACTGATGCCAAATTTAAACTTACAAAAGATTTTCCCTCACCACTCATAGATGAAGTAACAAGGATTATTTTGCCAAGTTTATCATCATTGTTTTTGGGTAAAAGAAACTGCAGATTACTTCTAAATATTCTAAACTGTTCGGCAATCACACTTCTGGTATTTCCTATCAACATAGTATTGAAGCTGGGATCGTAACTAATCTCGGCAATAATAGGGGCATCCGAATTTTCGGTAATATCGGTTCGCTGGGTAATTTTATTGTTGAATAAATCTAGCAGGTAAATAATAAAAATCGGGAGGATAAATCCGATGGATAAGCCCACCAATTGCAATTGAGAATCGGGAGTACCCAATGGTTTACCCGACGCAATTGCCGGATCGAGTTTTCGATAATTAGATGCTGTGGAAATAGAAGAAATTGCAGTTTCTTCCTTTCTTTGCAAGAGGTATAAAAATAGTTTTTCTTTGGTTTGTCTTTGCCTGTTAATTTCCTGATTTGTCTTTTCTTTTTCAGGCAATTGCGATAGGTTTCCAATATCCTGATTTTTTCTGTCGTTGTATGCTTTTATCTTCAGTTCTCCTGCCTTAATCAAATTAACGGATGTTGTTAAAATATTTTCTTTGATTTCTTTTAGTTGAATATTGATGCTATTGATCACATCGTTGTCTTTGGTAAGTGTAGGTGCAAGGGTTTGTTTTCTGATTTGCAATTCATTATACTTTAAAATCATCCCTCCAAATACCGCATCCGTTACACTTAAATTGGTAGGGATGGTACGCATACTTTGGTTTAACTTATCGGTATTCAAGTAGTTCTGAATCATTTTAAGTATCTCAATTTCCAAATTCCAGGCTTCTAGTAATTTATCAGATTCCGAAATTCTGCCTTGGTAATAACCAAACTCAGCTTCGCTGGTTAAAAACCTTCCTTTTTTTCTAAAGTTCAGCAAATCCTGTTCTACCATGCCCAGCTCTTTGGCAACCATATCAACCCGTTCGTCGATAAATTTGAGGGTATTATAGGCTGCTTCTTTTTTTTGTTGTATATCTTTTTCAATCAATTCTGTAAGTAAATCATCTAAAAAACCTGTCATTTTTGACCGATTCTCTCCCTTTAAAGTTATCACTACAATGCTAGAACGGGGTTTGAGTGAGGCGGCAGAAATGGAGCCCTGAAATGCAGCTGCAACAGACCGGATGGGATTCCAGACAACAGTATATGGATTTTTTTCCTGGTTAATGGTATAAACATCGGAAGCCGTTACCATCAATTTTATTTTATTGAAAGTAACGGTGTCATTCCATTTGAATTGTTGCACACTGCCCAAAAAATCGATGTCTCCTCCAATAGGTGTTAACTTGCTTACCTTAAATGAGTAAGAACCGGCAGAATCGGGAATGGCAAAAAAACTAAATTTGAATGGTGTTCGCAAAGAAGATTCTGAGTTTTTGATATTCCCTTCTTTAAAATAATTAATGTTGTAATCTCCTTTTTTAACTACCTCTTGCAATAAATTGATTGACTTAATCAATTCCAATTCATTTTCAATATTGATGGGCTTAACACCAGTCAATGCTTGGTTCACAATATCATTTTGTTGACCCGAGGCTTTTTGGCTTTGGTCATCTGCCACCAATACTTGTACACTGGCGTTGTACATTGGCGTATCGTATCGTATAATCAACTGAATGATGGTTAAAGACAATACCAGAGAAATAATAAAGAGCGGGAAGTGACTGAAGTATTTAAAAAATAATTCGCTTAACTGAATTTTCTTTTTTTCACCACCCTTATTCAATCCGATGATTTGATTATTAAAATCACTCATTTAAAAAAATTTTAAGAAATTATCTTTGTAATGAAACTATGAAGTAAGCAATGCTCAACAATGGAAATATTAAGTTAGTAATTGTTGAAACGGGATTTAAAGTAGTACCAAATCTGGAGTTTTTCAGGCTAGCAAATTTATAGTCACTTGCACCTACATAAATTAAATCATTTTGTTGCAACTGAAAAACTGGTGACCGGTAAATTTTTGAGCTGGTTAAATCTAACAGATAAGATGTTCGTTTGCCATTTTCTTCCCGCACCAATTTGATATCGGTTCGTTTTGCTTCATCGTTTAAGCCACCCGCAGCGGCTATTGCATCGAGTACAGTTGCACGACCTGTTGTAAAACTTTTCACACCGGGTACTTTTACTTCTCCCAGCATATTTACATTAAAGCCCAACATTCTTACATCTACTACAATATCCTTTACATAAGTAGCCCAGTCTGTTTTAAGTTTCTCAGTTAACTGAGCGCAGGTTAAACCCACAACTTTATACATGCCAATTTTTGGTAAAAAAATTTCACCGGAGGTATTCACCACATAAGCACCTCCTGAAGCAGCTCCTGATGCTGCGCCTGCAGTAGTTTTAGTTCCGGTATTGGGCAGATTAAAAAGTGCTACTTGTTGCTGGTCGGCGCTTGCCAATGTATATACCTGTATTGAAAGGTTATCCCCTTCTTTAATGGTCAGTTCTTTATAGGTATAGTTGGACATGCTATCCAAATCTGTTTGAAACAACTGGTAAGACTTTTCAATTTCTTTTTTACTGACACAACTGAATAAAAACAGTAATAGCAGCGGGAGAAATAGTACAGGTTTTTTCATACAAAAATTATGATATGTTTTAAGTAATACACAGCTCCGCCAAGTCACTCACAGAGCGGTCGATTATATTAATAAAAATTGTCTTGTAATCATGGATAGATTATAGACAAGCGGCTTTATAAATGATATTGCTAGCGCAAAAAAGATAACATTTATACGGTTACAAACATACGTGAAAATATGTTAACTCCAAAATTAAAAAAAATTGTTATACATCTAATTTCTAAGGCCAGAATTTCTTTATTCTAAATTGTGATTTTAAGCTATTTAAGTTTCCTTGCAGGATTTCCTACATAAGTTCCTGGCTCGATAATATCTTTTGTTACTACAGCCCCTGCACCAATCACCACATGGTCACAAATAGACACCGGTAATACCGTTACATTAGAACCAATAGAAACATGGTTACCAATAGTAGTTGCTGCCCATAAAGTTGTATCCCCCATTGCCGGTCCACCATTGGTAAACTTGTCGTTAACAAACATAGTGCCATGTCCTATAAAACAATGATTGCCTATGGTAACCAATTCGCAAATAAAAGAATGGGATTGAATTTTGGTATTATCTCCAATAGTTACATTTTTCTGTATTTCTACAAAAGGTCCTACAAAACAATGATTGCCTATGGTACAACCGTACAAGTTTACCGGTTGTACAATTGAAACATGGTTACCAATCACCACATCATCGGCAATTTTTGCATGGTATAAAGTGGGGGCGTTAGACATAAGTATTATTTGCTGCTGAATAAATGCGTTGGATAATTTCTACCGTTTTTAAAGCTTCCACCGTACTTACTGTTGTGTTTGCATTGTTCATCAAAACATTCACCACATTTTCATACACTTTATCATGGTTGCTCATAGAACCTTGGTAATTGCCATAATTATTGGGAGCATTTCCTTCAGGTAAATTTTCTATGGCGTAGTTTTTAATACACTGATAAGCAATCTCATTTAAATACTGACCACCAATTTTTAGCGTTCCATTTTCGCCGAAGATGGTGAGCGAGCCTTCCATATTTTGCTCAAAACTATTTACGGTGTAATTGATTGTTCCAATTATACCCATTTCAAATTCAAGGATTGCTACTCCGGTATCTTCAAATTCAATAGCGTTTTGATGCTTGCAATTTTTGATTAAAGCTTCAACGTGCTTTACATCACCAAACATCCAGTACAATAAATCTATAAAATGGCTGAATTGCGTATATAATGTACCGCCATCCAATGCTTTTGTTCCATGCCAGGAATTAAGATAATAATCGTCATTCCGATTCCAAAAACAATTGAGTTGAATACTGTAAATTTTACCCAAAACGCCTTCATCCATCAACTTTTTTACGGCAGCTACCGGCGGATTGAATCTGTTTTGCTTTACACAAAAAAGGTATTTATTATTTTCTTCAGCAACGGCAATCATCTTGTTACAGTCTTCCACTGTCAATGCCATTGGCTTTTCACAAATTACATGTAAGCCAGCATTTAATAGCTGAATACTGTGTTGCGCATGCAATCCATTGGGCGTACAAACGGCTGCTACCGTTGCATTTTTTATGTTGTGCAGTAAATCTTCTATTGCATAAAAAGCAGGCACATCAAATTGATTTGCCAATGCATCTGCTCTGTTTTTGTCTACATCACATACCGCCAATAATTTGCCAAAGGTGGACATGAATGCTGCATGTCGCTTCCCAATTTTACCACAACCTATCAATACAAAATTTATCAACGTGTTTTAATTATAACTTTAAAAATAAGCCCAAAGAATAATAAAAATAACAAAATTTATTTTACTTTTTCTTACGCAAATAAAGTTGTTTGTATTTACGGTAATCAAAAACAACGAATTGAAAATTGCAACATTTCATTTCCTGACTTACCTTCATAGCTAGAAATTAATCACATGAATCAAAGATATTATTCCTTAGATGTATTTAGAGGTGCTACAGTAGCACTGATGATATTGGTAAACAACCCTGGTTCATGGGCGCATATTTTTCCTCCGCTGGAACATGCCAATTGGCATGGCTGTACACCAACTGACTTAGTATTTCCGTTTTTTTTGTTTGCCGTAGGAAATGCAATGGCATTTGTAATGCCCAAATTTGAAGCAGCAGGAAATTCCTTCTTTTTTAAAAAAGTAATCAAAAGAACCTTACTGATTTTTGCAATAGGATTATTCTTAAACTGGAGTCCGTTTGTAAAATGGGACAACAACCATCTGGTGGCAAAGACATGGGAAAACATCCGCATTTTTGGCGTATTGCAACGCATTGCAGTTTGTTATTTTTTTGCTTCAATCGCTGTTTATTTTCTTAAAACACGTGGCGCATTTGTACTCAGTTGTTCGTTATTACTTGGTTATTGGTTGTTGTGCTGGTTTTCAAATCCTGCAGACCCTTACAGCTTATCCGGATTTTTTGGAACTTCCATTGATTTAAAGATTTTAGGTCTTTCCCACATCTATAAAGGAGAAGGAATCCCTTTTGATCCGGAAGGAATTTCAAGTACCATTGCTGCTATTGTACAAGTAATATTTGGTTTTTTTATTGGTCAATACATTCAACAAAAAGGCAAAAATTTTGAAATGTTAAGCAACTTATTTATTGCAGGAGTAATATTAGTAGTTGCAGGTTATTGTTGGGATATGGTTTTTCCAATTAACAAAAAAATATGGACAAGCAGCTATACCGTATACACTACAGGCCTTGCTACGCTTACACTTGCGTTGTTAATTTAAATTAACAAAAAAATATGGACAAGCAGCTATACCGTTTACACTACAGGCCTTGCTACGCTTACACTTGCGTTGTTAATTTATTTGATAGAGTTTAAAGGAGTTACCGGAAAATGGAGCAAATTTTTTGATGTGTTTGGAAAAAATCCATTGTTCATTTTTGTATTAAGTGGCTTTCTGCCTCGCTTACTTGGGCTGTTTAGAATTTTTGAGAAAACAGATGCCAATGGCAAACCCGTTTATGTATCAGCTTTTGGCTGGTTTTATGAACATGTATGTAAAAATATTGCCTCAGATTTAAGAGTGGGCTCACTTGTTTATGCCTTGTGCATGATTGCTTTTTACTGGCTGATTGTTTTTTTAATGGACAAGAAAAAAATTTATATCAAAGTGTAAATCAAACAAACAATTGTTCTGCTTTTGCAATACTTTCAGGCTTACCAACATCCAACAATTTACCTCCGCTGTGATCAAAGGATTGAATAAGGTTGGTATTGGCTACACTTAAATAAACATCTACCATAGAGAACTTTCCTTTTTGGTGCACCAAAGAAAAAATTGCAGTATCTATCACATGTACTCCGCTGAATGCTTTTGCAACAAGTGGTACATCCTGACGAACAATTTTTTCTTCATTCGTGTGTACATTTTTCCAACCGCACAACATATTATTTTCATTAAATAAAAAATATCTTGAAGTATTTCTTTCTGTAACAGCTAGTGTTGCCAACACTTGATTTTGTTGGTGTTGCTGTATCATAGCAGTTAAATTTAAATCAGTCAGTATATCTACATTCATCAAAACAAAATGTTGTTCCTGTTCAAAATACCAAGCTGCTTTTTTTAATCCGCCACCAGTTTCTAATACTTCACTTGTTTCATCGCTAATTTCAATTTGACTTCCCCAACCATTATTCATTGCTACAGCCGCTACAATTTGATCAGCAAAATGATGTACATTAATAATCACCTGATTAATGCCATGCAATTGTAAATATTCAATATTTCTTTGCAACAAACTTTTTCCATTTACCAAAGCCAATGCCTTAGGATGCTTGTCTGTCCAGGGTTTCAGCCTTGTTCCCAATCCTGCTGCAAAAATCATTGCTTTCATATAGGTAAATTTAATTGGTCAAAATTTGTAGGTAAATGAGGATAAAAAAATTACAATTCCGTTTTCCAATTCGCCTGATTGGTATGTGTCAACTGAACTTTCAACTTATACTTATTCCGCAAATGTCTTGCTGTTTGTTCTGCTGCATATACGCTTCTGTGTTGCCCACCAGTACAACCAAAATTGATTTGCAAATTGCTAAATCCACGTTCCAGATAATTCTCAACATTAATATCTATCAAGTCCCAAACGCTGTTTAAATACTCATTCATTTTTGTTCGTTGTTCCAAAAAATCCTGAACAGATTTATCATTCCCGCTCAATGTTTTGTAATCATCAAACCTGCCCGGGTTCAGTATTCCACGCATATCAAATACAAAACCGCCACCGTTTTCAGTTTCATCTTTTGGAATCCCTTTTTTATAACTAAAGCTGTTTATTTCAATTGCCAGCGGTGTTGTTTCAGTTGCTTGCAGTGGTGTAAATTTTTGAATAATTTCATCGGCAACAATAATTTTCAAAACCCTGTCAAACTCAGGTGTAACAATACCTATACGCTTATTCTCAATAAAAAATTTAAGGTTTTGCAAAGCCAGCGGAATGCTTGCCAAAAAATGTGCCTTACGCTCAAACAAACCCCTGAAACCATACGCACCAAGCACTTGCAACAACCGAATCAACACATAACCATTGTACTGACTTACAAATGTGGTACGATCAATTTTTTGCTGCAACAACACTTCCACTTCATCCATGTAATACAATAACAATTTGTCTTTCCAATCTTCGCTCAATTCTGCTTTTGCCTGCCACAACAAACTTGCAACATCATATTGCAAAGCACCTTTCATACCACCCTGATAATCTATAAAAAAAACCGCATCATTTTGTACAATAATGTTCCTGCTCTGAAAATCCCGAAACATAAAATACTTGTGTTGCGTAAAGGTGAGGTAGGTACTCAATGCTTCAAAATCATCCATCATTGCTTGCTTATCATAAGGTAACCGAAGCGTATCTAAAAAATAATATTTGAAGTAAAGTAAATCGCTAAGTATGGCTTGTTTGCCAAATTCTTTTGCAGTTAAACATTGGTTGTAATCCAATCCGTCATTGCCTTTGATTTGAATTTGGACAAGGTTGTGCAAACTTTTTTCAAACAATCCATATACATATTCATTGTGCCCGTGTTCTTCTAATTTATTCAGCAATGAATGGGTGCCTAAGTCTTGCTGTATATAAATTGTCTGCTCCTCATTCACACAAAACATTTCGGGTACAGGCAATTTTTTTTGTTGAAAATGTTTGCTGAAATGTATAAAAGTATTGTTCTCTTTTATATTCAAATTATGGGCTGCAATAAATGTTTGCCCTTGTGCGTACAACCTAAAATAAATTCTATCGCTGCCACTTTGTGGTAACTTTTCTATACGATCCGGCTGAATTCCTTTCCAGTTGCTAAATAAACCTTGAATACCCTGTATAATAACATCCATAAATTAATATTGAGAAAAGACGAATGTATATAAAAAGAACGTTTGTTGATTGTATCATCCAACATTCGCTTCATTCCTTTCTCCATAAAATACCAACTGATACTTTTTTTACATCAAAATTCGATTAATCAATTGTTCTTCTTCACCTGCATTGGTGCGGTACAAACAAACCGATTTCAGTTGTGCCGTAGCATCAGACGAACGCACATATTGCAGCATTTGTGCCGCCGGAATATCAAACGAAGATTGCCATTGCTGCATCATATTACAAAGTAAGTGATGCGTACTGTTTAGGCTTCCATCACTTTGCACACAAAGGTTGTGCAAGTGCCTGAACAGTATACTTTCAGCTTGTTCTTCTGCACAAAAACCTGCCAACGCCACTTGCGTTTGGGCAATGACACATTCGGCTATAATGCGGTATTGTTTGTGGCTTTTTCCACAATTCAAAACATTTGTTATCATAAGGCGGAGATTTTAAAAACTAAATTTTATGGTATGAAATTACTAATTAATTTAGCATTTCAAAATTTATTTTTTATGGATAACGAAATAGGACAAAAAGCAGCCTACAATGGCACTAAAAATTTCAACCAACATCAAGTAGCAACAGCTAATGCAACGGGCTTCGGAGCTGCAACAGACGATTTTATGGAACGTGGCATTGATTTAAATGAACAATTAATTATGAATAAACCGGCCACTTTCTTTTTCAGAATGAACAGCAATGCAATGGAAAACGCAAGCATTCAGCCCGGTGATGTATTGATTGTAGACAGAAGCATTAAAGCAAGCAATGGAAAAATTATTGTAGCAGCAGTGAATGGCGAATTATTGGTGCGGCGCTTTCAACAAAATTTTAATGGCGTTAGCTTATGTGCAGAGAATAAAAAATTCAAAGACATTGTGTTGGATGAATGGATGCAATTTCAAAGCTGGGGCGTAGTTACTTGCACCATTCATTTAATTGATGCCACATTAGTTGCGTTCAATAAAAACAAAAATAGTTAAAGAAATAATTGTTTAGGTAACGAGCTGTAGCAATGCTGTGTTGCTGTAGTTGCGTCGCACACTTGTACGTTCAAAGCCTTACGCAGCAAGTGTTTGTGCAATTGAAAATATGATCTCTGAATATTTATTTGTCATCCCGACGCAAGGAGGGATCTCTCAAAATATTAGTACAAAAAAATTGCAGATGCCTCCTTCATCTGCATATCAAATAAAAATAATTGTATGAAAGCCATTGTAGATTGTAATAGTTTTTATTGTTCCTGCGAAAAATTATTTCGTCCAGAATTAGAACACAAACCCGTCATCGTACTCAGCAATAATGATGGCTGCATTATTGCACGCAGCGATGAAGCAAAAGCTTTTGGCATAGGTATGGCCGGACCCTATTTTAAAGCAAAACCATTGATAGAAAAACATGGCATTACTACTTTTTCATCCAATTACAATTTGTATGGCGATTTAAGTTGGCGTGTTATGGAAACCTTGCGGCAAATAGCAGGAGAAGAAAATGTAGAAGTGTATTCTGTAGATGAAGCTTTTTTAAATCTTGAAGCTGTACCCAAAGAATCTTTATACGATTTTGCCACACAAATTAAAGAAACAACAGAATTATGGACAGGCATCAAAGTTTCTATAGGAGTGGCTGCCACAAAGGTTTTGGCAAAAGTAGCCAATCGATTGTGCAAGAAAAACAAGGCAGCTACCAACTGTATTATGGTGCTCGATTCCACCAAAAAAATTGAAGCTGCATTACAGCAAACAGATATTGATGCGGTATGGGGCATCGGTTATCAGTACGCCGAAAAATTAAAACGAATGGGCATCAATACTGCTTTTGACTTGAGTATTCGTTCGCCTGAATTTGGTAAAAAATATTTAGGCGGAATTGTTGGTGTACGCTTGATACGGGAGTTAAAAGGTATTCCAAGTATTGGCATGAAAGATGAATTGACCAACAAAAAAATGATTGCTACAACTCGTATGTTTGGCGAACCCGTAACCGAGTTGCATCGCATTCAAGAAGCGATAGCTACTTATACTGCACGTGCAGCAGAAAAGCTACGAAGACAAAAAGGAGCTGCCCAAACAATCAGTATTTTTTTAGTAGCAAAACAAGAAAACTTTAATGCATCTTTTCACAGAGGCACAAGTGTTAGCAGCTATGCTACATTACCTATTGCAACTGCACAAACCAATCTGTTAATTAAGCCTGCACTTGCAATGGCAGAACGCATTTTTACGGAAGGAACAACATATAAAAAAGCGGGTGTATTGTTGTACAACATTATCCCCGATCAATCTATTCAAGGAAATTTATTTGTATCAGATAATGACAACAAAGGCAGGTTATTAATGGATGTGATAGACAATATCAACTTCAGCCAACGCAATGATGTTTTAAAATTTGCAAGCAGCGGCACACAACGCAACTGGAAAATGCAACAAAATTTCAACAGTCCAAAATATACAAGCCGTTGGAAAGAATTGTGCGGGGTGAAGTAATAAAAATCAAATATTTTTATCTCAAATCTCCTTCGCCATCTCCCCAGGCTTTGCATAATTGTAGCGGGCAATTTTACTAACATTATAATACCCATCAATACCCAAAGAAGTAACAGATTGTACCTTTTCAAGCGATAGATAACCATCAGATTCGAT
Organism: Chitinophagaceae bacterium; assembly: GCA_947488765.1. Classification (GTDB taxonomy): domain Bacteria; phylum Bacteroidota; class Bacteroidia; order Chitinophagales; family Chitinophagaceae; genus UBA1930. Next base: position 75,317 of record CANLAE010000008.1, on the reverse strand, counting down.
ACAACTTTCATCCACAAAAACATCCGTTAATTTTCCAATTACCAAAAAAGTATTGTTGTGTTGTATGGGTACTATTTCTACCAAAGACAATGCATATTTAATGTTACTTTCTGCTACAAAAGGCGCTTGAATATTGGGTTTCCACTCTTCCGTAAGTTGCACTGAAGCAAACTCACTTTCTTCAGCAGCATACTTCGCACTTGTTTGATGTGCTTTATCTACAAAAGATGGGTGAATATGATTTAGGGTATAAACCCCGGTAACTTCAATGTTTGCAATGGTATGTGGCGCTGCAGCTGTAGGGCGATTTTGAAAAGCAATCAATGCAGGATCTGCTCCCAAATGTATAATGTTACTGAATATCGCAAGATTGGTAACTCCGGCTGCATTTACCGTACCAATTAAGGAAGCACTTTTAAATCCACTCAGGCAATTGATAAAATTACCCCGATAAAAACGATCCCAACTTTGAATTGTGTCAATAGTAAAATGTTGCATAAAAAAATGATTCAGCAAATATTCAACTTCCACCCGAACATTTTACATTTTTAATCCCGGATAATGATCCATTGTTTCAAAAACATATTTTGGATTTTGTTTCAAAATCATAATAAATTTTTGAAGGGAATCTGCATAATTAGGCAGCCTAAACATTCTGTCATGGGTTAAAATAACCACATGATTGGGCGTATGTGTATGCCTATGCAATGCAGTATCTACATGTGTTGCCATAACAGCAGGGCGTTCTACCGGAAAAGATTTTCCTCTTGTAAACCGCCATTCTACATCCCAGCCCATCACATTATATCCGGCACTATCCAACTTGTTGCACACGGAACGTACGAGCCCGCTGCATTTAATTTCATTCTTCCGCACCCATGCACTATTACCGGGCAAACGAATAATTTTAAATGGAACACTCAAAGAATCCTGTGCTTTATAAAAATCTTCTTCTGCCATCAATGGATGCTGGTAAAAAAATTGGTACTTTTCGTTGGCATGTGTGTAGCTATGATTGGCCAATAATATTTGTGGATATTGACTGCTGATAATTTTTACCTGTTCCTTGCCATGTTTGTCATTGCCATGTCTGCCCACCATAAAAAAAGTTGCTTTAATCCCAAGTTTTTTACACAATTCCAGGCATTGTTTTGTTCCACCCTGCGGACCATCATCAAAAGTGAGATAAATGTATTGTTTGGTGGTATCGTATGTTATAGGCTGGTATACAATTGCTCGGGTTGGTGTATCTTGAAGAGCAGTAATTGTGTTTTTTTGCAATCCGGATGCTTTAGTAATTACTGCTGAATTTTTTTGCTGCTGATTAGAGGTATTATTGTTGCAAGCCATACAAAGCAATACTCCCCAAGCTGTTGCTACAATTATGCTACTTTTTTTAGGATGCCTTAGTTTCATTATAAATGCAATTTATATCAAACAAAGTCAAAGCAACGTTAACGATGGATATTTTTTTAAATGCCGATATTATCTTCAACAATAATGCTATATTGACTGATGCAAGTGTTACTTTTGCAACATAATTTATTTAAATGGCAGCAAACGAAGAACTCTTACAAGATGTAGTCATCAAATTTGCAGGTGACAGTGGTGATGGAATGCAATTAACCGGACAACAATTTACCAACAATACTGCTTTATTAGGAATTGACTTGGCAACCTTCCCGGATTTCCCTGCAGAAATCAGGGCTCCGATTGGCACACTACCCGGCGTGAGCGGATTTCAACTTCATTTTTCTTCTAACAGAGTTTATACTCCGGGTGATATTGCAGATGTGCTTGTTGCCATGAATGCTGCTGCATTAAAAGTAAATTTAAAAAGCATTAAACCGGGCGGAAAAATCATTGCAAACATTGATGGTTTTGATGCAAAAAATTTACGCCTTGCCAATTATCCCGAAGGCATCAACCCATTGGAAGATGGCAGTTTGGATAGTTACGAACTCATAAAAATTGACGTTACCAAACTTACAAGAGAATCGCTGAAAGACTTTACAGACCTGGGTACAAAAGAAAGAGACCGTGCCAAAAATATGTTTGTATTGGGTTTCATTTATTGGATGTACAACAGAAGTTTAGAAAACACCATTGAATTTTTGAAAGAAAAATTTGGCAAAAAAGAAACGATTTTACAAAGTAATATTAAAGTACTTCAAGCCGGTTATAACTACGGCGATACCACCGAAACTTTTACCACCCGCTTTCGTGTAGAAAAAGCAAAAATGAATGCCGGTACATACAGAAGTATTATGGGTAATCAGGCATTGGCTTACGGCTTAATTGCTGCAAGTGAAAAAAGTAATTTGCCTTTATTTTTAGGCAGCTATCCTATTACACCTGCTTCAGATATTTTACATGAACTAAGCAGACACAAAAGCTTTGGGGTACGCACCTTTCAGGCAGAAGATGAAATTGCAGCTATTACAAGTGCAATTGGCGCAAGCTATGGCGGATTGTTTGGCGTTACTACAACAAGCGGACCGGGGATGGCTTTAAAAGCAGAAGCGATGGGGCTTGCGGTAATGCTGGAAATTCCTTTGTTAATCATCAATGTACAACGTGGCGGCCCAAGTACAGGATTGCCAACCAAAACAGAACAGAGTGATTTAATGCAAGCATATTATGGCAGAAATGGTGAATGTCCAATGCCTATCATTGCTTCATCTACACCTAGTGATTGTTTTGATGTAGCTTTTGAAGCTGTTCGTATTGCTGTACAACACATGACTCCGGTAATTTTATTGAGTGATGGATTTATTGCCAATGGTGCTGAGCCTTGGAAGTTTCCAAAGGCTGATGATTTACCCAATATTGAAGTAGCTTTCAAAACCGGTTTGGCTGAAGGAGAAGATAAATTTTTACCCTATTTACGTGATGAAAAATTAGCAAGACCATGGGCAATTCCCGGTACAGCCGGATTGGAACACAGAATTGGCGGTTTGGAAAAACAAAACATTACAGGCAATGTAAATTACGAGCCGGAGAATCATCAGTTGATGGTGAACATTCGTCAGGAAAAAGTAGATAGAATTGCACAATATATTCCTGAACAAAAATTAGACAGCGGACCCGAAAAAGGTAAAGTATTGGTGATTGGCTGGGGAAGTACTTATGGTGCTATCAAAAGCGCTGTGCTTGAGTTACAAGCCGAAGGACATGCTGTAAGTCATGCACATATCAGGTATGTAAGACCTTTTCCAAAAAACTTGGGAGAATTAATGCAACAGTTTGATAAAGTTTTGATTCCTGAAATTAATAATGGTCAATTGATTAAAATTATTCGTGACCAATATTTGATTGATGCACAAGGCTACCACAAAATCATGGGCGTACCAATTACGAAACAAGAACTGGTAGATGTAATTACGAAGATGTTATAATATTGACTGAAGCCCATGGTTTAAAAATTATGGGCTTTAAAATTCATAATTCCAATAGAGAAAAAATATTGCTGCTATTTTTGCTATCCGTAAGTAATTTTAATTTATTTCTCACAGATCACACAGATATCGCAGATCACCTACGCCATGTTTTTCTCATCACAAAAAATACAAAAAAATATCCGTGCTATCGGTGCTATCCGTGAGCAACTTTAATGTATCTCTCGCAGATAACGCAGATCACATTGTGATTCATGCAAAAACACAACTTTAATTTGTAGTAATTATCATTTTCCAACGAGCTCATCACAAGAATTATTAGTATTTTTGGTAGAACTTTTTTAGAACCATAATTCCAAAATGAACATCGAAGCACTGCACGAATACGCTATCAGCAAACCCAATGCTGAAGCATGTTTTCCGTTTGGAGAAGACACTTTAGTATTTAAAATAAACGGAAAAATATTTTTATTAGCAAGTTTAGATATTCTTCCATTACAATTTAATGTGAAATGCAATCCTGAAAAGGCTTTGGAACTACGTGACCAATTCCCTGATGCAGTATTACCCGGTTATCACATGAACAAAAAACATTGGAATACAATCATTGTAAATGGACAATTGAACAACCGTCAACTGCAAGAAATGATAGATGACTCTTATGCTTTGGTGAAAGGGAAATAAATTTGATCTGCTCCGCGATGGTTCGTGTTTTCACGAATCATACAAAAAAATATCCGTGCTATCTGTGCTATCCGTGAGCAACTTTAAATTATCTCTCACAGATCACATGGATAACGCAGATCATTAATAATTCTAAGAAAAAAAATTCCAAAATAATATTTGAAAAACTGCTCAGCCATAATTCGTGTTTTCACGAATCATACAAAAAAAATATCCGTGCTATCTGTGCTATCCGTGAGCAACTTTAAATTATCTCTCACAGATCACATGGATAACACAGATCATTGATGATTCTGAAAAAATTGTTTGAAAAATCCCTACAAATCAAACCCAGCAATCGTTTTAGGATATTCTAACTTGTAACTTTTTTCTTTACCATTGGCTTTTACATGAAAAATATTGATTTGCTTTTGTTGAAAATCGTACAACAAATTACAATGCACATCTACTTTTTTAAGCGTATTGATGTGCTCAATTTCTAAATAAACCCAAACACTTTCCTGCTTTACTTCATAGCCTATATATTGCATCGGCTGTAACTTTCCATCAATACTGATTTGAATTTTTTGAGCCATATACTTTGCAATCAATTGATCAAGTGCAGCTTTATCTTTTGGATTATTCAAATCAACTTTTATGTCATTGTTTTTAGACAAAGTGCTTTCAACATCATCTACAAATGCCCGCACACTTACTTCAACCGATTTTTCCTTTGCATTGTGATTAATCTCAATCACGCTGATAAAAAACGGATGTAAGAAAGTGAACAAACTAATCATTAACCATTGGTGTACACTATTTACCATTTATATTTATTATTTTGCTGCGATAAAATTCATCATTATTTTCCACATTCAGCATGAATAATTTTTCCATTTATTTTCAAATAGGCTTCGAGCACATCATGAATCTGGGTGCATTGGATCATATATTATTCATGGCAGCATTGGTGTTACGTTATGATTTCAGCGACTGGAAAAAATTATTGATGCTGGTTACTGCATTTACCATTGGGCATAGCATTACACTGGCACTGGCAGTTTTCAACATCATTCATTTTCCAAAAAACTGGATTGAACTCTTTATTGCACTAACTATTATCATTGCGGTTATTTATAATTTAATTGCTAAAAAATCAAGTCATTCATCAAAAATTACCTTGATCTATTTTTTTACACTTTGTTTCGGGCTCATCCATGGAATGGGCTTTGCGAGTGAGTTTGTAGCCTTAGAAGGCAAAAGCATTGGAACCGTATTCAATATTCTTTTTGCCAATATAGGCATAGAAGTTGCACAACTAATTTTTGCAACAACTGTCTTAATAATTTCTTTTATTTGCTTATCTGTATTTAAACTAAAACAAAGAGAATATTTATTGTTTAGCAATGGTATTATTTTCGGGTTAGCTTTACAGATGGTATTAACACGTTTACCCTTTTAATTTTAATAACTATGAAAGTTTTTTTATCGTTTTTTTTAGTGCTTGTCATTACAACTTCACAAGCACAAAATATCATGAACAACCCTACGAGTAATCATGGTAATAAGTTTGAACAATTGGGCACAATTTTACCAACACCCAATGAATACAGAACTGCAAGTGGTGCGCCCGGTAATAAATACTGGCAACAACGTGCAGACTATAACATTAAGTGTGAGTTGGATGAAAAAAATACAAAACTCACAGGTGCAGAAACGATAACTTATTACAACAACTCTCCCGATGTGTTGAAATATTTATGGCTTCAATTAGATGAGAATGAGCACAGCAATCAAGACAATGCAAACTATCAAGATGGCAGCAGTATGTCGAGAGCTGCTACAACTTCTATGTTAGATAATATGCTGGAAGAAAAATCTGATAATGGTTTTGGTATAAAAATTACAAAACTTAGTGATGTTACCGGAAAAGCAATCAGCTATACTGTAAATAAAACAATGATGCGTGTTGATTTGGCAACTCCGTTGAAACCGGGACAAACATTCACGTTCAACGTAAATTGGAATTATAAAATCAGCAATCGATTAGTACAAGGTGGCCGAGGCGGATATGAACTTTTTCCTGAAGATGGAAATATTTTATTTACTATGACACAATGGTATCCGCGTCTTTGTGTGTACAGCGATTTTCAGGGTTGGCAAAACCATCAGTTTACCGGCAGAGGTGAATTTGCATTAACCTTCGGAAATTTCAATGTACAAATGACGGTGCCAGCAGATCATATTATTTTAAGTACTGGCGAATGTACCAACTACGCACAAGTGTTATCACCTGCGCAATTGAAGCGTTGGACTTTAGCGCAATCTGCTAAAGAGCCTGTTGAAGTTGTAACACTAGAAGAAGCAAAAAATGCTGAATTAAATAAATCTGATAAGAAAAAAACTTGGATGTACACTGCAACCAATGTAAGAGATTTTGCATGGGGCAGTTCAAGAAAATTTATCTGGGATGCAATGCCTGCTTATGTTGAAGGCAAGAAAGTAATGTGTATGAGTGGTTATCCGAAAGAGGCTTATAACTTGTACAGAAAATATTCTACTAAAGCAGTAGCACATACCATTAAATCTTATTCTAAATTTTCTATTCCTTACCCATACCCAGTTGCACAAAGTTTAGAAGCAAGCAATGGAATGGAATATCCAATGATTTGTTTTAATTATGGTAGAACGGAAAAAGATGGCACCTACAGCGAAGCAACAAAGAATGGTATGTTGGGCGTAATCATTCATGAAGTTGGTCATAACTTTTTCCCAATGATTATTAATAGCGATGAAAGACAATGGAGCTGGATGGATGAAGGTTTGAATACTTTTGTTGAATACTTAACTGAAGAATTATGGGACAATAAATTTCCTTCTCGTCGTGGACCTGCATTTAGCATTGCAGATTATATGCGTTTGCCAAAAGATCAGCTAGAACCAATTATGACGAATAGTGAAAACATTATTCAATTTGGACCAAACGCTTACAGCAAGCCAGCTACAGGATTAAATATTTTGCGAGAATCAGTGATGGGTCGTGAATTATTTGATTTTTCTTTCAGAGAATATGCCCGTCGTTGGGCTTTCAAACATCCTACTCCTGCTGATTTATTCAGAACAATGGAAGATGCAAGTGGTGAAGATTTAGATTGGTTTTGGAGAGGTTGGTTTTATGGAATTGACCCATGTGATATTGCAATTGACACAGTAAAACATGCAGTGTTTGATCCGGAAGCTAAACCAATGTCAAATGGCTTTGGTGGTGATAGAAACGGAATGGCAAGAGGCATTGACAAACCAATTGTTCCAGGTTTTGATGACATTTCAAAAATTAGAAACAGAGCAGATAAAAAAATAGTTTTTCAAACAGATGCTGATACAACGTTAAGAGATTTTTATTGGAGATATGACAGAGGTATTGAACCATACGATACAGCAAAATATGCAGTTGCTCCCAGAACTGCTAATGCGCTGGAAGGCTTGACTGATGCTGATAAAGCAAAATATGCCAATGTACATTTGTACGAAATTACTTTCAGCAACAAAGGCGGTTTGGTAATGCCAATCATTGTAGAGTTTACTTTAGAAGATGGCAGCAAACAAGTAGAAAGAATTCCTGCACAAATTTGGCGCAAGAATGAAAATAAAGTAACCAAAGTGTTTATAACTACTAAAAAAGCAACCGGAATCAAATTAGACCCAATGAGAGAAACAGCCGACATTAATGAAAGCAACAACACTTGGGGCAATATGAGTAACGAGCCTAGTAAGTTCAGCTTATTCAAAGCTGGTGCTGGCAATAGAAGAAACCCTGGTGCAATTGGTATGAATCCAATGCAAGCTGCTGAAAAGAAAAAATAATTGTCACTATATTTTTTAGTTAACCCTTCTGTTAAATCCTTTTAGAGTTTACAGAAGGGTTTTTTAAAGAAAGAACGTCTGATATAAAAAAGTAAATATGAAAAAAGCAAAACTTCCTTTAGTCACATTAATATTATTAATCAGTGCTGCAATAAGTTGTTCTAAATCTACCACAAGTACTGCTGATACTACTACTAATACAGTACCAGATGTTTACAAGAAAATTTATGGTGCAACTAGTATTACTTCAGATGGTGCTTATGTTTACATCAAAACAAAAGACTTACCAGACCATAAAAGTGCTTACTACCCTACTACAAATGCTTTGTATGAGGCCTATAGTGGAACTACATTCGCCGGTTATACATTTGTAAAAAATCCAAATTCAATAATAGAACAAACAGGTACTTTCAAAATACCTTTAAACCCTGCTGTTAATACAGCACATGCCGCTACACCATTAGGTCCTATTGGCATTGCTTTAAATGGAGTTCCTTTTTTCAATCAATATGCTGGCCCTAATCAACCTTTAACAAGTGAGATAGTTAGTTTCGATAAGTACTATGGTCACCCACAAAATACAGGCATGTATCATTATCACGTGGAGCCATTATACTTAACTACAGTAAAATCTACCAAATCAGGTTTAATGGGTTTTTTATTGGATGGTTTTCCAGTTTATGGTCCACAGGAAGAAAATGGTACGGTATTAGTTAGTAGTCAATTAGATGCTTATCATGGACATACACATGCTACAGTTGATTATCCAAATGGAATTTATCATTATCATTTTACAAGCGATGCGCCATATTTGAATGGTAGTGGATTTTATGGCACACCAGGAACAGTAACTCAATAAATGAAATTACTTTATTACACCTTCTTTTTTCTTTTGGCTTTTTCTTGTACTTCGGAAAAGCCAAAAGAAATTTTTGTTTTAATATCTGCCAGTAATATTACTTCAATTAATGATGTTGTTTTTTTGAATAACCAAAAATTCAGTGGTTGCTTATTTAATGTATATCCCAATAAAAAGGATACAATATTGATAGAACATTATAGCAATGGTTTATTGAGCGGGACTTGTAAAAAATGGTATCTGAATAAACAATTAATGGAAAGCAGGGAATACATAATGGGAAGAAAAAATGGAAAGCAAATTGCTTATTGGGAAAATGGCAATAAACGATTTGAGTTTGTTGCAAAAAATGATGCTTACGAAGGTGAATTAAAAGAATGGAACTTTGATGGCAAATTAACACATGATGCCCATTTTATAAATGGGCAAGAAGATGGAACACAACAAATGTGGTACGATAACGGAAAAATAAGAGCCAATTACATCATCATCAAAGGCAGACGTTATGGATTATTAGGAACTAAAAATTGTAAAAATGTATCGGATAGTTTACTTAATACTTTGTAGTTGCCTAATGATTGCTTGCACTGAAAAAAAGCAACAATTACCCTACTATAATGAGCCAAATTTTACACCCATTTTTTTACAAAACGAAAGTGATGTAAACAAACAAATTACGCATACCATCGCTGATTTTTCTTTTACAGATCAGGAAAAAAAAACCATCACGCAAAAAAATATAGAAGGCAAAATTCATGTTGCCAATTTCTTTTTTACAAGCTGTGGCAGCATTTGTCCTGTCATGACCAATCACATGAAACTGGTGGACAAAGCATTTAAAAATGATACGAATGTTGTACTGCTTTCTTTCTCTGTAGCCCCTTGGGTTGACTCTGTACAAAAGTTGAATGTATATTCCCAAGCCAATGAAATAGACGCAAAAAATTGGCATTTATTAACTGGGAAAAAAGACAGTATTTATACCCTTGCTAGAAAATCATACTTCGCCGAAGAAGATTTAGGTTTCACAAAAGACTCCAAAGATTTTTTACACACCGAACATTTTTTATTGGTAGATAAAAACAAACGAATCAGGGGTATTTATAACGGAACACTTAGATTAGATATTGAACAACTCATTAAGGACATTCAGGAACTGAAAAAAGAAGATAAATAAATTACTCCTCTAAGTATAAAACAATAGTAGCTTTCAAATTTGATTGAATCAATTCCTTTGATTAATTTCATTCTACATTAATCAAGCCCTATGTACTTATTCATCAAAAAAATATTTTTGTTTTTTATTATTTTAATTGTTTCATTAAATTCAAAAGCTAGTGTTGATACGATCTTTATTCCAAGCATCAGCATGCACAAAGAAATTAAAACGATCGTTATTACCCCGGCATCTTATAAAAAGAAAAGCAACACGTATGCAGTGGTTTATTTATTGCATGGTGCAATGGGAAATTCTACCAATTGGATCAATAAAGTTCCCGAATTACAAAGCATAGCAGATAAAGATAACATTATGATTATTTGCCCTGATGGATCTGTAAATAGTTGGTATTTCGACAGCCCGGTTGACAGCACTTATAAATATGAAACGCATGTTAGTACAGAAGTGCCTGAATATATCGATAATCATTACCGAACCATCAAAGACCGCAAAGCCAGAGCTATTACGGGTTTGAGCATGGGCGGACACGGTGCTATGTTTATTGCATTCAGACACGCACAAAACTTTGGTGCATGTGGCAGTATGAGTGGTGCATTGAATGTAAGCTTAATCACAAGAGGTTATGATGTCAACAAAAGATTGGGTGATACTATTCTGAACAAAAAATATTATACCGACTGGAGTGTATTAAATGTAATTGAAAACCAACCATCAGATTCGCTTGCAATTATTATGGACTGTGGGTTACAAGATTTTATTTATGGCATGACCAAAGCCACACATGAGAAATTAGTCTCCTTAAAAATACCCCATGATTATATAGAACGCCCCGGCAAACATGACTGGAAATATTGGGCTAATGCAATCAGATACCAAATGATTTTTTTCAACGAATATTTTAAAAAACAAGGGATTAAATCATAGCTGATTTACTTCTTTTTATAAGATAAAATCATCAACCACCCACTCTACCATCACGGGTTTTCACTGATTTTTTACCGGAATTTTTTTTGTCAAAATCCGCTACTTCTTTAGGTGGTACTTTCTTTACAGGCTCTGCAGGTATTGTTGCAGGAATATCTTTCTTATCGTCTTTAGGCTCTTTCAATTTATTTAAAAAATAAACCTCAGTCTTAATTATATTTTCACTTCCGGTTCTATACCAAGTCCATTTACCATGTTTCATACTTTTTCCATCATTTGGTACAATTACCTGAACATATTTATTCTCGTCATTAATATCTTCTACTTGTAAAGTATCAAAAGCCTTTTCCGGATTCATGGCATGCCAGTTTTCTTCCCGATCCAAGCCGGCAATTGTAAAATATTGAGAAGTGCCATCTAAATTTCCCCACTTGTAATTTTGTATTGCCAGCAAATCACCCATAGAACTATACTTGCGCCAAACCCCTTCTTTTTTGTTATCTCTAAATTCACCTTCTTCATCATAACCCGGATTACCACGCAAAGGATTCACATGCAGTTTCCATTTGCCACGCTTTTTATCATTTACATCTATACAATTTAAAGTGTCGCCATTACTCATTAGTATAAAGGTTTTACACTGTGCAAATACTTGCCCAAAAGAAATACCAAATACCAACATCAAAAGGAAACGCATTTTCATGTATTTTAGAAGCCAAATGTAAAAATAAACTTTGTGAAGAAAACAATAAATATTTCCTCAACTGTAAATCTTTATGCAGCACCTGTTGCGTCGCACTCTTGTACGTTCATACCTCAATTCAACAATAAAAGCACAATCCATTCTATGTTTCAGCCAACTAAAATATTTCAAACAATTCTTTTGTTTTTATTATGTGCAATCAATTCATTTGCACAAATAAAATCTACACCTGCAAGTGATCGATTAAAAAATGCAGAACAAAGAAAGTTATTGCAAGAGCGTAGTTTGGTAAACAAAATTCCATTCAGAAATATTGGTCCAAGTATAATGAGTGGCAGAGTAGTTGATCTTGAAGTAAATCCAAAAGACCCTACCGAATTTTATGTAGCCTATGCTACAGGAGGCTTATGGCACACAACCAATAATGGGCAAAGTTTTACTCCAATTTTCGATTCAGAAGATATTATTGGCATCGGTGATATTGCTATAAACTGGAATGCAAAAATAATTTGGGTTGGCACCGGCGAAGCCAACAGCAGCCGAAGTTCTTATGCAGGAATTGGTATTTACAAAAGCAGCAACAACGGCAAAAGTTGGAGCTATGTTGGTTTACCCGAAAGTCATCATATTGGTAAAATACAATTACACCCAACAGATAGTAATACCGTTTGGGTAGCGGCTTTGGGGCACTTATACAGCGCTAACAAAGAACGTGGCATTTATAAAACATCCGATGGCGGCAACACCTGGAAACAATCTTTATTCATTGATGAAAATACCGGTGCAATTGATGTAGATATCAATCCAACCAACCCAAACGAATTGTATGCAGCAAGTTGGTACAGAACAAGACGTGCAAATAATTTTGAAGAAGCAGGAAAAACAAGTGGCATCTATAAAAGCAGCAATGGTGGTGATTCCTGGCAATTGATAACTACTCCTAATTCAGGATTTGTAACCGGCGATAGCGTTGGTAGAATTGGCATTGCAGTAGTTCCTCAAAAACCAAATATTATTTATGCTGTAGTAGATAATCAGGCACACCAACCTGATACGGCAACTAAAAAAACAGATAGCACAAAATATGTTTTAAAGAATTTTAAAAACTTGGATAAAGAAAGTTTTGCTGCATTGGACAATAAAAAAATTGATTCTTTTTTTAAACGAAACGGAATACCAAAAAAATATACTGCAATCAGTGTAAAAGAAATGGTAGCAACCGACAAGCTGCTTCCATCATGCATTTGGGATTATTTGTACGATGCAAATACTGCTTTATTTGAAACGCCAATTATTGGTTGTGAAGTTTATAAAAGCGAAGATGCTGGCATTACTTGGAAAAAAGTAAACGAAAAAGCACTCAAACTTTACAACACTTATGGCTACTATTTTGGAAAAATATTTGTTAGCCCAGCTAATGAAAATAAAGTTGTCATTACAGGATTTGATATTGAATTAAGCACCGATGGCGGCAAGACATTCAAAAAAATGGATAAAGAAAATGTACACGCCGATCATCATATTGCATGGATCAATCCAAATAGAGACAACCACATGATTATTGGCAATGATGGTGGTTGCAATATTACTTATGATGATGGCAAACATTGGTTCAAAGCCAACACCCCTGCAGTAGGACAATTTTATGCAATAACTGTAGACATGGCAAAACCTTACAATGTTTATGGTGGTTTGCAAGACAATGGAACTTGGTTTGCAAAAAGCAATACAAAAGAAAATTATGATTGGTATGATAGTGGCCACAACCCTTACACAGCAATCAATGGCGGCGATGGCATGCAAGTGCAAGTAGATTGGAGAGACAATTCAACTGTTTATTCCGGCTATCAATTTGGCAATTACAGAAGAAGCAAAACCAATCAGTCTGTAAAAGTTGGTGAGGCTGAAAATGAAACATCAGAAGCAAATGAAGCCCAGCAAAGTGTAGCTGCAAAAGAGGAAGAAGAGGATGAAGATGCACCAATCAATATTCAGCCAAAAAATGATTTAGGTGAAGTTGGTTTTCGCTTCAACTGGCAAACACCAATTTTACTCAGCCGACACAATCAGGATATATTGTATTATGGAAGTAATAAATTTCACCGCAGTTTAAAAAAAGGAGATAACATTGAAACTTTAAGTACAGATTTAACTACTAATCCAACACAAGGCGATGTGCCATTTGGTTCTTTAACTACTATTAGTGAAAGCCCGTTAAAATTTGGATTGTTGTATGCAGGCAGTGACGATGGCAATATACAATTCAGTAAGGACGGGGGTTACAGCTGGACAAACATCAGCAGCAATTTAGGCAAATCACACAAAGGACTTTATGTGAGTCGTGTAGTAGCAAGTGCATACAAAGAAGGCAGGGTTTATGCTACATTAAATGGTTATCGCAATGACCACTTCAATGCATATGTATTTGTAAGTGAAAATTATGGCAGCAGTTGGAAACAAATTTGTACAGATTTACCTAAAGAACCGGTGAATGTTATTAGAGAAGACAATAAGCAAGACAGCATTATTTATATTGGAACAGATGGTGGTTTGTATGTAAGTATTGATGCGGGTAATACTTCAATGCAATGGACAACCAATTTACCGAAAAGTATTCCGATACATGATATTGCAATACATGCAAGAGACAATGAAATTATTTTGGGCACACATGGCAGAAGTATTTACATTGCCAAATTAGCTGATGTACAAAAGCTATTGACCAATCCAAATTATACAGAAACAAAACAAGAAACGAATCAATCCGAAATAAAAAAATAACAACGTGATCATAAAAACGATTTTCGCAATAATAATTGGCGGGTTTTTTTCGGCAAATCCAATTACCGAAAACAACAAAACTATATCAGCTGAAACAATTGACAGCAAAACATTACAGCCCGATGGCAAACAATTATTTTTATTGCAATGTGCATCTTGTCATCATGCAACAAGAGATTTAATAGGACCAAGTATTTATGCTGTAAGAAGCAGATGGACGAATAAAAATTTATTATACCAATACATTCGCAATTCAAATGAAGTGATCAAAAAAGATGCATATGCAAAAAAATTATTTATCAAATGGAACAAAACCGTAATGACGCCATTTCCAAAAATTACCAATGCAGAAATAGAATTGATTTTAAACTATGTAGATAGTGAAGCCAAGCGAAAAGGTTTGATGTAGTTCAACAAAAAAGCACCGAAAAAATCCGGTGCTTTTTTTATACAACAAATTATATTTTAAGGTGCCACCAATCTAAATCCATTACCATGAATATTTACAATTTCAATAGTGTCATCTTCTTTCAAATATTTCCTTAGTTTAGCAATATATACATCCATGCTTCTACCATTAAAATAAGTATCGCTACCCCAAATCTTTTTCAAGGCTTTTTCTCTTGGCAACAAATCATTTTTATTTTCTGCCAACATTTTCAGCAAATCATTTTCTTTAGGAGACAATGTTTCTGTTTTACCGGCATGTATCAGTTCACGTAATCTCGGATTAAAATGATACGAACCCAAATCAAATTGAATATTTTCGCTGATTCTATTCTCCTCTTCATTGCGTTTTAAAATTGCTCTAATTTTAAGCAACAACACTTCACTGTCAAAAGGTTTTGTAATATAATCATCAGCGCCAAGTTTGTAGCCTTGTATAATATCTTCTTTCATGGTTTTTGCACTCAAGAAAAATAAAGGCATATCTGGATCAAGATCCCTTATTTCTTCGCCCAATTTAAATCCATCCATATTTGGCATCATTACATCCAACAAACAGATGTCAAACTTTTCACGCTGAAAGGCAGCCAATCCGAGCCTTCCATCACGTTCCAATACAACTTCATAATCGTTTAGCTCTAAATAATTTTTCAATACCATGCCAAGGTTTGTATCATCTTCGCAAAGTAGAACTCTGTATTTTCTTTCTTCCATAATGTTAATGATTTGCAATAAAGTTATTAATGTATTGTAAAAGTAAGCGAGTTATACAGCAAAGTTTTTGTTAAAGTAATTAATATCATCTAGGCTATTGATAAAAATCAGTTCAATTCAGTTAATACCAGATTGTAAACATATTTCAAATACGATAAGATTCTTGCAACTTAACTTCGTACCTAATTTATACATGCATTATATGGAATTTATTTTCAAATTAGAAGAATTAGAACAAGTTGCCAATCTTGTTTGGAAAAAAAATAAACAACAAAAAGTATGGGCTTTTTTTGCACCGATGGGCGTAGGAAAAACAACATTCATACATACACTTTGCGAAAAAACATTGCATGTACAAGATAATATCAGCAGCCCCACATTTGCCATCATCAACGAATATGAAAGTACAATTGCAGGAACAATTTTACACATGGATTGGTATCGCCTTAAGAATGAAGATGAAGCAATTAATGCTGGTGTAGAAGACGCCTTGAACTCCGGAAATATTTGTCTGGTTGAGTGGCCCGAAAAAGCAGAAGGGTTATTACCAAAAAATACTTTCAAAGTATATATAGAAGCACTTGATGAACATACAAGGAGAATTTTTACAAAAGACACAATAGATGTTAGTTTATAGAAAATTAAAAAAAAGTATCTTTACGAAGTATCGCTATTAAGTAAAACTAATCATTACAATCATTTAGCAGTATATAAAAACTAAATTGGGACCACTACAAAATTCTAACTGATAAAATAAATTATGGCAACTACCAAACCTATTATTTCAACTTCTTTTAATTATGAAACATTAGAAGAAACTTTAGATATAAAAGTACAAGGTGCTCGGTTAGAAATTGGTATACCCAAAGAAATTGCATTTCAGGAAAACAGAATTTCGCTAACACCTGATGCAGTGGGCGTTTTGGTAAACAACGGACACAAAGTAACCGTAGAACACAATGCAGGAAATGGCAGTCATTTTACCGATCAAGAATACAGCGAAGCAGGTGCAAATATTGTGTACAGCAGAGAAGAGATTTTTAAAGCACCTACCTTAATTAAAAGTGCACCAATTGTTGCAGAAGATTTGCCATTTTTACAACTCAATCAAACCATTGTTTCTCCCATACATTACTCAGCTTTAAAAAGCAACATCATTGAAAAAATGATGGAGAAAAAAATTACTGCATTGAGTTTTGAAAACTTAAAAGACGATAGCGGCACGTACCCAATTGTTCGCAGCATGAGCGAAATTGCAGGTGGTGCTTTGATGCTGATTGCAGGGCAATATTTAAGCAGCTTCAACAATGGCAAAGGCGTGCTTTTAGGCAGCATCAGCGGCATACCACCCACAAAAGTGGTAGTGGTTGGTGCAGGAATTGTTGGTGAAGTAGCGGTAAGAAATGCACTAGCATTAGGAGCAAGCGTAAAATTGTTCGACAACAATGTATATCGTTTAAAACAATTAGAAAATAACATAGGACAACGTCTTTGGACAAGTGTACTTGAACCAAAAATTTTGGCAAAGCAATTAAAAACTTGTGAGGTAGCAATTGGTGCACTCAGCAATGAATTTGGCAGAGCCCCTGTTGTTGTTACCGAAAGCATGGTAGCCGCTATGAGACCCGGCAGCATTATTTTAGATGTGGCAATAGACAGAGGCGGTTGCTTTGAAACAAGCGAACTTACAAGTCACGAAAACCCCACTTATGTAAAACATGGCGTTATCCATTATTGCGTACCCAATATCCCAAGTGGCTTTGCACGTACCGCAAGTCAGGCTATCAGCAATGTGTTGATGCCATTGATGTTGCAGGTAAGCGATGAAGGTGGTTTTGAAGAAATTGTATGGCACAACTTTAATGTAAGAGAAGGCATTTATTTGTTTAAAGGCGCACTCACCGATTTTTATATCAGCCAAAAATTTGATTTAAAATACACCGACTTAAATTTATTGATTGCAAGCAGAAGATAATTTTATCTCACACGAAGCAAGGAAGAATTGACATTTTTTGCTACACAATTTTTCCCATAATTATTTTTTTGAGCCAATCTGTATTTCGCTATTGGACTGTCTCGGCGTCGCACACTTCAGGGCTTTTTACTTTGTGGAGCTTTTTTTTAAAGCATTTGAAAATAGTATATTTCTTAGCGTCTAACCTGCAAAAATGGATGAATTGGCAATATTTATATCAGGGTGGTTAATTTATTATAATCTATTAAAATTACAGTTTTGTTAAAAAAACCACTAAGTTTGTCTTAAACAAATAATCATGAAAAAAGCATTAACAATATTAATTTTTTTAGCTTTTACAATACATAGCATGTCACAAGTAGGTATTGGCACCACCTCACCAGCTGCATCAGCACAACTAGATGTAAGCAGTACCAAAAAGGGGTTTTTACCACCACGAATGACTAGTGCTCAAAGAGATTCTATAAGTAAGCCTGAATTTGGTTTGGTTATCTATAACGCAACTTCAGATAATTTACAGGTTTATAAAAAAGGGACAGAGTCTTTAAATATCAATCAGTCATTGTGGAATATGACTAATCCTGCCCCTGCCGGTGTGTATCAATCATTCATTGCTACAGCCTCTGGAGTATTGGGATCTGTTGATTTGGTTATGCAAAACCCATCCAGCACATTAAATTCAACTGTGTACGTTCGTATATACGCTGGTGCTGGAATTTCTGGAACTTTATTGGCAACTAGCCAAATTGTAACTCCAACAAATGGCTATGATTGGAATAAGTTTACCTTTTTGGGTCCCGGTTACGCAACTTTAACTTCTGGCCAAACTTATACTATACTACTTACCCCAATTGGATCTTTCGACCGTTATACTTGGATTGGAATTGCTTCAGATGTATATGCAAATGGGCAGGCAGGTTTTCCAGGTTCGGGTTTTTACCAACCCTATGACCTACCTTTTAAAACATATCTTTCGGCACCAAGTTGGGTTAATTTATAAATCGATCTTAAATATTTTCACTTTCGTACTTTTTAGTATCGGTTCCGCTTAGTGATCGGTTGACATAGTATGTGACTATGTCATACTGTAAACCAATTTACAATTGGCATTAAACTTAAAAATTTACACCCCTCCTTTCAACGCTTTTGCATACACTTCCAAAACACGTTTTCGGGCAACTTCGTGTTGCACAATTGGGGCTACATAATTAAAGCCATCAATCTCCGGAACCCAGTGTTTAATGTACTTTAATGCCTTATCAAATTTTTCTGTTTGTAAGGTAGGATTGAATACCCTGAAATAAGGTGCAGCATCGCAACCACTTCCTGCAGCCCATTGCCAGCCACCATTGTTGGCAGCAAAATCAAAGTCTAATAATTTTTGTGCAAAGTAAGCTTCTCCCCAACGCCAGTCGATTAATAAATGTTTGGTAAGAAAAGAAGCCACAATCATACGAACCCTGTTGTGCATGAATCCTGTGGTATTTAATTCACGCATACCAGCATCTACAATAGGATAACCGGTTTGTCCATCGCACCATTTTTGAAAATCATTTTCGTTGTTGCGCCATTCAATAAAATCATATTCTTTTTTAAAAGATTTACCTTGTTGTACATGCGGAAAATGATAAATAATCGTATGGTAAAAATCTCTCCAAATGAGTTCATTCAAATATGTTTCATTCAATGCCATTGCCTTACGTGCTGCAGCTCTGATGCTGATGGTGCCAAAACGAAAATGAACGCCTAATTGTGTTGTGCCTCGCACCGCAGGAAAATTTCTTTGTTCGGTATATTTTGAAATAATGGCTTCATTTAATTCTTTAGTTGGAAAATGTTTGTCAACAGATTTGAAACCCATACTTTCTAAAGAAGGAATTGCTTTTGTTGCTTGTTGGTAAAAGTTGGCAAAATATTTTTCTGTGTCATAAGCTGCAATATCTTTTTCCTGCAATCTTGCTTTCCATTTGCGGCTGTATGGTGTAAAGATGGTGTAAGGTTTTCCATCATCTTTGGTTACTTCATCTTTCTCAAAAACAACTTGGTCTTTGTAGGTACTAAAATTGATTCCATTTTCATTGAGCAAATTTTTTATTTCGGCATCACGATTTAAAGCATACAATTCATAATCGTGGTTGGTAAAAACATTAGTAATGGTATATTTTTCCAGGAGTTGTTTGTACACTTCTAACGGATATCCATAATACACTTCCATTGTGCTATTGATGGCAACCAATTGTTGTTGCATTTTACAAAGTGCAGCATGGATAAATTCAACTCTTCTATCGGCTTTATCGGATAGTTTGTCTAAAATATTTTTATCGAAAATAAATATTGGAACAACGGGATGATTGCTTTGTAATGCATGGTACAAAGCTGCATTATCGCTTAAACGCAAATCTCTTCGGAACCAGATGATATTGATTGTTGGCTTCATAAGTTTGGATAACAATACTACAGAAAAATTGTTGACTTACAGCTCGGCTGCGTTAGGGATTGAAGTGGAAAGCCCGCAGGTACGCAGTACCGAGGACTTGCAACGAAAAGCCCGATCCCGCACCACGGGGAACGCCATTAAAATATTAATACCATAAAGGTTGTATAAATTGCTTGTGCAACAACGCCGCTGCCTGAAGTGTGTAATTGCTATTGCCACATTGTTTTACCCATTTTATTCCGTACACAGAATTGGTTAAAAAAACTTCCTGTGCCTGCAAAACATCCTCAACAGCAATACTGCATTCTTCTACGGGCATATTTTCTTTGCGCATACATTGCAACAAATAATTTTTCATTACTCCATTTACACCGCCTTCGGTAATTGCAGGTGTTTTAATGATTCCATCTTTAACCATAAAAATATTGGCGATTGTAGCATCGGCAATTTTATCAAACGGATTGAGCAGCAACGCATCATTCAAATGATTTTTTTTAGCCCACAATGCAGCCATTACATAAGGCAAATAATTGTTGCTTTTGAGGTGCGAAAAAGCATCGCAAACTTTTCGGGCATCTTTGTACACATCAATCACCAAGCCGTTTTCGTTGAGTTCGTTGTTGGCAACATTCAAATTCCAGGTTTGAATACAATAATTTGGAAAATGATTTTCGGCATCATACAAACCACCATTGCCTCTGAATAAAGTAAGGCGTATTCTTGCTGTTTGTTGGTGTTTATTTTGCGCTAGTAATTTGATGATGTGCTCGCTTAAATATGCTGCATTGAGATAATTAGGTTTATCAAATTGCAGCAATTCCAATGATGTAAAAAAGCGTTTGAAATGTTCGTTGGCATGAATGATTTTTCCTTTCACTGCTTTCATTGTTTCAAAGCATCCATCGCCATACCTAAAACTTCTGTTATCTACTGTAATCACAGGCTTTTCAGCATCCATCATTACTCCATTAAAAATCATTTTTAATTTTTGCATAGTTCAAAGTATTCATTTTGTAACAACAACAAATCGTAAATTACATTTGTACAAAGCAACACAAATTTTATGGAAACGAATCAAGAACATAAAATAAACAAATATTTCTTCCTAGGCATCATTGCCATATTTGGTTTAATGTTATTATATAGTTTATTAGAATTTTTTACTGCATTCCTTGGTGCTGTTATGTTTTATGTATTGAGCAAACCATTGATGGAATTGCTTATTAAACGATTTCATTGGAAAAAATCTTTGGCAGCTGCATTAATATTATTGATTTCCTTTTTCATTGTTTTATTACCCATCTTGTTTATTGGCGGCTTGTTGTACAAAGAAGCATCATTGATTTCTATCAACCCTGCATCTATTTACGAACCGCTGAAACAACTGAATACCGAGATAGAAAAAAAATTCCATTTCAGTATTTTATCGGGCCAAACATTGAGCAATATTCAACAAATCACCACGCAAGGAGTTTCCTTTATTTTAAACAGCAGCCTCAATTTTTTTAGTAGCATCACCATGATGTATTTCTTCCTATATTTTTTATTAATCAATATCAATCGCTTGGAAGCAGCTATTGTTTTTTATTTGCCATTCAGAAGAACGCTGATAGAATTATTTGGCAAAGAACTTGTAGCACAAACGATTAGCAATTCTTTGGGAATGCCTTTGATTGCTGTGGTTCACGGGTTGTTGTCGTACCTTGCTTATAAAATTTGTGGCTTGCCCGAAGCCGGATTTTGGGGCATCATAACAGGGTTTGCTTCTGTTATTCCTTTGGTAGGAACGGGTTTAGTTTGGATACCTGCATCTATTTATTTGTTGTTCATGCATCAAACCGGATACGGCATTTTTCTATTGTCGTGGGGTGTTATCGTCATTGGATTGAGTGATAATTTAATACGCTTTTTGTTGGCAAAAAAAATGGCAGATGTACATCCCGTTGTTACAGTATTGGGTATTATTATGGGGTTGCGATATTTTGGAATTACAGGATTAATTTTCGGACCGCTGCTGATTTCTTATTTTATCATTCTACTACAAATTTATTATTCAGAATACCAAAAGCCTGCAAATGACAAACGTAAAAAAAGAAATATCCTTCCCGATTATTTAAATTTTTCGATGAATAAAAAGAATAAAAAACAATAGGGCGTTACCCAGGGGCCGGGCTTTTCGTTGCAATCTTTTGCTTGCCACACAAGGCTATGCAAAATGCCTGCAAGCAAAAGGATTTTCACTGCAATCCCTAACGCAAACAAAGCTGCAACTCGTTATACAGCATGGGAATATTCATTGATACTTTCGTTAATAATGTTGCAGATATCTATCAATTCTTGTTCTGTAGCAATTAATGGCGGTGCAATGCGCATACAATTGGGTGCAAATAAAAACCAATCGGTAATCAACCCTTTTGCAATACATTTTTGAATGATGGCATGATTGGTTTCAAAACTATCAAACGCAATCGCCATCCACATTCCAAAGATTTTGATGGATTGTATATAAGTATGATGAATGTTGCTCAATAATATTTTTTCTTTCGCTTTTACATCATGTACCAATGTATCATTTACTAAAAATTCAAATGCTGCTTTACCCGCAGCACAACTTACTGGATGTCCACCAAACGTAGTGATATGGCCCAATACAGGGTTATTGGTTAAAGTGCTCATGAGTCGGGTGTCTGCAATAAAAGCACCAATTGGCATACCGCCACCCAATGCTTTTCCGAGTAATAAAATATCGGGTACAACATCAAATTGTTCAAAAGCCCATAGCGTTCCCGATCTGCCAAAACCACTTTGTATTTCATCAAGAATTAATAAAACACAATGTTCATTGCACTTTTCACGTACGGCTTGTATCCATGCTTTTGCAGGAGCATTAATGCCTGCTTCGGCTTGTACCGTTTCCATAATTACACAAGCAACCGTATCGTCAATTGCAGCCAATGCAGCTTCACTTCCATAATCATAATGATAAACTTCGGGCAATAATGGCCTGAAAGCATTGCGCCAATATTCATCACCCATCACACTCAACGCACCTTGCGTACTTCCATGATAAGAATGGTTGAATGCAATTGTTTTTGTTCGTCCGGTAACACGTTTTGCCAACTTCATAGCGCCTTCTGTTGCTTCTGCACCACTGTTGGTAAAGTATACACAGTTTAAAGATTTGGGTAAATAATCGGTTAATAATTTTGCATAAGCTACTTGTGGCTGCTGAATAAATTCGCCATACACAATTAAGTGCATGTATTGTTCAGCTTGCTTTTTTACAGCTTCAATTACCAACGGATTAGAGTGTCCAATATTGGCAACGCTAAATCCTGAGATTCCATCAATATATTTTTTACCATCCTTATCATACAAATAAATTCCTTCTGCTTTCACCATTTCAATTCCAATTGGCGCAGGAGAAGTTTGTGCAAGATGAGCAAGAAATAATTGACGTGTATTCATTGGGAGATGACAGTTTTAAGATGACAATTTTAAGATGACAGAGATTAGATGATAGATGACAGAGGTTTCATAAAAAATTATTTTTATTTTAAGTCATCAATTTCATATCTGCGGATTAAGCCGTTTAAAATTTTTAAGCATTCATCTAATATTAATGTAATTTTTTGAAAAGATGCTTCTGATAAAATTTCAATCATTACAGCAATATTTAAATGTGTTTCTAATTCATACAATGATCCTCTTGAAATGTATAAAAAATGACTCGTATCTTTTTTTGATTTTCTGCCACAACCTTCTGCAATATTACTTGGAATAGAAACAGCAGCCCGTTTTGTTTGTGAGGTTAATGCAAACAATTCTTCCTTAGGATAAAGTTTGGTAACAGTATAAATCTCTTTAACCAAAAGCATGGCTTTTTGCCAAGCCAACAAATTTTTATAGCTGGTCATAACAATTTTTATGAAAGATAAAGTTACATTTGAAATAGTAATCCTGTCATCCAAAAATCTGTCAACTTAAAACAATGTCCTACATTCTAACCATACTAGACAAAACTCCATCCTTTGGCGAAAACTGTTTTATTGCTCCAAATGCAACAATCATAGGCGATGTAGCGATGGGAAACAATTGCAGCATTTGGTTTAATGCAGTAGTTCGTGGAGATGTAAACTTTATTAAAATGGGCAATCAGGTGAATGTGCAAGATGGCGCAGTAATACATTGTACCTATGAAAAAAATGCAACTATCATTGGAAACAATGTTTCTATTGGGCACAATGCATTGGTACATGGTTGCACGATACACGATAATGTATTGATTGGTATGGGTAGTATTGTAATGGACAGATGCGAAATACACAGCAATAGTATTGTTGCAGCAGGTGCTGTATTATTAGAAGGTACTGTGGTAGAAGCCGGAAGTATTTATGCCGGAGTGCCTGCAAAAAAAGTAAAAGATATTTCAGAAAATTTAATCAGCGGAGAGATTAACCGCATTGCCAATAATTATGTAAAATATGCAAGCTGGTTTGATGCATACAACGATGCCAAAAAATAATTTGTATTGTAGTCCTAAAAATATTTTTTCGTACTCAATATTCTACATCTTTGTATTATCCAAAAATTGAAACATTGAAATCATTAAAGCAAATCATTGTAATATTAGTTGTACTAATTACATTAAGCTCATGCAGTTTATTTAATAGTATTTTTGGAGGCGGTGCAAATAAAAATGGTTGTCCAAGTAACGGTAAAAATGTTGGAGCAGAAAAGTTATTAAGAGGGGATAAAAAAATACCCAAAGCTCCTGCTTATAAACTGGATAAATTTGGTAATTAATACTTTTTGTCAATAATTGTATCTAGGATATTCATATAACTTACGTATCTGTCAATAGCAATCACCCCTTCGTTTACAGCAATTTTAATAGCACAATCCATTTCATTGATGTGCATGCAATTGTTAAACTGACATTCATTAATTAGGGCTTTCATTTCGGGGAAATAACCACTCAATTCTTGCTTTGTCAATCCAGTAATTCCTAGTTCACGTATACCGGGTGTATCAATAATTTTTCCACCAAAAGGCAAATCAAACATTTCGGCGAAAGTGGTGGTGTGCATGCCTTTACCGCTCCAGCTGCTTACTTCAGTAGTACGTAATCCTAAATCAGGAAATAATTTATTGATAAAAGTAGATTTTCCAACACCGCTATGCCCGCTTAACAAAGTAGTTTTATCTTTTAGTAAACCTTTAATTGTATCAATGCCTAAATTATTTTGAACACTTGCTAAAATTACCGTGTAACCAATTGCTTCATAATTGGCTTTTATTTCTTCAAACTTTTCCAATTCTTTTTGTCGGTAAACGTCTGCTTTATTAAAAACAAGAATAGCCGGAATATGAAACATTTCACAAGCCACTAAAAAACGATCGATAAAACCGGTAGATGTTTTGGGATCTTTTAAAGTTGCAAATAACAAGCTTTGGTCTAAATTACTTGCAATGATATGATGTTGGTGTTTGTTGTGCGGAGATTGACGGGCAACATAATTTTTTCGTTCATGAATTTTTGTGATAGTGGTTGTATCTTCTAATTCATTTTCCAAATCCATTTCCACTTCATCTCCAACTGCAATAGGATTGGTAGAAGTAATGCCATCAATTTTTAAAACCCCTTTTATACGTGCATTATACAACTTACCAGTTTCTGATTTGGTAATATACCAGCTGCCCGTAGATTTATAAATTAATGCCTTCATTCAGATACGAAGATAATTGGCTTTTTTCAAGTAATAGATAGTAAGTTGTGAGCAATACCTGTTGTTGTATTGAAACAACTATTTTTAATAACTACTGCAAACAAAAGCAGCTAAAACCAAGCAATGCTTATCTTCGTTGTTACGTATGAGTAAGTTTGCACATGATACAATCGTTCCGGATAATGCGAGTAGTTTAAGCAAAAAACAACAGGTGGCATCTATGTTTAATGATATTGCTTTTCGCTATGATTTTTTGAACCGATTTTTAAGTGCCGGAATAGATATTGGCTGGAGAAAAAAAGCAATCAAGCAATTAAAAAGCATACAGCCTCAGTACATTTTAGATGTTGCAACAGGTACTGCAGATGTTGCCATACTTACCCAAAAATTATTGCACCCTAAAAAGATTATTGGTATTGATATTAGCGAAGGCATGTTGGATTTTGGCAGAAAAAAAATCAGCAACCTTGGCTTAAATGAAACAATTGAATTACAAACAGGCGATAGCGAAAAAATAAACTTCGCAGATAATACTTTTGATGCCATTACCGTTGCATTTGGAGTGCGTAATTTTGAAAATCTTACACAAGGGTTACAAGATATGTACAGAGTGCTGAAACCGGGCGGCAAAGCTGTCATTTTGGAGTTCAGCAAACCCACTCAAACAGGATTCAAAAGCATTTATTCTTTATACATGAATGTGATTGCGCCAAATTTTGGGAAATTGTTTGCAAAAAATAAAGATGCTTATCAATACCTTAACGGTTCAATTCAAGCGTTTCCGGAGGGAATCAATTTTTTAAGCATTATGAATGATGCAGGTTTTAAAAATACTTTTTTAAAAAAACTTAGTATAGGCATATGTACCATTTATTGCGGAAGCAAATAATTATAATGGCTTGTATCGTTTTTTTAATTACAAAAACACAAGCACAATACAGAGATCTGAATCGTCCAGACCATGATGATATGCCATATTATTTTGGGATGACTTTAGCATACAACAGCAGCTATCTTACCGGATCAAAACATCCTAAATTTTTAGCTGATGACAGTATCATGAGTGCCGAACCCGGAGCAAGTGGTGGTATTGCTTTAGGCTTACTAGGAACTATAAAAATCAATAAGTATTTTGAATTCAGGGTTAACCCCCAACTCATTATCGGCGGAGCAAAATATTTTACCTACAATGTTAATTACCCATTAAGAGAAGAAAAAAAGATATTACAATCTACCATTGTCAGTTTTCCATTTCATGTGAAATTTAATTCGGACCGCATTAATAATTTCAGAACTTATATTTTAGCCGGAGCAAAATTTGATATGGATTTAGCTAGTAATTCTACTGCAAGAAATGCCGAAGATTTGGTAAAACTAAAAACAAATGATTTTGCATTAGAAGCCGGAATTGGATTTAATTTTTACTTACCCTTTGTTACTTTTTCTCCAGAAATAAAATACAGTTACGGATTATCCAATATTCATAGCAGAGACGCATCATTAAAATATAGTAATGTTTTTGACAAGTTGCAATCTCGTATGATTACCATTTCTATTCACTTGGAAGATTAATCATTACCCTGCCCAGCCTTCTCTGTCTAAGCTTCTGTAGTGAATGGCTTCAGCGAGATGTTCGGGTTTAATTTTTTCGCTTGCAGCTAAATCTGCAATCGTTCGGCTTACCTTCAATATTCTGTCGTAAGCCCTTGCACTCAGGTTTAATTTCTCCATTGCTCTCTTCAATAATGTTTCGCCAATATTATCAATCGCACAAATTTCTCGCAACGTTTTACTGCTCATTTGCGCATTGGAATAAATACCAGTTTGTGCTTTATAACGTTCGGTTTGTATTGCTCTTGCAGCAATTACTCTTTCACGAATGGTTGCTGAATTTTCGCCATTTTTACTATTGCTCAATTCACTAAATGCAACTGGTGTAACCTCAACATGCAAATCAATTCTGTCTAATAACGGACCACTTATTTTGTGTAAATATTTTTGTACAGATCCGGCTGGACAAGTACACTCTTTATCGGGATGATTGTAAAAGCCACATGGGCAGGGGTTCATACTCGCAATCAACATAAAATTTGCTGGAAAATCCAATGCCAATTTTGCACGGCTAATGGTTACCATTCGTTCTTCCATTGGTTGTCGCATAACTTCTAGTACCGTTTTTTTAAACTCCGGTAATTCATCTAAGAACAAAACACCATTGTGTGCCAGAGAAATTTCACCGGGCTGGGGAACACTACCACCACCAACTAAAGCTGCATCACTAACTGTATGATGCGGACTTCTAAAAGGTCGTTTGCTAATCAATGAACTATTCTCCGGCAACTTTCCTGCAACACTGTGAATTTTTGTTGTTTCCAATGCTTCTTGCAAACTCAACGGAGGTAAGATTGTTGGCAAACGCTTTGCCAGCATGGTTTTGCCCGCTCCGGGCGGACCAATTAAAATTGCATTATGACCACCGGCTGCTGCAATTTCTAAAGCACGTTTAATATTTTCCTGTCCTTTAACATCGCTGAAATCAAAATCAAATTCGTATTGATTGGCAAAAAACTCATCTCTTGTATTTACAAGAATTGGTTTTAAAGATTCCGGATTATTAAAAAATGACACCACCTCATTTAAATGATCTACTCCATAAACGATAAGGTTATTTACCAGACCCGCTTCTCTCGCATTTGCTTTGGGAATAATCAATCCTTTGTAGCCTTCTTTCCTTGCCTGAATGGCAATAGGCAATGCCCCTTTAATAGGTTGTATTGTTCCGTCAAGACTTAATTCCCCCATCATTAAATAGTCTTTTAATAAGTCCGGATTTTCTAGTTGATTGGTAGCACCCAAAACACCAATTGCAATGGGCAAGTCAAAAGCACTACCAGATTTTTTGATATCAGCTGGAGCCATATTCACCACCAATTTGGTGCGTGGCATTTCGTAATTATTGGTTTTTATAGCAGCTTCAACGCGTTGTAAACTTTCTTTTACTGCATTATCGGGTAAACCAACGATATAATAATTTTGGCCACTGCTTACATTTACTTCAATAGTAATTGTAATTGCTTCTACGCCATAAACGGCACTGCCAAAAGTTTTTACAAGCATGTTACAACTGAAAAATTAGTATTAACTTATTTATTAATTTCTTCGAAAACATTGAGCAAGATACCTTCAGGATTAAAGATTAAAGAGCCTTCCTCTACAATTCTGCTTACATCTTTTACCAGTTTGAATTCTTTAATAATTCCGTTGTTGGTGAGTTTAATTTTTTTAACACCCTTCATACCAGTTTCAGTATAATAATAATCAGTCAACAAATCATATTGTCTTAAATCTGCTTGAAATTGATTTTCTGTTACAATTCCTAAATCGGTATGGTATTTTTTGAACAAAGCATATTTTTTACCAAGTGATATTACTTGAAAAAAGCAGTTGTCGTTACTTTGTAAAACTAAAGATGAAATGAAAGTAGAATTGGTATTAAATTCACTTGTATTTATTTTAACTTTAAATGAATCCAATTCATTGAATTTTTTAGTAGCAATAGGCGTATTGCTATTGTCATAAATATCTACATATTGATTGTATGTATTGTAACTAATCAATACATCCGGAAAAGCTCTTTCTTTTGTATAGATAGTTCCTTTTAAACTACCACCAAAGTATAATGATGTGCCTTTTACTTTATAGGTTCCTACTCTTTCAAGATTAGACCCTTCGCCATTTTTATCCAACATCATTTTATTAAATGCTTTTGCAGGATCTGTGAAAGCAATACCCTGAGCATTTGATTGGAATATTGAAAACTGAACGAAAACAAGAATTACGAGTAAGCATTTTTTCATAAAATATATATATTAAAAAATTTAAAAGCCACACTAAGATAGTGTGGCTTTTATTATAAATAAAATAAATTTATTTTGTAATTATCTTGGACCTACGTAAACTAGTGTATCAAAAATTTGCAAATCTGATCTGCCTGGTTGAGTCATGATAATTGCTGCATAAATATTTTTTGTTACAGGATCCCATCTGCTGGTAGTTACTGCTGTATTAACTTTGAAAGCTCTTCCATTAGTAGGATTTAGAAAGTCGTTTGTAGCAGCTGTTAAAGCGTTTGTTGTTCCATCAAAAGTAAATTTAGGTTCTGTAGAACCAAAACCTGACCATGATGGAGTTGTTGTTTTAATAGGGTGAATGTAAGTACCAAAACCCCAATCATCAAACATTTTAACACTAGTTGGTCCCGCAGTAATCATTAAAATTGAACCATAACTAGAAGTAGAACCTGGCCATGTAAAAGGCGTGTTTGCAATATTAAATGGTGTACTATTTTGCCAATCTAATAATTTAGATTTTAAAACATAAGTACCATCATATTTATTTTTTACACTGATTTTCAACAAGATATTTTTAAGATTAGATGCAATAGTATATCCTGCTTCATCAACACTTGCTATTGATAAACCCATAGCATAAGACAATGTTGGATCTATTAAAGAAGCATTTGGTACGCTGATACTTACATCTCCCATTCTTGCACCCTTTGGGATTGTAACTTTCATATTCATTGTGTATCTGCTAGTTGGCAAACTAACTAAAGATGTACCATTTGCTGTATTGTAAGTTGATATTAAAGTTGGATTCATTACTAAATTAACATGAACATCAGTAGGAGCAGGTTGATCTGCCTCTAAGTTCAAATTACACATAGTAACAGTTTGTGCTGTATTCAAGGCATCAATTGCAAAATCTTTTTCAGGAGATTCAGGGAATGAGATTCCCAAAGACCCACCAGATGGATTTTTGATGCCGTACTCTTGGTTTTCAAAACCATTGTCTTTCAAACAGCCTGTAAACATTGCTGCTGAAATCAATAAAGCACTAAGTGAAGCGATATTTATTTTCATGATATAAAGTTTAGTTGTTCCTTAATTAAATATGTGAATTAACGATCCCAGAAAATTTTAGTTTGTGCAGTAATTGTTCCTTGCGCTGCAACTGCAGCAGCATTGTAGTTATACTCATTTTGAGGATAAAACAATCTTGTTGGAATTTTATTACTTCCTACAGCAGGTGAAACCGATAATGCCGGACCTGGTGTATAGCCTGCATTTCCTGTTCCATAAATGATATCAGTTCTTCTCCAATCAGTAAAAATCTCAAAAGGAGCAATTCCATTTAAAGCGAACATTTTTTGAGAAAGAATAGTAAAATTCTTATCCCCTGTAGCGGTAGCTGTTGCAGATGCCGGAGCAGCAGCAGCACTAATATCACAATCTGTATATGTTGCATTAAATGATAAATAACCACTTGCAGTTTGCGTTGTTGTTGGTACACCCAACCAAGAAAAAGATTCTGCAACTGCACTTGACAATAAAGTTGCAGCAGTTCCTGTAATGAAGCCTCTTTGTGCTGCTTCTGCTTGCAAGAACAAGCTTTCTGTTCCTGTTAAAATCCATTGAGACATAGTAGGACTTTTACCTAAACCTGCACCAATTAAAGATAGTGACGTATAGGCATTTGTTGTAGATGGAGGTAATCCATAATCAACCCCCGTGTAAGTTGTTCCTGTTCCTCCAACCGGAGCATAAAAATAATTTTTTCTCAAATCACCATTCCATTTGTAGTATTCCATAGCCCACTTATTAGCTGCATAGTATCTATTGTTACCAGTTGCATTACCAGCGGCATCTTTGATGAATGAATTATAAAAAGGATTAGGCTTGTCTGCAGCATATCCTGGATTTACAGCAGCGTTTTCACCTGCACCTAAATATCCACTGCCTTCTGCAACAATTTTAGCCAATTCAGATGCTCTATCGAATTCAGTAGTTGGAACTTTATGCATGTGAATAATCATACGCAATTTAAGTGTATTGGCAAATTTTACCCAAAGTGCATTATTGCCCTTGAACATGATATCATTTTCAGTAATGCCCTTGTTAGGTCCAGTTGTAGATGCAACTTTAATTAAAGAGATTGCAGTATCTAATTGTCTGAATAAATCTTTATACACCGTTAACCCATTGTCATAAGACGGGGTAATATTACCACTTGCACCCTGACCTGCTTGAGAGTATGGTACATTGTTGTATAAATCTACCAATAAAGCAGTATTGTGTGCTCTCATGATACGAGCAATTCCTTCGTAATATCCAGCTCCTGCTGCGTTTGCTTTGGCAATAATAATTTGATAATCGTAATTGTTATCTAATAAATTAGACCAAATACCTGTACCAAAACTTGTAGTAATGTTATAAGTTTCTTCTACAGAATTTGCAGAGTAGCTACCCGAACGTGCCCAGTAGCCCATCCAGTTTTGCAAGAAACCCCATTGTGTTGCAATAATACTTCCAGAGGTACTTAATGCAGCAGGTAAAACTACATCATAAGTTACCGTACCAGATGTAACGTTGTTCAGGTCTTTATTAATATCGAAATATGTTTTCGTACAACTTTGGTTGGCAATCATTACAACTGCAAGAACCAAGGTTATGATTGAAATTTTTCTCATTGTCTTACTATTTATTGTGTTTGCTAAAAATTAGAAGTTTAAGGTAATGTTAGCTCCCCATATTCTTGTTGGAGGGGTATTGAATGTACTGTTTACACCTTGAGCATTTCCTGTTGTATTAGAAAACTCAGGATCTGTCCATTCATTATTTTTTGGCAAGAATGTAAACAAGTTACGACCAGTTAAAGTAGCAGTAGCTCCTTTAATTGGAATATGCTTTCCAAAAATACCTACAGGGATATTATAACTTAAAGCAACTTCTCTTATCTTCCAGAAATCAGCACTACATAAGTAGTTTGAATTGATAGAACGATTGTAAGCTGAAGACTCCCAGAAACCATAACCACCGCTTTGTGTATAAATGTTTGTGTTGGTAACATATTTACCTGAACCATCTACATAAACAGAGTTAGGGAATACAAAACGTTGACGAGCATTTTGACCACTTCTATATGAAATACCTGTGAAATCCATATCAGGACCAATACCGTTATAAATTTGAGCACCTGCACGGTAATCAGCCACAATATTCAAACTGAATCTTTCATAGCTAAAGCTTGCAGTCATACCCAAATAATGTTTAGGTAAAGTTTGTCCAAATATTTTTGGAGTTGCATCCAAACTTGGGTAACCTGTATTTGCATCAACGATCACATGTCCTTCCGGATCTCTCTTATAATCAGTTAATTTAAAAGTATAAGCAGAATATCCTTTAATGATAAAGTTACCATTGCCAATACCCAACTCATCTACACCACCATCCAATACTTTATATACTTTGTTTTGTTGGTAAGAGTAGTTGATTTTAAAATCCATATTGAATTTATTGATTTTAAATAACGGCGTTAATTTCAAATCAACTTCAAAACCTTCATTCACAAAAGAAGCTGCATTTTGTAAAATTCCGGTAAACCCAGAAGATACAGAAGCTTGTCCTGTTAATATTTGATTTGAGTTATCCTGCTTGTAATATGTAGCTTCAATGTTGATTTTATTTTTGTTAAAGCCTAAGTCAAAACCAAATTCAGTGGTATTTACAAACTCAGGTTGTAAGGTTGCAGGTTTCAAAGTATTACTTGCAGTATATCCTAATAAAGTTCCGTAAGGGAAATTAGAACCATTACCGAAAGTATTTTCTAAACTATAAGCACCCAATGCATTGGTATTACCTGTTTTTGCAACAGCAGCTCTTAATTTTAAGAAAGAGATTGCTTTGCTATTTTTAATTGCAGGAATTGCATCACTTAAGATAACTGATACGTTTGCTCCAGGATAGAAGTAGTTGATTGATTTTGCATCAAAATTCAATGCAGATGCCAATACTGAATTATCTTCCATGTTAGCATTTACCTCAGCAAACAACCAACCATTGTATCCTACAGTAGCTTTTGCATAATAGCGTTGTAATCTAGTCATAGAAGTACCTTCACTTACACTTGGCTCACCTTTACGTGCATTAACGTTAAATACAGTTGGTATACCCAATCCACCGCTTCCAGTAGCAACACCAATTGACTTAGCTTGTGTTTCTCTAAACAAATGACCTGCTAAAGCTTCTACTCTGAATTTACCAAATTGTTTTCTTGCACTCAAGAAAAACTCAGCAGTAATACGACTTGAATTACTTGTATTATCAGATACAGAGGCTGCTAAATCAGTTCCTGCTATGTATTTATTTGAATTTTTTGCAAAATCAGAATATACAAATGCACCATTGGTAGATTTAGAATATCCTGTATTTACAGTTCCACCAACTCTATAAGTAGCGCTTAACCAATCTGTAAATCTATAGTTAAATTCAAGATTTGCAATTAGATCATGGCTTCTTCCTTTTTGTCTTTCATTGTCAATTTCAAAATACGGATTACCATAATAATCGCTAAAATAGTTGTTAGGATTACCCCAATCAGAATCATTTTTCCAATCTTTAAACTGCGTTAAAGGGATTTGCATTGGGGTATTAAACACGCTCCAATAAATATCACCCGTAGTAACATTGTAGTTACTTTGTGTATAAGTTACATTGAAAGTTGCTTTGAACTTATTGTATTCTTTAATAGCAGAAACCCTTACGGAAGTTCTGTGGTTTACATCTTTAGGAACAATACCCTTGATGTTTACATCTTGAACACTTAAATAAAAATCTCCAGTAGAGAATGAAAAGTCATTTTGTGTAGTAGCTCCTGTATTAAAAAACTTACGCTTTTCATCAGGCTTAGCACTATAATCGGTCATAAACTTAGAACCATCAGCTCTTGTACGACCAATTTGAACCATAGAACCATCAAATGCCGGTCCATAACACTGGTTTTCAACAGGATCATAAATACCATATCCATTAGCATCTTCACTAGACCCACTACCAAACTGTGTTTGGAATTTTGGCATAAATGAAACAGTCTCAAACTGTACGGTTGAGCTCAAAGAAACTTGAGGTTTTGATTTGTTCCCTTTTTTAGTAGTTATTACAATCGCACCATTTACACCATCACCACCATATAAAGCAGTTGAAGATGCAGATTTCAAGATTGTAACATCTGCAATATCATTAGGATTAATAGAGTTAATGTAACCTAAGCTAATAGGCACACCATCTAAAATTAACATTGGTTGGTTGTTACCCGTTAAAGAACGAATACCACGAAGGGTAATTCTTGTATCGGCAAATACACCATTATTTGTTGTGGTAATATTCAATCCGGCAACCTTACCAGTTAAACCATTTTGTAAGTTTACTACTTTAGCTTGTGTTAATTCAGAAGCTTTAACTGTAGCAACCGAATAACCCAATTCTTTCTTTTTACTAGATTGCCCCAAAGAAGTTGTTACAACAACTTCAGCAGTTGATTCCATTTTTGTCAACGAAGGATTCATTACATTGGCAGAACCAACTTTTTCTTCAATTGTTTTAAAATTTACTGCAGAAATTACAAGTACATCGCCAGTTTTTGCATTAATTTTAAATGCACCATTAGCATCTGCTGCCACACCGGTTTTCGTACCTTTAACTAAAATAGATGCAAAGGGAACTGGTTCACCTTTATCATCCTTAACTGTTCCGGAAACTAACCGGGTTTGGGCGAAAGCTACTGTAATTGTAAATAGCGACATCACCATTAAGAATAGCATTTTTTTCATGTGCGTATTGTTTTTATCTTAACATTTAAAGCGTAAATATACTAATAATGGTAACAATTTGTTAACTTTTTTATTTTTTTTAATAGCTAACCCCTTATTTCAAAAATATTTTAAATCAGCATAAAGTAACTCCAACGTTTTATAGAGGAGCTATTACCTTTGTCATTATGATATTATTAGACGGAAAAATTGCTTCACAATCTGTAAAAGATGATTTGAAACAACAAGTTATTGAACTTCAAAATAACGGAAGTCGCAGCCCGCATTTAGCTGCTATATTAATAGGCAATGATGGTGCAAGCGAAACTTATGTAGCGAGTAAAGTAAAAAACTGTGCCGAAGTAGGTATAGAATCAACTTTAATAAGATTAGATGCAACAGTATCTGAAGCTGTTTTATTGGAAAAAATTAAAGCGCTCAATCATGATAATAACATCGATGGCATTTTGGTACAATTGCCATTACCAAAGCATATCAGCGAAGCAAAAGTGATTGAAACAATTGCTCCCGAAAAAGATGTTGATGGATTTCACCCAATTAGTGTTGGTAAATTAGTTCAGGGGTTACCAACTTTTATTCCGGCCACACCTTATGGCATCATGTTGATGCTAGAACATTTTGATATTGAAACAAAAGGCAAACATGCAGTTGTAATAGGGAGAAGCAATATTGTAGGCAGACCAATGAGTATTTTATTAAGCAGCAATTTAAAAAGAGGGAATTGCACGGTTACATTGTGCAATAGTTATACCGCCAACTTAAAAGAAATTTGTTTACAAGCTGACATTATTGTTGCTGCCATTGGCAAACCAAATTACATTACGGCAGATATGGTAAAAGCAAATGCAGTAGTGATAGATGTAGGAATTACAAGGGTTACCGATGAAACTGCAAAAAAAGGTTTTAGAATAAAGGGTGATGTAGCTTTTGATGAAGTGGCTTCAAAATGTGCTGCAATAACTCCTGTACCCGGCGGAGTTGGATTAATGACAATCGCAGGATTACTAAAAAATACCTTACAAGCTTACTTATTAAACAATCAAATTAAATAATGGCATTACCCAACGAAATGATGCTTCCGGTAATGGAAAGCTTTTATACCCTGCAAGGCGAAGGCTTTCATCAAGGTCGTGCTGCTTATTTTATCAGATTAGGTGGTTGTGATGTTGGTTGTGTTTGGTGCGATGTGAAAGATAGCTGGGATGCTTCTCAACATCCAAAATATACAGTGGCTGAAATTGTTTCAAAAGCAATGGAAGAGGCAGGAATAAGTATCAACAAATCATTGAAAACAAAACCCCTTGTTGTAGTTACCGGTGGCGAACCATTATTGCATAAACTCGATGAGTTGACACAACAACTGCAATCAGCAGGATTTGAAACAAATATTGAAACAAGTGGTTCATCGCCTTTAAGCGGAAAATGGAATTGGATTTGTCTTTCTCCAAAAAAATTCAAAGCACCATTACCCGAAGTTGTTGCAGTAGCCAATGAATTGAAAGTGGTAGTTTTTAACAAACATGATTTTGAATGGGCTGAAACCTATGCACAACAAGTACCTTCAAATTGTAAATTATACTTACAACCCGAATGGGATAAAAAACAAAATGTGGTTCCTTTAATCATTGAATACATTAAAAAAAATCCGCAATGGGAACTGAGTTTGCAATTGCATAAATATGTTGATATCCCTTAATTAAAATTGGTTTCATAAAAAAGTAATTACAACAATTTTCATTTTAACAGCTTATTGATTTTCTTTTTCGGATATTACAATGCTAACGAAAATTTTACCCTAAATACTCTTGAATTGAAACGAATAAAAATTATTGCTTTAATACTTTTAATGATTGGTTTTCAGAACGCAAAGAGTCAAATCTATGTGCCGGAAAAAATCAATCCCAAAGCAACAAAAACATACGAACAATCTATTGAATATTTAAAGGATGGTGATTTGATTGAAGCAATTCCTTTGCTTCAAAAAAGTATTATTCAGGACACAAATTATGTGGATGCAATTTTATCTCTTGCAGGCGTTTATGGGCAATTAAAAAAACATGATTTATCTGTACAATTTTATGAATTAGCCAAAAGAAAAGACACCACTTATTTCAAACAATATCATTTACCTTATTCTATCAATCTTGCAGGACAAGGAAAATTTGAAGAAGCATTAGCAGCTGTCAATTATTTTCTTTCAGTTCCTAAAATAAGCGACAGAAGTATTAAAAGTGGAAACTACAGAAAACGATGCTATGAGTTTGCAATAAAATTTAAGCAAGAACATCCCGAGATTGGTCTTGACTTTTCACCTATAAATTTAGGAGATAGCGTTAACTCTGAAAGAAGTGAATATTACCCCAACATCAGTATCGACGATAGTTTGCTGGTATTTACAAGAAGAGGGGAAGGAATCAGAGAAGAGTTTATGCAAAGCAAAATAAACCATCAACAATATGGTGCGGCAACATTCATAAAAGGTGATATTAACAACGAAGCAAGCAAAGGAGCAATCACTATGTCTGCCGATGGCGAATGGATGATTTTTGCAGGTAATTTTGGAAAGGTAAAAGGCTTCGGCGATTTTGATTTGTACATTTCTTATTATACTCCCGAAGGTTGGAGTGAGCCTGAAAATTTAGGCCCAAATATTAATACTGATTTCTGGGAAAGCAGCCCTAGCCTTAGCCCTGATAAACGGATATTGTATTTCAGCAGCAACAGATATGGAGGTGTTGGTGGTAAAGATTTATACTACAGTGTGAGGCAAGCAAATGGAAAATTTGGGGAAGCAATCAATATGGGTGATAGCATCAATACTGCAGGTGATGAATATGCCCCATACATTCACCCGGATAATAAAAGTTTATACTTTACAAGCGATGGGTGGCCTGGATATGGTGGCGCTGATTTGTTTATAATGCGCAGAGATAAAGATGGATATTGGGGCTTGCCTGAAAACTTAGGATATCCAATTAATACAGTTAATGAAGATGCTTATATAGCAGTAAGTGCCGACGGAAAAACAGCCTATTATGCAAGTGACAGAAGTGATAGCCGAGGTGGTCTTGATTTGTATAAATTTACTTTACCAAAATACTTCCAACCCGCAAGAACACTGTATGTAAAAGGAAAAGTATTTGATAAAAAAACAAACAAGGGTTTACCAAGTACCATCGAACTAATTGATAATAGTACAGCTAAGGTTTTAATGAAAATTCAAACGGATGAAGTAGGTGAATATTTTATTACGCTACCAACTGGCAAAGACTATACTTTTTCCGTAAACAGATCCGGCTATTTGTATTATACCGAACAATATTCACTAACCAATTTATATGCAGATAGCACTTACAAAAAAGACATTGCCTTAGAATCTATCAGCCTGAATAAAGTAGTAACTTTTAAGAATATTCAATTTCAAAATAACGCTTTTGAACTATTGCCTGTGAGTTTGATTGAGATAGATAAACTTTACCAAATACTTGTTGATAATCCAACACTAAAAGTTGAAATTAATGGGCATACAGACAACATAGGAAAGGCTTCTGATAATGAAGTATTATCAAATAACAGAGCAAAATCCGTAGTAGATTATTTAATACAAAAAGGCATTTCAAGTAAAAGATTAAGTTTCAAAGGTTTTGGTGCAACAAAACCTATTACCGACAATACAACTGAAGCAGGAAGAGCAAAAAACAGACGAACAGAATTTTTGATTGTGAGCTTGTAATATATATATTATATTTATCTTTATTTTAAGATGAATAATGAACGAATCAATCAAATTGCACTAACACTTGTACCTGGTATTGGGCCCGTACAGGCAAAACAACTCGTTGAATATTTTGGTGATGCTACCAGTATTTTTAAAGCAAAGAAAAAAGAGTTAAGCACCATTGAAGGCATTGGAGAAATCAAAGCAAAATCAATAAAAAGTTTCAGTCAGTTTCAAATAGCTGAAGAAGAAATAACTTTTACAGAAAAGTACCATATTCAAGTACTTTTTATTACAGATGAAAATTACCCACAGCGTTTGTTACATTGCTATGATGCCCCAACAGTATTGTATTACAGAGGAAATGCCAATTTAAATGAATCAAAAATTATTAGCATCATCGGTACAAGAAGCAATACAGATTATGGCAAACAAATAACAGAAGAAATTATTGAAACTTTACAACCGCACCAAGCTTTAATTACAAGTGGATTAGCTTACGGAATAGATGCAGTAGCACATAAAACCTGTGTTAATAACAATATTGCAACAGTAGGGATTCTAGCTCATGGGTTAGATACAATTTATCCTGCACAACATAAATCTTTAGCAAAAGATATGTTATTGAATGGTGGATTATTAACTGAGTTTAGAAAAAACACAAAACCCGATCGGTTTAATTTTCCGCAACGTAACAGAATTGTAGCAGGTATTGCAGATGCAACAATAGTTATTGAAACTGCAATCAAAGGTGGTAGTATGATTACAGCCGAAATGGCTTACAACTACAACAAAGATTTATTTGCGGTTCCAGGTAAAATTTATGACAACAAAAGCAGCGGATGCTTGAAATTAATTCAGCAGAACAAAGCAATTTTACTAAAAAACCCCAATCAGATTATTGAAGAATTGGGTTGGCAAGAAAAAAAGAGAATTACCAAAAAACAAAGAGAATTGTTTATTGAATTAACGGATGATGAAAAAATAATTACCAATATTTTAAAAGAAAAAGAATCGGTTCATATTGATGAATTGTATCTCAAAAGTGGCTTAAGCAGCAGCAGTGTTGCTTCAGCAATATTAACACTCGAATTACAAAATGTAATTCTCACTTTGCCAGGCAAAATGTATAAACTAGCTTAATGTTTATTTTCAAACATAATTTTAATTCCACCCATGAACCATCTGCCCGGCATACTACTTCCTAATAAATCACTATAGCTGGCATTGAATACATTATCCACTTGAAAAAAAATACTAGATTGCTTTTTAATAATAAAATCAAGCTTAGTGTTTAGTACAAAATAATCTTTGGATAATGTAGTTTTAATAGCAGTTGCATTTTGTTCTGCTCTTGATTTATATATTCCATTCACAGAAAAATTGAAGTGTTTTGTTGCATATAAAATTGAAAAATTAGTAAGCAAATTTGCGTGTGCAGAAACATATAAAGATGGCACACTATCGCTGCTCAATGATTCAAGCCACAATAACCCTGCAGTGCAATAAATAGATTGTTTGTTTTTTAGTGTTTTTGAAAATTGAATATCAGTTTCAAACCCATTGGTATTTACCCTTGCAATATTAGTAGCCAATGCGAAATTTCCTGTTGGAGAGAGGTTATCTCTTCTCGGCATCAAGGTATATGGCGTAGTTACCCAATCAATTAATTTACTGTATTCTTTCCTGAAAATAGAGGTAGCAATTTTTACATTTTTGATAACAAACACATCAGCACCAATTTCATAACTGAAAGAATTTTCTGCTGCAAGATTTGGATTACCAATGCGCCCTCCCGTTACCAAAACTTTATTATAATTATTGTATTGTTCAGTGAAATCTGCTTGGCGTATCGTTTTGCCAGCACTGCCTCTTAAATGAAAATGCTTTAATGCATAAGAGATATTTACCTGAGGCACTAGTTCTGTTCCTGCATTTGCATCCCATTCTAATCGTAATGCCGGACTGACATGTAGGTTTTTGATTGATTCATTTTTCCAGATAAAAAACCCTGCAAATTGTTGTACGGAATGTACCCCTCTGTCATTCGATTCAATGCTTCTATTTTGATGCTGAATACCCGCTACAAAATTGTTTTTATCATTCATTTCATATTCATACAAAGCAAGCAATTGCAATAGTTTCGAAGTACTTTCATTCTTTATTGAAACCGAGTTATATTGGTATTCATCTTTTACAATTTTATAGCCTGCGTTCAATGAAAAATGATTCTTTTTGTTTTTATAATCTAACCGTAATCTATTCCAAAGTGAAGCTACATTTTCATTAGCAGTATCAGATAAAAATGTGGTATAAAAATTTTGTGCAGCAAATTTTCTGTTGTCAAATGCTGAAGCAATATTTAAACTCCAGTTAGAATTAATCTGTTGAAATATAGAAGCTGAAACAGTGTTATTATTAAAAAAACCCTTCGTGCCTCTTTGTTGTTGCCCTGCTGCATTATTAGACAAAATACCCCCACTGATTGCAGTTTTTTTATTGTTGTAATAAAGTCCGGAATTAATATTATACCATCCAAATTCGCCACCGGATATTGCACCAAAAACTTCATTCTTTTTTTGTTGATGCTTAAATGTTTTGGTTATAATGTTTATCACGCCCCCAACAGCGTCTGAACCATACACTGCTGATGATGCTCCTTTCAAAATTTCTATGCGGTCAATCTCTCCAGGAACGATTGGTATATACCCGTTGAAATGCCCGGTATTAGGATCATTCAGGCGAAGCCCATCAATGATTACCAATACTTGCTGAAATGTTCCGCCACGCATGACTATATCACTTTGAGAGCCTTTCGGACCCCTAGCTTGTATTTCAATGCCGGGTACATAACGCAACAATTCATCTAAAGAATTGATAGGAAGTTTGGATATATAATCTGACTGAAGTACAAAAATATTTCTGCCTGTAGCCGAAACTTTTAATGGATGAATAGATGCCGTAACAGTTACCGGATTTAAATCAATTTCAGATTCCTGTGCATTTATTTCATTAATCAAACAGAATAATGCAACAATGAGTATTGGTGTTTTCAATGTTTTTTTGAAGCAAATATATAATCTCAGGCATTTATCAATACTATAAAAACTTTTGGTGTATTTAATTGCAACTTTATCTTTGCACATGGCAACAATAAAATCTTCCCGCAACAAATCCACTTCTACAAGAAAATTTATTGATGGTTTAACATTCGATGATGTATTGTTAGTTCCTGCATTTAGCGAAGTGTTACCAAGAGAAGTAAACATTCAATCGCATCTTACAAAGAACATAGTACTCAATATTCCAATGCTATCTGCAGCAATGGATACAGTTACAGAAGCCAATCTTGCAATTGCATTGGCAAGAGAAGGCGGACTTGGGATTTTACATAAAAACATGAGTATCGAAAAGCAAGCAGATCAGGTTCGTAAAGTAAAACGAAGTGAGAGTGCAATGATTATTGATCCCATCACATTATTTGTAGATGCTACTATTGGCGATGCTTTGAAGTTGATGAAAGAATATAAAATTGGTGGCATTCCGGTTATAGATAAACAACAAAAATTGGTGGGAATTTTAACCAACAGAGACCTTCGTTTTGAAACCAACAAAATGAAAAAAGTGAGTGAAGTAATGACAAAAGAAAAACTCATTACAGCACCTGAAGGAACTGATTTGGCAAAGGCAGAAAATATTTTAAGAAATTATAAAATTGAGAAATTACCTGTTGTAAGCAAACAAGGAAAATTAGTTGGATTAATAACTTACAGAGACATTTTACAACTTACCAATAACCCTAACGCAGTAAAAGATAGTTACGGAAGATTATTGGTGGGTGCGGCTTTGGGCATAACCAACGATTTAATGAACCGTGCCGATGCATTGATTCAAGTTGGAGTTGATGTAGTCACTTTAGACTCTGCACACGGACATAGCAAAGGTGTAATTGAAGCATTAAAAGCATTAAGAAAAAACTTTAAAAATTTACAAATCATTGCCGGTAATGTTGGAACTGCAGAAGGTGCGTTGGCATTGGCAAATGCAGGCGCTAACTGTGTAAAGGTTGGTATTGGACCTGGATCTATTTGTACTACACGAATTGTTGCAGGTGCGGGTGTACCACAATTAACAGCCGTAATGGAAGCAAGCAATGCACTAAAAGGAAAAAACATTCCGGTAATTGCAGATGGTGGAATTAGATATACAGGTGATATGGTTAAAGCTTTAGCAGCCGGCGCAAACGTAGTAATGATGGGCAGTGTATTTGCTGGTGTTGAAGAAAGTCCGGGTGAAACAATTATTTATGAAGGACGTAAGTTTAAAGAATATCGTGGTATGGGTAGCCTAGGTGCAATGAGTCAGGGCAGTGGTGACAGATATTTTCAGGATGTTGAAGATGATGTAAAAAAGTTTGTACCCGAAGGGATTGAAGGTCGTGTTGCATACAAAGGAAATTTGAGTGAAATTGTATATCAATATGT
The DNA here is from genome assembly GCA_947488765.1 of Chitinophagaceae bacterium. Taxonomy (GTDB): domain Bacteria; phylum Bacteroidota; class Bacteroidia; order Chitinophagales; family Chitinophagaceae; genus UBA1930. The sequence goes on along the minus strand of CANLAE010000008.1, from coordinate 31,774 downwards.
TGGCGGATTACGAGCAGGAATGGGTTATTGCGGTGCAAAAAACATCAAGGCATTACAACAAGCTACATTTGTAAAAATCACCAATGCAGGCATGAAAGAAAGCCATGCACATGATGTAGATATCACCAAAGAAGCTCCAAATTATAGCAGAAAATAAATCTATTGTCTTATTTATAATCAATCCATAAAACACTTAAACAATTTCAACTCGTTGAACTTCTTCAACCTTTTCAACCCTTTGAACTAACTAAACTACCTAAACTATTAAACTATATAACTAAAAACTAAACAACCCCCGCCAACTCCAAACTTCGTCTTTTAATTTCTCGATAATCAATATTTTCAATCAAAGGATCTGATGCCAATATGAGTGAAACTCCCTGTTGTTTCCACAAATCATCTTTGAATAATTGCTCTGCATGAATTACCCCAACAAAATAACTTCTTTGTTGACTTCTGTGAAATTCTTCAATTAAAGAAAATCCTTTTGTAAAAAATATCAGTATTTAAACTTTATAGATTATGCATCTAAAACCACAACTATTTTTTTATAAAAGTAACTGCACTTTTTCCATTTAATAGTATGGAATAAGCTCCATTTATAAGTCTTGAAATTGGTAAAGTAATAACTTGATTACCTTTTATAATATCTTTTATTATATTTATTTTTTGTACTCCTAAAGCATCTATAATTGTTATACTTACGCTTTGGTTTTTAAATGAACCAATTGCAATATTTAAGAAGTTTGTTGCTGGGTTAGGATAAATATATTGGATGGATAAATCGTTTATTTTGGATATAGTTATCTGCTTTACTATACTATAGGTTATTTTGCCATCTTTATCAACTTGTTTTAAACGATAATAATTTATGCCATCTGAAAAATTTAAATCGTTAAAAGTATATTGATTTGTTGCAGTACTGTTGCCCATTAATGCCTTGGAATCAACAAATGCAATTGTTGTAAATCTATTGCCATCAGTGCTTCTCTCAATTTCAAAACCATTGTTGTTTATTTCGTTCAGTGTATTCCAAAATAATTGTATTTGATTGTTTTTTTTCAGCAAACTAAAATTATCTATTGTTACGGGTAATGACGTTAATAAAAAGGTATTTACTGCATTAAATACTTTTTCTTCTACACAATAAAAAGCTGTGTTGCAAGAGGTATAACTACCAAATTTTCCATTGGTAATAAATACAACTCCTGTTTTTGTGGCTGTATCAATAAAGGTATCGCTTATTAAACCATAGGCTTCGCCAGTATGGCCCCACATTATTTTGCCTGCAAATACTTGATCGTTTGTTGGGTTTGCAGTAGAAATTTGTAAGCCCAAACCCCAGCTTCTAAATAAACCATAATAATTGTTACCACTCGCAGCATTGGTATAGGTATATTCTGGATTTCGCATTCTTCTTACGGTGCTATCATTTAAAATTCTAACTCCAGAAAGCGAAATGCCATTTCTAGAAATCATAGATGTAAAAATTGCTAATTCTCTAGCACTAATTCTTAAATTACCTTGTGGCCCAAAAACCAACCCATTACTGCCAATTGTATATGTACTATAATTTCTAGGTGTTGGTGCAACGCCATTAAAGTTATCTGCTTGTGGTGTCCAAACATTGCTAACCCTTCTATATAAAGTTGCCAAATCATTAATGTCGGCAGCAATATCATCTATATTAAAACTACCAGTAATGCCCAATGGTTGTAAAATATTTTGACGAACATAAATATCAAATCTTTGGTTCGATATCTTTTCAACCAAAGTTCCAATAACACCAAACTGTACATTCGAATAATTAAAGTACGTACCTGGCCTTTCAGTTCTAAACATGTTAGCTGTATAGTAAGTGCCAGTGGGTGTAAGTAACTGGCTTATTGGTGGTGGCGTTAAAGCTGATGTAGCCGATAAAAAACCATTATAACCAGTGCCATCTTGTATGCTACTTTTATGACTCAACAACATTCTAAAAGTAATTTTCTCTGAAGGAAAATTGGGGTTACGCAATGTAAAACCTAAGTAAGAACTTACATCATCATCTAGTTGAAACAAATTTTGCTCGTATAATTTCATTAGGGCTACAGCCGAAATTGATTTGCTAATAGAGGCTATTCTATATCTAGTGTTGGCATTAACTGGTAAATCGCTAGCTATATTTCTTTTTCCAAAATATCCTTGGTAGGCTATACTATCTCCTCGAATAGCAATTACCGACATGCCAGCCAAAGCTTCATCGTTTGCGATTGTTTGTAATCCAGCAGTAAGTGCAGCGTCTTGTGCTTGATTTTTATTTATCAGAAGCAAAAAACAGATTACTAAGGTATACAATTTTACAAGCATATAAAATATATTAATGTGTGTGTAGGCAATAGTAAGTAATATTTATTAGAAAGGGAGGTAAATTATTAAATAAATTTTCTAAGTTCATATAGGCATAACTATTTTAAGTGAAAACTTATCTTACAATTTTAAAACCTTTTAGTAAAGGTTATAACACACCAGCCAATTCCAAACTTCTTTTCTGTACATCTCTATAATCAATATTTGCAATAATTGGTTCTGGGGTAAGAATTAAAGAAACACCATGTTGTTTCCACCAATCATCTTTCAATAATTTCTCTGCATGAATTACCCCAACAAAATAACTTCTTTGTTGACCACTATGAAATTCTTCAATCCACTCAAAGGCTTCTTTTTGAATGCTTTTTAAATTGTCGTAACTCACATATACTTTTAAATAGTATTCATTGCTCAATTCATTTTCTGCTGATTGATATTTCTTCTTGTACTCGTATTTATAATCATAACGCAAAGCAGAAATATCACTCAATACAGCTGATGCAGTTGGAAAACTTCCTGCTCCTTTGCCATAAAAAAATTGTTTGTCCGAAAATCCACTTTCAATAATTACACCATTGTATTCATTGGCAACATTGTACAATTGTGATTCTTTTTTTACAAATTGAGGCAATAAGTAAGCTGCAATTTTTCCGTTATTTAATTTCACAGCCTTGGCAATTAATTTAATTTGGTATTCTTTTTCGGCAGCTATTTTTGAATCGCTCAATTGAATATTTTGTATGCCAGAATACAGTATTGATGATGGTTTTGTAACAATACCGTAAGCATGTAACAATAAAATAGTTAGTTTATTGGTAGCATCAATTCCTAAAATATCAAGGTTAGGATTACGTTCTACAAAACCCAATTGCTGTGCCTGCAACAACGCATCTACAAATTCAATCTTTTCATTAAAAATTTTGGTGAGAATATAATTGGTGCTTCCATTTACAATCCCTGTAATACTCTGCAATAAATCATTATCGTAATATTCTTCTAAATTTCTGATAATAGGAATAGAAGCACAAGCAGAAGCTTCATACAAAAACGGGGTCTTGTATTGTTCTTGCAAATGCAATAACTCAGCCAAATGTTCTGCAATTAATTTTTTATTAGCACTAACAACAGCCTTACCGTTTTTTAATGCAGTAGTAACAATATGATAGGCAGCTTCTGCATCATCAATTAGCTCAACGACAACATCAATTTCATCATCATTCAAAAGTTCATTGGCTAATTGTGTAAATATTTCTGGTGGTGCATTTCTTTGCTTATCAGGATGCTTAATTACAATTCGTTTAATTGTTGCATTTAATGAAGGCGTTTGTTTTAATATTTTATACAAACCCTCACCTACTACTCCAAAACCAAACAGCCCAATATTTAACTTCTTCTGTTCCATATTTTTGTTTTTAAAAATCAAATTATTGCAAGTTCCTCCTCAAGAAAACCTTTAATTAAAGAACCAATTTTTTCATGTTCTAATAAAAAACCATCATGCCCATAATAAGAATCTATTACAGCCAATTTTGCATTGCCAATATGTTGTTGCAGTATTGTTTGTTCCTGTACTGGAAATAAAATATCCGATGAAACTCCTATCACTAATGTTTTAGCTTCAATCAGCTGTAATGCAGCAATAACGCCGTTTCTGTCTCTTCCCACATCATGCGAATCCATCCCTTTACTCAAATACCAATAGCTGTAAGCATTAAAACGTTTTGCCAATTTTTCTCCCTGATATTGTTGGTATGTAGTTGCTTTAAATTCTTGTTTGTCTACCGGCAAAGCTTCATCAACAACACCATCTTGTGATTCATAGGTAGCATAATTTCTGTATGAGATCAAGGCTACTGCTCTTGCAGTTTTCATGCCATTAATCCCTGCTATTTCAGTAGGTGAATTCCAGGTTGCATCTGTTTCAATACACAAGCGCTGTGTACTGTTGAAGGCAATTCCCCATGCACTGTGTTTTGCATTTGTTGCAATCGGAATAATGTGTTCAAACAAACCGGGTTCTTCAATCGCCCATTCTAATAATTGTTGTCCACCCATACTACCGCCAATTCCTAAAAGTACTTTTTCAATGCCTAGAAATGTTTTAAGCAATTGATAAGCTCTAATCATATCTCTTGTGGTGAATAATGGAAAATCTAAATAATAAGGTACAGACTTATCTTGTTGTACTGTCAAAGGATTGATACTTCCGTAACAACTCCCCGGCATATTTACACAAATAATAAAATGCTGTTGCTCATTAATCACACAACCATCACCCACAACTCCGGGCCACCACTCAGAAGGATTGCTATTTGCAGTAAGTGCATGAAATATCCATACTACATTACTCTTTTCTGCATTCATTGTTCCAAGTGTGGTATAGCCCAAATGCAGTTTTGGCAATACTTTCCCACTTTCTAAACCAAACTGATTAGATGAATGAAATACTTGAAACAAGAAATTTAATTTTTAATTTTCGAAATGAACTTTTGTACAAATAGCATCGCCTGTTGCGTCGCACACTTCAAGGTTCTGTAGGTAACTCAACAACCCTGTTAAGAGATGAAAAGAATTATCCAAAAAACAAAACCTTAAAGTATACAAACACTTTTTAAATTTTTTAAGCCAATACCTCTGCTTCAGCAAATACTGCTGCAAAAGCATTTTCAAAATCTGCTTTAATATCTTCAATGTGTTCTATTCCTACACTAACCCTTATTTGATTTGGAGCAACACCACTTGCTGCTTGTTCCGTCTCACTCAACTGCTCATGAGTAGTAGATGCAGGATGTATTACCAAAGTTTTGGCATCGCCCACATTCGCCAAATGACTTGCTAATTGCAGATTATCAATAAACTCTGCTGCATTTTTTTTACCGCCTTTAATGCCAAATTGCAGTACGCCACCATACCCATTTGGTAAATATTTTTTTGCCAATGCATGGTATTTATTGCTCTTCAAACCGGGATAAAGAACATACTCCACATTTTCATTTTGCTCCAGCCATTGTGCCAATGCCAATGCATTCTCAACATGTCTTTCTACCCGCAAACTCAATGTTTCTAAGCCCTGTATCAATAAGAAAGAATTAAAAGGTGATTGTGCTGCACCAAAATCTCGCAAGCCTTCAACTCTTGCACGAATAATGAAAGCAATGTTTGGCAAGCCCAATGGATTTCCTTCACCAAATACATTCCAGAATTGCAAGCCATGATAACCTTCACTTGGCTCAGTAAATTGCGAGAATTTTCCATTGCCCCAGTTGTAATTTCCTCCATCAACAATTACCCCGCCAATGGTAGTTCCATGACCACCAATCCACTTGGTAGCACTTTCTACAACAATGTTAGCTCCATGTTGCAATGGCTTGAATAAATAACCCCCTGCACCAAATGTATTATCTACAATCAATGGCAAATCATACTCCTTTGCCAAAGCTGCAAACTTTTCAAAATCAGGAATATTCAATCGTGGATTTCCGATTGTTTCCAGATAAATTGCTTTTGTATTTTTATCAATGTGTTTTACAAATGTTTCAACATCATCGCCATCGGCAAAACGTGCTTCTATACCCAATCTTTTAAATGCAACTTTAAATTGATTGTAAGTACCTCCGTATAAATAAGAAGTAGTAATAAAATTATCTCCTGCTTGCAAGATATTATTCAATGCAATGAATTGTGCAGCTTGTCCGCTACCTACTGCCAAAGCAGCTACACCGCCTTCCAGCGCTGCAATACGTTGTTCAAATACATCGGTTGTCGGGTTCATAATTCTGGTATAAATATTACCAAAGGCTTTCAAACCAAAAAGATTTGCAGCATGTTCGGCATTGTCAAATCCATAAGAAGTAGTCTGATAAATAGGTACTGCACGGCTCTTGGTGGTTGGATCAATTTGTTGTCCTGCATGTAATTGTAGTGTTTCAAAACGATGTGTATTGCTCATAATTTTTTTGATTTTTAATTCCCTTGGTTATAAGGAATTATTGGTTATGAATTTGATTTAACAATTGTTTGATTCGTTTTTTTTCGAAAATATTTGAATAAAATCCGTTCAATAATAACGGCTATCTATGCTTTGAATAATGTTTATCATGGTTGTTGTTGAGCAACATCATTCTAATTCGAATGAATTTTAAAACTGAAGAAAAACTAAGATCGACACTTTGCTTTTTTGAATTAAAAGCAATTGAGTTAGTGAATGTGTTGGAATAATTCATCTTGTGTTTTTTAGATTGAAAAAATATTAACGTAATTATTCAAACAAAAACAACACAAGAAAGAGAGAGTAAGATTCAACTAGGGAGCATAAAAAAAGCTCACCCGTTGAATCAGATGAGCTTGGTACAGTATAACGAATTATCGTTGTAAAATTTCAAACTACACTCTGACTTATCTCTATTTTTTAATCATGCAACAATAAATTGAGCATCTTAAAAAAAATGAGTTTGCACCTTCTTTTAGTCGAGTAAACTAAAAGGGTTGCAAAGGTTTCATTGGGCAATTCCCTCCACCTTTCTTGATAAGTATTCGTCTAAAGAACTGATACAAATGTATAATTGCTAAATTAATATTTCCAAAATTATTTTTACTACTATTTGTTAGTTAATTGCTAAAACCCTTTGTAATATTGCATTACAGCGAATAAAATAATTTATGCAAATTGAAAAAATGATCACCGAAAGATTGATTCTGAGAAAAATAGAACAATCAGATGCACCATCTGTTTTAAAGGGTTTAAGCAATGATGAACTGACGAAATACATGCTTATCCGATATTACAATTTATCTGAAGTACAGGAACAAATGGATTATTATGCCAATCATTTCAAAAATAAAACAGGAGCATATTGGTTAATTGAATTAAAAAATAATCTTACGCCAATTGGTGTAATTGGAATAAACGATATTCATTATTTAAATAAAAAATGTGAACTTGGTTATTGGCTTTACCCTGAATTTTGGAACAACGGATACATCGTAGAAGCTGCAAAAAATGTGATCAATTTTTGTTTTGATAAATTACAACTCAACAGAATTGAAGCCGATGTTGAAACAGAAAATACAGCTAGTATTTCCATCATGAAAAAGCTTGGTTTCATACATGAAGGGACACTTCGTGAATACGAAATAAATAATGGCAAGCTAATACATTTAATGAAATTTGCTTTATTAAAAAGTGATATGCAATACTAAGCTACATCATACACAAAAGAAGTATTGTGATGATTAATTTCTTTTTTAAAACCAGTTATTTCTAAAAATTTTTGATGATTTTTATTGTGTACTTTTTCATAAACAATTTTACGAATCCCTCGCTGCAAAAGGTATTCCTTCTCCTTGGTAAAAATATAAGTTCCAATTTTAAAGTCCCGTAACTGCGGAATGGTATAATTTAAATCAACTAATGCAATACCATCTTCAACAATGTGTGCAACAAATAAATTAGCAACCTTCATATCCCGTAAAACAAAAAATCGAATGCTATTTTCTTGAACTGTAACATCAAATTCAGGAAAATATTGTTGAATATCTGTTTTGTAAAAAGAAAGAAATTTTTGCATCAATTCAACATCCTGATGTATGGGCAACAATGAAAACGTTTCTTGATAACGGTACATTTTTACCAACTGATAAATATTAATTCCCAACAACGTTACATTGGCTATAATCACAGGAAATGCAGTAATCAAAATCCCATAAACAATGAAAGAAACACAACCAAAAATATTCAACCAACGAAACTTAACTGCATTTACCGTAATTAAAGAAAATGCTAAAAAAGCTGAAGCAAGATAACCGATGAATACAATCATATAAAAGTATTAAAATCAATAATTCTTAAAAAATAAAATAGTTCAACAAATCTCTGTTTAATTCTTCATTTAGTCAAACTAAAACCAGTTGCAATTGTAATACATTTGAACGCAAGAAATATTATGGCAAAAGGTAAAAAAATAAATACAGTAACTGCAACTGCTCCATCTCAAGATTTTATTGAAGTATTTGGTGCAAGAGAGCATAATCTTAAAAACATAGATATTTCAATTCCTAAAAATAAACTCGTTGTTTTTACAGGCGTTAGCGGCAGCGGAAAAAGTTCATTGGCTTTTGATACTATTTACAACGAAGGTCAACGCCGTTACATGGAAAGCTTCAGTGCTTATGCACGGCAATTCATGGGGGACATGGAAAGACCTGATGTAGATAAAATTACGGGATTATCTCCCGTAATTTCCATTGAACAAAAAACAACCAACAAAAACCCTAGAAGTACTGTAGGAACTGTAACTGAGGTATATGATTTCTTGCGTTTGCTCTATGCAAGAATTGGTGAGGCATATAGTTACAACACCGGAAAAAAAATGGTAAAATTCAGCGAGGAAGAAATTGTTACCAATATTTTCAGCAAATACAAAGACAAAAAAATCTCTTTACTTGCACCATTGGTGCGTGGGAGAAAAGGCCATTACAGAGAACTCTTTGAAGACATCCGCAAGAAAGGATTTTTGAAAGTTAGGGTTGATGGTGAAGTAATGGACCTCACCCCGAAACTTCAGGTAGATCGTTATAAAATCCATGATATTGAAGTTGTAGTAGATCGTCTTGCTGTTAAAGATGATATGAAAGTTCGTATCAGTCAAAGTGTGCAACAAACTTTAAAAATGGGAAAAGACTTAATGTTTTTACTCATCAATGATACCAATACTGTTGCGCAATACAGCAAACAGTTGATGTGTTTGGATACCGGCATCAGTTACGAAGAACCAAGCCCCAATGCATTTTCATTCAACTCGCCTTATGGTGCATGTCCTTTATGCAAGGGCTTAGGTAACATTTACACGATTGATATGAATGCTGTTGTTCCTGATAAAACAAAATCTGTAAATGAAGGTGGCATTGTACCTCTTGGAGAAGAACGGGAAGCAAGCGTTTTTCAGCAAGTAAGATTTTTCAGCAAAAAAAATAAAATAAATTTAGAAAAACCGCTGAAAGAGTTGCCTGCAGAACATTTTAATTTATTGTTGTATGGTGAAAACATGGTTAGCAGCAGTTTAGCATTGGATTTGGATGATGAAAATATTCCGAATGAATATACCGGAAGTTATGAAGGTATTATTCCAATGTTGAAACGCTGGTTTACATCAACACAGAGTAATGATACTTTAAAATCATGGGTAGAAAAATTCATGGAATTATCATCTTGTAATTCCTGCAATGGAGCAAGATTAAAAAAAGAAAGTTTATGGTTTAAAGTAGATGAAAAAAATATCAGTGAATTAAGCAACCAAAATTTAGATAAATTAATTGTTTGGTTCAACGATATTGAAAAAAGAATCAGCGCCAAACAAAATGCAATTGCAAAAGATATTTTAAAAGAAATCAGGGAGCGATTGCAATTTTTATTAGATGTTGGGTTAACCTATCTTTCTTTAAACCGACCTTCTAAAACTCTGAGTGGTGGGGAATCTCAGCGAATTCGTCTTGCAACACAAATTGGGAGTCAACTACAAGGCATTACCTACATTTTAGACGAACCGAGCATTGGTTTGCACCAGAGAGACAACCAAAGATTAATAGAAGCATTAAAAAATTTGAGAGATATTGGTAATAGTGTACTTGTAGTAGAACATGATAAAGACATCATGCTTGCAAGTGATTTTTTAATAGATATAGGACCCAAAGCAGGAAAGTTTGGCGGGCAAATTGTTGCAGCAGGAACACCCGATTCCATTTTAAAAAGTAATTCGGAAACCGCACAATATTTAAACGGAAAAAAGAAAATTGCTATCCCAGAAGAACGCAGAAAAGGAAATGGTAAAACACTTGAACTTAAAGGTGCTTTGGGCAATAATTTAAAAAATGTATCGGTACAGTTTCCATTGGGCAAATTGATTGTCGTAAGCGGTGTTAGCGGCAGTGGAAAATCTACTTTAATCAATGAAACTTTATATCCGCTATTGAGCAAACATTGTTACGATAGTACCTATCCAATTCAAAGCTACAAAAGCATCAAAGGCTTAGAGCATATTGACAAAGTAATTGAAATAGATCAATCGCCAATTGGCAGAACGCCAAGAAGCAATCCTGCAACCTATTGTGGATTCTTTACAGAAATCAGAACTTTATTTGCAAGTGTACCCGAAGCAAAAATCAGGGGTTACAATGCAGGTCGTTTTTCTTTTAATGTAAAAACAGGCAGATGCGAAGTTTGTGAGGGTGGTGGAATGAAAGTTATTGAAATGAATTTTTTACCGGATGTATATGTGCATTGTGAAAAATGCAATGGTAAAAGATATAACAGAGAAACACTAGAAATAAGATACAAAGGAAAGTCTATTTGTGATGTGTTAGATATGACTGTAGATGAAGCAACAGAATTTTTTCAAGCGGTACCTTGGTTGTACCGAAAAATTAAAGTGTTGCAGGATGTTGGTTTGGGCTATATTACATTAGGACAAAGCGCTGTAACCCTTAGTGGCGGAGAAGCACAGCGTGTTAAGCTCTCTACCGAATTAGGAAAAAAAGATACCGGAAAAACATTTTATATTTTAGATGAACCTACCACTGGATTGCATTTTCAAGACATTAAATTGCTCATGGATGTGATTAATAAATTAGTAGACCGAGGTAATTCTGTTTTGGTGATAGAACACAATCTTGACGTAATTAAAATGGCAGACCACGTGATTGATTTAGGACCCGAAGGTGGTGATGGTGGCGGAACAATTTTATTTGAAGGCACGCCCGAAGAAATGATCACCATTAAAAATAGCCATACTGCCAAATTTTTAGCATTAGAAATGAATGATTAGTCTTGATGAAGCAACATATAAATATGTTCAATACCATCTTCTAAATAAACAGCATCAACTTGCCTGAATCCAAAAGATTCATAAAAGTTTTTGAGGTATAATTGTGCACCAATTTTTATCGTTTGTTTGCCAAAAATTGCATTGCATGTTTCAATAGCTTTAGCCATCAATAATTTGCCTGTTCCCTTTCTTCTGTATGCCGGATTACCTACTACTCTGCCAATAGAAATATAATTGTCGTAAGCAATATTTTTAGGAACCAATCTTGCATAAGCCACAAGGGTTTCATGATCCCATAAAAACAAATGATGGCAGTGCAAGTCTTTATCATCTGCATCCTGAAAAACACAATTTTGTTCTACTACAAATACTTCGTTGCGCAAGCGGATAGCAGCATACAACTCAGCAGGTGTTAAATCAGAAAAATATTTTGTAGTAAAATGTAGTTGCATGCTTGATTGATATTGATAACTACGAAAGTAATTTGAAAAGCTGAGTAGCCCTTGATTTTTTGAAAAACCTGACAAAACATAGCTAAAGCGAAGTTGAACTTCGGGTAATACGAAATCAATCTTCGTATAAAGAGAAGTCTAATTCTTGGAAGTAATAAATACACTTAAGAATTTTGATACTTCAAAAAAAAAAATATACCACCTAACCTTTACCGCCAAAATAGGACAATAAAGAGCCTTACCAAATGGCAATAAAGCACAAGAAAGTAATGGAAATTTTTTGAGACAATGCAGTAGAAATTACTGTGTATAGTAACTTATTTTTTATATTTTAAAATTGATATATTATAAAAAATATAATGTTAATATTAACAATTATGTTTATTGGATTATTAATTTACTCCTGTAATAAAAATACAGAAATTGATTCCACGTCAAAGATCTTAAAATTTAAGTACGATCCGTCGAAAATAGTAAGCCATTCCAAAATTGCACCCGATAATCCTGGTTTAGACAATGAAGAAGGTGGAGCTGGATACAATGATCCATGTTGGGCACATGGTGGACAAGTAGCTGTAGGAGTATCTTGGCAAATTGCAACTTGCAAATCAAATTGTACAAGAGGAATTGGCTTCAGATGTGGACATAGAGGGTATATAAGATGTAAGGATGGTTCAATTTTTCCCTTTGGTGGAAGTGCAGGGAGATGCCCTGAAAATAATTCAGTTTCTAGAAAAATGATTGGAGATTATACATTTTATAGTAATGGCTTCGTTAAAATAAGTTTTAGAAATAAACTTCCTGAAGATGAATTTAAAAATAATAATTTTGAAATTGAAGATGAAGATTTATTTGAACTACCAAATTTTATAAGCATTGGTGGTACAATTTATAGAGGATTTTGGGTTCCAATCGGAATTTATAATATTAATCATTCTGATGGAGAATTTGGTAGTGTAACCTTACCAATTACTTTAGTAATCTAAATCTTTATTTATGAAATTTCTTGCTATTTGTTTATTGATTTTATATATTGCATTAACATCATGTAATATGGTTAAGGTTGTCTCTAATATACAACAACCTAAAGTTGAAAATATTACAAGTATTACAAATTGGGTAAATAAGAAAAAAATAGTTGCTGATGAAATTGTTGCAATTTCACCTGGTAATTTTTATAAATTATTTTTTCAATTTCAACTTTCAAAAAATTTTCCTTTTGTATTTAAGAGTAATGGCACTTTTGTATCTTATGGATATAGTAATGGAGTAGTATGTTACAGATCTTTTCCGGAGATATTAAAAAATTTAAAACCATTAAATAATATCAGCAGCTTTCCAAGTAATTATTTTTTAAATAAATACACAAATGATAGCGGAGTTGTTGTATCGGATACTACATTCTTATATTTAAAGAAACTTTATGAAAGTTTTACTGACCTTACTGGTAAAAGACAAATAAATTATGCCCAAAATAGCTTAGTTGATTATATTGTTTTAATACCGTTTGCTCTTTACATGGGGAGTACTTTTCAAACCCACGATATCAGAAAAAATATAAACGCAATAAAAGACAATAAGAAAGCTAGGATCCATATAATACTAGTAAATTTTGATAAACAAGAATGGTGGGGCAGTGAATGGATTGATAAAATAAAATTAGAAATATAAATTTCAATTTGCAGACACTCAACTAATTTTTATAGTGAGTGTCTGTTTTTAAAAATATTCTCAACTTTCAGCTGTTGTAGCAAATAAAATCTAGTTAAAGATTAAGTTTCATAGCTAAACAAAGCGTTTGATTACTTCTTTAATTGTGCGGCATTATTTTTTTTAAATATATACTCCTCCATTAAAAAATCATCGATAGTTATTTCATTATTAAGTAAAACATGAATTGGAATATTCAGTTTTTCACAAATCAAAGCAATTGTTGAAAGCTTCAGTTCTACCATCCCATTTTCAATATTTTGATATGTTCTGGTACATTGTATATTTATTAAATTGGCAAAATGCTCTTGTGTTAATTGTCTTCTTACACGCAACTCTTTTATTTTTTGTGCTGTGCGCATGATTGTATTCATAGTATAAAATTTTACACTAATATACAATATCTTATTATTTAGAATATTAATTTTAATAAATTAATTAAAAAACACCTATTTCCCTCTGATATATACTTGAAATAGCTTGAGGACAAGTGACCTCCACCTTTGAAAAAACGGAAATTTAGAACCAAACAATACGTGCTGTTGTAATAAAACTAAAATTATTTATTGCTGTATAGTCTTTCTTCTGTTGGGAATACAACCATATCATTTGCTTAATGCATAAAATTAGCTCACCAATGTTCCAACACCCAAACCTTGAACAACATTCAATAAATTACCTGGTTTATTCATATCAAAAACAATAATTGGTAATTTATTTTCCATGCATAATGTGAATGCAGTCATATCCATTACTTTCAAATTTTTGCTGATGCAATCATTGAAGCTAATGTTGTCATATCTTGTTGCCGTAGGATCTTTTTCAGGATCTGCAGTATAAATTCCATCTACTCGAGTGCCTTTTAAAATAACATCTGCTTTCATTTCAATTGCACGTAAGCTACCAGCTGTATCTGTTGTAAAATAAGGATTTCCGGTACCAGCACCAAAAATTACCACACGACCTTTTTCCAAATGTCTTAATGCTCTTCTGCGTATGTAAGGTTCTGCAACTTGCTCCATATTAATAGCACTTTGCAATCGCGTGTAAACACCAATTTTTTCAAGCATCGCCTGCATTGCCATAGCATTAATCATTGTAGCCAACATGCCCATATAATCACCGTGTGCACGTTCAATACCACTTTCAGCTTCATTCATACCACGATAAATATTTCCTCCGCCAATTACGATTGCAACCTGTACACCTAAATTGATTACTTCTTTGATATCATAAGCATATTGCTCTATCACTTTAGGATCAAAAGGATCAGTAGTACTTTGACCTATTAAGGCTTCGCCGGAAAGTTTCAACAAAATTCGTTTGTATTTAGGAAGCATAGTAATTGGTTTTTAAGGCTATGCAAATAACCACATTTTTTATGACGCTGCCAATAGAAAATTAATTTAAAGGCAATAAATTTTTTGTTATAAAAATTATCAGTTGAATTATGTACAAATTAGTATTGCAAAATGCCTTGAATTCATGAATAAACCATTCAGATCATACTATATTTTACCAATCCCTTATTTTTGAGGCCTAACTGCATTGATATGAACAAACATGCTTTCATTTTTCCGGGACAAGGCTCACAATTCAGTGGCATGGGAAAAAATTTATATGAAACAAATAGCGACGCAAAAATAATTTTTGAACAAGCCAATGAAATACTCGGTTTTCGTATCAGTGATATAATGTTTCAGGGAACAGATGAAGAGCTGAAACAAACGAATGTAACCCAACCTGCTGTTTTTTTACATTCTGTAGTTGCATTTAAAACTTTGAATATCATAAAACCTGATATGGTTGCGGGTCATTCATTGGGTGAATTTTCTGCTTTGGTTGCAAATGAAACTTTGCATTTTGAAGATGCTTTAAAATTGGTTAGCATTAGAGCAAATGCAATGCAGAAAGCATGTGAGATAAATCCAAGTACAATGGCTGCTGTATTGGCTTTGGCTGATGATAAAGTAGAAGAAATTTGTACTGCAATACAAAATGAAACAGGCGAAATTGTGGTACCTGCCAATTACAATTGCCATGGTCAATTAGTGATTAGTGGAAGCATTAAAGGCATTGAAATTGCTTGTGAAAGATTGAAAACAGCTGGTGCAAAACGTGCATTGGTATTGCCTGTTGGCGGTGCATTTCACAGCCCATTAATGAACCCTGCCAAAGAAGAATTAGCTGCTGCTATTGAAGCAACAAGTTTTAAAACGCCCTCTTGTCCGGTTTATCAAAATGTTGTAGCGAGTGCTGTTAACGATGCTACTTTAATAAAACAAAACTTAATAGCACAATTAACCGGTGCTGTTCGCTGGACACAAAGTATACAAGCAATGGTTGTTGATAGTGCTACACATTTTACAGAAGTTGGCCCAGGAAAAGTTTTACAAGGATTGGTGCAAAAAATACACAAAGAAACTATAGTTGATGGGCTGAGTTAAAACCCAACCTTGATTATTGAATTTCATTATAATACTAATGGTAATGATGTATATAGATTTTTTTGAAGAAAAAATTACCATTAAGTAAAAAAATTGGCAAATAGAAATAAGCGTTTGTGAACTTTGCCTGCTTTGTCACTTTGCGAAAAACTAATTTCCTTCTACACTTCTATTGCACAATTAAACCATTCTCCATCAAAACTAGTATTGTACTTTTTATAAAAATTAATAGCAGTTTCATTCCATTGTAATACTTGCCAAACAATACCATTGAGTTTTTTTTCTTTCGCTTCTTCAATAAGTTGATTGAATAAAAGGGTACCAATTCCTTTGTTTCTTGCTTGTTCTGTTACAATAAAATCTTCTAAGTACATACGTTGACCTTTCCATGTACTGTAACGAATATAGTATAGTGCAAATCCAAGAATTATTTCTTCTTCTCCTTTGGAAGTTGGTTGGAGTGAGGTTGCTACAAAGCCCCACCAGACAGGGTTTGCACCAAAACCACTTTCTTCAAAATGGTCTAATGTTACCGTAACCTCGTTAGGTGCTTTTTCATAAAATGCCAGTTCATGAATCAATTCTAACAATCGTTTACAATCTTTTTGTTCTGCTCTTCTGATATTTATATTCATATTATTTAGCTGCTTCCATAAATTGAATTTGCAATACTTACTACTTCATCGGCACAACCAAAACTTAAAGTAAAACCACTTCCGCCGTGGCCGTAATTATGTATAATATTTCCATCAGATTCTAATCTTACTTTGTCTCTAAAAGGTCGCAATCCTGCCCAATTACCAATTACATTTTTAGTTTCTAGTGTAGGAAAAATATCTAAAGCATTTTTTAGCAATCTTGACAAATCATTAGCTACAGTTGTTGTATCAAAAATATTTTCTTCATAAGTGCCTCCAATAATTGTAGCATCTTTGCGTGGTACAATATAAGTGGGATTTTGATTGTCTAAAAAAATTCTGGTAAAATTATTGGGTTCTAATAAAACAACTTGTCCACGTACTGGAATAACAGAATAATCTTTACATAAATTTCTTGCACCTAAGGCTGAGCAATTCACTATTATTTCATAATCATTATTTATTTTAGCTAAACTACTTATTTCATCCTTTAAAAATTGGACTCCTTTCATCATCAACTCATTCATTAACCATGGTAAAAATATTTGTGTTTCTATAAGAGGAACAGTAGCAGAATATCCTATTTCATATCCTATTGGTAAATCCATGGATGACAGTTTTGCAAAACTACCTTCTGGCATAAAGTCCATCCAAGAATCTTCATCATTTGAATTAGGTTTGGATGCCTTTAATAAAGGGAACATACTAATTCCTGTCAATGAATTTTTAGCTAAGGTCTCAAAAAAATAATAACTTTTTTTACTCCATTCTGTTGCCCTTTGATCGTTGCGTACATGAAAAGGAAACCAAAATGCAGCAGCTTTATTGGAAGTTGTATTTGGAGAAAACTCTTTTGAAATTATAGTTACCTGATATCCATGTTCAACCAATCGGTATGCAGAGGCCAAACCGCTAATCCCAGCACCAATTACTAATACTTTCTTTTTCATACCAAACACTTAAGCAAATTATATTTACAAATTCAAAGCTTGTTCAAAGTCATTTAAAATATCTGCCACATTTTCTATTCCTACACTCACCCGAATCAATCCATCTGTAATACCAAACTTGATACGCTCTTCTCTTGGAACACTAAAATGCGTCATACTCGCAGGATGCGAAATCAATGTATCTACCGTACCCAAACTCACAGCTCTCACACACATTTGAAGTTTGTCGATAAATTGTTTACCGGCTTCCAATCCACCTTTTAATTCAAAACTCATCAACGCTCCTGGATGTTTCATTTGTTTCATAGAAATATAATAATCCGGATGAGATGTCAATCCAGTATAATTAACCTGCGCCACTGAATCATGTGCTTCCAAATAAGAAGCAACTTCCATTGCATTATGGCAATGTCTTTCCATTCTTAGTTCTAAAGTTTTCATACCCATGCTCAATAAAAATGCATCAAATGCATTGCTGTTGCCACCCAATAAAGCATGCCATTTCCACACTTTAGTTTTCATCAAATCAATATCCTTCCCTATCAATACACCACCTATTGCAGTTCCATGACCATTTAAAAATTTGGTAGTAGAATGAAAAACAAAATCAACACCATATTTAAATGGTTGTTGCAAATAAGGCGTTGCAAAAGTATTATCCACCGAAACTATTAATTGATGTTGTTTTGCAATTTTTGTAACTGCTTCAATATCTACACACTGAATAGTAGGATTGGCGGGTGTTTCAATATGCACCAACTTAATTGATGGATTTTTTTTAATGGTATCTTCTACAATATTCAGATCTCTTAAATCTGCAATAATTGTATTGATGCCTGTTTGTTCTAATACTTTATGAAACAATTCATACGTACCTCCATACAAAGAAAAATGAGAGAGAATCGTATCACCTGATTTTAAGTTGCTCATGAATAAAGTTGTCATCGCTGCCTGACCACTAGCATGCAGCAAAGCCTTTAGCTGCAAGGGTTTGCCAAAATCATCCTGCAAACCAAATGCTTCGAGTGCAGCAATCGTATCTTCTGCTGCTTTGAAAGTTGGATTCCCCCATCTGCTATAAATTTTTTCTTTATCTATACTTTTAAAACGTTCCATCCCTTGTTCTGCAGTATCAAAAACAAAAGTTGATGTAGCATAAATTGGCGTGATGTGTGCATGTGCATCATTTTCTGTATTGCATGTATGCATTGCAACAGAGCTGATGCCGGTAAGTGGAAATTGTTCCTTCATGATAATGAATTATAATACTGTAAATATTGCTTGAACTAATACAATAGCTTTCAAATGTAAACAGATTGAAGGAAATGAATGATGAATCCTAATAAGGAATGTTCAATGGCTTTTTCCAAAGCCTGATCATATACCAAAGCAATAATGCCAAACTAATAACAAACCAAGTGTAAAAAATAACATTGCCTAGTTTCATCTTTTTTTCCCAAAAAGCATAGCCATACATAATGCCTGCTGTAGAATTGGAAATCATCCACAGTAACCCAACAGAAAGGGTGTTCAATATTCGTATTAAATAGGCTCTTACTTCGGGTTCCAAGAGAATAAGTTTGTAATGTAGTACAATCAAACTGCTGATTTGTTGACTAAGAAAAAAATAAAGTTGCCTTTTATGATGAAACTAATCCAGACTCTGATTGCTACTAGCAGCCATTTTCAGTAAACGGTCGTATTGTGCAGGTGTTAAATCATTATAAAAATAATAAACCGGATTAATTGGTTTCCCTGAACGATGAACTTCATAATGACAATGGGGACCTGTACTTTTTCCGGTGCTTCCAACATATCCAATTACCTCGCCACGTTTTACACTTTGTCCCTGACGGGCTTTGATGCGAACCATGTGTCCATACAAAGTTTCATACCCATAACCATGATTTATAATTACATGGTTTCCGTAACCACCGGGATTATAAGTAGCCAACCGAACAATCCCGTCTGCTGTTGCATAAATCGGTGTTCCCATAGGTGCAGTAAAATCAAGCCCTGCATGAAATTTCTGAACTTTATATACAGGATCAATTCTGTTTCCAAATCCACTTGCAACCCTTGTCAAATCACGGTTACTAACAGGTTGAATTGCGGGAATTGCTTCCAAAAGTTTTTCTTTGTTTTTTACCATTGCTTCAATATCTGTATAACTTTTAGACATAAATGCCAATCGCATACTTAAATTATTCAATTGTAGTGTAGTTGTTTTTACGAGTTCGGTTTCACCCAAACTTTGTACTAGTTTAATTTCTTTTTTTACTTCCATATCTTTTACACGGGCACTATCAGGAATTGGTTGTGCTTCGAAAATACTTCGATACACATTATTGTCCCTGTTTTCAAGTTCATCCATTTGCAATTCTAATTGGGCTACACGTTCATTCATTACTGCATAATTATCTTTCAAATCATCATTCTGCTGACGCAATAATTTTTCTTTTGGGCTATCAATATATCTGAAAGCAATGGCAATCATAATAACTGCAGTAACAATGCTTGCTGCTATAAAACCCAATATCCGCAATAGTTGTACACGAAATGGGACCTCTACTTTATCATAGCGAAGCGTATGTGTATTAAAGTAGTATTTAATTTTTTTCATGTAATGGTTGTAAGCTATTTTAATTCAAATAATTTGCAAATCAATCAACTAATAAATATCGTCATCAATATTACTAACGATTCTTTTAGTCAAACATAGTCATTCCTTATATTTGTATTAGATATTTAGTGCCCTCAAAGATAATTTTTCAGGACAATAGAATTTAGAAAATATATTTCATTATATGATGACAAGTGCAGAGATACGACAACAATTTTTAGACTTTTTTAAAAGCAAAGGACATCACATCGTTCCATCGGCTCCGATAGTTGTAAAAAATGATCCAACTTTATTATTCACCAATGCCGGAATGAACCAATTCAAAGATTATTTTTTGGGTAATAAAAAACCGGAATATACAAGAGTTGCTGATACGCAAAAATGTTTGCGTGTAAGTGGCAAACACAATGATTTAGAAGAAGTTGGCGTAGATACATATCACCATACTATGTTTGAAATGCTTGGCAACTGGAGCTTTGGCGATTATTTTAAAGCCGAAGCCATTGCATGGAGTTGGGAATTGCTAACCGAAGTATACAAATTAGATAAGAGCAGATTATACGTTTCCGTTTTTGAAGGAGATGAAAAAGAAGGAATACCTGCAAGTGCAATTGCTTTGAGAGAATGGAAAAAATTAGTAGCTGAAGACCATATTGTTTTTGGAAATAAAAAAGATAATTTTTGGGAAATGGGCGATGTAGGCCCTTGTGGACCATGCAGTGAAATTCACATCGATTTAAGAACAGATGAAGAACGTGCAAAAATTCCGGGACAGAACTTGGTGAATAAAGACCATCCGCAAGTAATTGAAATATGGAACAATGTTTTCATGCAATACAATCGTTTGAAAGATGGAACATTGCAACCATTGCCTGCACAACATGTAGATACAGGCATGGGTTTTGAACGTTTGGTGCGTGCTATTCAGGATAAATCATCTAACTACGATACCGATGTTTTTTCAGGCACAATTGATGTTGTAAGCAAATTAGTCAACAAAAAATACACTGCCGGTGATGATAAAGAAAGCATTGCTTTCAGGGTTTTGGCAGATCATATTCGAGCAATTGCCTTTACTATTTCTGATGGTCAATTACCAAGCAATACCGGTGCCGGATATGTTATTCGCAGAATTTTAAGAAGAGCAGTTCGATATTATTATTCTTATTTAGGTTACCAACAACCTTTATTATTTCAGTTATTGCCAACACTGGCAAAACAATTTGAAAATGTTTTTCCCGAACTCAATGCACAACTCGATTTTGTAACAAAGGTTGTGAAAGAAGAAGAAGAAGCATTTTTAAGAACATTGGAAAAAGGATTAAAAAAGATTGATGAAATTATTAATCAACTAAAAAATTCCAATCAAACAATTATCAATGGCAAGAATGCGTTTGAGTTGTTTGATACATTTGGATTTCCAATAGATCTTACACGGTTAATTGCAACTGAGCATAATTTTTCAGTAGATGAAGCAGGATTTGAAGCTGAAATGTTGCAACAAAAAAATCGTTCAAGAGCAGCAACAGCAGTAGATACAGAAGATTGGATTTCTGTTCATGAAAATGAACTTTGTGAATTTGTTGGGTACGACAGTGCAGAAGTAAAAACTAAAATTGTAAAATATAGAAAAGTAAAAGCCAAAGGAAAAGAAGGGTATCAGTTTGTGTTGGCTGCCACTCCTTTTTATGCAGAAAGTGGCGGACAAATAGGTGATACCGGAGAATTGATAATCAACAATACTTCTGTACATATCACCGATACCAAAAAAGAAAACAATCTTACAATTCATTTTGCAGATGCATTACCCAATGATGTTATGGGAGATGTTATTGCAAAAGTTGACAGTAAAAAAAGAGCAGCTATTACTGCCAATCACAGTGCCACACATCTGTTGCATGCCGCATTGAGAAAAGTTTTGGGAACTCATGTTGCGCAAAAAGGAAGTTTGGTAAATGAGGAACAATTGCGTTTTGATTTTTCCCATTTTGCAAAAGTAACCGATGAAGAAATTACAGCAGTTGAAGCGATGGTAAATGAAAAAATCAGAGAGAATATTTTTGTACAAATTAAAGAGATGAATAAAGATGAAGCAATTGCAATGGGTGCAATGGCTTTGTTTGGAGAAAAATATGCTGATATTGTGAGAGTAGTTGTAATGAACCCTAGTTACTCCGTAGAATTATGCGGTGGTACGCATGTAATGAGTACTGGCGAATTGGGTTTCTTTAAAATAAAACACGAAAGTGCAGTAGCAGCTGGCGTTAGAAGAATTGAAGCAGTAAGCGGAAAAGCTGCAGAAGATTTCATTCAGGAGCAATTACAATTATTACAAGAAGTAAAAATTGTTTTTAATAACCCTAAAGAATTATTGAAATTTATTGATGGGATAATTGTTGAAAACAAAGAGCAGAAAAAGAAAATTGAAAGTTTAGAAACCAAACAACTGGCAATTATTAAAAATGAATTGGCTGCAAAAGTTGAAACAATTAATGGCACTAAATTCATTGGCGCAGTATTAGATATCAATAATGGTGATGGATTAAAAAAATTATGTGTTGATCTTAAAAATTCGGCAGATGTAATTGTATTGACCTCAAATTCAAATGGCAAAGCTACTGTTGCAATCGGCTTATCTGACGAAGTAGTTAACACCAAAAAGTTAGAAGCTCCTCAATTGATAAAAGAACACATCACACCTATTATTAAAGGTGGTGGCGGTGGGCAAAAAACATTGGCTACAGCAGGAGGACAAGATGCAAGTAATTTGCATTTGGTAATTACAGCAATAAAGAAATTATTGTAAATAAAATGCGGAACCATCAATTTATTAATTAACGAGTGAAGGATATCTTCACCTGATAACGTCATATTCTCACCGATTTGAAAAAAAATCCACCGACAATCATTCTAATTTACCGTTAATCTTAATGTAATCGGTATTTACAAAATTAATAAGATATTTTCGCTACTTGTTAACCTCAACTATTTACATGAAACAATTCATAACAATTTTATTTTCTTTAATCATTACTTCATTTTCTTTTTCTCAAACGAGTGGAATCCTTAAAGGAAAACTAGTAGATACTACCGCCAAGCAATCTTTAAAAGACGCTTCTATCAGCGTGCTTGATGTAACAGATTCTACCGTTGAAGTATTTAGCCTTGCAAAAACAGATGGGAGTTTTGAATTATCGGGCATTAGCTTCGGAACATATATTTTGCAAATTAGTTTCAGCAGTTACGAGCCTAAATTTCAAAAAGTTACTTTTTCAAAAACCAATCCTTTGGTAGATATTGGCACTTTGTACATGAAAATCTCAGCCAATAATTTAGCAGATGTTACTGTGAAATCTTCACCCGTTCAAATCAAAGGAGATACTACTGAATTTAATGCAGGAAGTTTCAAAACAAAACCCAACGCAACTGCAGAAGATTTATTAAAAAAATTACCCGGCGTTCAGGTTGAGAAAGATGGTACTGTAAAAGCCCAAGGGCAAAATGTAACAAGGGTTTTGGTAGATGGTAAAAAATTCTTTGGTGACGATCCTAAAACTGCAACGAGAAATTTACCTACCGATGTAATTGACAAAGTACAGGTATATGATGCACAGAGTGACCAAAGTGCTTTTAGTGGGTTTGATGATGGTAACAGAGAAAAAACAATTAATATCATTACTAAAAAAGACAGACGCAAAGGTTATTTTGGCAAGCTTAATGCTGGTGCAGGAGATAAAGACAGATACGCTACAAGTGCTAATTTTAATAGGTTTAACGGCAATCAACAAATTTCATTTATCGGTCAAGGGAATAATATAAATCAGCAAAACTTTTCCGTTCAAGATTTATTGGGCACTATGAATGGTGGCGGTGGAGGAAGAGGCGGTGGGATGTTTGGTGGTGGTGGAGGTATTGGTAACTTTTTAACTTCTAATCAATCGGGTATTGCTACTACCTGGGCTGCGGGCTTAAACTACAATGATGTTTGGAGCAAAAAAACAAGTGTTAGCGGAAGTTATTTTTTCAATAGCATGAACACCAATAATGACAACGATAATTATAAGGAAACCTTTGTTACCAATGATTCATCACAGTACAATACAAGTACTACGAAATCAAATAATAAAAATACCAACCAACGTTTCAACTTTGAAATTGATCAGAAAATTGATTCGTTCAATTCAATATTAATCCGACCAACTTTTAGCAATCAGCACACAGATAATTTTAGTGAAACAACCTCATTTCTAACCAAAGGAAAATTAACCAATCTAAGTGGTGTTCAGCAAAAAAACTCAACAATTAGTGACGGATATAATTTTAATACAAGTATTTTAATAAGACATAAATTTAAAAAACGTGGACGTACAATTTCTTTGAACCTCACGCCAGGCTTGAGTACTAGCGAATCAGACGGAACAAACCTATCATTGAACAATATTTATTTTGGTTCGAATATTATTAACGATACAGTAAATCAGATTAACAGTACCGAAAAAAACGGGAACACTTTTAGCAGCAATTTATCTTACACAGAACCAATTGGTAAAAAAGGACAAGTAGAACTTACGTATAATTATAACTACAGTCTAAATAATTCTGATCAGCAAACTTATCGCTACAATAAAACAACAAATGCATTTGACATTATTGTATTGAATTTGACAAACAAATTTGAGAACACCAATACTTCAAACAGATTTAGCGCAAGCTACAGAGAGCAAGTAAATAAAGACTTAAGCTACACGCTTGGTATGGGAGTTCAGTTTGCAGATCTTACAAGTAATAACCAAACTAAGAATACTAAATTGACTAATAGTTTTGTAAACTATTTTCCAAATGTGCAAATTCAATACAGCAAAAACAGAACGAAAAATCTAAGGTTTAATTATCGTGGAAGAACGAATGCTCCTTCAATTTCTCAATTGCAAGATGTAGTTGATAATACGAATCAATTAAGCATCAAAACAGGTAATTCTGCATTACAACAAGAGTTTAGTCACAGCTTTAGTTTGTTCTATACCAAGTTTGATATCATTACTTTCAAAAATTTTGTTGTAAGCTTAAATGGTAGCTTTACTGAAAATAAAATAGGTAATAATGTAACACAAAATACTACCAATCTTCCAATTCTGGTAGATGGCATTACGTTAATTCCGGGAGCTCAATATAGCAAGCCGATAAATATCAATGGCGCAATGAATGTAACAGGATTTGTAAACTATGGCTTTCCTACAAAGAGGCCAAAAGGGAACATGAACTTTACCACTACTGTTGCTTATACAAAAGATGTAAACTTATTTAACAACGTAAAAAATTATAACGACAATTATATCTTAGGCGAACGCATCAGTTACAACTTCAATATCAAAGACAAATTTGACTTAAATTTTTCAAGTACATCTTCTTATACGATTGCAACCTATACTTTAAGCCCACAAAACAACGGTAATTTCTTTACGCAGATATTCTCTGCCGAACCAACTTATTCTACTAAAAATGGTTGGATTATCGGAAGTGATTTTGACCTTACCATGAACCGTGGACAAAGCAGTGGATTTAATCAAACTATTCCATTATGGAATGCAAGTATATCCAAAGCTATCTTTAAGAAAAAAGATGGTGAGTTGAAGTTGAGTGTGTACGATTTATTAAATGAAAATAAAAGTATTACCCGTTCAGTTGAACAAAACTATATCCAAGATACACGAACTCAAGTATTAACAAGGTACTTCATGTTATCATTCACATATAACCTTCGCAAGTTTGCAGGTAAAGGACAACAACAAATGCCACCAATGATGAAAGGAATGTTCAGAAGAGATGGACAACCAAGCATGAGAATGGGTGGGTTTTAAGTGATAGGTATTAAGCTTAAAAAGAACTAAATATAAAATTCCAAAGATGAATAATGTCTTTGGAATTTTTTTTAGTGCAATAATTTGTTTACAAATTTTTTATGAGTAGGGAAGCTTTTAGTTTTGAAAAAGGAATTTAAAACTTACTTAATTACCACAACCTTTTGTACATAGCTTTCTCCATTTGATGTCAGCTTTACCATGAAAGTGCCTGTAGATAAGGCTTTTGTAGCAATATGAATAATACCATTGTTGTATAAATAATTGGAATGCATAACTATTTTACCCGTCATGTCACACACTTCAACTGCAACTAAATCATTGCTACTATTATTTAATTGCACATGAATAACATCAGAAGCCGGATTCGGATAAATATTAAATTTTACATTGAATGGAATATGTAAATTAAAAATTTCACTATAGCTAAATCTTCTGTCGTTATCTATTTTTTTAATGCGGTAATAAACCCTTTTGTCTTTATTATTCTCAGCAAAATCTGTTACTGAATAATTGCGGTTGTTGATTGCTTTAATTGAAGAAACTAAACTAAAATCAATACTATTGAAACTTCTTTCAATTTCATAACGATCTACATTGATTTCATTTTCTACTTCCCAGCTTAAAACAACTTTTTTATTAATCAACTTCCCCGAAAAATATAAAATATTTACAGGTAATGCTGCAAGTCCTGGGCAAGTGCTATTCCATATCTTACTCACGTATTGGGGACTATCAATAAAAGGATTTCTATTGCCTTGAAAGCTATACGCACCATTATTTCTATCTTTTTCTTTCTGACTTACAGGATCTAAATTGTGCCATTTCAACATCAATTTTAAATAATTTATTTTTACCGATGGGAAGGTATTGTTATCAAAAGATTGTGCTGCTTCTGCATTAGAAGACCAGGTAGGAATATCATCTTCATAGCGGGTGACAAAATATAAAAATGCTCTTGCATAATCGCCTTTAAATGAATCAACCGGTTCAAACACATTTCCTGTAATCCCTGCAAAAGATGAAGTCCCAATTCTTGTGCCATTTAAAAAAGTTTGTGAAGCAGTTACTACTTCGCCATAAGGGATATTTCCTCTTTTACCATTTACATATTTGTCAGAAGGGAAAATAAATAGGTAATCTGTTGCAGTGCCGGGCACACTTGTATTTCCGGCAAACCAACTTCTTGGTACACTATGTTCTCTGTTGTAACGTTGGCCTTCTGAAGTTCCTAAACTTCCATCATCTTGGTTACCACCTGATGATACTGCACCTGGTGTAAATTGATACGGGTCAATACCTCCGGGCTTTGCAGAATACATATCATAAATTACATTGGAAGAACCAGTACCAATTGTTCTTGGCTTAAGATCAGTTAGTTGGTATTGTGTCCACAAAGCAGCATAAGTTTGAGCATTATGCCCATTCGTGGTAATACTTTTTAATGCAGTTTTTAATGCGGCACAAGTTTTATTGGCTGCGCTATTATAATAACCCGAAGGGGCTTGTGCATTTGCATTCCATATATTAACCACAAAAGCTGCTACACATAAGAATTTCTTCATACAATCATTTTCAGGCGTTGAAAATATGAAATAAATTATTGACAAAAGACTATACTTATAAATTGCTAATTCAATTACGTAAAATATTTTTTACAGATAAGTATAAAGTCACTGGCTGTTGATTTCGAATAATGAACACTTTTAGCCTTGCACCTGCGTTTTGCAAAGCAGTTTTAAAGGTTTGAATATTATTAGTAAAATGATTGTCAATACCTATCAAAATATCATCTCTTTTGAAGCCCGCAATATCCCCAGGAGAATCTTTTATAATATCAATCACTTTTATTGTATCATCTACTAAATAAATTCCTAAACCAGTGTAGGAATAATCAAAATTTTCTGAAAATCTGTTATTAGGTTTCAGAAAAATTGTTCGTTCGGGATAATTTAATACCACATTAAACCGCTTTAATAAATCATTCCCAATCAATCCGCAACTCTGAGGATAAGAGGTTACATTAAATGCATCTTTAAAAATAAAAACAGGTACTTTTCTAAATTTATACGGGCCAACAGAAATACTTTTTATTACAGTTAATTCCATTTCTTTTTTCCCGCCAAATCCTTCTGCTTGTGTAATAAATTTTTTCTTTTTATTTTTTAAAAAACTACTATCATTAAGAAAGTTTTCATTAAATAAAAAACACAACCCTGCACCGGTATCAAAAATAAACCGACTCATTATTGATCTTGCATCCTCTACTTGAAAAACGGATAAAACAAGAGAACTAAAAATTGGCTTCATCATATATCCACCTTTAGGATATATAAAAATACCGGGTGAATATATTTCCAATTCTTGTCTGTCATAATTAATCACTACAATATATCTGCTTAAAAAACTATAACCAATAATGCCATCAATCCGCACACCATAAACACTACTAAGCAAATCATAATTATTAATGTGAAAATTCAAACTATCTACTTTTAACCCGGTAAAATTTAATGAATGATTGTTTGTAAATGCAACTGATTTAATGCCTGCTATTCCCCGAATAGTTCTATCGGAACTAACCTTTGTAAGATACAACTCATCAACAGTTGCTGAATCTAATGAAATACCACCGCTTCCGGTATCTAAAATAAAATTTAAGGTATCTTTTAAATTATCAATTGTACTTCTTACAACAACAATACCTCCATTTAATTGTATAAATGGAATCTTGGTAATGAAAGTTGCAGTTGTTTGCACAGAGGCTACTTGCGCAATCGAATCAAGACAACAGAAAAATATGAATACAATAAAAAGAAAATTTTTTTTCATACAACGCACTTAACCGCAAATGAATTTACAACAAAGAATAACAACATGCAAACCTTACGGCCCTAACTTTGTTATGATTAAAAAGGAAAGCACATGCAGTTAGCAGATTTGTACAATAAAGCCCTAGCATTTGAATTTTTAAGTGTTGAAGAAGGAATATTTTTATTTGAAAATGCACCATTAACCGAATTAATGGCTGTTGCAAATGAAATGAGAAAATACCATGTACCTCATGGAAAAGTAACTTGGCAAATTGATAGAAATGTAAATACAACCAATGTTTGTATTGCCAATTGTAAATTCTGCAATTTCTTCAGAATACCCGGACATGCAGATGCATACATTACAGACATGCCTACTTACCGAAAAAAAATTGAAGAAACACTGCGTTGGGGTGGCGATCAGTTGTTGTTGCAGGGCGGTCATCATCCCGAATTAGGATTGGATTTTTATACCAATATTTTCAGAGCAATAAAACAAGAATATCCTACCATTAAATTACATGCACTAGGCCCCCCGGAAATTGCTCATATTACTAAATTAGAAAAAAGTACCCATCATGCAGTTCTGAAAGCATTGCAGGAAGCAGGTATGGACAGTTTGCCCGGTGCAGGTGCGGAAATATTAACAGACAGAGTAAGACGATTAATTAGCAAAGGAAAATGCGGATCAGACGAATGGTTGGCAGTAATGCATGAAGCACACAAATTAAATATTACTACAAGTGCTACAATGATGTTTGGTCATGTTGAAACTTTAGAAGAAAGATTTATTCACCTTACAAGAATACGTGAAGTACAAGCAATGAAACCTACTGAGGCAAAAGGTTTTCTAGCATTTATTCCTTGGACTTTTCAGGATGTAGATACTTTATTGGCAAAAATAAGAGGGGTTCAAAACTTAACCACTGCAGAAGAATATATCAGAATGATTGCTATCAGCAGAATCATGTTGCCTAATATTAAAAACATACAGGCAAGTTGGTTAACCGTAGGCAAGCAACCTGCACAAATTTGTTTGAATGCAGGTGCCAATGATTTTGGAAGTATTATGCTCGAAGAAAATGTAGTAAGTGCTGCAGGAGCTCCTCATCGATTTACATACAAAAGTATTCAGGATGCAATCAAAGAAGCAGGCTTTGAACCACAACTTCGAAACCAACAATACGAATGGAGAACAATTCCTGAAACAATTGAAGAACAGGTCATTGATTATTAGAAACCCCAAATCAATCCTTTGTTATTTATCTTTACAGTGTGCAAACTCATAAAACCAAAGGCATTGTATTGCGTACTGTAAAGTATGGCGAAACAAGTATCATTACTTCTATATACACTGAATTGTTTGGGGTGCAGAGTTATATTGTAAAAGGTATCAGACAATCTTCAAAAAAATCTCAAGGCAAAGGAAACTACTTTCAACCGGCGGCTGTTTTAGAAATGGAAGTGTATCACAATGAATTAAAAAATCTTCAATTCATTAAAGAATTTCAATGGGCTTATTTGCACAAAACTATTTTTTTTGACGTAACCCGCAATGCAATTGCAATGTATGTAATTGAATTATTGCAGCATAGTTTAAAGCAGCCCGAAGCAAACCCGGAATTGTATTATTTGATAGAAGATACTTTGAAACAAATTGATATTGGTTCTAATACTTTAGTAAGCAACATTCCCCTGTATTTTACTTTGCATCTTGGTGGTGAATTGGGTTTTAAAATGCAAGGTGATTATTCAACCACTACACCAATTCTTGATTTGCAAGATGGAAACTTTGTAACAGAACAACCTTTGCATCCTTATTTCATTGAAGGCACTTTGGCAGAAACCATTTCAAAAATTAACCACATTCAATTTTATAACGATCTTGAAAATATAAAATTAAACAGAGATATCAGAAGAAATTTATTAATGTATTTGCAACAATACATTGCTTTGCATATACAAGATTTTGGTGAAATGAAAAGCATGATTGTACTGCACGAAATATTCGATTAAAGCAATCGCTTTGCTGAATTTAAGTTGTCATCTAAAAGAACAACACCCGGTTTTTTCCCTTTTTCAAAACTACCCAAATCTTGTTCTAATTGTAATGCTGCTGCGCCATTAAGCGTTGCCCATTGTAAAATTTCACTCAAAGGTATAGAAGGAAAATGTTGTTTAATTTTTTTCATTTCTGCTACAATACTTAATGCATCATTGCTTGCCAAACTATCTGTACCCAAGACTATTTTACATTGATTGTTCCGTATTAATTCTATTGGTGGCAAAGCATTTTCAATGTATAAATTGGCATTGATACAAACACACCAATACGAAGAATTCATTTCCTTTTTTGCAAATGAAATATCTGTTTCATTTGTAAAAGTATTGTGAACCAAAATTAAATTTTCAGCATTTGTTGTATGTTGTAAATAAGATTGAATACTAGTTTTTCCAGTTGGACTAAAAAATGGATTATTCACTCCCAAACGCTCATATAATCTTACAAAATCTCCTTCCCCTTTTTCAAAAAAATTATTTTCAAATGAAGTTTCTTGGTTGTGAATTGTGATGGTTTGTTGACTAAAATTTGGCTTTAAATATTCCCACAATTGATTTGAAACTGAGTATGGTGCATGTGGTACAATTGAACTGGAATGATAATTATTTGATAGCTGATTAAAAACATCATAATTGGATTGAGCTGTTTCATATCGTGTCTTTGCAATATCCGGATGCCAGCCACTTACTTCAATAAAATTATAATATTTCAATCGATGCAATTGCTTTTGTGGCAAAGTAAAAGTAGTGTTGCAAATGTCTCCCACAGCAACAATTCCACTATCTATCATCTCTGTTTCAGCATCTTGAATGCTCTGAAGAATCAAGTCTTCAGCGATATGTCTTTTGCTTAAAATATCTAAAATAAAATCTACCAATCCACTTTTTTTCGGTATTAAACCCTTCATGTGGCTCAGTTCCAAATGACAATGTGCATTTATAAAACCCGGAGTAAGAATGCCATTAAAAACTTGTATCTCATCTCCTGCTTCGCTTACATCTACAATATTTTCAATAGTTCCGGCTTCATCTGTAATCAACACAAAATTTTCAG
>CANLAE010000007.1 GCA_947488765.1 Chitinophagaceae bacterium | reverse complement strand
TTACATCACTCCAGAATTCTTTTTTCAATGCCTGAACTTCAGCAATTGCTTGTAATAAGCCTGCTTCATTTCTTGCCATACCACATTTATCCCAGATAATTTTTCCTAAGCGTTTGTGGAAACTTTCAACAGTTTGAGAACCTTTGATATTGATTAAAGTATTCAACCTGTCACTAACATTTTTCTCAGCAGCAGCAAAAGCCTCATGTTCCGTAGAGATTGCTTTGCTATAAATTTCATCTGCTAAATAATTTCCTAAAGTGTATGGTATTACAAAGTAACCGTCAGCCAACCCTTGCATTAAAGCACTTGCACCCAATCTGTTTGCACCATGATCGCTAAAGTTAGCTTCACCCAAAGCATATAAACCTTTAACGGTAGTCATCAATTCATAATCTACCCATAAGCCGCCCATTGTATAGTGTACTGCAGGATAAATACGCATTGGAACTTCGTAAGGATTTTCACCGGTAATTTTTTCGTACATATCAAACAAATTACCATACTTCTCTTTTACTACTTCTTTACCAAGTTTAATAATTTCTTCATGACTAACATTGGAAAGACCATTTTTAGTTACTTCTGTTTTACCATATCTTTCAATTGCAGCAGCATAATCTAAATAAACTGCTTGTTTAGAAGTTCCAACGCCATACACCGCATCACATCTTTCTTTAGCAGCACGGCTTGCAACATCTCTTGGTACTAAATTTCCAAATGCAGGATATCTTCTTTCTAAATAATAATCTCTTTCTTCTTCAGGAATATCATTTGGTTTTCTGGTATCGCCTTGTTTTTTGGGAACCCAAATTCTACCATCATTTCTTAAAGATTCACTCATCAAAGTCAATTTACTTTGATGTTCTCCACTTACAGGAATACAAGTTGGATGAATTTGTGTAAAACAAGGATTTGCAAATGCTGCACCTTGTTTGTGTGCTTTCCATGCAGCAGTTACATTACTCCCCATTGCATTGGTAGATAAATAAAATACATTACCGTATCCACCTGTGCATAATAAAACTGCATGTCCAAAATGACGCTCTAAATTCCCATTCACCAAATCTCTTGCAATAATTCCTCTTGCTTTGCCTTCTACCATTACTACTTCCAACATTTCATGGCGTGCATACATCGTTACATTTCCCAATGCAACTTGTCTTTCTAATGCCTGATAAGCTCCTATTAATAATTGCTGACCTGTTTGTCCGGCAGCATAGAAAGTTCTTTGTACTTGAGTTCCACCAAATGAACGGTTACTTAATAAACCACCATATTCTCTTGCAAAAGGAACACCTTGTGCAACACATTGGTCAATGATACTCGTACTTACTTCAGCCAAACGATGCACATTTCCTTCTCTTGCACGATAATCACCACCTTTGATTGTATCATAAAACAAACGGAAAACACTGTCTCCATCATTTTGATAATTTTTTGCAGCATTGATACCACCTTGTGCAGCAATTGAGTGTGCACGACGTGGACTATCCTGAAAACAAAATGCTTTAACTTTATAGCCCATTTCACCCAAACTAGCAGCAGCACTTGCGCCGGCTAATCCAGTACCCACAACAATTACTTCTAACTTTCTTTTATTGGCAGGATTCACCAATTTACAATGTCCTTTATAATCTGTCCATTTATCTTCTAACGGACCGGTAGGTATTTTTGCTTCAAGCATATAGAAGGTTTTACAAGTTTAATTTTAAAATCTTAGTTTGCTAAATAATAGTTGATAGAAATATTTGAACAATTGAATTACAAAAATTCAAACATAATTGTTTATACCCAATGTAAATAAAAACTAATTGGCATCATTGCAAATGCAAGTGAAACTATAATTGAAAAGCCATAACCTAAAGTACTCAACATCAAATGATATCTTTTATTGGTTACACCAATTGTTTTAAATGCACTTTGAAATCCATGTGCCAAATGATAACCGAGAGAAATACAACTGATTACATAAACAATAACAACATAAATATTGCTGAAAACTTCTTTCATTGTATCAAACAAATTGATTTCTTCCCCTAATAGAAAGCCTTGATGACTTCTGTTTGGAAACCAAAAATGTGATAAATGAATAATTAAAAACAACATAATAATTGTTCCTAATAATGCCATACTGCGGCTATACCATTTGCTGCCTTTATTTCCATAATCAACTGCATATTTTACACTTCTTGCTTTTTGATTGTCAAATGTCAACATCAAACCCTGAGCGATGTGTAAAATGAATCCTGCGAATAAGCCAATTTCAAGAATACGAGGTAATACGTTTGCTCCCATAAAATGAGCACCTTTGTTAAACATCTCACCTCCGTCCATTGCCCAAATACAAGCATTTAAGGCAACATGTACAATTAAAAATAAAATCAGAAAGATTCCGGTAAAAGCCATTACTAATTTTTTACCTACCGAAGATGTGAACATTTGCTTCCAGGTCATATAGGTTAGTTGAAGTTTTAAAATTCGCCACAAAAGTAGTGTTGATTTCAATGCTACCGTTAAATTGTAAATGTTTTTTTACGATAACGATTCCATTACCCATTTATGTTTATCATATGAACAAAAAATCAATCAGCTTTTTTAGACAACCATTTTTTTAAGTTACCATTTAACATTGGTTAATATCGTTTATAAAATATTTCAACGTACATTCTTTGCTTAGCTTAATTTTGATTTATGTTGAAATTATTAAGCATCCTCTGGAATAGTTTTAAAATGGCACTTCAAGAATTGAGGGTAAATAAACTACGTACTTTCCTTTCTTTGTTTGGCATTACAATCGGAATTTTTTGCATTATTGGTGTGCTTGCAACTGTAAATAGTTTGGAAAGAAAAGTACAACAGGATATTAAGAAACTTGGTAGCAATAGTATATACATAGACAAATGGCAATATGGTGGTGGCGAAGGCGGTAAAGATTATCCATGGTGGAAATTTATCAAAAGACCTTCACCAAAATATGAAGAGTTGCAGTTTATAAAAGCAAAGTCTGAATTAGCAGGCAATATAGCATTTACTTGCAGCACAAATGGGAGTGTTTCCTATGAGAATTCTGAAATTGCTGGAACCAATTTAATTGGTGCCTCTGAAGATTTTGATAAAATACAATCTTTGATTGTTCAAAACGGAAGATATATCAGTGATGTTGAATTTAGCCGTGGTACTCCAACAGTTGTAATAGGGAACAATTTGGCAACAGAATTATTTGGCAAACCAGAGAGAGCTGATGGCAAAGAAATTAATTTTCAGGGAAGAGCATATGTTGTTGTTGGAATCTTGGAAAAGCAGGGACAATCATTTGCCAACGTTTTTGATTTTGACAATTCTTTAATCACCTCTTACAATTGTTTTGCTAGCAATCACAATCCAGATAAATCTTCCCCAGTTATTATGGTACAAGGGAAATCAGGTGTGAATCCTAAAATATTAAAAGATGAATTGACTGCTGTGATGAGACAAATAAGAAGAATTAGTCCTACAGGTGAAGAAAATTTCAGTTTAAATGACATCAGTGCTTTTGCAGAACAATTAGAATCTTTCTTTGGATCTGTAACTATTGGCGGATGGGCAATTGCGGGATTAAGTTTGGTGGTAGGAGCTTTTGGAGTTGCCAATATTATGTTTGTTACTGTACGTGAAAGAACGAGTCAGATTGGATTAAAAAAAGCCATAGGTGCAAAAAGCAGAACCATACTTACAGAGTTTTTATTAGAAAGTGCTTTCTTGTGTATTATGGGAGGAATGATTGGCTTAGCCTTGGTTTGGATATTGACCAAAGTATTGGGCACAATTTTACCATTTCCTATTTTTATTGCTCCAAATATTATCATGCTGGCATTGAGTATTTGTGTTGTAATGGGTGTTTTATCGGGAATAATTCCGGCATCAATTGCAGCTAAAATGAATCCGGTTGTTGCCATCAGAACGAAATAAACAAAGTAAACTTTATAGTTAGAATTGATAAAGATTTTGAGTTTACTTTTGCAACATTATTTACTATCAATAATTTTGAAAATTGTCCACTATAATACTTGCAATAGAATCTTCCTGTGATGAAACATCTGCATCAGTATGTGTAGATAGAAAAATTTTATCCAACTTTATTGCCAATCAAACAGTGCATGAAAAATATGGTGGCGTAGTACCTGAATTGGCAAGCAGGGCTCACATGCAAAATATTGTTCCGGTTGTTGATGCAGCTTTAAAAAATGCAAATGTTGAGTTACAAAATATTGATGCAATTGCATTTACACAAGCACCGGGCTTAATTGGAAGTTTATTGGTAGGCGTTCAGTTTGCAAAGTCATTGGCACTTTCATTAAACAAACCTTTGATTGCTGTGCATCATATGCAGGCGCATGTATTGGCTAATTTAATTGACACCAATCAACCATCATTCCCTTTTTTATGCTTAACTGTTAGTGGTGGGCATACGCAAATTGTTTTGGCAAAATCACCATTGGATTTAACTGTAATTGGCCAAACAATTGATGATGCAGCAGGAGAAGCATTTGATAAATCTGCTAAGTTGTTAGGGCTTCCCTACCCAGGTGGACCGTTGATAGATAAATATGCGAAAGAAGGGAATCCATTGGCATTCAAATTTGCCGAGCCACAAATTGCCGAACTTGATTTTAGTTTCAGCGGATTAAAAACATCCGTTTTGTATTTTCTGCAAAAACAACCTGAAGGTTTTATTGAAGCAAACATTAATGATTTATGTGCATCTATACAATACACTATCATCAATATTTTACTGAAAAAATTAAAAAAAGCAGTTCAGTTAACTGGAGTTAAAAATGTTTGTATTGCGGGTGGCGTAAGTGCAAATAGTGGATTGAGAAACTCTTTGATGGCAATGGGTGAAAAACACAATTGGAAAGTATATATCCCCAAATTTGAATATTGTACCGATAACGCTGCAATGATTGCTATCACTGCATTTTACAAATATCAGAATAAAGATTTTTGTGAGTTATCTGTCAATCCATCTGCAAGAGCAAGTTGGTAATTTGAAAAAATGCTGTCACTCATCATTATTCTACTTTTGAGTTATTCAAAATATCGGTGTGATTAAACTACCTATTATATTTGCCTTATGTTACAAATAAGCAATCGTGGCAACGCAATGCCGGCATCACCAATCAGAAAATTAGTGCCTTATGCAGAAGCTGCAAAAAAACGAGGACTAACAGTGTATCATTTAAATATTGGCCAGCCAGATATTGAAACACCCAAACAAATCAGAGATGCTATTCATAATGCGGATTTCAAAATTCTTGAATACACGCACAGCGCAGGTTTGGAGAGTTACAGAAAAAAATTAGCACAATATTATCAGGGAGTTGGCATTAATGTAGATCATAATGAAATCATTATTACCACCGGCGGAAGTGAAGCAATTTTGTTTGGTTTTATGGCTTGTTTAGATCCGGGTGATGAAGTAATTATTCCTGAACCTTTTTATGCCAACTACAATGGTTTTGCAATTGCAGCAGGTGTGAATGTTGTTCCTATTACCTCACATATTGAAAATGGTTTTGCCTTACCTCCTATTGAAGATTTTGAGCAAAAAATTACTTCAAAAACAAAAGCAATTGTTATCTGTAATCCCAACAATCCAACGGGTTATAATTATAGTGAAGCCGAAATGCAAAAACTAAAACAGATAATTTTAAAGCACAATCTTTTTCTTTTTTCTGATGAAGCTTATCGTGAATTTACATACGAAGGCAAACAATTCAGCGCAATGCATTTATCCGATGTAGATGATAATATTGTATTAATGGATACCATCAGCAAACGCTATAGCGCTTGCGGTGCAAGGATTGGAGCGTTTGTTACTAAAAATAAGCAGCTATTAGACGCTACTATGAAATTTGCACAAATGAGATTGTGTAGTCCTTATTTAGAACAATTAGCTGGCGAAGCTGCAATAGATTTACCTGCCGATTATTTCAATGATACAAAAGCAGAATACCAATCACGCAGAGATTTAATTGTAAAAAGATTGAATGCAATGGAAGGCGTATTTTGTCCAAATCCCGGAGGTGCATTTTATGCAATGACACAATTACCAATTGACGATGCAGATGTTTTTTGTCAGTGGTTACTAGAAGATTTTAGTTATCAAAACCAAACTGTGATGCTTGCACCTGCAACCGGATTTTATGGCACAAAGGGATTGGGTATGAATGAAGTGCGATTGGCTTATGTGTTGAATTTGGATGCTATCAACCATGCAATGGATTGTTTAGAAGCAGCTTTGAAAGTTTATCCGGGTAGAACAATCAATAAATAATTTCTTTAAAATAGAATTTGAATTATATTTTTTTCTTGTCAAAACCAACTACTCATGCGTAAATTATTTACTCTACTTGCGTTATTATGTGCTTTAAATTTATTGGCACAGCAAAAAGCCAATTATCAATTAGCTGCAAGATTTTCTCCCAAGAAATTAGAAAAATTAATCTTCTCAACGAATGTGGATCCGCATTGGTTAAAAAAAACTGACCGCTTTTGGTATATGTACGAAACCACTGAAGGAAAAAAATGGTACATCGTTGATGCTGCAAAACAAGAAAAAAAAATGTTGTTTGATCATGAAAAACTTGCCATGCAAATTTCACGGATCGTGAAAGACCCATTTGATGCTCAGCATCTAGGATTAGACAGTATGCGTTTTATTGGTGATGAAACCAAAATACAATTTGAAGTAAAAAGTACACAAGAAATTGAGAGAAAAGATACCACAACAAAAAAAGATACAAAAGCTTCTAAAGAGAAAAAAACATATTATTTTGAATACAACCTTACAACTGGCGAATTAGTTGAACTTATTGACTTCAAGAAAACCAAACGAAAACCAAGCTGGGCAAACATTTCACCCGATGGCAATACCATTATTTTTGGTAAAAATTATAACCTCTGGTATTTGGATAAAGCTAATTATGAAAAGGCTTTATTGAATGAAGATGATACTACGATAGTAGAAAATAAATTAACAACAGATGGTGTTGAAAATTATGCCTATCACGGAGACGGCGCTTTTGGTGGTGGTGGCGAAACAAATGTTGACAAAGAAAAAAATAAAAACAAAAGAAAACCGGTTAGCATTTTATGGAGCCCCAACAGTAAATACTTCAACATTGTAAAATCTGATGTAAGAAAAGTAAAAGACTTATGGGTAATCAATAGCATTGCAGATCCTCGACCAACATTAGAGACTTATAAATACTGGATGCCCGGCGAAAAAGAAAGTCCAACCGATCATGTGATGTTGTTTGATATGACCAATAAATCAGGTAAAGAAATTATGGTATCTGCATTTAAAGATCAGGATATTAATGTATGGAGTAAACCTGCTATGAATAATGCAAGAGATGATGATTGGAAGCCTTCTGTTTGGTTGGGTAACAATGATAAATTTTATTTCAGCAGAACAAGCAGAGACTTGAAAAAAATTGATCAATGTGTGATTGATATCAAAACACATACTGTAAAACCTTTGATACAAGAACAACTGAACACTTATGTTGAAATAAAAAGACTAGGATTAATTAATGATGGCAATGAAATGATTGAATGGAGTGAACGTGATGGTTGGGCACATTTTTATTTATATGATGAAACTGGTAAAGTAAAAAATCAAATTACAACAGGTTCATTTCATTGTGAAGACATTGTAAATATTGATGAGAAAAAAAGAAT
Source organism: Chitinophagaceae bacterium (assembly GCA_947488765.1). Taxonomy (GTDB): domain Bacteria; phylum Bacteroidota; class Bacteroidia; order Chitinophagales; family Chitinophagaceae; genus UBA1930. Next base: position 121,626 of record CANLAE010000007.1, on the reverse strand, counting down.
GTTATTTTTTACTGCAAATGGTAAAGAAACTAATGAAGACCCTTACTACTACCATCTTTATAAAATTAATTTCGATGGCAGTGGACTACAATTATTAAATGCTGGAAATTATGATCATGCGATAAATATGAACGACAATGGCACTTATTTCATCAATAATTATTCAAGGGTAAATACCATTCCAAAATCAATGTTAGTTTCTACAGATGGTAAAAAATCAATGGAACTGGAAACAGCAGATTTTACTTCTTTATTCAATGCAGGATATAAATTTCCGCAACCATTTAAAGTAAAAGCGGATGATGGAATTACTGATTTATATGGTGTAATGTACAAGCCATTTGACTTTGACAGCACCAAAAAATATCCATTGATTGAGTATGTATATCCCGGACCGCAAACAGAAGCAGTGAATAAAAGTTTTAGTAAAGGAATGGATCGTGTAGACAGGCTTGCACAGTTGGGTTTTATTGTTGTAACAGTTGGCAACAGAGGCGGACATCCGGCTCGCAGTAAATGGTATCATAATTATGGTTATGGCAATTTGAGAGATTATGGTTTGGCAGATAAAAAAGCTGCTGCAGAACAATTGGGAGACAGATACAATTTTATAGACATCAACAAAGTTGGTATTCATGGACATAGTGGTGGTGGTTTTATGAGTACTGCTGCCATGTTGGTGTATCCCGATTTTTTCAAAGTTGCGGTAAGCAATGCAGGCAATCATGACAACAGTATTTACAACCGTTGGTGGAGTGAAAAACACCATGGTGTAAAAGAAATTATTTCTGATAAACAAGACACAAGTTTTACTTACAGCATAGACAAAAACCCGGATGTTGCTAAAAACTTGAAAGGCCGATTATTATTGATTCATGGAGAAATTGACAACAATGTGCATCCTGCAAATACCATACGTGTTGTAAATGCATTAATCAATGCCAATAAGCGTTTTGATATGCTGATACTACCAACACAAAGACATGGTTTTGGAAATATGACAGAACATTGGTTTTGGCGTACAGCCGATTATTTTAGCAGATGGTTGTTGGGTGATACTACAGAAAGAACTACTGATTTAGAAGAAATGAATAGAGAAGTTGAAAAGAAAAAGTAAGATTTCAATTTTTTTAAATGTAACATCTCTTACATTTATATTTTCTAGAAAGTAAAATTATTTTAATAGTTTATTAATCATAGTATTTTTGAAATATATGCCAACTAGTACCGCATATTTACAAGTTAGCGGTCAGCTAAAAAAGAAATGAATAAAAAAGCAAAATGAATATAACTATCATTGGAGCCTCAGCTGGAATAGGATTAGAAACAGTAAAAAGAGGATTAAATAGAAACCATTCGATAACGACCCTTTCTCGATCTGAAATTGAAATAGAAAAGAAAAAATCGTTAACAATGATACTTGGTGATGCAACAAATAAAGCTGACCTATTAAATTCAATCCAAAACGCAGATGCGCTAATTGTAACATTAGGGACTCGTAAGAATATGAAACCTACTACCCTTTTTTCAGATTTTGCCAAATTAATTGTGGAAATACATAGGGAGAAAAAAATAGCTATTCCATTTATTTTTATCACCGGATTTGGAGCTGGAGAAAGTAAAAATTATGTTTCTTGGTTAATAAAGATGTTTTTAAAATACTTATTAAAAGACGCTTATGCTGACAAAACTAAAATGGAAGAAATTATCACCAATTCAGATTTGAATTGGACAGTTGTGAGGCCAGGAAGGCTATTAGACAAGGAATTGACAGAGAAATATCGTGTTGAAAACAAATTATTCAAAGGAATTAATATTAGCGGAATTAATAGAGCTGACGTAGCAGACTTTTTAATAAAACAAGCAGAAAACCAAACTGAATTAAAAAAATACATTGCTATATCTGAAAAATAGGAAAAAATAAAAGCCCATACCTTATCACTATCAAATGCGACATTAAAAATGCTTCGCACAAAATTGGTATTTTCTCTATCGGTTGGTGTCCTCACCTACCGAAAATAATTCTTTAAAAAAGTTGAATAAAGTAATAATGTTCAAAGGCAGGGGGATTGCAGCAAAGTAGCCCACAGCCTTGCGAGGACTACTTGCGTAAAGCCCCAAATGCAGCACAGTAAAGCGTTACAGCTGATTGCCACAAAAAGAAAAGACCTTCGTTCAATGGTCAATTGATTGAGAAGAAAAGAAAAAATACGGCAATATCTTATTTTAATGGAACACCAAATTGTTTTCCTACTTGCTCTAAATCTGCCACAACAGATGCCACTAATGGAATACCATTTTGCAAACGATGGGTTTCCATTTCTCTTTCGGGATCACCCGGAATTAAAACTTTTTGATTTTCATGCATTGGTTTGGCATTCCTGAATCTTGTTATCCATTGATCCATGTTGCGTTTAAAGTCATCAGCCGGTCTGAAAGCATCAATGCGCATTGCTCCGAAAAAATGTCCTAAGCCTTTACCGGGCATATTTTCAGGCATGGCAATATATGCAGGAAACGGAGGCGCCCAGGGTCCGTAACTAGCGCCACTTAATACTGCTGAGAAAATATCTACTATACTTCCTAATGCATAACCTTTGTGGCTACCATGTTCTCTGTCGCTACCCAACGGCAGTAAAGCACCTTCTTTTTTTAATGCATTGGCATCTGAAGTTGCATGACCATCTTTATCCTGCACCCAACCCAACGGAGCATCTCCATTTTTTCTTTGTAAAATTTCCAGTTTACCATTAGCAGCTGTGGTTGTAGCAAAGTCTGCCACAAACGGTGGTTCCTCTTTTGAAGGAATTGCAACTGCAATTGGATTTGTGCCCAACATTTTTTCTATGGAAAAAGTGGGTGCAACTAAGGCACTTGCATTTGTCATGGCAATACCAATCATATCATGTTCTAAAGCCATCATTGCATGAAAACCGGCGATACCAAAATGATTGCTATTTTGAACTGCAACCCAACCCGTTCCTACTTGTTTGGCTTTATCAATGGCAACTTGCATTGCGTATGGTGCAACCACCAATCCCAAACCTGCATCTCCATCAATCGTTGCAGTACTTGGGGTTTCGTGTATTTTTTGAATATTGGGATTTGCATTAATTCTATTTGCTTGCCACAGTCTTACATAACCGCTTAAACGTGCTACGCCATGACTGTCAATTCCTCTCAAATCAGCTGACAGCAATACTTTTGAAGCAATTGACGCATCATTTACCGAGCATCCTAAATTGAGCAATATGGTATTGGTAAATTGGTATAACTCTTGGTAAGAAAAGGTAAAATTATCCATTGAGTGATTCATTGATATTTTCAAAAATAGTTAAGTACTTGCAATCATTTTTAATTTATTGCTTAAATAAAAAACGGTTGAACTTTTCAATTCAACCGTTTGTAAATAAAGTATGTATTTATTTAAAATGGTAAATCATCTAAAGGCTCGGCAACTTCATGAGAAGATGGAGCAGATGAAGTTTGTGAACTAAAAGAATGTTGTTCGTTTGAAGGCGCACTTTGGTAATTGTTGTTACTAGATCCTCCTTCATTTTGTCTTGTGCCTAATAATTGTACAGATTGAATGCGTAAACTCAATGAAGCACCTTGTTTACCATCTTGTGTTGCGTAAGTACGTACATCAGGGTTTCCTTCGACATAAACCTGTGTTCCTTTTTTTAAATAAGGCGCAATTGCAGTTCTGTCGGTCCAATAAGCACATTCAACCCAAACAGTTCTATCTTTTTGATTTCCTTGCGCATCCTTATACTTTTCAGTATGCGCTACGCTAAAATTAATTACTGACTTTCCATTAACATTGTTAACGACTGCGTCTTTTCCTAAGTTTCCAATGACAAGTAATTTGATCATTTTTTTTGAATTTGGTATGTTATTTAATAATGAATATTTGGAAAAATAATAAAAATCTTCAATTCGTACAAAAAATTTAAAGAAATATTTTAATATTATTGTTTTTTATACTGTTTTAATGTTTATGTAAATAAAAAAGCCCTTTCAATTGAAAGGGCTTAAGAAAATTTGGATATAAAACGACAATAAGATGTTGTGATAATATCCAATATTTTAATTACTTAGCTTTTACAGCTGAATCTACTTTTACAGCAGCTGAATCTACTTTCGCAGCAGCAGCCATTGAATCTTTAATTTTTGTAGAATCTACAGTTTCAGTTTTAGTTTCTGCATTGTTACAAGCCACAAAACCTACGATTGCGATTAATGCTAATACTTTTTTCATTTTTTTAAATTTTTATGTTAGTAATTTCATGTTAATACCATTACTATACAAAAGGTAACCCTACAAGATAAAATATTTTATAAATTTTTTTTTAATGCTAGTTGGGTTACTTTTATTGATTAAAATGTATAAAGTAATATAATCTGTGAAAGCTGAATTGTCTGAACAAATATTATTAAAAGGGTTAGCCGAAAATGATAGTAAGATTATTGAAATTATTTACAAAAATAATTTTGCTTCAATACAATCATTTATTTTAAATAACAATGGTTCTTATGACGACGCAAGAGATATTTTTCAGGAATCGATGATTGCATTATACGAAAAAGCTCAAACTGATTCTTTTGTATTGACTTGCAAAATCAATACCTACATCTATTCAATTTGCAGAAGATTATGGTTGAAAAGGCTTCAACAAATTGGAAAATATAGCAATCAGTTGGATAATTTAGAAGAAACGATTTCTGTAGAGGATGATTTAGATATTCATTACAAAAGAGATGCTGATTTTAAAATAATGGAACACGCATTATCTAGTTTAGGTGAGCCTTGCAGAAGTTTATTAGAAGGGTTTTACATTAAGAAGATGGATATGCAACAGTTGAGTGAATTATTTGGTTATACCAACTCAGACAATGCAAAAACACAGAAATACAAATGCTTAATGCGTTTAAAAAAATTATTTTTCGCACAATATAATATAGGAGAATAGCCATGGACGATATTTTACTTTTACAAACTATTGAAAGATACATTCACAATAAAATGGATGCTGAAGAAAGAGCATTCTTTGAACAACACAGAAAAAATGTGCCTGAAGTTGACCAATTGGTAGTTGAACATACCATGTTCTTAAATCAGATTGAAGATTTTTCTGCTAATAAGAATCTAAAGCGCACATTAAATGAAGTTCATTCAAAATTATTATCCGAATCTGTAATCAATGAAGGCGTTGTTTCTTCATCAAATGCCAAAGTGATTTTCTTCTGGAATAAATACAAAAAAGTTACTGCAATTGCAGCTGTTGTAGGAGGTGCTATTGCTTTTATGATTAGTGGATTGGTTGCTTATTTTGCTCCTCAAAACCAACAATACCTTTCTCAGTTAGGTGCTAAAGTTGAGCTGCAAGAAAGAAAGATTACTGCACTGAACAATGAAATAAAAACCAGTAAAATTCCTGAAAATGTTGTTATTAAAAGTGGCGGTAGTGCTTTTTTAATTGATGGAAATGGTTATTTAGTTACGAATGCGCACGTAGTAGAAGATGCAACATTTGCAGTTATTTCAAATAATGATGGAAAGGAATTTAAAGCTAAAGTTGCTTTTAAAGATATTAATAGGGATTTGGCAATTTTGAAAATTGAAGATGAAGATTATTCACCTATTAAGAATTTGCCGTACTCTTTTAGAAAAAACAATCTTGATTTGGGTGAAGAAGTTTATACATTAGGATATCCGAATTTTCCAAGAAATGAAGTGGTGTATAACATTGGTTATTTGAGTGGTGAAACGGGTTACAATGGCGATTCATTGAGTTGTCAGATTCAAATGAATGCAAATCACGGCAACAGTGGTGGGCCTGTATTGAATAAAAATGGTGAGGTTATTGGCGTATTAAGTACCAAACAATTAAAAGCAGATGGTGTAACTTTTGCAATAAAGAGCAAAAATATTTATAAAGTTGTTGATGAAATTAAAAAGAAAGATCAGGATGTTCGCATCAAGATAAACAATACTAATTCATTGAAAGGCGATAACAGAGTTCATCAAATTAAGAATGTAAAAGATTATGTGTATATGGTGAAAGCCTACACGAAGTAATTCCGAACTTTAATTCTGATAGTATTTTTTTAAGACTATTTCAAGCTCTTTATTACCGCATCAGGTAAAAAAGGTGAGGCATCTCCCCCATGTTTCAATATATCTCTAACAATAGTACTTGCAACTGAAGTATATTTTGGCTCGCCTGTTAAAAAAATAGTTTCAATATTTCTGTCAAGCGTTCTGTTTGCATCTGCAATAGTTTTTTCATATTCAAAGTCGCTTACAAAACGAATGCCTCTTAAAATAAATCTTGCATCAATTTCCTTACAAAAATTAATGGTCAATCCTTCAAAAATTGCACATTCAACTTTTGGTTCATCTTTAAATATTTCATTGAACCATTCCATTCTTTGCGCAGCAGAAAACATTGGAGATTTTGAAATATTTTCTCCAATACCCACCACAATTTTATCAAATAAAGGAAGTGCTCTGTTGATAATATCTACATGACCTAAAGTAACCGGATCAAAAGTGCCAGGGAATAAACAAAATCTCGACATAAATTATATTTTGGGTTACTAAAGTTAATGAGTAAACGAATATTTAAACCCTATTACGAATATCAAAGTAATTAGGTACCAGACAATAAATATAATACAGCCATTCTTACTGCAACACCATTTTCTACTTGGTTTAAAACAATAGAAGAAGGTCCGTCAGCAACATCGCTATCAAGTTCTACACCTCTGTTGATTGGGCCCGGATGCATGATGGTGATTTCTTTGCCAATACTTTCCAATAGTTTTCTACTGATTCCATAAGCCAAATTATATTCTCTTAAGGAAGAAAATAAAGGCTGATTTTGGCGCTCCAATTGAATACGCAACACATTAGCAACATCACACCATTGTAAAGCATTCTTCACGTTATATTCTACTCTTACACCCAAGGCTTCTGTAATGTATTTAGGAATTAATGTGGGCGGGCCTGCAACCATAATTTCAGCACCCATTTTTTTCAATAAATAAATATTGCTCAGTGCTACCCTGCTGTGCATAATATCACCAATGATAGCCACTTTCAGTCCTTTTAGTGAACCAAATTTTTCGATCATGCTGAAAGCATCTAACAAAGCTTGAGTGGGATGTTCATTAATACCATCTCCTGCATTAATGATTGCCGCAGGAATATGTTTCGAAAGAAAATGTGGGGCACCGCTTGCACTATGTCGCATCACTACCATATCCACTTTCATACTTAAAATATTATTCACCGTATCCAATAAAGTTTCTCCTTTTGCTGCACTACTATTGCTTGCTGCAAAATTCAAAGTATCGGCGCTTAATCTTTTTTCGGCTAACTCAAAACTGAATCTGGTACGTGTACTATTTTCATAAAATAAATTTACAATTGTTACATCACGAAGTGAAGGAACTTTTTTAACAGGTCTTTGTAATACGTCTTTGAAATTAGTAGCTGTAGATAAAATAAGTTGGATGTCCTCAGTAGTGAGGTCTTTGATACCAAGTAAATGTTTGGTAGAGAGTTTCATTAAAAAACGAAGTTAATAGAAATGAGCATATGAAATAGCATTCTAAAAGTTAGTTTTTAAAAATTAATTGATTTTATAAAAAAGAATCATCATCAAGATATCAATTCAACACAATCATTTCCATCTTTTTCCTTCCAAAAAACTTTTACTTTTTGGGTTGTAATAGTGTCTATTGCTCTACCGGTATAATCGGGTTGAATGGGCAATTGTCTATTAAATCTTCTGTCAATCAATACACACAATTCTACTTTTGATGGTCTGCCAAAATCCAACAAAGCATCTAAAGCAGCACGAATTGTTCTTCCAGTCCACAAAACATCATCAATTAATACCACTTGCTTTCCTTCAATACTAAATGGGATGTCTGTTTTATTAGCAACATGTAATTCAGTTCGCACATCATCTCTGTAAAAAGTAATATCCAATTTGCCATAGCTAATAGATGCTGGTTCAACCAAAGCAGAAAGTTCATGCACCATTCTATCACTTAAAAAAATACCTCTTGGTTGTAGACCAATAATAACGGTATTGTCTAATTTCAAATGTTGCTCCAACACTTGATGAGCCAACCTTTTCACCGTTAATGCTACTTGTTGTTCGGAAAGTATTGTTTTCAAAATTTTCTTTTAAAAGTATGAAATATTGATTGGAAATGTAAAATAAAAAGCCATACCTCTTGATAAGTATCTGTGCAGATATTAGTTTGAAGTATGGCTTGTTTAGTTGAAAATTTATTGCTTAACTTTTACATCAATCAATTCTACATCAAATATTAAAACTGCACCACCAGGAATATCTTGTCCTGCACCTCTGTCGCCATAACCTAATTCTGAAGGAATATATAATTTCCATTTGCTTCCTTTAGGCATTAATTGCAAAGCTTCTGTCCAACCTTTAATAACACCACCTACAGGAAAGCTAATTGGTTCTCCTCTTGTATAGCTATTATCAAATTCTTTTCCATCTACTAATGTGCCTTTGTAATGACAAACAACGGTATCTTCTGCAGTAGGTTTTGCACCTGCTCCCATTGTAACAACTTCATACTGTAATCCGCTTGCCGTAGTAATTACACCTGGTTTGGATTTATTAGCAGAAAGAAATTTTTGACCTGCAGCTTTTTCTTTTTCAGAACCTTTAGTAGCTAATTCTTGCAACTTGGTTTGAATAATTGAGTTACAAGTATTGTCATCAAACTTCAATTTATTTTTTCTCAAAACATCTTTGATACCTTGAACAAAAGCATCATAATTGATTGTATCGATATTGCTGTTTTTGAAATTTGGGGCAATTCTTGTTCCCAATGCATAGCTTAATGAATCAAGCCCAGTTTTTAAGAAAGGCTTTGGAGTTGTAGTTTTAACAACTGGTTTTGGAGTTACTTTTTTTGATTGTGCAAATGCAATGCTTGGCAATACAAATGCAAGGATGAAGATTTTTTTCATTTGAATTTTAATTTTTAAATTAGAAATAGTTTATCGTAAATAACCTAAAATTTTAAGCATACTAGCTGCGGTTTGTTCTTTGGCATAAACCCAATCTTCCAAATTACCATTTTTATCATACTCAATGATAATATGCTTTGGAGAAGGAATCAAGCAGTGTTTAATACCACCATATCCGCTGATTTGATCCTGATAAGCACCTGTATGAAAAAAGCCAACATATAATGGTTGAGAATTTTCTTTAACGGCTGCTTTTTCACTTTTTATTTTTGGTAAAAACACTTCATTGATATGCTCTTCGCTATCATAATAATCATGACTGTCGCAAGTAATTCCTCCCAAAACAACTCGATGGTATTCATTGTCCCATTTATTAATGGGCAACATTAAAAACTTTTCGCCAATACCCCATGTATCGGGCAATGTGGTAATAAAAGATGAATCAATCATATACCAAGTTTCTCTATCATTCTGTTGCTTCTCTGCAATTACACTGTATATATGAGCCATACTTTCACCAACGGTGTAACTACCAAATTCTGTGAAAATATGTGGCATTGGAACTTTTGCTTTCTTACAAGCTTTTTTAATATTGCTTACAATTTCATTGATCATAAATTGATAGTCATAATCAAAGCCCAAAGAATGTTTGATAGGAAATCCGCCACCAATATTGATAGAATCTAATTCAGGACAAATCTTTTTTAATTGACAATATAAATTGATGATTTTGTTTAGTTCACTCCAATAATAAATATCGTCTTTAATCCCTTTATTTAGAAAGATATGCAGCATTTTTAGCTGGAACTTATCTTCATTTCCTTCAATTTCATCAACATAAAATTCTAAAATATCTTTTGCTCTAATGCCTAATCTTGAAGTATAAAAAGGAAAGTTAGGTTCCTCTTCTGCAGCTACACGAATACCTAATTTAAAAGGTTGTTTCACACTTTTTTTATACGCTTTCAATTCATCAACATTATCTAAAACAGGAATTACATTTTTAAATCCACTTTTTATCAATTTTGCAATACGGCTCGTGTAACTTTTTTGTTTAAAACCATTACAAACAATGAAAATATCTTTTGTGATTTTTCTCCGCTTGTATAATTGATTGATGATTTCAATGTCGTATGCAAAAGAAGTTTCTAGATTAATATTGTGTTTCAATGCTTCTTCAACAACAAAAGAAAAATGTGAACTTTTGGTACAATAGCAATAATTGTATGTGCCTTCGTATTTGTGCTTTTTAAAAGCAACTTCAAACATTTTTTTTGCCTTATTAATCTGCATGCCAATCTTTGGCAAATATGTTAACTTTAGGGGAGTTCCATATTTTTCAATTATTGGCTTTAAATCAATTCCGTTGAAAGATAAATAGTCATTATCATTTACATCAAAACCTTCTTGCGGAAAGTGAAAAGTTTGATGCACTAGCGAGGTATAGCTATTTGTCATTGATGAACCTACTTTTTTAAAAATGAATAAAAAAATTTTGAAATTAAAATGGGTTCAGGCATTTTAAATTTTGAGCAAAAATAATAGTTTGTACAATGGTAAAATAAAAAAGTCAGAGACAATGTATCTCTGACTTTGAAAATGTTTTAAAAAGAATAATTATTTAACAGAATTTACTAAAGCTGTAAAGCTTTCAGGATTGTTCATTGCTAAATCAGCCAAAATTTTTCTATTCATTTCAATACCCTTTACAGAAAGTTTATTGATGAATTGGCTGTAAGTCATACCTTCTTGTCTTACAGCTGCATTAATACGCGCAATCCATAATTGACGGTATTCTCTTTTCTTTAATTTACGACCTACATAACTGTAAGTCATCCCTTTTTCTACAATATTTTTGGCAACGGTATATACGTTTTTACGTTTACCATAAAAGCCTTTAGCTTGTTTTAAAATTCTTTTTCTGCGAGCTCTTGAAGCTACTGCATTTTTTGAACGTGGCATATCTTAATAAGTTTAAAAAAATTAAAAAATGATTTTGTTTACTGTTTAGGTAATTAGAAGGTTTATTTTAAACCCAATAATCTTTGAACAAAGTCTTTGTTTGTAGAACCAACAATACCCGGCTTTCTCATACCACGTTTGCGTTTCTTTGATTTTTTAGTTAAGATGTGACGTTTAAAAGGCTTTTGAAATGTGATTTCGCCTGTTCCAGTTACTTTGAAGCGTTTTTTAGCACTGGAGTTTGTTTTTACTTTTGGCATAAAATAATCTTTATTAAAGATTACACCCTACTGGCGTTACTCACAGGAGTAAACTTGTTGAGCCATGTGGGAAAAATCCGAAAATTAGTTTTTCGGGCTGCGAAGATAAGGAGAACGAACTTTACAACAAAAGTTTTGAGAAAATTCGGAATTATTTAGTATCAGGGTATTAATCTGATAATGCAGCATCCTTCATTTCTTTAGCTATTTCATGTCCTAAATATTTTTCAATTCTGTCATGAATTAGATAAATAACTGGCGTTAAAATAATGGCAACACCACTTTTGTATAAATAATTAATAGTACCAACGGCTACAAATAATTTAAAACTCCAAACATAATCACCGGGGTTGTTACCCACTCTTGTGCCTATATAAAACGCAATAAAAAGTACCACATAGCTATCAATGAACTGAGATATTAATGTAGAACCTGTAGAACGTAGCCAGATTTTCTTTTCGCCTGTTATCTTTTTTATTTTATGAAATGCAACAACATCTACCAACTGACCAATGATAAAAGCAACTAATGAACCTATAATAATTTTTCCGCCTTGTCCTAAAACAGCGCCATAAGCCATTTGCATATCAGGCACCCCACTACCCTGTTTACTTGTAATAAAAAAACCGGCAGGCTTCAAACTCATTGATCCATAAAACATAATAAATGCATAAGTAATTAAAGCCGCTGCTAAATACGAAAGAAAACGAACACCTTTCATACCGTAATATTCATTGATAATATCCGTCATAATAAATACCACAGGCCACAACAAAACACCCGCAGTTAAATTGAGGCTTAAATCTTCCCCAAAAAATCGGATATGTAAAGGCTGAAAACCGAATGTTTGCTCAAAAGAAAATATTTTAACGCCAATAACTTCTGCAATCAAAGCATTTGCAATAAAAAAGCCACCCAATATAATAAAGAGTTTGGTGCCCTTACTATTCATAATGTTGTGTATCATAATTGAAACAATAAAATATTAAAAAATTGAAGTATTAAAAAAAGAAAATTTGAAATCCCTAAAAAAACTGGCACTACTTTTTGTTGTCTGATTAAAGTATATAGCCAAAGAACATTAACAATAGTATTCAATAAAATAGATACAACGCCTAGTACAACTATTGTTGCAACTACATCTTGATTTAACGATTTTAAATTGATATATCTTGCAATAACACTAAAAGCATAACAAATGTTGCAGAGGAATCCAATTCTGCTGATTAATAAAAGCCAACGCATAGTTTGATTTTGGTGTGAAAAATAGCATTAATTTGCCAACCTGATTAAAAAAATCATTTATGAAGAATATCAACTGGAAAAAAATCCTGCCTCATGTTATTGCTGTTGTCATCTTTTTAGTGGTAGCAGTTATTTATTGCAAACCTGCTTTAGAGGGAAAAGTATTGCAACAAAATGATGTTACACAATGGAAAGCAATGGTGCAAAATCAAGAAGTAGCAGTTCAAAAAACAGGAAAAATTCCTTTGTGGACAAACGGAATGTTTAGTGGAATGCCGGCATACATGATTAAGGGTAACAGTAACAATCTTGCACCTTGGTATTTTATAGATATTATTTCATTGCATTTACCAAGACCAATACAATTTTTCTTTTTGGCTTGTGTTTGTTTTTATTTTTTATCGCAAGTATTGTCAGTAAGAAATTGGATTGGAGTTGCAGGTGCATTGTGTTATGCTTATGCAACATACAACGCAGTAATTGTTGCAGAGGGACATGAAACAAAAATGATTTCACTAGCATTATTGCCCGGTTTAATTGGTTCAATGCTTTTAATATTTAACAAAAAATATTGGGTTGGGCTTGCATTAACTGCATTATTCACCGCATCACTCATTTGCCAGAAGCACTATCAAATCATTTATTATGCAATGATTGTTGTAGCAGGAATGAGTATTTCATTTGGCATAAGATGGATTATGCAGAAAGATTTTAAACATCTTGGATTTGCTACATTATTTTCATTATTGGGAGTTACCATCGGTGCAATTTCAAATGCGGTAGAGTTGTTACCCGATAATGAATATACAAAAGAATCTATCAGAGGTGGTTCTTTGTTAGCCGATTCAACAACTAAAAATACGAAAGAAGGATTAAGTAAAGAATATGCATCAAGTTACAGTGTTTATAAAACAGAACCTTTGGTAATGTTGATACCAAGAATATATGGCGGTAGCAACAAAATGGAAGTGGCTGAAGATAAATCCAAAGCAGTTGAAGCATTACAAAGTATGAACCAACAAGTAGCGCAACAATTACAAGGAAATCTTGGATTTTACTGGGGCGGCATTGGAGGAACAAGTGGTCCGCCATACGTTGGTGCAATTGTTTGTTTTTTAGCTTTACTAGGTTTTGTAATTTTAGATTCCAAACATAAATGGTGGATCTTATCAATTTGTGTTATCACTATCATGATGAGCTGGGGCAGCTATTTTGAAGGATTTAATAATTTCTTATTCAATAATTTGCCGTTATACAATAAGTTCAGAGCACCAAGTATGATATTGGTTGTTCCTACATTTTTATTAAATGTGATGGCAATTTTAGCATTGCAAAAAGTATTGGATGTTGAAGACAAAAAATTACTATTTAGTCAATATAAAAAAGCTTTATTCATTACCAGTGGATTATTTGTAATGCTGTTATTATTGTATTTCAATTTTGATTATAAAAGCGAAGGTGATACAAACTTATTAAAACAAATTGCAACTATTCCTGACGAAAATACTAAAGCGGTATTTATGGAAGGTGGCAATAAATTAATCAACGGATTAAAGGAAGATCGAAAGGCATTATTCATGAGTGATATTTTGCGCAGTTTATTTTTTATAGTGGTTGCTGCTGGTGTATTATGGTTTGCCATAACTAAAAAATTAAATGAACTGCTTGTTATTGCAATTATTGGTGTATTTGCATTTGTTGATATTATTGTTGTTGACATAAAATATTTAAGCAGTGATAACTTTCAGGACAAAGAAGAAAATGAAGTTGGTTTTAAACAAACACCTGCTGATACTTATATATTACAAGATAAATCTGATTACCGAATTTTTGATGTAAGTAATGGTCCTCAGGCAGCAATTAACTATGGTGCTAAAAGTGCTTACTTCCATAAATCTATTGGTGGGTATCATCCTGCAAAACTGAGCATTTATCAGGATCTTGCAGAGCATCAATTATACAAGTATCCAAATTGTCAGCCGGTACTAAATATGTTGAATACAAAATATATTATTCATAGTCCGGATCGTGCCGATCAGGTAGAACCCAATCCCAATGCATGTGGCAGCGTTTGGTTGATTAAAGGATTACAGAAAGTAAATTCTCCTAATGAAGAGATGGATGCATTATCAACATTAAATGTAAAAGACACGGCTGTTATTCAAAAATCATTTGAAAGTATTGCAAATACGAATTTCAAATTTGATTCAACTGCAAAAATTGAATTGGTAAAAAATGAAAACGATATTGTTACTTATAAAAGCAATACGAAGAGTCAGCAATTTGCAGTGTTCAGCGAAGTATATTACAACAAAGGCTGGAATGCTTATATAGACGGGCAATTGACGCCTTATGCAAAAGTAAATTATGTTTTAAGAGGCATGCCAGTTCCTACAGGACAACATGAAATTGTTTTCAAATTTGAACCAAAAACGCATATTTTGGGGTGGACATTATCCGGAATTGGAAATTGGCTGATGCTGGTTTTACTAGCACTTGCTGCATTTACACAATGGAAAAATTATAAAAAAACAGAGGCGTAAAATTTAAATAAACGGAGGGGCAATTACCTCCGTTTATTGTTTATACTATCATCCGATTGGCGAATCAAAACATAAAAATAGTATCTCTTGTTTGGTATAAAACTCTACCTGCTCAATTTGGTGGACAGCAAGCTATTGTTGGATTGAATGAAGCATTGGGTAAACAAGAAAACTTAATTTGTTTATGCAGTAAAAACAATCAACCAAGCGGTGATGAAAGTTTTACAACTTATCCAATTTTACCAAATAGTAAATGGCAATTTATTAATCCTATTACTTGGTGGCTCATCTATTCATTTTGTAAAAAAGAAAAATCTACTCATGTGATTGTTGAACATCCGTATCATGTAATTGCAGCATGGATAATCAAAATGAAATTGAATGTTTCAATCATTCATCGATCACACAATATTGAATTTGAAAGATTTAAGTTGTTAAGAAAAAAATATTGGCGAATGATTTTTTATGCTGAAAAATCGATTTGTGAACTTGCAAAAGTGAACTTGTTTATTACAAAAGAAGATGCGTTAAAAGCAATCAAACAATTTTCAATTGAACCATCAAAATGCTTTTTGCTTCCCCACGAAATCAAAGAAAAAAATATCAGTAAAAAAGCACAATCTACCGAGCAATTAAAAGCTGAATACAATATTGCAAACGATTATAGTATTTTCTTATTCAATGGTACACTAGATTATGAACCTAATGCAAATGCCGTTGAATCAATTGCCAACTTTTTGATTCCGGAACTCAATAAAATCAATCCAAAATTTATTTTTATTGTTACCGGCAGAATTGAAAAAAAATCATTTGATTACTTACTTCAATTAGCCAATAAGCAACTCATTTTTACTGGAAGAGTAACGAATATTGAAGATTATTTTTTGGCTTGTGATGTATATGTAAACCCTGTAAATATCGGTGGTGGC
The DNA here is from genome assembly GCA_947488765.1 of Chitinophagaceae bacterium. GTDB lineage: Bacteria > Bacteroidota > Bacteroidia > Chitinophagales > Chitinophagaceae > UBA1930. The sequence continues at coordinate 105,665 of CANLAE010000007.1, read as the reverse complement.
GTTCAAACAAAAACATTAGAAGCATTGAGTTATCATTTGAATGTAGTTTGTTTTGAAAATATGCTCAATGGCATTGAAGTTGATTTGGTAAAGGATAAAATTTTTGCTGTTAAAAATCAGAACTGGAAACAATTTGCAGAAGAAATTATAAAGGCTCAATTGCATAAAAATACTACCCCAACTGCTTTTTTTAAGTATCAAAACTATGACAATCATTTGCCTAAATTATTAGACCTAATTCGACAAAATTGAATTCTGTATCTGTTGAATGTCAATTAAAGCAAAGCAATACTTATCTTGCAATTCATGAGTACATTAGTAAGCATCATTTTACCTGTATACAATTGTGAAAAATACATTCGCAAAACAATAGACAGCGTATTCAATCAAACCTACTCAAATTTTGAGTTGTTGGTTATTGATGATGGTTCAACAGATACTACTTTAAAAATAGTACAAAGTTTTATTGACAACAGAATACAAGTAATTCAATTTGAAAAAAACAAAGGTTTAATTGAGGTCTTAAACCATGGAATTAAAATTGCAAAAGGGAAATATATTGCAAGGTTAGATGGAGATGATATTTGCTTACCTAAAAGGATAGAAAAACAAGTAGATTGGTTAGAAAAAAATCAGAAATCGGGTGTCGTTGCAACACAAATTATTTTCATTAATGAAGATGATGAAACAATTGGTAACTGGCAATTGGATATGCAAACAAACACCGCCAAAGAAATTAGAAAAGCCATGTTATGGGAATGTTGTATCGCTCATCCAAGTGTAATGATACGAGCAGAAATTATTAGACAATATCAGTATTCATCCTTGCAAAAACATACTGAAGATTTTGACCTTTGGTTACAAATATTATCTGATGGATATTGTATAGAAAAAATTCCGGAGCAACTATTGCAATACCGTGTGCACACGCAATCTGTAACCGGTTCTTTTCATCGTAAAAAAAACCCATTCTTTACTGTTGCAAATACCAAAAGAAAATTTTTGATACACCAAATCCAGAAGAAAAAATTTACATCTTTTGAGTTGGCTATTGTTTGCACCATGATTCATGATATGCTGATGGGTATTGGAAAAGAAATAAAAAAAATATTCAAACTTTGAAATTTTGGCACTACATATTAAAAAGAAAGATTGAAAATATTTTCATTTTCCCATTCATCATTATTGGAAGATTGATTGCTTTCTTTAGCCCATTGAAGAAAGAGTATCATATATTTTTCTTCTTCCCTTTTTATCATACGGGCGGAGCAGAAAAGGTCCATGCATTGATAACACAAGCAACCAGAAATAAAAATTGTATCATTTATTTTACAAGAAAATCAGTAGATGATAATTTTAAAAATGATTTTGAAAAAAGTGGTTGTGACATAAAGGATATTTCTGCATTTACCGACAATAAATGGCTCTATTTTTTCAATTTAATTTATAGAGGAATTATTACAGGATATATCAACAACCAAACCCATAAACCTGTTGTATTTAATGGTCAATGCAATTTTGCTTATAAAATTAGTCCTTGGGTAAATAAGCATATCAAGCAAATAGAATTGATACATTCATTCAATACTTTCTCGTGGATTAGAATTCCTTTTATTCCCTTTATCTATAAAACTGTAATGATTAGTAAAGTTAGAATAGGCAACCATTTGGATCAATATAAAAATATCCAAGTGCCTGCTACATATAATTATAGAATCACCTACATCTGCAATGGCATTCAATTACCAAGACAAACAGTTACAAAGAGTTTCAATGACCCATTAAGAGTGTTATATGTAGGAAGAGGAACATCTGAAAAAAGGGTTCATCTTGTTGCTGCAATTGCCGCAGCTGTTCAAAATAAAAATACACAAATTACATTCACTATTGTAGGAGATGTGGAAGGCGTAATACCCAATCATTTAAAAGAATATTGTATTATAAAAGGAAACATTACTAACGAAAATGAATTGGCGAGGTTATACCAAGAATCGCATATTTTATTAATTACTTCAAACACAGAAGGATTTCCTTTGGTTGTGATGGAAGCAATGGCTTATTGCTGTGCAATTGTTGCAACACCAGTTGGCGATTTACCCGTGCATGTACAACAAGAAAACGGGTTTATTACTTCAACTATTGATGCAGAAAAAGTGGTTGATGAAATGACACAATACATACTTCAATTAGCAAATGACAAACTCCAATTGGAAGTAATGAGCAAAAACAATATTGAATATGCAAGGGAGCATTTTGGTATTGATATCTTCAATAAAAAGTACCAGGATTTAATTGTATAAATTGCTGAGTTTTATTTCAGGCGTACAAGTGTGCGACGCAACGAAAGTTGAGTTTTGATATACAGCTCCTTCCCTAATAAAATTCTTAGTACATAATTTCTATTACTAATTTTCCAACTTCCTATCTTTGATAAACTAACAACTGTAAGTATATGAATATTGAAGCAAATAGAAACGAAGACTGGATGAAATTAAAGTGTAGTGAAGTGAAACAACATTTTAATACGATTAAACTTGGCGGTGGTAAAAAGGCTATAGAAAAACAACACGATAAAAATAAATTAACCCCTCGGGAGCGAATTGATTACTTATTAGACAAGGATAAACCATTTGTTGAAATTGGTTCATTTGCAGGATTTGAAATGTACGCATCAGAAGGTGGTTGTCCGGCAGGAGGAACAGTTGCAGGGCTTGGATATATTAGCGGCAGGCAATGTGTAATTGTAGCCAATGATCAAACTGTAAAAGCCGGTGCTTGGTTTCCGATAACAGGAAAGAAAAACTTACGTATGCAAGAAATTGCAATGGAGAATCATTTGCCTATAATTTATTTAGTGGATAGTGCGGGGGTTTACTTACCAATGCAAGATGAAATTTTTCCTGATAAAGAACATTTTGGAAGAATATTCAGAAACAATGCTAAGATGAGTGGAATGGGCATTACACAAATTGCAGCTGTGATGGGTGCATGTGTTGCCGGTGGTGCATATTTACCCATTATGAGTGATGAAACATTAATGGTAGAAGGAAATGGAAGTATTTTTTTAGCCGGAAGTTATTTGGTGAAAGCAGCAATTGGCGAAGAAATTGACAATGAAACATTGGGTGGAGCAGTTACACATACTGAAATTAGTGGTATTGCTGATTATAAGTTTCCAAATGAACAGGAATGTTTGGATCACATCAAAAAAATAGTTAGCAAGCTAGGATCCAATACCAAAGCGGGTTTTAATAGAATAATATCTACGCTTCCTACAAAAAATCCAAATGAGTTATATAATATTATATCTGAGGGAAATTCAAAGCCTTATGATATGAGAGCTGTTATCGAACGCATTGTTGATAGCAGTGAATTTGATGAATTTAAAAAAGATTATGGTAAAACCATTTTATGTGGTTATGCAAGAATAGATGGTTGGGCTGTTGGAATTGTTGCCAATCAGCGTCTCAATACCAAAAATAAAAAAGGTGAAATTCAAATGGGCGGTGTAATATATAATGATAGCGCAGATAAAGCAGCAAGATTTATTATGAACTGCAACCAGAAAAAAATTCCATTGGTTTTTTTACAAGACGTAACGGGATTTATGGTTGGCAGCAGAAGTGAACATAGTGGTATTATTAAAGATGGTGCTAAATTGGTGAATGCAGTAAGTAATTCTGTTGTTCCAAAATTTACTATCATCATTGGTAACAGTTATGGTGCCGGTAATTATGCCATGTGTGGCAAAGCTTATGACCCTAGATTCATATATTCCTGGCCATGTGCAAAAATAGCTGTGATGGGTGGCGAACAAGCTGCCAAAACAATGTTACAAATACAAGTAGCAACTTTAAAGGCAAAAGGAGAAGTAATACAGGAAATAGATGAACAAAAATTACTTTCTGAGTTAAAAGAAAAATATGAAAAACAGACATCACCATATTATGCCGCAGCAAGGCTATGGGTAGACGAAATCATAGACCCTTTAAATACAAGAACTCTAATTTCAGAAGGAATTAGTGCTGCAAATAACAACCCAATAATCGAAAGTTACAATACAGGAATAATCCAGGTTTAGGAAGTTTTTTATTATTTTTTGTATTTTTTTTTCTGATTATGTAAAATTCACTTATTTTCACGTCTGTTAAGAAATACTTAAACTGACTAACCTGAAAAATTTAGTATGAGAAAATGTTCACTCTCTAATTCATTAATGTGTGTAATTTTTGCCACTGCAACTTTTACTTCATGTGTAAATGATTCTTATTTATCAAATGCTCCAGTAGTTCCAAACCAATCTTTTGTTGAAGAATTCGACACAGCATCAGCTGCGTATGATAGAGGTTGGAAGTTTTTTAATCGTAGCGAACCAGTAGGAATTACTGACTTGAGCAATCCTGCTGATTTATTAAACTTACCTTTTTCTGCTTATTCATCTAAAGCAAGAAACAATGGTTATTTATGGGCCGATTATTTATCAACCTCCGATACTTCAGACCAAGGTATCATCAGTTCATTTGCAGTTTCTCCAAAAGTTTATATGAAAAATGGAGATAAAATTATGTTCTATACAAGAGCTCAATTGTATTCATCGTCTGGAGACTCTACTGATTTTATCAATAGACTGCAAGTATTGGTGAACTCCAAAAATACAGGCTACAATGTTGGTCATGGATTAGAATTTGGCGACTTTGACAACTCAATTTTGGATATCAATCCTTTTTTACAGGCATTCAAATTATCTGAGTTTAACTCAGGTGTTGCACAAAGAAAAGGTGCTTATCCTCACAGATGGACAAAATTTGTTGCAACTGTTTCTGGTTTAGACAAACCAACATGGGGAAGATTTGCTTTTAGATATTTTGTTGAAGGTGCTGGAAGTAACGGCAATGCAAGTGCTATTGGTATTGATAGCGTTGCATATATTGGTCAATAATTCCAAAATAATTTTATAGATTTCAAATAAAATAAAAATGAAAAAAACATATTTAACATCATCATTAATCATTGCTTCAATTTTCTCGGCAGTTGTTATAACTGCATGTTCCAAAGATGCAGCACCCCCTGCAGCTGCGCCAAATTACACTTGGAATGAAGAGTTTGATACAATTGCCAACTCATTTGCAAAAGGATGGGTAGCAAAAAATAATTCAAGCTTCTGTTGTAGGATTAGATTCTAAAGGAAAAGCAATCATTCCTTCTTATCCGTTTTCAGCACAATCTGCTGTTTATTCTGGAAAAGATTTTATTATGGTTGATCAAAACTCAGTTGATGATGCCGGTACAATCAGCAATTGGTTATTATCACCAGCTACAATGATGAAAAATGGGGATCAAATTACTTTTTATACAAGAACTGTTCCTGCAGGATTCAGTACAACAGATGTGCCTGAAAGAATGCAGGTTCGTTTGTCTCCAAATTCAAGCAACGGTGATGTTGGAAATAGTGCAACAAGTGTAGGTGATTTTACAACCTTAATGTTAGACATCAATCCAACTTATGCAGTGAACGGAACAACAGCTTTTCCTAGAAATTGGCAGAAATATACTTTAACTATTTCAGGCTTACCTCCTACAATACAATTAAGAAGATTTGCATTCAGATATTTATTAGAGAATGGCGGAGCAACAGGTGGCAGAGGATTTTGTGCAGGTATAGATAATGTAACTTTTATCAGTAAATAATATTTTCATCGCTTTAGAAAAAGGGTTAAAAGCATTTGCATTTAACCCTTTTTTATTTGAATTTAATTTGTGATTTTATGAAGTATTGTGTATGGATATTTATTTTTGCAACAACAATCTCTAGTTGTAATAATCCTTCAGCTCAACCCAAAGATATTTCTACAATTGTAATTGAAAAATACAACATTGCTTATCAGGAAGCCCTTGATTCTATTGCATCTGCAAAGAAATACATTCATGATGGAGATTTAATTTGCAGAACCGGTTTTGATTTTGTAAGTCAGTCATTACAAAATTTCAGTGTAACCGACAAAACCTATTCTCACAGTGGTTTGGCATTTATTGAAAATGGTCAAATTATGGTATACCATTCTATAGCTGGTATGGATGAAAACCCAGATGAAACTTTTAGAAAAGAACCATTGGATAGTTTTGTAAACCCTGCAAGAAAAAAATGTTTTGGCATTTTCAGGTATAAATTAACTCCTCAGGAAGTAATTGATTTGGGATTGGCATTTAAAGATTTGGAAAGACGCAAAGTTAAGTTTGATAAGATGTTTAATCTTAAGGATGATGACAAACAATATTGCTCGGAAGCTATTGCAAAAGCATTGAAAAAATGTACTTACAACAGAATTATTATTCCAACAACTATCAGAGATAATTTTCATGTAAAAACAAAGGGTTACGAACAACTGGAGGGCAAGCGTTTTGAATACATCGCATTGGATAATTTATTTTTGAATCCTTTTTGTGATTCTATTAAAAAGGTTGATTATAATATTGGCTATCCAAAACCAACGCGTTGATTTTAAAGTATGTTGATTAAAGTATAAAACCCTGAAGTGTGCGACGCAACAGGTGTTCAGTAGCATTGATGCAGCTAAGTACATAATTTATGACAGAAAAAAAATTACATCCTTTACACATTTATACAGACGGTGCAAGCAGAGGAAACCCCGGCAATGGTGGTTATGGGATTGTTTTACTTTGGGGCGATAAGAAAAAAGAAATATCAGGTGGATTTAGGTTAACTACGAACAACCGAATGGAATTGATGGCGGTAATTGTTGCTTTGAAAAGTTTGACAAAAAAAGATATTCCACTTACTATTTATACAGACAGTAAATATGTGGTAGATAGTGTAGAAAAAAAATGGTTAAACGGTTGGATTAAAAATGATTTTAAAGGTGGTAAAAAAAACAAAGATTTATGGTTAGAATTTTATGCATTGAGCAAAGATTTTAAAATAAAATTTCAATGGGTAAAAGGTCATGCAGATAATCCTTACAACAATCGCTGCGATGAATTGGCAACTGCTGCTGCAGACAATAAAGCACATTTACACATTGATTACTTTTATGAAAATGAAGTTGACTTATTAAAATAAACAGAATGAGCAAGGGAAATATTTTATGCAGTTGGAGTGGCGGTAAAGACAGTTGTTATGCATTGATGCAAGCCATTGAAGAAGGTTATACTGCTAAAGTATTGTTGAATGTTTTGAATGAAGCAGGAAAAATATCAAGGAGTCATGGAATACCTAAACATATTTTAGATCAGCAATCGGCTGCAATTGGTTTACCTATAAAAACAATCAGCAGCAGTTGGCAAGATTATGAAAATAATTTTGTAGAAGCATTGGAAACATTGAAAAAAGAACATTCAATTAGTTATGCAGTTTTTGGAGATATTGATTTACAACCGCACCGTGATTGGGAAGAAAAAGTGTGTAATAAAGTAGGTATTGAAGCTGTTTTACCATTGTGGCAACAAGACAGAAAACTATTGGTTACCGAAATGTTGCATGCAGGAATTGAAACGATTATTGTAAGTTGTAATGAAACGATGGGAGAACATTTTTTGGGCAAAACCCTTACTCCTGCTGTGATTGAGGAGATTGAATCAATTGGTGTAGATGCCTGTGGCGAGAATGGAGAATTTCATACCTTGGTATTAAATTGTCCGTTGTTTTCAAAAAGGATTGATGTTTCCATTGTTGAAAAAGTGAAACATGAAAATTATTGGTTTGTTGTGCTGAAGTGAAAATAGTAGTAATTTTTTTACATAATTTACATATAATAAATTTTTTAATTTGAATCTAAGAATTTTATTAATTAAAAAAATGCTTAAGAATGACATTTACAAGAATTGAATTGACTTTAACTTCATAAAAAAATTACATTATAATTGTACTTTGATATTAAGTGAAAGGGGACTAGTAAAACTAGAAGTTATAAACTAAGAAAAAAATATTAAGTAATTTTATTTCAATACTAACTTAAATTAATGGGGATAGTTCAAAAGCAATCAATTAAATCTTCTGCCTACATATATATTGGTTTTATAATTGGTGCAATAAACATACTTTTTCTTTTTAAACAATATTTAACTCCAGAACAATTTGGGCTAACACGTTTGTTGATTGATGTATCTACTCTATTGGCAATGCTTTGCACGTTGGGGAGTTGCCCAGCAACAATTAAATTTTTTCCGTTTTATCAATCATACTTACCTCCTAAAAAAAATGAACTCCCTTTTTTAACAATAGTAGTTTGTTTAATTGGATGTTTTTTATTTGCAGTATTAACACCTTTATTTAAAGAATTAATCATCAGAAAATTTGGGCAACGGTCTTCCCTCTTTTTAGAATACTTTTATTTTATTTACCCCCTAACTATTTTTTTTGCATTATGGTATTTACTCGAATCTATTGAATGGAGTTTACAAAATACAGTACTTACCAATTTTTTAAAAGAAGTTGTATTTAGGCTGCTTACAAGCATTTTTATTCTGCTGTACGCATTTAAAATAATCAAGTTCAATCATTTTATATGGCTGTTCTCATCTTTATATATTTTACCCGTATGTATTTTATTTATTGATTTATATAAGAAAAACTATTTCCATTTTACTTTTACGATAAGTAAAGTTACCAGACGTCTTTATAAACATTTACTGACCTTTAGTTTGTTTATTTTCTCGGGTCAATTATTGGGATTAATTGCAAGAACATCAGATACTATTATCATCTCTAGCCAATCGACCAATGGACTTGCAGATACTGCTGTATTTACAGTTGCTACATTTCTTATTGCATTAATGGAGGTACCCATGAGAGCAATGATGGGAATTGCAACATCAATTATTGCTTATGCCTGGAAAGACAGAAACCTTGCAAAAATTGATGAAATGTATAAAAAAACAGCACTCAATTTAACCATTTTAGGGTTAGCAATTGGCTCAATTATTTTTTTAAACGCCAACAACTTATTACAATATTTTGGACACAGATATAATGCACTACCTACATTGTTACTAATTCTTGGGATTTCCAAGTTGGTTGATTTAGGTACAGGCCTTAATTCGCAAATTTTATTGTCATCTAAATATTGGAAAATAGATTTTGGCACCAATATGTTTTTTGTTTTTCTTTCCATACCATTAAACTATTATTTAATCAATAAAATGGGAGTTATAGGATCGGCTTATGCCAATCTAATTGCCACATTAATTTATAATTTGGTAAGACTTATTTTTATTTGGAAATTATTTAAACTACAACCATACACCGGTAAGAATTTACAAACATTATTTTTTGGCGCAATTGTTTTTATAATTTGCAATTCCCTTCCTAACTTTCAAAATTATTTACTAGATGCTTTTTTTAGGTCTATTTTATTTATTATTTTATATGTTTTTTTAATTGTAAAATTCAAAACTTCGACGGATATAAATGACATTTTAAACAAACAATTACTAAAGCGTGGAATTTCAATTTTTAAATAAACTATTTTAATTAGAGATGTATATCAAAAGTTTTATCATACAAACTACAAAAGATATTTTAATCCGATTTCCAAAAAAAATTATTTTATTGTTTAAGTTTATTAGTGAATTCAATCGTTTTAAATCATTGAATGATCAGAGATTTACTGTATCAGCAAAACACATTTACCCTTGCTTAAATGATAGAGTAGCCACTACCCCATTCGATCATCATTATATTTATCATCCTGCATGGGCTGCTAGAATATTAGCTAAAACAAAACCTGAAACACATGCTGATTTTTCTTCGATACTCTCATTCAGTTCAGTTGTCAGTGCATTTATACCCATTAAATTTTTTGATTATAGACCTGCACACTTAAAATTGAATAATTGGACTGGTAATTTTGCTGACCTATGTAACCTTGATATTGACGACAATTCATTTGAATCTGTATCTTGTATGCATACAGTAGAGCATATTGGCCTTGGTCGTTATGGAGATACATTAGATCCAATTGGAGATATAAAAGCAATTAATGAATTAAAACGCATTACAAAACAAGGTGGCAATATTTTGTTTGTTACACCTGTTGGAAAACAAAGAATAGAATATAATGCACACAGAATTTATAGTTTTGAATTAGTTATAGATTTATTTAAAGAATGCCAATTGATGGAATTCTCTTTAATAGATGACAAGGGAGATTTTATAGAAAATGCACAGACAGAATTAGTGAAAAAACAAAACTATGGCTGTGGTTGTTTTTGGTTTAAAAAAATATAAATATGGGAATAGTAAAAAATTTATTTGGAAAAACTACAGTTTACAAAAAATGGCAGGATAAGAAAATAGCATCTTTTAAAAAAGAACAAGAGCTAAATGAAAAATTATTAATACCTGAAAGAAAAAAATTTTATCAGCAATTTATTAATGCCGGTGACTTGGTATTTGATGTAGGTGCTAATGAAGGTAATAGAGTTCAGGTTTTTTTGGATCTGAATGCAAATATTGTTGCTGTTGAACCACAGCCAAATTGTATTGAAATTTTAAAACAAAAATTTGATAATAAAATTATTATTGAGCAAGTTGGTTTAAGTAATGAATCAGGTGAATTAGAAATGTTTATTGCCAATGATTCAACTATTTCATCTTTTAGTTCTGAATTTATTGATAAAACAAGTAGCGGACGTTTTAGTAATTATTTATGGGAACATAAAATTAAAGTTCCAGTAGTCACATTGGATTCTTTAATTGGGAAATACGGAATACCAAAATTTTGTAAGATAGATGTTGAAGGTTTTGAACTAAATGTTTTAAAGGGATTGAACCATCAAATTCCATTTATTTCATTCGAATATTGCGTACCCGAAATGCAAGAGAAAATGCATGAATGCCTTGTACAATTAATTAAAATTTCACCAAATGGTAAATTTAATTATAGCATTGAAGAAACTATGAAATTAGAATTATCAAATTGGGTAAGCTTTGAAGAATTTGTTTCTATTTCAAATTCTAACTTATTTGTTTCCAGTCTTTTTGGAGACATCTATTTTAAGTCAATATAAATACATTTCATTTAATATAATTTATCATGTTTGCAGTAGGAACTAATAACGAAAACAATAGATACAAGTGGACAGAAGAAACTTTAAAAAAGATACCAACCGGCTATAAAATTTTAGATGCCGGTGCCGGAGAATGTCAGTTTAAAAAATTTTGTACCCATTTAAACTATACCGCACAAGATTTTGCACAATATGAAGGCGATGGAAATGTAGGTTTACAAATGGGTAGTTGGGATAACTCTAAGTTAGATATTGTTTCAGATATTACAGAAATACCGGTTGCAGATGAAAGTTTTGATGCAGTTATGTGTACAGAAGTTTTGGAGCATGTACCAGACCCTGTTGCTGCTTTAAAAGAAATCAACAGAGTGCTTAGAAAAGATGGCTACTTAATGATTACAGTTCCTTTTAATAGCCTAACACATTTTGCTCCTTATCATTTTGCACCAGGTTTGAGCAGATTCTTTTTTGAACACCATTTAGGAATCATGGGTTATGATATTATCGACCTGCAATACAATGGCAATTATTTTGAGTTTATTGCACAAGAAGTAAGACGTGTAAAACGTGTAGCAAATCAATACAGTAAAGGTTATAATTTTTTTGATAAAATTATCACACATTTACAATTGTTATCATTAGAAAAACTAAGTAAAAGAAGTAAAAAATCGGAAGAGTTATTGTGTTTTAATATTTTTGTATTTGCAAAAAAAAGGTAACTAATCAATATTTACATTTAGTTATTAGATTTATATTTAAGCATATTTTTTCATCAAGCATGATTTTTATACAAGAAAAAAAGACGCTTATTATGACCAACATTTGAACATTTTTTGTACAAGAAATTAATGAATTTAATATGATTATTGTTCAATTAAAAGGAGGTTTTGGCAATCAACTATTTCAATATGCAGCTGCACTGAGTTTGGGCAAGTATCATAATGTTCCTATGAAAGTAGATATTTCTTTATTGAATATTCCCGATGCTTTAATTGGAACTACAAGAGCATTTGATTTATTATCCATTCAGCATTCAATTGAAGTTGCGAGTAAGGCTGAAACAAATGCAGTAAAAGGAAATAAATTAATGCAATACCTGCAAAAATTTTTGCCACATTATAAAAGAAATATTTACAAAGAAGTTGCTTTTAATTATGACCAACATTTTCTGGAAACTGGAAATAAAATTTATTTAAAAGGTTACAGACAAAGTGAAAAATATTTTGAGTCAATTACCAACGAAATAAAAAAGATATTTTCTATTAAAGAGGAATTAATAAAAGATGCTTCAAATGTAGCTTTACCAATACAATCAGAAAATAGTATTTCAATTCATATCCGAAGAGGAGATTACACAAATGCTGCGATGCTTGAATACCATGGTGTTCAGGGTATTGAATATTACAATCAGGCAATTTCTTTTATCAAAGAAAAAATAGCCAATCCTAAATTCTATGTTTTTTCAGATACTATAAATTGGGTTCAAGAAAATTTAAATTTAAATGAAGAAGCACATTTAATTACCGTAGATGAAAGTCCCACATCAATTACTGATTTTTATTTAATGAGTTGTTGCAAGCACAACATCATTGCAAATAGTACTTTCAGTTGGTGGGCTGCTTATTTAAATCCAAATCCCGATAAAATAATTATTGCTCCCAAACGCTGGTTTAACAAAGCCAATTACGATACCAAAGATTTAATTCCATCATCATGGATTCAACTATAAAATTTATTTTTAAAAAGATAGGTATTGTTGAATAATACAAATCCTTAACTTTCGCTTTCATTAACTAACCAAAACACTTAACATGTCTATTAAGTTTCGTTTAACCATTTTAAGTTTTTTACAATTTTTTGTTTGGGGTGCATGGCTGATATCTATTGGTGGATATCTCGGTGGCGTTTTACACTTTAAAGGTTCTGAAATTGGGGCTGTATTTTCTACTTTAGGAATTGCTTCATTAATCAGTCCTGCTATCATGGGCATTATTGCCGATAAATATTTAAACGCAGAAAAGGTTTTGGGGCTTTGTCATTTAATTGGAGCAACTACTTTAATATGGGCTTCAACAATTAAAGATCCGAATTTATTCTTTTGGGTAATGTTGGTAAACTCTATTTTTTACATGCCAACAATTGCACTTACCAATACAGTGTCTTATAATGTGCTGTCTCAAAAAGGTTTTGATGTTGTTAAAGTATTCCCTCCTATTCGTTCATGGGGAACTGTAGGATTTATTCTTGCAATGTGGATTGTAGATTTAACAAGTTGGAAAGCAAGTAACATGCAATTATTATTTAGTGCCGGATGTGCGATATGTATGGGGTTATATGCATTTAGTATGCCTGCTTGTCCTCCAAATAAAACACAAAAATCAAGTTCTATTATTTCGCAATTAGGGTTAGATGCATTTGTTTTATTTAAGCAAAGAAAAATGGTGGTGTTTTTTCTTTTCGCAATGCTATTAGGTGCTGCATTACAAATTACCAATGCTTTTGGAGGTTCATTTTTAGGAAGCTTTGCAGCAACTTATCCTGATTCATTTGTTGTAAAACACGAGATTCTTACTTTATCTATTTCACAGATTTCTGAAACATTATTCATTCTTGCAATTCCTTTCTTTTTGAAAAGGTATGGCATCAAACAAGTAATGTTAATGAGCATTTTTGCCTGGGTTCTCCGGTTTGGATTATTCGGAATAGGAAATCCCGGAAGTGGTATTGGTATGTTGCTTTTGTCTATGATAGTTTATGGCATGGCATTTGACTTTTTTAACATATCTGGTTCATTGTTTGTAGAAAAAGAAGCACCAACTAATATCAGAGCAAGTGCACAAGGTCTTTTTATGTTTATGACCAACGGCTTAGGGGCTATTATTGGTGGCTATTGTAGCGGATTGGTGGTTGATTTTTATACAAAAACAAATGAATTAACAAAAGAAATAATCTCAAGAGATTGGCAAAGTATCTGGTTTATTTTTGCAGCATATGCATTGGTTTTAGGAATTATTTTCCCTTTTGTATTCAAGTATAAACACGAAAAATCTGAAAAATTATTATCATAAATGGTTTTACTTCCAATAAGGAAATAATCATTGAAATTATTAATGGGCAAATAAAAAAATGCCCATTTTTTTATTAATCTCATCAAAGATTCTACGAAAATTTTTTTCTAATAATAATTTCCCTATTTTTATAGCTTAAAATCATTCTAAACTTAAATCTTACTGCTTTGAAAAAATTTACACGCTCATCATTTGCGTTACTTTTAATGCTGTTTGTTTTCAATGCAATTGCACAAAAGCCAGTGGCTTCAAATGGAGACAACAAGCAACGTACATTTCAACGTTGTGGTACTGACGAAGCGATTCAACGCCAAATGGAAACTGACCCTGAATTCAGGGCAATGATGGAAAAAAGAGAAAGAGACTATCAGAATTACGTGAAAGCAAATCTCAACAATCCGTCTGCATTTACTGCAAAAACAACAGCACTAACTGGTCCGGTTACAATACCGGTGGTAGTTCACATTGTATTGCCAAACCCTAATATTATTACAGATGCTGATGTTGAATATTTTATTAACAGATTAAATCTTGATTTTTCAGGATTGAATCCAGATAGTACAAACGGTGCACCTTTTTACAATGTAAGAGGTCATTCATTACTACGTTTTCAGTTAGCAAGAAGAGACCCAAGTGGTAATTATACAACGGGTATCGAAAGATTAGCTGGAACTACTCAAATTGGAAATGGAGAACCACAAGCAATAAAAAATGCTGCAACTGCAACAGGAGGGTTAAATCCATGGCCTTTTCAACAATACTATAATTTATGGGTAGGTGGTTCAGGTGGCCTTTTGGGTATCGCTCCTGCAATTGGTGTTGGTACAGCTGCAAGTGATGGTGTTTGTGTAAATTACCAAGCTTTCTCAAATAGTGGTTGTGGATATACCATTCCTGCATTCAATTTGGGAAGAACAGCGGTTCATGAAATTGGACACAACTTTGGTTTATTTCATACTTTTTCAGGATGTACAGCAGGAGCAGATTTTGGACAATTGACTTCTGGTGGTTGTACATTGCCATCAAGCCTTTTAGGTGGTTCAGATGATACACCAACTTTAGGTACAGCAACATCAGGTTGCCCCTCAGGTTCCGTAGCTAGTGCTTGTGCAGGAGTTCCAAATCCTCCCGGAAAAATGTACCAGAATTATATGGATTATACTGATGATCCATGTTATTCTATGTTCACAAATGCACAAGTTGATAGAATGCATTATGTATTAGAATTTTGCCGCGGTGGTGGATATTTAACAACACAAGGACACATTGCTCCTGTTGGCATGCCTGCATTAGATGCAGCTGCAATGGCAATTGTAAGCCCTGGTGGAAGTGAATTAGTTGGTTGTACTGCAGTTTCTTACCCTGCGCCAGTTTGCCCTGGTTCATTCCAACCAAAAATTAGAATTGAAAACAGAGGAAGTTCTACAATTACTTCAATTACTGTTGCATTATCTGTTAATGCAAGTGTTGTTGCTACACAAACATTTACCGGATTAAATATTCCTACATATAAAAATGCAGTAGTAACATTCACAGCAGCACAAAATTTAGTTGCTGGTGCAAATGTTATTTTATATACATTATCAGCTCCTAACGGAGGAACAGATGCTGTGGGTACTAATAATACTGCTACAACAACTCTAAACATCTCAACTTCAACAGCTGCACCTTTTGTACAAGACTTTACCGGTACCGCTTTCCCTCCTGCAAATATGACCAATAACCTTGGGGCAAAATGGGTAAGAAATGCTGCTGGAAATGGCAATGCAGGTTCTGCTTTTATAGATAATTTTAACAATGCAAGCGTTGGGGAATTAAGTGATTTAAGATCATTGCCTATTAATCCGGGTTCATTGCCACTTGATTCAATGGTAATCACTTGGGATTTGGCACATAAAAACTATGGAACTACTTACAACGATACACTTTCTATTTTAGTATCTAACAATTGTGGGGTTACTTTCACTGAAATATGGAAAAGAGGTGGTGCAGGCTTAGCTACTGCAGGTGCATCTACCGCTGGCTATACCACACCAGCTGCAGCCGATTGGAAAGCTCAAAGAATTGCTATTGGTGGTTCTTTAATTACAAGTGGCCCAATCATAGTTGTATTCCGTAATAAAAACTTATATGGTAATAATATCTTCTTAGATAACATTAACGTGTTCCGTTTTGCTGCAGTTGCAAATGACGCCGCTGTTACTGCAATTGTTAACCCACCATTAAACCTATGCTCTACTACATTTACTCCGGTAATTACAGTAAAGAACAATGGTACAAATGCAATAACAAGCTTAACAATAAACTACCAAATTAATGCAAGTGCACCTACAACCCCTGTAGTATATCCTGTAACACTTGCAGCGGGTGCAAGTACAAACGTTACATTATCTCCTGTTGCAACAGTTACACCTGGTGCAAATACATTTAAGGTAACTATTTCTAGTGTTAATAATTTAACTGACCCTAATTCAGCAGATAATGTATCTCAAGTATCATTTACAGCAGGTGCATCAACAGCTCTTCCTATATCTGAAGGATTTGAGGGTGCAACTTTCCCTCCTAATGGTTGGAGAATAATAAATCCTGATGGTCTTGTTACTTGGGCAAGAACTACATTAGCTGCTAAAACAGGAACAGCTTCAGCTAGAGTAAATATCTGGAATTATACCCCAGCTGCAAATCAATTAGATTACTTGGTTGCACCTTTATTCAACCTTACTGGTTGGGGCGGTGGAGCTGTATCTTTCCAATATGCCTACAAAACATATAGTGGAACTGCAGCTGACCATGATTCATTGGAAGTTGTTGTTTCAACTGATTGTGGTACAAACTGGACTTCCCTATGGAAAAGAGGTGGTACACAATTAGCAACAGAAGCAGGTAATGCAACCAATAATTGGGCTCCAACTGCTGCTCAATGGACTTCAACTCCAATTAAAGTATCTTTAGATGCATATGTAGCAAGTGGCAATATTTTAGTAGCCTTCAGAACGAAAAACAGATACGGACAAAACATATATATAGATGATGTAAATATTACTGGTTTACCATTATATGATGTTGCTCCAATACAAGTAATTAACCCGGCATTTGATGAATGTTCATTACCAATTACTCCTAAGGTAAGGGTTAAAAATATTGGTATTGCTACAATCACATCAATGAAAGTTGGTTATCAAGTAAATGGTGGAGCAACTGTATCTACAACAGTTACTGGATTAAGCTTACCAACTGATGCAGAAGCTATTGTATCATTACCTAATATCACATCAGTTCCTTTTGGCAATAATACTTTCAGAGTATTTACTTCTGATCCTAATAGTTTAACAGATCAGAATATTACCAATGATACCACTGTTGCAAATACATTCAAATTAGTAGGTAGTCAAGGTTTGCCATTAACAGAAGGATTTGAAGGAAGTTACCCATCAACAGGTTGGGATACTTTACAAACTCCTAGCCCATTAGATATTATCAAATGGTCTGTAATAAATAGAGCAAAAAGTTTACCTAGTGGTGGAAATAATTCACTTTGGCTAAATAATATTAAAACACCTGCATTATCAAGAGGCAATACAGACAATTTAATTACCCCTGTATTATTAATGCCTGCAGGTTTTGATACCGCCATGTTGAAATTTGATGTTGCTAATGCAACAAGATTATATCCTGGTAGTACAACATTAGGTTTAGATACATTGGCAGTTGATATGACTAAGGATTGTGGTAAAACATGGACTAGAATTTATGAAAAATTTGGTACAGATTTACAAACAACCGGTAATCCAAATGCTACCTATGTAGATTCATTCTTTGTTACATCAAATTCACAATGGAGAACTGAGTTATTGAATTTAAAAGCTTTTGTTACCTCTGGTGATTTAGTTCGTTTCAGATTTAGAAATATAACTAATGCAGGTAATAATACTTACATAGATAATATCAATGTAACAACCAAAACATTAGCAGCTAAATTGAAAACGAATGGTTACATGATTGCACCAAACCCAGTAACTAGTACGTTCACTGTACAACATTACTTAGCTCCTAAATCTTTAAGAGGATTAGGTGTATATAATGCTGCTGGTCAACGTATTATTTATCAATCTTTTAATGGAAATGCTGACTCTTATATCAGCATAGATTTAACAAGATTCCCTGCTGGTGTTTATGCTATTAAAATGGAATACACCAATAAAACAGTTACAGACAGAGTAATCAAATTGTAACTATTTCAATAATCTTAATAAAAAAGGTCTCACTTATTTGTGAGACCTTTTTTATATGTTATCTACCTATATACAACTATAACAACATTATATGTACTTTTGAGATATGGGAGAATATTCACTCAGCGATGCACTGAAAGGATTCATTAAAACTAGTAAATTACGTAATGGCATCAGGGCATTACAAATTGAAGAGGTGTGGGAAAACTTAATGGGAGTAACTATTTCCAAATACACCAATAAAATTGAAATCATCAATCAAACATTGTTCATTCACACAAATGTTGGTCCACTTAAAAATGAATTAATGTTTCAAAAAAAACAAATCATTGAAAGGGTAAATGATGCATTTGGAGAAAGCGTAATAACTCAGGTAGTGATACAATAGTTTATAAAATTTTTTTTATCTAAAACTTCTTTTTGTACCAATTATTTAATCTTCGATAAAACAGTTAACATATTACCCGTTTCTGAATTACTCAATTTTTCTATAACTACCGGTCCTTTCATTAAAAAATAAGTAGGATTTACTCTTGCAGCAGTTTTAATTACAGTTGCATCACATTTTAAAATACGATTATCTAAAAAATAGTTTTGTGCTCCTAATACATCTGCTGTAACAACAAAATATGAAATGTTTTTTGTTCTCAAAACATCAATTAATCTGCCAAAAGAGGCAGTTTTCCATTCATTTACAGCTGTAAAGTCTTTTACAAAAAGAAGTAAATAATAATCAGATCTATCTAAGATTGATTTTGTAGTATCAATACCGGATAATGTAGTTAAAGAAAAATCAACAATTTTTGGTAAGCTTGTACCCTTCCTTACCAATTTATCGTATCTGTTTACATATTCATAAGTGCTATCAAAATCAGCAGGAAAATTATTCTGATCAAACTCAATTTGTTGACCATTCTTTTTGTATTTAAATGTAATAGCAAAACTATCTGAAACTGCATTAGGAGGCAATTGCATCCCCTCTAAAATATTTTTTCCTTTTGCATAAGGCAAACAATCTAAAATAGGCAAATGATTTTGCACATATAATTGAATTCCAAGTGTACCCAATAAAGCAAATGAAATGATAAAAACTGATACAGAAGATTTGAAATAACTGTTAACATCGGCAGATTTAAATACTAGTAATAATATTAGAAAAAGAAGCGTCAAATCTTTCACAAATGTTTGAATTGGGGTCAATGGCAAACAATCACCAAAACAGCCACAGGCATGGATTTTACCGGAGAATAAAACATAGCCGGTAAGAAAAGTAAAGAAAACAATTAATGATAATAGCAACAAACTGAAGCGTTTCATTTGCCAGCCAACAATTACAGATACTCCGGCAACCACTTCTAAAATATTCATGCCAATAGAAGCAAATAAAGTATAATTATGAAACCCATTCAAATGCCAAGCTTCAAAAAATTCCTGCATCTTATAGCTCAAACCCAACGGATCATTGGCTTTGATTAATCCTGAAAAAATAAACAACAATCCAACAAACCAACGAATAGCGATTAGCCACTTTTTCATACTTCAAAAATTAAAAGAACATTCAAACAATCCATTAACCACTTTAAAATTTAAAACTCTCCAAAACCAAACACCCTGTTACATCAAAATCAATGCAAACACACTGTAATTTAAAATATCTACATAATTAGCATCGATGCCTTCACTCATGATTGTTTTGCCATCATTAGCCAGAATTTGCTTGATGCGTTGCAGCTTCATTATTATTAAATCAGCAAAACTTTCCTGACTCATATCTCGCCAAGCTTCACCATAATCATGATTTTTATTCTCCATAGTCTCTTTTGCAAAAGCCACATATTTATCGTACCATGTATTAACCTCATCTACAGAAAGTTCATCTACCCTAGCATCACCAATTTGTAATTGTATCATTCCAATAATTGCATAGTTAATTATGCCTTTAAATTCACTCGATATATCATCACCTACCAATTGTGTTTTTTTCTCCTGAATAGTGCGAATACGTATGGCTTTAATAAAAATCTGATCTACTACACTTATCATGCGCAATACTCGCCAGGCAGTGCCGTAATCCTTTGTTTTTTTAATAAAAATATCTTTACATTGTTTAATTACTTCGTCGTATTCAGTATTAGTTGTTGTCATTTTTTTATTTTTATGAGGCGGTCAAAAGTACATAATTCAACACCTGTTGCGTCGCACACTTCAACATTTATTACCTTGATGAACTATATAATTTAGTTTCTGCAAGATATAATATGAAGCATAAAAAAGCAATTTTAATTCCCTAAAATAGATACAATTTTATTATCATCGTTAATGTTAAAAAAAAATAGCAGCAAATCATGTTGAAACGGTATTTTTAATCAGACAAAATAATTATGCAAACTTCCATATTCACACTCAACTGCAACGGGAAACTCATTACCATCAATCATCCAATTGTAATGGGAATTATCAATACAACACCCGATTCTTTTTATGCCGACAGCAGAAAAAATACGGTTGAAGCAAGTTTAATGCAGGCTGAAAAGATGTTGCAGCAAGGGGCTGCAATTATTGATATTGGCGGACAAAGCACAAAACCCAATAGCCTTAAAATTGATACTGTAGAAGAATTACAACGTGTAATTCCAAGTATTGAAGCTGTCAAAAAACGATTCCCTGATTGTATTATTTCGATAGATACATTTAATGCAACAGTTGCAGCAGAAGCCATTCAAGCCGGTGCATCAATTGTTAATGACGTAAGTGGTGGGTTGATGGATGTAGGCATGATTTCAACAGTTGCTCAATTCAACGTTCCTTATATCTGTATGCACATGAAAGGTACCCCACAAAACATGCAACAAAACCCGCTATATGAAAATGTTACGAAAGAAGTTTTAGATTATTTTATTGAACGAACGAATACTTGTAGCCAAGCAGGTATTCAAGATATGATCATTGATATTGGTTTTGGTTTTGGCAAAACAATTGCGCATAATTTTCAATTATTACGAGAATTGAGTGTTTTTAAAATATTACAAAAGCCAATATTGATAGGTGTTTCAAGAAAATCTACAATCTATAAAACTTTAGGTATTACTACAGAAGAAGCACTAAATGGAACTACTGTATTACATACAATTGGACTGATGAATGGTGCAAATATTTTACGGGTGCATGATGTAAAAGAAGCTGTAGAATGTGTGCAGCTTTTCAAAGCCTATCAAGCATAAAATATTATTGCTGCTTTTATTACTTTAGAAATTAGAAAGATTTATTTACACCTGATTGAAATGAAAACCCTGCTGAAGGCTTGTGTAATGGTTTGTGGAGGAGTTGTAACAAAAACAGGACTAAAGTTGATACTTGTAGTCCTGCCATTGAACTTTTCAATTACTAATTATTAATTCTAATAAGCCCTTGCAAATAAAACCCTTTGTGAGCTTGGTTTTCCGGAGAAAATGCATGTACCGGCTTCCTGTTCATTATTCAAAGGAATACAACGAATGGTTGCTTTTGCTTTTTCTTTAATTGCATCTTCCGTTTCAGAAGTACCATCCCAATGTGCACTAACAAACCCTGTTTTATTGTCTAATATATCCATGAATTCATCCCAAGTATTTGCCTTGGTAATATGTTTATCACGATAATCTTTCGCTTTGTTAAACATATTTTGTTGAATTTCAGTCAACAAGTTGTTGATGTAATTTGATATACCATCTAAACTTATCGTTGATTTTTCTTTGGTGTCTCTTCTTGCCACTTCAACAACCTGATTGGCCAAATCCCTTGTACCAACTGCAATACGCACTGGAACACCTTTCATTTCATATTCTGCAAACTTCCAACCCGGACGTTGATTTTCGCCATCATCATACTTTACACGAATGCCCAAACTTTTCAATTCTGCAGTTAATGTGTTAACAACTGCATCAATGTTTTCTTTTTCTGCATCACCTTTATAAATTGGTACAATCACTACTTGGGTAGGTGCAATTTTTGGTGGTAAAATTAACCCTTGATCATCGCTGTGAGCCATAACCAAACCTCCAATTAATCTGGTACTAACACCCCAACTTGTTGCCCAAACATAATCAAGTTGATTGGTTTTATCACTAAATTTTACATCAAATGCTTTCGCAAAATTTTGTCCTAAGAAATGTGAAGTACCGGCTTGTAATGCTTTTCCATCCTGCATCAGCGCTTCAATGCAATACGTATCTTCTGCACCTGCAAAACGTTCGTTTGCTGTTTTTACCCCTTTGATAACAGGCAATGCCATCCAGTTTTCTGCAAAGTCTGCATACACATGCAACATCTTTTCTGTTTCAATAATTGCTTCTTCTTTTGTTGCATGAGCAGTGTGCCCTTCTTGCCATAAAAACTCTGCAGTTCGCAAAAACAAACGTGTACGCATTTCCCAGCGAACCACATTTGCCCATTGATTAATTAGTAATGGCAAATCTCTGTATGATTGAATCCAACCTTTGTAAGTATTCCAAATAATTGCTTCACTTGTAGGTCGAACAATTAATTCTTCTTCCAATTTTGCTTCCGGATCTACCATCAATTTACCCGGTTTATCCGGATCATTTTTCAAACGATAATGTGTTACAATAGCACATTCTTTTGCAAAACCTTCTGCATTTTTTTCTTCAGCTTCAAATAAACTTTTCGGAACAAACAATGGGAAATAAGCATTTACGTGACCTGTGTCTTTAAACATTTTATCCAATACATCACGCATGTTTTCCCATAAGGCATAACCATAAGGCTTAATTACCATACAACCTCTAACAGCACTATAATCGGCTAAACCGCCTTTTAATACTAGGTCGTTGTACCATTGACTGTAATCCTGTTCCCTACTTGTAATTTCTTTGCTCATATAAATTTCCGTTAGTATTTTTTAATCTTTGTATTTCAGTCAAGCAATAAAAAACTTTGAGTAACAAAAATGTTAAAATATTTTAGTTTAACATTTCACCTCCTCTTTGCTAGCAAATGTAATTAACTTCACATTGTTATTACTAAAACTGTTTTTATGAAAAAAATTTTTTTAATTAGTTGGTGCAGTTTTTTATTACTTACATCTTGTTCAACAGTTTATCAAACAGGTCAAACACCCGACGATGTTTATTTTTCACCTGCCACTGGTGTTGCAAAACAAAGAATTGCAAATTCATCCGAACCTTCTGAATATTATAATCCCGATGATAATTACTTACGTATGGCAGTTAGAAATCGCCAGCGTTGGAGCAGCATTGATGATTTCAGTTATTGGTACGACACAAGATTTATATACACCAATTGTTACAACACAAAAACAAATTACGGTTGGAATAGCTATACTTCCAATTTTAATAAATGTAATTGCAACAATAATTTTTACTGGGGTTACATTTTCAATTTCTGGGGCAATGGTTGGCAAAACAGGAACAATGGATTTTATGTGATTAATTATACAAATCCGGTAATTTATAAAGGAACATTAAGCACTAGTAATATCACAGCTTATAGAAATAAAAATTATAGCAATTCAAATTCTTATTACAACCCCAAAACAAACAACTCATCGGCTACAACGAATAATAATTCAAGTAACTTGTCGAGAAAAGTGACTTCTTCTAATAACAATGGCAATTCCGGAACCACTTGGGAAAGACCTGTAAGAACAAACGAAAGTACTACTCCTGCAAGCAGTACAAGCGGAGGTAATAGTGGTGGCTTTAAAAGTACCGGAACAAGTTCTTCTTCAGGAAGAGGTGGAAGAAACTAAACTTTATTTAAAAGAAATAATAAAGCAAATTACTAAAGCCAATCCTTTACATAAATAATAATTGCATGAAGAAATTATATACACTAATTTTTATTGTTTACACAACTTCAATTTTTGCACAAACCCCTGATGAAGCCTTACGTACAGCGTGGTTTCACTTCAATGGAAGTGCTAGAAATATGGCAACTGGTGGCGTTATGGGAAGTCTTGGAGGAGACATTACTGCAGCACATGTAAACCCTGCAGGAATTGGATTATTTAAAACAAGGGAATTCATTTTATCACCCGGAATGAATTTTAATAAGAACCAATTCAATTATAGAGGCAAGGATACATCATCTCAAAAAAATAATTTTAATTATGGAACAATAGGTTTTGTAATTGGCACTTCTAGTGTAGATAACAGCAAATTTACGAGCAGTGCTTTTTCTCTTTCTGTAAATCAAATGGCTAATTACAACAACAATACTCAGTTCAAAGGATTCAACAATCAAAGTTCTTTTACAGAACAATATTTGGAAGAAATTACAAGAGACAATGCAGATACGAATGCAGTTTTAAACAATTACATTTTTGGTTCTTCACTAGCGATCAGAACGTTTTTAATAGATACAATTAGAGGAGCTGCAGGACAAGTTTTGGGATACCAAAGCCTAGTGCCTCTTTCAACAGGTGTAAATCAGGAATACAATTCAAATACTCGAGGCGGTTATCATGAAATTGCCATGGCATTGGCAGGAAACATGAAAGATAAATTATACATTGGAGGTAGTATGACGATTCCAATAATTTCATATAAACGAACATTAACTTATAGCGAAACTGATGCTACAACCAATTCCAACAACGATTTTAAAAGCTTTACTTACCAAGAAAATTTTTCAAGTAAAGGCTGGGGTATTGGGGCTAAGTTTGGAATGATTTATAAGCCACAGGATTACTGGCGAATTGGATTTGCATTGCATACGCCACAAATCATCTCAATGACTGATCAAATCAGCACTTCAATAACTGCAAATACCGAAGGTTATGCCGGAATTAAAACAGAAAGCAGCGACAATTTAAACAGCGGTAAAGCTGGAATTAGAAACTACAGCATTTTAACTCCATGGCGAGCTATAGCTAGCGCTAGCTATGTATTTAGAGAAATAAATGACACCAGAAAACAAAGAGCATTCATTAGTGCTGATATTGAATATGTAAATTATCGAGGTGCAAAATTTTATACTGCTGATGAATTAGATGTTGTATCTAAAAATTATTTAAAAATGGTGAGTGATGAAGTAAAAGATTATTACAAAGGCAACTTAAATTTTAGGTTGGGTGGTGAATTGAAATTTAATGTTTTTATGTTCAGATTGGGTGGTGCATTTTATGGAAGTCCTTATGCAGCAAGCGAATTACAAGCGAATAAAATTATTGCGACTGCAGGTGTTGGTTATCGAAATAAAGGAATGTTCATTGATTTATCTTATGCTCATTGCATGAATAAAGATGCTGTTTTTGCTTATCGCTTAAATGACAAACCAAATACTTTTGCAGAACAAAAAGGGACATTGGGCAATGCAATGATGACGATTGGTTTTAAGTTTTAAATTGAAATTCACTTACCCATTTTTGCAACTATTTCACCAATGATCATTTCTACATCGTTCGGCTTAAACCATTGTACAGCTTCATCTTTTTTAAACCAAGTCATTTGTCTTTTAGCATAATGACGGGTGTTTTTTTTAAGCTGTTCAACGGCATTTTCTAAAGTACAGTTCCCATCGAAATAACTAAAAAACTCTTTGTAACCTACTGTTTGTAATGCATTCAATGATTTATGTGGAATTAAATTTTCCACTTCTTTTAACAATCCTTGCTCCATCATTGTATCAACTCTATTGTTGATGCTTGTGTATAATATTTCTCTTGGTAAGGTTAATCCAATTTTAATAATATCAAAATTCCGTTCCTGTTTATCTCCTTTTCTGAAATAAATATTTGATTGCCCTGTGGCTTCTACAATTTCTAATGCACGCATTAATCGTTGAGGATTTTGTTGTTCGGCAGTTTGCCAAAAAACAGGGTCTTTTAATTGTAGTTGTTCTTGCAGCCACAACAAACCATTAGATTCGTATTGTTGTTTAATTTTTTCTCTGATGTTGGAATCTATTATTGGCATTGCATCCATTCCTTCACAAAAAGATTTGATGTACAATCCAGTACCACCAACCATTACAGCAATATTGTTGTGCAGAAATATTTCATTTGCAGCATTCAACGCATAGGTTTCAAAAAAACCTGCATTTACATTTTCATAAATGGAATGTGAATTAATAAAATGATGGGTTGCTGAATTTAATTCATCAAGAGAAGGTTTTGCAACACCAATGTTTAATTCATTGAAACATTGTCTGCTATCCGCAGAAATTATTTGTGTATTGAAGTATTTTGCCAACTTAATAGCTATAGCGGTTTTACCTACAGCTGTAGGTCCGCATACAATGACAATAGTATTTTTTTTGTCGGACACAATGATTGAAAATTAAGAAACGAGTTCTATAAATATTTTTTTATTTCAAGAAATCTTAAAACTTAAGATCTTCTTGATATCTAATTCTAAAGGTGTTTGACAAATAAGAATTGTCTCCTACCAATTAAATTTCCGCTTCACCAAACTCATCGGTGGCTTTATCTTCAGATTCGTTTTCTTCATTATCATCACCTTCATTTCCAAAACCATCTGTTGCTTCTGTCAGGTCATACTTCTCTTCAATGTCTGCAAACTTATCTCCTAATAAACTTTTCGTTCCATATTGGGGCGGTCCAATTCCTTCTTTTCTTGAAACAATTGGATAGTCCATTTTTGCACTTTCTTCTTTACTAACATGAATCAGTTCTATTAAAAAAACCCAGTTTTTAGTAAAATCATATACATAAATAAATTTCTGATTGGTGTATTTTATTTCACTTGCAATGGTTGTTTCATGCATTAATAATGGCGGTGCAGCATATTGCTTTTCATAAACTTCAAAACTAATTTCTCTACCTCTTTGCCAATTATCATTGCTTCTAAAAAAAGTTGCTTGATGCTTATTATCAAATTCGTATGCCTTTAAAATAGCATGATGAAACTCTACAAATATTTGATTGTGCTTGATAACAATATCACGATATACTGCATCATCTTCTTCTAAATAAACCCTGAATTTTAATACTGCCATGAAAATTAGTTGAATATTTACTATAATAAATCTGAAAACAAAGTTCTAATCAATTAAAATAAGTTCAAAGTAACAAAATAATTACAATGGTGATAAGTTTAATTCTTTGCCTTTTATCAACATGAATTGATAGGCGGCTTCATAATTATTTTCAATTAAACCATCTAATATCGCTTCTCTTATTGCATCTTTAATTTTGCCTACTTCTTTACTCGGAGTCAAGCCAAAAATTTGCATAATTAATTCACCGGTAATAGGGGGTTGCCAGTTGCGCAAATGGTCTTTTCCTTCAACCTCTTTCATGCGTTCTCTTACCAGTTCAAAATTTTGTAAGTATCGGATAACTTTTTGTTTGTTTTTACTGGTTATATCTGCCTCACACAAAAGCATCAGTCCATCAATATCTTCTCCGGCATCAAATAATAATCGACGTATCGCACTATCCGTAATATTTTCTTTTGTAAGCGAAATAGGACGCAAATGTAATTCTACCAATTTTTGTACCAATTTCATTTTCTCATTCAAAGGCAACTTTAATTGATTGAAAATTTTAGGAACCATCCTCGCTCCCACTACTTCATGACCATGAAATGTCCAGCCATGACCTTCTTCAAATCGTTTGGTATTTGGCTTTCCAATATCATGTAATAAAGCAGCCCAACGCAACCACAAATCATTGGTGTTTTTAGAAATATTATCCAATACTTGGAGCGTATGGTAAAAATTATCTTTATGCCCTTTTCCATCTACATATTCCGCTCCATGTAATGCCATCATAGGTGGAAATATAATTTGCAACAATCCAGTTTTGCTTAACAAATCCCAACCGATTGAAGGCTTATCAGATAACATAATTTTGTTCAACTCATCAGTAATTCTTTCTTGCGAAATAATTTTAATTCGTTTCGCATTATCAATAATCGCCTGAAACGTATTTTCTGATATTTCAAAATTCAATTGTGTGGCAAAACGTATAGCACGCATCATTCTCAAAGGATCATCACTAAAAGTTTGTGCGGGCGCCAATGGCGTTTGAATAATTTTATTTTCAATATCTATAACCCCATTAAATGGGTCAATTAATTTTCCGTAATTATTTGCATTGAGCGAAATTGCCAAAGCATTAATAGTAAAGTCTCTTCTGTTTTGATCATCTTCAATTGATCCAGGTTCTACAAGTGGATTTCGGCTATCATAGTTATAGCTTTCTTTTCTTGCACCTACAAATTCCACTTCAAAAAAATCATCTTCTCCATCTATTGATTTAAAACCTTTCAAGGTTGAAAGATTTATTTTAATTTGAGCAGTTCCAAAATTTTTAAAATAGGCTACATACGGTTTTGGAGTAAATTTTTCTGCCACCGAATGAGCCAATGCAATGCCATCACCAAGACAAACAATATCCGCATCTTTCGTGGGTCGTCCAATGATTTTATCACGCACAAAACCACCAATTAAAAATACCGGTAATTGTAAATTCTTAGCCGATTGAGCTATTTTATCAAAAATCATCAATTCTATTTCGCTGCAATTAATATCCATGTTCTGCAAATATAATCACCATTCTTACTTTATTTTTCACTCAGCCATTACATTTGCGTATGCAAAGAATTGAAACTATCAAGGAATTTTTGAAGAGTAATCCTAATGATAATTTTTTAAGGCATGCACTAGCATTAGAATACATCAAAACAAGTGATGACGAAGGTGCCAGAAAATTATTTGAAGCAATCTTGCATGAAAGTCCTGATTATGTAGGTTCTTATTATCATTTGGCAAAATTATTAGAACGATTAAAGGATATTGAAGCGGCTATCAAATGGTATGAACAAGGAATGGAAGTTGCCAAAAAATTGAAAGACAATCATGCTTACAATGAATTACAAATGGCTTATGAAGATTTAATATATTAGTGCATTAATTATAAAAAATATTACAATGATTGCAAGAAAATATGATGCTGTAAAATACAAAACGCCAATAGGTTCAACTCTTAATTGTAAAGGATGGATTCAGGAAGCTGCATTAAGAATGTTACTAAACAACCTCGATCCGGAAGTTGCCGAACGTCCGGATGATTTAATTGTATATGGTGGCAGAGGAAAAGCTGCAAGAAATTTTGAAGCATTGGATTTAATTATAAAGGCTTTAAAAGATTTGAATGATGATGAAACATTATTAATTCAAAGCGGCAAACCGGTTGGTATTTTACAAACACATATTGATGCACCAAGGGTATTAATCAGCAATTCACAACTCGTTCCAAAATGGGCTACATGGGAACATTTTACTGAATTGGAAAAGAAAGGTTTGATGATGTACGGACAAATGACAGCCGGCAGTTGGATTTACATTGGCTCGCAAGGGATTGTGCAAGGTACCTACGAAACCTATGCTGCAGCAGCAGATAAACATTTTGGAGGTTCATTACAAGGAACATTAAATGTTACCGCAGGACTAGGTGGTATGGGCGGTGCACAACCTTTGGCAATTACCATGAATGGTGGCGTAGCATTGATTGCTGAGGTAGAAGAATGGCGTATTGACAAACGATTGGAAACAAAATACCTTGATGAAAAATTCACAGAGATTGATGCTGCAATTGATAGAAGTCTGGAACTAAAAAGCCAAGGCATTGGAAAAAGTATTGGTATTTTATGCAATGCAGTACAGTTATTAGAAAGGTTGTTGGAAAGAAATATTATTCCTGATACGCTCACAGATCAAACATCAGCACACGATCCATTGATTGGTTATATACCACATAAACTAAGTAATGAAGAAGCAAATATTTTAAGAAAAACAAATCCTGAACATTATACACAATTGAGTTACGACTCTATGCGTTTGCATGTAGAATTGATGATTGAATTGCAAAAGAAAGGAGCTGTAACATTTGACTATGGCAACAATTTAAGAGCAAGGGCACAGGAACATGGATTGACAAATGCGTTTGATTTTCCTGGTTTTGTGCCGGCTTATATCAGACCACTTTTTTGTGAAGGCAAAGGCCCTTTTAGATGGGCTGCTTTAAGTGGCGACCCTGATGATATTGCTGTTACAGATGAAGTGATTGTGAATTTATTTCCCGAAAACAAAGGCATGATTCGATGGATGAAAATGGCAAAAGAAAAAATTGCATTTCAAGGTTTACCGGCACGTATTTGTTGGTTGGGACAAGGCGAAAGAGAAAAAGCAGGGTTGGCATTTAATGAACTGGTAAAACAAGGAAAAGTAAAAGCACCAATTGTAATAGGTAGAGACCATTTGGATACCGGAAGTGTTGCAAGTCCTAACAGAGAAACAGAAGCGATGAAAGATGGCAGCGATGCAGTAGCTGATTGGCCTGTATTAAATGCATTGGTGAATACGGCAGGTGGCGCAAGTTGGGTTAGCCTACACCATGGAGGAGGCGTTGGTATGGGTTATAGCATACATGCAGGTATGGTGATTGTTGCAGATGGAACAGAAGCTGCAGCAAAAAGATTGAGCCGTGTATTACGCAACGACCCTGGAATGGGAGTAATACGACATGCAGATGCAGGTTATGATACGGCATTGGATACTTTGCGCAAGAATGGATTGGATATTAAAGAAAGATTGGGTTAGGAATGATTTGTTATGAAAAAAAAGATTCCTATTTTGCAATTCAATGATAAATACAAACAATAGTTTAGTAAGGCACAATCAAACTGTATAAATATTAAGTTGGAAAAATTGTAATTTTTAAAAAATGAAAAAAGATACAATAATTTTTTGGACAGCAACAATTATCATCGCTTTAATGGAAGGAGTAATGCCAGCTTTAACTTCACAAACAGAGTTGGCTAAAGAAGGAATTAGACATTTGGGTTATCCTTTGTATTTTGGAAATGCATTGGTTGTTTTTAAGGTTTTAGGTGCTTTGGCATTAGTATTTCCACAAGTTCCTAAAAAAGTTAAAGAATGGGCCTATGCAGGCTTCGCATTTGATTTTTTATTCGCTGCAATCAGTCATGCAGCAGTTGATGGCATCAACAACGGACAAACATTTTTTCCATTAGTTGTATTTGCAATTTTAATTGTTTCATACATATACCAAAACAAATTAAATAACCAAAGTGCTTAGTTGTGTTTGCTTATTTCACAAACTTCAATACACTCGAATTTCCGTTTACTAAAAAGTATAATGCATAAGCCCCTTTGTTAAGTGATTCAACATCAACAGTAGTTTGTGCAGTACCTTTTTGAGTACTTGCAGATTTTACCAATTTACCTTCTTGGTTAAATATTTGTAGAGTTCCTGTTTCGGAAAGTTGTGGGTGTGTAACTATCAATAAGTTATTTACAGGGTTTGGATATAAACTTATTTCTAATGAAGACTTTGAGCTTGAAGTTATTACTTGGCTATAAGTAAAACTGCCATCTTTATTCACCATTTTTAAACGATAGTATTGTTTGTCTTTTAGCACTGAAACATCAGTAAAACTATAATCAGCAGCATTTCCATTCATTGATTTTCCTTTGATTGTGGCAATTGTAGTAAACTGATTGGCATCTGAACTTTTTTCTAATTGATAGAAATCAAAGTTGTTTTCATAAATAGAATGCCAATTTAATGTAACTGTATTGTTTTTATATGAGCTATTAAATGACTTTAATTTTATTGGAAGTAGTGAAACCATATTGGGCCAAGTGGTATCTACAATAATATTATCAATATCAGCTGTAGGAGCTGCTGTTGCACTACCTTGACGAACTGCAATTGCACCGATTGCAGTTGCATCAGTATTTGCATTTATAGATAATTCGTTGCTAAGTGGTTCAGACGCAGGTATTCCATTTGTAGAGTCAAACACATATAAAGTGACAACATCATTGTTTGATAATTCTGGGTTGAATGTATATTTTAATACTAGACAATAAGTAGTATTTAATAGATATCCATTTGTTGAATAGGGGGTTGTACCACCATTATTTTTCATCAATCCAAAATTGATACTACTACCATTTAGTTTTACAAACACTCTGCCTATAAAAGTATTTGTTGTTGTAGTAGGCATAAAATGAAAAAAATAATCCCCACCTCCAGTAGTAGTAACTTGGGCAGCAGAAAAATTGACTAAAAATGCTGCATAAACATTATTTGATGTCACACTTCTTGATAAGGCAGCGGTAATATCCTGTCCGTTATTAAGAATACTTAACCTGCCACCTGCAGCATTACAATTTGGAAACAACAAACTGCCAGCCGGATTGTATTGAATAATATTTGTAGTTGATGCATTCGTATTTTCTAACCATTTTCCACCAGACAAAGAAATGATTGAACCTGGGTTAGTGCCATAATTAAAAGTTTCAAAAAATAAGCCTTGTGCGAATGTTGATAAGGATAAAAAAACAAAGAAAACTAATGTCGAAAATGATTTCATGATGTTTGATTTCGTCAAAAATAGTAATTATATTTTATTATTTAAATGATTTGATTGAATTAAGTTTGATAATAAAATGACAACTATCAGAATACTGGCTGATACTTTTTTAATTAAAATAAAAAAATCATTGAATCAGTATTACTAACTTGAAGTTTCATTTTATAATTAGACTTAAAATCTAATAAATAAAAGACTTAAAAAGTAGTTGGTGTTTAATTGAATAGAAAATTAATACTCAGCTTATCAGCAAATAAGGAATAGCCCTTACTTTTGTTGTAGTATTATTAAATATACTTCTTGTAAAAATTTATGAAGAAAATTGAATTAGAAATATTAGCCCTAAGTCACAGTATTACTCAAACGCATTCATATGCGGTAGTATTGGTAGAAACAAATGGATTGAGAAGATTACCCATAGTTATTGGTGGATTTGAAGCACAGGCTATTGCAGTAGCATTGGAAAGAATGCAACCTAGCCGCCCATTAACACATGATTTGATGAAAAATTTCATGAATGCGTTCAATATTAACCTTCAAGAAATTATTATCAGCGATTTACAGGAAGGTATTTTTTTCAGTAAATTATTATGTTATACAGAAAATGATACAGTAGAAATAGACAGCAGAACGAGTGATGCGCTAGCACTTGCTGTTCGGTTTGGATGCCCAATTTATACTTATGAACACATTATTGAAAGTGCAGGTATTTTAAAAGAAGAAGATACTTCTGAGAAAAAGAAAAATACTGATGCTATTGGCATTGAAGAAAATGCAGGCAACGGACACGATTTAAAAACCAAAACTTTAGAAGAATTGCAGGAATTATTAAATGATGTACTAGAACATGAGGACTACATGAAAGCAATTACTATCAGAGATGAAATTAATAAGCGTAAATAATTAGTAATTTTCTTATAAAAACAATACAATCATTTTCATTTAACAGACTAATCAACTAACTGCATGATTGTATTCCCCAATTGCAAAATCAATTTAGGTTTAAACATCGTTAATAAAAGAAACGATGGGTACCATGACTTGGAAACAATTTTCTTTCCCATACAAATCAATGATATATTAGAAATTCTTCCTTCTACAAATGCTGATATTACTTTTACACAATCCGGTTTAACTGTTGAAGGTGCATTAGGTAATAATATTTGTATCAAAGCATATCATTTATTGCGTAACAACTTCCCCACCCTTCCTTCAATTCAAATGCATTTGCATAAAATAATTCCGATGGGTGCAGGACTTGGGGGTGGAAGTGCAGATGGAACTTTTGCTTTGCAATTATTGAATGATCTTTTCAATTTAAATATACATGAAGACAAGCTGATGCAATATTCGTTGCAATTGGGAAGTGATTGTCCTTTTTTTATTCATAACAAACCTTGTTTTGCTTCTTCAAGGGGCGAAGTCATCGAATTGATTGATTTAGATTTGAGTAACTATAAGATTATTGTAATTAACCCAGGTATTCATATTTCAACTACATGGGCATTTTCAAATATCACTCCTACTCTACCAAATAATTCAATTCGTGAAATTATAAAACAACCTATTGAAAACTGGAAAAATCAATTAGTCAATGACTTTGAAGCACCTGCAATAAATGAATTTCCAATTGTTGAAAATATCAAAGATCAATTATATGAGCAAGGTGCGGTTTATGCAAGTATGACAGGAAGTGGAAGTACCTTATTTGGTATTTTTAAAAAATCAACAACTCCTAAATTTCAATTGCCAGATGAATGTACAATTTTCGACGTAAGTCTCTAACAACGCATAAACTAGGATTCCTTATAAAATCGATTTCGCACAAAATTCAATTTTCTGCAATTCTCTTTCAATTATTTCACATTAAGCAAGTATTTTCGCAACACAATTTTAAAAACAAATATTATGGCATACGATTTAGTTGTAATCGGAAGTGGTCCCGGCGGTTATCCTGCTGCAATCAGAGCTTCTCAATTGGGTTTTAAAGTAGCTGTTATCGAGAAAGAAAGTTTAGGTGGGGTTTGCTTAAATTGGGGTTGTATTCCTACAAAAGCATTATTGAAAAGTGCTCAGGTATATGAATATTTAAAACACAGTAGTGATTATGGAATTAATGCAACTGGAACACATGATTTTGGTGCTGTAATCAAACGCAGTCGTGGTGTTGCTGATAAAATGAGCAAAGGGGTTCAGTTTCTAATGAAGAAAAATAAGATTGATGTAATCATGGGCTATGGTAAAATTAAAGCTAAAGGTCAAGTTGAGGTTACAGCAGCAGACGGTACAAAACAAGTTGTTGAATGTAAATATATTGTAATTGCTACTGGTGGTAGAAGCCGTGAATTACCAAACTTAAAACAAGATGGTCAAAAAGTAATTGGTTATCGTGAAGCAATGGTTTTACCAACACAGCCTAAAAGCATGATTATTGTTGGTAGTGGAGCAATTGGTGTTGAGTTTGCTTATGTATATAACAGCATGGGAACAAAAGTTACCATTGTTGAATTTATGCCAAGAATTGTTCCTGTTGAAGATGAAGACATCAGTAAAGAATTAGAAAAACAATACAAAAAACAAGGTATTGAAATCATGACAAATGCTTCTGTTGAATCAGTTGATACTTCAGGTGCTGGTGTTAAAGCTTTAGTAAAAAAACAAGATGGTAGCACTATTACATTAGAAGCTGATATTGTTTTGAGTGCTGTTGGTGTTGTAAGTAATATTGAAAATATTGGATTAGAAGAAAATGGGATTAAAGCAGAAAAAGGAAGAATCATTGTAGACAAATACCAACAAACAAGTGTTGCAGGTATTTATGCAATTGGTGATTGCAGCCCTGGACAAGCTTTGGCACACGTTGCAGCAAAAGAAGGAATTAATGCTGCTGAACATGCTGCATACTTAGAAAAAAAGCATCATCATTTACCGGAAGCAATGGATTATAACAACATTCCTGGCTGTACTTATTGTACTCCAGAAATTAGCAGTGTGGGTTATACAGAGAAAGCTGCAAAAGAAGCCGGCTTTGAAATTAAAGTTGGTAAATTTCCATTCGTTGCAAGCGGAAAAGCAAGTGCAGCAGGTGCTACAGAAGGTTTTGTAAAAGTAATTTTCGATGCTAAATACGGTGAATTCTTAGGTTGTCATATGATTGGTAACAATGTTACTGAAATGATTGCTGAAGCCGTTGTTGCAAGAAAATTAGAAACTACTGCACATGAAATATCAAATGCAGTTCATCCACATCCTACTATGAGTGAAGGCTTGAAAGAAGCTGTGGCAGTTGCTTATGGCGAAGCAATTGATGTGTAATATTTATTTTAATAGCATATTTAAAAAATCCTGTTTGAACATTCAAACAGGATTTTTTTTTTACCCCAAAACAATTCCTGCCAAAGGCGGCAAGTCAATTTTCAACTGATAGGTTTTGGTTTTTTTATCAATTAAAATTACTTTAATCAATGGATTGTACACATCTCCTGTTCCCCAAAATTCTTTTGCATCACTATTAAAAATTTCTTTCCAATCACTTTTACCTTTTACTTCAATCGTCCAGTTATGGTGTACAGTTGGTGTCATGTTTAATATTACTAGTATATCTTGTCTGGCTGCCAATCCTTTTCTTTTATACACTATCACAGATTCTTGTGGGTGGTTTAAATCTATCCATTCAAATCCTTTAGTATCAAACTGTAGCGCATACAATGCAGGATAATTTTTGTACAATTTATTCAATTGCTGCACACAATATTTCATTCCGCCATGACTTACTAAATCTAATAACCCCCATTGAAGTTCACTTTTATCATTCCACTCGTTTGTTTGTGCAAATTCATTTCCCATAAACAACAACTTTGCACCGGGATGGGTGAACATGTATGTATATAATAATCTGAGATTTGCAAACTTCTGCCAAGTATCTCCAGGCATTTTATAAATCATCGGACTTTTACCATGAACTACTTCATCATGGCTGAGTGGCATCATAAAATTTTCATCATAAAAATACATCATACTAAATGTAAAATCGTTCTGATGAAATTGACGATACAAAGGATCTTTTTTAAAGTAACGTAAGGTATCATGCATCCAGCCCATCATCCATTTCATTCCAAAGCCAAGACCACCCAAGGATGTTGGTGCACTTATTTGGGGCCAATCAGATGCTTCTTCTGCAATCGTCTGAATATCTGGAAAATCTCTGTACAATGTTTCATTCAAATCCTTGATAAAAGCAATAGCCTCAAGGTTACCATTTCCACCAAATTCATTGGGTTCCCACTGACCTTCCTTTCGGCTGTAATCCAGTCGCAGCATACTATTCACAGCATCAACACGTAAACCATCAATATGAAAACGATCGCACCAAAAACGTGCACTACTGATTAAAAAACTTTTAACTTCTCCCCGCTTATAATTAAAAATATAACTACTCCAATCTGGATGATAGCCTTTACGCATATCTGCATATTCGTAAGTATGTGTTCCATCAAACATAAATAATCCATGTGCATCATACGGAAAGTGCGAAGGTACCCAATCTAGTATAACACCCACACCTGCCTGATGAAATGCATCAATCAATTTTGCAAAATCTTGTGGGCAACCAAAGCGACTTGTTGGTGCAAAATATCCAGTACCTTGATAGCCCCAACTTCCATCAAAAGGATGTTCCATTACGGGCATTAACTCTACATGTGTGAAACCCATTTCCTTAACATAGGAAACTAATTTTACAGACATTTCCTGATAAGTTAAATAGGAAGTTTCATCATTTTTATCAGGTCTCATCCAACTTGCCAAATGCAATTCATATACACTCCATGGAGCATTTAATGCATTCTTTTTTTTACGTTCTTTCATCCATGTTGTATCATGCCATTCATAAAACGTACCCCATGTAATGCTTGCAGTTTGTGGTCGTTTTTCCCAGTAATGTGCATAAGGATCACCTTTATCCAATTTCAATCCTTTATAACCATTAATGTGGTATTTATAAGCTTCTCCAGCATTAACGTGAGGTATGAATCCTTCCCAAATGCCGCTGCCATCATGCCTTACAAGCAAGGGATGTGTTGTGTTATTCCATGCATTAAAATTTCCGATCACTGAAACAAATGTTGCATTAGGTGCCCATACTGCAAAATAAGAACCTGCAGTATTCAGTACTTGTAATTGTTTGTTGCCAAAATATTCATACAATCGATAGTGTGTTCCATTTTGAAAATTACGAACATCTTCATCGGTAAACAAAGAATAATTCCAAACAGATTTTGTCGCATCTATAAAATGTAGGGTTTCATAAGGCTTTGTATCAAGAGGCAATTTTGAATCATCAGCTGAAAGAACAATTTCTGATTTTTTTTTATCTGATTTTTTCATTTAAATATTTTACAAATAAAAAATATTTTTACTTTAAATTAACAAAGATGATTTTTTTAATAATGTAATTTATGCAATTTTCGTTTTATTGAATTTATTAAAATTGATACTACTATATTTAACATGAAAAAATACATCTTCTCAGGAATTTTATGGGCAATAGTTCAATTCGGATTTTCGCAAACAGTTTCTATAAAAGGTACAATTACCGATACACTTAATAAACAACAATTAGAACATGTAGTTGTAAATATATTATTTAATAAAGATTCTGTTTTATATAAGTTTACAAGAAGCAATGAGTAAGGAAAATTCACTTTTTCAAATTTAAATCAGGGCAATTATGTTTTACTTGTAACCTATCCCGGATATGCCGACTATTATGATACAATTTCTTTAAAAGAAAATTCAGAAATTGATTTAGGAAAAATTATGCTTACTACCAAAGTACATTTATTAGCAGATGTTACAGTACGTCAAAAAATTGCTGCGGTAAGAATGAAAGGTGATACAATTGTATATAAGGTGGATAGCTTTAAAGTGTCTGATGGCGCTACTGTTGAGGATTTACTTAAAAAATTCCCGGGCATTCAGGTTGATAAAAATGGAAATATTACCGCGCAAGGAACTAAGGTCGAAAAAGTAATGGTTGATGGAGAAGAATTTTTTGGTGATGACCCCACAGTTGCTACTAAAAACTTAAATGCAAAAATGGTAAATGAGGTTCAGGTGTTTGATAAGAAAACTGATCAGGCAACCTTTACAGGTATTGATGATGGACAAACAACCCGAACAATAAATTTGAAATTGAAAGATGATGCAAAGAAAGGTTGGTTTGGTAAAATTGAAGCCAGTGGCGGTCCGCAAGATGTTTGGAACAACAGCCTTATGGCTAATTCATTTAAAAAGAAAAGAAAACTTTCAGTTTTTGGTATTGCAAGCAGCACCGGTAAAACGGGTTTAAATTGGGATGAAAGGGGAAAATTTGGTGATGGTGGAAACAACGAAATGCAAATGACTGATGATGGTGGCATGTATATGACCTGGAGTGGTGGTGATAATTTTGACAATAGCAATTATTGGGGTGAGGGAATTCCAAAAAGTTGGAGTACCGGTATAAATTATTCTAATAAATACAACAGTGACAAACAAAGTTTAAATGGAAGCTATCGTTATTCAAAAATTATAAATAATGGCGGAGGCTCTACCCTTTCACAATCAATATTACCGGATACTTTATTTTTTAATTCAGAAAAAAGAGATGTGTATGGCAATAAAGATAGGCACTCTATGAATGGAAGCTATGACTGGATGATTGATAGCCTTTTCTCCGTAAAAGTTAATATTGTTGCCACAAAAGGCACAGTAAATACAAGCAGTAATTATAGTAGTCAAGCTTTAAATGCAATGAACCAATTTGTAAATAAAAGCAAACGCAGTACTACATCAATTGGTGATAACCATAGTTTTAAAAGCAGTATTTTATTTAAAAAAAGATTTAAGAAAATTGGCAGAACAATTTCGTTAAACATTGACCAATCTGTTAATGAATTTAATTCAGAAAGTACTTTATATTCATTGAATGATTATTACGATAAATCGTCTATTAATTTCAGAAGCGATACAACAGATCAAAAAAAGAACAATGGCAGCAACAACAATATTTTAAATAGTAAAATCGCATTTACAGAGTCCTTAACAAAAAAAATAACAATGGAATTGAGTTATGCTTTTAACATCAATCAATACCAAAACAAAGTTCTCAGTTTTGATAAAAGTTTACCAGGGAAATATGATTTACTGAATACTAAATACAGCAATAATTATGACTTCAAAGTAGTTAATAATCGTGTTGGAACTGTATTAAAATACTCCCCTAAAAAAAATACTTGTTTCTATAGGTGGAGATATTGCTTTTGCTGATTTTACACAAAAAGATTTACTGAAAGATTCTTCTACTCACTATTCATTTACAAATCTATTTCCTAAAGCAACTTTTACTTATAAATTTAATCCAAACAAACGAATTAACTTTAATTACAATGGAAGTACCCAACAACCTTCTATTCAGCAAATTCAACCTTTAGCTGACAATACCAATCCATTATTTGTACAAATCGGTAATGCCAATTTAAAACAAGAATTTAACCACAGATTTAGTATAAACATGAATAATTATCAGGTACTCAAAAACAGAGGTTATAATGTAGGATTCAACTACAACATTATTGATAATTATATCAGTAGCAGTCAAAAAACCGATTCTGTTGGAAAAAATATTACTCAATACATAAACACAGATGGTAATTACAATTACAGAATCAATATTGGATATAATAGTCAAATTTCAAGTATTGATGCAGGAATTTATTCTGGTTTATCAAGTAACGTAAGTAATTCAATTAACTACGTGAACGGCATTAAAAATGAAACCAAAAACAATATTTATTCCTGGTATTTTAATTTTTATAAATCTAAAGAAAAAGTATATGATTTTTCAATATGGAACGAATTCAGTTACAATAGCTCCAAGTCTTCAATCAGACCTGATATTGTAACAAATTATTGGTCAGCCGAATTTAATATTGATTTTACAATTACTATTCATAAAAAATGGGATTTAAACAACGCAATTCAATCACAAATACGCCAAAAAACTGAACTCTTCAGTGGCAACAATAATGTAACAGTTTGGAATAGTTATATATCAAAAAAAATATTGAAAAATGACAAAGGACAAATCCGATTATCTGCATTTGATATACTAAATCAAAATAGAGGGTACAGTCGTAACATCAGCTCCACCACATTAACTGAAAATAATTACCAGCAATTATCTCAATATTTTTTATTGGGTTTTATCTGGAATTTCAGTAAAGGCGGAGCCGCTTCAAAACAATAAAAATAAATTTATGAAATATATACTTCCAATAGTTTTTGTATTAGCATCAATTCAAATTTCTGCGCAGCAAATATTTATCACCAATGGGAAAATAGAATTTGAAAAGCAAACCAACCTACATAAAGATTTAGATGATAGCTGGGGTTCGGATGATGATAATATCTGGATACAGAGTTATAAAAAAAGTTTGCCTAAAATTCAAACTATTTATTTTGATTTATATTTTAATGAAAACAAAACATTATATAAAGGTGGTAAAGAAGCCACTCAAGGCCTTCTAAAAGTCCCTGAATGGATGGAAGACAGAAGCAAAGAAAATATTATCTACAACGACCTGAAAGAAAATAAAACTGTATCTCAAAAAAATATTTTTGACAATAATTATTTAATTACAGACAGCTTAAGAAAAATTGATTGGAAAATCACAAGCGATGCAAGAACAATTGCCGGTATTGAATGCAGAAAAGCGATTGGAAAAGTAATGGACAGCGTTTATGTAATTGCATTTTATACTGATATTGTTCAATGCAGTGGTGGTCCGGAAAGCTTTACAGGCTTGCCCGGTATGATATTAGGCGTTGCAATTCCAAGATTAAATACTACCTGGTTTGCTACCAAAATTCAACTCATTGAAATAA
This sequence comes from Chitinophagaceae bacterium, assembly GCA_947488765.1. Classification (GTDB taxonomy): domain Bacteria; phylum Bacteroidota; class Bacteroidia; order Chitinophagales; family Chitinophagaceae; genus UBA1930. The sequence goes on along the minus strand of CANLAE010000007.1, from coordinate 64,028 downwards.
AAGATTCAGATTTCATAATCCCAAAAAATGGCAAAAAATCAAACTTTGCCGATTTACAAACGATTGTAACAAAAAGCACAAAAGGCTGGGGTAAAAATGCTGCTAAAAATGTTTGGCAAATGATGCTTTAAAATATTTTGCAAAATTAAATTAAATTATAGCAAATGGATAATTCAAACAATATCCCAAATTAAGAATTTGCATAATTAGATTATGATTTAATTTATTTTAAACCCATCAGGAATAATAGCCCCTTTTTTTACCACTACTATCCCATCTTTGATAGTATATAATTCGTGGTCAATTATTTCATTATGATCTGCACCATTAATACGCACATCATTACCAATTCTGCAGTTTTTATCAATGATTGCATTTTTAATATAACAACCTTCGCCAATTCCAATTTTAGGAATACCCTTATTTAAATTCAATTCCATTTCTTCAAGTGTTTCGTAGTAATCATTACCCATGATATAACTGTTTGCAATCGTTGAGCCGTAACCAATTCTCGATCTTATTCCTACAACACTCGATTCTATTCGGCTTGCATGAATAATACATCCTTCTGCAATTACTGTTTTCTCGAGAGTTGTACCACTAATTTTTGCAGGTGGCAACATCCTCGGGCGACTATAAACTGTTTTTGTGTTATCAAATAAATTAAATGCAGGGACTTCATGCGTTAAAGCAAGATTGGCTTCATAGAAAGAATAAATATTTCCAATGTCTGTCCAATACCCATCATATTGATAACTGGCAACAGTATAATTAGAAATAGAATCCGGCATTATTTCTTTGCCAAAATCTGTTGCTTTTGGATGAACATTTTGCAATAAATCAAACAACACTTTTCTATTGAAAATATAAATACCCATTGAAGCCAGATAGTGCCTTCCTTGTTGTTGCATTGATGTACCTGTATCACTTTTCCAATCTGATAAAATATCTTTTTGCGGTTTTTCTACAAATGAAGTAATTAAATTCTCTTCGTTAGATTTCAATATTCCAAACTCTGTAGCTTCTCTTTCAGCAACGGGAATTGTAGCAATAGTAATGTCTGCATTCTTAGCCTTATGTTCTGCAAGCATTTGTGTAAAATCCATTTGATACAATTGATCTCCACTTAATATTAGCACATATTCAAAATCCATATTACCAATATGTCTTAGCGATTGCCTCACAGCATCAGCTGTTCCTTGAAACCAACCCGGATTATCTGGTGTTTGTTCTGCTGCCAAAATATCTACGAAGCCAGTACTGAATGCACTAAAATGATACGTATTTTTAATGTGTTTATTTAATGAAGCACTGTTAAATTGCGTTAATACAAACATTCTGTTGATGGAGCTGTTAATGCAATTGCTGATAGGAATATCAACCAAACGATATTTTCCAGCAATTGGAACTGCCGGTTTACTTCTTGATGCCGTTAATGGATACAAACGAGAACCTGCACCTCCGCCTAAAATCACAGAAACAACTGACTTTGATATACTTTGCATAATGTAAATTGATATTAATTAGATCCAAAAAATCCAACAAACCCTGATTTCATAAAAGTGAAATAATGATAACACGAATCAACTTCAGCAATTTAATAAAAAATAGTATACATAAATACAAGAATTTGATTTTTATTTTTTCTTAATTTTACTATTTTTCGGGATTGATACAATTTGCCGATAAACATTTTCATAATTATCAATCACTGATTCCCAACTATGGTTAATTGCCATCATGTATTTTCTCATCCATAAAATTTGTTTTGGATTTTGATAAACTTCAATGGCTCTTTCAACACTATGGTAAATATCTCTGACCGATGCATTATTGAATCTAATTCCAAAACCTTCCTCTTCGCCCATGTCTTTTACCGTATCCTGCAGTCCGCCTGTGCTTCTTACCATTGGTATTGTACCATATCGCAAAGCATATAATTGATTCAAACCACAAGGTTCTACCCTACTTGGCATTAATAAAAAATCTGCACCTGCATACATGGTATGACTCAGTGCTTCATTGTAGCCAATTACTGCATGATATTTGTTTCCAAATTGATGATTCATCTGCTGGAGCTGCCATTCTATTTGAGTTTCACCGCTTCCTAAAATCAAAAATGAACATGCCTCTTTCATAGTATACAAACAACTTAATATCGATTCAGGTAATACATCTGCTGCTTTTTCACCAACCAATCTTCCTATAAAAACAATCAATGGTTTACTTGCATCTAATCCAAATTGATCACACAATAATTGTTTGTTTTTTTTCTTACCATTCGTTACTGTTCGTGCAGAAAAATGTTGTGTAAGAAAACTATCTGATTGAGGATTCCAAACCTCATTGTCTATTCCATTTAAAATTCCAATACATTTCCCCTTCTCGTATTCAAATAATTTTTCCAAGCCATTACTATTCAATTTCAATTCATTCATATAAGATTCGCTCACTGTAGTTACTCGCCAGGCACATTTAATGCCACTTGCCAATGGATTAATATTTCCTTCCCAATCCAACAAACCTGCTTTCCAATTGTCGTAAGGAGGAATATAATATCTTTTATCCAACCCAATCCATCCCTGGTATTGTGCATTATGAATGGTAAGTACAGATGGTATTTTAGCGAGCTTTTTTTTGAATCCATAACAATGTTGCATCATAAAAGGGATGAGTGCACTATGATGATCATGACAATGAACCAAATCAGGAATATGTTCCCAACTATTCATCCAATCTAAAACTGCAATTTGAAAAGCAACAAATCTTTCTGTGTCATCCGCATGGCTGTATATCGTTGTTCTATCAAGTAATCCTTTAATATCAACCAAAAACAAATCAAAACCGAGTGCATTGTTTCTTTCTTTAATGATTGTGTAATCGAGGTTTGTAGGGCCTAAATAAATACTTCCTTTAGCATGTACATCGAATTCGTGTTGAAGTAAAAACTTTGTTTCATACATGGGCATAATCACTTTTGCATGATGTCCTGCTTTGCATTGGTATTTTGATAAAGAACCCACCACATCCGCCAATCCACCTGCTTTTGCAACCGGATAACACTCTGCACTTACATGTATTATTTCCATTCAAAAATTATTAATTTTTCAAAGTACGGCAAAAAACAATTGAAACATTTTTTGTTTTTGATTTTTTATGAAAAAAATCTTTTAGTTTTCCAACTTAAAATCTAACGAAACCATGACACAGAAAAATTCAACTAACTGGGCACAATTCATTCCACTCGTTACAGTCTTCTTTTTTTGGGGCTTTGTTGCAGCAAGTAATGACATATTAATCCCTGTATTTAAAAAAGCATTTGATCTTACACAAGGTCAAAGTCAATTGGTTTCTTTGGCATTTTACATTGCATATACAGTAGGTTCAATTATTTATATGGGTATCTCGTTTTTAATAGGTCAGGATTTAGTAAATAAAATTGGTTATAAAAATGGATTGGCTTTGGGATTGTTTATTTCTGCATTGGGAACATTGTTATTTATCCCAGCGGCAAATACAGGTTCATTTCCTTTAATGTTATCAGGATTGTTTACAGTAGCATTAGGTTTTTCATTGCAACAAACAGTGGCAAACCCTTTGGCCATAGCACTTGGTCCTATTAATACAGGTTCGCAAAGATTAACATTGGCAGGCGGTATTAATAATTTAGGAACAACCATTGGTCCATTGGTAGTAAGCTTTGCAATTTTTGGATCAGCTGTTTCTGCAAATACCAATATGAGTATTGAGAGTGTAAAAATTCCTTACTTAGTTTTAGGAGCTGCATTTTTACTGGTTGCAATTTTATTGAAGTTTTCATCATTACCAGAAAGACCTGAAACAATTGTAGAATCTGAGAATGCTGATAATGCTTCGAGAAGTTCTGCATTAAAATATCCTCAGTTGGTTTTAGGTATGATAGCAATATTTGTATATGTAGGCGTTGAGGTTTCTACTGCAAGTAATTTGCCTGCATACATGGAAAAGAACTTAAATTTTTTAACTAAAGATATTGCTCCATATATTTCATTATACTGGGCAAGTTTAATGATTGGTCGCTGGACTGGCGCTGTAGAAGCATTTACAGGAAATTTAAGTTTGCAAAAAATTTTACGTTTCATCGCTCCTTACTTAGCATTTTTAGTTTTCCTTGGTGTAAACAAATTCATGAACCATGATTTAAGTCCATTTTATATTTATGCTTTAGTAATCTTAGTTTTAATTTTTGCAGATATGGCAAGTAAAGGAAACCCTGCAAAAATGTTGTTTATATTTTCTTTGTTGGGTTGTGTAGCATTGTTTATAGGCATGTTTACATCAGGCATGACTAGTGTTTATGCATTTACTTCAGTAGGTTTATTTTGCAGTACTTTATGGCCTTGTATATTCACTTTGGCAATAAGTGGTTTGGGTAAAAACACAAGTCAGGGAAGCAGTTTTTTAATTATGATGATTATGGGTGGAGGAATTATCAGCTGGTTACAAGGATATGTTGCTGATATTACTTCAATTCACTTCAGTTATATCATAGGTGTTTTGTGTTTTGCTTATTTGGCTTTCTATGCTTGGAAAGTAAAAGCAATTTTGAAAAAGCAAGGATTGGATTTTGATGTAACAGTGAGCGGAGGTCATTAAAAATATTATACACAACTTTTTGAATAAACATTTTATTGTATGGGTAAACTTGCAATAGGCATTGATATTGGCGGAACTACTACAAAGTTTGGAGTAGTTGATGCAGAAGGAAATATTTTAGAACAAGACAGAATTTCAACTACGAAATATGAAGATGTAAATTTGTTTATCAATGATCTTGATAGTAAGTTAACACCAATGATTCAAAGAAATGGAGGTGTAACTAATTTCATTGGTATTGGAGTAGGTGCACCAAATGGAAATTACTACTCGGGTACAATTGAATATGCTCCCAACCTCAACTGGAAAGGAATAGTACCAATTGCAGAATTGATTCATAAAAAAATTGGATTACCTACCAAACTAACTAACGATGCAAATGCAGCAGCAGTAGGCGAAATGCAATATGGTTATGCAAAGGGTATCAAACATTTTATTTGTATCACGTTAGGAACAGGTGTTGGAAGTGGAATTGTGATTGATGGAAAAATTGTACTTGGTCATGATGGTTTTGCAGGAGAATTAGGACATACTATTATCCGCAAAGGAGGAAGATTTCACAAAGGAACTGGTAGCCATGGATGTTTGGAATCTTATGCAAGTGCAACAGGAGTTCGTGAAACTGCTTTTGAATTTTTAGCCGAAGACCCAACGCAGGAAAGCCTTTTAAGGAATTATACTACGGAAGAATTAACGAGTCAAACTGTTTATGAATGTGCAAGTAAAGGAGATGTTATTGCTAAGAAAGTATTTGAATTTACCGGGGAAATATTAGGTGAAGCTTTAGCAAATTTTGTCATGTTTTCATCGCCTGAAATGATTGTATTATTTGGTGGTTTAACAAAAGCCGGTGATTTGTTGATGAAACCCACCAAAGCTTCCATGGAGGCTAATTTGATTCAGATTTTTAAAAACAAAGTGAAAATAGTATTCAGCAATTTACATGAAAGTGATGCAGCGATTTTAGGAGCAAGTGCATTGGTTTGGGAATAAATAAGTTACATTATTTTGCTAACGTATTCCGTTTTGTGGTTTTGGTTGACTCTTTATTTTTTGTAACGATTGTTGTTTTTGATTTTCAGAAATTTTACTTTTTTGAATAATTTTATTCAGCTGATAACTGATGGTTATTCTGAAATTTCTCGTTTGTGTTGAGTTGAATGTTTCTAAATTAAAATTACTGCCATACACAAATGTGGTGTATTGCTGCATAACAATTGGATCAACTACATTAAAGCCCAATATCAATCGTTTATCAAAAAATTTTCTTTGCACTCCTAAGGTCATATTTAAATTACTTCTTCCTCTGCCTTGTGGGTCAGAATAGCTGCTGTATCTGGCATTTCCTTCGAATGTAAGCAGATTGTTGGGCATATAACTATAGTTGATGCTAGTGTAAAATGAACCGCCATCACGATAGTAATACAAAAGTTTTTCAGCATCACCGTAAACATTATAAGTATAGCCGGCACTTGCATTCATTCTGAATTTTTTACTGAATGTATATCCGCCAAAAATACTGGCTTCATATTCACTTCTGTCGGCAATGTTTTTCCAGGTAATTTGTGTTTTACCTCCATCAATTAATGTACGAATAGTATTAAAAATATTTTTCACTTTGTTATAACCTAGTGAAGTATTGAAATAATATTTGCCTTTTACTACACCAATATTCCAATCAAAATTATCTGCTGTACTTGGCTGTAAGTATGGATTTCCAAATCTCAAATTATATGGATCGCCATAATCAATATTGGGATTCAATTCGCCAAGCCCTGGTCTTCTGACGGTTGATCTATAAACAAAAGAAGTATTGAACTGTTTGCTAAATTCTTTTCGAATATTAATTGTTGGCAATAAATTGAAATAACTATTTTGAACATCTGCAGAATTTCCTTTTAAAAATTGAAAATCAAATTGTGTAAATTCTGCTTGAATCCCTGCCGTAATTCTCCAGGTTTTCAAAAGTGTATAAGTGAACGCAACCCTTGCTGTGCTTATATTTTGATTAAATTTAAAATCACTACTTAATATATCATTCGGAATAAAAATACTATCTACCTTCCTTAAAAAACTCGTGTTGAGTGCATTGTGATAATTAGCACGCTGAAAAGTAGCTCCGGTACTGAATGAACTTCCTTTCATTTTTAAAGGTTTATCATAATTCAATCTGGCACTGAAACTATTGCTGAAATTATTGAAGAATTGATTTTGGGAACTGTCGTTGATAGTAATAAATGTTGAGTTGAGGTATTGCTGGTAAAAATCTCTGTCGTTATCATTCTTTCCCCAATTTTCTGAAATAATAAACCGAAAAGTTTCTGCTAAAGTTTTACCATGTTTGGTATAAGTAAAATTAACACCATGGTTGTAGCCGCTACCTTCACTTAAATTAGAACGATTACTAAGTTTATAAATCAAATCAAACCGGTTGATGTTAGTAAAAATGGTAGCATTATTATTATCAAAGTAATTTACATTTCCCTGATAAGTTATACTGATCGAATTTTTTTTATCTATTTCATAGTCAGCCTGAAACCTCAAATTTGGTCGTAAATTTTTATTTTTAAACTGACCCTCTGTATTAAATCGATTGGAAGAATCTGTATAAATATTCTGACGTTTAGAGTAACTGTTTCCTTGAATTACACTTGCCCCAACACCCAAAGAAGTATTGAAAGAAAATTTATTATTTCTGTAATTCATGTAAGCAGATGTACTTACCTCACCTCTTGAACCTGCTGTAACAGTGGCTTTTCCGGTAAACCCTATTTTTCCTTTTTTGGTAACTATATTAATTACACCACCACTTTCTGTAGCATATTGTGGAGGCGGATTGGTCATCAGTTCAATTTTTTCAATGCTGCTACCGGGCAAACTTTCGAGTAAATCTTTGAGTTGATCAGAATTTAATTCAGTTGGTTTATCATCAATTAAAATTTTGGGTTCTTTGCCTTTCAATAATATTTTTCCATTCGGATCATTGCTGATTAAGGGCATACTTTTTAATAGTTCTGATGTTGTACTGGAATTGCTCAATGCACTTTCACCAACATTGTAGGTCAACTTATCATCTTTCATTTCAATTAAAGGCTTTTCCGCATAAACAACAATTTCTATTAGTGCGGTTGTAGCAATAGCCATTTTAAGATCTCCAAGATTAAAATCAAAACGTTCGGAACGCACATTAATGCTATCTAGCAAAAGCCGATGAAAGCCTGTAGCAGTAGACCTTAAACGATAAATAGAAAACTTAATTTTATCAAATTCAAAAGAACCATTTTTATCTGATATTTGTGTGATGGTTAAAGTTGTATCAGATATTCTAATCAATTCAACAGTTGCAAACGCTACAGGTTTTCCGTTTGATGCGTCTAATAAATTTCCGATAATTACACCCATATCCTGATTTGACTTTTTAGCCGCAACCTGTGCTTCTGTTATTTTACAAAAGCAAGAAAATAAAATAATAAGATAAAAGAGTCTGATCATGAAAAGCATAATTGTATTGATAATTATCAGTGGGTCTTCATAAATATTAATTAATGAACTTTTTCAGAAAGCAACTAATTAATAGATTCTGTTTTATTCATGTAAAACCGCAACATCAATAAAATTGCAGCATAAGATACTATATTAAAATTGGTATGGTGATCGAATGGTAAGATATGTTTCCAGTGGTGGTAATTGGAAAGAATCAATAACAAAATTCGAACAACATTGATTGTCCATAAAATGAAAAGACCTGCCAATAACCCTTTTATCATTATTTTGAACGGTTGCTTTAAGGTAATTATAAATGCTATCCAAATTCCCATAATACCAAATCCTGCACAACCATAAGCCATAAGAATTGATGTACTATAGTTAAGTTGTAAAATACTTTTAGAACTAGCTGTTACATTGTAACCAAAAAGATTCAACAGAAAAGAACAGGTTTTTATGATACTATACTGCAACCCATCCACATAATTTATATAATGTAACCATGGTAAATAAACGCTGCCACCAGGTGCAGTTGCTCCAATTAAAAAAAACGAAAAGCAATATAGTCCAATAGCTTTAAACGCAAATTGTAATAACAATAAAAATAGAGAGTCTTTTTTTAAAAAATTAAAAACCATGATATCAATTGGAAGTAAAAAATGATGACTTACTTATTTTAAAATGCTTGCCAACTTTTCATTTAAGGCTTCGCCTCTTAAATTTTTGCCAATAATTTTCCCACTTGGATCAATTAAAAAGTTAGCCGGAATACTTTCAATGCCGTATAACCTTCCTGCTGCATTACTCCAAAATTGCAAATCGCTTAATTGTGTCCAAGTTAGGTTATCATCTTTAATTGCTTTCAGCCACTTTTCTCTTCCATCCTGTTTATCAAAAGAAACACCTAATACTGTAAAATTTTTATCTTTGAACTTATTAAAAGCTGCTACAACATTGGGATTTTCTTGTCTGCACGGCCCACACCAACTCGCCCAAAAATCAAGTAATACATACTTTCCTCTGAAAGAAGACAATGATACAGGTTTACCATCTACATCATTTTGCGTAAAGTCGGGAGCCATCGAACCAACATCTGATTTTGAAGTTGCTTCTTTCTTGGAATAATAACTTTGAATCATGTTTTCAATATACTTTGCATAAGTACCAACTTTGGCGGTTGGCTGCAAACGATTGTATCTTTTTTCTAAATCTTCAACACCATTAAACAAAGGATTAACAACACACAATACAAAACTACTCACTGGCGATGCCGGCTTCAATGCAGTGAATTTAGACACTTCATCTACTACTTTACTTTTAGTATTTTGAAATTCATTGATTAATGAATCTCTTTTCTTTCCCTCCGGACTTTTATTGATTTTTCCTGCCAAAAATTCCAATCTGTCTTTCAGTGGATTAAAGCCTTTGGTATATAAACTGAATTCTTCTTGCAGTTTTGAGCCTTTTACAATTGCATTTTTTAATTGGCTTTGTTCTGCAGCAATTGTTACTACATCATTACCCATAAATACATCTACGACTTCCTTCTTTCCGATAAAGTTTACTTGGTATAAATCAACTTCAGACACTTTTCCTTTCAATTTGAAACTACCATCAAAAGCGTAATCCTGTGCAATGGTGGTTCCGTTACTGCTAGCAACTAGAAACACAAGTGTGCTGTCTTTCAATCCTTTAATATTCCCTGAAATACTGAATCCATCTGAATTTTGAGCGATAGCATAAATCGGAAAAACCAACGCTATTAATACTTTTTTCATAACAAGGCGATATTTATAATTTTTAAATTACTCTCCATTAAACTGTGTTTGATCGGGCAATGTAACTTCTATTACCCCACCCGCTCCTTTTTGTAAAATACATTGACAACCCAAACGGGAATTGATTTTTGGACTAACTGCCCTATCAATAAAATCTTCTTCTTTATCGCTTAATTCAGCCAAAAACTCTTCTCCTTTTTCTACATACAAATGACAAGTACTACATGCACAAACAGCCCCACAATTATGATGCAATTCATACCCATTATCTAATATTACTTCCAATAAGCTATCACCAACCGCATTTGTTTCAATTACCTGTGAGGCTAATCCTTTCTGTTCAAAATTTACTTTAATCGTGTACATATTTCATCATTGATTATTTGCAAAAGTATTTGATTACACACTATAAAAATCTAGAATTAAAATCTGATGAATATTTTAGCAATTTTTTGTTGAAAAATAAATACTAACAAAAGTTAGTTTTAATACTAAATCTTCTAAATTGCAAACTCTTTTAAAAATTAAACCTTCATAATTGTTGAAATAAACGAACGATTGCTTGCAAATAACATCCTCGTAAAGTTTACTTTGCGGGGATTGTTTATTTTAAACCGAGTCTCAATTAAATCTTTGATGAAAAATGTAACTGTTGAATATCATCCGTAATCAAAGCATACCATTTTTGCAAATCAGGATATTGTGCCAATAAATTTAAATGCATTTCAATAGTAGTTTTGTCTCCACGAAACGCAGGTCCTGTAAATACCTCACCGGGAAGATTTGATTTTAACCGCAAAGCAGTTTGTTCTATTATTGGTTGAAGCAAACTAAAATCAATTTGCTCTTTAGCACAATAATCAGCACTCAAGTAATATAGATAATTCACAAAATTACTGGCAAATACTGCAGCTATATGTATTTTCAAACGCTTTTCATCAGTGCCATAAACAAAGGATTGTTCCAACTGATTCACTATATCTTCTATTGAATTCATCGTATCCGAATTATTACCATCAATCATAAATGGAATTTCTAATTCACTATTCATCTCTTTACGAAGTGATTGTATAGGATACAATACTCCATAACTTATGCTTACGTTCTTAAGCACTTCAATTGATACTGCTCCGGCAGTATGTAATACCAATTTATCATTTAACGAAAGTTGATTTACTATTTGGGAAATGGATTTGTCATTAACTGCAATTATAAAAATATCAGCAGTTAACGCAAGATTTTTCAAATCGTCAATCGCCCTCGCAGAAATAGTTTCCGCTAGTTGTTGTGCATGATAAATTTGCTTACTAAAAACATCTACAATAGTAAAACCACGACGAAACATCTGCTTTGCTAAAACGGTTGCAACATTTCCCGAACCGATAAAAGAGACCTTCATCATATATTTGAATTGATTATGAAATTAAAAATAGCACAAAGAATAGCAATCATGTATTATATTACAAAGATTAAAACAATCTTTGTAATATCTAAACGAACTGCCGCTAAACAAGCATTTGAACTTTTTTGTACACCCTACAGTGGCAAACAAAAACGTAAAGCCCCACCAATATTTGCACAGGCAACGGAATTAGCTATCATTCAGGATTCACTAAATATTAAGGGTTGGCAATGGAATCCTGAAATAAGCAATGAGAAAAAAATTCTTATTCTGCATGGCTTTGATAGTTGCAGCTACAAGTTTGATAAATACATTTCACCACTTACAAAACTTGGTTTTACAGTTATAGCATTCGATGCACCTGCACATGGAATTAGTGAAGGCAAAACAGTCAATGCATTACAATTAAAGAAAACCATTTTATCAATTAACCAATTACATGGTGAGTTGTATGGAATTATTGGTCATTCTTTTGGTGGTTTAGCAGCAGCACTTGCTTCTGAATCTTTAATCAATATTCAAAAACTGGTTTTGATTGCACCTGCTGTAGAGACATTAAGGGCAATTGACAATTTCTTTTCATTTGTACCCTTGGGTAATTCAATTAAAAATGAAATGATTGAATACATTCAAACTTTATCTGATCAAAAAATAATTTATTACTCAACAAGCAGAGCTATTGCAGAAAACAAAATCAATACCCTGTGGCTGCATGACGAGGAAGATTGGATTTGTCCTTATGAAGATGTAAAAAAAATACAGGAAAAGCAATTGAATCATGTTGAGTTTTATATAACCAAAGGTTTGGGACATAGCAAAATATACCGTGATTCAATCGTAAAAGAAAAGATTTTTAATTTTTTAAATCATTAAACTTTGGTAAATTATAGTATTCATTTTTAATCCCCCAAATACAACATTTTTAAAAATTTGATTGATTAAACTAATATTGCACAATTAAATGCAATAAATCTGTGTAAAAAATAGTTGCTTATTAAAGTATAGAACAACCGAAAGATATTGATTGATTTAATAGAAAAAATTTAGTTCAAAAGCTCGTTAAAATTATTATTTCGCATCATGGCAAAAAATTTATTGATTGTAGAGAGTCCGGCAAAAGCCAAAACCATAGAAAAAATTTTGGGTAGTGATTTCGAAGTAAAAAGTTGCTTTGGACACATCCGTGATTTGGAAAAAGACGATATGGGCATTGATGTAAATAATAATTATTTACCAAGATACAAAGTACCCGAAGACAAACAAAAAGTTGTCAATGATCTGAAAAAGCTTTCAAAAAATAAAGAGGTTTGGCTAGCAAGTGATGAGGACCGTGAAGGAGAAAGTATCAGCTGGCATTTGGCAGAAGTATTGGGACTAGATCCAAAAGAAACAAAGCGAATTGTATTTCATGAAATTACAGCCCCAGCAATAAAAAAAGCAGTTGCCAATCCCAGAAAAATCAATATGAATTTGGTTAATGCACAGCAAGCAAGACGTGTATTAGACCGTTTGGTTGGTTTTGAATTAAGTCCGGTATTATGGAGAAAAATTGGTATGCAACGCAGCTTAAGTGCCGGTCGTGTACAAAGTGTTGCAGTAAGATTAATTGTAGAAAGAGAAAGAGAAATCAATCATTTTGTAAGTGAAAGCAGCTACAAAATTGAAGCACAATTTGCAGCCAAAGACATCACACAAAAAACGGTGCTTTTTAAAGCAGAATGTTCCAATAAAATTTCAGAACAAAAAGATGCACAAAGTTTTTTAGAACGTTGCAAAAACGCAAATTACACTGTTGCAGATGTACAGATAAAACCTGCTAAACGCACTCCTGCTGCACCATTTACTACAAGTACCTTGCAACAAGAGGCTTCCAGAAAATTAGGTTATGGTGTAACAAAAACAATGTTGCTTGCACAAAAATTATACGAAAGTGGTAACATCACTTATATGCGAACCGACAGTATCAGCTTGAGTGATACCGCTATGGCAGACATACAAAATGAAGTTACAAATGCCTACGGCAAAAATTATTTTCAGCCAAGAAAATTTAAGAACAAAAACGAATCTGCTCAAGAGGCACATGAAGCCATCAGACCAACTTACATGAACAATCATACGGTTACTGATGAAGAAACAAGAAGGTTATATGAATTGATTTGGAAGCGTACTATTGCCAGCCAAATGAGTGATGCAGAATTTGAAAAAACAATTGCCAAAATAAATATCAGCACCCATTCCGAACAACTTGCAGCTACAGGTGAAGTGATGAAATTTGACGGATTTTTAAAAGTATATTTAGAGGGCAAAGATGATGAAGAAGATGACAAAGAAGAAGGCATATTACCACCATTAACAGCAGGACAAGTGTTAGATTTTAAAATGATGACTGCATCAGAAAAATTTACAAGACCTGCTCCAAGATATACAGAAGCATCATTGGTAAAAAAACTAGAGGAATTAGGTATTGGCAGACCAAGTACCTATGCTCCCACAATTTCTACTATCATCAAAAGAAATTATGTTGAAAAGAGAGATAAGGAAGCAATTAAAAGAACTGTAAATATTTTAACGCTCACTCCTGCCAACCATATAGAAAAAGAAATTTTACAAGAAAATACCGGTGCAGAAAAATCAAAATTATTTCCTACAGATTTGGGAATGGTTGTAACTGATTTTCTGAAACAACATTTCACCAAGGTGATGGATTTTGGCTTTACTGCTAAAATTGAACATGAATTTGATGAGATTGCAGAAGGTAAAAAATTGTGGAGTACTATGATTGATGGTTTTTATAAACCATTTCATGAAAACATTGAACATACTTTAGAAACTGCAGAACGAGCAAAAGGGGAGCGTGAATTGGGTACTGATGAGGCAAGTGGCAAGAAGGTTATTGCAAGAATGGGAAGATATGGACCAATGGTTCAAATTGGCAATGCAGAGGACGAAGAAAAGCCAAGGTTTGCTAAGTTAAAAACCAACCAAAGTATTGAAACCATTACATTACCAGAGGCAATGGAACTATTTGCATTGCCTAGAACAATTGGTGAATATGAAGGACAGGAACTGAGCGTAAGTGTTGGAAAATTTGGACCTTATATTAAATTAGGAGATCAATTTATTTCTATTCCAAAGGGAGAAGATTTGTTTACCATTGAAATTGACAGAGCAATTCAATTAATCAATGACAAACAAATCGCTGATGCCCCAATAAGTTTCTTTGAAGAATTACCTGTAACGAAAGGCAAAGGAAGATTTGGTCCTTTCATTAAATGGAATGACATGTATATCAATATTCCAAGAGCCTATAACTTTGATGCTCTTTCTCAAAATGATATTCAAGAATTGATTGAAAAGAAAATGGAAAAAGAATCCAATCGTTTCATTCAACAATGGCCCGCTGAAAAAGTTAGTCTTGAAAATGGAAGATGGGGTCCTTTCATTCGCTTTCAAAAGAAAATGTTGAAGTTGGGCAAAAAATCGGATGGCACTATATTTACACCAGAAGATTTGGCAATAGTAGATTTGGAAGCAGTTAAAAAAATGATTGAAATCCAGATCCCATCAGCATTTTCGAAGAAAGCAAAGACAGTTAAAAAGACTGCAACAAAAGCAGCAAAGAAGAAAAAATAAATATTTCTATTTACCTTTTTAGATAATAATATCTCTATTCCCTTGAACGATACATTTCATTTGTTCAGGGGATTTTTTTTGATACTAACTCACCATTTTCATTACCAACTCTTTCATTAAACCCGCATCTGTAGTGCCGGCATCCTGAATACCAATACTTCTCAGATTATAGTGCTGTAATAATAATAAAATTTTTTCTGTGGAATTGTAGCTATAGTTTTTATAAGCAACCATATAACTTTTAATGGCAAATGGATTGATACCCAAGTTGCTTGCAAGTGTTCTTTCATCTGTAGTTCCTTCTCTGTATATACAATATAATTTACTGAAAAAAGCATAGAGTGAGGGGAGAATTAATTGGATAGGACCTACTTTTGGATTCTTCTCAAAGTATTGAATTATTCTGATTGCTTTTGATACATCTTTTTTAGCCAAAGCATCTTGTAATTCAAAAACATTGAATTCCTTACTTACACCAATATATTTTTCTATATCATCTTCTGTAATACTTTTCCTTGTACCTAAATTAATGGCTAATTTTTCAATTTCATTTTCCAATCTGCTTAAATCATTCCCAACGTGATCAACCAATAACATCAATGCTTTAGGATTAATACTCAAACCATGTTCAATAATCATATTCCTTGTCCAATCGGGAAGCTGGTTATCATACATTTTTTTGGTAGAAAAAAACTCAGTTTTTGATTTTAATAACTTACCAAACTTTGTTCTAGAATCAACTTTTTTTTCTTTGAAAGAAATAACTAAAATAGTACTGTTCAAAGGGTATTCAACATAACCTTCCAACTTTTCAATATCTCGCATGTGTTGCGCTTCTTTAACAATCACAACTTGTCTTTCTGAGAACATGGGATATCTGCGGCAAGCATTTATAACATCAGGCCAAAGCGTATCTTTTCCATAAAATATGGTAAGGTTAAATGAGGAATCACTTTCTGACAATATTTGATGCTCAGCATAATTTACAATTGAATCAATAAAATATGATTCCTCACCTTCTAACCAATAAACAGGTTTGAAATTTCCTTTCTTAAAATCACCAATTATCTTTTCTGCAGACATGATACAAATTTACAACTTACCACCTATTACTTTTTACTTACTTCCTTCATCTACAAAAAGAACCTGGTTATCTGTAAGTATTGGCAATCCTTTGAAGCATAAAATAATATTTGAAGTTACAATTACATCACGCTGACAATAAGCTACAATGCGTTGGAGATTACGATCTTTGTAATAAACATCCTGCACCATACTTCCATCTATATCCCCCTTACTTGTTGGTATTTGTAACACATTGGCTAATAAATGTAAACTGATATAATTTTTATTATCACCAAATTTCCACCAATTTAATGTATCAAAAAACTTCACCTCCCATGGTTTTTTATCGTGCAACCAAAAATATTCGGGCATTTCAATTTTATTAATCATCAATCTTCTGCAGATATATGGAATATCAAACTCTTTTATATTATGTCCAGCAAATTGAAAATTTTTATTGTGTTTCAACACTTTATTGCAGAGTTCTAGAAAATCAAGTAATAATTGTTTTTCATCATCTCCAAAAATACTTTTAACGCGTAAGGAAAGTTGTCTGTCTTCGTTCTCATAAAAATAAGCAGTACTGATACAAACAATTTTTCCGAACTCTGCCAATATCCCCGCTCTTCGTTTCCAACTTTCTTCCGGCGTTGAATCTTCAGAAACAGTTTTAGAAATTTTATCCCACCACAAAGTTTTCCAGTTATCATCCAACATTGCATAATCTGCTACCATTGGAACCGTTTCAATATCAATAATCAATAAATCTTTAAGCATGAAAATGGTTTTATTTATAAATTAATTAAGTAAAACTTGAAAAGTAAATATAATAAATTGTATTACTATTACAAATTTTAATATATATAATTATAAAGAAGATAAATTGAACCAACAGTGGTTTAAGCTAGTGTACAAATTTTTTAAAAATTATAACAACAATCATCTTTATGTAAAATAGTTTAATAAAAACAAAAGCTATCTTTGAATAATAAAAATTAAAGAAAATGAATAATAATCAGTATCCTAATGCTTCTTCAGGAAAAAATGAAAGTAGTAGCAAAGCCTCAAAAAATGATAATAAAAAAATTATCTACCTATTATTGTTTGCATTAATTGGTTCATGGGTATATTTTATCATTGATAAAAATAAAGTAAAAGAAGAACGTACAGTTTTCATAGAAAGAATATCAAAAGACTCTTTAGATCAAGCTGTTTTAAAATCTCAATTTGATTTGCTTACTATTAAAGCAGATTCCATCACTACCAATAATCAACAACTGCAAGGTGCATTAGTAGAAAAGAACAATGATATTCAAAAATTAAAATCAAGTATATCATCTATACTAAGTAAGAAAAAAGTAAGCGATGCTGAATTAAAAGAAGCAAAAAAACAACTTGGAGAACTACAATCAAAAATTGAAGCATTATATGCACAAGTAGAAGCTTTAAAAGCTGAAAATAAACAATTAACTGTAAGTAATGATCAGTTGACGAATGATAAAAAACAGTTGACAGAAGAAAAAGGTGCACTTGAAAATAATCTTAATAAAACCAAAGAAGAGAAAGCTAAAGTTGAAGACATTGCAAGTACATTACATGCTTCGGGAATCAATATTGCTGCCATTAATTTAAGAGGCACTAAAGAGAAAGAAACTTCTACTGCAAAAAAAGCAGACTATTTCAGAGTTAGTTTTAATATTGATGAAAATAGAATTACACCAACCGGCACAAAGCCAATAATGGTTTGTATTTTCTACCCTGATGGATCAATTTCACAATCTTCTGGAAGCTTTACAGACAGAGAAGGCAACAACAAACAATACACCAATAAAGTAGATGTGAATTACGAAACAGGCAAAGTAATTCCAGTAAGTTTTAACTGGAAACCAGGTAATAAATTTGACCAGGGGGAATATAGAATTGAAGTATACAATAACGGCTTTAAAATTGGTGAAGCCAGGAAATTATTAAAAAAATCTAGTTTTTTAGGACTATAAAAAATAAAAAAAGGAGCTGAAATATCAGCTCCTTTTTTTTGGACTTTCTATATTATTTAGGCATCGCCGTCATCCATTTTTCTACCATTTTAAAAGTAGCGGGGCAATACTCAATATTTTGTTGATGTACATGAATATAATCAGTAACTTTTTTCTTTTTGAGATGGGGAAAACCGGAACAATCTGCCGGTCTTACTTCATAAATACTGCACATATTAGATTCTAGATTTAAAAACTGACAAGGCTGATTGACATTTATCCAGTCGCCATTTTTTTTATCCTGATGCAACCACTTTTCTTTAACCTCTTTTGGAGTCATGTCAAAATGTATGGCAATACTTTTTATATCTTTCGTTGTAAAAGTTGGCGTCATTTTTTTGCAACAATTTGCGCAGGTTATGCAATCAATTTCCTGCCAAACTTCAGTATTAACTTTATCAACAATTGCATTAATATTTTTTGGTGGATTCTTTTCTACTTTTGATAAATATTTTTTGAAAGCTTTTTTATGATGTCTTACTTTCTGATTAAACGAACGAAGATTAATGGGCTGCATATTTTTTACTAAAAATTATTATTCTATTAAAATATATTTGATAAACTTGCAACGAATATAAATACAATCTACAAAACGGAACCTATTATGTGGGATGCTTATAAGAAAGGTTTTAAAGCTTGGCTTCAATTAGAGAAATCATTGAGCAATCATTCTGTTGAAGCTTACTTAAGAGATGTAGAAAAACTTACGGATTACCTAATAATCCATCAAAATACAAAGTCGCCTGCTAACATATCATTAAACGATTTGCAGGCCTTTATTAAATTCATTCATGAAATTGGACTGAATGCAACTTCACAAGCGAGAATCATATCGGGCATTCGAAGTTTTTACAAATATTGTATTACCGAACAAATTACAACTATTGATCCTTCTCTTTTATTAGATGCTCCTAAAACAAAAAGAAAGCTGCCCGACTTCTTAAGTTTTGAAGAAATTGAATCCATGATTGGCAAACTCGATGTTAGCAAATCTGATGGTGCCCGAAACAAAGCAATCCTTGAAACCATGTACAGCTGTGGGTTACGTGTGAGTGAGGTAATCAATTTGAAAATCAGTTGTCTGTATTTAGATATTGGTTTTATCAGAGTTATTGGGAAAGGCGATAAAGAAAGATTAGTACCAATTGGGTCTGATGCAATCAAATACATCAACATTTATAAAAATGAAATTAGGGTTCATACTAAGGTTCAAAATCAATTTGAGGATGTGTTATTTATCAATCGCTTTGGTAAAGGATTATCCAGAATTATGATATTTTATATCATCAAAGATTTGGCAGCAAAAGCCGAAATCAAAAAAAATATTTCACCCCATACATTCAGACATTCATTTGCTACTCATTTGGTAGAAGGCGGTGCAGATTTAAGAGCTGTGCAACAAATGTTAGGTCATGAAAGTATTACAACTACCGAAATTTACACACATCTCGATAGAGATTATTTACGCAGCACCTTACACCAATTTCATCCAGCATTTAAAAAATAATCATCCCTTTTACCAAAATCATTTGGTACAACAATGCTAAGTTGTAGGTTTGCAGTAAATAAAAAATAATTATGAAAAAAATTTTCTTGCTTATTGCCATTGCAACAGCTTCAACATCTATGGCTCAAATAAAGATGCCTGCTCCTAGTCCTACACAAACCATTACCCAGGAATTTGGATTGGGAAAAATTGAACTAAGTTATTCGCGTCCTTCTATAAAAGGAAGAGAATTATTTAAAGATGGCAGCGAATTAGCTCCTTTAAATAACGTTTGGCGGACAGGTGCTAATTCAGCTACTACTTTAAAATTTACAGATGAAGTAATGATTGGGGGTACAACTTTAAAATCCGGGAAATATGGATTATTAACTATTCCTGGTAAAAAAGAATGGATTGTAATCATTTCAAAGGATACAACCGTTAATCAGGCCTCTTCGTATAAAATTGAAAATGATGTAGTTCGTGTAACAATTGAACCTGTAAAGTTGAAAGAGAATGTAGAAATGTTTACCATGCAATTTGCAAATATCAAATTTGAAAGTTGTGAACTGCAGTTAATGTGGGGCAATTTGGGCATTAATTTACCAATTGCTACCAACGTTAAAGACAGAATCAGAATGCAGGCTGAACAAGCATTAGCAGCAGATAAGGTTACTGCAAATACTTACTATGCAGCGGCAAATTTTTATTTTGAACTGGACAAAGATTTGAACAAAGCATTAAGCAGCATTTCTAAAGCTTTAGAAGCAAGTCCAACTTCTTTTTGGATGTATTTATTGAAAGCAAAAATTGAAAGAGATTTAGGTGATAAAGTAGCAGCAAAAGCAAGTGCTGAAAAATGTATTTCCGTTGCTACTGAACAAAAAAATACAGACTATGTAAGAATGGCAAAAGAATTGATTAAAAAATTATAAATCTATTTTAATAAATTTCAGTTCAAAGAGAAAGCCACATCAATTAAATGATGTGGCTTTTTTATTTTATTTTCAATATCTGAATTATCTATGTTTTCCGTGGATAATTTATTTTGTTATGTTTTCAGATAAATAAATTCATACAGATAATATTTATCCCAATTTCACTTGCAAATTTTTATCCAACGCATCTAAGAATTCTTCAGTATATAAATAATGTTCGCCATGATTTACTTTATTACCATGGATACAAACTGCTAAATCTTTCGTCATCTTACCACTTTCTACAGTTTCGATACACACTTGTTCCAATGCCTGACAAAAGTTAATTAATGCTTGATTATTATCTAGTTTACCTCTGAATTCCAAACCGCGAGTCCATGCAAAAATGCTTGCAATTGGATTAGTGCTTGTTGGTTTGCCTTTTTGGTGTTCACGATAATGCCGTGTTACAGTTCCATGTGCGGCTTCAGCTTCCATTACATTCCCGTCAGGAGTAACCAATACAGAAGTCATCAAACCTAAGCTACCAAAGCCTTGTGCAACGGTATCACTTTGTACATCACCGTCATAATTTTTACAAGCCCAAACAAAATTACCATTCCATTTTAAAGCACTTGCAACCATGTCATCTATTAAACGATGTTCATATGTAATTCCTGCTTCTGCATATTTTGCCTTAAATTCATTTTGATACACTTCCTCAAAAATATCTTTAAAACGACCATCATATTTTTTAAGAATGGTATTTTTTGTTGATAAATATAAAGGCCATTTCTTCTGTAATGCAGTATTGAAGCAACTTCTAGCAAAACCAAAAATACTTTCATCGGTATTGTACATAGCCAATGCAACGCCATCTCCTTTAAAATTAAATACTTCGTGTTGTATTATTTGACCATCTTCTCCTTCAAATTTGATAGTCAATTTTCCTTTTCCTTTTGTAACAAAATCTGTTGCACGATATTGATCACCAAAAGCATGACGACCAATACAAATTGGAGCGGTCCAGTTAGGAACCAAACGAGGTACATTTTTACATACAATTGGTTCTCTGAAAACTGTACCATCTAAAATATTTCTAATTGTCCCATTTGGGCTCTTCCACATTTGTTTCAACTTAAATTCTTCTACACGTTGCTCATCTGGCGTAATAGTTGCACACTTTATACCAACCCCATATTGTTTAATTGCATTTGCGGCATCAATAGTAACCTGATCATTGGTTTCATCACGGTATTCCATCCCCAAATCGTAGTACTTGATATCTACTTCCAAATAAGGAAGAATTAATTTGTCCTTAATGAATTTCCAGATAATTCTTGTCATCTCATCGCCATCCAATTCTACCACAGGATTCGCCACTTTAATTTTTGCTGCCATTGTATTTTATTTTTTTGAGAAGTTTAAAAAGATATGCAAATGTAACGATTAAGAGATATTTATAAGTAGCAATAATTTGATTTGTGCTTCAACTTTTCACATCGTTGTAATTAAGTATATAATTATTATAAAAGAAATTTATTAGAAAAAGGAAAAGCATTAAATTTTATCAATAGTATTCTCAACAAAGCATATTATTAACTATTTATACAAAAAAAGCCGATAAAAATTATCGGCTTTTGAATATTTGAAAGTGTCCAATTAAGGGAAAATACCAAGTTCATTATAACTGGTTGCTACCTTATTAATGGCATTTACATAAGCTGCTGTTCTCATGTCAGGAATATCCGCATTATTTTTCCAAATGTCCATAATTTCACGTGTGGCTGCAATCATTGTTTCTTCTAAACCACTATGCACCAAATCTACTTCTTCGGGTCCGTGTAAAATAATTTTGCGTTCAGCATCACTTATCTTTTTACCACTCACTTCTTCAATTTGACTTACAATATGCGTATTCATGTTTTCAGTAAAACGTTTTTCCATTCTACCATAACGCACATGGCTTAAATTTTTCAACCACTCAAAATAGCTAACTGTTACACCACCGGCATTCAAATACATATCCGGCACAACTACAATCCCTTTTGCAGCAAGGATTTCATCTGCTTCCGGTGTAAGGGGTCCGTTTGCAGCTTCCCCAATAATTTTTGCCTGAACACGACCTGCATTCTCATGATTGATTACATTTTCTAAAGCTGCAGGAATTAATATATCACAAGCTAATTCTAAGGCATCAGTATTTTTAGCAAGATTAGTACAACCGGGAAAGTTCAATATACTTCCAGTTGCTTTTCTGTGAGCAAACAATTCTTCTTCATTGATGCCATCTTTGTTGTATACCGCTCCTTCAAACTCAGCAATAGCAACAACTTTAGCGCCTGCTTCTCTGAAAAATTTAGCAGAGTGATAACCTACATTTCCTAAACCTTGTACAACTACGGTCTTATTTTCAACTCCTGTTGTTAAACCAACTTTAGCCATAATTTCTGGCATATTACAAACTTCCCTGATGCCAAAAAACACCCCTAATCCTGTTGCTTCTTTACGACCACGAACCCCTCCTTGAGAAATGGGCTTACCCGTTACACAGCCTGCTGCATCGATATCTCCCGGTTTTAGTGAAGAATAAGTATCAACAATCCAAGCCATTTCACGCTCACCAGTTCCATAATCTGGAGCAGGAACATCAATACCAGGTCCAATGAAATTTTTCTTTACCAATTCACTTGTATATCTGCGGGTAATTTTTTCTAACTCGTATGCACTATACTTTTTGGGATTAATTTTAATTCCTCCTTTACCACCGCCAAAAGGAACATTCACAATAGCACATTTGTAGGTCATTAAACTTGCCAAAGCCATTACTTCATCTTGGTTCACTTCATCACTGAAACGAATACCTCCTTTACAAGGACTTTTATGTTGACTATGTTGTACACGATATGCTTCGATTACTTCAATTCTTCCATCATCCATTTTTACGGGGAAACGCATGCTATAAACGCTGTTACAGGCTTTGATTTGTTCAAGCAAACCTTTATCCCATTTGGTAAATTTTGCTGCCTTATCAAAGCTTTGTTCTACACTGTGAAAAAAACTGTACACTGAGTTTGACATAATTTGATTTTTTTAAATGAGCAATCGTTAAATTTTAATTCGAGATGTTTTAACACATCAATTTTATGGCAATTTTAAATACTGAAAAATAATTATATTATTTATCTTTTTCTAAGTTTTTTATTTTTTTATCCAATTGAAAAAGATATACTAATAAGCCTGTAACAATAGTAATTACAACAGCCATTACTACATATATTTTTCCATTACTTCTCATAATATCTGAATTTTGCATTGTTGATGTTTGAGCATTTAAAATTGTTGTTAATAGTGTAAACAACATGATAAAAACAGCTTTTATTTTATTCATGGTTAAGTTGTTTTTCTTTTAATAATTGAACACGAATTCTTAAGGTGCTAATCCAAACACCTAATAATGACCAACCTAAAACTGCAGGCCAAAATACAAGCTTCATTTCAATAGAAGAATCCTTAGGATTTACAGCGGGATTACCCTGACTTCCCATTCCTCCTGGATGTAAACTTTCAACTAATCTTGGTAAAATCCATATTGCAGGGAATAACATGAAATAGGCAAAAATATTGTACACTGCACCAATTCTTGCTTTCTTTTCTTCATCTACCATACTACCACGCAAAATGAAATATGCTAAGTATGTAAGTAAAGCAATTGCAGCACCATTTTGTTTTGGATCACTGCTCCAAGGTGCACCCCATTGATAATTTGCCCAAATTGCTCCGGTTACAATGCCTAAAAAACCAAATACAGTTCCTGTTTTTGCAAATTCTTCTGCATTGTAATCATTGACAGCAGTAGGGTTGCGTAAATATTTGATGGAATAGACGAATGAAGTTGTCAATAAAACCATCATGCCAAACCACATCGGAACATGAAAGAAATAGTTTCTAATGCTTTCTCCCATTGGAACCCCTGCAGGTTTGGGTACAGTAATAAGAAAAGCCATGACACTAGTGTACAATAACAAACAAACAGCTGCAATTTTCCACCAAATTTTTCGCATGATAAAGTTCAATTTAATTCTGTGGTATTAAGCGACAAGCAAAATCGATTGGATTGCAAATGTAGGGTAAGGCTTGTAAAATTGTTCTTGAAAATTAAATTTTATCATATTATAAATCTTACTTTTTGAAATCCTTATACACATCATTTTAATTCAATTCTTTTCAATTCCCTTACCTTTACAAACTTTTTTAACCTTTTTAAACTCATGCCGTAACATGAAAATATCTCAGTTCAGGTACGACCTGCCCCTTAATCTTATAGCACAAAACCCTACAAAAAGAAGGGAAGACAGCAGAATGTTGGTAGTTAACAGAAAAACTGGCAACATGGAAAACAAACACTTTAAAGACATCTTAGAATACTTTGATGATAAAGATGTGTTTGTAGTAAATAACACAAAAGTATTTTCTGCAAGAATGTACGGCCGTAAAGAAAAGACCGGAGCAAAAATTGAAGTTTTTTTATTACGTGAATTAAATAAGCCAAATCGTTTGTGGGATGTAATTGTAGATCCTGCACGTAAAATAAGGGTTGGTAACAAACTTTATTTTGGTGAATCTGAAGAATTGGTTGCAGAAGTAATTGATAACACGACTAGTCGTGGTCGTACCATAAAATTTTTATGGAATGATGATGATGAAAGTTTTAAAAAAATGCTTGAAACACTTGGTGAAACTCCTTTGCCAAAATATATCAAACGCAAGCCAGACGAAGAAGATAAAGAAAGATACCAAACAGTATATGCAAAAAATGAAGGCGCTGTTGCTGCACCAACTGCAGGTTTACATTTTAGCCAGGAATTAATCAAACGTTGCGAAATAAAAGGTATTCGTTTTGCAGAAGTTACATTACATACAGGCTTGGGCACATTCAGACCAATTGAAGTGGAAGATTTGAGCAAACATAAAATGGATGCTGAATACTACAACATTCCTGAAGAAGCTGCAAGAATTGTAAACAAAGCAAAAGAAAACGACCATAGAATTTGTGCAATTGGTACAACAACAATGCGTGCTATGGAAACAAGTTTCACTGCTCAAAAATTATTAAAACCAAGCGAAGGCTGGACGAATAATTTTATTCATCCTCCTTACAACTTTAATATTGCAGATAGCTTAGTTACCAACTTTCATTTGCCAAAAACAAGTTTATTAATTATGACTTGTGCTTTTGCAGGATATGATTTGGCAATGGCTGCATATCAAAAAGCAATTAAAGATAAATATCGTTTCTTCAGTTATGGTGATGCTTTATTAATCATCTAACGAATAATAACTCATAAAAAGTGCCTTTTTCCAAAGGCACTTTTTTTATGTTTTTACAAACCAATGAAACAGAAAAGATTTCCAATTTAGTAATTTAACTTCTTTTAAAATCGATAGTTTATATATAATTAATAATAAGTTTGCATTTCAAATTATAAATCAAAATTTACTATGAATTTTATTGAATCTTTAGAATGGCGTTATGCTACAAAAAGAATGAATGGACAACCCATTCCGACAGAAAAATTAAACAATATTTTAGATGCTATTCTGCTTACACCAAGTTCTTACGGACTTACTCCATACAATGTTATCTTAGTTGAAGATCCTGCAATTAAAGAACAACTTGCCCCTCATTGTTACAACCAACCTCAAATTAAAGAATCAGCAGCAATATTAATTTTTGCTCCATGGAAATCTATCACAGCAGCTAATGTTGATGAATACATGAATGAAATTGCTGCTACAAGAGGAATTCCAGTTGAAGCACTTACAGAATTTGGGAACATGATTAAAGGAAAAGTAACTAATTCTTCTGCTGAAGACCTTTACAACTGGGCTGCAAAACAAGCTTACATTGCTTTAGGTTTTGGTCTTGCTGCTGCTGCTATTGAAGAAGTTGATTCTACTCCGATGGAAGGTTTTAACCCTGCAGGTATAAATGAAGTTTTGGGCTTAGATGCAAAAGGATTGAATGCTGCTTGTATGCTCACCCTTGGTTACAGAGATGCTGCAAATGATTACTTGAGCAGTGCAAAAAAAGTAAGAAGAGACAAAGAGAAATTATTTATTAAGTACTAGTACTTTAAAAATATTTCAATAAAAAAAGAGTGAAGTTTATGCTTCACTCTTTTTTTTGTGGTTCTGCATTATTGGATATGTACTGAATGTAATTATAGGTTGAAAACAAGACAGGACAAATATTTCAGCCGATTAACAGATTAAATTAATTGTACCCAACCACTATATTTTCTCCCCTAAAAACAGCGTTAAGAATTGCATTCATTTTGTTAATTAATAAACCATTAACAAGCTTCTATTCCTGAACGTGTGAATTTCATTGCACGATGCATCTTCATTACACATTGATGAAAGCAAATCAATTGTCAAAATGAAATTCAATATTTTTTAACACATTAAAGCGAAACAATGAAAAAAATCTTCTTTTCAATTTTGTTGACCTCTTGTATCTATGGCACAATGAACGCACAAGACACAGCAAAAACAAATGCTGTACTAAAATCTGCAACGGTTTATTTTGGCTATGGTGCTGAGTTAACCCATCAAACAAATACAACTATCTCTAAAAAAACGAAACAAATTATAATTAATAATTTAGCCACTGCGTTAGATATTAATAGTTTGCAAATTAATGTACCCGAAAACGTTGCATTACTTTCCCAAAAATTCAATGTATATTATCCTACACAAGCGGTTATTGTCAATCCAATGATTAAAAAATGGAATGATTCAATTTTGATTTTAAGAAATGAAATAAGCAGGATAAATAACCAAATTGATATTGAACAACAAACAATGGATAAAACCGGAAAGCTAATAGAATTAACCATTACAGGAAATGGAAACAAAACCATAACGAGTGATGAAGCATTGAAACTAGTGAATGCATACACCACAAAAATTGAAAAAGCAAAAACCAATATTTTTACATTGGGTGAAAGCAAGGCAAACCTTTCACAAAAAATTAATTTACTACAACAAGAAATCAATGAAGCATCTACACCTACCCCAACAAAAGAAAAACCTTATGGTCAATTGTGCTTGCAAATAGTTAGTAATTATGCAGGTGAAATCCCAATTACGCTGAGTTATTTTACAAATAATGCAGGATTTACGCCATTGTATGATGTAAGAGTAAATTCAAAAACGAATGAAATAAAATTAGTGTACAAAGCTTCTGTATCGCAGCATACAGGTATTGACTGGAAGCAAACAAAACTCACACTTAGTACTGCCAATCCAAACTGGAGCGGAACAGCACCTATCTTAAATCCGTGGTACTTACAATTTTTTGTACCAAAACTTTTTAATGCAATGCAAAATAACTCAAGAAGTAATCTTGCATACAACACCATTCCGGGAGTAAGCATTGCCAAGGATGAAGAAATGCTTAAAGAAGTAATTATTGAATCTGATAATGTATATAAAAAAAGTAAAAGTTTAACTGGTAGTTATCAAACCATTAATCCATCCAATCTTTCAAGTTATACAACATTAAATGAAAGTCAATTGAACACTAATTTTGAAATTGATTTACCGTATGATATCAACAGTGATGGTGAATTGCAATCTGTCGTAATCAAAGAAGAAAAACTGACTGCAATCCTTAAAAACTATGCTGTACCAAAACTAGATAAAGATCCTTATTTATTGGCTGAATTAACCAACTGGCAGAACTTAAATTTATTACCAGGAACTGCTAATATTATTATGGATGACACCTATTTAGGAAAGACAATGATTGACCCTAATATCACTTCTGATACATTGAATCTTTCATTAGGAAAAGACAAGCGAATTGCAGTAAAAAGAACATTGGTAAAAGAACTTACTACAACCAAAACAAGCGGTAGTACTACCAAGCAAATTTTTACGTATGAAATTGTTTTGAAGAATAATAAAACCACAGATGTTCAGCTGTTGCTCAAAGACCAATACCCACTAAGTCAGGTAAAAGAAATTGAAACTATTTTAGGTAACAATGATGATGCAACAATAAACGAAGAGTTAGGTGTTTTGAACTGGCAAATTAATTTAAAACCTGGTGAAAGCAGAAAAGTAAGGTTTAGCTATACTGTAAAATATCCGGGAGATAAAAAAATAAGCAACCTATAGGGATTATTGGAGTGTTGAAGTTAAAAAGGCGTTTAATTTTAAACGCCTTTTTGTTTGTGGAGATTAGCGGGGTCGAACCGCTGACCTCTTGCATGCCATGCAAGCGCTCTACCAACTGAGCTAAATCCCCGTGCGTTGCAAATGTATTCGTTGCAGGTTGCCAAGCAAAAATTATTTTAATTAAAACTATTCTTTGCTTATTTTGTTGTAATAAAAAAAACATCATGGGTATTTTAAAACAATTTGGAGAATATTTATACATTAAAAAGAAAGACCCGAACGAGCCTAAAACGCAATGGATGAAATACATGCATGGCATGAACAGAATTTCTTTGATGATGTTTTTGGTAGGGCTGATTGTTATTTTGGTGAAGCTTTTTATTTTGCCAATGATTAAGAAGTAGCCGTTTGATACACAGTTTGTGCTGCATTTTGAGAAGCATTACCGCCAACAGAAAGTATGTTTTTGAGGGCTGTGTAATCGTTTTGGAGTTGTATTTTCTTTTCTTGGTTGTTCAACAACAGGTCTAGTTCTGCAATTAAATTTTTTGTAGTTAATTCATTTTGAATCAATTCTTTTACCACAAGTTTATCCATAATCAGGTTTACCAAAGCAATATATTTTATTTTAATAAGTCGTTTGGCAATTTGATAACTGATGCTGCTGCCTTTGTAACAAACTACTTCGGGCACTTGTAACAATGCGGTTTCTAAAGTTGCTGTTCCGCTAGTAACCAATGCAGCTTTACTTTGTAACAACAACAAATACGTTTCGTTTCTTACCGCAGAAACATTGTGGTATTGCTTTAAAAATGGTTCGTAAAAACTATCTTCTTGTCCGGGTGCTTTTGCCACTACAAATTCATACTCAGGAAAAGCTGCTGCAACGCTCAACATAATGGGCAGTTTGATATTGATTTCTTGTTTGCGACTTCCGGGTAATAAAGCAATTTTATTTTGTTTGGTTGCGGCATCGGGATGTTGAGACAACAATTCGGTTTTGCGTTGTTCCATTTCCTGAACCAATGGATGACCAACATATTGCACTGACCAATTCCATTTATTTTGGTAATAATCTTTTTCAAAAGGAAGAATGACCAACATTTGATCGATACATTGTTTCATTTGATTTACCCTGTTTTCTTTCCAAGCCCAAACTTGCGGAGAAATATAGTACACCACTTTAAAACCTTGTTGCTTTGCCCATTTGGCAATTCTTAAATTAAAACCCGGATAATCGATTAATACCAAAACATCGGGTTTGAACTGGAGAATATCGTTTTTACAAAAGGATAAATTTTTGAAAATAGTGGGTAGATTTTTTACAACTTCGGCAAAACCCATAAATGCTAATTCTCTGTAATGCTTTACCAGCTTGGCTCCTGCCCTTTCCATCATATCACCGCCCCAGCATTGTATGTCTGCTGCGGCATCTAATTGTTTCAGTTCTTTAATTAAATTGCTACCATGCAAATCGCCACTTGCTTCACCTGCAACCATGTAATATTTCATAGCAATGATCTTTTATTTTTTTGATGGTGCTGCAAAATACAATGAAGCAGCGGAAATAAAGCAGTAAAAAAACAATTCACTTCATTCTGTATTCAACGTTTGCTGCATTAACTTCGCCGCATGACTGATAAAATACTTATTCTCGATTTCGGAAGCCAGTTTACACAACTAATTGCACGATCGGTGCGTGAAGCCAATGTTTACTGCGAAATCATTCCGTATAATAAACCTTTTAGTATTGATAGTACGTTGAAAGGAATCATTTTAAGTGGCAGTCCTTTCAGTGTAAATGATGCAAATAACCCTTTGGTAGATGTGGCAGCATTTAATACACAAGTACCTGTTTTGGGTGTTTGTTATGGTGCACAATTAACTGCAAAATTGTATGGCGGAAAAGTTGATAAAAGCAACAACCGAGAATATGGCCGTGCCATTATGGAAAAACAAAAAGAAGATGTGTTGCTTGACAATGTTTCCAATCATTCTCAAGTATGGATGAGCCATAGCGACAGTATTGTAACCTTACCTGTAAATTTTGAAGTTTTGGCAACTACGGAAAGTATTCCGGTAGCTGCATTTAAAAAGACAAGTAACGATTCGTTTCCTTTATATGGATTACAATTTCATCCGGAAGTATACCATTCAAAAGAAGGTAAAATCATTATAAAAAACTTTTTAGTGAGTGTTTGTGGTTGTGCACAAAACTGGACTCCTGCATCTTTTGTTACTGAAACGGTAGAAGCGTTGAAACAACAAATTGGCGATGCACATGTGATTATGGCATTGAGTGGTGGTGTAGATAGTACAGTGGCTGCAACCCTTATCAGCAAAGCGATTGGGAAAAGATTACACGGCATTTTTGTAGATAATGGCGTACTGAGAAAAAATGAATTTGAACAAGTACTCGATACATACAAACAACTGGATTTGAATGTTACCGGCATTGATGCGAAAGCATTATTTTATAAAGAACTGGCGGGCAAAACGGATCCTGAAGAGAAAAGAAAAGTAATTGGAAAATTGTTTATTGATGTATTTGATGTTGAGGCAAAAAAAATAAGTGAAGCAAAGTTTTTGGGACAAGGAACTATTTATCCTGATGTGATTGAAAGTGTGAGTGTTCATGGTCCAAGTGCAACCATAAAATCGCACCACAATGTTGGCGGATTGCCCGATACGATGAAATTGAGTTTGGTAGAACCATTGCGATATTTGTTTAAAGATGAAGTAAGAAAAGTAGGTTTGGAATTGGGTATTCCGGAGGATATGATAAACAGACATCCATTTCCAGGACCAGGTTTGGCAATCAGAATTTTAGGCGATATTACCGAAGAGAAAGTAGCGTTATTACAAGCTGCAGATGATATTTATATCAAAGGTTTGAAATCAACGGGATTATACAAAGAAGTGTGGCAAGCGGGAACAATTTTATTACCGGTGAAAAGTGTTGGTGTAATGGGAGATGAAAGAACTTATGAATTTACGGTGGCTTTAAGGGCTGTAACGAGTGTAGATGGCATGACAGCAGATTGGGCACATTTACCATATGAATTTCTGGCAAATATTTCGAATGAAATCATCAATAATGTAAAAGGAATTAACAGAGTTGTATATGATATCAGCAGTAAACCGCCTGCTACCATTGAGTGGGAATAAACATCATTTATTTTTGAATGTTGAATTGTAATTCTTTGCTGATTCATTTGAATAAATATTTTGTTGTAATTTGTTTGTAAATAATGCCAAATGAAGAAAGCCTTTTTGTTGATATTGCTATTTTTAATTTGCAAATCTATCATTGCACAAAACAACCATCCTGCAAAGAAAATCGTTGTCTTCACGCCTATTTTTTTAGATTCAGCATTCAATGATAATAATTTCAAAATCACCAATTATACTTTGCCCAAAAACATGTTACCAGGGCTTGATTTTTATCATGGTGTAATGCTTGCGATAGACAGTTTACAGGTAGATCATGCAAACATAGAAGTTACCATTATTGACAGTAAGAATAGTAAAGAACCCATTGCAACGGTATTGGAAAAACCAATGTGGGATAGCGTTTCATTGATTATCGCTTCATTTAAAGAAAGAAGTGAAATAAAGCCAATGGCTGATTTTGCATTGCTGAAAAAAATCCCTTTAATTTCTGCTACACTTCCAAATGACGGAGGAATTGCTGACAACCCTTATTTCATATTATTGAATCCAACGCTTCAAACACATACGCATGAATTGTATAAATTTTTACAAAAAAATTATTCAACCTACAATATTGTGTATGTAAAAAGAAAAGGGAATTTGGAGAATGTCATCCAGAATATTTTTACAGAGATGGGCAAGAATCCATTGTTGACTCCGCTTAAATATAAAACGGTAGAATTAACGGATTCATTTACTGCAAAGCAATTGCTTGTTGCCTTGGACAGTAATAAAAACAATATCGTTTTCTGTGGAAGCATACAGGAAGATTTTGGTATCAGGTTGGTGAATACTTTGCAAACAAATAAAAGGTACAATGCCGTTGCAGTTGGCATGCCAACTTGGGATGGCATAAAGGAATTTAATAAACCTGCAGCCCTAGATGCAACATCAAAAGGAATTGAAATAATTTATTCATCACCTTATAATTTTTTAAGAACGGAAAAAATAGGATTGGCATTGGCGAATAAATACAAAGAAAATTATGGGGCAAGACCAAGCGATTGGGTTTTTAAAGGTTATGAGTGTATGTATCATTTTACAAGTTTACTTCTAAAATATGATACCGCTTTTTTAAAATATTTATCGGATAAAAATGCCAAAATTTTTAATGATTTTGATATACAATCAATTCAGTTAAAAAAAGATGTACCTTCAATTAACTATTTGGAAAACAAAAAGTTATATTTTATAAAAAAGCAGGATGGGGTTGTTAAAAATGTGCGATAAATACTATCAATAAAATTTTATTTTTTCTCAAATTCCCTATTACATTATCTACTAAGGCTACACTTATTTGTACCTATGTACCGGATTTAATTTCAATTAAATTGTATTTATACTTAATTTAAAATACATTTTCTTTAAAACTAACTCCTTAATTTTGCAAAACTAACAAACGCTTGTTTTTATGCCATTAACAACATTAGCAATTCCATTGAGTGCACTTCAAGAAATCGGTATATCCGAAAATTGTAAAGTAAATTATCAATTAACTCCTGATGAATTGGTTTTGCAAACACTTGAAAGAAAGGAAGGAACAATAAATGATACCGGTGCATTGTGTATCAATACTGGAAAATACACCGGAAGAAGCCCACAGGATAAATTTATAGTAAAGGATAGTCTAACTGAAAACACCGTTTTTTGGAATAACTTTAATATTCCTATTGAAACAAAATATTATCAAAATTTAAAAAAGCAGGTTTTAGATTATTTGAATACCAAAAAGGAAGTTTGGGTAAGAGATGCTTTTGCATGCGCCAATGAAAAATATCATTTAAACATTCGAGTTGTCAATGAAAATCCATGGAGTAATTTATTTGCTTACAATATGTTTCTTCGTCCAAATGAAAATACGTTGGACAATTTTGTAGCAGACTGGCATATTATTCAGGCACCAGGTTTTCAAGCCAATCCTTTAACAGACGGAACGCGTCAGCAAAATTTTGCTATTGTTTCTTTTACTGAAAAAACAATCATTATTGGCGGTACCGGTTACACAGGTGAAATCAAAAAAGGAATTTTTACAATACTCAATTACATTTTGCCATTAGAAAAAGACGTTTTGAGTATGCATTGCAGTGCCAATATGGGTTCTGAAGGAGATGTAGCAATATTTTTTGGTTTAAGCGGAACGGGTAAAACAACCCTAAGTGCCGACCCGAACAGAAAGTTAATCGGTGATGATGAGCATGGATGGAACGCAGAATCCATCTTTAATTTTGAAGGTGGTTGTTATGCCAAAGTGATTGATTTAAGTGCTGAAAACGAACCTGAAATTTTTAATGCAATTCGCCATGGTGCATTGGTAGAAAATGTTTCCTTTGTTAAAGGCACCAATATCATTGATTTTTCGAGTAAAGCAATTACTGAAAATACTAGGGTGAGTTATCCGTTACACTATATCAGCAATGCATTAGAGCCAAGTATTGCAGGATTGCCAAAAAATATTTTCTTTTTAACTTGCGATGCATCTGGAGTTTTACCCCCAATCAGTAAGTTAACACCAGGACAGGCAATGTATCAATTCATCAGCGGGTATACTGCAAAAGTTGCAGGAACGGAAGCAGGAATTACAGAACCTAAAAGTACTTTCAGTGCTTGTTTTGGAGCACCTTTCTTACCATTACACCCGGGAAAATATGCCGAAATGCTGGGTAACAAAATGAAAGAAAATAAAGTAAATGTTTGGATGATCAATACCGGTTGGAGTGGCGGTCCTTATGGTATAGGAAAAAGAATGAAATTGAATTACACCAGAAGTATGATTACCGCCGCATTAAATGGCAGTTTAGAAAATGTTGAATACGAAGTACACCCAATATTTGGCGTATTGATGCCGAAACATTGTCCTACAGTTCCTGTTACAATTTTAAATCCAAGATATACATGGGCAGACAGAGAAGCTTATGATATTGCAGCAAAAAAATTAGCAGCAGAATTTATAAATAACTTTGAAAAATATGCTGCGCATGTAAGTGAAGAGATAAAATCAGCTGCGCCTAAAATTTAATGATAGATAACTGATTATTAAAACTTAGGGCATAATGGAATAAACTTTGAACTTTGGTATTTATCAAAATATCCAATGTAACTCAAAGAAATTTCAACACCTCCTCTACCCTGACTTATAGTTTTAAGATTAGAAATATTTGCATCATAACTGAATGCAAATGAAATTGGGTGCAAATCAAGTTTCACAATTGGTATAATTGCATCTGATGCTCTTAAAAAAGCACCCAGATGTAAAGTATAAAGTGGATTATCAAAATCATCGCCAATTTTATAAGAGTATAGTGCTCCGCCAATTAATTCTTGGTACGTTCCTTGTTGGCTATAATCGGCATGTATTGTAAAATACAAAGTTTCATTGAGTGAAAATTTCACTCCGGAGCTGAAAACAATTTTGGGCTGAAGTTCAACTTCCGGATTTTTATAGAATGAATTTTTAGGACGATTAAAATGGTGGTAAGCAAGTCCCACAAAATAATTATTTATCTTTTCTATTGAATCTTTTCCGCTTGCATTTTGTATAATAAGTTTTACCGTGTAGCTACCAGGGAAGAAATATGATGTAGTAGGATTTTGCTGAGTTGCTGTTGTTCCGTTTCCCAGAGTCCACTTCCATTGAGTAGGATTACCTGTTGATATATCTGTAAAACTTACAATAAGCGGAGCACAACCTGATGTTGTATTTGATGAAAAATTTGCGACCAATTGCGCACATACCTTTTGAATATTGCTTAAAAGAAAGAAGCAAAATAAAAAGTAAAAAATCATTTGCTTTTTCATCATCATGTGTAACCGATTGGAGGCGAAAAAATCAGACTATATCATACAACATATTGGAAATAAATATATTTTGTTGAATGAGTACTATATGAAATTATAGAAAAAAATTGAGAATTAAAAACATTAGTTTATAAAAATTAAGTATAAAAAGAAAATGAAAATTTAAATATTAAAAAAAAAGTTTTTAATATCATAAACATATTAACACAAAGAAGATATTAAAGAAAAATAAAAGCATGTTTAATAAATTAAGCTAAAAAATTTAACTAACTTTTTTGATTACTAATTCAAACAAAAATTCTAAAAAAATTACTTCTTGGTCAAATCCATTTCATAAAAAACTCCTCCTTCAGTTTTTGCATAACTTCCTTTATTTGAAGATACTGCTCTTGTTACTGTCCAAGTTCCTGCTAATTTTTCTAAAGGTGCTGGAGGGGTTGAATTAAAGTTGGCAGTAAAAGTAAAATTCGCTGTGTTTCCCGCCCAAGTACCATTTACTGTTGTTATACCTATTTTATTTGCCAATGATATTCCATTTGTCAAATATTGAAACTCCCACCCTGAAAAACTACTTGTTATATCAACGCTCGACTGCTTAAAACTTGTTACAGTCCATACCCCATCAGTAATAGCTGCTACAACCACTTCTTCTTTTGCAGCCTCTACTACTTTTTTACAACTAAAATTTAATACAATATTTATTGCAACTATACCTATTAAAAAATACTTTCTCATACAATTAGTTTAAACAACTACAAATATTCAACTAAAATACGCAACCTCAAAATATTTATTAATCGCTATTTCTTTCTATCGTTTAATTTTTTCAATAAATCATTTTAATGGCAATTTAATCCTGATAGTTTCGAAAAAAAATATTATCAAATTTCAAATTATATGATCCCTATCACTCAACTTCTATATAATTGATTAAAACTCATCAAAAAAAGAAAGAAAGATAGGCACAAAAAAACAATAGAAAACAAATCTCGATCGTAAAAAAATTAATGTCAGGTATTTTCAAAACAAGTAGAAGAACCTGATTATAAAATTTGAATCCAGTGAAAAGCAAAGGGTTGTTATTACAAGAGTATTAGTCAACAATCCAATTATAATTATGGGTAATAAACCCACCGAAATTTCAGATAAAAGAAACAGGGAAATTATATTTTATATATTCCAAAAAATCACAAACTCATTCAACCAAACTTTATTTATTGTAACCAACGACTAGGAATTTGCATCAAAAACAAAAAGAATTATTGATATGGAAATTGGTAAATTATTAAGCAATCAACTTGATTATATAAAAAATAATTGGCTCTATATTTTTTTAATATTAATCTTTATAATTCAATGATCACAAGCATTTTCTTTTATTTGTATTTCTAATAAACTGATTTTAATAATTATTCTTCAGTAGGTTTTGAAGGTCTTGGAGATTCTTCCTGACGTTCAGGCTTTGGCATTAAAGCTTTTCTGCTTAATTTAAATTTACCTGTGCGAGGATCAACTTCTAACAATTTCACTTTTACTTTATCACCTTCCTTGAAAATACCTTCCATTGTATCGATACGTTTCCAGCTGATTTCACTGATGTGTAATAATCCTTCTTTCTTCGGTAAGAATTCTACAAAAGCACCAAATTCTTTAATGCTTTTTACAGTTGCCTCATATACTGTTCCAACTTCCGGTACAGCGATTAATCCTTTAACCCAAGCAACTGCTTTATCCAATCCTTCTTTTACCGGAGAGAAGATACTTACTTCTCCTGTATTACCAACCTCTTCAATATTAATTGTAGTGCCTGTTTCACGTTGAATTTCCTGAATTACTTTACCACCCTGACCAATTACTGCACCAATAAATTCTTTGTCAATAATTAATTTCTCCATTCTTGGAGTATGAGGTTTCACTTCGGCACGAGCAGCAGGAATACAAGCGTACATTGCATCTAAGATTTGCATACGACCATCTTTAGCCTGTTCTAATGCAGCTCTCATTACATCCATACTTAAACCATCAATCTTGATATCCATTTGTACACCACAAATGCCGTCTCTTGTACCTGTAACTTTAAAGTCCATGTCACCCAAATGATCTTCATCGCCTAAAATATCCGTTAAGATTGCATATTTACCATCTGTTGTTCTTGTAATTAATCCCATTGCAACACCGCTTACGTGTTTAGGAAAAGGCACACCCGCATCCATCAAAGCCAAACTTCCTGCACAAACTGTAGCCATGCTTGATGATCCATTACTTTCCAATACATCACTCACAATACGTGTTGTGTATGCGTAATCATTGGTAGGCATCATTTGCTTTAAACTCCTCATTGCCAAATTACCATGTCCTACTTCTCTTCTACCCGGACCTCTCATCATTTTTACTTCGCCGGTACTGAAAGGCGGGAAGTTATAATGTAAAATAAAATTGCTATAATCACTGCTTGCAGCACTTTCAATCAATAATTCATCTAAAGGCGTACCTAATGTAACGGTAGTTAAAGATTGTGTTTCGCCACGGGTAAATAATGCCGAACCATGTGGAGAAGGTAAAATATCTGTTTCCATTGTTAATGGACGGACAACATTTAAAGCCCTACCATCCAAACGGGTTCTATCATCCAACATCATATCTCTTACAACATAATATTGTAAGTCACCAAAATATTTGCTTAATAATTTTTTATCTGCATCTTCTAATTCTGTAAACGCTTCTTTTACTTCATCAAACAATTTGGTGAAAGCATCACTACGCTCATGTTTGCTGCTTGCACTTTTTGCAATAGCATACATTTTATCTTTAGCAAATTCATTTATTTTTTGTTCCAATTCATCATTGGTATAAGGCTTAGGATAATCTCTTTTTGAAGTAATTCCTTTAAGAGTTCTCAATTGTTTTTGTGCTTCAATTTGAACACGAATTGCATCATGAGCAATTTCTAAAACTTTGATTAAATCTTCTTCACTACATTCTTTGCTTTCGCCTTCAACCATCATCAAATTCTTTTCTGTAGCGGCTATGATAAAATCCATATCAGCAGTTTCTAATTGACTGCGTGTTGGATTCACAACAAATACTCCATCAATTCTTGCTACACGCACTTCACTGATAATTTCTTTGATTGGCACATCAGAAACAGCTAATGCAGCAGATGCAGCCAAACAAGCCAATGCATCAGGCATTACTTCTTTATCAGAAGAAATCAAAGTAATTAATACTTGAACATCGCACAAATAATCTTCCGGAAACAACGGACGCAAAGCCCTGTCAACCAATCTGCTGATTAAAACTTCATAATCACTTAATCTTCCTTCACGTTTAAAAAATGAACCAGGTATACGACCTGCGCTTGCAAATTTTTCTTGATAGTCAACAGACAATGGAAAAAACGATTGACCTTCTTTAGGTACTTGATTGGCAACTACTGTCGCCAATATGATACAATTACCCTGACGAACCGTAACTGATCCATCTGCTTGACGAGCTAGTTTGCCCGATTCTATTATTACTTCAGCACCACTTGGTAACTGAAAACTTGATTTTATTGGTTGTGATAACATACTTTAATTTTAATTTGATATAGATAAACTTTTGAAAGAAAACCACTTAGGTATAAATAAAATATTCCCAACATCTATGGAGAAGTTGGGAATTGCTGTATAAGTTGATTTGGAAACAACAAAAACAAAACACCTTTCTTCCCCGATTGGGGATGAAAACATTTATTTTCTTAATCCTAATCTTTCAATCAATGCTCGGTAACCTGTAAGGTTATGTTTTTGTAAATAGCTAAGTAAACGCTTACGTTGACCTACCATTTTCATCAAACCTCTTTGGGTAGAGAAATCTTTTTTGTTTTGTTGTAAATGCTTACTGATATCCAAGATTCTTTCAGTTAATAACGCAACTTGCGCTTCGATAGAGCCTGTGTTTGCAGCTTTTCCGCCAAACTCAGTAAAAATGGCTACTTTTTTTTCTTTTGTAATTGACATTTTTGAATTCTTTAATTGAAAATTCGTACAGAATTTTCGGGTCTTAGTTTTTAATTTGGCAGCAAAAATAGGGATTTCCGTTAATATTCAACCGTGCAATTAGAATATTTTTTTATCAAAGGGAATGAAAGTGAGAAATTGCCTTTAATCTACATTTATATTTGTTAACTACAACAACCACAAAGCCTTGCAAAAAATAGTTTTTACAGTAACCAATGATTTAACATTTGACCAACGGATGCAACGCATATGCGGCTCTATGGCTGCCGCTGGTTATGATGTTCTTTTGGTTGGCAGAAAACTACCAAGCTCTACTACATTTCATCCTTCCAATTTCAAATATAAAAGAATTGCTTGTTGGTTGAATAAAGGCATTGGATTTTATGCAGAATACAACATTAGGCTTTTCTTTCTTCTTTTATTCATCCAAACAGATGCATTTTGTGCTGTTGATTTAGATACCATTATTCCAAATTATTTTGCTGCTGCAATCAGAAGAAAAAAAAGAATGTATGATGCTCATGAATTATTTACCGAACAAAAAGAAATTGTTGTAAGGCCTTTGATACACAAGATTTGGCTTGCTGTTGAAGCTTTTGCAGTACCAAAGTTTGCCCATGGTTATACTGTGAATGAATTTATTAAAACGGAATTGTACAAAAGATACAAAGTACAATACCACATTATCAGAAACTTACCAAAAAGCAACATTGATAAAAAATCCCATCAACAAACAACTATAGAACTACCGAATAAATTTATTATTTATCAGGGAGCAGTAAATGAAGGCAGAAGTTTTGAAACCTTGATTCCTGCAATGAAACAATTCGATATTCCTTTATTAATTTGCGGCGAAGGGAACTTTTACGAACAAACAAAAGCACTTATACAACTTCATCAAGTTGAGGAAAAAGTGATTATGCTTGGTTACGTTGCACCGGATGAATTAAAATTAATTACCCCAAAAGCTTTATTTGGATTGACTCTGTTTGAAAAAATTGGATTAAATCAATACTATTCTTTATCTAATAGATTTTTTGATTATACAATGGCAAACATTCCCCAAGTTTGTGTGGGATACCCCGAATACAAAGCAATTAATGATATTTATCCAACTGCATTACTTATTGATGACGTGGGTGAACAAACAATTGCAGATGCAATGAACAAATTACGCCAAGATAATGTTCTATATAAAATACTACAAGAAAATTGTTATCAGGCAAGTGCAATATTTAATTGGGAAAATGAAGAAAAAAGATTAATTGAATATTGGAAGGACATTTTTAAACAACATGGATAAACACTTACACATCATCAATTTTACAGTTCCTTACCCTGCTGATTATGGTGGTGTGATTGATTTATTTTGGAAACTACCTGCCTTACAGGCGCAAGGCGTAAAAATACATTTACATTGTTTTGATTATGGCAGAGGAAAACAATCTGAACTGAATAAATATTGTACTTCCGTAGAATACTACGAAAGATCAACAGGCTTGAAAGGATTTAATTTAAACTTGCCCTACATTGTTTCGAGCAGAAAAAATGAAACACTATTTAATAATTTATTGAAAGATGATTATCCCATTTTAATGGAGGGCATTCATAGTTCTGCATTATTAAACGACGATAGATTTACAAACAGAAAAAAGTTCGTTCGCTTACACAATGTTGAATTTGAGTACTACAAAGATTTATCAAAAAATGCTACTTCCTTTTTTAATAAAATGTACTACCTAAGAGAAAGTTCATTACTTAGAAAATACGAATACAATATTGTAAACAAGGCTACCGCTTTTTGGGGCGTAACTACCAAAGATGTTGATGTATACAGAAATGAATTGGGTTGCACTACCATCGATTATTTGCCTTTGTATTTGCCTGAAAACTGGACTGTAAATACTCATGAAGGTTTTGGCAATTACTGTTTGTACCAGGCAGATTTAAGTGTTGATGCTAATGAAAATGCTGCTATCTGGTTACTCGAAAATATTTTCAGCATACTGGAAATCCCATTTGTAATTGCAGGTAAAAATCCAAGTAAACATTTACAAGAAGCCGCTCATAGATTGCAACACACCTGCATTGTAGCCAATCCTGAAGAAAAAGAAATGCAGGATATGATTACAAAAGCCCATGTAAATATTTTACCAAGTTTTAGTAACAGTGGCATAAAATTAAAATTAATCAACGCATTATTCAAAGGCAAACATTGTGTTGTAAACGCTGCAACTGTTACTGGCAGCGGATTAGAGAAATTGTGCCATGTTGCAGATGATATTGAAAGCATGCAAAAAACTATTGAACAATTATTTGAACAGCCCTACTCAATCAGTGAAATTGGCATGAGGATGCAACTATTGCAAGAGACTTTCAACAACGAAAAAAACGCCAAACAACAAGTACAATGGATTTGGGGTTAATTGTTTACAGAAATTATTACAATCCATTTTAGTACTCACTTTCCAGAGTAGCACTATCTAAAACAGCACCTTTTTCTGTCTTTAACATTCTGCTTGGATAACGGTTGATCACAATGTAATCATGTGTTGCCATTATTACTGTAGTACCATAATCCTTGGCAATTTGAAACAACAATTGCATAATTTCATCACTGGTTTCAGGATCTAAATTTCCGGTAGGTTCATCCGCTAAAATTAACTTCGGAGAATTTAATAAAGCACGGGCAATATCAACCCTTTGTTGTTCCCCGCCACTCATTTCAAAAGGCATTTTAAATCCTTTGCTTTTCAATCCTACTTTATCTAGTACGTCATTAATTTTTTCTTCAATTAAACGTTCGTCTTTCCAACCAATAGCTTTCAAAACAAAGCGTAAATTTTCATGCACATTTCTATCCGTCAACAATTGAAAATCCTGAAAAACAACACCTAAATTTCTTCTTAAAAAAGGAACTTTTTCCCAGGTCATTTCTCTCAAATCAAATCCAACAACATTTGCTGTTCCTTCTTTTAAAGTAAGTTCTCCATATAATGTTTTCAATAAACTACTTTTTCCCGTTCCGGTTTTTCCAACTAAGTATACAAACTCACCTTTCTCAATTTCAAAATTTACATTTTGTAAAATAAGGCTCGATCCTTGGTAAATATTAACGCCACTGAGTGTTACAATTTTTTCTGCCATAGTATTTGTTTACTAAAATAATTCAATTATCAATTTATACAACATCAAATGTATCTATAAATTTAATACACAATCTCCCCAAAACTACCTTTTAATATTAATTCACTTTTTGCAGCTGATTCTACCCTTCCAACAATTTTTGCTTCAATATTAAATGCAGTAGCAATTTCAATCATTTCAGCAGCAGCACTTGCATTGGTAAAGATTTCCAGCCGATGTCCCATATTAAATACCTGATACATTTCTCTTGCATCAGCGCCCGAATTTTCTTGTATCAATTTAAAAATTGGTGGCACATCAAACAAATTATCCTTTACTATTTTTAAAGGCTTTGGCAAATATTTCATGCACTTTGTTTGTCCTCCCCCACTGCAATGAATTACGCCATGTATTGCTTCAAAACACTGCTCCAGCAACACTTTCATCAATGGTGCATATGTTCTTGTTGGGCTTAATAACAGCTTCCCAACTTCCATATTTGTTCCATCAATATCTATGGTATCAGTTAATTTATTTTTACCTATGTATACTACTTTATCGTTCAAACATGATTCAAATGTTTCAGGATATTTTGTTGCATAATATTTACTCAATACATCATGCCTTGCACTTGTTAGTCCGTTACTAC
This sequence comes from Chitinophagaceae bacterium, assembly GCA_947488765.1. Taxonomy (GTDB): domain Bacteria; phylum Bacteroidota; class Bacteroidia; order Chitinophagales; family Chitinophagaceae; genus UBA1930. The sequence continues at coordinate 20,619 of CANLAE010000007.1, read as the reverse complement.
CCAAGCCACTATTGTATTCCGTTTCATAAGTAGCTTTCCCCGAAGATGCAAACCCAACAATCACATCTCCTTCAGCAATTAAATCATTGGTAATTAATTTGCTTTTTTCCCAACGAGAAGTCATTGTTCCATTCACAGCAATTGTTCTCACAACATCACCCACATCAGCAGTTTCGCCTCCTAAAAAGTGGATGTTAATCCCGTAGAATTTTAGCGTATTAAAAAAATCTTGTGTGCCATTAATTACAGCCTCCAAAACTTCACCGGTAATTCTTGATTTATTTCTGTCAATTGTGGAAGAAAATAAAAAATCATCATAAATCCCCACACACAACAAATCATCCAGATTCATTGCAACAGCATCTTGGGCAATTCCTTTCCAAACGCTTGTATCACCTGTTTCTTTCCAATATAAATATGCCAAAATACTTTTAGTGCCCGCACCATCAGCATGCGAAATATTTACATAATTTTCATCACCACCCAAATAATCCGGATACATTTTACAAAATGCATTGGCATACAAACCTGCATCCAATTTTTTAATTGCAGCATGCACTTCTTCTTTCTGAGCCGAAACGCCACGTTTTGCATATAAACTCATCTTCCCTAGCCTTTAAATAATAAATAATAATTTAGTCGACTGTATATTTTCAATTTAACTGTTGTTGCGTCGCACGTTTCAACGTTTGTATCAATATTCAGCAGACAAATTTTGTTGTGCAAATGTAATTGACATTTCACTATTCTCCATTCACTACTTTTGCTGCTTATGAAAGTATACAGAAATTTAGATTTACTCCCTTCATTTGTGAATCCGGTGGTTACAATCGGCACTTTCGATGGAGTACATCTTGGACACCAACAAATACTCTCCCATTTAAAAAATGAAGCCCTAGCAATTCATGGAGAAACTGTTGTCATTACTTTTCATCCGCATCCAAGAAATATTGTTGGCGATACAAGCGGTGTTCAATTACTCACTACACTCGAAGAAAAAATTGCATTGTTAGAAGCTGCAAACATCAATCATTTAGTTGTTGTTCCTTTTGATGATGTCTTTGCCAACCAATCTGCAGAAGAATATGTAGTCAATTTTTTATACCAAAAATTCAAACCACATACTTTCATTATCGGCTACGATCATCGCTTTGGCAACAAAAGATCTGGTGATTACCAATTGCTTGAAAAATTGGGCGAACAACTTGGTTTTATTGTAAAAGAAATTCCGCAACAATTATTGAATAATGCAACAATCAGTTCTACACAAATTCGCAAAGCCTTGTTGCAAGCCGATTTAACAACAGCTACTGCATTATTAGGCTACTCCTATTTCTTTTCAGGAATTGTAATTCGGGGAGATCAAATTGGAAGAACAATTGGCTATCCAACAGCCAATTTACAATTACTTACAAACGAAAAACTAGTTCCCGGTGATGGTGTTTATGCTGTTTCATTAATTAATAAAAGCAATAAAAATAATTCTAAAAAAATTCTAAAAGGCATGATGTACATTGGTAGCCGCCCTGTTGTAAATGGAAAGCGCAGGGTAATTGAAGTAAATATTTTTGATTTCAATCAGGATATTTATGACTCAGAAATTGAAATAACATTACATCAATGGATTCGTGGTGATGTGCATTTCAATGGATTGGAGGCTCTGAAAAATCAATTGGCCATTGACCAAATTCATTCTTTAGAAGCACTTTCAATTGTTGGATAACAATGTTTTATTTCAAGTTCACCAACATATCTTTCGTCATTTTATCCAAATCAAATTCCGGTTTCCACCCCCAGTCATTATAAGCAACAGTATCATCAATACTTTGAGGCCAACTGTTGGCAATATTTTGTCTGGAATCTGGTTTGTAACTTATTTCAAAATCTGGTATTTCCTGTTGAATGCTTGCGGCAATTTCTTCTGGCGAAAAGCTCATGCCTGCTATGTTGTAGGATGTTCTGATTGAAATTTTATTGGAAGGAGCTTCCATTAATTCCAACGTAGCTCTAATTGCATCAGGCATATACATCATTGGCAAATAAGTATCGGCTTCTAAAAAACATTTGTATTTTTTTTCTTCCAAAGCAGCATGAAAAATTTCAATAGCATAATCTGTCGTTCCACCACCGGGTGCAGATTTGTAACTAATTAACCCGGGGTAACGAAGACTTCTGACATCAACCCCATAACGCTGATGGTAATAATTGCACCAAAATTCTCCTGCATATTTACTGATACCATACACGGTACTTGGTTCAATAATTGTTTGTTGAGGACAATTTAATTTGGGACTTGTAGGTCCAAAAACAGCTATAGAACTGGGCCAATATACTTTACTCAATTTCTCTTCACGTGCAATATCCAAAACGTTCAGTAATCCTTGCATATTTAAATGCCAAGCCAAATTCGGATTTTTTTCTCCTGTTGCACTGAGTATTGCAGCTAATAAGTAAATCTGTGTAATATTTTGACGAATCACTTGTACATGCAGCATTTCTTTATTCATTACATCCAAACTCACATAGGGTCCTGTACCTTCCAACAACGAATTTTGCTCTCTTAAATCGGAAGCAATTACATTTTGGTTGCCATATATTTTTCTCAGAGCCATTGTCAGTTCAACACCTATTTGTCCGCTAGCTCCAATTACAAGAATTTTTTCTTTTGCCATACAACAATTTTTATTTTAAATCAGACAAGAATACAAATTCTAATTTATTCAATTTCAAGCACAACTTTATATAAAAAAATAAAAGTTCAATCATTAGAAGCGACAAAGAAAAGAAACTTACCGTAAGTTCGCAACAGAATTATACAAACCTTAATTATGACACCAACTTTCTTAACTGATTTATTCAAAAATCAGAACTATAACCCTGATAATTTTTTTTTAGTTGCAGGTCCTTGCATTGTAGAAAATGAAGATTTGGTAATGGGTATTGCAGACAAAGTTTCGGGCATTTGTAAGCGTTTGGAAATCCCTTATGTTTTTAAAGCGAGCTATAGAAAAGCAAACAGAACGAGTGCAAATTCATTTACCGGTTTGGGTGATGATATTGGATTGGACTTAATAAAAAAAGTAGGTACAACTTTTCAATTACCAACTACTTCAGATGTGCATGCAGCAGATGAATGTGCTATTGCAGCTGATTATATTGACATTTTACAAATCCCTGCTTTTTTATGCAGACAAACAGATTTGTTAGTAGCTGCTGCTGCAACCAATAAAATTGTGAATGTAAAAAAAGGACAATTTTTAAGCGGACAAAGCATGCAATTTGCAGTAGAGAAAATTAAAAAAGCTGGTAATGAAAAAATCATGCTAACCGAACGTGGTACTACATTTGGTTACCAAGATTTAGTAGTTGATTATAGAAATATTCCTTGGATGCAAGCACATGGAACACCTGTAATTATGGATGTTACACACAGCTTGCAACAACCCAATCAAACTTCAGGTGTTACCGGCGGAAACCCCCAATTAATTGGTACTATAGCCAAAGCAGCAATTGCTGCGGGAGCAGATGGTTTGTTTATTGAAACACACCCCAACCCTTCTAAAGCATTAAGTGACGGAGCAAATATGTTACAATTGGATTTATTGGAAAATTTATTAGAACAACTGGTACGATTAAGAAAAGCTGTTTTGTAGTAACTTTAATAAAGATTTTACACAACCAATTTGCTTTATGAAATTTATACTTTATACCATATTTTTTTTTAGTTGCTTACAGGTAAATGCTCAGAAAAAAATTACAATGCAACAGCGAAATGACAATCAGAATTTTCTTGAAAATATTCTAAAATCAAATCCTGAATTGAAGCCAATTTTGAACTTCAAAGATCAATACAATGTTCAGATTATTTACACAAAAATTGACAGAGATAAAAATAATTTTCCGCATTTTACCGACTACGCTTTCAACGTCAATAAAAACAATTATTTCTATCCTGCAAGTACTGTAAAAATGCCCGTTGCTTTTTTAGCTTTAGAAAAAATGCAAGAGCTGAAAAAATATGGGGTGGATAAAACTACCGCAATGATTACGGATAGCAATTCAGCCAAACAAACATTGGTTTACAACCATCCTTCTAGTGAAAATGGAGTACCCAATATTGCACATTACATCAAACAAATTTTTCTAGTAAGCGACAATGATGCCTACAATCGCTTGTATGAATTTTTGGGGCAGGAAGAAATACAAAAAAAATTAAAAAAGAAAGGTTTTGAAGATGCAGTTATCAGACACCGATTGCAAGTTGCATTAACAGCAGAACAAAACAAAACTACTAATCCTATTGAGTTTTATGACACAACAGGAAAAATTATTTATACCCAGGATCCGCAATACAGCAATGCAGTTTATCCAACATTTAATGCGCAATTTGGCAAAGGTTATTATAAAGGAAATGAGTTAATTAATGAACCATTTGATTTCACTACTAAGAACAGAATTTATTTAGAAGATTTACATCAAATTTTACGCACCATACTTTTCCCTGAAACTGTTTCTTCAAAGCATAGATTCAAAATCAATAAAGAAGATGAACAGTTTTTATTACACTGGATGAGTGCTTATCCAAAAGAAAGTAAATACCCCAATTACGACAACACAAATTATTGGGATGCCTATTGCAAATTCATGTTACTAGGCAGTGAGAAAACAAAGCCAGACAGCAATATCAGAATATTTAATAAGGTTGGTGATGCCTATGGATTTTTAACTGACATTTCCTATATCGTTGATTTTAAAAATAATGTTGAATTCATGCTCAGTGCAACTATCTTATGCAATAATGATGGTATTTTTAATGATGATAAATATGATTATGATGGCATTGGATTTCCTTTCATGAAAAATGTAGGCAAAACCATTTATGAATATGAATTAAAGAGAACAAAGCCTTTCACACCTGATTTAAGTAAATTTAAATTTGATTATTTGAAATAATAATAACAAGCGTTTGTTTTGTATTAACTTGAAAATATTATTTGATTACGATATCGTTTTCATCAATTTTATTTCACTTTTCAATGATTGTTTCTAATTTTTTTTTGTGAACGCATATCTTTACGTCCACCTAATTAATTGACACATTTAAATACATTTTTGAGATGAAATTATCTTCACTATTAGAAAGATTTGCAGAACCAGAAACATTAAAGATGGCAAAACTTGGCAGAGAATTAAGAGCCCAAGGTTTTGATGTAATTGACCTAAGCCTTGGAGAGCCTGATTTTGATACACCTCAACATATTAAAGACGCCGCTATAAAAGCAATCAACGATAATTTCAGTCATTATACACCAGTTGCTGGTTTCCTAGATTTACGTGAAGCTGTTTGTACCAAATTAAAACGTGACAATAATTTAGATTACAAACCTGAAAATATCATTACAAGCACTGGCGCAAAACAAAGTTTGGCAAATATTATTTTATCAATGATAGATGAAGGTGATGAAGTAATTATACCAACTCCTTTTTGGGTAACCTATAGCGAATTGGTAAAAATTGCAAGAGGAAAAGTTGTACAAATACAAACAAGCCTCGAGAACAGTTTTAAGCTAACTCCACAGCAATTAGAAGCTGCTATAACGGAACGCACAAGATTATTCATGTTTTCATCTCCATGTAATCCAAGTGGCAGTGTTTATAGTTTAGAAGAATTACAAGCTTTGGTTGAAGTATTCAAAAAATATCCCGATGTATATATTTTATCGGATGAAATTTATGAGTATATCAACTTTGTTGGCAAACATGAAAGTATTGCGCAGTTTGAAGCAATCAAAGAACGTGTTATAATTGTAAATGGATTAAGTAAAGGTTTTGCAATGACCGGTTGGCGTTTGGGATACATTGCAGCACATGTAGATATTGTAAAAGCTTGTGATAAAATACAAGGACAGTTTACAAGCGGAGCAAGTTCAATTACACAAAAAGCAGCAGTAACAGCACTTACAACCGATTTGAAACCAACCTATGCAATGACCGAAGAGTTTGCACGCAGAAGAAAACGTGTTATGGAAATCATTAAAGATATACCTGGCTTTAAATGTTTTGAACCCGAAGGAGCATTTTATATTTTTCCTGATGTAAGTTATTATTATGGAAAAACTGACGGAGAAACAACTGTAAACAATGCCTCTGAATTTTGCATGTACCTATTAAATACAGCCCACGTTACAAGTGTTATGGGAGATGCATTTGGTGAGCCTTCTTGTGTAAGATTTTCATTTGCAAATAATATTGAAAATATTGAAAGAGCTTGGGTAAGAATTATTGCAGCTTTAAATAAGTTGAAATAATTTTTGTTCCATTTTTTTTAAGTGAGCTAAAGAATATCTATGAAGCATTTGTTGCGTCGCACACTTGTACTTTGTATATTTATTAAACAATAACGATAAACCCACTACGAATGCCCATCTTTAGAAATATATTGTTGGATGCTATCCCCGCATTTATCATTCTAATAATACTAGAGATAATATATGCCATACAAACACAACGCAAATTGTATGAAGTAAAAGATGCAGCAACAAGCATTTCATTAGGCTTAGGAAATTTATTTATTGGATTATTGACTAAAAGTTTTATCCTCGTAATTTTTATAGGATTATACAAATACAGATTATTCAATATCCCCTACAACGCTTGGTGGGCTTTTATTTTATGCTTTTTGGCAGACGATTTCAGTTATTATTGGGCACATCGTTCGGCACATAGTATTCGGTGGTTTTGGGCTAGTCATGTGGTACATCATACTTCCGAAAAATACAATTTAGCAGCAGCATTACGCCAAACATGGACTGGCAATTTAACGGGCAGTTTTATTTTTTGGACTTGGATGCCATTGGTTGGTTTTCATCCTGCAATGGTAATGCTCATGCAATCAGTTAGTTTGATTTATCAGTTTTGGATACATACAGAAAGTGTTTACAAATGTCCACGCTGGTTTGAATTTATTTTCAATACCCCATCACACCATCGTGTACACCATGGAAGTGATATTTTATATTTGGATAAAAACCATGCAGGTATTTTAATTATTTGGGATAGAATGTTTGGAAGTTTTCAGCCAGAAATTCATCTACCAAAATATGGATTGACAAAAAATGTAAACACCTTCAATCCTATTAAAATTGCTTTTCATGAATGGATCAATATTGCAAAGGATTTTAAGAAAGTACGTAACCTAAAAGATGCATGGAATTATTTATTCAATGCACCCGGCTGGAGCAATGATGGCAGTAGCAAAACAACCCAACAAATGCGTAGAGAAATTGGGTTAGATAATAAATAATCAAATAAATTAATAGGGTTGATTGTGACAAGGCATTCCTTTTTTAGGACCGCCACCATCTTCGGCACGCTTACATGCAGTTGGTAATTTTTTATAAGCATCAGGTTCTGCTTTTTCTTCATCAGCATCAAAACCTCCATTGTTAATAGCAGCTTTGATGTCATCAATAGTTACACGATCTGGCAGGAATTTTATTTTAAGTTCACCTTTCAATAAATCAATTTTCCATTCAATAATACCGCTCTCTAAATATGATTTATTTTGAATCAATAAATATTTATCTAATCTTTCTTTGCACTCCCAACAACGGAGATTTGCTGATTTTATTACAATCATTTGAGGCTTGTTGCTCATCACCTGACTGTTTGCAACATGAAATAAAAACAACATAAAAGCAGCAACAAATATTTTTTTCATTGGATTATTTTTATTGAAATTATTATCAAAAACTCAAACAAACTTGTTAAACTCCTTGCCAATTCGCAGGATCTTTTCTCCAATCCATCAACAAAGATTCCGTTGCAGCACTAACGATATTTTTTTCAACAGCTAAACTAATAAGATTACTGTAATTAGTAAGTGACTGGTATTTTACACCAGCCTTTGCAAAAGCTTCATCTGCGATATCAAAACCATAAGTAAATATTGAAACCATACCAACCACTTCTACACCAGCATTTTTTAATACATCAACAACTTGCAAACTACTTTTTCCGGTTGAAATTAAATCTTCAATCACCAATACTTTTTGACCGGCTTCGTAGTATCCTTCAATTTGATTTCCCAAACCATGTTCTTTAGGTTTTGGGCGCACATAAATGTAAGGCAACTTCAATTGGTCGGCAGCCATGGCACCCCAGGCAATTCCGGCTGTAGCAACGCCTGCGAGCATCGTAGCTTCTCCAAAATTTTCAAATATTACATTACACATTTCACTCTTAATAAAATCTCTGATATAAGGAAATGACAATACTTTTCTATTGTCACAATAGATAGGACTTTTCCAACCGCTTGCCCATGTGAATGGTTGTTCTGGACTTAATTTTACTGCTTGTACTTGCAATAATTTTTCAGCAACTGCTTTTTCATTTGTCATAATGCTGCTAAGATATATTTTGATGACGAAATTTTGTAGATTAATCAATAAATTAATTTACAACTATCAAAATTATTCAACATAAATATTGTTAATATTGTGTATGGCTAAAAAAATAATCATTGCTGCAGGCGGCTTAGTTTTAAATGAAAAAAATGAATTGCTACTCATCTTCAGAAGAGGAAAATGGGATTTACCAAAAGGCAAATTAGATGCAGATGAAAGCATTGTAAGCTGCGCCGTTCGTGAGGTTCGGGAGGAAACGGGTATTCAGCAAATTACATTATTAAATTTATTGGGAAAAACTTACCACGAATATTTTGATAAATGGCTACAAGAAGAAATTATAAAAGAAAGTTGGTGGTATGTGATGCAGGCTTCATCATCGGAAAAATTGATACCGCAAACTGAAGAAGATATTGAACAAATAATTTGGGCAGATAAAAATCAAATTAAAGAATGTATGACAAACAGTTATGCGAATGTGATGGATATTATTGGGAAGTTGTGAAGACGGCAAAGTCCGAAAGTCGGGAAAGTCAGGAAAGAGAATTAGTTTGAATTTTTAGTAAAAAACAAACTACATAAATCATATAAACTATTAAATCCCAAACTAAATAACTATATAACTAAAAACTAAATAACTTTCTTAAACTTCTTTGCTTGGGTAAACAATATGACTCCACAAATAATTAAAATAAACGAAATAATCTCAGCTTGGGTAATGCCAAAAGATCCAAAATTATATTTTGCATTTACCCGTATTTTTTCAATTAAAAATCTTTCAGTTCCATTGAATATTAAATACAATCCTGCCATTTGTCCCGGAAATTTCAGTTTGCTTCTGTACATCCATAATACTAAAAACAAAACACCACAAGTCATCATTTCATAAAAAGGTGTAGGGAAAACAGGCATTGGCAAATAAGCACAATATTGTCCGCTACAACCTGCAAACTGAACACCATCACCCACTACATTATGAGGATAAGTATATGCGAAAAACCAATTAGGCAATCCTAAAAATGGTTGTACTGCATAATGAGGCACTTGCGCTAAACTTCCAAATTTGCTAACTAAATAGCCATGATGTGTTTGTAAGGTAGCAGCGTACTGTTCGGTTGTAGCAACAATACTTTGTCCATTTGTATCGCTGATAAAAGCACTGTTTACAATGCCCCAATCACCATCTCCGCTAACCTGACATCCAATACGACCCACAGCATAAGCCAACATCATTGCGGGTGCAATTGCATCGGCTAAATGTATAATTCCAATTTTATGTTTTCTTGCATAAAAAATAATTGCAATTGTTGCTACGATTAATCCACCATAAAAAGTAAGTCCGCTGAATAATAACGAAACAGCATCTTGCCTGCCTGCTTTTACAGCTTGAATTGATTCAATAAAACTAGCAGGTGCTTCCAATATGTCAAATAATTTTGCTCCGCTAAACCCAAATATTGCTGCATACACAACCATATCGCCTACCCTGTCATGTGGCCAAATACGGATGGTCCTTTCTTCTGGAGTAGCCAACTTTTGTTTATTCGCTTCATACCATTTTAACCCAGCAAAAAACAAACCTAATAAAATCCCAATAAGCCAGTTTCCTTGTGATGAGAAAATATATTGTTGAGGATCATTAAAAACATTAGGCATAAAAAAACTGCCTAAAATTTTATATCCTAGAAAAAAGCCCAATATAAAATTGATGATTAATTCTGAAATTGGCGCAGGTGCCCCAACTTTAATTTTTTGTTCTGTAAAAGTAAACAAACCCAATCCCTGTTTGCGTTTCAACTCGGCTGTTAATGCCCATGCAGCTGCAATAAATGCCAGTGCAACAAAAAATCCGAAAGAATTAATAATTTTCAACCCTTGCCATTCTACGCCAAAAATATCTTTGAAAAAATAATATAGATTGGGATACATAATAAACAATTTTATTACTGCAATGTTAGTTAGAAAAAACCAATAAAGAAAAGGTCAGTTAATATACCATATAATTTAAAAAATTGACTTTGAAATTTGCAATATAAATGAGCGTTTACTGTTTCTGCCAAAAATTATCATCAAATGAAATAGGCTGACATTAGATTCAGTATTTTTGGTACATGGCATTAAGTAATTTTGAAAGAATGTTGCAATTGGCAGACGAAGTATTTGCCACAAAAAATGACCCTGATCAATTGGATGTTAATGAGGAAGTAATTCAACATCTTCAACAAATTCATCCGGCAACTGTACCTGAGTATGATGATGGAAATGGACCTGTTGCATGGATACTTTTATTACCAACAACAACCGAATTAATGCATCAATTTCTTGAACAAAAAATTTCAGAGAAAGAACTCTATGAAAAAACTCCATTGAATATATCCTACGATACTTTGTATTTGTGTTCGGCAATGGTACTAGAAGAATACAGACGAAAAGGAATTGCAAAAAAATTAACCTTAAAAGCAGTTGAAGCAATTCGAAAAACCAACCCAATAAAATCATTGTTTGTTTGGTCTTTTAGTAAGGAAGGTGATTTAGGTGCAAAAGCTTTAGCAGAAATAACTTCTTTGCCTTTGCATAAAAGAAAGAGTTAGATATTAATTTTTCAAAAAAAATGTCTCCAAATCTCTAAGGCAAAATATATTGCGGAGATGATAGTACCAATTGCAACTACTCCAGTAAAAATCATTAATCCGTATGAATATTTTTTTAGGTCACTTTCAATCATTTTAATGCGAATGTTTTCTAAATCATCAAGTTTACTTTTTTCAGTATAACCTCCCTTTCCTTTAAAAACAATGCCATCCAGTGAAATAGTTAAGGGTTCTATACTAATAATTTGTTTATCAATTAATAAACGATGAAAAAGCACATTAATTTCCCATTACTTTAAATTATATTCTCCTACAACCATTTCAGTTACTTTTTCCTTTTTTGTTTTTGGGGCTTCCCCTTCATAAAACTTTACTCCTTCGTTGATATTTTCATACTCATTTATTAACGAATCGAGAATAAAATCTAATTCTTCAGTATAATTTTTTGCCATAACTAGGGCTTTAAATAAATATCGAATAAGAATTCATGTAAAACTTTTTTAGTATCCGAGAAGTCACCTATCATTCTAATTTCTGGCAAAGGGAATTTTTTGATTAATAATGGAATTGCAAGCACTTCCTCGGTAATAGCTAAACCTGGATTTTCATAAATATCAATTATATCCAAAATATAATGATCCTTATATTTTTTTTCAAGAATTGATTTAACGTTTAAAATTGCCCTTGATGAGACTGCTGAATTATTACTAACAAATAATTGAAAAATAAACTTAGCATTTTCTTCTTTTTTTTCATTTACGGATGTAGGATTTTGTTCAGAGTTCATTTTAATATTATTTTATTACTACAAAAAATTTCCTATCAACAATTCTCAATTGGTTTATCTATTAATTGTGCCATCATTTATGCTTTCATTTTGTAAAACTTTTTTTTCAGCCATTTCCACCTTTGCTTTTTCGGCTGCAATTCTTTTAGAACCAATTATTAATCCTTGACTATTTCTTGCAATTGGAAGAAGATTAATTCCAGAAGAAGAAATCACAAACTCTCTTACTTCTTTTGAATGGTCCATTCCTCTCGATTTCATTACATACATGCTTCTATTGCGTTCACCATCAAGCTCTATATCTTCAACCATAATCCATGTATCAACCATAGATGAAATGCCTTCATCACTTGGGTTTCGTGCAATTGATCCAATTGTAATAGCAGCGGCAAACATTACAGTGATTTGTTTTGTTTTCAGATAATCAACAAATCGGGTTAACATACTTCTTACGTCACTATTAGGGCCTTCAGTCATTAAATTTGTAACTGGATCAAGTAAAATAACTTGGGGTTTCCAAGTATTAATCAATTCTTTTATAGCCAAGAAATGTAATTCAAGATTTTGCAAACTTGGTCTTGCAAAATAAAATTGTAATTTACCCGATGTAACATGAGGTTTAAGATCCAATCCGATAGATAACATATTTCTTAATATCTGATTTGGCGCTTCTTCAAAAGCACAAAAAAGGCAAGTTTGGTTTTTTTTACAAACATCATTTGCAAAGGATGCCAATACACTTGATTTCCCTGTACCTGCTGTACCCGAAATAAGAATACTGCTTCCTATATAAAAGCCTTTATTGGCAAGCATAACATCTAGTTTCTGAATACCTGAAGAAATGAATTCTGAACTTGATTGTTGTACTAACCCTTGACTAATAATTGGATAAACAGACATTCTATTTTCATCAATCACAAAAGGATATTCATTTAATGCATGCATTGAACCTCTATATTTCAACACTCTTAATCTTCTTGTACTAATTTGGTTGTTAACTCTATTACTTAATTCAATTACACAATCTGCAATGAGTTCTTCTAAACCCATTCGTGTTACAAAAACATTGCCTAATTCAGCAGTAACAATTGCAGTCACCTTTTTGTCTTTTAACCACGTAACAAGTCTGTTAAATTCTGAACGAAGAATATGGGTATCCAAACTTCCAAAAAGGGTATCCAAAGAATCAAGTACAACTCTTTTCGCTTTCACTTTATCTATTGCTTGTTCTAATCTTACAAATAATCCATCAATTTTATAGGTGCCTGCTTCTTTAATAACGTTATGACCAATCTCTAAATGTTCTAGATAAATTTTATTGTCTTTAATTAATTTATTCAAATCATAGCCAAGCGAAGAAACATTTGTAAGGAGTTCATCTGCCTTTTCTTCAAAGGTCATAAAAACGCCAGGTTCATTATAAATTTCCACCCCATTAATAAGATACTCCATTGACATAAATGTTTTGCCACAACCAATAGCACCTACTAAAAGCGTAGGACGATTTAAAGGGAGGCCTCCAAGTGTAATCTCATCAAATCCTTTAATCCCAGTGGGAGATTTTAAAAATTTAAAGCTGTTTGTACCAGCTTTTTCGTTGACTATTGAAGCGCCAATTTCTTTTTCCATTGTAGAGAGTTTTATAAAAAAGAATGATTTATACTATTACGAAACTAAAAATCTATTGATGTAAAAAAGGTGATTTAGTTCAAGAACGAGCATAATATCTATCATAATAGGAATAGAATTTTTAAGCGTTTTTTAATTTCATGCGAATAAAAATTAAGCCCTTTAAATAAACTTGAATACTTAAATTTGAAAAAAATAACATTACTACATTAATCACCACCCGATTGCATTTGAGAGCGTTGTCAATTGATGACGATGAAGACATATTTTCCCTTAGATCCAATAAAGAAGTAAACACTTTTGTAAAAAGAGAGCCATGCAAAACGATTGATGATGCACGTATTTTTATAAACAAAGTATTGGAGTCTGCTAAAAAAATAGAAGTATATTATTGGGCAATAACTTTAAAAGAAACCGATAAACTAATTGGTACAATTTGTCTTGCAAATTATTGTTTTGAAACATTAACTGCAGAAATTGGGTATGAATTATTACCAACTTTTCAAAACAAAGGTTTCATACAAGAATCTATTATTAAAGTGATTGATTTTGGATTTGAAGCTTTACAGCTAAACAATATTGAAGCAAATGTTGATGCAGCAAATATTAAATCAATTTACATTTTAGAAAAGCATGGGTTTGTAAAAGATACTATTTCGCAAGAAAGCACTCAAAAAAATTACATCAAGTATATACAATATCGATAAAAGAAATCTTACTACAATCATCGAAGTAAAGTATCAATATCATTTCCACTAAAATAGTTCTATATCAATTTTGTTGTTCAATATTTTTAAACTCTAAAAAATGAATAACAAATGGTACAAAAATTAATGTTGGGTACCTGCATTGTGATTACAATGTTGATTGGCTGCAAAAACGAAACTAAAAAAACTTCAGAGGTTAGCCGAACAGAAATAACAGAAGTTGAAACAAAGAAAGCTGATACATCTAAAGTTGCAACTTTGAGCGATATTATTGGTAAAGGATTAAGAACGAATATTGGAAAAGATGTATTAGAAAATACCAATTTCAGAAAAGTATTGTACACCACAAAAAACATGCAACTTGTCGTTATGTCTTTAAAGCCAAGTGAAACATTTGATGAAGAGACCCATTCTAATATCGATCAATTATTTCGTTTTGAAAGTGGTGTTGGGCAGGTTGTAATTGATGGAAATACCTATCATGTTACCAATGGAGATTTGGTAATTGTTCCCGCTGGTTCAAAGCACACTATCCGAAATATAGACAAGGCAAAAGATTTGAAATTTTACACAGTTTATTGTCCACCAAAACACAAAGACAAAATAATACATGCCACCAAAAAAGAAGCAGAAGAAAATGCTGCCGAATTTGATGGAAAAATATCAGAATAATCACCCCCAAAGCCCTAAAACAAAAAGCTGCAAGTTGAATTACTTGTGGCTTTTTTATTGATTTCTTTTGATGACTCAATTGAAATATTTATTGGAATTTAGTTTGAGTAATACTATAAAAAAAGTGTTGCTGAAATAATCAACAACACTTTTTTATTATAAGTAATTATAAAATTACAAGTACCGTAATACTTTAAATTCAATCCTTCTATTTTTGGCTCTTCCTTCAGGATTGTCTTTGCCGTTTGGTAATTTGTTAGGGGCAATTGGTTTTGTTTTACCAAATCCTTTTGTTTCCATTCTTGCAATTGCAATTCCTTTTGAAGCTAAGTAATCTTTAACTGCATTGGCCCTGCGCTCAGATAATTTTAAATTGTAATCATCTTTACCAATATTATCGGTATGACCACTAATTTCAATTACCATTGTTGGGTATCTATTCATCATGGTAACAATTTCAGCGTCTATATAAGTAAATGATTCTGGCAAAATAGTAGCTTCATTAAAATTGAAGTAAATATTATTCATTACAACAATAGTATCCACTTTTGGTGGAGGAGGAATTGTATCAATAATTTTTTGTAAACATAATTCCGGCAATACTTGTGTTTCAACTTCATCATCAGCAATTGCTTCTGAGGCAATAGTTGCTGGCTTAAACCCTTTAACAGAACCGCTTATTGATAGATTTTCAAAATCAGTCATAGTGAAAGCGTAAGATCCATCAT
The DNA here is from genome assembly GCA_947488765.1 of Chitinophagaceae bacterium. Classification (GTDB taxonomy): domain Bacteria; phylum Bacteroidota; class Bacteroidia; order Chitinophagales; family Chitinophagaceae; genus UBA1930. The sequence goes on along the minus strand of CANLAE010000007.1, from coordinate 5,100 downwards.
TACCTGTAACCTGAGTATGAACAAGATTGTTGTTACTATTGGTTATTTCAACTTTAGCGCCAACAATTGGAGTTTTGTTATCACATTCAACTACAATTCCAGAAATTTGCTTTAAGAGTCTTTTCTTCGCCAAATAAAATAAATCCAAACAACATTCACTTGAACGGTCTGAACTGAATACTACATGCTCCAAGATATTTTTCGGACCTCCGCTAGCAACAATATAAATATCATCTTTGATAGAATTAACCGGATAACCAAAATTTTCAGGAACACTCCATGAGTCAATATTTCCTTTGCTTTTAAAGAAATCAAAACCACCCATTCCGATATTTCCATTGGATGAGAAGATTAAAGTATTTGAAGCAGCATGGTAATAAGGTGCTTGTTCATCATATACAGAATTGATGGTACTTCCCATATTAACCGGAAGATCAAGCGGTTTGCCTGCATTGTCTATAGTAACATACCATAAATCAAATCCTCCAATTCCACCTGGACGATTACTTGAAAACAACAAATGTTTTCCATCAGGCATTACAAATGGTTGTTGTGAGCTAAACCCAGGATAATTATATAAAGTATCTAACAATTTAGGCTCTTCCCAAGCATCATTTGAAATCTTTTTACTTACATATAATTGTGCAATCTTATTTCCTTTTACCAAAGACCATCTGCTCAGAAACAATGTTTGTTTATCGGGTGTAGTTGATGTAACACCTTGGTGAATGTCTACTGGTTGTGGCACATTTGTTTTAGTGATTGAAGTAACTTTTCCATCAGTAAGATTTGCAACAAAAATATGATTGATGTATTGTTTGTTTTTAGGTTGAGATGAATCTAATCTGGTAGATGTAAACATTAATTTATCTGTATCCATCAACATTGGAGCATAATTTGCACCTTTTGTATTTAAATTGTTAGCAGCTTTTTCTACAGTGTATAAATACAAATCTTTTTTAAGTAATTGTGATTGAATAAATTTAAGATTTTTAGATTCTCTTTCTGCATCTAATTTGTAACTGTCAGCAGATGAATAGGTAGCTAAAAACGAAGCCAATACAGAATCTGCAGCATCATACTTGCCTAAAGCCTTGAGGGTTTTCCCATACCAATAGGAAGCAACTGGAAATTCAGTTTTTGAAAAAGCAGATGCTTTTAAATAACATGGTTCAGCCTTAGTATGAAAATTTAATAAGCGATAGCTTTCTGCTAAATTATACATTGCTTGTTGCTTATTACTTACTGCAGTTTTTTGTTGTTTGGTAAGTGATGCAGCTGCATAAGGATCAAAATCATTTCCTTTTATTTTATTTTTTCCGATACCCAGATATTTTTCATAATACTGTGCTGCAGAAAAATAATCTCCATTTTTATAATAATCATCAGCTGCTTTTAAAAAATCATAAACAGGCTGTGAATATGCAAATATTGTAAAGCAGAAGAGTGTAAATAAGATGGTTAGCTTTTTCATGTAATTCCTTGTTGCCATTTTTATAATATATTTTTTTTGTGTCTTGTTACAATCTTGGACAAATAAACTCTACTTCAGGGGTCTGAGTTTTTTTGCGACCTATGAATGATAATGATATTTCAAAACTGCTTGCTCCTTTTTGCATTTTACTTAAATCAGAAGAGTTGATATCATAACTTGCTCCAAGTGTAAATTCTTTGTAACTAAAGCCTACATAAGGAGCAATTGCATCGTTGATTCTATAATTCACACCAAATAAAAAATCTGTTTTCATTGGGGCCTTCAATTGTCCGTATGCGCCAATCATGGTTTCTGTTGCACTCCCTTGTTTCATATAAAGTGCGTTTGGTGTTAGTGAAAAAGTTTCGCTGATAACTATTCTTGCACCCGCATGAATGGTAAAACGCATGGGTAACTTTTCCGATCCATTTTCACTAAACTTATCATCAGGCATATTTAAATGTGCTGCTGAAAATCCGCCATAAAAATTTACTTTTTTTCCACTTTGTGCATCATAATACAAAACACCGGCACCGGCATCAAAAGCTGTAGCAGAGGTTCGACTTAAAAATTCTGCAGTTGGATTAGATGGGTTGTAACCTGTGATTGGATTCCATTGATCACCCCAGGATAATTTTGAAGGATTGAACCTTCTTTGGATCATGCCGGCTTGTAACCCAAAAACAATTCTTTGGTTTCCTAAAGCGCCAAGTCTGATTCCGGTATAAGCTACATTACCATAAGCAGTTAAATAATTGTAACCGCCATCGCCAGCAGATTGTTGTAAAAGACTAACACCATAATTCAGACTTTTATTTCCACTAAAGTCCGCAGCAACTCCAGGCGTAGAAAATGGAGAAGTTATATTTCCCCACTGTGATCTGTAAATTCCAGTTACTCTGTAATCTCCATCAAAAACCCCTGTTAAAGCAGGATTTAAATAAGAAGGATACATGTAGTATTGCGAGAAATGTGGATCTACCTGGGCATTGATTGCCACAGTGCCAATAGTTGCGCAAATAAATGTCAGTACAATTTTTTTCATCAATTTCATATCAAAATCTTTAAACAATTTTTTATTTCAAAATAGTAACAGATCCGGCTTGTTTTGGAAAATTATTTTTAAGGTCAATAATGTAATAATAAGTCGCAACTGGTAATGGTTTCCCATTTAATGTTCCATCCCAAGGACTAGAATATCCGTTAGAGTGATAAACCAAATGGCCGTTTCTGTTGAATACTTCAACTTCTGCAAAAGGGAAATCTTTTAAATCATCAATTTCCCATTTGTCATGAATATTATCTCCATTAGGTGAAAACGCATTTGGAATTTTCAATACCTTCAATGCAATAACTTTTAAAGAATCAGTTGCTGTACATTTCCACTCCCCTTTTGCTGTAAGAAAATATGTTTGATTCCCTTTTACAATTAATGTAGGACGCAAGGTATCTGCTTTTACAAAATGAGATGATGGTGTCCATAAAAAGCTTACAACTGATGAGTCATTAGCAGTTGGATTGAATACAATAGTTGTACCTACTGCAACAGCAAAAGAAGGGCCTGCATCAATAATTGGCTGCTGATATACTTTAATTTGCTTTTTACTGGTATCTGATACACAATTTTCCTGACTTCTTACAATTAATCTTACAATGTAATTTCCAGGCAAATTGAATTTTTTAGCAGGGTCTTGTGATGTTGAAATTGCACCATCTCCAAAATCCCACAACCATGATTTTATATTACTATTAGGAGCAGTACTTAAATCTTTAAATAAGCTTGTAGGACCTAAACACAATGTGTCCTTGTCGACTTTAAATGAAGCTAAAGGTTTGTCATAGAACTTATCAAATGGTTTGCTAATTGTTTTACTACATCCATTACCTGCAGTAGCTGTAAGGCTAATGCTGTAGGTATTTGAAGTTGTGTAGATATGTGTTGGATTGGTAGTATTATCAACAGGAGAGCCATCACCAAAACTCCAAACATAAGTTGGTGTACTGCCATCAGGAACTGTAGTTAAATTGGTAAAACTTACCGCACCATTAGGCATACATACAAAAGGTGACGTTGTGAATGCTGTAATAGGATATGGTTTTACAGAAACTATTGCAGTAGCTGTTGAAGCACAATTATTTTTAATTGCGGTAACAGTATACGTTCCACTTGATAAAGTTGTAACAGGATTAATTGTAACTGAATTACCTACATTGGTATAACCGTTGGTACTTGTCCATGCAAATGAAACACCAGTTACAGCTGAACTTGCAACAATGTTTAAAGTTGCTCCTTCACACAAAGGGGAATTATTGGTAACAATTAAAACACCGGGTGCCGCAGGATCAGTCAATATAAATGGTCCAACCGAATTTGAAGGACAACCATTTAATGAAACTGAAATATCACTGTAAGTTCCAGTATTTAATGATGGAATTGTTAATACTCCGGAGGCATTAGTGGTTAATGTAAGGGTTTGAACAGTTGTATTGATAGTATAGCTTACTGTATAAGTGGTATTATTGTTTAACCCATTTAATGCAATACTACCTGTAGATGAAGCACAGTCCGTAGGATTAGAAACTACTCCATTTATAATTACTGGTGTAGGATTTACAACCACAACAATCTGACCTGCAGCTGAAGTACAGCTATTCAATGTGGCAGTTACAGAATATGTTCCGGAAACAGAAGTTGAAGCATTATTAAATACAATTGGATTAGTAGTAGTTGGTATGAAACTATTATTTGCACTCCAATTATAAACAATCGTACCTGCAGTAGTTGTGCTTGCAGTCAAAGTAAGATTATTTCCTGAGCAAATTGTAGCCGATGGAACGCTTACAATTGTTGGCGTTGCAGGAGGATTGGGATCAGACAATACAAACGGACCTACCGCAGTTGAAGTACAGCCATTCAATGTAAGCGTAACATTTGCATAAGTAGCAGCAGGCAAATTTGCTATAGTTACAACTCCCGAAGCATTCGCACTCAAATTTGCAGTTTGTGCAACTCCATTTTTAGTATATGCAATTGCATAAGAAGTTGCAGCAGTCAAGCCATTTAAAATTATACTTCCTGTAGCAGTAGCACAAGTAGTAGGATTTGTGCTACTACTGCTTGTTATAGTTGGTGTAGGTTTAATGATAACTGTTGTAGTTTTTGGTAATGAATTACAACTATTCAAAGTAACTATTACACTATAAATACCTGCATCAGATATAGTAGCTGATGAGACTGTAAGCGTTGCCCCTGTTGCATTTGAACCACTTGGAGTAGTCCATGTAAAGGTTGCTCCAGTAGCAGTTGAACCTGCTGTTAAAACAAGCGCACTACCCGAACAAACCGGAGAATTATTGCTTACAATGGTAGGTGGTGTAGGTGGTATAGGATCAGCAATAGTGAAAGGTCCTACAATATTTGATGTACAATTATTTAATGTTACTGAAATATTTGAATAAGTACCAGCTATTAAATTAGGAATAACCAAAGATCCAGTAGCACCTGAAATAATTGTAGCGGTTTGATTGGTTGCAGCTACAGTATAATTAACAGTATAACTTGTACTAGCAACTAATCCGTTTAAAATTGTAGTACCAGTTGCAGAGCCACAGGTAGTGGAGTTTGT